>NZ_ATYW01000026.1 GCF_000427885.1 Glycomyces tenuis DSM 44171
ATGACATTCACGCACGCTATGCGATTCTGAGGCAACACGCCCAGGACCGTGATACGACGATCCCGCAAGGTCGGTCGTTCAAGGTTCTGCGGGCTTGTGTATGTGGTCTCACTGGTTTGTTTGGTGGTGAGAGCGGAAGTGGCACACCCGGTCCCATTCCGAACCCGGTCGTTACGGCTTCCAGCGCCGATGGTACTGCACCCGAGGGGGTGTGGGAGAGCAGGACACCGCCAAACATTGACATGACGCAAGGGCCCCCGCCAACAGCGGGGGCCCTTCGCCGTACTCCCCAGCGCACATGGCGGCACCGGCCCCCACGCGCAGTGGGGGCCTTTCGCATGCCTTCATTAGGCTGGTCCTTGATGCCAGCTGCGATCGGGGGAGGCCTGGTTCAATGCGACGGGGAATCTGCGTCAAATGCCGAAGCGACCATGTCTACGTGCTCGCCGGCAGAGCGGGCGGCTATTCGGAGGTTGAACTCGGCACCCGGTGGTCGCAAGAGTCATACCTGCACTTCTATGCATGCGCGGTCTGCGGGTACCTCGAGAGCTACATCAACCCCGACCGGCTCGACAAGGTCGTCAAGCACGGCCGACCGCTGCGGCCCTCGTAGGCGCAGCCTTGCCCGGGATCGGCCACAGCCGGAGCGGGCGTGCCGCCGCCCGAACGCTGTAGGATCTGCGCTGTGCCAGAGCAGCCGTTTCGCCGTGTGGGAATCTTCGGAGGGACGTTCGACCCCCCGCACCTCGGGCATCTCGTAGCCGCCAGCGAGGCGGCGATGCGGTGTGAGCTCGATGAGGTCGTCTTCGTTCCCGCCGGCGACCCCTGGCAGAAGAACCATCGGGCGATCACCGATGCCGCGGACCGGCTCGCGATGACCCGCCTCGCCGTCGAGCCCGATCCCCGCTTCCGGGTGAGCACCTGCGACATCGACCGGCCCGGCCACACCTACGCGATCGACACCGTCGCCGACGTCCGAGCCGAATACGGCTCCCAGATCGACCTCTACTTCATCATCGGCGCCGACTCCCTCGAGAACCTCCGCACCTGGCACCGCGTCGATGAGCTGTGCGAGGCCGTCAAGTTCATCGCCGTGAACCGGCCAGGGCATTCGCGGCGCGAAGTCGACGTCTCCTTCGGCATCGAGGTCGAATTCGTCGACGCGCCCGGTGTCGCCGTCTCCTCCAGCGAATGCCGCCGACGTGTCGCCGACGCCGAGCCGATCCGCTACCTGGTGCCCGACAGCGTCGACGGCTACATCGCCGAACACGGGCTTTACCGCAGCTGAACGGCTGCGGCGTGGCGCAGGCCTGATCGCGCGAAACAGAGAAGGTGTTGTCGGTCCGGACGTGTAAGACTAGAGCGGTACGCCGGAGAACACCGGCAGGATTCTCGTCGATAGGGGAGTACGTGACCGCAACCGACACCGCCAAGACCCTGGCGTTCTCCGCAGCGCAGGCGGCGGCCGACAGGAAGGCCCACGACATCAACCTGCGGGACGTCACCGAGAAGATAGCGCTCACCGACGTCTTCGTGATCGTCTCGGCGACGAACGAACGGCAGGTCAAGGCGATCGTCGACGCGGTGGAAGAGCGGCTCATCAAAGAGCACGACACCCGCCCGCTGCGCCGCGAGGGCAAGGGCGGAGGCGAGCAGTGGGTGCTGCTCGACTACGGCGAGATCGTCGTCCACGTCTTCCACCAGGAGGCACGCCAGTACTTCGGCCTCGACGGCCTCTGGAAGGACTGCCCCCAGATCCCCTTCACCGACGCCTCCGCGCCTCCGACGGACCGCTCAGAAGGCGACGAGGACCCCGAGGAGCAGCCGTGAACCGACTACTTGTGGTGCGGCACGGGCAGACGGCATGGAACCTGTCGGGCCGCATCCAGGGCTCCTCCGACATCGACCTCGACGAGACGGGCCGCGCCCAGGCCGCCGAGGCCGCACCGGCCATCGCCGCGTACGAACCGACCCGCATCATCTCCTCCGACCTGCGGCGGGCCGTCGACACCGCCCGCCCGGTCGCCGAGCTCACCGGCGTCGAGATCGAGCTGGACAAGCGCCTGCGCGAGCGCGGCTACGGCCCGTGGGAAGGGCTGACGATGCTCGAGATCGCCGAGCGGTTCCCCGACGACCACGCGCGCTGGCGCGCCCAGGAGCCGCTGCTCAACCCCGAGATCGAGACCTGGGGCGACCTCAAGCGCCGCACCGGCGAGGCCGTGCGCGACCTCGTCGAGTCCGAGTTCGAAGGCACCTCCATCCTGGTCTGCCACGGCGGTTCGGCTCGACAGATCGTCGGCGGTGTACTCGGATGGGACCACGGGCCCACCAGCGGCCTGTCGGGCATGGACAATGTGCACTGGGCCGATCTGCGGCAGATGAAGTCCGGGAAGTGGCGGATGTACGGCTACAACCTCGGCGTCACCGCACCGCACCTGGTCGGCTCCTCGCTGCTCGGGAAAGGCCAGCTGGCGGGCGACAAATCATAGCGGTGCAACCGCACCTCGATCCTGGACGTCGAATTCGCATGGATACACCGAAACTGCGCGTCAGACAGCTCACGAGGCTGACCGGTGCCGTGGCCGCCACCGGGTTCCTCATGGCCGCCGTGGTCGCCTGCGGATCGGGAGGCGGGAGCGGCGGAAGCGAGGATTCGCCGAATATCGTGGCGCCCACTGCCCCGGCGGTCTCTACCACCATCGAACTGACCGAACCCCTGCAGACCGAACCCGAGGTGACCGATATGCCCAGTGAGACCCCCTACCTGGACCCGTCCATGGGATCCTCGGACAAACCGACCTCTAACGCCGTGATGACCATCACCGGCACGATCGAGTCCGGCGTCGAATCGGGATGCCTGGTCATGACCTACAACGGCACTGTGTACGGCATCTTCGGCCAATACGACAAATCGGTCGTCTACGCGGGCGCCGAGGTGACCCTGCACGGGCACCTCGACCCGGGCATGATGTCGTTCTGCCAGCAGGGAACGCCGTTCGTGGTGGAGGAAGCCGAATCCGCCCGTTAGGTAATGTGGCCGGGTGACCGTCGCTGTCGTTACCGATTCCACCTCGGCGCTGCCCGAGCACCTACGTGCCGAGCAGAGCAACCTGACGGTGCTCGGCATCCCCGTGCTCATCGGCGGCCAGGAGTACCGCGAAGGCGAGGACATCGCCGCGGCCGCGATCCTCCAGGCGCTGCGCGAGCCGCGCACGACGGTGACGACGTCGCGGCTCTCCCCCGAGCTGCTGCGCGAGACCTACCGGCGGCTGCTCGACGAGGGCGCCACCGGCGTCGTGTCGGTGCACCTGTCGGGCAAGCTCTCGGGGACCGTGGCGGCGGCCGAGGCCGCCGCGGCCGGTTTCAGCGGGCGCGTCGCCGTCGTCGACTCACTCGGGGCCGGCATGGGCGTCGGCTTCCCCGTGCTCGCCGCGGCCGACACGGCCGACAAGGGCGGCGACGCACTCGAGTGCGCGGCCGCCGCGCAGGAGGCGATCGGCCGCACCACCACTTACTTCTACCTCGACACGCTCGAGTACCTGCGGCGCGGCGGCCGGATCAGCACCGCGAAGGCACTGGTGGGCACGGCCCTGTCGGTCAAGCCGATCCTCGGCGTCGACGACGGGCGCATCGACATGATCGAGAAGGTCCGCACCCCAACGCGGGGCCTCCAGCGCCTGGCGGCCCTGGCGGTGGGCGACGCCGGGGACGCCGAAGTCGAGATGACGGTGCACCACCTGGGCGCTGAACGGCGCGCCGAGGCCCTCGCGGGCTGGCTGCGCGAACGCTTCGGGGACCGCCTGCGGCGCATGGACGTGACCGAGGTGGGCGCGGCGATCGGCGCCCACTGCGGGCCTGGTCTCGTCGGCGTCATCACCCGCCGCCTGGCCTGAGCCGCGCAGGCCGGCGCATTATGACCGGCCAGAACGTGAACGTCCATGGAAACCACGGTTGTCCACAGGGTCGATCGAGTTATCCACAGGCGCGAAAATTGTCGAGTCACGCCCGTAACCTTCGCTCGTTGAGCCGGGTATGGACGTCAAAGATCCACCACAAGGCGCGGCCCTGGCCGCGAAGCTCCGACTCAAACTCGACGAGCTCGACGAGACGCAGCGGGTCTGCGAGGAGACCGTGAACATCGCCAGCGGCGAGGTCGACGGCGGCAAGACCGCACCAGTGCCGCTGTCGCTGCCGCCGCGTCGGCGGCAGATGACCGACCGCGTCGAGAAGATCCAGGCCAGACTCGGCCTGTCCCACGCCAACCGCTGGGTGCTGGCGGCGGTCGCGTTCGTCGTCGCGGCCGTCGGCCTGTTCGTCACGATCCTCGCCTGGCCCGAGTCGGAACCGACGGCGACGGCCGCGGCCGAACCGGCCGCTTCGGCCGCGGCGGCACCGGAGACGATCGTCGTCTCGGTCGCCGGGGCCGTGAACGAACCGGGGATCGTCGAGCTCGAGGAGGGGTCGCGCGTCGCCGACGCGATCGAGGCCGCCGGCGGCCTGAGCGACGGCGCCGACCTCGGATTCCTCAACCTGGCGCGCGTGGTCGCGGACGGCGACCTCGTCGCGGTCCCGGACGCCTCCGCCGAGACCGGCGAGGCGGGCGCCGCGCCGGGCGGCGGCGCGGCCGCGGGCGGCCTGGTCAACATCAACGTGGCCGACGAGGAGACGCTCGCGTCGCTGACGGGCATCGGGCCCGTCCTGGCCGAACGCATCATCGCCTACCGGGAGGAGAACGGCAGCTTCCAGTCGGTCGACGAACTGTCCGAAGTGCAAGGAGTCGGGCCGAAACTGCTGGAGCAGATCCGTGAGCAGGTGACCCTGTGAACGGCCGAAGCCGGTGCCGCGGGCCGCAAGTTCGCCACGCGCGGGAGCGGACGCCCGGGCGCGGCCGGGAGGTCCCGTGAGCGATCTGACCGGCCGCCACCTCGAATCCTCCGACGTCGTCCGCCGCGACTGGCGACTGCCCCTGGCGGCGATCGGCGCCTGGGCTGCGGCGCTCGGCGGCCTCTACGGCAGCACCGCCACCGGCGCTATCACCGCAGTGGGGTGCGCAGGGCTGCTCCTGGCGTGCCGCGGACGGCAGGGCCGAATCCGGGCCGCCGTCGCCACGGTCGCGTTCGGCGGTCTGCTCGCCTCCGCCGTCACTGCCGTGCACGTGGCCGTCCGCGACGACGACGCGCTGCGCCGCTTGACCGCCGCCGAAACCGGCGGCGAGGCCGAACTGGTGGTCGACACGGTTCCCAAACCGTCGGCGCGCAGTCCCGGCGTCTACACCGCCGAGGCGCACCTGCGCTCGTTCACGACCGAGACGCACACCGTGCGAGGCAACTGGCAGGTCTTCCTCGTCGCCAGCGGCGACGCCTGGGGGGAGGTGACCTCGGGTCAGCGGCTCACGGTCGCCGCCGCGGTCGAACAGGCCGAGCCCGGCAGCCTGACGGCCGCGGTGGTGAGCGCCCGAGGCCCCCCGGAGCTCGACGGCCGACCGTCCGCGCCGCACCGCCTGGCCGAGCACGTCCGCGAGCGCCTGGCGGAGGCCTCGGCCGCCGCGCCCGAACCCGAGGCGGGGCTGATCCCCGCACTCGCGGTGGGCGACACCTCCCGGATGGACCAGGAGCTCGCGGATGACTTCCGCACGACCGGCCTGGTGCACCTGGTGGTGGTCTCCGGCTACCACCTGAGCCTGGTGGTCGGGGCGGTCCTGGCCATGGCCCTGGCGCTGCGGGCCGGCCCGCGCGTGCGAGTGGCGGCGGGAGCCGTGGCGCTGGCGGGCATCGTGGTCATCGCGGGGCCGCAGCCGAGCGTGCTGCGGGCGGCGGTGATGGCCGGGATGACACTGCTGGCGCTCGCCGCCGGCCGGCCGAGAGCGGTGATGCCCGCCCTCGCGACGGCCGTGCTGGTGCTGATCCTGGCCGACCCGGACATGGCCTCCTCACTGGGGTTCGCGCTCTCGGTGGCCGCCTGCGCGGGCCTGGTGCTGCTGGCGTTCCGATGGGCCCGGCCGCTGGAGCACCGCGGCTGGCCGCAGCCGGTGGCTCTGGCGGTGACCATCCCGGCCGCGACGCAGGTGGCGGTCACGCCGCTGCTGGCGATGTTCGCAGGCGGGATCAGCCTGGTGTCGGTCCCGGTGAACCTGCTGGCGACGCTGGTGGCCGCGCCGGTGGTGGTGCTGTCGGTCGCCGCGGCGGCCGCCGCGGCGATCTGGCTCCCCGCCGGGGAGTGGTGCGCTCAGGCGGCGGCGATCCCCGCGCGGTGGCTGGTGTGGCTGGCGGAGACCGGCGCCGACGTGCCCGGCGCGGTGCTGCCGTGGCCCACCGGCGTGTGGTGGGGCCTGCTCGCCGGACTGGCCCTTGCGATCCTGATAGGACTGCTGCACGTGCGCCGGGTGCGGCGCCCGCTGCTGGCGGTGCTCGCCGCCGCGGCCTTGGGCACGATCCCCGCCTGCCTGCTCACCGACGGGCCGCCCTCGGGCTGGGTGGTGACGATGTGCGATGTCGGCCAAGGGGACGCGCTCGTGCTGCCCGCCGGCGACGCGGTGGTGGTCGTCGACGCCGGGCCGGACGCCACCGCGGTGGACGCCTGCCTGGACGGCCTCGGCGTCGAACGGGTGGCGCTGCTCGTGCTGTCCCACTTCCACGTCGACCACACGGCCGGGATCGACGGGGTGATGGACGGCAGAGCAGTGGACGCGATCCTCGCGCCGCCGCCCGGTGAGGCGCGGTACGGCTTCGACATGGTGGCCGAGCATGCCGGCGAGGTGCCGGTGATCGAGCCGGTGCCCGGCGAGGTCTACGAGTTCGGCGCGACGAAGGTGGAGGTGCTCTCGCCTCCGGAGCAGTTGCTGGCGGGGACGCGCTCGGACCCCAACAACAACTCGGTCGTGCTGCGCGCCGACGTGGCCGGGACGAGCGTGCTGCTCACCGGCGACGTGGAGCTCGAGGCGCAGCGGATGCTCCTCGACGCCGGACGCGAGCTCGACGTGGACGTGCTGAAAATGCCCCACCACGGTTCCTCGTTCCAAGTGCCGGAGTTCCTGGAGGCCGCCGACCCGGCCGTGGCGCTCGTCGGCGTCGGGGCGGGCAACGAGTACGGGCACCCCGACCCCGGGCCGCTGGCGCTGCTCGAGGACTCGGGGAGCCTGGTGTTCCGCACGGACCTGTCAGGCTCGATCACGGTGACGAGGGACGGTGACGCCTTTCGCGTGTCAACCGACGAGTGACGTGCCGGGGCACCGTTCGGGTGACAGGCCGCCGACCGCGTCCGCCGCGCTTGCGCAGCACAGCGACGCGGTGCGCGCGAGCGCGGCGCGGTGGAATCTGGGCCCGCGCTCCGAAACATGGAAGGATGGAGCCGTGGCTGCACTCCATCCGATCCTCCTGGTCTTGGGCGACGACGAATTCCTCACCGAGCGGGCCGCCGCCGAATACGTCGCGGCGGTGCGCGACGGGCTCCCGCCCACCGACCCGCCGCCGGTGGTCAACCGCGTCCCCGCCTCCGACCTCACCGCCGGCTCGCTCGTCGAACTGACGAGCCCCACCCTGTTCGGTGGTGCCGTGGTCGCGATCATCGAGTCCGCGCAGGACGCCGACAAGGACACCATCGCCGCCATCCTCGACTACGCCTCCCGGCCCGCGCCCGGCATTCACATGGCGGTGTGCCACAACGGCGGGAACAAGGGCAAGGCCCTCTCCGAAGGGCTCAAGAAGCTCGACGTCGAGCTGGTGCGGGCCTCCAAGATCAAGCGCCAGCCCGACCGGGTGGCGTTCGTGCGCGGTGAGCTGCGCGCCGCCGGGGCCTCGCCGCGCTCGGCCTCGGCCGAGATCGCCGACACCATCATCCAGGCCGTCGGCTCGGACCTGCGCGAACTGGCCTCGGCCTGCGCGCAGTTGGTGTCCGACACCGAGGGCAACATCACCGTCGACAGCGTCGCCCGCTACTACTCGGGGCGCGCCGAGGTCACCGGGTTCAGTGTCGCCGACGCGACCGTGGCCGGGAACGCCGGCGAGGCGCTCGGGGCGCTGCGCTGGGCCATGCAGATCGGCGTCGACCCGGTGCCCATCGCCGACGCTTTGGCGATGGCGGTGCGGAATCTGTCCCGAGTGGCCACTGAACGCGGCGGCGCGGGCCAGCTCGCCGGGCAGCTCGGCATGGCGCCCTGGCAGATCGACAAGGCCCGCCGTCAGGCCCGCAATTGGACCGTCGACGGCCTGGCCGAGGCGATGCGCATCTGCGCCAAGCTCAACGGTGACGTCAAGGGCGGCGTGGACGACCGGGCGTGGGCCTTGGAGCACGCGATCCTGGAGATCACGAGACTGAGCGAGGCCGGCGGCAGGGAGACGGGCGGGCGTGTCTGAGTATCGTCACGGCCGGGTGGCCCGGCCCCGGCGGCCTTGGTATTCGCGGGCGTTGCGGCTGCGGCATCTGTACCTGTCGCACGCGTGGTGCGTGGCGTTCTTCGAGGGGGCGATCGCGCTCGGGGTGCTGATGGCGCTCACGGAGCTCGTCTCGTGGTGGGTAGTGCCGGTGCTGCCGCTGGTGGTGGCGGCGATGGTGAAGCTCAACGACGTGATCGCGGGGGCGGTGGACCGCGGGAGCCGCTGAAAGGCATACCGGCTGTCCCGGGTACCCACCCGAACCCACCTTCGCGCCTACCTGAGAAATGACAACAGCGTCCCAAAGCGGTATGACACCCGGATGAGGGTGTGACAGTTCTGGCAGGGGCAGGTTTCGAACACCAGCGGACGAAACTGGGCAATACGGGGTGAAACGGTCCTGGAGAGTTCACTCGAAGGCGGGAACGAATCCGAATGGGACTCGCGGAACATGGCGAGGGCCCCGACGGTTCTCGAAACCCGTCGGGGCCCTCGCGTGAAGTTTTCGCAGTCGGGCGGCGCCTGGGATCAGGCGGCCTCGACCAGCTTGTTGTAGGCCGCGGCCATCTTCGACTTGCGCTGTGCGGCCTGGTTCTTGTGGATGACACCCTTCGAGGAGGCCTTGTCCAGCTCGCGGCTGGCGGCCTTCAGGTGGATCCCGGCGGCGTCGACGTCGCCGGTGGCCGCCGACTCACGGAACTTCCGGATGGCGGTCTTCAGCGACGACTTCACGGCCTTGTTGCGCATCCGGCGCTTCTCGTTCTGCCGGTTGCGCTTTTCCTTGGACTTAATGTTCGCCACGCGTGAAGCCTCAGTCTCGTGATCACTTGGTTCCTTACAAACCGCGTCGGGCGCAGGGCGCGCTCCGCGCGACTGCCAACGTTACCAGGAGCCGAGAAGGGCACACGGCCTGGCATCCTGACCGCGAGCCAGGTTACACCAGGTCGGGCGCGTCGCCCGCGCCCGGTCCGCCGGAACGCTCCGGCGGGCTCGCCCCGGCGGCGTCCGCCGGGCCCCGGGCCTCTCGCCGCAGCAGTTTCCGGCCCGCCAGCGCCGGCAGGAACACCGTGTCGACGATCTCCTCTATCGCCTCGTCCGGCACGGCTCCGGTGAGAATGAACTCGCTGCGCACCAAGTCGAACGGCAGCGTCTTGAGCCGTTCGTTCAGGTCCTCGGGCTCGATCTCGCCGCGCTCGGCGGCGCGCTTGAGCACCACGTCGGTCATGAGCGCCCGGAGGTGGCCGATGAGGTGCCTGAAGACCTTCTTGTTCACCTCGGGGTTGCGGACGACCTCGGTGAGGATCCCGAGCATCGGCTCGCGCCCGATGCTGAGCAGGCGCTGCCGCATGAGCTTGAGCAGGTTCACGGTGTCGTCGCGGAGCGTGCCGCCGTCGGGGACGGAATCGGCGTCCGGCAGCCGGTGCAGGGCGGTGTTGACCAGGAGCTCGACCCGGCTCGACCAGCGCCGGTACAGCACCGGCTTGCTGGTGCCGGCCCGCTTGGCGACGCGCTCCATGGTGACCGCGGCGAAGCCGCCCTCTTGGAGTTCGGCCCAGGTCGCTTCGAAGATCGCCCGTTCGAGTTCCTTGCCGCGGCGCCGGGTCCGGCCCTCCTGTGACATGCACACCCCCACTAGATACTTGCGGTTTCTTATGTTATACCTAGACGAGAGCTTAGATACGAGCCGTTTCTTACGGACGATTGGAAGCCGTCATGGAAACCACCGGAACGCCCACCCAGAACCGCACCCCCCTCGGCCGCGTCATCGGCCTCAGCCTCGGCCTGGCCGTCATCGTCAGCGTCGTCACCATCGCCTTCGCCTGGCCATCATCCAACACCGGCCCCGAGGACGTGCCCATCGCCGTGATCGGGCCGCCCGAGGCCGCCGAACAGGTCGCCGAGCGGCTCGACACCGCCCAGCCCGGCGGCTTCGACGTCGTCGAGGCGGCCGGCCCCGACGAGGCCGTCGAGATGATCGAGGAGCGCGAGGTCTACGCGGCCCTCGCCGTCGGCCCCGAGGGCGTCGACCTCTACACCGCGTCCGCCGCCTCGCCCGCCGTCGCGCGCCTGGTCGGCGGCATCGCCGAGCAGATCGCCGCCGGCATGGGCGAAGCGGCCGGACAGCCCGGCGCCGTCCAGGTCACCACCCAGGACGTCGTCCCGATGCCCGAGGACGACCCCAACGGCGCGGGCCTGGCCGCCTCGGCGCTGCCGATGGCCGCGGGCGGCATCATCGTCGCCGTGCTCATCGGCACGGCCGTGCGCGGCTCGGGCCGCCAGGCCACCGCCGCGATCCTCGGCCCGATCGCCGTCGGCGCCGCCGTCGCCGGAATCCTGTTCTGGCTCGGTTCGGTCGAAGGCGACTACTGGAGCGTCGCCGGAGCGATCACGCTGACGCTGCTCGCCGCCTCCTGGGCCGTCCTCGGCCTGAGCAAGCTGCTCGGCCGGGCCGGCACCGCCATAGGCGCCGTCCTGATCATGCTCGTCGGCAACCCGCTCTCGGGCCTGACCAGCGCCCCCGAGATGCTCCCGGCCCCGTGGGGCGAGATCGGCCAGTACCTGACGCCGGGCGCCGGGGCCACGCTGCTGCGCTCGGTCTCGTTCTTCGACGGCAACGGGGCGACCACGGCGGCCCTCGTCCTGGCCGCCTGGCTGGCCGGCGGGATCGTGCTGTACGTCATCGGCGCGGTCCGCTCCAGAGTGAGCGAGGTCGGCGCGGCCGAGTCCGAGCCGGTCGCCGCCTCCGTGTGACCCGATCCGACACCCACCGGCGCGATGCCGCCGCCCGAGGCCGTGACCAGTCGCGGCGCCGGGCGGCGGCATCGCCGCGTCCGGGGGCGTGGCGGGGGCGTCTTTCCTCATCGGGTGCGCGGCCCGTCCGCGGTTCGTAAGGCAGAATTGGAGCGCCCGCCCCACACGGGCAGTGCCGGTTCACGGCTCGCGAGTTTCGCCGAAAAGGAAGGCCAACGTGACGAACGCGCCAGGTTCGACCGCTCCGGAGTCGATCCGGAACTTCTGCATCATCGCGCACATCGACCACGGCAAGTCGACGCTGGCCGACCGCATGCTGCAGATCACCGAGGTCGTCGACGCCCGCAAGATGCGCGAGCAGTACCTCGACCGGATGGACATCGAACGCGAGCGCGGCATCACCGTCAAGTCGCAGGCCGTGCGGATGCCGTGGACGGCCCGCTCCGGCGAGGCCGAGGGCGGCCGCTTCGTGCTCAACATGATCGACACGCCCGGCCACGTGGACTTCACCTACGAGGTCTCGCGGTCCCTGGCCGCCTGCGAGGGCGCGGTCCTGCTCGTCGACGCCGCCCAGGGCATCGAGGCGCAGACCCTCGCGAACCTGTACCTGGCGATGGGCAACGACCTGACGATCATCCCGGTGCTCAACAAGATCGACCTGCCCTCGGCCGACCCGGACCGGTACGCCGAGGAGCTGGCGAACCTCATCGGCTGCGAGCCCGAAGACGTCTTCCGCGTCTCGGGCAAGACCGGTGAGGGCGTCGCCGAACTGCTCGACGCGATCGTCGAGCAGATCCCGGCCCCGACCGGCGACGCGGACGCGCCGCCGCGCGCGCTGATCTTCGACTCGGTCTACGACGTCTACCGCGGCGTGGTCACCTACATCCGCGTGGTCGACGGGAAGCTCAACGCCCGCGACCGGATCCGCATGATGTCGACCAGGGCCGACCACGAGCTGCTGGAGATCGGCGTCATCAGTCCCGAGCCGGCCGCCGGCAAGGCGCTCGCGGCCGGGGAGGTCGGCTACCTCATCACCGGCGTCAAGGACGTGCGCCAGTCGAAGGTCGGCGACACCGTCACCAACGCGAAGGCCCCGGCCCAGGCGGCGCTGCCGGGCTACACCGAGGCGAAGCCGATGGTGTTCTCCGGGCTCTACCCGATCGACGGCTCCGACTACGGGAACCTGCGCGAGGCGCTCGACAAGCTCCAGTTGAACGACGCGGCGCTCCAGTTCGAGCCCGAGACCTCGGCGGCGCTCGGCTTCGGCTTCCGCGTCGGCTTCCTGGGCCTGCTGCACCTGGAGATCATCCGCGAGCGGCTCGAGCGCGAGTTCAACCTCGACCTGATCTCGACGGCCCCGAACGTGGTCTACCAGGTGACGATGGAGGACGGCGAGCAGATCGAGGTCACCAACCCCTCGGAGTTCCCCGAAGGGAAGATCTCGCAGATCACCGAGCCGATCGTCAGGGCCACGGTCCTGACGCCCACCGAGTACATCGGGGCGGTCATGGAGCTGTGCCAGTCGCGGCGCGGCGTCCAGGAGGGCATGGACTACCTCTCGACCGACCGCGTCGAGATCCGCTACACGCTGCCGCTGGCCGAGATCGTGTTCGACTTCTTCGACCAGCTGAAGAGCCGCACGAAGGGCTACGCCTCGCTCGACTACGAGATCGAGGGCTCGCAGAGCGCCGACCTGGTGAAGGTGGACATCCTCCTCCAGGGCGAGCGCGTGGACGCCTTCGCCGCGATCGTCCACAGGGACCAGGCGTACGCCTACGGCGTCAAGCTCGCCGAGCGGCTCAAGAAGCTCATCCCGCGCCAGCAGTTCGAAGTGCCGATCCAGGCCGCGATCGGCTCGCGCATCATCGCCCGCGAGAACATCCGCGCGCTGCGCAAGGACGTCCTGGCCAAGTGCTACGGCGGCGACATCTCCCGCAAGCGCAAGCTCCTGGAGAAGCAGAAAGAGGGCAAGAAGCGGATGAAGACCGTCGGGCGCGTCGAGGTTCCCCAGGACGCCTTCATCGCCGCCTTGAGGACCGACGAGAACTAGGCTCAGGGCCGCCTGAGCGGAAGTCCGCCGAGCCGGGCGGCTCGGCGTCCCTCAGGCGGCCCCGAAGGCCTAGAGGCCGTCGTCGGCGTTCTCGTCGGAGCCGGCGAACGGGTCGGTCGAATGCGTCGACATCGACGGGTCCACCGGCCGGTCGTAGGTCTGGTGCAGGGCGCGGTCGCCGTCGGCGATGGTGTACGAGCGGCGGATGTGCGCCGGGGAGTCCTGCTCGGTCACGAGCGGGACGACCTGGAAGTCCACATCGATCTGCTCGGGCGTGATCGTCGTGTGCACCCACCCGCGCTGGGCGTTGCGGAACTTGATGTGCGGGTTGATCAGCAGTGCCTCGTTGTCCTCGGGCACCGAGTCGACGCCGTTGCCGCCGGAGGTGATCGAGGTGGTCACCAGCTCCACGCCCACCCGCTCCGAGTCCGGGTCCTCGAAGTCGGCCAGCAGCTCGGAGGCCCAGTGGGTGTGCACGTCGCCGGTGAGGACCACCGGGTTGCGCACG
Organism: Glycomyces tenuis DSM 44171; assembly: GCF_000427885.1. Classification (GTDB taxonomy): domain Bacteria; phylum Actinomycetota; class Actinomycetes; order Mycobacteriales; family Micromonosporaceae; genus Glycomyces; species Glycomyces tenuis. The sequence goes on from NZ_ATYW01000026.1 coordinate 13,679, forward strand.
CCGGCGTCCAGCCAGCCCTGGACGATCCGCTCCCTGGAGGCGGTGTAGCCGTCCCAGCCGTCCATGCTGGTGCGCAGCACCGGCCCGGCGTCGGCGTCGCGCTGCGCGAAGAACACCTGCTGGCCGATGACGTCCCAGCGGGCGGTCGAGGACCTGAAGCCGTCGATGAGCCACTCCTCCTGCGCGTCGCCGGTGATCGAGCGCTTCTCGTCCCAGGCCTCGGCGCAGTCGTCGTTCCAGCCGTCGCCGCAGGCCTGGTCGTCGCGGTACTGGCGCGTGTCGAGCATGTGGAAGCGCGCGAGCTGCCCCCATTCGACGCGCCGGTACAGCTGCATGTCGATGCCGACCGGCACCGAGGAGCGGCGCAGCGGCATGTTCTCCCAGTACGCCTGGAACGCGGCCGCGCGCCTGGCCAGGAAGTCCGCGGCGTCGGGGGTGTCGGAGCCGGCCTCGGGGACCTCGTCGGCCCAGTTGTTCTCGGTCTCGTGGTCGTCCCACACCACCAGCCACGGCGCGATCGCGTGCGCGGCCTGGAGGTCGGCGTCGCTCTTGTACTGGGCGTGGCGCTGCCGGTAGTTCGCGAGGGTCACCGTCTCGGGGCCCTCGTGGTCGCGGACGTTCCCGTCGGGGGAGTTGTACACGTCCTTCTTGTACTCGTACTGGTAGTCGCCGAGGTGGAGGATGAGGTCGGGGGAGGACTCGGCCATGTGCCGGTAGGCGGTGAAGTAGCCGTGCTCGTACTGCGAGCAGGAGGCGAACGCCATGCGCAGCTGCTCGGGCATCGCGCCGGGGGCGGGGGCGGTGCGGGTCCGCGCGGCATGCGAGACCCACCGGCCGACCTTGAACCGGTAGTAGTACTCGGTGTCGGGCTCCAGGCCGCTCAGCTCGACGTGGACGCTGTGGCCCTGCTCGGGGCGGGCCTGCTCGTGGCCGGAGGCGACGCGGCGGCGGAAGCGCTCGTCGCTCGCGAGCTCCCATTTGACGTCGAAGGCGGCGTCGGGCATGCCGCCCATGCCGTCCTCGGCGAGCGGCTCGGTGGCCAGGCGGGTCCACAGGACCACGCCGTCGGAGGTGGGGTCGCCGGAGGCGACGCCGAGGGTGAAGGGGTCGCGCTTGACGGTGTGGTGGCGGCGCTCCTCGGCCCAGGCGGTGGCGGGCACGGTGGCCGCGGCGGCCGCCGAGGACGCGAGCAGGATCCGACGTGAAACGTGCATGGAGACCTCGTTTGCGGGGGGAGTGGTCGGATGGACCCACTCAGCCCAGCAACCGCAGTTGCACCAGCCGGAACACGCGGATAGCGACCCGGTGAACCGGGGGCGAATACTGCTGAATGCCGACAAGCCGAATACGGCGACGCTAATCGGATCGAAAGGCCTCTGATCGGTTACTCGGGAGTATTCACGGTGATAGCCACCAGGGACGCCTCTGCGGCGGCCACCTCGGCGACCTCGCCGTCGGGCGTGATCCAGCCGTCCTCGCCGGGCTCCCAGCGCATCCCGGCGTACTCGACCGAGACGATGTCGTACTCATAGGACTTCGCGACGGCCCACGAGGCCCGGTTCCAGCCCGCGGTCGCGTCGTCGGCGCCTATGGTGACGACCTGGCCTTCGACGCCCGCGACCTCGACGCCCCACTGGTAGGCGTACGCCTCGGCGAGCGCGTCGGTGTCGGTCGAGTCCGCCTCGTCCTCACCGGCGATGCACGAGGCCCCGGCCTCCTCGCCGCCGGCGAACGCCGCGGCGACGGCGAGCCCCTCGTCCTCCCACTGCGCGTACAGGTCCGGGTAGGCGCTGACCTGCACGGCCTGCGCGGCGTCGCCGATCGCCATGTCCTGCCAGCCGTCGATGCGGCGCAGCTTCTCGTAGAACTTGAACGACGCGTAAACGGGATCGAGGATCTCCTCTTCGGTGCCCCAGCCGACGCTGGGCCGCTGCTGGAACAGCCCGAGCGAGTCGTGGTCGCCGTAGTCGACGTTGGACAGCTTCGACTCCTGGAAGGCCGTGGCGATCGCGACCGCGACGGCCCGCTCGTCCATCCCGTCGCGCAGCCCGACGGCGGCGATGGTGGAGGCGTGGTAGGTCTGCTCGGCGGTCAGGTGCAGCGGCTCCTCGGCGTGGCCGATGAAGCAGCCGGTCGGTGTCGGGGAGAGCAGCTCGTCGGCGGCCTCGGAGCAGCCGGTGGCGAGACCGGCCGCGAGCACCAGTGCGAGCGCGGTGGAGACGGGACGCAAGGGACCTCCGGTCTGGTCGGGGGCCACCTAATCTACCCAGGAGGGTGCGCGCTTCTCAATGAACGAACGGACCCCTTCGCGTCCCTCATCGGAGAAGAAGTACTCGGCCGTCAGGGCCGCGGCCTCCCGCAGCCGCTCGCGGAGGTCCGCAGTGGCGGTGAGGGCCTTGATGCCCGCCTGCGCGCCGGGGCCGCCCGCCAGCAGCCGCTCGACCGTCTCGGCCTGATGCCGGTCGACCGAGCCCGCGGTCGCGGCCGTGCTGACCAGGCCCCAGTGGGTGGCCTCCACGGCCGTGAAGGACTCGCCGGTGAGGAACAGCCGACGCATCAGGCCCGGATCGAGCTTGCGCGCCACGACCGGGCCGATCACGGCCGGGACGACACCGAGCCTGACCTCGCTGAACGCCAGCTGCGCCGAGCCGTCGCAGACGACGAGGTCGGCGGCGGCCAGCAGCCCCATCCCGCCGCCCTTCGCGGCGCCCTTGGCGACGGCCACCACCGGTTTGGGGGCCTCGCACAGGTCGGCGAGCAGCTCGGCCAGGTGCGCGGCCGGGAGCTCCTCGAGGCCGCTCGCGGCCGCCGACTCCCGCAGGTCGGCGCCGGCGCAGAACACCGGCCCGGCGTGGTCGAGGACGATCACGCGGACCGTCTCGTCGGCGACCGCGTCGGCCAGCGCCTCCCGCAGCTGCGCGATCATCCGCGTCGAGAGGGCGTTGCGCCGCTCGGGCGCGTCGAGGGTTATCGACGCCACCTTCCTCGCGGGCCAGTACTTGATGAGAGCATCGTTGCCGTCCACGCCAGTACCGTAGTCGGCGTGTCCGTCGAAGCCATAGCCGCCGCCGCGAAATCGCCCGAGACCGCCCGAGAGGGTTTCGGGTTCTATGTGCACGTCCCGTTCTGCGTCTCGCGCTGCGGTTACTGCGACTTCAACACCTACACCGCCGCGGAGCTTGGGCGCGGAGAATTCAGCGTTCCCTCCGGTTCGGGTGGTGGTGGGCGACGGGTGGGCGTCTCCCGGGAGACGTACGCCGGGATCGTGCGCGCCGAGATCCGGGCCGCCGCCGCGATGTTCGAGGCGGTCCCGCGGGTCGACACCGTGTTCTTCGGCGGCGGCACCCCCACGCTCCTGCCCGCCTCGGACCTGGCCGCGATCCTCGCCGAGATCGACGCCGCCTTCGGCCTCGCCCCCGGCGCGGAGGTGACGACCGAGGCCAACCCCGAGTCGGTCGACGCCTCTTATCTGGCCGAACTGCACGACTCGGGCTTCAACCGGCTCTCGGTCGGGATGCAGTCGACCGCGCCGCACGTGCTGAAGGTCCTCGACCGCGAGCACTCCCCGGCCAAGGCCCTCGCCGCCGTCGACCACGCCCGCCAGGCCGGCTTCGAGCACGTCAGCCTCGACCTGATCTACGGCACGCCCGGCGAGACCGAGGCCGACTTCGCCGCGAGCCTGGCCGCCGCCGCAGGCTCCGGCGCGGACCACGTCTCGGCCTACGCCCTCATCGTCGAGGACGGCACCCGGCTGGCCCGGCGCATCCGCTCCGGGCAGGTGCCCCAGCCCTCCGACGACGTCGCCGCCGACCGCTACCTGGCGGCCGAGGCGGCCCTGTCCGAGGCCGGCTTCTCCTGGTACGAGGTCTCCAACTGGGCGAAGACGCCCGAGGCGCGCTGCCGCCACAACCTCCTGTACTGGGAGGGCGGGCACTGGTGGGGCGCCGGGCCCGGCGCCCACTCGCACCTGCCGGGCGTGCGCTGGTGGAACCACAAGCACCCCTCCACGTACGCCGCCGCGCTCGCCGAGGACATTCCGCTCGCCGGGTGTGAAATCCTCTCCAGTGACGAAGCGTATCTGGAGCGAATTCTGCTCCGAACGCGACTCAGTGTCGGATTGCCGGTATCGTGGCTGCGTACCGATGGAGCGGCGGCCGCACAGCAGGTCGTCGCGGACGGCCTCGCCGTCATCGAGGGCGGCCGCCTACTCCTCACCTTGCGCGGCCGTCTGCTCGCCGACGCGGTCGTGAGGGAACTCACGGCTTAGCGCGGCACCGACCGACAGCCCGACAGCCGGAGCCCGCACCTATGCACCACTCACGCCCGACCAGCCGCCAACTGCCCCGCCGAGGCGTCCTCGCCGGGGCGGCCGCAGGCATCGCCCTGACCGCCGCCGCCTGCTCCGAAGAAGAGGAGCCCCCGGTCGACGACGGCGGCGTCGGCGCGGCCGAGGAGTCCCCCTCGCCCTCGCCCTCCCCCGAGCCGCCCCGCTCGATCACCATCACCCACGTCGGCGACACCATGCCCGGCTCCCACCCGGACAACATGCCCTCCGACGAGGGCGCGAGCTTCTTCGACGGCGTCGTCGAGGAGCTCACCGGCGACGTCGTGATCGCCAACCTGGAAGGCGCCCTCTCCACCCTCGAATTCGACAAGTGCGGCGGCTGCGACGCCTACTACTTCCGGCTGCCCGGCGAGTACGCCCAGGTCTTCGCCGACGCCGGCTTCCACGTGCTCAACCAGGCCAACAACCACGGCTGGGACGCTGGCCCCGACGGCGCCGTCGAGACACAGGAGGCCGTCCGCGACGCCGGCATGGAACTCGCCGGCGTCAAGGACGAGGTCGCCTACGTCGAACTCGACGGCCTGACCGTCGGCATCGTCGGCTTCGCGCCCTACACCTTCTACACCGACGTGCGCGACCTCGACGCGGTGTCCGCGCTCGTCGCCGAGGCCAAGTCCCAGGCCGACCTGGTCGTCGCCACCGCGCACCTCGGCGCCGAGGGCTCCGACCAGATGCACACCCCCGAAGGCACCGAGACGTACTACGGCGAGGACCGCGGCGACACCCGCGCCTTCGCCCGCACCTGCGTCGACGCCGGCGCCGACCTCGTCATCGGCCACGGCCCGCACGTCCTGCGCGGCATGGAGCTCTACAACGGCAAGCTCATCGCCTACTCCCTGGGCAACTTCGGCGGCGGCCAGAATCTGTTCAGCACCGACGGGCCGCTCGGCGTCGCCGGGATCCTCAAGGTGACCATCAGCGCAGAGGGCGTCATCGAAGGCGGCACGCTCGTGCCCACCGTGATGGACGACAACGGCTACCCGCTGCTCGACCCCGACGGCGAGGCGATCGGCACGATCAACGACCTCGCCGGCGACTTCGGCGAGAACGCGGTCACGCTCGACGACGACGGCGCGCTCGTCCTCCCCGCCGCCTGAGGCCGCACTCCCAGTGGGCACCCGCCGGATCCGGCCTCGCCCCGATTCGGCGGGCACCCATTAGACTGGCACTCCGAGACCGGGAGTGCCAAACTTGAGTCCGGTCGGGTAAAGGCGCGACGGGAGAACGAAGGGACGTGGCAGCGATGGACGATCGCAAACTCGAAGTGCTGCGTGCCATCGTCGAGGACTACGTCGCCACCCAGGAGCCGGTGGGCTCGAAGGCGGTGGCGCAGCGCCACGCCCTCGGCGTCTCCGCGGCGACCATCCGCAACGACATGGCCTACCTCGAGGACGCCGGCTACATCCACCAGCCGCACACCTCGGCCGGACGCATCCCCACCGACAAGGGCTACCGGCTGTTCGTCGACCGGCTCGGCAAGATCAAGCCGCTGTCGGCCGCCGAGCGCCGCGCCGTCCACCGCTTCCTCGCCGAGGCGATCGACCTCGACGACGTCGTCACCCGCACGGTCCGGCTGCTGTCCCAGCTGACCCACCAGGTCGCCGTCGTCCAGTACCCCAGCCTGAACCGCTCGACGGTGCGCCACCTCGAACTCGTCTCGCTCGGCCCCACCCGGGTCATGCTCGTCATGATCACCGACACCGGCCGCGTCGAGCAGCGCCAGCTCGAACTGCCCGCCGAGCTCGCCGAGGACGACATCCTCGAACTGCGTCGGCTCATCAACGAGCAGCTCCAGGGCAAGCCCCTGGCGGACGCGCCGCGCATCATCGGCGACCTCGCCGAACTGGCCCGGCCCGAGCTGCGCTCCTCGGCCTCGGCGCTGGCGCGGGTCCTGCTGGAGACCGTCGTCTCCCGCACCGACGAGCGCGTCGCCGTCGCCGGCGCCGCCAACCTCACCCGCCACTCGGCCTACTTCGCCGGATCGCTGCGGCCCATCCTCGAAGCACTCGAGGAGCAGGTCGTCCTCATGCAGCTGCTCGGCCGGGCCGACTCGGGCCCGATGCTGACCGTCCGCATCGGCGACGAGAACGGCATCGACGACTTCCGCGAGACCGCGGTCGTCACCGCCGGGTATGGCCCCGGCGCCGTGGTCGGGCACATGGGCGTGCTCGGCCCCACCCGCATGGACTACCCGGGCACCATCGCGGCCGTGCGGGCCGTGGCCCGCTACGTCTCAGAGATTTTGGAACAGAACCGCTGACAAGGGACTATGAGAGCGCACGTGGCTAAGGACTACTACGGCATCCTCGGTGTCGAGAAGAACGCCTCCGAGGACGAGCTGAAGAAGGCGTACCGGAAACTGGCGCGCAAGTACCACCCCGACGTCAGCGACGAACCCGACGCCGGAGAGCGGCTCCAGGAGATCAACGCCGCCTTCGAGGTCCTCATGGACCCCCAGAAGCGCGCCATCGTCGACGCCGGCGGCGACCCGTACGACCGGATGGCCGGCGGCGGAGCCGGAGCCGGCCCGTTCATGGGCTTCGAGGACATCATGGACGCCTTCTTCGGCGGCTCCATGGGCGGCTTCGGGCGCCGCGGCCCGCGCTCGCGCACCCGCCCCGGCAACGACGCGCTGCTGCGCCTCGACCTCGACCTCGAGGAGGTCGCCTTCGGCACCGAGTCGACCCTGACCGTCGACACCGCGATCGTGTGCGACGAGTGCGAGGGCTCGTGCACCGAAGGCGACGCCGAACCGCAGACGTGCACCACCTGCGGCGGCTCGGGCGAGGTCCAGGTCGTGCAGCGCACGATCCTCGGCCAGGTCCGCACCGCCCGGCCCTGCTCGGCGTGCTCGGGCTACGGCACCATCATCACCGACCCGTGCCGCAAGTGCGGCGGCGAGGGCCGCGTGCGCTCGCGGCGGCGCATCACCGTCAAGGTGCCCGCGGGCGTCGAGGACGGCATGCGGATCCGCCTCTCCGGCGAAGGCGAGGTCGGCCCCGGCGGCGGCCCCGCAGGGGACCTGTACGTGGAGGTCCACGAGAAGCCCCACGAGGTGTTCACCCGCGAGGGCTCGGACCTGCGCTGCCGTGTCCGCGTACCGATGACGCAGGCGGCCCTGGGCACCAAGCTGAACGTCCACACCCTCGACGCCAAGGTCGAGGTCGAGGTCGCGCCGGGCACTCAGCCGGGCACCGTGAAGAAGGTCCGCGGCCAGGGCGTGCCGAAGCTGCGCGGCGGCGGCACCAGGGGCGACCTGTTCGTCGAGCTCGACGTGCGCACGCCCACCAAGCTCGACACCGAGCAGGAAGAGCTGCTCAAGAAGCTCGCCACGCTCCGCGACGAGGAGATTCGCGAGGTCAAGACCGGTTCGGGTTTTTTCTCGAGGATGCGTGACGCCTTCAACGGACACGCGTAGCGGGGAAGTTGAACAGGGGTACGGCAACGGACACGCGCAGGTCTGCTTAGACTGCGGCTGTGAGCGATCCGGTCTTCCTCGTCGACGACCTCCCCGAAGGCGGCGAGTACGTCCTCGACGGCCCCGAAGGGCACCACGCCGCCGACGTCCAGCGCCTCGGCCCCGGCGAGACGCTGCTGCTCGCCGACGGCTCCGGCGGCCTCGCCGCCGCCCGCGTCGCCGCCGCCGAACGCGGCAGCCTGGCCCTGGAGATCCTCGAACGCCGCACCGTCCCGGCCCCCGAGCCGGCACTGACCGTCGTCCAGGCCCTGCCCAAAGGCGACCGCGGCGAACGGGCCGTGCAGATGCTCACCGAGATCGGCGCCGGTGAGATCATCCCCTGGGCCGCCTCCCGGTCCATCACCCAGTGGAAGGGCCCGCGCGGCGACAAGGCCCGCGCCAAATGGGCCGCCACCGCCCGCGAGGCCACCAAGCAGGCCCGCCGCGCCCACCTCGCGCGCGTCGCCGAACTCCACACCACCAAGCAGCTCCTCGCCCGGCTCAGACGGGCCGCGCAGGTCCTGGTGCTGCACGAGGAGGCGACCGTCCCCCTCTCGAAGGTCGACCTCGCCGCCTCCGGCGAGATCGCCGTCGTCATCGGCCCCGAAGGCTCCATCAGCCCCGACGAGCTCGCCGCCCTGAGCGAATTCGGCGAACCGATCCGCTTGGGCCAGACCGTCCTGCGCACCTCCACGGCCGGACCCGCCGCGCTCGCGGTCCTCCAGGCCCGCCTGGGACGCTGGTAATAGGATCGAGCGCATGACCGACCCTGACTGCCTGTTCTGCAAGATCGTCACCGGCGTCCTCCCCTCCACGAAAGTGCTGGAGACCGACCGGGTGCTCGCCTTCCGCGACATCAACCCCGACGCGCCGACGCACGTGCTCGTCATCCCCAAGGACCACTACGCGAACGTCGCCGAACTGGCCCGCTCCGACGCCGCCCTCGCCGCCGAAGTCCTCGCCGCGGCCGCCGACGTCGCCGCGGCCGAGGGCGTCACCGAGTCCGGCTGGCGGCTGCTGGCCAACTCCGGGCCGAACGCGGGCCAAGAGGTCTTCCACGTCCATCTCCACGTGTTCGGCGGCAAACCGCTCGGTCCGATGATCTCGGTCTGAAACATCCGGGCAGGGGCCGATTTCACGTTGTCCCCGCCCCCGGGCAGGAACTACCATTGACGCATGATCGAGCGGCCCGCGCGGCCGTGGTGCAACTCCTATGGGAAGCAGGTGGCGAACAGCCCTCAAGGGCGAAGCCTATGACCGACCGCTCAACGCAAACCGGCCAGATCACCTCGACGATCACCGTCGCCGACCAGCGGGCGCTCATGGCCCTGCTCGGCCGCGCGGACGAGAACCTCCGCTACATCGAACGCCGCAGCCCCGGCGTCGACGTCCACGTCCGCGGCGACACCATCACCATCACCGGCGTCAACGGCCAGGCCCACGCGACCGAACGACTCGTGAAGGAGCTCCTCGCCCTGATCGAGAACGGCGAGAACGTCGATCCCGACATCATCAGGCGCACCGAGAACATGCTCCAGGCCGCTCCCTCCGAGCGGCCGGTGGACGTGCTCACGCACAACATCGTCTCCAGGCGCGGCAAGACGATCCGGCCCAAGACCCTCGGCCAGAAACACTACGTCGAGGCCATCGACAAGCACACCATCGTCTTCGGCATCGGCCCGGCCGGCACCGGCAAGACCTACCTGGCCATGGCCAAGGCCGTGCAGGCCCTCCAGGCCAAGGAGGTCACCCGGATCATCCTGACCCGGCCCGCCGTCGAGGCCGGCGAGAAGCTCGGCTTCCTGCCCGGCACCCTCGGCGAGAAGATCGACCCGTACCTGCGCCCGCTCTACGACGCGCTCCACGACATGCTCGACCCCGGCTCCATCCCCAAGCTCATGGAGTCCGGCACCATCGAGGTCGCGCCCCTGGCGTACATGAGGGGCAGGACTTTGAACGACGCGTTCATCATTCTCGACGAGGCGCAGAACACCACGCCCGAGCAGATGAAGATGTTCCTCACCCGTCTCGGATTCGGTTCCCAGATCGTCGTCACCGGTGACATCACGCAGGTCGACCTGCCCGGCAGCACCACCTCCGGGCTGCGGGTCGTGCGCGAGATCCTCGACGGCGTCGACGACGTGCACTTCGCCCAGCTCTCGGCGCAGGACGTCGTCCGGCACCAGCTGGTCAGCGATATCGTGAACGCCTACGAGCGCTGGGACGCCAGGCGCGGCGACGCGGGGAAAGGGCATCGGGGAAACAGTGGGCATCGAGATCATCAATGAGTCCGGCCACGAGGTCGACGAGGCGGGCATCACCGCGATCGCCGGTTTCGCACTCACCGAGATGGGCGTCAACCCGCTCGCCGAGCTCTCGGTCCTGATCGTCGACCTCGAGCACATGACCGAGCTCAACCGCCGCTGGATGGGCGGCACTGGCCCCACCGACGTCCTGTCGTTCCCCATGGACGACGCCATGCCCGCCAAGCCCGACGCGGCGGAGCCGACCACGCCGATCCTCGGCGACCTCGTGCTCTCGCCCGACGTCGCCGCCTCGCAGGCCAAGGACGCCGGGCACTCCACCGCCGACGAGCTCCACATGCTCACCGTCCACGGAGTGCTCCACATCCTCGGATACGACCACGCCGAACCCGACCAGGCCAAGGAGATGTTCGGCCTTCAGAACCGGCTGCTCGAAGCCTGGCGTGCCGAACGCCCGGCCCCGCAGAGCGCGGAGAGTTAGGACCCGATGGGCTTCGCCTACACCCTGCTGGCCACAGCCGTCGCACTCATATTCGTCGCCGGACTCGCCGCCATGGTCGACTCGGCCCTCACCACCGTCTCGCCGGCCCGCTCGGCCGAACTCGCCGAGCAGCGCCGGCGCGGCGCCGCGGCGCTCGTCCGCATCACCGGCGACCTGCCCAAGCACCTGAACCTGCTGATCCTGCTGCGCGTCGCCTGCGAGGCCACCGCGATAGCGCTGGTCGCCGTCGTCGCCTTCCGCGCCTGGGACGCCTTCTGGCTCGCCATCGGCCTGACCGCCGCGGTCATGACCGTCGTGTCCTTCGTGGTCATCGGGGTGGGGCCGCGCACTCTCGGCAGGCAGCACGCCTACCCGATCGCGCTGGCCAGCGCCGGGCCGGTCTACCTGCTCGGCACCGCGCTCGGGCCGCTCGCGCGGCTGCTCATCCTCGTCGGCAACGCGGTCACGCCCGGCCGCGGTTTCCGTGAAGGCCCCTTCGCGACCTCGCAGATCGAGATCCGCGAGATGGTCGACGCCGCCGAGGCCTCGGGGACCGTCGACCACGACGAGCGCGACATGATCGAGTCGGTCTTCGCGCTCGGCGAGACCGTCGCCCGCGAGGTCATGGTGCCGCGCACCGCGATGGTGTGGGTCTCGGCCGAGCTGACCGCCGAGGAGGCCAAGCAGGTCGCGCTGCGTTCGGGCTTCTCGCGCATCCCCGTGGTCGGCGAGGACCTCGACGACGTCCGCGGCGTCGCCTACCTCAAGGACCTCGCCCGCCTCGACGACGCCGCGCAGCCGGTGGCCGAGGTGATGCGCTCGGTCTCCTTCGTGCCGGACTCCAAACCGGTCGACGACCTGCTGCGCGAGATGCAGACCGCCCGCACCCACATCGCGATGGTCGTCGACGAGTACGGCGGCACCGCCGGGCTGGTGACCATCGAGGACATCCTCGAGGAGATCGTCGGCGAGATCACCGACGAGTACGACGACGAGCTGCCGCCGGTCGCCTGGCTCGACGACCGCTCGGCGCGCGTCACCGCGCGGCTGGCGGTGGACGACCTCGCCGAGCTGTTCGGCGTCGACCCGCCCGAGGTCGACGTGGACACCGTCGCCGGTCTGCTCGCCCACGAGCTGGGGAAGGTGCCGCTCGCCGGGGACCGGGCCGTCCTGGCCGGACTGGAACTGACCGCGGAAGGTACCGTTGGCCGCCGCAACCGCATCGAGACGGTGCGCGTCAGTCGGCTGCCCGAAGCCGACGACACCGCCGGGTCCGATGCGGCTCCCACGAACGATGAGAGGCACAGCATCAATGTCTGACCTGACCGTCGACGCCCTCGACGCCGAGGACGCGAAACTCGTCACGCTCGCCCGAGGGGCGGCCGGGCGGGTGCAGCAGGCCACCGGCGCCGCTGTCCGCGACGGCATCGGCCGCACGTACGCCTCGGCGGCCGTGGACCTTCCGTCGCTGCGCCTGACGGCCCTCCAGGCGGCCGTGGCGCAGGCGTTCGCCGCCGGCGCCGACACGCTCGAGGCGGCCGTGGTCTTCGGCGCCGAGGGCGACGAGGACGGGGCCCGGGCCGCCCGCGACATCACCGCGGACGTGGTCGTCTACTCGGTGGTCCGCAAAGAGGTGACCCGCCTTGGGTGACAACGGGTTCCACGCTGGTTTCGCCTGCTTCGTCGGCCGCCCGAACGCGGGGAAGTCGACGCTGACGAACGCGATCATGGGCCAGAAGATCGCGATCACCTCCAACCGGCCGCAGACCACCAGGCACGTCGTCAGGGCGATCCTGCACCGGCCCGCCTCGCAGCTGATCCTCGTCGACACGCCCGGCCTGCACCGGCCTCGGACGCTCTTGGGGGAGCGGCTCAACGACCTGGTGCGCCAGACCTGGTCCGAAGTCGACGTGATCGGTCTGTGCCTGCCGGCCAACGAGAAGCCCGGCCCGGGCGACAAGTTCATCGCCAATGAGATCCAGTCGCTGCGCGCGAAGGTCGTGGCCGTGGTGACCAAGATCGACCTGGTGAGCAAGGATCATCTGGTGCGGCACTTGGCGAACGTGGCCGAACTGGCCGACTTCGCCGACGTCGTGCCGGTGTCGGCGAAGACCGGCGAGAACCTCGACGCGCTCGTCGACGTGCTCTCCGGGCACCTGCCCGAGTCGCCGCAGCTGTACCCGGACGGGATGATCACCGAGGAGCCCGAGCGGGTCATGATGGCCGAGCTCATCCGCGAGGCCGCGCTCGAAGGCGTCCGCGACGAGCTGCCGCACTCGATCGCCGTGGTGATCGAGGACGTCGAGGACGAGCAGAGCGACGGCGGGCCCCGCAAGAAGATCTGGGCCGAGATCTACGTCGAGCGCTCCAGCCAGAAGGGCATCATCATCGGCAAGCGCGGGGAGCGTCTCAAGCGCGTCGGCACGAAGGCCCGCAAGGGCATCGCGCAGCTTCTCGACAGCCGGGTCTACCTCGACCTGCACGTCCGCGTCGCCAAGGACTGGCAACGGGACCCGAAGATGCTCGAACGCCTCGGCTTCTGATCCGAGCCGCCGAATATGGCTCACGTGTGCGCATCGTATGCGCAAGAACGCTCACAAATGCGCAGTGACCCCCCTCACCGAACCCTCGCTTGCAGCCCGATTCCAACGTCATGTACGCTTAATACATCGACGCGGGATAGAGCAGCTCGGTAGCTCGCCAGGCTCATAACCTGGAGGTCGGTGGTTCAAATCCGCCTCCCGCTACCACGAAAGTCCAGTTGAGAGCCGGTTTCCTCGAAAGAGGGGACCGGCTCTTCTGCTTCTCGCTTGCCGTTCGCTTGTTGTGACTCCCCAGGATACCAACGTCGTCCCATGCCACCCTCTCAAGATCAAGTGGCATAAGAATCCAACAATCAGACTCTGTCAAACTCAGGGCAGGCCAAATCCTCCAAGAAACCCGGAGCGATTCAGTGGCCGGTGCCGCGAAAACACCGCCGCGGCCCGCACCGGGCGGCCCAGATCGCAGCACCGTCGAGCGGGCCATCGGCCGTCTCAAGTGCTACCACGGCGTCTCGACCAGGTTCGGCGGATCGGCTCGTCGACCGACAACGCTCTTGCAGAGTCGTCCAACGCCGGCCTCAGCGCGGCTGTGCGAACGCGGCGGCCATTGCGGCTTGGCGCGCGCCAGCGGCGTCGCTCGCAGCCAGCGCGATGCCGGCGAGGTTGCGCGCTTCGTCAAGCGTGTGTCGGGAGAGCATGTGACGAACGTCCGCGAGCGCGGCGGGCGCCATCGACAGACTCGTCGCGCCGAGGCCGACGAGCACGACGGCCAGCAGCGGATCCGCGGCGGCCTCGCCGCAGATCCCGACCGGCTTGCCCGTGCGGACTCCGGCGGCCCCGACCTCTCCGACGAGCCGCAGCACCGCGGGGTGCCACGGGTCCTGGAAACCGGCCATCGAGTTCAGCATCCGATCCGCGGCCATGGTGTACTGCGTCAGGTCGTTCGTGCCGATCGAGGCGAAGTCCGCATGCGCGAGGACGCGGTCGGCGAGCAGTGCGCTCGCCGGCACCTCGATCATGACGCCTGCGGTCCTCAGTCCGAACTCGCGGGCGAGCGCCGTGAAGTACGCCGTCTCCTCGACCGTGGTGACCATCGGTGCCATCACCCAGAGATCCGCGTCGGTGGTGGCGTCCGCCTCGGCGAGGGCGGTGAGCTGCTCGCGGAGTATGTCGTTGCTCGCTCGGAGTGCCCGCAGGCCGCGCAGGCCGAGGGCCGGGTTCTCCTCGTGCGCGTCGTTGAGGAAGGGGAGCGGCTTGTCGGCGCCCGCGTCGAGCAGGCGGACGACCACCTTCCGCTTCGGGAAGGCGTCCAGGAGCGCGCGGTAGGACTCTCGCTGCTGCGCGACCGTCGGCGCCTGAGCGGTCGAAAGGAACAGGAACTCCGTACGGAACAGGCCCACTCCCTCGGCGCCGAGCGCGACAGCGGCTGCGGCGTCCGTCGGCTTCCCCAGGTTCGCCAACAGGGGGACGGGAGTTCCGTCGGCGAGCGCGCCGGGAGCGAGGGGAGCCTCACTCGAGGCGAGCCGGGCGGTGGATCGTCGGGTCGCGCGTGCCTTCTCGGTGTCTGTCGGGTTGACAGTCACGAGGCCGGAGGCGGCGTCGACGATCACTGTGTCGCCGGTGTTGAGCGCTGCGGCGTCGGCGGCGCCCACGATTGCGACCATGCCCTTTTCCCGGGCGAGAATCGCCGTGTGCGAAGTCGGACCGCCGTCGATGGTGACGAGTGCGAGCACTTGGTCGAGATCGAGGATGGCCGTGTCCGCGGGCGCGAGGTCGCGGGCGACGAGCACGAAGGGGTGACCAGGGTTCGGAACTCCGGGCACTTCGACGCCTTGCAGCCGGGCGAGCACGCGTTGGAAGATGTCGTCGAGATCCGCGGCGCGCTCGCCCAGGTAGCCTCCGGCCGCTTCGAGTGTCGCCTTGAACCCGGCGAACGCGTCGTAAACGGCCCACTCTGCGATGGCTCCTCGGTTGATCCTGTCATCGACTTCGTCCAGGAGGGTCGGGTCCGCGGCGATCATCGCCTGAGCCTCGAGCACCTCCTGCGCGGCGCCGCCCGCGGCTTCGGCCCTGGCGGCCAATTCGTCCGCGACGGCCGTGATCGCCTCGCGCACTCGGGCGTACTCCGCTTCAGCGCCGAGAGTGCTCGTCGCGTACTCGGGGGCGGCCGCCGGTTCGACCATGCGGACGACCGGCCCCTGCGCGACCCCGAGCCCGATGCCCACCCCGCGCAGCGGGCTCGCGGGGCCGACTGTGGCGCTTGCGTCTTTCGGCTGTTCGGAAGGTGAGATGGTCATGGTGTCCGTTCGGGTGTCGACGATGGTGAATTCAAGACTTAGAAGGCCGGCGACTGTGCGTCTCGGTGGAGGGTTCAGTGCGCGGGTTGGCCATCGGAACGCGAGGTCTCGGCCAGGAACTCCTTGTGGCGGGCCGTCTCCGCCTCGATCTCCTCCGTCTGCTTGGAAAGCAGATCGCTCAGCGGCAGTTGCCGGATAACGGTGGAGAGTTCCGGTCGATGCGGCGCCGAGACGAGAACGGCCCGACTCTGGTCCGCTCCGGCCGTCGCCGGTGACGTCGAGTGCAGGGGGGTCAGCTCGAAGCCCGCGAGTGAGATGGGGACGTCAGTGGTGGTCATATGCCATATGGCCGCGTCGACCTTGCCGGTGCGGACCCAGGCGAGGGTGCGTGGAAAGGTGATGTCGACGTAGGTGTGGTGCTGCGGCGGGAACTCCGCCTGCGTGAGCACGACGTGGTCGGGCGAGTTGCGGTCGATCGCGATCACCCTCGGATGGCGGTCGCCTTCCCCCGACCGCCGCACGACCATGACCCGTGCAGGAGCGTAAAACGTTCCGGGGGCGAGCTCCTGGGTCAGTGAGCCGGCCGCGACCGTCCCCATGGAGGAGACGAGGTCGATCGTCGCCTTGGACACGACCGCGATGTCGGTCGCACCGGTCGCGGCGGCGAAGATGCGTGTGTGTCCACCGTGCGCGTGCTTGATCGCGTGAGCGATGCCGTTCTGGGTGAGCGTCTCCGCGAACATCTCGGCCAACACGTCCATTTCGATCAGGCCCGTCGGCGGCACCAGCAGTTGCACCGGGTCGAGACCGGCCTCATACCACGCTTCGCGCAGGTTCACCCACTCCACGAACCGGCCGAGGTGTCCGCGTGAGACCACGCCCACCGCATTGGACTCTCGAAGGTGGTTCAGTGCTCGCTGCAGGGTCCCCGCAGTGAACCCGTGCTGCGTCTGATACTGCAGGTTCGTCGGCAGAGCCACGCCAGGGCCTCCAGCGAGGGCATCTACGGTGATCGCCCGCACTGCCGAGCCGAGACCGTGCTTGCTCAACGCGAAGCGATTCGTCATCGTCGCCGCCTTCCGGATTTCGTGCGGTCCCCACGGTACTCACGTAGTTGTACGGGTCCAGTGCCATCACGGCGGCTCACGCAGCGCCGCACGCTGGCCAAAACATTACTCCAACTGTGGAGAATTGTCAAGCCCGTCTGTAGCCAGCCGCGATGGCGATATCCAGGCAAATTACACGCCGCAGTCGGCCTAGGTCGGGAGCAAGGTCGGCAGCCTGCTTGACAGTTCTCCGATTATGGAGCACACTGACTGCGGGGCGCCATCCAGGCGAACCGCCGAGAGCTCGTATGACAGGCGGAAACCTTGGGAGGATGCCCACCGCATGACAACCTGTTCTGCGGCATCATTCTCCAAAGATGGATTGAGGCACGATGGAGTGGCTGGGTTTGGCGGGCAAGGTGGTTGCGGTCACCGGCGGCAGTTCGGGTCTGGGGGAGGCGACCGCAGCGTCGCTGCTGGCGCAGGAAGCACGCGTCGTGGCCCTGGACGTCAATCCCGCTGCGACCGCTTCCGCCGTCGAGACGATCCACTGCGATGTGACGGAAGCGAGTTCGGTCCACGCCGCGTTCGAGCAGATCGCCTCCACCTATGGACGGCTGGACGTGCTCGCGAACTTCGCGGGAGTCAATCGCCCGGGCCTGCTCGTCGATTACTACAAGGCGGATGCTTCCAAGGAAGCCTCCGTAGAGCAGTTCGACCTGCAGGTCGCGGTGAACCAGAAAGGCCCGTTTCTCTGCGCGCAGGCAGCCGCTCGGATGATGATTGCCCAGCGAAGCGGTGTGATCGTCAACGTCAGCAGCGAGGCTGGAGCCGAGGGAAGCGTGGGGCAGAGCATCTACGCCGCGACCAAGGGGGCTCTGAACTCGTTCACGCTCTCCTGGGCGAAGGAATGGGGCAGGTTCGGCATCCGGGTGGTCGGCGTGGCGCCCGCGATCAACGAGCCCACGCCGATGGGCAACCCCGAACATGTCGCAGCGCTGGCTGCCACAAGAGGCATGGACGCGGACTCCGTCGAAGCCGACTACACCACCCGGATCCCGCTCGGTCGACCCGGTAGACACCACGAGATCGCCGACTTGGTGACCTATCTCGCGTCTGATCGAGCTTCCTACATCACCGGCACCACCATCGCGGTGACCGGAGGAAAGTCGAGAGGCTGAAACAGATGTCCGTACAGGTGCCGACAGCGATCGTGATCGCCACGCACGGCCGGTTCGGGGAGGAACTCCTGGCATCAGCGGAGCTGATCCTCGGCCCGATGGAGAACGTGCACACCGCATCCCTGCTTCCTGGCGAGGATCCCGCTGGATTCGCCGCGAAGCTGGACGCGCTGGAGGGGGTTGAAAAAGGGGGGATCATCCTCACGGACCTGTTCGGCGGAACCCCCTCGAACGTGGCGGCGGCGTTCGCGTCCCGTCACGGTCATCTCGTCATCAGCGGAGTGAATCTGCCGCTGCTCGTGGAGGTCGAGTCCTTCCGAGACCAACTACTCGAGGATCCACACGTTCTCGAGGACGTTCTTGCCGCCGGCAAGGACGGCATACGAAACATCAGCGCGCTCATGGCAGAAAGGAAAGGTTCGTGATCGAAGGCATCAAACTGGTCAGAGTCGACTTCCGTCTCATTCACGGCCAGGTGATCACCAAATGGAGCCGGACGGTCAACACCGATCGGATCGTCGTAGTCAACGATGAACTCGCCGTTGACGAGTTCATGGCGGACGTGTACGTGATGGCGGCCCCGCCCGACATCCAAGTCGACGTGTACGCGATCGGCGAGTTCGTCGAGCGGGTCCAGGCAGGTCAATTCGGCAGGGGCAACGTCCTGGTTCTGTTCAAGAGCATTGCGGACGCGAAGGCGACGCTGGACGCGGGGCTCGTGTTCCCCAATCTGCAGATCGGCGGACTGGGCAGCGGCGGCGGCAAGACGTCCGTGGTTCGAGGCATCTCAATCGACCGGCAGGATGCCGACCAGCTTGAGGCCATGCAGAGCGCGGGCAGCAACGTGACCTTCCAAGTCACGCCGGAGGAGCCTCAGCTTTCTCTCGACAAAGCGGTCAAGAAACTCAGATAAGGAAAGCACAGCATGCTCAGCGTAGCAATCTTCGCGGGGCTGTGGTATTGGTTCGTCAAGACCGACATCGGTTACGGCATCACCCACGCCATCCGTCAGCCTCTCTTCGTGGCGCTGCCCATCGGTCTCATAATGGGGGACCTCCAACAGGCGCTCATCGTCGGCGCCGCCGTTCAAATCCTCTACATCGGACTAGTCGCCGCGGGATCCAACCTTCCCGCCGACGACGCGCTCGCCGGCCTGATCGCCATCCCGCTCGCCTTGGCGACGGGGTTGTCACCGGAACTGGCCGTGGCGATCGCCGTGCCGATCGGCATCGCCGGGGTCTTCATCGACCAGCTCCGCAAAACGGTGAACATCATCTGGGTGCACCTGGCCGACCGGTACGCCGCGAACGCCAGCACTCGAGGCATCTTCCTCGCCAACTTCGTCTACCCGACGATTCTCGGCTTCTTCCTTCGATTCCCCATCGTCTTCTTCGCCGTCTACTTCGGCGCGGATGCGGTCGAGAGCGTGCTTGACGCAGTGCCCGAGTGGCTGCTCCACGGCTTCTCTGTCGCCGGCGGCCTGCTGCCCGCGCTCGGCTTCGCACTGGTCATCTTCGTCATCGGACGTCGCGACCTGCTGCCCTGGTTCTTCATCGGCTACTTCTTCGTGGCCTACAGCTCGATCCCGGTGCTCGGAGCCGCCATCTTCGGCGTCTGCGTCGTGCTGCTGATCGCCGGATACACCCGTTCTCGGAACGTGTCGGCCGTTGAGGCCGAGGAACGACCGAGTGCCGACGACCGAGCCGCGCACTCCCCGGAACCGGAACGAGGACCTGGCAACACCACGACCACGGACGCCGAGCTCGCCCCTGGTGCGGACGGCATCCCCACCCTGACCGAGAAGGACGTCCGCAAGTCCTGGTTCCGCTACTACCTGTTCGCGGAAACCGGCATCTCGTATGAGCGACTGCAGGCTCTCGGTTTCACGCACGGCCTGCTCCCCATTCTGAAGAAGCTGTACCCGAAGAAGGCCGACCTTTCCGCAGCGATGCAGCGCCACCTCGTCTTCTACAACACCGAGGCGGTCTTCGGCGCGCCGATCAACGGTGTGGTCATCTCGATGGAGGAGCAGCGCGCGCACGGCAAGCCGATCACCGACGACGCGATCACCGGCATCAAGACCGGCTTGATGGGTCCGATGGCCGGGCTCGGCGACTCGATCGACTGGGCGACCATGAAGCCGCTCATCTTCGCTCTCGCCGCGGCGCTGGGGGCGACCGGCAACATCTTCGCCCCGTTCATCCTGCTGCTGCTTCCCCTGTTCCAGATCATCGTCGGTCTCAATCTGGCGACAACCGGGTACCGGCAGGGGCGATCCTCCATCCAGGACCTTCTGCGTTCCGGACGTGTCAAGGAGCTCATCACCGGCGCCAGCACTCTGGGCCTGTTCATGATGGGCGTGCTGTCGGCGACCTACATCTCCCTCACCACGCCGCTCTCGTTCCAGTTCGGTGACGGGAACGAACCGTTCGTCGTCCAGGACATTCTGGACGGGCTCGCTCCGGGAATCCTGCCGCTGCTCGTCGTGCTCGGTCTGTACTTCACGTTGCGCCGCCGCAAGCAGAACCTCGGCCTGATCGCGCTGATCCTGGTCGCGATCGCGTTGCTCGGGGCCCTCGCCGGCATCTTCTAGGCAGCCAGGCGGGGACGCGACGACCGGCGTCCCCGCCGCCTTTCCCACACGCGACACCACCTTCTAAGGACCATCGTGAAAGCAGTGCATTTCGGAGCCGGCAGCATCGGACGCGGATTCATCGGCGATCTCCTGCACGAATCCGGCTACGACATCGTCTTCATCGACATCGATCCCGATCTTCTCGCCGAAGTCAACAGCACCGGTTCCTACGATTTCCGACTCATCGAGGACGACTACCGCACGCGCACGATCGACCGAGTGCGAGGGGTCTCCTCCCTGGAGAACCCTCTCGAAGTCATTGCAGAGATCGCGACCGCGGACATCATCACCACCTCTGTATGGGCCGACAATCTGAAGCACATCGCGCCCATTCTCGGTGAGGGACTCCGCGAACGCATGAGCCGCGGTGGAGCACGGGTAAGCGTCGTCGCCTGCGAGAACGCGATGCGCAGCAGCGAGGTGCTCCGCGCCCGGATCCTCGAACGCGCGGATATCACCGCCGACGAGCTCGACGCCGTCGCCACCTTCCCGAACACCGCAGTGGACCGGCTGGTGCTGGAAAGCCGCGACAACGGCAGACGCGTGCTCGACGTCGGCCGCGACCACGAGCTCGTCATCGACCGAACGGCTCTCGTCGACCCGCAGTCGACTCCCATCACAGGCGCCGTGTACACCGACGACGTCATCCCCTACATCGAACGCAAGCTCTACATCATCAACTGCGGACACGCGTGGGCCGGCTACATCGGCCACCTGCAGGGATACACCATCATGCAGGACATCTTCGCGAACGACGACCTCCGTGAGCAGATGCGCGCCGCCATGCGCGAATCCGCCGAGGTCATTCACCACAAGCACAAGTTCGACCCCGATTCCCTCGAGGAGTACATCGACTTCGCGATCAATCGGTTCCGCATTCCCGGGGTCATCGACATCGTGCCCCGTGTCTGCCGCTCCCCGATTCGCAAGCTCGGCACCGACGAACGCTTCATCGGACCGGCCCTGCAGGCCGTCGCCGCCGGAACCCCGTACGGGCATCTCGCCCGAGGGATCGCGGCGGTCTTCAGGTTCGACAACCCCGATGACCCGCAGAGCGTCGAACTCCTCGCCGAAGTCTCCGAGCGCGGCATCGCCGCCGCCGTCACCCACCGGACCGGGCAACCCCCGCAGTCAGCGCTTCATCAGGCCATCGTCGCCGCATATGAACAGGAGGACGCCTCATGAACGCCACATCGTTCGACATCCACGACGGCATCGCACTCCCGCTCGCCGTCATCGACATCATCCGCGCCAATCGCGATCACCTCAGTGAACTCGACGGCGCGGCCGGCGACGGCGACCACGGCATCAACATGGCCAAGGGCATGAGCCTCGCTCAAACGCGGATCGCTGCGGAAGAAGCCCGGGATCTGACCAACGGATTCGCGATCATCAGCGATGTGCTGCTGTCGCAGATCGGCGGTTCGATGGGCCCGCTCTACGGTGGATTCTTCCGCGGCATCAGCGTCGCCTCACGCGAGAAGGACGCCATCGACTCGGAAGCGTTCGGACAGCTGCTTGCGGAAGGCGTCCGGCGGCTCCGCCGCGTCACGGACGCGCAGGTGGGCGACAAGACCTTGATCGATGTTCTGGTTCCGGCGCTTTCCGCGTATCAGAACGCGGCAACAGCGGGCGCATCCTTCGGTGATGCATTGGCGGAGATGAACGGTGCTGCACAGGAGGGCCTGCAGAGCACCAAGGACATGGTCGCGAGGATCGGCCGATCAAGCCGCCTCGGCGAGCGCTCAGTCGGCCACCTCGATGCCGGTGCCGCCTCCTGCGCTCTCATCCTCCAGGCGATGAGCCGGTCCGCCGCGAACCTGTTGACGAAAGGAGACCACTGATGCAGCGTTTCGTGAACGATCCCGACCACGTTGTCGAGGACCTTCTGGCGGGATACGTCAAAGCCCATCCGGAGACCGCGATTTCGACCCGCAATCCGCGGGTGCTCGCCCTCGCCGATCCGGTTCCCGGCAAGGTCGGACTCGTGACGGGCGGCGGTTCCGGACACGAGCCGGCGTTTCTCGGTTACGTCGGACCGGGGCTCCTCGACGCCGCGGCGGTCGGCGAGGTCTTCGCGTCCCCGCCGGCGAAGGTGTTCTACGACGCTTTCGTGGAAGCCGACCAAGGCGCAGGGGTGGCCTGCCTGTTCGGCAACTACGCCGGCGACAACATGAACGTGAAGATGGCCGTCGACATGGCCGAGGACGACGGGATCGTGGTCAAGTACGTCGTCGCCACCGACGACCTCGCCTCCGCCCCGGCCGATGCGGTCTCCCGCCGGCACGGCATCGCGGGCGGCTTCTTCATGTGGAAGATCGCCGGCGCCGCAGCGGCAGAAGGCGCCGACCTCGACCGCGTCGTCGCCGTCGCCCAAGACGTCGTAGACCGTACCCGCAGCCTGTGCGTCGGATTGGAACCGCTGACCATCCCCGCTGTCGGTCAGCCCGGCTTCTCCATCACACCGGGAACGATGGAAGTGGGCATCGGCCACCATGGTGAGAACGGCATCCGCACCGAAACGTACACCTCCGCCGCGGACGCCGCAGCGATCATCGTCGAGGCGGTCCTCCAGGACTTCGCGTTCTCGGGTCCACGCCGACTGGCCGTGATGGTGTCGGGCCTGGGCGCCACCCCCGCGATGGAGCCTTACATCGTCTACGGCGCCGTGGCGTCAGAACTCGAAGCGCACGGTCACGCGATCGTCGAGTCCTATGTCGGCGATTTCGTCACCTCGCTCGACATGAACGGCGTCTCCGTCTCCGTCATCGATCTGGACGAGAACCTGCACCGGCTGCTGAAGGCCCCCGGTCGGGCCGTCGGCCTGCCCACGTACTGACGCAATAGGGAGTAAAGAAATGAAACTGCAATTGGCCTTGGACGTCATCGATCTGGATGACGCCGTGGCTTTCGTCCAGTCGGTCCGCGACTACGTCGACATCATCGAGGTCGGCACCCCGTTCGTCATCGACCGAGGCATGGCGGGCGTGAAGGCGCTCTCCGACGCATTTCCCGAGAAGGAAGTCCTCTCGGACGAGAAGATCATGGACGGCGGATACTACGAGGCCCAGCTCGGGTACGCCGCGGGCGCCCGCTACGTCACCGTGCTCGGTGTGACCGACACCCTCACCGTCGAAGCCTGTCTTCGCGCGGCCAAGGACTTCGGCGGTGAACTCGTGGCCGACATGATCTGTGTGACCGACATGCCCTCCAAGATCGCCGAGTTCGAAGCGCTGGGCGTGGACGTCCTGGCCGTGCACACGGGCGCCGACCAGCAAGCCGCGGGCCGTACCGCCATCGAGGACCTGACCCTGATGAAAAAGCACAGCACCAAGGCGAAGATCGCCGTCGCGGGCGGGATCAGCAGCGAAACGATTCACGAGTACGTCGCGCTGCAACCGGACATCGTCATCGTCGGCAGCGCCATCATGAACGCCGCAGACCCGGTCGAAGAAGCCCGTCTCATCAAGGCCGCGATGACGGCGGGAGGGAGAGCATGACGCTCGCCGGTGACACCCTGCAGCAGATCCTGCGGGAGCTCTCAGCCGACGCCGAACGCGTGGACGGGACGCAGATCGCAGCAGTCGTCGATCGGATCGCGCACTCCCGACGGGTGTTCATCGCGGGAGCGGGACGCTCCGGGTTCGCGGCTCGCGCGTTCGCGAATCGACTGGCGCACGTGGGTGTTCCCACGTTCTTCGTGGGCGAGCCGACGACGCCGCCGATAGCCGCGGGCGACCTGCTGGTGATCGGCTCGGGATCCGGGAAGACAACGAGCCTGGTCAGCATCGCGCAGAAGGCCCGCGAACTGGGCGCAAGTCTGGCAACCCTCACCATCCACCCGGAGAACACCATCGGTCAACTCGCCGATGTGGTGATCCGGGTCCCGGGAGTCACGGCGAAAGCCGACGAATCGGACTCGAGCCGCTCAGCCGGCATCCAGATGACAGGATCCTCCTTCGAGCAGCTCAGCTGGCTGATCTACGACACCATCATCATTCTGCTTCGCGACCGGACCGGCCAGTCCAACGACGACCTGTTCGCACGCCACGCGAACTTGGAGTAGTGCCGCGAGGTACGCCATCCGATTCCCTACAGGAGGAAACCCTCATGATCGAACGCACCGTAATCGTAAAATCCCGAGTCGGCCTGCATGCGCGACCCGCAAAGGTGTTCGCGAAGGCCGCTGCGGCGACCGGCTTCCCCGTCACCCTCAGCAAGGGCGAGGCGACGGCCAACGCGGCGAGCATACTCGCTGTTCTCGCCCTTGCCGTCGGTCACGGAGACACCGTCACCGTGAGCACACCGGACGACACCAAGGAACCTGAACTGGCCGCGCTGGCTGATCTTCTCGCCTCGGACTTGGAGGAGGCCTGACCGGATTCGAGGGTGTGGCGGGATGGGCAGGCCCGAGCGAGGTGCCAGGGCGGACCATGACGCGGCGTCGGACGTTTGGCCGTTCACCGGTCTCCTTCGGTGTCCGCGCGTCCGTGGGCTCGGATGGCGAGGCCCTCCCAGGCGGCCCACTCTGCGAGCCGCTTCTCGTATACATCGCGGACGACCGTCGGCGCGGCTGCTCTGAACAGCACTCGCAGGGGCGGCTCGGCCGAGTCGGCCACTTCGAGCATGGCGATGGTCTCACGGGTGCGCCGCCACGCGGTGGCGGCCGAAATGCCGAGCCCGGCCGCGAGGTCGGCGAATCGTTCGCCTTTGCGCAGGTAAGCGAGTGTGAGCAGGGCTTGCGCGCCGGGATCCAGGGCTCGCCACCTGGAATCGATGATCTTGTGGTGGGTGCGGATGAGGGCCGTCACGCGGGTCAGGGTCGTGGTGGACAGCGGTAGCGCGGCAGGGTAAAACAGCACGAGAGCTCTTGGTGGAGAAGGCGGTCGAGGTAGCGATCGCCGTTCTGCCAGGAGCTGTTCCGTTGCGGAAACGCAGGACATGCCGCCACGTCCTCAGAAACATGGGCCCCAACCGAATCGGGAGACGTTGAAACAGACTCAGGAGCTCATGCGGGGGAGCCCCGGTTCTCGTTCGTTCTTCGCTTGTCAGACCACTCGTGATCGACAAGGTCCCAGGGGTTCGCCCAGGTGCATGAAACGCTGTGTTTCCCCTGGTCAAGAACCAGTTTTCAGTTGGACTTCCTGCTCGCCCAGGGTCTTCGCAAATACGACAGGACCGGGCGCTCATAACCTGGAGGTCGGTGGTTCAAATCCGCCTCCCGCTACCAGTCGGAACCCCGGTCAACGTATCGTTGACCGGGGTTTTTCCATGGCCTGAAACGGCCCTGTCCGCGGGATGTCGGTGGGCTGGAGCCGGGTGGTGCGACGGGGCCCTGTGGAGGTGCGAGGGTATGAGTCTCCGGCTGGCGGCGTATGCCGTGTGCGTCGAAGGCGGGCGGGTGCTGCTCGCCAGATATGTCAACGCTGACGGCGCGGACCACTGGACCCTCCCCGGTGGAAGGGTCGAGCAGTCGGAGGATCCGTTCGACGCGGTGGTCCGGGAGGTCGCCGAGGAGACCGGCTGCGACGCCGTGGTCGAACGCCTGCTGGGCGTGGATTCCAGAGTGATTCCCGCGGCTGAGGCGCGCGGTGGCGCCGAGCACCAGAACGTCGGCGTCTTCTATCGGGTCCGCATCACCGGCGGTCGGCTCCGGCCCGAGCCGGACGGCGATGTCGCCGAGTCGGCCTGGACGCCGATCCCCGAGGTCGCCCGCACGCCCCGCGCATCGCTGGTCGACGTCGGCCTGGCCCTGTCGCGGACCCTTCCGGCGACCGGCCGCGTCGACCCTGTCCCGGTCGGCGGCCTGATCCGGCATTGAGACGCCATCGGCCCACCCGTCCGAGAACGGACTGGCGGTCACCAGGTGCTCGGCCGCGGTGCCTGCACGTCCAGCAGCCGATCATAAGGCCCGCTCGCACTGTCGGGGCTGTGTGCCAAGGTGGACGGCATGACGACCGCCGCGCAGCTTCGCAAGACCGCACTGTCCAATCCCGATGCGAGCGAGGGCGCCGACGAGGGGGCGAGGACCTTCGCCGTGGGTGGCCGAGTGTTCGCCGCACTGGACGCCGAGGGGCGTGTGCGGGTGCGCTTGCCGGACGGGGAGGCCGAGGACATGCTGGCCCAGCATGCGACGGCCGAACGCGCCGATGGCTTCGTGCGCCTGCCGATCGCGGACATCAACGGCCAGGCCCTGAACCACTGGGTGCGGCGCGCCTGGCTCGCGTGTGCTCCGCCGGACCTGGCGGCTGCGGCCGCCGCGGCCGAGCGGGCCGAGGCGGGAGCGGTCGGCGATCTGCCGAAGGCGATCGGCCGACCGGCCACCCGGGCGCTGGCGGACGCCGGCATCACCGCACTCGACCAGGTCGCCGAGTTGTCGGACGCCGAGCTCGGGGCGCTGCACGGCGTCGGGCCGAAGGCCGTGCGCATCCTCCGGGAGGCGCTCGACGCCCGTTGACGAACAGGCGGCCTCGTCGGGCCGTCAGATCCTGCCCTTGCGTTTGAGCTCGGCGATGCCCTCCTCGATCTCGCGGATCTTGGCCTCGCGCTCGGCGGCCGCGGCCGGATCCGCCTGCTTCCACAGCTCGTCGAGCTCGCGATCGGCGGCCGATCGGTTCGGGGCGCCGACCTCGGCGGCGCGCCACGCGAGCAGGTGCACCTCGCGCTCGCGGCCCGGGTCCCAGGCCAGGATCGACTCGACCCGGTCGGCGACGCCTCCGGCGCGCCTGGCGAAGGGGGCGACCTCCTCGACCGTCTCCTCGACGGTGCGGCCGCTCGTCAGCCGGGCCTGGAGGTGGGCGACGGATGCCGCGATCCCGCCGGAGACCACGGCGGCGCCCACGCCGAATCCGAGACCGTAGGCGATGTTCATGCCCAGGCCGTTCGGCGCGGCGAACGCGAACACCGCGGCCGTGGCGACCATGCAGATCGGATACCACCAGTAGCCGAGCCGCTCCAGCCGCCGGAACCAGGCCGGTTTCTTTCCGGCGAACCCATCGAGCGCCGCCTCCAGCCGCTCGGCGGCGGCGCCGACCCCTACTGGAGCGTCGGGGGCGGTGATGATCATCTGCCCTGACCGCTCGGTCCGGATCAGCCAGCGAACGTCCGCCATGGCGCTCTCCTCGTCGATACTCACCATCGTCTCGGACTCACGTTAGCAGCGCGGCCACGAGGAGACCCGGACCGCGCATCGCCGCCCCACTGCGGCGAGAGCCCCGGTCGACGCCGAGTCGACCGGGGCTCTCGCGGTATCGTCGGTCATTCCGCTTCGGGCACCGCCGCCGCGTTGAACGCGAGCAGTTCCCAGCTGTGGCCGTCCGGGTCGTCCACGGCGCGGTTGTAGAGCCAGCCCATGTCCTGCACGGGCCTGGGCTCGGTCCCGCCGGCCGCGAGGGCGGCCTCGACCAGGCGGTCGACCTCCTCCTTCGAGTCCGCGGACAACGAGTGGATCGACTCGATCGCGTCGGAGGCTATCTTCCGCGACGTGAACTGGGAGAACTGCTCGTGCGTCATCAGCTGCACGGCCACCGCCTCGTTGAAGACCACCTGAGCGGAGGTCTCGTCGGTGTACTCCGGGTTCGGCTTGCCGCCCATCGCCAGGTAGAAGGCCTTGCTCGCCTCCAGGTCCGTGACGGCCATGTTGATGAAGATCTGCGTGTAAGACATGATCACTCCTCGGTCAGTGCGGCCGGTCCGTCCGGCCTGAATCGAACCTACTGGCGCACCTCGGCGTCGGTCTTGTACAGAAGCGACAGAGCCTCGCCGCCGGTGAGCCGCTGCAACTGGGTGGCCCTGCGGCCGATGAAGCGGATCAGCGACCGCGCCAGGTGCGGCTGGTCGTGGTACCCGACCCGATGCGCGACCTCGCTCGCCGCCGTGCCCCGCCGCAGCAGCATCGCGGCCTGCCGCGCCCGCTCGATCTGCCGGATCGAGCCCTGCGTCAGCCCCGTGGCCGCGGCCACGCGGCGCTGCACGGACCGGGGCGTGACCAGCAGCGGCGTGTCCCCGGCGAGGACGTCGGCCACCAGCGGGTCCCGGACCAGCAGCCCAGCGCGGACCAGGCGGTCGACGAAGGTCTCCGCGTTCTCGTAGGTGGGGATCTCCCACTCCTCGCCCTCCAGCACGAAGGTGCGCGCCGTCGCGTGCGGGCTCGTCACGCTCGTGTCCACGAGTCCGGGGACGGGCAGGCTCCTCATGAACGCCCCGTGCCGGAAGACCACGCCGAGCGCGCCGCCCGGCCCGTCGTCCAGCGGCACCACCGTGGGGCGGGTCTCGGGACCGCGCACCGACACGTGGGTGGCGCCGCCGGACTTCCAGGCCGTGAGCTCCCAATTGGAATTGGCCACCGACACCATCCGCTGAGGCGCGGACGCGCCGGGCGTCCCGTCCTCCACCACCTGGTAGACCCGCTCCACATAGGGCGAGTCCGAGGGCCGGTGGTCCAGCCCCGGTATGCCGTCGAAACGGTCGAGTGCCACGCCTCACACCGTAGCGTGATGGCTCCTCGGCGGCATCGGCGCGAGCGACGACACGTCTACGTCCGAAGGCGTACTCGGCGTACGTCCGTGAGCGGACGAGGGGCCGCCCTCAGTTCCGGCTGCGCTCGAGGAGCGCGGCGCACCAGCGGAAGTGTCCGTCGCTGCCGTCGGAGGTGAACAGGTCGTAGGTCGTCAGGGCATAGACCCGCTGGTAGAGCCGCAGCGTCTCGGGGGAGTGGCGCAGCTCGGCGGCGAAGCGGTCGGTGAGGGCGGCGGTGTGCGCTTCGGCGTGGGGTCCGTACATGTCCCAGACGGCGGCGGTGACGGCGGCCTCGAAGGCGGGGTCGCCCGCGGTGGTGAAGAAGCCGAAGTCGAGGACGGCGACGGGGCGCCCGGTACCGTCGACGTGGATGTTGGGCGGCACCAGGTCGCCGTGAATGGCGGTGACCGGTGTGTCGGGCAGGGCCCTGAGGGCCTGGACGGTCCGCGCGAGGAGGGCGGACAGTTCGGGGACGTGAGCGGCGAGCAGCTCGCCGTGGCGCCCGGCGGCGCGCTCGACGAGGGCGGCGAGGGCCTCGCCGAAGCGTGTGCGGCCCAGCCACAGCGGGCGGTCGTCGCCCTGGACGGTCAGCCGCCGCATGGACTCGGTGCCGGGGACGGCGGCCAGGCCGCGCAGGACCGCCAGGAGGGCGTCGATCGTCTCGGGGGCGATGTCGCGGCCCGGGGACCGCAGGGCGGAGTCGGGGGCCAGCGGCGTCCCGCCCAGTGCGCGCTCGTAGGTGACCGCGACGCCTTCGACGTCCTCCACGTCCAGGATCCGCGGTGTGGCGAAGGGCGGCCGGTGGCGGGCGATGTCCTCGTAGACCCGGCGCATCGGCTCGAAGTCGCCGGGCGAGCGTCCGTGCCAGACCTTGGCGACCGTGTCGTCGTCGAGCCGGTAGACGGCGCCTTCGACGCCGGCCGCCAGGGGCCGGGCCGCGGGGTGGCCGCGGTTCGCGAAGTATCGGATCCAGTCCGCGGTGTGCCCTTGCCGGAAGTCGACCATGGGTGCATTACAGCCGCTCCGCTCCTCGCGCGCAACCGCATTCCGGGTCGTTGGGAGGGCGTTCGAGCCGCCGAGGGGCGAACGGCGAACGGCGTCGGGCTCCGCGCACGATGCTCCACAGTATTTTATGTGGGAAATGCGCAATCCCATTTCCGGTGGCGTGAGCGCTATGGTCGCGAGTGTTATTCGATCATTTTGAGGCGCATCGCAACGCTGTTGCAGGTGTTGTCCAGGGATCTGAGAGGTGCCGGTTCGCGCAGAAGTCCCGTTTTCTTGATGGGATAAGTCTGGTTTGTGCGCAAGAAATTTGACTGTGATCGGTACCACTTTTATGTTTATCCGAGAAAGTGCATCAGCACGGGTGACATGGCAATTGCGGCGTAGTAGTGTGTGGTGATCGTTGGAATCGAGGCGAACTCGCGACGGCGGCCGTTGCACCGGTTGGCCTGCAGGCGAAATGGTGGGGCCGCGATTCCAGCGAAGCACAAGAGGACATTCGAGAGCGCAGCCGACACCTCCTCGGTCCGCCCGAAGACCGACCGGTTCGCCTCCCCGGGACTTGCCCCCACGGCCGCGCGAGCGGCCTGCCCAGCGAATACGCGCCGGCGAAGCGGCCGGCGCCCACCACCAGGACGGACAGGACGGTGATCTCCATGGCGGGCAACCAGTCAGCGAACACACGATCCAGGTCGAACGAATATGCTCATCTTGCTCCGTTGTTCGAGGAGTTGGTGGGGTTGGCGGAGGGTGATCCGCGGCGGGCGGAGGTGCGTGAGGCGTTGGTGACGGGGTATCTGCCTCTGGCTGAGCATATTGCGCAGCGGTTTTCGGGGAAGGGGATCGCGCGTGATGATCTGGTGCAGGTGGCGTCGGTGGGTCTGATTCATGCGGTGGATCGGTTCGATCCGGGTCAGGGGGCGGATTTTCTGTCGTATGCGGTGCCGACGGTGATGGGGGAGGTGCGTCGGCATTTCCGGGATACGGCGTGGCCGATGCGGGTGCCGCGGCGGTTGCAGGAGTTGCGGTTGGCGATCAATCAGGGGAGTGCGGAGTTGGCGCAGGTGTTGGGTCGTCCGCCTTCGGATGGGGAGTTGGCNGAGCATTTGGGGGTGAGTGTGGCTGAGGTGGCGGAGGGTCTGGAGGCGCGGGCGGCGTATCGGGCGGTGTCGTTGGATGAGGCGCCGTTCGAGGGTGCGGAGCGGGCGTCGTTGGCGGAGTCGGTGGGGGTCGAGGATGCGGGGTTGGCGTTGGTGGAGAATCATGAGTCCCTCGTT
>NZ_ATYW01000027.1 GCF_000427885.1 Glycomyces tenuis DSM 44171
TCGGCGATTGCTACGACAACGCGATGATGGAGTCGTTCTGGTCGCGCATGCAGGTCGAACTGCTTGACCGCCACCGATGGCGCACCCGGGTCGAGCTGGCCAACGCCATCTTCGAGTACCTCGAGATCTGGCACAACCGCCAACGCCGTCACAGCCAACTGGGATGGTTGACTCCGATAGAGTTCGAGAACACAACCGTCGTGGCATGAAAATCCATCAACCGGACTCCACGAAACTCGGGACAGACCAAACCCTCCCCCAAACCCAGAACGATTCAGCGCGAGGTCATGTCCTTGAGGCGGAGCCGAGCAGTTCATAGGGGGCGGGTGGCGGTGACCCGAGGAGCGTAGACGAGGATGTCCGCGCAATGGTGAAGCGGACCGGCATCGACTCGGAAGTCATGGTCGTGAGCTGGATCGTAGGTCGGTCCGATCATCCGGGTGCGGAGCGGGCGGTGGAGCCAGTCGGTCACCGATCGTGGGACACCGCCCCGCTGGTCGAGGTGTAGGAGGGCAGCGTCGTGGCGGATTTCGGCCAGGGCGTGTTCGGTGAAGTCGCTCGGTGGCGGCGGGATGCGGAACGGGGCGTGTCCTGACCCAAGAGTCAGGGCGGCGACGGCGTACCGGTGTCCCATTTCGGCGCGCAGGATTCCGCCGGCGTTGCGGTGAGTGTGGTCCGGCGGCACCGTGCGTGGGTCGCCGACGATCACGTGCGCCGTGCCGCCCCAGTGCACGATGCGTTGTTCTCGCTGGCTGTGCCAGAGGAGTTCAGTGCGCGCCAGGTCTTCCTCGATCTGGGCGAGGCTGTCCGGCGGTGTTGCCGGCGGCCGGAGGTCGTGCACGATCGAGACCGGGTCGTCGGGATGCTGTTCGCACCACGACCGCAGCCAGCGGATCACGTCAAGCGCCTCGTGCACTCTGAGGAAGCTCTGGCTTGTGGCCAGCAGCTCGGCGGGGTCACCCTCGCCGGTGCGGACGAACCGGTCCAATGCGGGGCCGGTCTCCTCCGTGCCCTCGATCAAGACTGCGCGGAATCCGGCCTGCTCGACTAGCGCGTGCAGCAGGACGTGCGTCGCGAGGACCAGTTGGCGCGCTGAACGAACCGAGGAGGCCAAACCGACCACCTCGGCTCGGGCCAGGATCTCGGGTACTGTGACTGGCTGCACGGCAGGGTCCAGGGGCAGCGGTTGAGCGTGTGCGGCCAGCCATCTGCTGAGTTCGTGAGTCGCGTTCATGGGGCCTTCTCGGGATCAGAGTGTTCGGGACGGCGGCGAGCCCTCATCGGCCATCTCGCTCGAAGGCCGTACAGCGCCATCTCGGAGAAGCCGTCGTCGTCCAGCGCTTGCCGTTGGATGTGTGCGACCGCGCCCCTCGGAGCCGGAGCGCGCACCGCGACGACTTCGAACCGGGACGGCGGTGCGGCGCCGGCGATGCGTTGCCGATGGATCGCCAGCAGTTCTTCCGTGTCCTCCACGATATGGCCAGAGGGGCTGCTCCACAGCGCTTCGGCTGCGAAGGAGCGGTCTGGACAGCGGCGTCATTGGTGCCGGTCACGTTCTGCAGCAGACGCGGAATGGGCCGGATGCGGGCGGCGGCGGTGTCGTGGATCGCGAAGGCCGCACCGGTCCGCAGCGCGGCAGGATGGAACAGCGACCGGAGCTTCTGGTGGACGACGGGTTTCAGCACCTGCTGTGCTGTCAGGGGCTCTCGTGCTGTCCAGGGTCAGGATCGCGGGGCGATCGCGACACCGTTTGCGTAGCAACCGAACTCAAGCAGGTTGAAACAACCTCACTGGGCGAGCACCGCGACCGCGAGTGCCGGGTCGGCATACCACCGCTCCACGGCCGCGCGCAGTCCTTCATCGGTGGATCCCGCGACATCCTGGTGTCGGTGATCGCCATGTCGGGTTCAAGCGGCGCGACTGCTTCCTTGAGCGCCTCGGCATCGCCCACCGCGACATAAAAATCGAACTCTGTAAATGCAAATCTATCTGTGAGCAGGGAGGACCCGCCTTAATGTCCCGAAGTACAGCCTGTAGTGTTCCACCCATGTCTACCGATTCAGGCGAAAATCCCCAAACCGACACTGACACCGACACCGAGGAAGGACCGGAAGAGAACGACGACCTCGGCACCACCGCGGAGGACGACACGGCCGAGACGAGCTCCGCGCCCGAAGGCGGATTCGTCGCCGGCGCCGTGGGCCTCGTAGGCGCTGCCCTCGGACTCGTCTCCCTCACCGGCACGTCCCTCGCCGACAAGCTCCACACCCGCCGGGAGATCATCGGGCAGATCGATTCCAACAGCGGTGCCGAGGTAGACCAGATGGAAGCCTTCTACAGTGCGCCATGGAACACCGTCGCACTCACCAACGGTGCCTTCGCTCTCCTCGCTGTGCTCGTCGGCAGTGGGGTGCTGCTGGCTCTGCACGGCCGGTCGACTGCGACGCAGCCCTGGGTGAAGGCCCTCGCGCTGGGCGGCGTCATTCTGGGCTGCATCGGCCTGCTCATCGCCGTGGCCATGAACTTCGACCTGTTCGCGGACCAGCCGGAACTCCCGATGCCACCGGCAGGCGGCTGAGTCTGCCGGCGGGGCTGACCGGGACGGCGAAGATGCTGTTCCGGCAGCAATCGATCTTGCCCGGGCCCTGACGCATTGGCGTTGGGCCTCGACGAACGGCGACCTTGCTCGAGGAAACCGGCGTCGTCGACGGCCAGGACCACATCGGCCTCGTCGAGCGAGCCGGATACGTGCTGTGCCAGGCGATCGCGCACCGGAACGGCATCCCACAGCGCTCACATCAGGAAGTCCTGCACCGTATCCGACCCGCATGACCCACCGCCTCGGCGATCTGCCAGCCGTTCTTGCGCTCGACCGGCGCCAGCGGTGCCGTCGGCTGCTTCCAGGCACGCTGACGCGTCTCGAACCGGAAGAGGTCATCAGCGATCCGCCCGAACCGCGCCCCCAGGCGATTCCCCCACGAGATCGCCTCAGTGGCGGCCACCATGGGATGAAACCAACGTCCTCGTGCATATTCCGCCACGGCCTGCCCTGGCGGGTGAAGCTCGGCCGCTTCGCGCGGTCCGAGCTGCCCCACTGCTTCTGGGCCGCTTCGCAGGGGGCCGGCCCTCGCCGTCGACGCGTTCATCACCGAGCTGCGCGGGTTCACCCTGTCCGGCGGCGGTGAGATCTCGTCGGGGCGGGCCGGGAGCTGGCCCGATGCGCTCCGGGCACTCCCCGACACGCGCCCTCGATCGTCGTATTGGACGAGGTTCCCTGGTGGATCTCCGAGCAGGGCCCGGTGTTCGGCGGCGCGCTGCAGACCGCCTGGGATCGAGCGCTCAGCTCCAAGCCGGTCCTGCTGCTCCTGCTCGGCAGCGACATGCGCGCGAAGACCCCGGTTTGGCCCTGTTCGGCGTGCCGCAGCGGGCGCTGATGGCGTCCCGACCACACACGGCGCGTCTTCGAGGCCATCAGCGGCGGCGCTCGGGCCAGGCAGGACATCGCTTCTGCCGCGCGCAGTGCGGACGGGTGCCGTCGTCGGGGTCCTCACCCCGATCCTCCGCCGCCTGGCGCACGGAAAGCGGGTGGTCGCCGAGGACCATCTGGTCTCGACCCGCTCCGGTAGCGCCGACCGGGCCGGCGAGGGTCCGGCGCTCTGAAGACGTGCGCTCCGTCTGGCGCTGATCAGCGGTGGGGGGCGACCGCGGTGATGAGGCCCAGGCCGACGCTGATGCGGTCGGCCGCCTCCACGACGTCCTCGGTGAGCTGCCCGATCCCGTGCTCGCGCATGAGCGTGAGGCGCCCGGAGAGGGAGATCGCCGCGACCACGCCGCCGCTGGAGTCGCGGATGGGTGCGGCCGTGCCGAGGCGGCCGAGGGCCAGCTCCTGGTCCTCGACCGCGCTGCCGGCCCGTTTGACCTGCTCGATCTCGCGGGTGAGGTCGGCGTGGGCCGCGATCGTGTTGGCGGTGTAGACGGGGAGGTCGCCGAGCAGTTCGCGCCGCTCGGACTCGTCGGTGCCGAGCAGGAGGCACTTGCCGAGCGCGGAGGCGTGCAGCGGCTGGCTCATGCCGACCATGGTGTGGCTCTTGGGGGCGTGGTGCCCTTCGAAGTGGCACAGGTAGATGAGCCTGTCGCCGTCGCGGACGGCCACGTTGGCGCTGAAGCCGGTGCGGGTGGCGAGTTCCTGTGCGATGGCCCGGGACTCGCGGTGCACGGGGTTCTGGTTGAGCCCTTCGCTGGCGAGGCGGAGCACGGTCGCCCCGATGGTGTAGCCGGGCATCTCGCCGACCTTCGCCACGTAGCCCAGCTCGTCCAGCGTCGCGAGCAGCCTCGCCACGGTGGACGGCCCGAGTCCGGTCGCCCGCGCGATGTCCGAGGCGCGCATCGGCCCGGTCGTGGACGCGCCGATGACGGCGAGCACCGACGCGGCCCGGCCGAAACCCTGTTGCACTTCAGCGGCCATCCCTCACCTCCGGCGACAGCTTAGCCGCCCGTCACTTCCACGGCAGTGGCGTGGCCCGGCCGCTCGGCTCGGCGAAGGCGCGCACGGCGCTGAGCGTGACGTATGGGGAGCCGTTGGTGCGGGACACGGCGATCCGCACGGCCTCGGCGTCCACCGGCGCGAAGTCGTGCACGCGGTGGCGGTGGCGGTTGTCGGCCACCGTCGCGAGGGTCCGCCAGCTCCCGTCGACGAGCGCCTCGACGGTGTAGTCGGCGGGGAGTTCGGGCATCACGCGAAAGTCGGTCCGGTGGTGGTGCAGGTTGATGATGTCCTCGTCCACGTCGTCGTTCCAGACCAGGCGGAGCGAGGCGAGCCGCACCGGTCCGCGCCAGGCGAGTTCGATGAGGACCGGCTCGGCGGCCAGCGCCTCGGGGGCGGTCGGCGCGCTCGACCAGAGGTTCGGTCCGCCGTAGGGCCGCTGGTAGCCGCCGACGACCCGATCGGGAGCGTAAGCGGCCGTGGCGGGTTCGACGGCGAGCGCGAAGGAGCGACGGCGCAGCATCCGGGCGTTCCAGTCGGTGACGGGCTGGGCCCGCTCCTCTGCGATGTGGTCGTCGAAGGCCTTGTCGGTGGTGAGCTTGGCGCCCATGGCGAGCACGCCGTAGGGCCGCTCGTCGGTGAGGACCAGGGAGGCGGTCGGGTTCGCGCGGACGACCACCACGGCCTGCCGGTTGTCGTCCGGCGGGGTCCAGTCGAAGCGGGCGCGGGCCGTGCTCATTCCGGCGGCCACCGGCACGTCGAGTTTCGTCACGTGCCCGATGGGGACGGCGTTCTGGGGCTTCCCGGTGTCCCACAGCTCGATCGCGAGCACGGTGTCCTCCCTCGCCTCCACGTCGAACTCGACGGCGTCGAGCCGCGGGTCGGCGGGGACGAGCACGGCCACGTCGCGGTCGAGCGGGAAGCGCCCGTCGGTGGCGTGCGGCCTGGTGGTGACCGAGTCGAGGGTGCTGCTCGCGGTCACGGTGGCGCTCCGGGCGAGGTCGTCGGGGTCGTCGGGGCGGACGCCGATCACGGGCGCGTCCTCGCGCAGGAGGGTCCGCTGGAGCTGGGCGAGCCGGTCGCGGCCCAGGGCGCGCGGCGACAGCCCCTCGCGGACGGCGAGGGCCGCGGCGGTGCCCACGGCCTGGCCCTGGGTGGCGCAGGTGGCCATGACGCGGGTGGAGCCGAAGGCGACGTGGGACGCCGAGATGTTGCGGCCGGCGAAGAGGAGGTTGCCCACGTCCTTGGAGTAGAGGCTGCGGTAGGGGATCGGGTAGGTGCCGTCGCTGTAGCGCTGCCGGGCGCCGGCGCGCTCGGCGTAGACGCCTTCCACGGGGTGGAGGTCGATCGACCAGCCGCCGAAGGCCACCGCGTCGTCGAACTGGCGCTGCTCGAGGATGTCGTGCTGGGTGAGCGTGTAGTCGCCCCACAGGCGCCGGTACTCGCGCTTGCCGGGGATCGCGCCGACCCATTCGAGGGTGAGGTTCTCGGCCTCGAACTCGCCGGAGTTCTTGATGTAGTCCCAGATGCCGAAGACGACCGACCACAGTTCGTCGCGGATGCGCTCGTTGTCGTGGACGGTGTCGATCTCGCCGCCCCATTCGATCCACCAGTAGTCGCAGCCGTTGTCGCCGGTGCGGATGATGCGGTTGGTGAGGATCGGGGTGTCGCGGATGTCCTTGGTGACCAGCGGCGGCACGAACGGGACGGGCCGCCCGGCGTCCTTGGTGTAGAAGAAGATCGAGGAGCCGAGGAGCTCGTCGTCGGGGAGTTCGGGGGCCCAGGGCTCGCCGTGGGCGGCTCGGCCCTCGCGGCCGATGCGGGAGGTCGCCCCGGCGAGGTGGGCGATGAGGCCGTCGCCGGTGCA
Source organism: Glycomyces tenuis DSM 44171 (assembly GCF_000427885.1). Taxonomy (GTDB): domain Bacteria; phylum Actinomycetota; class Actinomycetes; order Mycobacteriales; family Micromonosporaceae; genus Glycomyces; species Glycomyces tenuis. The sequence goes on from NZ_ATYW01000027.1 coordinate 6,351, forward strand.
GTCGACGAAGACGGGCGCCTCGAAGCGGGTCTCGAGCTCGCTGCCCATGGTCCAGCCGGTGACGGCGGCGATGCGCGGCCCGTCCTCGCCGGGCTCGCCCATCTCGATGTGCCGCACGTCGGTGTTGAGGTGCAGCGTGACGTTCGGTTCGGCGCGCACCAGGTCGAGCACGGTCTGGTCCCAGTAGTAGGGGTTGCCCTCGGGGTTGCGGTAGTTGTTCTCGAGGAACAGCTCGCCCATCAGGCCGGTCTCGCGGGCGTAGCGCTGGGTGCCGTGGGCGGTGGCGCCCACGACCCAGACGCGGACCTCGCTGGAGGAGTTGCCGCCGAGCACGGGCCGGTTGGTGACCAGGGCGACCTTCGCGCCGAGCCGGGCCGCGGCCACGGCCGCGCAGGTCCCGGCGAGCCCGCCTCCGATCACGACCACGTCGTGTTGCTGCGTTCGCTGCTCCATTGCCTCTCCCTACATCGGTGGTAGCGTCGAGTGTACCGCTCAGTGGTTGATATGTTGCTTCCACCGGTTTACAAGACTCATTCACTGGTATACGCTCGGTCGGCAACGACAATGATGTTGAATGGAGCAGCCATGGCTCAGGAACCAGTCCTCGACAGCGGGTCCCGTCCGCCCGAGACGGCGACCCCACTGGACGACGACGCCCGCCGGCGCCGCATGCGGAAGGTCATCACCGCCGCCGGCATCGGCCACTTCGTCGAATGGTTCGACTTCGGGCTCTACGGCACCCTCGCCTCAGTCATCGCCATCCACTTCTTCCGCGAAGGCGACCCGCAGGCCGCCCTCCTGTCCTCCTTCGCGGTCTTCGGCGCCGGCTTCGTCATGCGCCCGCTCGGCGGACTCTTCTTCGGTTCGATGGGCGACCGGCTCGGGCGGAAGAACACTCTTGCCCTGGTGATTCTGATTACGTCCGGTGCGACCCTCGCCATGGGTCTCCTGCCCACCAACCAGCAGATCGGCATCTGGGCGCCCGTCCTCCTGGTGATCGTGCGGCTCGTCCAGGGCTTCGCGGCCGGCGGCGAATCCAGCGGCGCGACCACCCTCCTCGCCGAGTACGCCCCCTCCAACCGCCGCGGCTTCGTCTCCAGCTTCGTCGACGTCTTCGGCTTCGCCGCCTTCGTCGTCAGCGCCGGCCTCGTGCTGCTCTACACCGCCGTCCTCGGCACCGACGCGCTCAACGACTGGGGCTGGCGCGTCATGTTCATGCTGGCGCTGCCCCTCGGCCTCTCCGGCCTCTACCTGCGCCGCAAGCTCGAGGACACCCCTGAGTTCCAGGCCATCCAGGCCAAGGGCGAGATCACCGGGGCCCCGCTGCGCACCTCCATCAGCCGCTGGTGGAAGGCGCTCCTGTTCTGCGTCGGCTTCGTGGTCCTCAAGGCCGTGGGGCACTGGATCCTCCAGACCTTCATGCCCTCCTACCTCCAGTCCGACCTCGGCTACGACCAGCAGACCAGCTACGCCGTCACCGTCGTCGGCCTCCTGGCCATCACCGTCCTCGTGCCGGTCTTCGGCCTCCTCAGCGACAAGATCGGGCGCAAACCCGTCATGCTCCTGGGCGCGGGCGGCTTCCTCCTGCTCACCTACCCCACCCTGATGCTCATGGACGGCGGCACCTTCTGGGCCGCGGCCGGGGCGATGATCGTCCTCGGCATCTTCATGGCCGCCTACGACGGCGCCATGAGCGCCGCCATGGCCGAGCTCTTCCCCACCAACATCCGCTACGGCTCCATGGCCATCGCCTACAACGTCTCCGTCGCCGCGTTCGGCGGCATCACCCCCTGGTTCTCCCAGAGCCTCATCGCCTGGACCGGCAACGAGTTCGCGCCCGCCTTCTACGTCATGGGCGCCGCACTCATCACCTTCCTCGTCGTCCTCGGCGCCCGCGAGACCGCGCGGTCGCCCCTGAAGGAGATCTGATGCACATCGCAGTCACCGGCGCCTCCGGCCGCATCGGCGGCACCGTCGCCGCCGAGCTCACCGCCCGCGGACACCGCGTCCTCGGCCTCGACCGCGTCGAACCGCACACCCCCGTCGACGGCGTCGACTACCGCATCGGCGACCTCGCCGACCTCGAACCCGGCGACCCCGCGCTCGCCGGCGTCGAGGCCGTCGCCCACCTCGGCGCCCTCATGTCCTGGGACCCCGCCGACGCCGACCGGCTCCACCACGCGAACGTCACCGCCACCCTGCGGCTCATCCGAGCCCTCGAAGGCGGCCGCTGCAAGCGGTTCGTCCTCGCGAGCACCGGCGAGGTCTACCCCGAGAACCGCCCGCAGTACCAGCCCCTCGACGAGGACCACCCGAGGCTCCCCACCACCTGGTACGGCCTCACGAAGGTCCTCGCCGAAGAGGCCGTCGCGTTCGGCGGCCGCGCCAACGGCTGGGCCACGGTCGCACTGCGCTTCTCCCACACCCAGCACCCCGCCGAACTGCTCGACCCCGACTCCTTCTTCTCCGGCCCCCGGTTCTTCGCGAGCCGTCGCCATCGCAAGGCCCTCGCCGCCGGCGACACGGCCCTTGCCGACCAGCTCGCGCCCTACGCCGGCGACGACCGCACCCTGCTCGTGGCCCGCCGCGAGGACGGCGCGCCCGTCCAGATGGGCATCCTGGCCGCCGCCGACCTGGCGCACGGCGTGGTCCTCGCCGTCGAAGGCGACACCACCGGCCACGAGGTCATCGGCCTCGGCCCCGACGCCTCCACCGACCTCGGCGACTTCGCCCTCGCGCTGGCCGCCGAAGCGGACCTGGACACCGTCGAGGTCACCCTGCCCGCCACCGCACCGAGCTATGTCACCGGGAACGCCAAAGCCCGCGAGCTTCTCGGCTTCGCGCCGCGGATCGACGAGGAGGAGATGGTCCGCCAGGCCGCCGAAGCCCACCGCCGACGCAACACCGGAACCGCCTGAGCCCGGGCGGCCGGTCCCGCCCGCCGGCGAGCCCTCACTCACGCCTGCGCCGACCGCGAGGACATCGCCGAAGGGCATGGACACCGGCCGTGGTTCCACGAGGCTGCCTCGCTTCGCCCTTGACCCGACTCGGCCGCATGAAGGCCGCGTCCTCGCCATGGGCGCGCGCGGCCGTGCCACGGGCCGACATGCCGGCGGTGAAGGTGCGGCGTGCGCCGAACGGGGGCGGCCAACCCGTTCGGGCGGGGACCGCTTGTTGCCCGGTCTGCGCCTCTCGACGGGCCACAACGCACATCTGGCGTGATCATCTGATTAGACTCGGCCGAGAGCGGGTGCTGGACAGGGTTGCGGCCCTGCTCGTCTCGCCGTACTACGAGGCCCGGCTCGGAGCTGTCAGCATCCTCGACTTCAAGGCCCGCCGCAAGCGGATCACCGATGAGGAACGTCGCGAATTGTACGAGCTCTACCTGCGCCGACACGACCGCATCGACCGGGCGGCGTCTGAAAGGCTCGACGCCGCCCGGTCGGTGCGGGCTAAGTCGGAACGGCTTCGACCGGCGGGGATAACTCCGAGATGCTTCCATGAGGGGCCGCTGAGGCGCCGGGTGGGGCAGTCGAGCCTCGGTGGGCGATGTGGCCGTGGAGGACGGTGCGGGAGGCGGCGGTCGTCGGCCGGGACTGGAGGGCTTGCATGGCGTGTGCCGCGGTCCGGCCGAGTTCGAACTTCGGCACGACGAAGGTCGTCAGGGGTGGTGCCATCATCGCGCTTTGCATGACGTCGTCGGTACCGATGACGGAGATGTCGTCGGGGATGCGCAGTCCGGCTTCGGCGATCGCGGTGTAGGCACCCATGGCGCTCTTGTCGGATACGGCGTAGACGGCGGTGGGCGGCTCGTCGAGTTCGAGCAGGCGCCGCATCTGCTGGTATCCCTTGACCGGGTTGCCCGGCTCCTGCGGCGGCATGAGCTCGGCCGAGGGCATGATGCCGGCTTCGAACAGGGCGGCCTCATGGCCGCGTCGGCGGTCGATGAGGCTGATGTAGCGGGTGGAGCCGACGATCATGCCGATGCGGCGGTGGCCCAGGTCGAGCAGATGGCGGGTGCACCGGTAGCCGGCGGTGAAGTTGTCGGCGACCACGGCGTGGATGTCGGAGTCGGAGTCGAGGTAGTTCTCGAGCAGCACCACTGGAATGCCGGTGGCGATGATGCGTTCGACCGCTGCGGTGTCGATGTCGCCGCCGTTGGCGACGATCATGCCGTCGACGTCGCGCCCGGTCAGCTCACGCAGTCTCGCGACCGGATCGTCGCCGGGCCGGTACAGGTGCAGGAGCATTCTGATGTCCTGGGCGCGCAGGCCGTCCTCGACGCCCGAGACGACCTCGGCCATGAAGGCGTCCTTGGCCGCCTCGGGGCTGAGCGCCTCCATGACCAGCCCGACCACGGCCCTGGACCGGTCGTCGCCGCTCGAACGGCGTGTCGGGACGTACTGGAGCTCCTCGACGGCCTGGAGCACCTGCTGCCTGCGGGCTTCTGACACGCCGGGTTTGCCGTTGAGCACCAGCGACACCGAGGACAGCGGCACGCCCGCGGCCTGGGCGACGTCCCTGAGGGTGACGGGTTTCTTCATTCGTTCCGCCTGCACCTCAACCATGCCCATCCCTTCGTCGCCGGTGTGCCCGGTACGAACAGGTTACCACCGGATCGCAGGTAACGACTTGAACAGTTTCATGAACAGACTACTTGTGTTCTTGGAACAAATTGTTCTATGCTGCGAACAAGACGCGGTTGTTCGGAGTCGGTTCGTCTCCGGGACGCACCAGCAGACCTCGATCAAAGCCGATTCGAGGAAGGAGAACCCCTCTATGACAGTCAGATTCAGCCGCCGAGCCGCAGCCAAAGGGCTCACCGCGGCCGCCGTGAGCCCCCTCGCGCTCACCGCGTGCGGCAACCGCCGCCCCGAGCATCCGACCGACCTGAGTCAGTCGGACATCGACAAGGCGATGGACACGCCCACCGAGATCAGCTACTGGACCTGGACGCCGGGGATCGAACGGGAGGTGGCCATGTTCGAGGAGGCCTACCCCGCGATCAAGGTCAACGTCGTCAACGCCGGCCAAGGCGGGGGCCACTACGCCAAGCTCCGCACCGCCCTGCGGGCCGGCGACGCCCCCGACGCGGCCCAGATCGAGTTCTACATGATCCCCTCTTTCGCGATCACCGACGACCTGGTCGACCTGCGCCCCTACGGCGCCGACGCCATCGCCGACAAGTTCGCCGACTTCGCCTGGGGCAAGGTCCTCGGCGAGAACGGCGAGGTCTGGGCCATGCCTCAGGACGCCGGCCCGATGGGCATGCTCTACCGGGAGGACATCCTCTCCGAGCACGGCATCGAGGTCCCCCAGACCTGGGACGCCTTCGCCGAAGCCGCCGCCGCGATGCGCGAGGCCGACCCGGAGGTGTACCTGACCAACCTGCTGCCCGGCGACGGCCAGTTCTTCGATTCCCTGCTCTGGCAGGCCGGGGCCGACGTCTTCGCCGGCTCCGAAGGCACGACGGTGCGCATCGACGCCACGTCCGAGGCCGCCGAACAGGTCGTCGGCTACTGGAGCGAACTCGCCAGACAGGACCTGGTCTCAGTCGACCCCGGCTTCAACGACCAGTGGTACCAGGCGTTCAACCGCGGCAAGTACGCCACCTGGGTCGCGCCCGCCTGGGCCCCGACCTTCCTCGCCACCGCCGCCGAATCCACCAGTGGCAACTGGCGCGTCGCCTCCATGCCGCAGTGGGAGGCCGACGCCCCTCCGGTCACCTCGATCTGGGGCGGGTCCACGAGCTCGGTGATGGCCACCACCGAGAATCCGATCCCGGCCGCCGTCTTCGTCCAGTTCCTCAACTCCGACCCCGACTCCGCCTTCGCGATGGCCACCGAGCAGTTCCTCTTCCCCACGACCAAAGCGGTACTCCAGAACCCCGACTTCACCGGCCAGGAACCGGACTTCTACGGCGGCCAGACCGTCAACCAGGTCTTCGCCGACATCAGCGAAACCTACCTGCCCGACTTCACCTGGTCGCCGTTCCAGTCCCAGGTGTACGCCGACTACGGCAACACCGTCAGCGCCGCCTTCACCCAACGAGGCGACGCCGTGGCGGCCCTGGCCGACTGGGAGTCGCGCATCACCGAATACGCCCTCAATCAAGGATTCACGGTGGAGGGATCATGACCATGACGACCACGTTGGATAAACGCTCGGCCGCCACCGGAGGCCGGCCCGACGCGAAACGGCGCTTCAAACCGAACCGGAGCGCCACCGGCTACCTCTTCGTAGCCCCGTTCATGATCGTCTTCATCGCCCTGTTCCTGGTGCCGCTGGTCTACGCGGCCTACTTCAGCCTGTTCCGCGAACAGCTCGTCGGCGGCAACGCCTTCGTCGGCCTGGACAACTACGCCAGGGCCTTCGGCGATGCCGCACTCGGCGAAGGCATCGTCCGGATGGCGCTGTACTTCTTCATCCAAGTGCCGTTCATGCTGCTCGTGGCCCTGTTCCTCGCGCTCGTGCTCGACAGCGGACTGATCCGCCTGACCCGCACCGTGCGACTGGCCGCCTTCGTGCCGTACGCCGTTCCCGGCGTCATCGCCACCCTCATGTGGGGCTTCCTGTACGGCCCGGACTACGGGCCGCTCACCCAGGTGGCCGAGGGCCTCGGCCTGACCCCGCCCGACTTCCTGAGCTCGGACCTCATGCTCGGCTCCCTGGCGAACATCGTGTTCTGGGAGTTCACCGGGTACAACATGGTGATCCTCTACGCGGCGCTGCGAGCGGTGCCCACCGAGCTGTACGAAGCCGCCGCGATGGACGGAGCCAGTCCCTTCCGCATCGCCTGGAACATCAAGATCCCGCTGCTGCGACCGGCGCTCATGCTCACGCTGATCTTCTCCATCATCGGCTCGTTCCAGCTGTTCAACGAACCGAACCTGTTGCAGGGCCTCGCGCCCGACGTCATCAACAGTTCCTACACGCCGAACCTGTACGCCTTCAACCTCGCCTTCGTCGGCCAGGAGTACAACTACGCCGCCGCAGTCTCGTTCGTTCTCGGAGCGGTGATCCTCGCCGGCTCCTACCTCTTCATCTTGCTCACCAACCGCAGGAGCCGGTCATGACCGCAGTGACCCTTCCCGAATCGTCCGAGACCAAGCGCCAGCGGCGCTCTCTCGGTCACACCAAACGCCCGAGCACCATCCTGACCGTCGCGGCACTCGCCGCAGCGGCGTACTTCCTGCTCCCGCTGTTCTGGTTGTTCGTCTCCTCCACCAAGACCACCGGCGACCTCTTCTCCACCTTCGGCCTGTGGTTCGCAGGCGACTTCTCCCTGTTCGGCAATATCAGCCGGACACTCACCCAGGAAGACGGCGTCTTCCTTCAGTGGATGGGCAACACGCTGCTCTACGCGGTCACCGCCGCCGGCGGCGGCGCGCTCCTGGCCGCACTCGCCGGCTACGGCTTCGCCAAGTACCGCTTCAAGGCCAACCGGATGATGTTCCTGGGCGTGCTCGGCGCGATCATGGTGCCCGCCACGGCCCTGGCGATCCCGACCTACCTGGTCTTCAGCGAGATGGGACTGGCCGGTACGCGGTGGGCGATCATCCTGCCCTCACTGGTCAACCCGTTCGGCCTGTTCCTCATGCGCATCTACACCGAGAGCGCCGTCCCCGACAGCCTCATCGAGGCCGCCCGCATCGACGGCGCCGGAGAGTTCCGCATCTTCTTCCAAGTGGTTCTGCGGCTGCTGGCGCCAGGGTTCGTCACGGTGCTGCTGTTCACCCTGGTGGCCACCTGGAACAACTACTTCCTGCCCTTGATCATGCTCAACGATCCCAAACTGTTCCCCATAACCGTCGGCCTCGCCCGCTGGCAGGGCCAGGCCGCCGCCGGAGGCGGCGCCACCGGCGACCTCATACCACTGGTCATCACCGGATCGCTGCTGTCCATCATCCCGCTGGTCATCGCGTTCCTGTTCCTCCAGCGGTACTGGCAGTCCGGACTGGTCACCGGCAGCATCAAGCAGTGAGCGGGCGCGGGCCGGCGACTGCACCCACCAGCCGCCGCGCCCCGCGGCTACCGCACACCGGCCCGACCGGGCCGCATCACCACACACAGATTGGAAACCAGATTGTCCGCCAAATCCATCGTCGACGTCTCGCTGGCTCAGCCCGGTCTGACCTACTCCCGAGACCTCTTCGGCCACTTCATCGAGCACTTCCACCGCCAGATCTACGGCGGCATCTACGAACCGGGGTCCCCGCTGAGCGACGAGCGCGGATTCCGCCTCGACGTCATCGAGGCGATGCGCGAACTCAAACCCACCGTGGTGCGCTGGCCGGGCGGCTGCTTCGTCTCCAGCTACCACTGGGTGGACGGGGTCGGGCCCGAGCGAACTCCCCACTACGACAAGGCCTGGCGGGTCTTCGACCCCAACACCTTCGGCACCCACGAGTTCATCGACTGGTGCGAGGCGATCGGTGCTGCACCGTTCATCTGCACCAATGCGGGCACCGGTACCGCCGAAGAGATGAGCGACTGGGTCGAGTACTGCAACCTGCCCTCCGGCAGCCGCTGGAGCAACCTGCGGGAGGCCAACGGCCGGCCCGATCCGCTGGGCGTGCCGTTCTGGTCGATCGGCAACGAGAACTACGGCGATTGGGAGATCGGCGCCAAGACCTCCGAGGAGTGGGCGGTCCTGGTGCGCGAATCGGCGAAGATGATGCGCCGCGTCGACGGTTCCATCAAGCTCGCGACCGCCGCCCGCGCCGACCTCGACTGGACCCTGCCGCTCCTCCAGGCCGCCGGCAAGTACCTCGACCTGGTCTCCATCCACGGGTACTGGGACAAGCTCGACACGGTCGACGAGCCCAGCCCGTACCTGACCGCGGTCGGCGCCTCACTCGGCCCGCAGGAGGACATTCAGCGCACGGCCGACATCATCGGCGCCGTCGGCCTGGCCGGGAAGGTCGGCATCGCCTTCGACGAATGGAACCTCCGCGGCTGGCACCACCCCTGGGGCAACGACGAGGTCTCGATCGCCGCTCGCGACCGCAACGACGACAACAGCACCTACACCATGGCCGACGCGCTGTTCTCCGCCAGCTTCCTCAACTCGTGCCTGCGCCGGGCCGACGTGGTCAAGATGGCCAACATCGCCCCGAACGTCAACACCCGCGGGCCGCTGTTCGTCCACCCCGACGGCATCGTCAAGCGCACCACCTTCCACGTCATGTCGATGTACGCGAACCTGCTGGGCTCCAAGGTCCTCGACACCCACGCCAACGCGCCCGAACTCGGCGGCGCAGGCGTCCCGGTGATCGACTCGCTCGCCACCATCGACGAATCGAACTCGCGTCTCACGCTCGTCCTGGTCAACCGCGAACCCGAGTCCTCCACGACCTGTGAAGTCCGTATCGCGGGCCACGATCTCGACGGTGTCTTCGACGCGACCGTTCTCGACGGCCCCGACAAGGACGCATACAACGACATCGACCGCCCCGACGCCGTCGTACCCAGGAAGGGCAAAGCGCAGTTCAAGAACGGCCTGGTCGAACTGCCACCGCACTCGGTGTCGATCGTGGAGGTCGACCTGCCCATCTCCTACACCGCGGGCGCGGTCGTCGCCGACGCACGAGTCGGCGGCTGGAGCTTGTCGCCGAAGGGCTGGGAGCGGAGGACGAACTGACCGACCACCACCGCAGTCGAGCCGCCGCCGAGGCAGAGGGCGCGCAGACCGGCCACCTCCTCGGCGGCTCGACTGACGGGGGCTCCGATCCCCTCGAAAACCGAATCACCTCTCCATCGACACGAGACAGGAGTCGAATCCATGCCATCGATCAACCGCCGCAGCTTCTTCGCGGCCGCCGGAGTGGCCGCAGTGGCCGCAGCCGTCCCCATCACCGGAATCCGAGCCCTCGCCGCCGGGACCCCGGCGGTCGCGTTCCACAACCCCCTCGCCGAACAGCGCGCCGACCCGTACATCATCAAGCACGACGGGACGTACTACTTCACCGCGACCGTCCCCGTGGCGGACCGGATCTTCCTGCGCAAGTCCAGCACCCTCCAGGGTCTGGGATCGGCACAGGAGATCACGATCTGGAACAAGCACGAGAGCGGTGAAATGAGCGCCAACATCTGGGCGCCCGAACTGCACCGCGTGAACGGGAACTGGTACATCTACTTCGCCGCCGGCCGCACCGACGACGGCTTCCGCATCCGCATGTACGTGCTGGAGAACACGAGCGAGGACCCGACGACCGGCACCTGGACCGAGAAGGGCCAGATCACCACCCACGCCGACGGCTTCTCGCTCGACGCCACCACCTTCTTCCACGGCGACGAGCAGTACCTGTGCTGGACCCAGTACGACCCGGAGCCCGACGGCACCAGCCTGTACCTCGCCACGATGGCCGACCCCTGGACGCTCAAGAGCGACCCGGTGCGGATCAGCATGCCGGAGTACGACTGGGAGAAGTACGGCCACATCGTCGACGAGGGCCCGGCGGTCCTCAAGCGGAACGGCCGCGTCTTCATCACCTTCTCGGCCAGCTGGACCGGCGCGGAGTACAAGCTGGGCCTGCTGACCGCTTCGGAGGACGCCGACCTTCTCGACGCCTCCTCCTGGTCGAAGAACCCCCAGCCGGTGTTCCAGAGCCACGACGGGGCCAGCCAGTACGGACCCGGGCACAACTCGTTCACCGTCTCCGAGGACGGCCAGAGCGACATCCTGGTCTACCACGCCCGCCCGTACAAGGACATCGACGGCAACCCGCTGGACAATCCCGACCGGCACACCCGGCTGCAGAAGCTCTACTGGAACGCCGACGGCACCCCGAACTTCGGCATCCCGGTTCCCGACGGGCCCACGCCGTTCCGCTTCCTCGTCCACGGCGGGGACGACCGGTACCTCAACCACTTCGACTCGCGGCTGCGAGCCGGAGAGCCCGCCATGCTGGCCGACTCGCAGTTCATGATCGTGGCCGGCCTGGCCGGATCGGGCTCGGTGTCGCTGCGGTCGGCCAACTACCCCGACCGCTACCTGCGACACCGGAACGGCGAGTTCTGGCTCGACGCGTTCGAGGACACGGATCTGTACAAGCAGGACGCCAGCTTCCAGCAGCGGGCGGGACTGGCCGACTCGAACGGCGTGTCGTTCCAATCCGTCAACTACCCCGACTACTACCTGCGACGCTCCGGGGACTACGTTGACCTCGGTCTGACGGGAACGACCGCCGAGCAGTCCGACGCGACCTTCTTCCTGGAGTAGGTCCGCCCCGAAGTTTCGATGCGGCTTCGCCGGTTCAAATACATCGAAACATTGAAATAGTTGCAAGTAGCTGCTCTTCCGCGAGGTGCCCCGGCTCACCGCGACCGCATCTCGGATGGAGCGGTTCCCGTCGAACGGCGGGAACCGCTCCTCGTCGCATGGTCAGTTCCGGTCGACCTGCGGTTCCTCGTAGGCGGCGGTCGCGGTCTGGACGTCGCGGATGCGGGCGATGTCGAACTTCGGGCGCCGCTGGAAGTCGTAGACGCCGTTCTCCTCTTGGAAGACGTCGGTGAGCTGCGTGTAGCAGTACCCGAACATGTCGGGGTCGCCCAGCAGCACGTTCGTCAGCCCGGCGAAGCGCTCGTGCCACTCCTCGACGCTGCGCACGCGGTCGCCGTAGCCCCAACTCTGGTCGCGGTCGGGGTCGTCCGACAGTGTGTCGGCCAAGGCCGCATTCCACCAGATGCCGCCGCACTCGGAGACGAAGTACGGCTGGCCGGCGTACGGCAGGGACATGGCGTGCCCGTTGAGGGTGTTGACGAACGGCTCGCCCGCGGCCAGGCCGCCCTGTTCGATCGCGAACTTCGCGGGGTCCTGCTCGTAGGAGTGCGAGTCGTACACGTCAGCGCCCATCACGCGGTGGGCGTAGCCGGAGGCGTCGATCACCGGCCGGGTGGGGTCGGCGAGTTTCGTGGCGAGGTACATGCCGGCGGTCACGTCGTCGAGCTGGGTGATGCGGTCGGTGAGCTGCTGGTAGGTCTCGTTGAGCGGGCACCAGCCGATGATCGACGGGTGCGATCGGTCGCGCCGCAGCACCTCCAGCCACTGCGTGATGAACGAGGCGGTGGGCTGCTGGTGGTCGCCGCGCGGGCCGCCGGTCGCGGCGCCCCAGTCGCCGAACTCGCCCCAGGCGAGGTAGCCGAGCCGGTCGGCGTGGTAGTAGAACCGCTCCTCGAACACCTTCTGGTGCAGGCGCGCGCCGTTGAAGCCGGTGGCCATTGCCAGTTCGATGTCGCGGCGAAGCGCGTCGTCGTCGGGCGCGGTCATGAGCGTGTCGGGCCAGTAGCCCTGGTCGAGCACGAGGCGCTGGAAGACCGGTTCGCCGTTGATGAGGACGCGGTTCCCGTCGATGGCGACCGAGCGCAGCCCCGCATAGGACTCGACCTCGTCGACCACGCGGTCGCCCTCACGCAGCCGCCCGGTGAGCCCGTACAGGTGCGGGTCGCCAGGGCCCCAGAGGCGGACCCGGTCGGCGGGGATCGGGAGGGACAGGCGCGGGCCGAGGTCGGTCGCGTCCACAGTGCAGCTCGCGACGTCGCCTGCGGCGTCGGTGAGGACGGCCTCGACGGTCAGATCGGCGCAGCGGCCCGTGAGTTCGGGGTCTACGACTTCGACAACTACCGCTGTCACACGGGCCCGAACGTGCAGGTCGGCAACGTCTACCCGCAGGCGTTCTCGCGCATGTTCTACGAAGGCCAGAAGGCCGCGGGGCAAGCGGAGGTCGTGAACCTGGTGCGCTGCGCCTGGGCCGGGAGCCAGCGCTACGGCGCCCTGGTGTGGTCGGGCGACATCCACTCGGACTGGGTCGACTTCCGCCGCCAGATCACCGCCGGCGTCCACATGGGCGTGGCGGGCATCCCGTGGTTCACCACCGACATCGGCGGCTTCCACGGTGGGGACATCGCCGACCCCGGCTTCCGCGAACTCCTGGTCCGCCGGTTCCAGTTCGCGGCGTTCTGCCCGGTCAAGCGCATGCACGGGCACCGGCAGCCCAGTGAGGAGATCCGCGCCGCCGACGGCACCGCGCGGCAGGAGACCGGGGCGCCCAGCGAGCTCTGGAGCTTCGGCGAGGACGTCTACGCGATCCTGGCCCGGTACGTGCGGCTGCGCGAAGCGCTGCGGCCGTACACGAGGCGGGTCATGGACGAGGCCCACACCGACGGTCAGCCGGTGATGCGCGGCGTCTTCCACGAGTTCCCCGCCGACCCGGTCTGCTGGGACCTGGCCGACCAGTACCTGACCGGCGCGATCTGACCATGGCCGCCCGGCACGCCGGGCAGCCGGCGCTCGCATGAGGAAGGCCCCGCATCACCGCGGGGCCTTCCTCATGCGATGACCGCCGTTCACGGGGTCTTTCAGGAATTTCGTGGGTATGCGATGGCCGCTTCTGTTTCGCGAGCCGCGCGGACGAGGCGCTTGACACCGCGGATGCTGATGCCGTATTCGGCAGCGAGGTCGCGCTGCCGGGTACCGGTTGGGGACGCTGCGACCAGTGCGGCTCGCTGCCTGGGGGAGAGACGCCGATTCATCGGAGACGGCGGTGGAGCGGCGTTCCCGTGGACCCGCCCTCCACCCGCCGGTCTCCTTCGCGGCCGAGGCCGCTGCCTAGACGAATCTCCACAGGTGGTCGTCGGTGCCGTTGTCGTCCCAGATGACGATCTGGGCGCCCGCGGTCCTCGACCGGTCCAGCACGCCGAGGACCCTGCCGCCGCCTGCGCATTGGATGCGGAAATGCCCGTCGCCGCCGTAGCGCAGGCGCCACAGGTGGTCGTCGGTGCCGTTGTCGGACCACTGGATCACCCGCGAACCGTTGCCCGTGCCCATGTTCTCGACGCCGAGGACCTTGCCGCTGTGGGAGTTGCGGAGTTTGAAGTAGCCGTCTTCGGCGGGTTCGGCGGTCCACAGGTGGTCCGCGGTGCCGCTGTCGGACCACTGGATGACGGCCGCGCCGTCGGCGGTGGACATGTCCTGGACGCCGAGGACCATGCCGTTGTAAGCGTTGGCGATGCGCCGGGCGCCGTCGGGCACGATCCGCCACTGTTTGTCGCGGCCGCCGTCGTCAGGCCCTTGCACGACCGCGGCGCCGGCGGCGGTCGACGCGTTCTGCACCGCGAGGAGCTTGCCGCTGTGGCCGTTCCGGACCTGGTGCGTCCCGTCGCCGGAGTCGACGAGCGCCCACAGGTGGTCGGCCGTGCCGTTGTCGGACCACTGGAGCACCTGTGCGCCGTCGGCGGTCGACATGTCGCGCACGCCGAGGACCTTGCCGCTGTGGCGGTTGCGCAGCTTCACGGCCGATCCGGCGGTAACGAGCTCCCACAAGTGGTCGGCCGTGCCGCTGTCGTGCCACTGCAGCGCGGTCCCCCCGTCGGCGGTCGACATGTCCTGGATGCCGAGGACCAGGTCGCTGCCCGCGTTGTAGAACTTGTAGGCCGCACTGCCGCCGCCTGTGCCGGGGGCGTTCCAGTAGACGGTGTAGTTGTGGCCGTGGGCGTCGTAGAACGGCCCGAGGTTCACCGCCTGGCCGTTCGCGGTCGCGGTGAAGGCGAGCGAATCGGACCCGACGCGCTCGACCGAGTCGGCCTCCAGCTCCGGCAGGGTGCCCAGGTTCGTGTCCCCGTAGTTTCCCGACAGGACCACCGGACCGTAGACGATCGCCGAGACGTTCGGGTCGTCGTTCGCCGCCTCCGCCACGATCCGCATCGGCAGGCGCACGGTGACCGTGTCGCCCGAGGCCCAGGAGCGGGTGAGCGAGGCATAGGTCCCCGGTGTCGCCTCGACGTCCTGGGCCTGGCCGTTGACGCTGATCGTCGCGCCTTCGGTCCAGGCGGGAACGCGCACCCGCAGCGTCCACTCGCCGCCGGATCCGCCGGAGACGGTCAGGGTGGTGGTGTCGCCGACGGGGTAGTCGGTGGTCTGGGTGACGGTGACGCCCTGGTCGGTCCAGTCCAGGACCGAGGGCGTGAACAGGTTGACGTACAGGCCCGCGTCGTCGAAGCCGTAGATCGAGTCGAACAGCTTCGAGTGCGTCTCGATGCCGGTGCCCTGGCAGCACCAGAACGAGTCGTAGTCGGTCGACCAGGTGCCGCCGCCCCACGCCGGTCCGACGCCGCGGCGTCCGCCGGGGTTCAGCGGTGTGAAGTAGGTGATGTGCCCGTGGGGGTCGTCGGGGTTCTGCCAGCCGATCATGTGGCCCAGCAGCGCGCGTTCGTAGAAGTCGAAGTAGGACGCATCGCCCGGGTCGATCGCCCACAGTTCGCGGGTGAGTTTGAGCATGTTGTAGGTGTTGCAGCCCTCGCAGGTGTCCTCGTCGAGGTAGCCGGCGATGGCGTTCGGGGGCCGGAAGTGCTCGGCCTGGCTGTTGCCGCCGATGACGTAGGAGTGGGCGTCGACGACCATCCGCCAGAAGTTGCCGGCGATGTCGCGGTACCGGCCGGTGCCGGTGGCCTTGTACTCGCGGGCGGCGCCGACGGCCTTGGGCACCTGCGTGTTCGCGTGCAGGCCGTTCAGGCGGTCCTCTCCGGCCGCGAGCGGGTCGAACACGGCCGCGTGGTCGAAGCGCTGGGCGGCCGTCAGCCACCGCGCCTCGCCGGTCTGCTGGTACAGCTCGGCCAGCACGTCGTTCATGCCGCCGAATTCCCTTCCCAGGACGTCCTGCATCTGTCCCGGACTCAGGCGGCCGGTGCGCCAGTCGACCCAGCCGGCGAGCTCCAGGAGCACGTCCCGGGCCTGCGTGTTCTCCAGGTACCGCCAGACGTCGAGCAGGCCCGCCAGGGTCTTGTGGACGCAGTAGTACGGCACGTTGCCGTTCGACGGCGAGCCCGATTCGAGGCCGTCGAAGTCGGCCTCGGGGAATCCGGAGAGGTAGCCGGTGTTGAACCCGGCGGCGCCGTTGTTCGCCTGGCACTCGGCGAGTCCGGCGACCATGCGGTTCGCCTTGTCGCGGCACACGGTGTCGCCGAGGGCGGCGCCCGCGTGGGCCCAGGCGGTGAGGAAGTGGCCTTGCATGTGGGTGCGGAAGGGGAAGTCCGGCGCATCCCAGCCGCCGTTGGTGGGGGCGCCGTTCGTCGGCAGGCGGTGGTTGGAGCGGAAGTTGTACAGCAGCCGGTCGACGTCGATGAATCGCAAGTAGGACAGGGTGCGGTCTTGGTTGTCCTTCCAGCGGCCCGAGGTCAGGGCGACCTGGCCGAGGGTGAACTGGTGCGCTGCGACGCCGATGTCGGCTCGGGCGGGCGGGAGGACGGCGTGCGCGGCCGCGCCGCCGATGGCGGGGGCGGCGGTCGCCGCGACGGCCGCCGCCCCCGCGGTCTGAAAGAGCCGGCGGCGGCTCAGAGGCGATGACTGCATGGTGAGAGGAGTCTCCTTCAGGTCGGCTCGGAATCCTGGCGAGTTACCGTTCACAATTCGACTGTGGTCGCACTGGTCTCATGCGGCGTGATCACTCGCGGCCCGGCTCCCGGGCGCTTGCGTCCGCGAAGCCGACGAGGTACGAGTGCGCCGCGCGACCCTTCCTTCGCCAGGTCGATTGCGATACGAAACTTTCGAAGTTTGTTCCGAAAATTACGATGATGAAACTATAGGCATTCATCGATATTGTGTCAAGTGGAACGAGCCCTCGGCGTCGGGCTTGGCCGCCCGGCCGCCGGCCGTCCATCGTGGCGGCCCGAGCGGCGGGCACCGGTCGCATACGTCCGCCGCAGCGGTCGTCTCAGGGGCCGGTCAGGTCGGCGGGGCGGGGCCCGTCGAGTCGCGGACGCTGAGGGTCGTCGCCAGTTGAAGGTGCCGGGAGGCGGGCTGGGCGCCCTCTGCCATGCCGAGCACGGTCTCGACGGCCATCCTGCCCATGCCGGCGAGCGGCTGCCGGACGGACGTGAGGCTGGGTGTGGTCCACTCGGTCTGCGGCGTGTCGTCGAATCCGGTGAGGGACAGCTCGCCGGGGACGTCGACGCGCATCTCCTTGGCCGCGGCCATGACCCCGATGGCGATCTCGTCGTTGCCCGCGATGATGGCCGTCGGAGGCGAGCTCAGGGAGAGGAGAGCGCGGCCGCGTCGGAATCCCGCCTCGACCGAGAACGCGTCGTGATGGACCAGCGCCGGGTCCGAGGCGAGCTCGGCGGCCTCGAGCGCGGCCCGGTATCCGTGAAATCGCTCGACCGAGGGGGCGGAACTCGCCGGGCCTCCGATCCAGGCGATCCTGCGGTGCCCGAAGCCGATCACGTGCTCGGTCGCCGAGCGCCCGCCCGCCCAGTTGGTGGAGCCGATGCTGACGACGCGGGAGTCGCTCGTGTCGATCGGGTCGATCGACACGACCGGCAGATCGAGGTCCCGGGCGGCGTCGAGCACCGGATCGGGCATGGCGACGGCGAGTCCGATGAGGCCGACGGCGCCTGAAGCCCGCTGCTGTGCGATCCAATCGTGGGCGGCCTCCTTCCGCGCGCCGATCGACGGGTCGGGCGGCAGGCGGAGGCGGAGCTCGGCCGTCGCGGCGGTCGCGGCGGTCGCGGCGACGAGGATGCCTTGGAGCACCGTCCCCGCATAGCGTGACTCCACGAAATCGAGCACGGTGACGAGTGCCCGGCTCCTGGTCCGCTCGTGTCGTGCCGTCGTCGGCTTGTAACCGATCTCGGCGACGATGCGCAGGACGCGGTCCCGCGTGCCGGCCGCCACGTCACTGCGTCCGTTGAGGACTTTCGAGATGGTCGCCTGCGAGACGCCGGCCCGCCGTGCGACATCCGCCAGGGTCACTTTCTCGGATCGCGGACGCCGGTTCATTATGTTCCCCTCCATCTTTTCGAAAACATTTCGAACCTACCATGTCGCAGATTCACCGACGGAATCGACATAATTGCACTTCAATCCCTTGATTGACATGCGCTGAGGCACGAAGTATCGTGCGATGAGATCGAATAGTTTTCGAAAATTTTTCGAACCATCTCGAAACCGGCGAGCAGACCTGTCGCCCGGCGCGATCAAGGCCCGCAAGGGCCGCCTCGCCGGCCCCGGAGCCGGCCGAGGCCCGCTGAGAACACGAACCGACGAGACGAAGTGAGGCCATGGCGGGCAAGCGCACGACCGAATCCCGAATCCGAATCGACGGCGAACCGCGCGAGGAGACCGAGCTGCCGCACGTCTGGTCCGAGTGCGTCGGTGCCGGAAGGGCCAACGAGGCACTGCGCGCCGACTGGCAGCGGCAGTTCGCCGAGGCCGTCGACACTCTCGGATTCCGCTACATCCGCTTCCACGGCGTCTTCCACGACGACATGTTCGTCTACCGGGAGAGCGATGGGGGAGGATTCGGCCCGAACGCGCCACTGGCCTCGCCGATCCACACCTTCAGCTACGTGGACAAGGTCTTCGACTTCATCCTCGAATGCGGCGCCCGCCCGTTCGTCGAACTGGGTTTCATGCCGGGCGAGCTTGCGACGGTCCGCCGGACCCTGTTCTGGTGGGGCGCGCACTGCAGCCCTCCCAAGGACATGGACCGCTGGGTCGAGCTGGTGACGCGCACGGTGGAGCACTGGATCGACCGATACGGCCTCGACGAAGTGCGCCGATGGCGATTCGAGGTGTGGAACGAGCCGAACCTGGTGCCCCACTTCTGGACTGGTACGAAGACCGAGTACTTCGAACTCTACGAGGCGACAGCGGCGGCCATCAAGCGGATCGATCCCCAGCTGAAGGTCGGCGGGCCCGCGACGAGCGTCTTCGTGCCCGACGACCGCTACAAGGGCGAAGTCGAAGACCGGTCCGCCGCCCACGGGACGGCCGCCGCCGAGGACGTGGACGCGCTCGACTGGCGTCCGGTGTGGATCGAGGACTTCATGTCCTGGTGCGCCGAGCGGCGAGTCCCGATCGACTTCCTCTCGACCCACCTGTACCCGACCGACTTCGCGTTCGGGGCCGACGGCGAGGCCGTGCACATCTCCCGGTACGCCGATGCGACCGTCGACGACCTCACCGTCCTCCGCAAGCTCATCGCCGACAGCGCCTACCCCGGCGCGGAAATCCACATCACCGAATGGTCGACGACGCCCTCGTCCCGCGACCGCATGCACGACACGCTGTTCGCCGCCACCTCCATCACGCGGTCGTACCTGCAGTGCGCCGCCCTCGCCGACTCGATCTCCTACTGGGCCTTCACCGACGTGTTCGAAGAGGGCGGCGCCGGCATCGGACCGTTCCACGGCGGGTTCGGCCTGGTGAACGAGAACGGCATCCACAAGCCGACGTTCCACGCGTTCAACATGCTCGGGCGGCTCGGCGACCGGCTGCTCCTCTCGACGCCCCACGGGGCCCTCACCCGCGACAGCCGGACCTCGGCGTTCTCGGCCGTGTTCTTCAACTACCCCGAGGACATGGGCCTGCGGGCCATCGGTTCGGCGCATTCGTACGAGGCGACGCGCGAGCTGGCCGACAAGGGCCCGAGCCGGCGGATCCGGCATGCGATCGGCGGCCTCGAACCGGGCGCCGTGTTCCTCGTCGAGATCCTGGACTGGGAGCACGGCAACCCCGCCGAGGCCTGGCACGCCCTGGGCGGCCCGCTCAACCCGAGCCGGGCCGAGCACCGGTACCTGAGCGACGTCGCCGACGCGCTCCTCAGATACACGCTGACCGTGCCCGAGTCCGGCGTGCTCGACCTCGATGTCGAACTCGCCCCGTGGGCGGTGATGTCCGTCTGGCAGTCGGCGTGACCGCCGGCAGAGCGCGTCAGCGGCAGCGGCGGTAGGGGCCCGGGCGAGGCTCGGCGCGATTCATCGGACCTCGCCCGTGTGCGCCGCGATCCGTCCTCCCACGGAGATCGATGCAAAGGCTTGTAAATGTATCGATAGATGTGACATGATAGCGCTTTACCGGAAGAAAGATCGGATCAATACGGAGTCCAATGACGACTGTCGAGCAAGCCGTCGGTTGGCGCGACCGCTTGGGGGAGTGGCTGCGGGAGCGGATCTCCGTGGCCGTCTCGGAGGTGACCGCCGCGGCCGCGCTGGTGGTGCTGTTCGTCGCCCTCAGCCTGGCCAGTCCGCACTTCCTCACCGCCGACAACCTGTTCAACATCGGCTCGCAGACCGCGGTCATCGCCATCATCGCCGTCGCGCAGACGATGGTGATCATCACCAAGGGCATCGACCTGTCGGTCGGATCGGTCGCCGCCCTCGCGGGGGTCGTCGGCGCCATGGTGGTCCGGGACCTGGGCTTCTCGGTATGGGAGGCGACCGCGGTCGCGGTCGGCGTCGGCGCGTCGGCGGGCCTGGTGAACGGCCTGCTGGTGTCGCTCGCGCGGCTCCCGCCCTTCATCGCCACCTTGGGGATGATGTCCGCCGCGCGGGGCCTGGTCTTCATCGTCACCGGCGCCGTCGGCGTCTACTCCCTCCCCGAGTCGTTCCAGTTGCTCGGCAACGGGGTGATCGCCGGCATCCCCTTCGCCATCGTGGTGACCGCGGCAGTCGCGCTCGCCGCGGGACACCTGCTCTCCCAGTCGCGCTTCGGCCAGCACGTCTACGCCATGGGATCCAATCTGGAGGCCGCCCGCCGAGCCGGTATCCCCGTGCGCCGCAATCTGACGGCGGTCTACGTCCTCGCGGGCGTGCTCGTCGGCCTGGGCGGGATGATCGCGGCCTCACGGGTGAACTCCGGCCAGCCGAACTACGGCATCGGACTCGAGCTCGACGTGATCGCGGCGGCGGTCATCGGCGGCGCCAGCCTGTTCGGTGGCCAAGGACGCATCATGGGCACCCTCATCGGCGCGTTCCTGATCGCCCTGGTGCGCAACGGCTCGGTGCTGCTCGGCATCAACATCCACTACCAGCAGCTGATCGTCGGCATCATCATCTGGGCCGCCGTCTACTTCGACCAGTTCCGCCGCCGGCGCCTCGAATCCCGAGGCTGAGGCGCCGGCGGCCGCCACCGCTCACCGTGGAAGGACAAGACAATGGCAATCAGCAAGGCTCGCAGCGGCCTCGCAGTGCTCGCCGCGGCGGCGGCCATGACCGTCGCCGCCTGCGGCGGCGTGGAGGTCCGCGACGAATCGGGCGACGGCGGTGAGGGGACCACCGACGGCCCGCTGGAGCTCGCCGTCGTCCCCAAGGCGGTCGGCCACGAGTTCTGGAACACGGTCCGCGCCGGGGCCGAATGCGCCGCCGAGCGCGCCGGGGACGTCACCGTCGAATGGGACGGCGTCGCCGCCGAGACCGAAGTGGAGGGCCAGGTCAACCTCATCCAGAACTTCGTCACCCGGGACGTCGACGGCATCGTGTACGCCGCCACCGACTCCGCGGCCCTGGCACCGGCCACGCAGGGCGCCCTGGACGCGGGCATCCCGGTGGCGATGATCGACTCCGGCACCGACCCGCAGCCCGAGGAGGTCCCCCTCTACGCCACCGACAACCGGGCCGGAGCCGTCGAGGCGGCCGATCTGCTCGCCGAGGCGCTCGGCGAAGGCGACCACGACGTCGCGCTCATCGAGTTCCAACCCGGCTCCCAGACCAACACCGAACGCGTCGAGGGCTTCACCGAAGGGCTCTCCCAATACGAGAACCTGAACCTGGTCGGCCAGCAGCCCAGCCACAGCGACGTCAACGAGGCCCGCCGGGTCACCGAGGACATCCTCACCGCCAACCCGGACCTCGCGGGCATCTTCGCCGCCAACGAACCGAGCGTCCTCGGCGCCGTGCAGGCAGTGGAGGCCGCGGGCAGGGCCGGGGAGGTCGTCATCATCGGCTGGGACGCCGCGCCCGACGAGATCGCCGCCCTGCGCGAGGGGCAGATCTCCGCGCTGGTGGTGCAGAACCCGTTCAACATGGGCTACCTCGGCGTGGCGAACATGGTCGAGCACCTGCGGGAGGGCACGCCGATGGCCTCGGCCGACACGGGCGTGACCTTCGTGACGCCGGAGAACATCGACTCCGAAGAGGTCCGGGCGGTCCTGGAACCCAGCTGCGACAATCCGCCGGTGGACCAGTGAGCGGCGAGCCGGTCCTCCAGGCCCGAGGGATCGTCAAGCGCTTCGGACACGTCGAGGCCCTGAGCGGT
The DNA here is from genome assembly GCF_000427885.1 of Glycomyces tenuis DSM 44171. Classification (GTDB taxonomy): domain Bacteria; phylum Actinomycetota; class Actinomycetes; order Mycobacteriales; family Micromonosporaceae; genus Glycomyces; species Glycomyces tenuis. The sequence continues at coordinate 28,381 of NZ_ATYW01000027.1, forward strand.
GCGGACCTGACCGTCCACCACGGCGAAGTGGTCGCGCTCATCGGCGACAACGGCGCGGGGAAGAGCACCCTGATCAAGGTGCTGTCCGGAGTGCACCCGCCCGACGGGGGCGAGATCCGACTCGGCGGGCGTGCCGTGGCATTCGCGTCCCCGGTCGACGCGCGCCGCGCCGGAGTCGAGACGGTCTACCAGGACCTTGCCGTCGCCGACGACCTCAGCGTCGCCGCCAACCTCTACCTGGGGCGCGAGATCAGGCGGCGCGGGCCGCTGGGGCGGATCGGGCTGCTCGACAAACGGGCGATGCGCCGCGGCGCCGCCGAGGCCCTCGAGCAGCTCGGAGTGCGGATTCCGCGGGTCACCACGCCCATCTCGATGCTCTCGGGCGGCCAGCGGCAGAGCGTGGCGGTCGCACGGGCGGTCATCTGGGCGACCGACGTGGTCATCCTCGACGAACCGACCGCGGCGCTCGGCGTGGTGCAGACCCGCCGGGTCCTGGAGCTGGTCCAGCGGGTGCGCGACGCCGGGATGTCGGTGGTGCTGGTCAGCCACAACATGCCGCAGGTCCTCGAGGTCGCCGATCGCGTCGAGGTCATGCGCCTGGGCCGCCGCACCGCGCGGTTCACCGCCGCGGAGGCCACCGTCGACGACCTGGTCGCGGCGATGACCGGCGCGCTCACGACCGAGTCACTCGACTAGCGGTGTGTCGCCGTCGGCCGGCAGCTCCGACAGGGACTCCTCGACGCCCATCAGATGGTTGGCCATGCGGATCCTGGCGGCTTCGGGGTCGCGCGCCCGCAGCGCGCGCCATATCGCGATGTGCTCCTCGTGCGTGCGCTGGTCGACCCCCTCCTCCCGCAGGCTCCGCCACAGCCGCGCTCTGACGGTCCGGCTGGCCAGCGCCTCGATCATCCCGATGAGCACCGGGTTGCCCGTGTGCGCGGCGATCAGGCGATGGAAGGCGATGTCGATCTCGATCACGCGCTCGTGCTCCTCGGGCGCCTTGTCGAGGAGGCGTTCGGCCTCGTCGAGCAGAGCCTTGGCCTCGTCGAGCGCCTCGTCGGTGATCCTGGTGGCGGCGAGCCGAGCCGCTTCGCATTCCAGCAGGCGCCGGATGGCGTGGACGTGCCTCGTCTGTCCCTCGCCTTGGAGGTCGACCACGAATCCCATCGGCGCGAGCAGCTGTGAGACGTCGAGGGCGGTGACGTAGGTGCCGTCGCCCTGGCGGGTGTTGAGGATGCCGAGGATCGACAGGGCCCGGACGCCTTCGCGAAGCGAACCCCGCGATACGCCCAGCGTCTCGGCGAGCTCCTTCTCCACGGGCAGCCGCTCGCCCGGGCGGAGTTCGCCCTCCAAGATCATGCGTTTGATGCCGTTGACGACATCGTCGGTGCGGGACATGAGAGCAAGTATCGCCGAGTCGCCCCCCGAGCCGCAATATTGATCTGATCTTTTGTCCACGGCGGGACCGGTGCGGGCCCGGTCGGGCCCGCACCGTCCGTCCGGCGTCTCAGCCATGTCTCAGCCGGTCATCCGTGGGTCCATTGTTGGTTGGTGCCCCCGTGGCAGGACCACAGGTGGACCAGCGACCCGTTCGCCGTGCCGTACCCCGACACGTCCAGACACAACCCGGACTGGACGTTGGTGATCGAACCGTTCGCATTGAGATTCCAACGCTGGTTCGACCCGCCGTGGCAGTCCCAGATGATCGCCAAGGTCCCGTTCGCCGTCCCTGCGCCCTCGGCGTCCAGACACTTGCGCGAGGACCCCGAATAGACCGTCAGCTCACCGGCATCGGTATAGGTCCACTGCTGATTCGACCCGCTCCAGCAGTCGTAGATCTGCACCTGCGTCCCGTTCTGCGTCGACTGGTTCGGCACATCCAGGCACCGGCCCGACCCCACACCACGCAACGGACCGCCGTCACCGGACGGCGGCGGCTCGTCACCGCAGTCGGGGGTGGGGTTGGTGTGGGTGAGGACGCCGAGGCGGTAAGGGAGCTGGGAGTAGTCGCCGCCGGAGGACGGGTCGCGTCCTTGGTAGAGGTATTCCATGTCGCACGGGTCGATCTGCATGGTCTGGTCGGGGTTCGTCCGGACCATCTCGCCGTGGCTGATGTCGCGCGTCCAGGCGCCGCCGGGGAAGGAGACGTTGTTGGACCGGGCGAACGGGTTCGACTCGCTGGCGGCCAGCGGCGTCCACTCCCCGAAGTTGGCATCGAGCCGGTTCGAGGTCCAGGAGCGGAAGTAGCGGGCGCCGTCCGAGCCGATGGCCTCCACGATGAGCATGTACTGGTCGGTGTCGCCGACCTTGTAGACATTGGTGGCCTCGAACAGGTCGTTGCTGGAGGACTGCATGAACAGCTCGACGTCGCCGAAGCCGTTGGGGAACTCCGCCACGGTCGTCTGGGCGCGGTAGAACTGCTGCTTGTCGTTGTTGAAGAACAGGTAGCAGTTCACCTCGTCGCAGGTGACCCAGTAGTCGACGATGTAGGACGAGGTCCCGTCGGCGATCCCGTGGGAGGTCATGAAGTTCCGCGCCGGCGAGGCGGTCTGCGGGGCGCCGGGATGGTCGATGGTGGAGAAGGAGGGCAGGCCGGTCTGGTAGACCAGATACCACTGGTCGTCCGGTTCGAAGTAGAACACCTGCGGGGCGGCCCGGTAGCCGCCGCCGATCGCGGTGGTCGTCAGGTGCGTCTGCGGCGCCGAGCCGGCCTGCGACCAGTCGGTGAAGCCGCCGAAGTAGGTCAGCGACCAGCCGCCGCCGGTGTCGGCGGTGGTGGCGTACACGTGGTACTGGCCGTCCACGTTCACCACTGACGGGTCCTTGACCGACACCAGGGTCCGGCCCGGTGCCGTCTGCTGCGGCCGCACGAGTTCTCCGGTCGACTCCCACTGGAACGTCGAGGGGAGGGGGTCGGCCTGTGCCGGGGAAGGACTCGGATCGGCGACTGCGGAGAGGGTTGCCGCGACGAGAGCGGCCACGAACGTGGTCGCCAGCCGGGCGATCCGTGCTCGGGTTATGGACAGTTTCATTGTGGGGGGCCTTTCTGGTAGCGGCCGTACAGACCTGTTACCGTTCACAAGTTCGTGGATGCCCGAAAATTTCGATAGCTTTACCGAAAATAAAGCTCCACTGAGACAGGATAACCAGATACCTTCGGATATGTAAATAGGTCGATGCGAAGCGATCATCTCGGCAGGGCGGCGCCGACGCACATGATCAGTTCGGCGGCGAGCTCGATGCGGCCCCGAGGCAGTGACCCAAGCGCACCAGACCATCGCATCGCCGCGACTTGACGACACATTGAACTCCATCTATAGTACTGAGCACATAACTTTCGGTTTGAGTTCCGAAATTTTCGATGCCACCGCCTCTGGAGCCCCGGACCGGCGAGGTCGCCCACCCGGCACCGACGACCGCGCTTGCCGAGCCTCCGTCGTTCGCGGCACGGATTTTCCCGGAGCGCCGACGACCACGTCTTCCACTGACCTCGCGACAATGGGGCGACCATGAAATTGAGAGCGATAACACGACGGAGCGGCGCCGCGACGACGCTCGCCGCGGTTCTGACACTGGTGCTGGCCGTCCTCGTGGTGACCCCCGGCGAGAGCCGGGCGCAAACGCCGCTGAACGTGGACCTCGCCGCCGAGACCGGCCCCGCGACCGGGGTCGGACTGGGATTCCTGTACGGCGTGACCGGCGACGGCTCGCAACCGACCGACGAACACCTCGAACCCCTGCGCATGAACGCCTTCCGCGCCGGCGGGCACATGACCCGCGGATGGATCGAAGACGGCTACCGGTACGGCCCGGCCACCCAGACCATCATCGACTCGATCACCGCCCAGGCAGAGCGCTTCACCGCGCCCCCGTACGAGGCGCAGTACCAGGTCATCCTGAGCGACGTCTACGGCGCATACGGGGGCCAAGGGGCCGACACGATGTACCCGTGCGACAACGGCGACTGCTCGAACTGGGCGAACTTCGTGGCCACCGTCGTCGGGGAGCTCCGCGACACCGGGATGCCGATGTCGTACGACATCTGGAACGAACCCGACATCGAGATCTTCTGGACGCGCGGCGTCAACAGCGAGCAGTACTTCCAGATGTGGGACACCGCCGTCCGCGAGATCCGCCGCGTCGATCCGAACGCGGACGTCCTCGGGCCGTCGTTCGCCTACACGCCCGAGCGCCGCCCGCAGCAGTGGCAGACCTGGCTGGAGCACACCAAGACCGCCGACACCCTCCCCGACTGGATCGCCAACCACACCCTGGGCGAGATCGACGATCCGGTCAGCGTCGGCCGGTCCACGCTCGACGCCCTGGAGGCCAACGGCATCCCGCCGCTCCCGATGACCGCCAACGAGTACCAGCCCGCGGGCATGCAGACCACCAACGTCCTCGCCTGGTACCTCGCCCGCTTCGCCCAATCCGACTACACCAACGCCTTGCGCGGCAACTGGTTCTGCTGCCTGACCCCGAACCTCACGGGCCTGCTCACCGACAACGGGCAGCGAACAGGCCTGTGGTGGACGATGCAGGCGTACGCGGAGATGACCGGGACGCTGGTATCCACCTCGGAGCAGGTCGGCGGCACCGCGATCTCGGCGTCCAAGGACAGCACCGCGGAGCGGGCCGTCGCCATCATCGGCGACATCAACGGCCGCACCGGTCCGACCACAGTCGTCTTCGACGGGCTGTCGTCGACGCCGTGGCTGGTCGTGGACGGCACGGTCCACGTCACCGTTCAGCGCATGCCCGAGCAGGCGCCGCTGAACGCCCCGCAGGTCGTGTTCGAGCAGGACGTGGACGCCTCGAGCGGCTCGATCTCGGTGCCGGTGAACTTCCAGCAGCCGAATGACGCCTACGCCGTCTACCTGACTCCCGGCGGCCAGGGCGGCACCATCGAGACCGGGCAGCTGATCGGCTCCGGCTCGGGCCGGTGCCTCGACGTCCCGAACGACTCCACCGAGTCCGGCACCCAGGTGAACATCTGGGACTGCCACGGCGGCGCGAACCAGCAGTGGACCCATACCCCTTCGGGTGAGCTGACGGTCTACTCCGGCGGTTCCACGAAGTGCCTGGACGCCAACGGCGCGGGCACTTCGAACGGGACCACGGCGATCATCTGGGACTGCCACGGCGGAGCCAACCAGCAGTGGAACCTGAACGCCGACGGCTCGATCACCAACCGCCAGTCGGGCCTCTGCCTCGATGTGGAGGGCTACGGCACCGCCAACGGCTCCCTGATCCACCTGTGGTCCTGCCACGGCGGCACCAACCAGCAATGGACCTTCTCGTAATCCATAACCCTGAAAACGAAGGATCAACAATGTTCGACAATCCACGCAGGCGACGGCGACGCATATGGTCGGCGATCGCGGCGGTCTCGACCGCAGGCATAACAGCTGCCGCTGCGCTCCTCATGTCCTCGGGCACCGCCCATGCCGCCGACACGCTCGGCGCCTCCGCCGCCGAGAGCGGCCGGTACTTCGGCGCGGCCGTCGTGCCGAGCCTCCTGAGCGACGGCGCCTACTCGTCCGCGCTGAACGCGGACTTCAACAGCCTCGTTGCCGAGAACGCGATGAAGTGGGACGCCACCGAACCGAACCGGGGCCAGTTCAACTTCTCCGGCGGCGACCAGATCGTCGCCTACGCCCAGAGCCACGGCATGACCGTGCGCGGCCACACGCTCGTGTGGCACGCCCAGCAGCCCGGCTGGGTCCAAGGTCTGGGCGGGAACGACCTGCGGCAGGCCATGCTCGACCACATCAGCGGCGTCGCCGGGCACTGGGCCGGGGACATCCACTCCTGGGACGTGGTCAACGAAGCCTTCGAGTGGGACGGCTCGCGCCGTCAGTCGAACCTCCAGCAGCAGCTCGGCAACAGCTGGATCGAGGAGGCGTTCCGCGCCGCCCGAGCCGCCGACCCGAACGCCAAGCTCTGCTACAACGACTACGGCACCGACGGCATCAACGCCAAGAGCACCGCGATCTACAACATGGTCCGCGACTTCCAGTCGCGCGGCGTGCCGATCGACTGCGTGGGCTTCCAGTCCCACCTCGGATCCAACTCCGACATGAGCAGCTACCAGGCGAACCTCCAGCGCTTCTCGGACCTCGGCGTCGACGTGCAGATCACCGAGCTCGACGTCGGCGGCTCGGGCGGCGCCCAGGCCAACGTGTACCGCCAGGTCACCGAGGCGTGCATGAACGTCGAGCGCTGCACCGGCATCACCACCTGGGGCATCACCGACCTGCACTCGTGGCGCGGCGACGAGACCCCGCTGCTGCTCGACCGCAATTACCAGAAGAAGGAGGCGTACTACGCCGTGCTCGACGCGTTGAACAACGGCGGTGACGAGCCGCCGCCGTCCGGTGACGGCGGTCCGTTGCGTGGTGTGGGGTCGGGCCGGTGCCTGGATGTGCCGAACCAGTCGACGCAGAACGGGACGCAGGTGCAGATCTACGACTGCTGGAGCGGGTCGAATCAGCAGTGGACCTATACCGATGCCGGTGAGCTGACGGTCTATTCGGGGTCCTCGCGCAAGTGTCTGGACGCCGAGGGCGCAGGGACGGCGAACGGGACCTTGGCGATCATCTGGGACTGCCACGGCGGGTCGAACCAGCGTTGGAATCTCAATGCGAACGGTTCGATCACCAACGTCCAGTCCGGGTTGTGTCTGGACGTGTCGGGNTACGGCACGGCGAACGGGTCGCTGGTCCACCTGTGGTCCTGCCACGGGGGCACCAACCAACAATGGACCCACGGATAAGCATCGAAGGACAGTGATCTCTCATGTCATGGCTCGACCGCACCGGCACCCGCCGCACGGTCCTGGCCACCGGAGCGGGAATGCTCGCAGCGTCGGCTGT
>NZ_ATYW01000028.1 GCF_000427885.1 Glycomyces tenuis DSM 44171
CGCGGCCGGGCGGCGCCGAGTAGTGGTAGTCGAGCCAGTCGGCCGCGAGGTCGCGCCACTCTTGGGAGCTGTAGCCGTGGGGCTCGTTCATCGGCTCGAAGTAGACCAGGCCGTTGGATCCGTACTGGGAGGTCACGGTGGACCACATCGTGTTGAACGCGGCCATGTCCGTGATGCGCCCGCCGGAGGCGGCGCCGTCCTCCCAGTAGGCGAGGACGACCTTGAAGCCGCGGTCGGTCGCGGCGTCGATGGTGGCCCGGTAGGCGTTCCACCACGCCGAGCCGACGGTGTGCGTGTTGACCGGCAGGCGGACGGTGTTGGCGCCGAGGAGGGTCTCCATGTCGTCGTAGATCGCGTCGGCCTTGGCGTAGACGGTGTCGTAGCTGTCGGAGCTGTTCAAGCCGTCGAGGACGAGCGGGCCCTCGACGAAGTTGTCGCCCAGCACGGCCCAGTTCGCGCCGCGGAAGTCGCTGGTGTCGGCGCTGGCCGGTGTGGCGCCGGCGAGAACCGTGACCGGCACCAGTGCCAGGACGGCCAGCACGTTGAGCAGCAGACGGCGGAGGGGCCGCCGCTGGGGCGGTGGCGATTGATCATTGGTGTTCATGGCTTCGACCGATCTCGCGCAAGGATGCGCGTACGGGGGGAAGGAATGATATTGACATCAATATTTGTAAATGTTTACGTCAACATTTCGGTAGTATGACACTCGCCCCGAGGGCGGTCAAGGTCTTCGGCGGGACGACTTCCACTCGGGCGTTCAACGGGCGAAGGGCGGCCGTGCCGTCCACATATTGACGTACTTGACTTTATTCGAGGGGTGCGGTTAGCATGTTGGCCAATCACTTCCTCGCTCCGTCCGAAATGCCGTGACCGCTCCACCCCTTGATTCACTACGTGATTCATCGGTCCGCGGGGAGGGCTGGCGGCTCTGCGCACGGCGCCGGGCCAGGTGTTTGTTAGCGATCACATATCACACATCCCATATCCGATCGAACTCGACGTCGGAGCCTCGGGATCCTCCGTGGCCTCCCATGGTCATGTTAGCGATCACTCACGGCCCGCCGTCCCGACTCCACAGGGAAGCACGGAAGCCACAGTGGATCCGATCCTTCGCCGTCGAAAGCGGCCGGCCCGCGAATCGCGCCGGCCCCGAAGGCGTCGGACCGATCCGGCGACCGCCGCGCCCCGACTCCGAGAAAGGCCCGCAATGCCCTCACGCCGAACCGTCCTCACCACCGCGCTGTCCACCGCCGTCGCCGCGGCCCTCCCCGCACGAGCCGCGCACGCCCAGTCCAATGCCGCCTACGCGATGTCCTACTTCAAGGAATCGCCGGACATGACCGACGACAGCTACGCCCTCCACCTGGCCGTCAGCACCGACGGCCTGAACTGGACGCCGCTGAACCAGAACGACCCGGTCGCCGTGCCCACCGCCGGCATGGAAGGCCTGCGGGACCCGTTCATCCTGCGCAAGCAGGACGGCACCTTCACCGTCCTCGCCACCGACCTCAAAGGCCGCGTCTTCAACCTGAACAACCAGTACATCCACGTCTGGGACTCGGAGGACCTCACCTCGTTCACCGGCTACCGCCGCGTCCACCTGCACGACATGGCCACCCACTCCTGGGCGCCCACCGCGTTCTGGGACGCCTCGCTCGGCCGGTACGGAGTCGTCTACTCCGCCTACAACGGCACCCGCGACGTGCTCATGGTCAACTACACCACCGACTTCGCGGACATGGGCTCCGCCCAGCTCTTCTTCGACCCCGGCTTCAACGTCCTCGACGGCGACGTCCTGCCCCACGGCGGCGACTTCTACCTCGCCTACAAGAACATGGACGACGGCGATCTGTACGTGGCCAGGTCCACCACCGGCCGGCCGAACAGCTTCACCACCCTCACCGGCGGCCTGCGCCGGGGCGGCGCCATCGAGGCCCCGATCCTGGTCGCCTCCAATGACGGAGGCGCCTTCTGGCTCTGGGGCGACTCCTTCTCGCCGGCCAACGCCGTGTTCTACGCCTGGCAGTCCTCGAACCTCGGCGGCGACTCCTGGTCGGCGCTGAACCAGCGCTCCTACACCGCCCCGATCAGCTCCAAGCACGCCGGCATCGTCCCCATCACCGCCGCCGAGCGGACCGCGATGATCGACCGCTGGGGAGCGCCCCGGTGGAACCGGCTCAAGTCCTACAACTTCCCCGATCGGTACGTCCGCCACGCGAGCGACATCGGCCGGATCGACCCGTTCCCGATGGAGCCGCCCGCCGACCAGCAGTGGCGGCTCGTGTCCGGCCTGGCCGACCCCTCCGGTGTCTCCTTCGAATCGGTGAACCGCCCCGGCCGGTACCTGCGGCACGTGAACTACGAGATGCGGCTCGAGGCGAACGACGGCTCGGCGCTGTTCGCGGCCGACGCGACCTTCCTGCGCACCGCCGGGCTCGCCGACGGCTCGTGGGCCTCGTTCCGGTCCCACAACTTCCCCGACCGGTGCCTGCGCCACTCCGGCTACGTCCTGCGCGTCGACCCGATCGACCCGGGCTCGTCCCAGGCCGACCGGGAAGACGCGACCTTCCAGGTCACCTACTAGGAGGCGGTCATGCACACGACGCGACGCCCCGCCGGCGCCGCACCGCCCGTCCCCTCGGGCGAGACGGCGGGGAGCGCCACCGGTCGCAGTCGTACGACTTCCCCGACCGCCATATGCGGCACTCTGATTCCGACGTGCGCCTGGGCGCGGACGTCGCCCCCGCTCAGGCCGGGCACTTCCGGCTCGTGCCCGGCCTGGCGGGCGGCTCCCCGGACGGCGTGTCGTTCGAGTCGGTGAATCACACCGGCCACTGCCTGCGCCACTACGACTGCGCGCTGCGGCCGGACCCGATCGACGACGCGGCCGAACGCGCCTTCCGCCTCACCTGACCCGGTTCCCTGATGGACCGTCGGCGGCCACCGGACCGGTGGCCGCCGACGGCTCTCTCGTCGCAGCCCGTGGCGGGGGCGTCCGTCCGGTCCCCGATTCAGCCCTCGATCAACTCGTAGTCCTCGTCCAGCACCGCTCCCCGGTCCGGCTTGTAGAGGTCGAAGCCGCGCGAGTCGCACTGGAGACCGCCGTTGATGCAGTGCTCCACCAGCGCCGCGAGCGTCTCGGGCTCCCAGGCGTTGATGAAGTCGTAATGCCACGATGAGGCGATCCCGCTGGCCAGCCGCACCTGCGACATGTCGCCGTTGACGGGCCAGTGGATCTTGAACTCCAGCATCGGCACCGGCACCGGATGCGAGTCCGGGCACGAGCCCTCGACCGGGTAGGCCATGTGGCTCTGGTGGTCCGGCGAGTCGAGGTTGACCCCGTCCCAGCAGCTCGGCGCCTGGTACCGGAGGTTGAGCCACGAGTAGTCGGGGCAGTGCTCGGGGAAGGTGTAGTTGTGGAAGCTCTCGCCGCACTCGTAGCCCTCGACCGCGCCCGGCGCGTTCGCGAAATCCTCGGCGGTGGCCATCATGTCGCCCGTGATGAAGCGCAGGCCCTGGGGGAACGGCTGGACCGTGGTGTAGTCCTCCACCCCGGACTTGTAGTAGATCACCTGGTGCCAGGTGGACAGGGCCGCCTCGTCGCCGTTGAACAGCGTCGGGAACCAGTAGGCCGAGCGGTCCGCCGGCACCAGGCACGAAGTCTCGCCGTCCAGCAGCGAATCCAGTGTGGAGTGTGCATCGGTCCCGGTGTTGCCCATGAAGGTGTGGTTGTGTGAGGCGCCCTCCTGCCCGGGGAAGACGATCGGGTCGTCGTTCGCGGTGTGGCTGATCGTGCAGTTCGCCTGGAACTCGTGGTGGGTGACCAGCTCGTCGGCGGACGCGGTCATCGTCTGCGACGCCGTCACCGCGGACGCGGCCAGGGTGAGCGCCGCGGCTGCCGCCACGACGAGTGTTCGTTTCATGATCGTGTTCCTCTCTGTGCGGGGCGGGCCGCGGCGTGCGGCCCGCCCGGATCGGAAGCTCAGGCGTAGACGCCGAACTCGAAGAGCGAGTAGCCCCATTCGGTGCCGCGCTGGGTGCCGAGCACGCGCACGTAGCGGCCGGCGCCGCCGTCGGTGATCGTGTCGGCGCCGCCGTCACCGCTGGAGGTCTGGTAGACGGTGCTCCAGTTCTGGCCGTCGTCGGAGACCTGGATCTCGTAGGCGGAGGCGTAGGAGGTCTCCCACACCAGCTGCACCGTGTCGAACGCGGTGCGCTGCCCCAGGTCGACCTGGATCCACTGGGGGTCGGCCCATTCGCTGGCCCAGCGCGTGGACAGGTCGCCGTCGGTGGCCTGGTCGGGCGTGTGGCCGCCCCATTCCTGGAACGTGGAGGCGGTCGTGGGCTTCCCGGCGGCGAGGTTCTCGCCTTCGACGTCGGGGACGGTCACCTCGAACGAGCGGCTCTCGACGCCGACGTTGCCCTGGCCGTCCTCGGCCCACACGTACAACTTCCATACGCCGAGGATCTCGGGCGCGGTGATCGTGATCGTGCCGTCGCCGTTCACCGTGTAATCGGCGAGCAGCATGTCCCACGAGCCGTTGATGTAGGCGCTGTTGACCATCGGGATGTACTCGATGGCGTCGCCGTCGGGGTCGACCGCGTCGATGCGGACGGTGAACTCCTCACCGCCGACGGCCGGGCCGTCCAAGCCCAAGTCCATCGACGAGATCACCGGCGGCGTGTTCGCCTGCGGGCTGCCGCCGTAGGCCTCGGCGACCGCGTAGTAGGACAGGCGCCGGTTGCCGCCGGGGATGAGGTTGAACCACACGCCGCCGAAGTCGCCCTCGGTGCCGAAGTGGAACATGGTCGCTCCCAGCGCGACGCCCTCGTGGCCGGTGATGCAGTCCCATGCCTGCGTGTACGCCTCCGCCTTCGCGATGTCGCTCGGCTCCTCGGGTACGCCGTTGGCGTCGTCGGGAACCTCCCACTCGCCGGCCGGACCGGTCTCGGTGATGATGTAGGGCCGGTCGTAGCCGCCTTCGATCCAGTCCTGCTGGACGCCGCAGACGTCGCCGTAGGCGTTGACCGAGAGCAGGTCGAGGTCGGGGGCGTTCGCCTCGTAGTACGGCCAGGCGCCGGTCCAGGCGTCGGTCGAGGTGACCGGGTGCTGGTCGTCGACGCCGTGGATGGCCACGGCCACATCGTTGACGAAGGTGGTGTAGGCGTTGCGCTGCGCGTCGAGTTCGGCCCCGCTGTAGCAGTTCCCCAGGCCCAGGACCGACTCGTTGCCGACGTTCCACATGAGGACGGCGGGATGGTCGCGATAGGTCTCGACCCAGCCGACGATGTCGGCCAGCGTGGTCGACTTGTAGGTCTCGTCGGTGACGTAGTCGACGCAGCCGCCCGAGCCGGGCCCGCCTCCGGGCACCAGCCAGAACCCGAGCATGACCTTGATGTCGTGGGCGGCCGCGGCGTCGAGCAGCGGCAGGGTGGACGCGTCGGTGCCCCACGTGCGGAGGGTGTTGACGCCCAGGTCCACCAGGTCCGGCATCCACTGCTCGGCCTCGGCGGTCGACGGACCCCACGTGAGGCCCTTGACGGTGAACGGCTCGCCGTCGACGGTCAGCTGCCAGTTCCCCTGACTTCCGATGACTTCGACGGCGGTCGACTCGCCGCCGCCGCTGTCCGCGGTGCAGCCGTAGACCTCGAAGCTCCACAGCGAATAGCCGTAGCCGGTGGCCCGCTCCAAACCCTGCATGCGGACGTAGCGTCCCGGGGCGTCGAGGGCGATCGTCTCCGATCCGCCTTGTCCGTCCTGGGTGCTGTACGCGGTGGACCAGTCGGTGCCGTTGGTGGAGACCTGGATCTCGTAGGCGGTCGCGTAGGCGCCCTCCCAGTCCAGTTCGACCCGCTTGAGGTCGAAGACGGCGCCGAGATCCACCTGGATCCACTCGTCGTCGCTGAACTGGCTGGACCAGCGGGTTCCGCTGTCGCCGTCGAAGGCGGCCGAGGCGGGCGTGTAGTCGGGATTCTCGACCGACGAGGCGGACGCGGGCCGGTCCTGCGACAGCAGCGCCACGTCCTCGGTCTGCGCCTGCGCGCCGGTGACGGTCAGCGTCCACGCCGAGGCCGCGGTGATCACCGCTAGAGCGAGCACGGCGGGACGGCGGGACGATCGCAACAATGATCTGCGCATCGGATGCTCCTGTGTTGGTGTGCGCTGGTGGGGGATCACGGGTAGCTCACGACGTAACTGGCGAAGGTGGACTCGTCGACCTGGTCGCCGGTCTCGTTGATGACGCGGCGGATGGTCCCGACCCCGCCGAGGGAGACGGATACCAGGCCGGTGAAGCGGACCCCGTCGGTCTCGGGGACCTCGAAGACGCGGTCGCAGACCACGCCCGGGTTGACGTTGAAGAAGCAGTAGCCGCCCACGCCCCAGGCCGCGTGCTCGGCGACGCCGTCGTCGACCTTGTACGAGGCCCAGCCGAGCGCCGATCCCTCGCGCCAGGTCTGCTGGTCCGGCGGGTCGTACGGCATCTCGTTCTGGAAGAAGTAGGTCCGCCCCCGCTCACCGGCCCAGATGACCTGGTGTTCCTGGTAATGCTCGGCGAACAGGCCGTAGACGGTGACATCGTCGCCGTTGACGACGAGGCCGGTGGCGGCGGTGTTGACCGTCCAGCCGATCCCTTCGCCGTGGTCGCCGCGCCACAGCCACAGGTGGTCGGCGACGACGTGGCGGCTGTTGATCTCGAGGCTGACGGCGGCCTTTCCCGCGTGGGCGCCGCCGATGCGGGCGAACAGGTCGTGGACCGAGACCGGGTCGGCCGAGTGGTCGGTGGACGAGCCGGGCGGGCCGATCTGGACGAGCACCTCGGACTCGGTCGCTCCGGCGTCGACGAGCAGCCCGGCCAGGACCACGCCGTCGACGTCGGCGACGGTGAGGGCGGTCTGCCCGGCGGTCGGAATGATCGTCGCCAGTCCCAACCCGAGCACGACGGTGCCAGGGGCGGTGACCTCGAGGGTCTGGTCGAACTCGTAGACGCCCGGCGCGAACAGCAGGTGCCTGCCCTCGGCGAGGGCCCGGTTGACGGTGGCCGCCTCCGTTCCGGGCACGACCACGTAGAACTCGGCGAGCGAGATCGAGGTGCCCTCCACTTCGCCGCCGTCCCAGCTGAGTCCGGCGGCGGCGCGGCGGACGGCCGGTTTGAACACGCGGTACTCGCCGTCGTCGGCGACGTAGAGGAACGGCTTCTCCCGGATCACCGGGGCGGCGTCGACGACCGTGTGGGACGGGTTGGGGAAGTGCTGCGCCGGGGCGCCTTCGACGCCGACGAACACCATGTTCCAGACCGATCCGGTCCAGCCGCCGTCGAGTCGGCTGCCGCGGGTGAGGAACTGCTGCTGGGAACCGGAGACGACGGTGCCGGAGATTCGCGAGTCGGCGATGTAGCCGCCCGAGGCCCAGCCTTCGTAGCCGTCCCACAGCTGCATCTCCACGGTCCGCAGGTCGATGCGGCGGTAGGGCGCGGCCTGGGAGACCGCCCACCGCTCGATCTGGCCGTCGGGGTTGTCGACGGTGAGGTTCTCGGCGCCTCGCCAGAAGTTCTGGGTCGCGTTGCCCTTGTAGTTCGGGTCGTCGCCCTGGCTGAGCCAGTCGGCCTCGACGCGGACGTGCCCGTTCAGGACGACGTCCCCGGGGAGCAGGCCGAGCCCCGCGATCTGCGTGTAGAAGCGCAGGTCGATGTCGACCTCGTAGGTGCCGGGCTTGAACAGCACGGCGTGTCGTTCGCGCCCGAACTGGTTCGTGCGCATCTGCTCGGTGATCGAATCCATGGTGGACTGGATCTCGGCCGCGGGAGTCGACGGGTCGAACACGTGCGCGCCCGGCCCGAAGTCCGGGGCGTAGGCGTCCGTCGGCGGGAGGACGTCGGACGGTTCGCCGCATTCGCCGGCGGCCGGAGCCGGCTCGGCCCGGGCGAGGCCCACGCCGATCCCGGCGCCGGCGGCCACGGCTGCGGCGGCCCCGCCGAGGGCCGCGCGCCGCCTGAGCCCGGAGTGGATCGTGGAAGACGCTTCCTGCATAGGAGGCTCCTGTGAGGGTGGTTGTGACGATGTGGAGGGATCGTGATGGGAGAGCGCTCTCCCATTTGCCACATGGTACGGCGCGGCTTTCAAAATTGTCAAGAACTTCGATATATGGCTGTTCTGGCCGGTTCTGAAAAGTGCTCCATGTCAACGAAATACCAGCTGAAAGCCGTAATGTCGCACCGGTCGACGACGGGCACCGAACGTCCGGGCCGTGATCTCAGTGCACCTGACCGCGCTGCCGGAGCCGCCAGGCGTCCGAATCTCGGTGCCGTTCGATCCGACGTGAGGCCGTGCGGCCGTGTTTTTCGCTCCTGTCGAGCATTTATGCTGCATGTGAATTGGTGAGCGCTCTCCAAAGCGTGCTATAACTGGGCCATGAGCGCAGATTCCACCCCCACCCTGGAGGACGTCGCCCGCGTGGCCGGCGTGTCGCGGGCGACGGTCTCGCGGGTGATCAACCAGACCAGAAACGTCGCCCCCGAGATCCAGGAGGCGGTGCGCCGGGCCGTGGTTGCCACCGGCTATGTGCCCAACCGGGCGGCCCGATCTCTGGTCACCCGCCGCAGCGACGCGATCGGGGTGGTCGTGGCCGGGGCCGGACCGGCCGGCAACGTCTTCTCCAGCCAGGTGTTCACCGACCCGTTCTTCGGGCGGCTCCTGACCGGCATCATCGGATCACTGCGCCCTCACAGCATCTATCCGGCGCTGATGCTGGCCGAGAACGAGTCGGACGAGGCCGAGATCGCGGCGTATCTCAAGCAGGGCAACGCTGACGGCGCCCTCCTGATCTCCACGCACGCGGTCGACCGGCTCCCCGCGCTGGTCGCCGAGGCGGGCCGGCCCGCGGTGCGGTTCGCCCGGCCGCCGCAGCCGGCGCCGGTCAGCTATGTCGACCTGGCCAATCGGGACGGCGGCGCC
This sequence comes from Glycomyces tenuis DSM 44171, assembly GCF_000427885.1. Classification (GTDB taxonomy): domain Bacteria; phylum Actinomycetota; class Actinomycetes; order Mycobacteriales; family Micromonosporaceae; genus Glycomyces; species Glycomyces tenuis. The sequence continues at coordinate 8,953 of NZ_ATYW01000028.1, forward strand.
TTGGCCGCCGACCACCTGGCATCCCTCGGGCGGCGCCGGCCCGCCGCGATATCCGGACCCCTCGGCGTCCCTGCCGCCCAGGAGCGGCAGGCCGGATACCTGGACCGATGGGCGCGGCTCGGCCGCCCCTTCGTGCCTTCCGTCGAGGGCAACTTCACCTACGACAGCGGCGAACACGCCATGAAGGAGCTGCTGGTCGGGCACCCCGACGTGGACGCGGTGTTCGTCGCCAGCGACCTGATGGCGCAGGGCGCCGTCCACGCGCTCCACGACCACGGCCGCCGGGTGCCCGAGGATGTGGCCGTCGTCGGTTTCGACGACAGCTCCCCGTCGCGGTTGAGCCGCCCGCCCATCACCACGGTGCGCCAACCGCTGGAGGCCATGGCCGGTGAGATGGTGCGACTGCTGCTGGAGCGGATCGCCGATCCCTCACTCGAGCCGACCTCGGTGATCTTCGAACCGGAGCTGGTGATGCGCGAATCGGCCTGACCTTCCTTCTGAGGTATTGACAGCATTGCATGTCTCACTTAATCTAAGTCTTAGATGTAAGTGTGACATGTATAGCTCCGCGCTGCCGGGCGGACGATGCGGTCCCCTGTGTCCGCCCGCGAGCCCGGCGCCGGAGCCTCGGAAGGAACCACCAATGCGACGTACAAGAATCCGCGGACGGCGAGCGGCGGCCTTCGGCGCCTGCCTGTCCGTGTTCACCGCCGCCGCTCTCGGCCTCGGCCTCTGGCCCTCCGCCCACGCGGCCGAAGGCGAGGCCGAGGTCTGGGTCACCACGGCCGACCAGAGCGAACTCCTCGAACAGCGGGCCGGCGTGCCGTTCGGCACCGGGGGCGCCGGCCCCCGCATCGACGTCGACACGTCGACGACCTACCAGACCATGGACGGCTTCGGCGCCTCGTTCACCGACTCCTCGGCCTGGCTCGTCCACGACCGGCTCGACCAGGGCTCGCGCGATGAGCTGATGCGGAACCTGTTCGACCCAGCGGCGGGGATCGGCCTGAGCATGGTCCGGCAGCCGCTGGGCGCGACCGACTTCACCGTCGGCGGCGAGGACTACACCTACGACGACACCTGTTGCGACCTCGGCGACTTCTCGATCGACCACGACCGGGCCTACACCATCCCGATCCTCCAGCAGGCCAAGGCGCTGAATCCCGACCTCAAGATCATGGGTACGCCGTGGAGCCCACCGGCCTGGATGAAGACGAACGGCTCCCTCTTCGGCGGCCAGCTCAGCGGCGACCGGTTCGACGACTACGCCGACTACCTCGCCGCGTACGTGGACGCCTATGAGGCCCAAGGGCTCCCGATCTACGCGCTGACCCCGCAGAACGAGCCCCACCACGAGACCGCGGGCTATCCGTCGATGCGGATGTCCTGGCAGGACCAGGCCGCGTTCGTCGGCGACCACCTCGGGCCGGCGCTGGAGGGCACCGGCACCCGCCTCATCGCCTGGGACCACAACTGGGACGAGCCTGACTACGCCGTCAACGTCCTGAACGATCCCGAGGCGAACCGGTACCTGTCCGGGAGCGCCTTCCACTGCTACGCCGGAGACGTGTCGGCGCAGAGCCAGGTCCACAATGCCCATCCCGACAAGGGCCTGTGGTTCACCGAGTGCTCCGGAGGCGCCTGGGCCACGGACTTCGGCGGGAATCTGAAGTGGAACATGCAGAACCTCGTGATCGGGGCGACTCGGAACTGGGCCAAGAGCGTGACGCTGTGGAACATGGCGCTCGACCAGAACCACGGGCCGACCAACGGCGGCTGCTCGGACTGCCGCGGCGTGGTCACCGTGGACACTCAGACCGGGGCGGTCTCGTACAACGTCGAGTACTACGTGCTCGGCCACGCCAGCAAGTTCGTCCAGCCCGGCGCGGTGCGCGTCGAGTCGACGTCGCATTCGGGCGGCATCGAGACCGTGGCGTTCGAGAACCCGGACGGCACGATCGCGCTCATCGCGCTGAACGCGGGGTCGTCGGACTCGGACTTCACGGTCGCCGAAAGCGGCCGCGAGTTCGGCTACTCGCTGCCCGCCGGGGCTGTGGCCACGTTCGTGTGGGGCCCGGGCGGGAGCTCCGAGCCTCCCACCGAGGAGCCTCCCGTAGACGGGGTCGACCCGCGGGCGACGTATGCGATCGAGTCGGCCCACAGCGGCAGGGTCCTCGACGTCACCGACGCCTCGGCGGCGAACGGGGCGAGCATCCAGCAGTGGGACGATTTCGGCAGCGCCAACCAGCGCTGGCGGTTCGTCGACGCGGGCGAGGGGTACTGGCAGATCGTCTCGGTCGCCTCGGGGAAGGCGCTGGACGTCACCGGCGCCTCGGTGGCGAACGGGGCGCCGGTCCAGCAGTGGGACTACGTCGGCGGCGCCAATCAGCAGTGGAGCGTCACGCCGCTCGGAGACGGGTCGTACTCGATCACCAACCGCAACAGCGGTAAAGCGCTGGACGTCACCGGCGCCTCGGAGGCGAACGGGGCGCCGGTCCAGCAGTGGGACCACGTCGGCGGCGCCAATCAGCGGTGGATCCTGACGCCGGACTGATCGGCTTCGCACCTCGGAGGCGAAGAGGGGCGGGCGCTGTGGGACATCGCCCGCAGGGCCCGCCGCCCGCCGTCCGAGAAGCGCTCGATCGCGTGGGAGGCCGCCCTCGGCCGCGGTGCCGCCGGTGCGGCCCCGCGCCGTGGGCGCCTGTCGTTCCGGCGGCGCTCCGGCTCAGCCTCGCCCGGTGCCGAGGAATCGTTCTATCACCAGGGTCGCGGCTCCCTTCGCGACCGCGTCCGGACCCAACCGGCCCGACACGATCCTCGCCGTCTGGAACGGTTGGTGCAGCGAATACGCACCCGCCGCCGCGACGATGTCGTCCATCCGCCGCCGCGCCAGCATCAGCCCGGCCCACCCGCCGATGACGATCAACTCGGGATTGAAGAGGTTGAGCAGATCGGCCAGGCCCGCCCCGAGGTACTCGACGGTCTCGTCGACCACCGACCGCGCCGCCTCCGAGTCGTCGTCCAGCAGCTGCTCCAGCGCTCGCTCCTCGACGTCGGGAAGCGGCGAGCCGCCCCGGTCCCGATAGCGCTCGATCATGCCCTCGGCGCCCACGTACGCCTCCAGGCAGCCCCGGCACCCGCACCGGCAGCCCCGCCCCCGCACTTCGACGGTGGTGTGGCCCCACTCCCCGGCGCTGCTGGCCGAGCCCCGGTAGAGCCGGCCGTCGGCGACGATGCAGGAGCCGACCCCGGAGCCGATCAGGGCGATCACGGCGTTGTCGGCCCCGCGGCCCGCCCCGAACCACAGCTCGGCCTGGCCCATGGTCATGGCACCGTTGTCGACGTGCACCGGGAGCGGAGCCAGGTGCTCCATGAGCGTGCGGCCCAGCGGGACCTCGTCCCAGCCGAAGGCCTTGGCGTGGATGACGCCGTCGGGCCCGTACTCGACGATGCCCGGCATCCCCACACCTACGCCCAGCACCTGCGTCCCGTCGGATTCGGCCAGGACGGCGCGGACCCCGGCGACGATGTGCCGGGCGACGGTGGCCGGGTCGTGCCGGCCCGGTGCCAGGGCGTACTGGGCGCTCGACTGCTCGGTGAGCCCCAGGTCGAGCAGTTCGACGCGGACATGGGTCTCGCCGACGTCGACGCCCACCACGTGCGCGTGGCCGGGGTCGACCTCCAGCAGGATCTGCGGGCGGCCGCCGTCGGACTCGAGTTTGCCGGCCTCCCGCAGCACACCCTCGGCGATCAGATCGGAGGTGACGTTGCTGATCGAGGCGGTACTCAGGCCGGTGGCGGGGGAGAGGTCCCGGCGGGTGAGCGGGCCGTCGAAGTACAGCGTCCGCAGCAGCCGCATCCGGTTGCCGAGCTTGAGGTCTCGCGTGGTCTTCTGCCGAGGGCGTTCCATCGTTCCACCAGTCAGTCGTTATGGGTCCGCGACCATGTCGTTATCGCGGAGAGATTGACGAGCATTGGCCTGTGTACTTAATATAAGTCTTATAAGTAAGTGATGTACAACAGTTTCAGCTTACAGCCGGACCACCTCCGACCGCCTCGAACGCCGCCGCGCGAGCACCAGGACCGGCGGCGCGTCCCCACTGAACACCCCCGAAGGAACCTTTCGAGATATCCCTCCCGAACCGCCGGCGCGCCCAGCGGTCTGGACCAAGGAGCAACCCATGAGGATCGAACCTCTCACCCGCCTCGCCTCCGGCGACGCCCGCGCCACTGCGAAACGGCGCGGCTCGGCGGCCCTTCGCGCGATCGCCGTCGGCGGCTGCACCGCCCTGCTCGCCGCCGCCTGCCTCGACGGCGGTGGCTCGGCGGCCTCCGACCGCGTCGAGATCCGCTGGTTCGTCGGGATGGGCGCGGGCTCCGACGCCCCCACCATCCCCGCCCAGGAGCAGATCGTCGAGGAGTTCAACGCCTCGCAGGACGAGATCGAGCTGGTGCTCGAGATCGTCGACGCCGAGCAGGCCCCCGACATCCTCAGCACTCAGATCGCCACCGGCGACGCCCCCGACATCGTCGGCCCCATGGGCATCCGGGGCCGCTCGACCTTCCCGGGCGCCTGGCTCGACCTGACGCCCTACATCGAGAAGAACGACTACGACCTCTCCGACTTCGACCCGGCGCTGGTGGACTTCTACCAGATCGAGGAGGAGGGCCAGATCGGCCTGCCCTTCGCGGTCTTCCCCTCCTTCATGTACATCAACCTCGACCTGTTCGACGAGGCGGGACTGCCATACCCGCCCCAGGAGTACGGCGCCCCCTACGTCGACGCCGAGGGCAACGAGCGGCCCTGGGACATCGAGACGATGACCGAGCTGGCGATGCAGCTGACCGTCGACGCCGAGGGCAACGACGCCACCGACCCGGCCTTCGACCCCGAGAACATCGTCCAGTTCGGATTCGGCAACGTCTTCGCCGACATCCGAGCCCAGTCGGCCCTCTTCGGCGCCGGCTCCTTCGTCGACGCCGAGGGCAACGCCCAGATCCCCGAGCACTGGGCCGAGGCTCAGCACTGGTACTACGACGGCATGTGGGAGGACCACTTCATGCCCAACGGCCCCTACGGCGACTCCGACATGATGGGCGCCGGCTCCTGGTTCGAGTCCGGCAACCTCGCGATGGGCAACACCCACCTGTGGTACGCCACCTGCTGCATGGCCGGCTTCGAGGGCAACTGGGACACCGCCGCCGTCCCCTCCTACAACGGCCAGACCACCGCCAAACTCCACGCCGACACCTTCTCCATCACCGCCGACACCGAGCACCCCGACGAGGCGTTCGAGGTCCTCACCTACCTGCTCGGCGACGCCGCCGAGCAGCTGACGGCCACCTACGGCGGCATGCCCGCCCGCATCAGCCTCCAGGACGGCTACTTCGAACGGGTCGGCGCCGAGAACTTCGAAGGCCAGGACATCAACTGGGACGTCGCCGTCGACGGCATGACCTATGTCGACACCCCCTCCCACGAGGGCGGCATGCCGAACTTCCTGGAGGCCAACGCCGTGATCGAGGAATACGGCACCAGGTTCGCCCAGGAACCCGGCCTGGACATCGACGCCGAGCTCGAAGCGCTGCGAGAAGAACTCCAGGTCGTCTTCGACGCCGAGTGACCCGACCGCTGCTCGACCCGCCGGGCGGGCCGCCCGCATTCGCGGCCCGCCCGGCGGACTCCTCGAAAGGACGCCATGTCTGACCTCACCGAAGCGGTGCTCACCGCCCGGCACCGCCCGCGAGAGCCCCGGCGCACCGCGAGTTCCATGCAGCGCAGGGAAGCTCGCTGGGGCTTCGCCTTCATCTCGCCGTGGATCGTGGGCTTCGTCCTGTTCTGGATGCTCCCCATCCTCGCCTCGCTGGTCTTCTCCACACTCGACTTCGAGCTGACGAACCCCGACGAGACCTCGTTCGTCGGCCTGAGCAACTGGGACCGCGCCCTGTCCGACCCGCAGACCTGGTCGGCGCTGCTGGTGACCCTCAGGTTCACCGTGCTGTTCCTGCCGCTCAGCCTCGTGGTCTCCCTCGCCTTGGCGCTGCTGCTCAACTCGGCCAGACTCAAGGGCCGAAGCTTCTTCCGCCTGCTGTTCTACGCGCCGTCGATGATTCCACTGGTGGCCGGCATCCTCATCTGGCAGCAGGTGCTCAACCCCCAGACCGGCTGGCTCAACCGGATCATCGACCTCACCGGCGTCCAGGCCACCGGCACCTCCGGCCTGCGCTGGTTCGACAACCCGGTGCTGGTCCTGTTCGCCTTCAGCTTCATCGGCCTGTGGGGCGTCGGCAACACCATGATGATCAACCTGGCCGGCCTCCAGGGCATCCCCACCCAGCTCTACGAGGCCGCGGCCATCGACGGGGCCGGCTGGTGGCGGCGGCTGCGCAGCATCACGTTGCCGCTGCTCTCACCGGTCATGTTCTACAACCTCGTCATAGGCAGCGTGCTCATCATGCAGTATTTCGTGGTGCCCTGGGTGCTCTTCGGCGCCAGCGGCCACCCGGACGGATCCAGCCGCTTCCTCCTCGTCCACTTCTATGAGGAGGCGTTCGTCTTCGGGAACATGGGCTACGGCGCCGCCCTGGCCTGGCTCATCTTCCTGGTCGTCGCGGCCCTGACCGCGCTGCTGTTCGGCACCGCCAGGTTCTGGGTCCACTACGGAACGGAGCGGTCATGACCGTCGAAGCACCCGAGCGCATCGAACCGCCCCGGCCCGCGGAGCGCCGTCACGGCGAAGCCGTCCTGCGCCGCCGCCGCAAGGCCCTCATGTGGACACTCTGCACCACCCTGGGCGCGTTCCTGCTGGTGATGATATTCCTGATGCCGCTGGGCTACGGGGCCGTCACCGCACTGAAGGACAAGGACGGGGTGTCCGACCCCGATTCGCCGATCCTCCCGGTGGCCGCGGAGACCTTCGAGTACGAGGGCGAGGAACACGACGTCTACGCGGTGCCCATGCCCGACGGCTCGGTGCGTGAGCTCGCGCTGCTCGAACCCGGAAGGGAGTCGAGTGTCTTCATCGACCCCGACGATCCCGGCGCCGGCCCCATCGAATGGGAGGGCCGCTGGCGCACCCTCGAACCCGTGTCCGGCCTCTCGCCGGAGTGGGGCAACTTCGCCGAGGCCTGGAACACCATCGACTTCCTGCGCCTGACCGGTTGGACGCTGTTCTACGCCCTCACCACCGTAGTGGCCACCGTCGTCTCCTCGGCGGTGGTCGCCTACGGCTTCGCGCGGTTCCGCTTCCCGTTCCGCGGTGCCCTGTTCGGGCTCCTGCTGGCGACGATCCTGTTGCCACCGGCGGTCACCCTCGTGCCGAAGTACGCAGTGTTCCTCCAGATGGGATGGGTCGGCACCTACCTGCCCCTGATCGTGCCGCACTTCTTCGCGAACGCGTTCAACGTGTTCCTGCTCAGACAGTACTTCCTGACCATCCCCAAAGAGCTGGAGGAGGCCGCTCGCATCGATGGCGCCGGCCCGATCCGCACCTTCCTGAAGGTGATCGTCCCCCAGGCGGTCCCGGCGCTGACCGCCGTCAGCCTGTTCCACTTCTTCTACGCCTGGAACGACTTCTTCGAACCGCTGCTGTACCTCGCGGGCAACCGCGACATCGTTCCCATCGGCGTCGGCCTGAGCTACTTCAACGGCGTCTACAACTCCGAGCCCCACCTGATCATGGCCGCGGCACTCCTGGCGCTGGCCCTGCCGGTCGCGATCTTCCTGGCGGCGCAGCGGGTCTTCGTCCAGGGGATCGTCGTGACCGGTGTGGACAAATGAACAGCCGACAGACGAACCGTCCGAATCAGCCGCACCCGCCCCCCCGGGCCACCTACCAACGCTATGGAGACCACATGACGGAAGCCAACCCGTTCCCGAAGGACTTCATCTGGGGCGCGTCCACCGCGGCCTACCAGATCGAGGGCGCCGCCGAGGCCGACGGCCGGGCGCCGTCGATCTGGGACACCTTCGCCGCCACCCCGGGCAAGACCCGCGACGGCGACACCGGCGCGGTCGCCTGCGACCACTACCGCCGCTGGCGCGAGGACTTCGCGATCGCCGAGGACCTCGGCCTGCGCGGCTACCGCATGTCGGTCTCGTGGGCGCGCCTCCAGCCGGCCGGGCGCGGCGAGCTCAACCCCGCGGCCGTCGACTTCTACCGAGCCCAGCTCGCCGACCTGCGCTCGCGGGGCATCCTGCCGGTGGTGACCCTCTACCACTGGGACCTGCCGCAGATCCTCGAGGACGAGGGCGGCTGGCCGGAGCGCGAGACCGCCCACCGCTTCGCCGACTACGCCGGGCGCACCGCCGCCGCGCTGGGCGACCTGGTCGAGGACTGGATCCCGGTCAACGAGGCGTGGTGCGTGTCCTTCCTGGGATACCACGAGGGTGTCCACGCGCCCGGCCGGCGGGACCTGACCGCGGCCCTGCGGGCCGCCCACCACCTCAACCTCGCCCACGGCCTGGCCGCCGAGGCGATCAGGGCCAGGCGGCCCGCGGCTCGGATCGGCTCCGCGGTGATCATGACCGACGTCGAAGCGGCCAGCGACCGGCCGGCGGACCACGCGGCCGCGCAGCTCTCCGACGGCAACGGCAACCGGCTGTTCCTCGACCCGCTGTTCAAGGGGAGCTACCCCGAGGACATGGTCTGGCACTACCGCAACACCGAGGCCTTCGACGCGGTGGCCGCCGGTGACCTGGAGACCATCGCCGCGCCGCTGGACTTCGTCGGCGTCAACCACTACCACCGCTTCCGGATCGCCGCCGACGAGACCGACGCCCACCTGGGCGGGCGCGCCCTCCCACCGGAGGGCCAGGTGACGAGCTTCGGGTGGGAGGTCAGCCCGGACAGCCTCCGCCGCGTCCTCGAACGGCTCGCCGCCGAGTACACCGACCTGCCCGTCCACGTCACCGAGAACGGCGCGTCCTTCGACGACGAGATCGGTCCGGACGGCGCGATCGACGACGCCGCCCGCATCGCCTACCTCGACGGCTACCTGCGAGCCGCGGGCGAGGCGATCGAGAAGGGCGTGAACCTGCGCGGCTATTTCCTGTGGTCCTTGATGGACAACTTCGAATGGGGCGAAGGCTACTCCAAGCGCTTCGGCCTGGTCCACATCGACTACGAGACCCAGCGGCGCACCCTCAAGCGCAGCGCCGAGTGGTACCGCGGCGTGATCGCCTCGGGCGGCGCCTCCCTCGCCTGGGGGTGACACCGCGCCGCTGCCCGGGCGTCCCGGGCAGCGGCGCGGTGTCATCGGAACCGTCACTCCGGCGGCGACCTCGAGGTCGATGTTCGCGGTGCCGTCGTTCGGCTCGACGGTCGGCTCGGAGGGGCGGGTCAGGCCCGGGGTCTCGGCGGTGCCGAACCGCAGCGCGTACAGTGACCACGGCAGGGCCGCGACCGTGCCGACCGAGGTCAGCGTGTCCATCGTGTCCGCGCCGTGGCGCAGGTGCACCGGGGCGGCGCGGTGGAACGGCCGGGTCGCCCACACCACCACCGGGGCGGCCGGCGCCGGTGAGCACCACTTGCCGGTACTCGAAGCGGCCCTACTCTCATTGCGGGGGCCGGCACCCCCGGCTACGACCGTGAACCCGCAGCCGAAGGGGCCCGATGTGCACCAGCCTCCCGAACGCCCGACGGCCGCCGAACCCGGTGGCGGTACGAGGGCGGCGGCCCGGATCCAGGCCGCCACCGAGGCGGGCGGCGCCGCGCCGAACGAGGACCTCCTCCTGGCCTCGAACTCGTGGGCGGTCGTGCTCGACGGCGTGACCCGCTACCCCGACGACGGCTGCGTCCACGACGTGCCCTGGTACGTCGCGACGCTCGGCGCCTCGCTGGCGGCGGCACTGGCGGCCGGACGGACGCCGCGCGAATCCCTGGCGCGCGGGATCGAGGCCGTCGCCGACGCCCACCGCGATACCTGCGAGCTCGACAACCCCGTCTCGCCCGCCGCCACGGTCGCCGTCGCCCGCCTCGCCGAGGACCGTCTCGAATGGCTGGTCCTCGGCGACTGCGCAGTCGCATGGCGCGCGAAGGGCCGGGCGCCCGAGGTCAGATCCGACGACCGCCTGGCCCGCCTCCCGGACCCGCCGCAGGCGGTCACGGTCGGCCGCCTCCGCCGCTACCCGGTCGACTACATCGCGCGGGTCCGCAACCGCCCCGGCGGCTTCTGGGTGGCCTCGACCGATCCCGGCGCCGCCGAGCGGGCGCTCACCGGCGCCGAGCCCGCCGCGGGCGTCGAGGCGGTCGCGCTGCTGACCGACGGCCTGACCCGCCTGGTCGAACGCTACGGCCGCACCTGGAGCGAGCTGCTCGACCTCGGCCTGTCCCAAGGCGTCCCGAGCCTGATCTCGGCCGTCCGCGCCGCCGAGGAGGCGGACCCGCGGTTCGGCGAACGTTCCAAACGCCACGACGACGCCACGGCGGTGCTGCTCCGACCGCGCTGAACAAGCGAGCGCCGGGCCCGCGCGCGGGCCCGGCGCTCGCTTGTTCAGCGCGCCCGTCAGCTCAGGGTGATGCTGTCCAGCTCCGCGTAGCCGGTGCCGCCGTCGAAGTACGGCGAGCCCTTGGCCAGGCGGATGACGTTGTACCCCGCGTGCAGGTCGACCGTCACGCTCGTGGTGGCGAACTGCCCCCAGCCGGCCGTCGGCGCATACGACACCGTGGACCAGCCGCCGCCGTTGTAGGCCAGGCCGTGGGTCGAGGTCGCCCCCGTGCCGTTGGCGTATCTGATCGTCATCGTGTAGGACCGCGCTTCGGGGATGTTCACGGTGAAGTCCACGAAGGAGTCCGAGCGCATGTCGCCGGAGTTGTCGATCCGGCCCACGTAGTACCCGTTCGACGCATTGCCCGAGCCGAAGGTGTCCGCGTTGACGACCGTGGCGTTCTCGGCCTCGTAGACCTGCTGCCACGACGTGGCCGGACCGCCCTCCGGGGTGATCAGGAGCTGGTAGGCGCCCTCGGCGTCCATGTCGGCGACGGGCACTGAGATCCGGCCGCCCGAGACCGCCATCGTCGTGTCCGAGACGACGGTGGGGGAGGGCACGTGCGTGTGACGCCCCGAGCCGGGGGTGTACAGGATCCGCACGTCCACCGAGGATCCGAGATCGCCGAGCCCTTCGACGTTCACGGTGTTGTCGCCCCAGTCGCCGCCGAAGACGACGTTGACGATCTTCCGGCTGGAGTCATAGGAGGCCACGCCGTCGATCCAGCTGTTCGGCACCGTCTCCACGATGTTCCCGGTCATCGCCCCGTACCACCGGTAGAGCCAGTACGAGGCGGTCGGCTGGTCGTCCAGGGTGAACAGACCGTCGAAGGTGCCCGCCTCGAACCAGTACGCGCGGTGCGCCTCGCGGGCGCCGTGGCGCTCGAACACGCTCATCCAGTGCAGGGCCACGCTCGGGATGTCCATCTGGTTGTAGCTGTTGTACTCGTTGATGGCGATGGGGCGCGGCGAGATCCCCAGCTGGGCCTCGATGGCGCGGTAGTCGGCGACGTGGTCGTCGAAGGCGTCCCAGTTCATGTCGTCCAGCTCGTGCCACACGATCACGTCCGGGAGCGTGCCGGTGTCCCGGGCGTGGGTCATGAACGACAGCATCCGGTCGTGGTCGTACTGGGCGTAGCTCGGGCCGACGATCGGCGTGACCGAGTCCAGGGACCGCACCAGCTCGTAGGTGCGCGTCCAGCCGTCGTGGAAGGAACCGGCGGCGTCGTCCCAGGTCCAGTCGGGCTCGTTCCACAGCTCCCAGCCGTGGACGTTGGTCGTGCCGGTCGCCTCCAGGCGGTCGTTCACCATGGTGGTGACCTTCTCCTCCCAGTCGTCCCAACCCTGCCACCGGTAGGGGAAGGACGGGTAGATGTCCGGCATGCGGATGAACTGCTGGGCGCCGGCCCGCGTGATGTTGTGCCCCACTTCGAGCGAGTCGCAGCACGGCTCGGTGGCGCCGTTGCCGAGGTGCGTGGTGCCGGGCGCCGGCTGCGTGAAGCTGGTCGGGTTCAGCGGCAGCAGCATGTCGGTGCTCGGTTGGGAGTCGGAGCCGACGCCGTACAGCCCGCCGGAGGCGACCTGCGTCGCGGGGCGGACGACTTGACCGACGTCGACGTTGAGGGTCAGGCCTTCGGCGCCGGCGGGGGCGGTGGTCCCCGCCATGACGGCGCCGAAGGCGAGGGCGAGGACGCTGAATCGCGTCAACGCTCGTTTCACAGTGCGGTGCATGAGATGGCTCCTCGTTGAGAAGGTGAACCGGTTCGATGTTCTGGCTCGAGGCCGACGATAGTTTCGAACGCCGTTCAATGCAAGAACTTCAATGTGTTGTAGAGTTTCGGCAGTTCAAGGACGTGGAATGAGACTTGCGTTCGCTCAAGCTGGCAACTATGATTCGAACCGGTTCGATTCGACGAATCGATGAAGGAGGACGCCGTGGCCACCATCGGCGATGTCGCCCGCGCCGCGGGCGTGGCCCGCTCGACCGCGTCGTACGCCCTGAGCGGCAAGCGCGCCATCTCGGACGAGGTGCGCGCGCGAGTCCAGCGAGCCGCGCGCGAGCTCGGCTACACCGCGAACGCGGGGGCCCGTGCGCTGGCCACCTCGCAGACCCGGGTGATCGGCCTGCTCGCCCAGTTCCTGCCCGACGAGTTCGCCCCGGCCATGCTCCAGTACATCCAGGGCGTGACGGAGTCGGCCCGCGATCTCGGATACGACATCCTCCTCAGCTCCGACCCCGAGGGGCCCGCCGCGCTCAAGCGCATCACCGACTCGCGCATGGTCGACGGCGTCGTGCTGCTCAACGTCGCCGAGGACGACGACCGCCTGCCGGTGCTCCGCGCCGCCCGCCAGCCCGGCGCCCTGGTCGGCCTGCCCGCCGACTGCACCGGCGTGGACGTCTTCGACCTCGACTTCGAGGAGTCCGGTCGGGCCATGGTCGAGCACCTGCACGGCCTCGGGCACCGCGAACTGATCCTCGTCTCGCAGCCCGAGCACGTCGTCGAGCGCGGCGGCGCCTACGTCTGGCGCCTGCGGAACGCGGCGATCGAGACCGCCGCCGCCCGCGGCCTCGCCCTGCACGCCGTCTACGGCTCCTCCGCGCAACCCGAGATCGGGCGCGAGCTCCACGCCCTGCTCGACGCCCACCCGGAGGCCACAGGCCTGCTGCTCAACAACGAGGCCGCCGCCGCGGCCCTGCCGACCGTGCTCCACCAGCGGAACCTCTCCGCGCCGGACGACCTGTCCGTCATCGGACGCTACTCCGACGAGTTCGCCCGCACCTTCTCGCTGCCGTTCTCCTCGATCGAGAGCGCGCCCGACCGGCTCGGGCGCATGGCGGTGCGCCAACTCGTGCGCCGCATCGAGAAGCAGGACCCCGAAGACGCGCCGCACGTGGTGCGGTTCGTCTCGCCCGAACTCGTCGACCGGGGCAGCACCGCCGCCCCGCCCGTCGGGCACTGACCATCCCCTCGCCTCGACCGGCGCTCGCCGGTCGAGCCCCGTTCAAGGAGGAACAAACCATGAAGGACAACCGACCCCTCGCCCGGTCCGCCGCGGCGGGCCTGGCCGCCACGGCGCTCGCGCTGGCCGCCGCGTGCTCGTCCGGCGACGACGGCGCTGACGCCGACACCTACACCTGGTGGGACCCCTACCCCCAGCACGACGAGAACTCCGCCTGGGCCGAGCGCGTCGACGCCTGCGGCGAGGAGGCGGGCGTGACGATCGAGCGCACGGCCTCGGACACCACGGACCTGACCAACCAGGCGCTGCTCGCCGCGCAGGAGGGCACCAGCCCGGACATCATCCTGCTGGACAACCCCGCGGTGTCCACACTGGCGGACACCGGCATGCTGACCACGGTGGACGAGCTCGGCCTCGACGTGGGCGGCGTCGACGAGAACCTGCTCGCCGCCGGTGTCGTCGACGACCAGACCTACGGCATCCCCATCGGTGCGAACACCCTGGCGATCTACTACAACGCCGAGGTCCTCGACGCCGCGGGCGTCGACCCCGCCTCGATCACCGACTGGGAGACCCTGACGGCCGCGCTCGCCCAAGTTACCGATAACGGCGACAAGGGCATGACCTTCGCCGCCATCGGCACCGAGGAAGGCTCGTTCCAGTTCCTGCCCTGGTTCTGGGGCGCCGGAGCCGATCTGCGCGAGCTCGACTCGCCCGAGGCCGTGGCCGCCCTGGAGCTGTGGACCGGCTGGCTCGAGTCCGGCTACGCGCCCAACTCGGTGCTCACCAACTCCCAGAACACCACCTGGGAGGAGTTCCTCACCGGCGAGTTCGGCTTCGCCCTCAACGGCACCTGGCAGGTCAACAGCGCCGCCGAGGCCGGCTTCGAGACCGGCGTCATCCAGATCCCGGCGCGGAACGGCGGCATCGCGCCGGCGCCCACCGGCGGCGAGTTCATCATCGCGCCCGTGCAGTCCGACGCCGAGCGCTACGACGTCACCCGCCAGATCGTGGAGTGCATGACCACCCCCGAGGGCTTCGTCGAGACCGCGGAGACCTTCGCCTACTACGTGCCGCCCACCGCCGAAGGCCAGGAGGCGCTGCTGGAGGCCCGGCCCGAACTCGAACCGTGGGTCACGGCCGTCCGCGAGGCCAAGGGCCGCACCAGCGACAATCTCGGCACCGACTACCCGAAGATCTCCGAGGCGATGTGGACCGCCGTGCAGAACGCGCTGTCCGGCTCGGCCACACCGGCCGAGGCGCTCGGGCAGGCGCAGGCCGACGCCGAAGCCGCGATCGGCTGAGACGGAGTGATCTGCGCATGACCACGACCTCGGTCGAGGCGACCGGGCGCGCGTCCGGCGGTGCGGCGGGCGTCTCGCCCGCCGCACCCGGCCGGAACGGGCGCCGCGGCCTCCCCGGAACGGCGAGGCACTGGACCGCGATCGGCTTCGCCGCGCCGCTCCTCGCCTACCTCGCCGTGTTCTACGCCTATCCACTGTGGCGGAACATCGAGCTGAGCGTGCACGACTACACCGTGCGGGCCTTCGTCCAAGGCGACCCGGCGTTCGCCGGATTCGAGAAGTACGCCGAGGTCTTCGCCTCGGACGCCTTCCCGGCCGCCCTGGTCAACACCGCCGTGTTCACGCTCGTCTCGATCGCGTTCCAATACGCGATCGGACTGGCGCTGGCGGTGTTCTTCCACGCGAACTTCCGCCTCTCGGGCGTGCTGCGCGCGCTGTTCCTCGTGCCGTGGCTGCTGCCGCTGATCGTCTCGTCCTCCACGTGGGCGTGGATGCTCAACAGCGACAACGGGATCGTCAACTCCGTCATCGAGGCCTTCGGCGGCTCCCAGATCAATTGGCTGACCTCGCCGGACACGGCGCTGACCGCCGTGATCATCGCGAACATCTGGCTGGGCGTCCCGTTCAACCTCGTCATCCTCCACGCCGGGCTCCAGCAGATCCCCGACGAGCTCTACGAGGCCGCCTCCCTGGACGGGGCCACGGCCCGGCAGCGGTTCTGGCGCATCACCTTCCCGCTGCTGCGCCCCGTCTCGGCCATCACGCTGCTGCTCGGATTCATCTACACGCTCAAGGTCGTCGACGTCATCTGGATCATGACCACCGGCGGGCCGGGCGACGCCTCGCTCACCCTCGCGGTCTGGTCCTACCGGGAGGCCTTCGGCACCGGCCAGCCCGACTTCTCGCCGGCCGCCGCGATCGGCAACCTGCTCATCGTCATCGCGCTCGTCTTCGGATTCGTCCACCTGCGGATGCAGCGCGACTGGGAGAAGTCATGACCGCCAGGCCCCTGTGGAAGACCGCCCTCGGCGTGGTGTTCACCGCGCTCATGCTGTTCCCCGTCTACTGGATGGTCAACGTCTCGCTGACCCCCACCGGCGATCTGCGCCGCAGCGACCCGAACTGGTTCCCGAGCGATCCGACCTTCGAGGGCTACACCGCCGCCCTGTCGCAGCAGTTGCCCTCGCTCGGCACGAGCCTCGGCGTCGGACTCGGGTGCGTCGCCCTGACCGTCGCGATCGCCGCGCCGGCCGGCTACGCGCTCGCCGTCCTCAACCTGCGCGGCGGGCGGGCCCTCAACTTCCTGCTGCTGGTCGCCCAGATGATCCCGGCCGTGGTGATGGCGATGGGCTTCTACGCGATCTATGTGCGCCTGGACCTGCTCAACACGGTGTGGGGGCTGATCGTGGCCGACTCGACCATCGCCGTCCCGTTCGGCGTCCTGCTGTACACGACGTTCATGGCCGGCATCCCCAGGGACCTCGTCCACGCCGCCCGCATCGACGGCGCCGGCGCCTGGCGCACGTTCACGAAGGTCGTGCTCCCGGTCAGCCGGAACTCCACGCTCACCGTCGCCCTGTTCGCCTTCCTGTGGGCCTGGTCGGACTTCATCTTCGCCTCGACGCTCAGCCGCTCGGGCGAGTACGTCCCGATCACCCTCGGCATCTACCAGTACATCGGCAACAACACCACACAGTGGAACGCGATCATGGCGACCGCCGTGATCGCCTCCCTCCCCGCGGCGATCCTCCTGGTCGTCGCCCAGCGCTATGTGGCCGCCGGCGTGACCGCCGGGGCCGTGAAGGACTGATCCGTGCACCACCACGCCTCGCCCTCCGCCGCGCCGGTCGTCCCGCTCCGGGGCCCGCGCCGCGGCATCGGACCGGACGACATGCGCCTGTCGGGCGGCTTCTGGGGACGCCTCCAGGAGACGAACGCGCACGCCACGCTGCGCCACTGCCTGGAGTGGATGGAGCGCCTGGGCTGGATCGCCAACTTCGACCGGGTGGCCGACGGCGACACCGGCGGGCCCCGGCCCGGCTGGCAGTTCTCCGACTCGGAGCTCTACAAACTCGTCGAGGCCCTCGCCTGGGAGTACGGCCGCACCGGCGAGGCGTGGGCGAACGAGACCCTCGAGGCGCTCACAGGCCGCATCGCCGCGGCCCAGGACGACGACGGCTACCTCAACACCTGCTTCGGGCACGGCGGCCAGGCCGGCCGGTACACCGACCTGTCCTCCGGGCACGAGCTGTACTGCACCGGGCACCTGCTGCAGGCGGCCGTCGCGCGCGTGCGCACCGTGGGGGAGGACAAGCTCGTGGACGTGGCGAGGCGCGCCGCCGACCACGTCTGCCGCGAGTTCGGACCCGAAGGCCGCCAGGGCGTCTGCGGGCACCCCGAGATCGAGCTCGGTCTCGCCGAGCTCGGCCGCGCCCTCGGCGAGGCCCGGTACACCGAGCAGGCGGGCCGCTTCGTCGAACGGCGCGGCCGCGGCACACTCGAGCCCGTCGCGCTGCTGGACTCCTCCTACTTCCAGGACGACCTGCCCGTGCGCGAGGCCGAGGTGTGGCGCGGGCACGCGGTGCGCGCGCTGTACCTGGCGGCCGGGGCCGTCGACGTCGCCGTCGACACCGGCGACGACGAGCTGCTGGGCGCCGTCCGGCGGCAGTGGGACCGCAGCGTGGAGCGCCGCACGTACCTCACCGGCGGCATGGGCTCGCGCCACCAGGACGAGGGCTTCGGCGAGGACTGGGAGCTGCCGCCCGACCGCGCCTACTGCGAGACGTGCGCGGGCATCGCCTCGGTCATGGTCTCGTGGCGGCTCCACCTCGCCACCGGCGAGGTCCGCTACGCCGACCTGATGGAACGCACCTTCTACAACGTCATCGCCGCCTCCCCCGGCGAGGACGGGCGCGCCTTCTTCTACGCCAACCCGCTGCATCAGCGCACCGCGGCGGCCGACGTGCGGCCCGGGGAGGTCAACCCGAGGGCCGAGGGCGGCGTGCGGGCGCCCTGGTTCGACGTCTCGTGCTGCCCGACGAACCTGGCGCGCACGCTGGCCTCCTGGCAGGCGTATGCGGCCTCGGTGGAGGGCGACACCCTCTCGCTGCTCCAGTACGCCTCGGGCGAGGTGCGCGCGGCGCTCGCCGGCGGCGAGCTGGCGCTGCGCGTCGCGACCGGGTACCCGTACGACGGCGCCGTGCGGATCGAGGTGGTCGACGCGCCCCCGCGCTCCGGCCTGCGGCTGCGGGTGCCCCATTGGGCGCACGGCGCCACGCTGTCCGACGGCTCCGGCGACAGGGGCGTCGAACCGGGCTGGGCCGAGGTGCGCGGCCCGCTCGAACCCGGTTCGGTCATCACGCTCGACCTGCCGGTGCACCCCCGCCTGACCTGGCCCGACGAGCGCATCGACGCCGTCCGCGGATGCGTGGCCGTCGAGCGGGGGCCGCTGGTGCTGTGCGCGGAGTCGGTCGACCTGCCGCCCGGCCTGTCCCTCGACGAGCTCCGCCTCGACACCGCCCGCGCGCCGCGCGCCGAAGCCGACGGCGCGGCCGTATGGGTGAGCTCGGCCCCCGCCGGGCCGGGCGCCCCGGGCGGCCTGCCGTACCGCCCGGCCGCCCCGCCCGGCGGCCCGGCGCCCGCCCGGCACGAGGTGCGCCTCGTCCCGTACCACCGGTGGGCGCGGCGGGGAGGCTCGGCGATGCGGGTGTTCCTTCCGACGGTGTGACGATCCGGTGGCCGAGACCGCGCTTCGCCTCGCGCGCCGCCGCCGGCAGCATGGTCGGCATGAGCGAACACGGCACCCCCGTGCACCTGTGCTGCCTGCTGCGGGCGCGGCCCGGCCTGGAAGAGGAGCTCACCGCCTACGAGGACGAGGTGCTCGCGCTCGTCCCCGAGCACGGCGGGGAGCTGCTGTCGCGCGTGGTCGGCGACGGCGCGGACGGGCACCCGCACGAGGTCCAGGTCTACCGTTTCCCCGACCAGGCCGCGATCGACGGCTACATCGCCGACCCGAGGCGCCTGGCCATGACCGAGGAACGGGACCGGGTGGTGGGGCGAGCACCGAGCTGTTCCCCGTGACGCCGAGGCCCGTCGCCTAAGCGGTCCCGCCGGTCCTCCTCGTCGGGGCGGTCCTCGTCCGGGCCGGGGGCGCGCCGCCCGCTCTCGTCCTCGGGGCGCTGCTCGGCGCCGGTGGGGCGGCCGAAGCCGGGCTCGTCGGGGGCCCGCTGCCCGACGTGCGGCCCGCCCTCGCCGTCGCGTTCGGAGGTCCATCGCTTGACCGCGTCGACGACACGGCCCCACATCCCGCTCATGGTCGGCATCCCTCTCCTCGTGAGCGTGACGGATACCCGGCGACGTGCACGTCCATGCACGACGGGCCTGCTTATGGCCGGTACACCAGCTCCACGGTGCCGCCCACCCGGCGGCCTCCCGCCGCCGACAGCAGTGCGAACGAGGCCAGGTTCGAGGCGTCGCACTCGGTCGTCACCGTCTCGAAGCCCCGCTCGGCCAGGAGCGCCCCGATCCTCGCCAGCAGCGCCGCTCCCAGGCGCCGCCGCCGGAAGGCGCGCGCCACCGCCACCAGGCCCAGGCGCGGCCCGACCGGGTTCGACCACACCCGCGCCATGCCCGCCAGCTCCTCGGTCCGCGGATCCCACACCACCGGGTACAGCGCCGGGTCGTAGGCCGAGCCGTGCTCGGCCCTCCACCCCCCGGCCGTCCACTGCCAGCCCCACAGGCCCGGGATGTCCTGCCGCAGCAGGTCGTCGAAGACCCGCACCCGCTCGTGCCCGATCTCCTCGGGGGAGTACACCTTGAACCCTTCCAGCGGCGCCTCCGACAGGCCCGTGCGCGTCGGCACCTCCCACCGGTGCTCGAAGCGGTCGCCGACGAACGGCACCGAACCGAGCAGCCGCAGCAACCGCGCGTCCGAGGCGTCCACTTGCGTGTACAGCGCCTCGCCGTACTCCGCGCCGATGCGCCGCGCCAGCTCCACCACCGCGCCGTCCCCGAAGGAGACGAACCGCTTCCCGTCGGGGCGCCGCACCGTCCATGCCTCGCCGAGCAGGCGGGAGCCCTCGAACGCGCGCCAGCGCGCCTCATCGACTTCGAACCGCAGATCCATGGCGTGAAGACTATGAGAGACACACTCACGACACAACGTGATTTCACCGAGGTCCGGGCGGCCCGAGGCCGCCCGGGGCCCCGCTCACAGCTTCCCGGCCCCGGCGCCGGCCGGCACGATCGTCGGCACGCTCGCCGCCTCGTCCATGGTGTACGAGTAGTACTCGCCCGGCTCGGCGACGGCCCCGGCGGTCTCGCACGTCCCCGAGTTCACGAAGACGTTGTCCCGCTCGACCAGCCGCCCTGGTCCGCTGTCGGCATAGCCGCCGGCCGAGTGGCACGGGAAGGGCACGTCCTCGAAGTAGTTGCCCTCCACCAGCATCCCGGCATCCATAGTGGACGCCACTCCGTACAGCTCGTTGCTCCGGAAGTAGTTGTTGTACACGTGCACCGGCTCGGCGAACCGCACCCGCGGATGCCGCTGCGCGGAGCCGTCGAAGTAGTTGTGGTGGATCGTCACCTTCAGGTGGCCGACGTCCGTGCCGGCGCCGTCGGAGTGGCTGATCAGCATGGACTTGTCCGTGCCTGCGAAGTGGTTCCACGACACGGTCACATAGTCGGCCTCCCGCACCACGTCGATCGACCCGTCGACCGGGCTGACGAAGGTGTTGTGGTCGATCCAGATGTGGTGGGAGTTCTGCCCGACGTTGATCGCGTCGTCCTCGGCATCGGTGAAGGTGAGGTTCTGGATGATCACGTTGGACGATCCGTGGAAGTCGAAGCCGCCGCCGTTGATCGTCGCGTCGCCGCCCACGCCGAGGATGGTCTTGTCCGGGCGCACCCCCTGCTTGCTCGTGATGTCGATGGTGCCCTCCACCATGATCACCATCGGACCGGTGGTGTCGATGGCCGTCAGCAGCTCGTCGGTGGTGTCGACGACCACGGTCGGGCCGCCCTCGCCGCCGGTGGTGCCGTCCAGGCCCAATGCGCTCACGGACGCGAAGCCGTCCGCCTCGCCCAACGGCTGCTGCTGGGCGCCGGGCGGTGCCGTCCCGTCCGGGACGGCCGAGGGGCCCGCGTGCGCGGTGTGCAACGCGACCGCCGTCGCCGCGGCGGCGACCAGGCCGGTCAACCCCGCCGCTGTCGCCGTCCGCGCGCTTCTTCGCTGTGCCATGCCGTCCTCATTTCTAATGAGATATTTCTATTTGTCGATATGATATCGATTTGCACGGCTTGATGCAAGCGCTTGCATTGGGTTGCCGAGGCTGGAGACCCGCCTTCCGCGCCGAAGCGAGCGCTTCAGTGCGGGGCAGAACGAGTCCGGAACGGCCTCAAGGCCGTTCGACGCGCTCCTCCGCCGCGCGGCCCATGCGGGCGACGGCCTCGGTCAGGACCGCCGCCGAGGTGGCGAAGTTCAGGCGCACGTGCCCGGCGCCGCCGGTGCCGAAGACGTGCCCGGAGCTGAGGGCCACGCGGGCGCGGTCGAGGAACATGCGGGCGGGCCCGTCGAGGTCGGAGACGATCCCGATGCCGTCGAGCGGCGCCTCCTCGACGCCGAGGGCGCGGCAGTCGAGCCACGCCAGGTAGGTCCCCTCCGGCCGGAGGTACCCGAGCTGCGGGAGGTGCTCGGCGATCAGCCGCCCCAGCAGCGCCCGCTGCCCGTCGAGCGCCCCCAGGAGGGCATCGAGCCACGCCCCTCCCTCGCCGAACGCGGCGGTGTGGGCGATGACGCCGAGGTGGCTCGGGCCGTGGCCCACCTCTTCGGGCATGCGGCGCAGGTCGGCGGCGGCCTCGGCGCCCGCGACCGCGACGGCGGCCTTGAGCCCGGCGAGGTTCCAGGCCTTCGACGCCGAAGTGAGCGAGAAGGCGTCCTCCGCGCCCGGCACCGTGAGATAGGGGGTGAACACCGCGCCCGGCAGCACCAGCGGAGCGTGGATCTCGTCGGCGACGACCCGCACGCCGTGGCGGCGGGCCAGCGCCGCCACCGCCTCGAGCTCGGCGCGGGTATGCACGGCCCCAGTGGGGTTGTGCGGATTGCACAGCAGGTACGCGGCGCGGTCGTGCGCCGCCCCGACGCGCGCGAAGGTGTCGCCGAGGTGGTCGAGGTCGATGCGCCCTTCGGCGGTCAGCGGCGACTCCACGACCCTCCGGCCGCTGTGGGAGACGAAGGCGTAGAACGGCGGGTAGACCGGGGAGTTGACCACCACCGCGTCGCCCGGCCCGGTCACCAGGCGGAGCACCTCGATGACGCCCATCATGACGTCGGGGACGACGGCGGTGCGCTCGGTCGGGAAGTCGCGCCACCGCCAGCGGTCCGAGGCGAACCGGGCGAGGGCGTGCGCGTACTCCTCTCCCGCCGAGTAGCCGGTGTCGCCCAGGTCGATCGCGCGGTGCAGGGCCTCGGCGATCGGCGCCGCGAGCGGGACGTCCATCTCGGCGACCCACAGGGGCAGCACGTCGGCCGGGTGCTCGCGCCATTTCGCGCTGGTCCGCCGCCGCAGCTGCGGCAGCGGCAGCGCTTCGAGCGGATTCGGGGGAGCGGTCGGGTCGCCGTTCAAAGCGTCTCCTTGCGGTCGCACGGTCGTCTCGTTCAACAATGACAGCATCGCCCACTGCTCGGGTCGGTTGAAGTTGCCCGCAGAACATTGTCTTGATAGCGTGTGCCATTGTGACTTCTCCTCGGCGAGCCTTCGGACCTCTCCAACACACCCGCGCCGCTTGGGCCGACGCCGCCTCGGCGATCGGGCGGCCTGCCGTCGAGCTGGCCGCCGAAGGGCCGGCGGCGATGCCGGTGACGATGTCGAATCATTCGCACGAGGAGAACTGGTTCGAGC
>NZ_ATYW01000029.1 GCF_000427885.1 Glycomyces tenuis DSM 44171
CCATCCCTACTCTGGCTGCCGCCCGTCAAGACCGCGCCGTCGACAAGCAACTGGCTCAGGCGCTCAATGACGGCGGCGGCTCGGTCTGTCTAATCCTCTCGGGTATGGGGGGAGTCGGCAAGACCCAGATCGCCGCAAACTACGCCCTAGACCAATGGAGTCAGCTCGAGGTCAACCTCCTGGTCTGGGTTAACGCCAGCAGCCGCGACACGATCCTCGCCGCGTTCGCGCAGGCGGGCACCGAAGTATGCGGAGCAGACGCATCGGATAGCCATCGAGCCACGCGAACGTTCCTGGCGTGGCTGGCGCAACCCGAGGCACCCCGCTGGTTGATCGTGCTTGACAACCTCACCGACCCGGGCGACCTGAACGAACTTTGGCCCCCAACCAGCCAGCGCGGAGGCACTATTGTGACCACCCGCCGCAGGGACGCCGCACTCGAGGGCGCCCACCGCACCCTGATCGAAGTCGACTTGTTCACACCGGAAGAAGCCCGCCAATATCTCATCGGAAGGCTCAAGGGCAACCCCATCCGCCTGGAACAAGCCACCGCGCTCGCGGCCGACCTAGGGCACCTACCGCTGGCGCTGGCGCAGGCTGCAGCCTACATACTGGACCAACCAGGTCTGACCTGCGCCGCATATCAAGGCCTTCTCGCTGACCACACTATCAGGCTCGATGATCTCAGCCCAGATGCTCTTCCCGACGGGTATCCCAGGTCAGTCGACGCGGCTTGGTCGCTGTCGATCGAGGCTGCCAACGGTGATGAGCCCTATGGCCTGGCAATGGGGTTGCTTCGCGTAGCCAGTCTGCTTGATCCTGCTGGAATCCCAGCCGACCTGTTCACTTGCGGAATCATATTTGATGAGCTGTGGGCTTTCATGTCTACCGGATCACTGCATGATCCAAAGAGAGCGAATTTCTTCGTCTCCCGGGACATAACCAGGGGCCTCGGACGACTCCACCGTTTGGGCCTCATCGACTTCGACGGCCAGCTCGTGCGAATCCACGCCTTGATCCAACGTTCAATTCGTGACAAGCTTGAATCCCAAGACCTCTCTAAATTGGCTAACATCGTAGCTGACGCGCTAATCGACATCTGGCCTGAACCCGAGGTTGCTCGATCAACAAGCGCGCTATTGCGTTCGAACGTCGACCATCTTCGGTACAACTGCGAACCGGACCTGCTAGAGCGCGCGCACCCTCTCCTGATTCGGCAAGGCGACAGCCTCGGGATACAAGGCCAGGTCAGCAGTGCAGCTGCATATTTCGAGCAGCTCAGCCAAGAGTGTCTCCGTCAACTCGGGCCCGAGCATGGCTTCACTTTGGAAGTTCGCCATCGCCACGCCCACTGGTTGGGTGAGTCAGGGAGCGCAACGGCTGCCTCGAACAAGTTCCGAATGCTATACCAGATCCGATCGAAGATCGATGGACCAACGCATCCAGATACCTTGCGCGCCCGGCACGGATTCGCTCGATGGACTGGCGAAAAGGGTGACCTGGCCACTGCGATCAGCGAGTTGGAAACCCTGCTGCAGCTGCGTCTTGAGATCCTTGGCCCAGACGACCCGGAAACCCTCACTGTCCGCCATGATCTCGCCTACTGGATCGGGCAATCCGGTAACCCAACTGGTGCGGTGGCGGCGTTCGGGACGGTTCTCGCCGAACGAGTACGCCTGCTTGGCCCGGATCACCTCACTACCCTAGCTGCGCGCCAGAATCTGGCGTACTGGATGGGTGAAGCCGGAGATCTGGAAGAGGCCACCGCAGCAACCGAGGAACTTCTAGACGATCGTATGCGAATACTCGGCCATGACCACCTCGATGTCCTGCTAACTAGGTCCACGCTCGCCCGATGGCGGGGACGGGCCGGAGAAGTTTCATCTGCCGTGCGCCTGAACGAGGAGCTCCTGGAAGACTGCCACCGCGTTCTCGGCCCGGATCATCCCTTCACGCTGACGACCCGGCACAACCTCGCCCATTGGCGAGGCGCAGCTGGCGATCCGTCTGCGGCCGTGGCCCAGACGGAGGACCTGCTCGCCGATCGAATCCGGATCTTGGGCCCGGACCACCCCGACACACTGCGGACCAGGCAGAATTTGGCCGTCTGGACAGGCGAAGCAGGCTATGTCGCTGACGCAATATCAGCTCTTGAGCAGGTGCTCCATGACGATCGCCGTGTCTTGGGAGAAGATCACCCCGAGACCCTTGCCACTCGTCACAATCTCGCCCGATGGCAAGGCAAATTCGGTGACAAGGAGCGTGCTATTGCCGCATTCGAAAAACTCCTACCCGACTTCGACAGGATACTCAAACCCGACCACCGCTACACAATCATCGCGCGCAATAATCTCGACCTGTTGCTGAATGAGAATCCCTGGGACGAAGAAGCCGATTACGAAGGCAACATTTCCGGTGGCTTTGCCAGGGGCGGATTGGTAATTACCGGCGGACTCGGATCTGGAAAACGTGGAAGCAGCTCACAGGCGCCTTTCTTCCCAGCAGCCTCGCGGCGGACAGCCAGCAGGAGTACCAAGTCATTTGACAGTTCAAAATACTCCGAACAGGAAGAGGATGGAGACAGCGAGGAGGAATCATCTCGAACGTGGCAAGAGACAGGCAACATATGGGGATACGTCAACCCAAAAGATGACCCCTACGCCTAAGAGTTCCTAACTCTTTTGAAGGCGGCGCCAGCAGATGAGGGCGCAGCCGAGGCTGAGGAAGGCTTCGTGGATGTCGGCGCGGCGTTCCCAGCGGATGCGCAGGCGGCGGAACCAGTGCAACAGCGCGATGGTCTGCTCCACGACGTAGCGGGTGGCTCCGAGCCCGGACCCGTGTGCCGTGCCGCGGCGGGCGATCTGGGTTCGAATGCCCCTGGCATGCAGGATCTTGCGGTACTTGTCGTGGTCGTAGCCGCGGTCGGCCTGGACCACCTTCGGTCTTCGCCGGGGCTTGCCGCGCTTGCCGCGGATCGGCGGGATCGCCTCGACCAGGGCCTCGAGCTGGGTGACGTCGTTGCGGTTCCCGCCGGTCACGGTCGCGGCCAGCGGGATGCCGTTCGCGTCGGTGATGAGGTGGTGTTTGGAGCCCGGGCGGCCGCGGTCTACCGGGCTCCGACCGGTTTTGGGCCGCCACGCAACGCTCTGAGGTGCGTCGAGTCGACCACCGCCCGCTCCAGATCGAGCCGGTCGGTCCGGCGCAGCTCGGCGAGCAGGACCTC
Source organism: Glycomyces tenuis DSM 44171 (assembly GCF_000427885.1). Classification (GTDB taxonomy): domain Bacteria; phylum Actinomycetota; class Actinomycetes; order Mycobacteriales; family Micromonosporaceae; genus Glycomyces; species Glycomyces tenuis. Next base: position 3,224 of record NZ_ATYW01000029.1, read on the forward strand.
ATGCAGGTCTTGCCAGACGCCGACCTCGTACCAGTCGCGCAGCCGTCTCCAGCAGGTCATGCCGCACCCGAACCCGAGTTCCTGGGGCAGCCACTGCCACGGGATCCCGGTGTAGAGCACGAACAGGATGCCGCACAAGGCCTTCCGATCGTCGAAGGGCTTGCGACCGGGGGTCCCGGCCGGTCGCTCGCGGACCGGCAGCAGCGGCTCGATCACCGCCCACAGGTCATCATCGACGATCCACGGACCCTGACTGCGCCGCTGCTGCGGCCCACGCTTCCCACGCCTCATGATCCAAACAACGCACCAGAGACGAAATAGTTACGGGTTCTTACGGTAACCACCTTGAACAGGGATGCGAGCAACTCTCAGCGGATCGAGAAGGACACCAGCGTAAGCTGGCCCGCGGCGCAGGCCGCGCCCGGACACGGCCGCGTCGGCGGTCGTGGACGAGGAGCTGATGGCCCTGCTCTGCGAACGGGCTGAGGTCGTCGGGGTCAAGCTCGCCGAGGGAGGCAGGCTGCTCGCCGAATTGACCAACCGGGTACTCGAAGCGGCATTCGAGGGCGAGATGACCGATCATCTCGGCTACGACAAGCACCAGGCCGAGGGCCGGGGCAGCGGTAACTCGCGCAGCGGCTACCGGGGCCAAGGCCATCACCACCAATATCGGACCGGCTGAGATCGCCGTGCCCCGTGACCGGGACGGCTCGTTCGAGCTGGCGATCGTCAAGAAGCGGCAGCCGTTGGCTAGCATATGGAAAGGTTTACAATGTACTACCGCGAACCGCTGTCTTTAGGCCCCGACCGCAAGCTCCTGCGTGCGGGCCAGGTCTGTTCCTGCCTGATGTGACGTGGGTGACCAGGTGATAACTTTAAGCTGTGACAGATTGGTGAGGAGCTCTCCACTCGAACTATCGGTTGACGGCCTAATGAGGGACGATCTTGAGCATGCCGCCATCGGAGCCCACCCCGAACGATAATTCGCCGCTGATCATCGGCCCGTATACGATTCTCAAGCCCCTCGGGTCCGGTGGGGTCGGCCGCGTCTATCTGGGTGAGGATCTGCAGGGGCGCCGAGCGGCCGTGAAAGTGCTCGATCCGGTCAACAGAGAGATGTTCGAACCGAAGCGTTTCCAACGCGAGGTGGCGATCCTGCGGCAGGACCTTGGGGACGCGATCGTCAGCTACCTCGATGACGACCTGGAACCCGAGGACGGCTCGGATCCGTGGATCGCCACCGAGTACATCAGCGACACGACCCTGCTCAAACATGTCCGAACCCTCGGCAAACTCTCCAGCCGGGCATTGGCGACCATGGGCATGCACCTGTGCGAAGGACTGGCCCACCTGCACGAGAACGGCATCTCTCACCGGGACATCAAACCCGCCAACATCATGATCCGCCCGACGGGAACCCCGGTGTTCATCGACCTCGGAGTCGCCTACCGCGAGCCCACGCGCACCGGCGGCGGGCCGACCCACAAGACCACCGCCAACGTCGTGGTGGGGACCGAAGGGTTCCGGGCGCCGGAGATCCTCTCTGGGGACCGATCGGACTTCGCCGCTGCCGACATCTACAGCCTCGGCTTGACAATCGTATTCGCGGGGACCCGGCTGATGCCCGGCGAAGAGGGGTTCGCCGATCGAGTGGGGCTCCTCGACGGCGCGGGCGATCCGAACCCCCTCGACGAAGGCGCGCGCAACGAGCTGCTCGGTATTATCCGCGACATGACCGGGACCGAACGATCCTGGAGGCCGTCCGCGCTAGACGCGGCCGACCGATTCGCCTCGGTGGTCACTCACCGCAGGCAGTTGAAGAGGAACGAGAAAGCCATGGAATCCGAGCTCGTCGCCTCGGTCGACCTCGCGGACCGTCGCTTGACCAAGGTGCCTCCGTCACGAGCCCGGGCGCGCGAGGCCGCACGACGAATCCGCGAGGAATACGGGAGCACTGGAATGAACGCCTCATGACCGGCGAAAGCAATACTTCGACCGTGTACGCCAATGGCTCCTACGTGCGCGTGCGTGACGAGGACTGGATCGTCACCCATGCCGAGGAGACGACCCACGACGGCTGGCTCCTCCAGTGCCAAGGCGTGAGCGAGCTGGTCCACGGCATGTCCGCCACCTTCCTGGAGGCACTCGACGAGATTCAGCCGCTCCTGCCCGAGCAGACCGGCTTGTGGTTCGACGACACGTCGAACTACTTGCAGAGCCGCCTGTTCATCGAAGCGCAGCTGCGCAGCGCGGACATCCCTCGAAGCACCACCGACCTCGTGCTCTCCGACAACTTCCTGCTCGACCCCCTGGACTACCAGCTGCGCCCCGCCCAGATGGTGCTGAAGTCACTGCGGCCCCGCCTGCTGATCGCCGACGTCGTCGGTCTCGGCAAGACCCTGGAGATCGGCCTGGCGCTGGCCGAGCTCATCCGGCGTGGGCGCGGGGACCGCATCCTCGTCGTCGTCCCCCAGCAGGTCCTAGACCAGTTCCAGATGGAGCTGTGGGCGCGGTTCTCGATTCCGCTGCTGCGCATGGACTCCCAGGGCATCGAGCGGGTCATGCGGCAGCTCCCGGCCGGGCGCAACCCCTTCCACTTCCACAAGCGGATCATCATCTCCATTGACACGCTGAAGTCGAAACGGTGGCTGCGGTACCTGGAGAAGGTCTCGTGGGACGCGGTGGTGTTCGACGAGTCCCACAACCTCGTGGGCTCCTCAGGGCGGAACCTGCGTCAGCGCCTGGCCGCCCTCGTCTCACGCACCACCGAAGCGCTCATCTTCGCCTCGGCGACTCCGCACCCCGGCAAGGACAAGGACTTCGCGAAGCTCATCCGCATGCTCGACCCGGTCCGCATCGCCGATGTGAACGACTACTCCGCCGAAGACATTGAGGGCCTGTACATTCGGCGGACGAAGACCGACCCGGAAGTGCGGCAAGCGCTCAGGAGTTCCAGCGAGATCAAATGGGCCGATCGCGGCGACGCCCGCTCCATTCAGGTGACCATGAGCCCGGAGGAGCAGGACGTGTTCGACACGATCTTGGGTTCTTGGCTGGAGCGGCAGCGGCCCGGCAGTTCCGTGAAGACCTTCTTCCCGTACACGCTGCTGAAGGCCTTCTTCTCCTCGCCCGACGCCCTGGCCGAGACGATCGCGAACCGCAAGGGTAAAGGCGACGAGGGCGAAGCCCGCGACCTGGCCACGCTCGGTGAACTCGTCGCGAAGGTGTCCCGGCCCGGCAAATTCGCCAAGCTCGTCGAATACCTCGCCGAGATCGGGGTGGGCCCCGGCAAGCACAAGCGGGTGGTGATCTTCTCCGAGCGCCACGCCACGCTCAAATGGCTGCGCGACAACCTGATCGAAGCCCTCGGTTTCGACCAGGAGGCCGTCGCGGTCGTCCACTCCACGAAATCCGGCGAGGACGGCCCGGACGTGCGCCGCGCGATCGAGCAGTTCGGCCTCGGCTCCAGCCCGCTGCGGGTGCTCCTGGCCGGGGACATCGCCTCCGAGGGCGTCAACCTGCACAAGGAGTGCTCCGACCTGGTCCACTGGGACCTGCCGTGGAGCCTGATCCGCATCGAGCAGCGCAACGGGCGCATCGACCGCTACGGGCAGGCCGTGCCGCCGCAGTTCGCCGCGCTCATGCTCCGCAGCGCCGACGAGGACACCGAATGGGACGAGGCGCGGGTCTCCTCCAGCCTCCTGGCCAAGGAGGCCGAGGTGAACCGCACGCTCGGCGCGACGCAGGCGTTCGTCGGGCACGCGAACGCCGACTACGAGGAGAGCCGCCTGGTCAAGGCGATCCTCGATCACACTCCGGTCGAGCAGGCCGTCGAAGCCGAGCACGACGCCCCCGGGCCCGCCGTCGACGCGCTGGCGATGCTCCTCGGCGGCAACAGCGAACCTTCCGACGGGCGCGAACCGGTCCCGCTCGCCGAGCAACCGGCTCTGTTCCCCGGAACCACGCAATTCGTCGATGCCGCCCTCAAGTTCGTACGGACCAAGGTCGCCGACGAGGGCGAACGGGACCGCTTCCGTGTCGAGAGCGACGGGCCCCGGACTTGGCATCTCCAACACCCGCCCGGCGACCTCCTGGCCCGCCTCACCCGCATCCTGCCGCCGGCGTACGTGAAGGACCGCGGCCTTATCGAGACGATCCCGATCACCACCAGCCACGAGGAGGCCAAGGCGGCGATCGGCAAGGCGCAGAAGCGCGACAAGAAGTCCGCCTGGCCCGCCCTGTCGTTCCTCTCCGACCTCCACCCGGTGACCCGCTGGCTGGTCGACAAGGTCATCCTCGCCCAGCCGAGGGACACCGTCCCGGTGGTCTTCGCCGATACCGACCGGCCGATCTACTGCCTGCAAGGCGTCTGCGCCAACGGACTCGGCCAGTCGGCCGTCGTCGAATGGATGGCCGTCTCCGGCGGCCCGCAGAACTGGACGGTCGAGGACATGACCGCCGAACTCGACCGCGCCGGAGTCAACGAATCACTGTCCAACCCCGGCGTGCCCTCGACCGACGCGCAGAAGGCCATCCGCGACGCGATCACCGCACACTTCCCCGCCGTCCTCGACAAGGCACGCGAGCACCTCGACCAGGCCCGCGCGGCCTGGGACGAGACGGTCGACGCCGCCATCGGCGACCGACGCAGCACGGTCGACCAGTGGGAGCAGACGGTCATCGACGGACTGGAGACCATGACCGTGCGCCGCAAGACCAGGGAAGAACGCGCCCGCGAGGAAGCCGAACTCGAACGCGCCGCCCTCGAGAAGCTCCGCCCCAGAGGCGAATCGCTCGTCAAGTTCGTCGCGGTGGTCGTCCCCCGCGACTTCGCCGGATAAGCCCGCAGGAAGGACACCACCGTGGATTTCGACTCCCTCCTCAACCAGGGCGAATACTTCAGCAACTACTACTTCGCCGAGGAACTGCCCGGCAAGGTCCGCAAGACCCGCGGCGCGGAGTGGAACGACCAGGACAAGAACAGCGACGCAGGCCCCTCGCCGCGCCGCAGGCTCCTGGGACTGCGCGGGGACTACCACGAGTTCCGGACCGCGCTCGCCGACGCGACCGACCGTGCCCCGGTGCTCGCCGACTGGCACGACAAGGTGCTGCGGGCCCTGGGGTACGCCGAAGGCACCCGCGGCACCACGGACCTGACCGTGGCCGGTGAGGACTACGAAGTTCCGTTCGCCTACCAGTCCAAGCGGGTCGTCGCCATCGAATGCGACAACATCGACCTGGCCGCCGACTGCGCCGACCCCGACCAGATCCACGCGCTCGACGGAGCCTTCCCCTTCGCCACAGCCTCCAAGCTCGTCCCCTGGATCACCGACAGCGAGGAGTTCGGCGGCGTCAAGTACGTGCTCCTGCTGTGCGGAGCCTCGGTCGTCATCGCAGACACCGACACGTGGCTCGAAGGGAAGTACCTCGCCGTCTCGGTCGGGACCGTCGTCGAACGCGACCACATTGGGGAGGCCGAACTCGCCGCCGCGCTCGTCTGCGCCGACCAGCTCGACCCCGATGTCGCTACCACCGCGGCCGAGGCCGGGCTGGCGGAGTTGCGGCAGGACTCGTTCACCAAGGCGCAGGGCGTCTCGCAGAGCCTCCGGGACGGCCTGCGGCGCGGTGTCGAGGAGATCGCCCAGGAGATCCTGCACCGGCTCGACGAGCAGGGCGTCCGCTGGGACGAGTACTACGGTGATGACGAATTCGCGCGGATGCTGTCGATCCAGAGCCTGCGGTATCTGTATCGGATCGTCTTCGTCCTCTTCGCCGAGGCCAGGCCGGAACTCGACGTCCTGCCGGTCAACTCGACCGAGTACCAGGAGGGCTACTCGCTGTCCCGGCTCGCCGAGCTCGTCGAACGCCCACTGCCCGACGCCGCCGAGGACGGCACCTACCTGTTCGACTCGCTTCAGATCCTCTTCGATTGCCTCAATGCGGGCTTCCACCACGACGAGTTCGCCGAGGCGATGGAAGCGGCCCGCGAACGCAGGGACTCCGGTGACAAGGAGCTCGCCGAGGTCGAGGACCGGAACTTGGTGGTCGGCGATTGGCGGGTGGTCTTCGAACCGCTCCAGTCACAGCTGTTCGACCCCAAGTCGACCAGTCTCATCGGCCGGGGCCTGAAACCTGAGGAGGATCTCGACTGGGAGGCCGACACGCGGCTGCGGAACGCCTGCCTGCACCGCGTGCTGCGCATGCTCATGATCGACGACGGGACGGGCGGAAGGAGCGGGCGCGGCCCCCGCAAGACACAGTTCATCTCCTACGCCACCTTGGGCATCAACCAGCTCGGCGCGGTGTACGAGGGGCTGATGTCGTATACGGGCCGCATTGCACGTGAGGAGACCCTGTACGAGGTCGCCAACGCCAAGGACCTCAAGGACAACCGGGGATTCCCGAAGGAGGGCTCGTGGCTGGTTCCCGCCGACCGCATCGACGACTACGACGATTCGGTGAAGGTCACGCGGATCGATCCTCGGACCGGTGAGTCCTACCCGGTGACCTACGAGGACGGGTCGTTCGTGTACCGGCTTGCAGGGCGCGACCGCGAGACCAGTGCCTCCTATTACACACCGGAGTCGCTGACACGCGTCACTGTCCAGCTCACCCTCGACCAGTGGATCGAGGAGAATGGCGGTGAGGAGAACGTCAAGGCGGTGGACCTGCTGAAGCTGAAGGTCCTCGAACCGGCTCTCGGCTCGGGCGCGTTCGCCAACGAGGCGATCAACCAGATTTCCCAGCGCTACTTCGATATGTATGCGAAGGAGACGGGCAAGCGCCCCGAACCCGGTAACGCGGACACTGAACTGCGCAAGATCAAAGCGCATGTGGCGCTGCACAACGTCTACGGTGTGGACTTGAACAACACTGCTACGGAGCTTGCCGAGATCAGCATCTGGCTCAATGTCATGCACCCCGGACTCCGAGCACCCTGGTTTGGGTTGCACCTGCGGCGCGGCAATTCGCTGATCGGCGCACGGCGAGAGTTCCTGAAGGTCGCCGACTTCGACAAGAAGAAAGCAGGTCAACCCTGGTATTCGATCACCCCCGAGGCCAAGAGCTTCAAGGAGGTTCCGCCGCGGACCATCAACGAGGCCATCAACGAGCAAGGCCAGAGGAAGTCCTTCAATGTCACCGATGACCTTCTCATCCACCACTTCCTACTGCCGAGCGCTGGATGGGCGAGCATCGCGGGCGACAAGGTTGGCAAGGAACTCCAGCCAGAGGACGCGAAGCGGTTGGCAGCGTGGAAGAGGAACCTTCTCAAGCAGCCGACGAAGACTCAGCAGAAGCGGTTGGTGCGTGCAGCGCGTCAGGTTGAACTGCTGTGGAAGTTCGTACTCGAACGGCTGCGACTGTCCGAGGAAGCAGTGGAGCGGCCCATCGACATCTTCGGAGCTGATCCGATCCAGGGTGGTTCCGTTCTGTCGCGCAAGGCGAAGCAGGAGATCGTCGCTGAGCTGGAGCGCCCTGGCGGTCCGTACTGGCGGTTGAAGCTCCTCATGGACACTTGGTGCGCCCTGTGGTTCTGGCCGCTCGGCGAGACCTGGAAGCTTGACGGTGAAGCAGCTCCTGCCGACACGCCGGACGACTTCCGCGCGCTCACGAGCCTCGATGACTGGCTCGATTTTGTCGAGGCCATCGTGGGTAAGCACGAGATCGAACTCCTCGCGAGCTCGTTCGAAAACCTGAATGATATACGCGACGCTGAAAACCAGACCAACGCGTGGATTCAGGCCAGGGACGAGCTTGAACTCAGCTCCACCGGCCAGTGGGTCTTGCTGGACCAGATCAAGAAGATCTCGGACGACCAGGGATTCTTCCACTGGGAGCTGACCTTCGCGCATGTCTTCGAACAAGGTGGATTCCATTTGCAGCTAGGAAACCCACCGTGGCACCAGCCAACCTGGGAAGAGAAGGCAATCCTATCGGAGTTCGATCCACTTTTTACTGTCGGCAGCTGGAGTTCAAAGCTCAAGAAGGAACGAAAGATTGCTCTACTCAACGCTTCGAAGTCGCGCGCATATATCGAGTCCGAAGCAGCTGCTCAGTCGGGTCTTACTTGGTTTCTCTCGCATATTACCACCTACCCACTGATCGCCGGCACTCGATCGAATTTGTACCGGAATTTCATGGTGCGCTCCTGGGGCAATAGCAGCCCTACTGGATCAATTGGATTGATTCACTACGATACTCATCTTACTGGAGAGAAAGAGGCAAAGATACGAGAAGCAGCATACCCAAGGCTCAGAATGCACGTTCACTTTGTGAATGAGCGCTACCTATTTGCCGACATTGGGAATACGAAAGAATTCTCGATAAATGTAAGTTCGTTTGCTCGGCCGGTTCGGTTCAAGCACTTGTCTTGGCTCTATGAACCCCACGTCGCGGTAGCTTCCCTGGATGACAGTGGGTCAAGTGAAATAACACCTCGGATTAAGCATAGAGGGAAATGGGATCTTCGTCCTCACAGTTCCCGGGTCGTTGACGTCGATGAAAAGCGATTGCGTGATTGGAACGATCTTGTGGGGGGTGCAGAATCTAATCCGCTACGGGCGAAAATCCTGTACCCCTTGACTTCTAGAGAGCTTGGCCCGATTGAACAATTCCGACTTGCACCGAAGCGAATTCGAGATCTGCATCCGAGAATAAGCTCCGGCTTCGACGAAACAGGTGTTCAGAATGCTGGGTACTTCGAATCTATCGACAGGGCAACAGGGATAGACGATAAGGTAGCAGCTAAGCAGGTAGGAGACTGGGATGAGGTTATTCTACAGGGGCCACATCTTTCTATAGCCAATCCATTCGCGAAGGCCCCGCGCACTCCGCTCGTCAGTCATAAGGCGTGGGATGCGAACGATCTCACTGCGCTCCCTGCTGACGCGGTGCCCCTTACCAACTTCCGTCGCACAGTAGGGCGCGACAAGTATGTTGGTAAGCAAGACAAGTGGCTCGATGAGAATGGGAAAAGGAGGCCGTACACTGACTTCTATCGCGTTGCGTGGAGAGAGATGATTCCATTCAACTCAGAGCGAAGTTTGTATGCGGTTATTATCCCGCCAGGTGTAACTCACGTACACGCTGTGCATTCGGCTTACATGGGAAACATTCGAACCACAGTCATAAGTGCAGGCGTATGGATGGCCCTCGCTATGGACTATTTCCTAAGGATCAGTGGTACCGGTCATCTAGGTTCCGGAAGGGTTCCCAATCTGCCAGCGATCGCTGAAAATCATGAACTTTCAGCGGAGCTGCTTATTCGAACGCTCCGTCTTAATTGTCTCACAAATTCTTATGCGCCGCTGTGGGAAGAGCTATACGATCCGGAAGCCTTCTCCTCTGCTGAATGGGCGTTTCCCTGGCCGGGTCTAGATCGGCTGGAGAATGTATCGAGTGATTGGAGCTACAAAACCCCTCTACGGACTGATTACGCCCGGCGAGCGGCTCTCATCGAGATTGATGTCATTGTGGCGATCATGCTCGGCATCGGGGTGGAGGACCTCAATGCAATCTACCAGGCTCGGTTCCCGGTCCTGTCCTACCGAGAGGAGTCTATGTGGTTCGATGGCGATGGTTCCTCGATCATGTCAGATACCTTGGAAGCGGGATTCAAGCAGGCCAATCACATGGACCGTGCGGGCAAACTGAACAAGAAGCAGCCCTACGAACAGCTCTTCCAGTACCTCGCCAACCCCGAAAGCAACGAGCCCCCGACCGGCTTCCCTCGCTTCACCGAGTCGCACGGCCTGGCCTACTACCGCGCCAACCGGACCGGGATGCCGGTCACCTCCGACTACCCCGACGGCGTCAACGGCAATCGAGAAGCCGACGTAGCAGGGGAGTACGCCACCGCCTACGCCGAGTTCAAGCGTCGCATGGAAGCCGGTGAAGTATGAAGCCGTCGATCGTCGTGCCGAAGCTCCGTGAGACCGTCCTGACCTACCTCACCTCCTCGTTCGGCATGGCCGAGGACCAGACCGCCGACTCTCTCGCCGGTCTGTTCGACGATCCCGACACCGGCATGTTCCGCGGCCCCTACCTGCGAGTCAGCGCCCCCTTCCGCCCCGCCGCACACGGCTGGGAACGCGCGCTCTCCTGGTCACCGCCCGACCTCGACCCGCCCTACCGGCACCAGGCGCTCGCCTGGCAGCGCCTGTCCTCGCTGAACGACCGCACCCCCGAACCGACGATCGTCGCCACCGGCACCGGCTCCGGCAAGACCGAATCGTTCCTCGCCCCGGTCCTCGACCACTGCGCGCGCCACGCCGGTGAGCGAGGCATCAAAGCGATCATCATCTACCCGATGAACGCCCTCGCCACCGACCAGTCCCACCGCATCGACGAATTCCTCGCCGAAGAGGAAGCACTGTCGGGAGTCTCGGCGGGCCTGTACATCGGTCAGGAGTCCAAGGGCAACGCGTTCACCAAGATGACCACCAACCGGCAGACGATGCACCGCGAGCCGCCGGACATCCTGCTGACGAACTACAAAATGCTCGACATGCTGCTGAGCCGCGAGGCGGCGCAAGACCTGTGGAGCGACATCAAGCTGCGCTACCTGGTCATCGACGAATTCCACACGTTCAACGGCGCCCAAGGCACCGACGTCGCGATGCTCCTGCGGCGGTTGCGCGCCATGTCCGGTCAAGAGCCGACCCCCGTGGCGACCTCGGCGACGCTCGGCTCAGAGTCCGAGGCGCTGAAGGTGGCCTCGACGATCTTTGGCACCGAGTTTCCCGAAGGCGCGGTGATCTCCGAGGACCGCCTCCGTCCCGAGGAGTTCATCCGCGAGGACCCCGACGCGCCGAACGTCGACTTCGCCGGCCTGGCCGAGATCGCCGACCCTTACGAGCGGGCCTCCGCCATCCACGAGATCGCCGAGGCGGTCGTGGGCTCGAAGGACCTCACTCCCGTCGAAGTGGGCAACCGCCTGCTGCGGAACCCGATGACCGCCGCCGTGCTCGACGGGTTCTCCTCCGGCAAGCTCATCACGATCGACCAGTTCTTCGAGGACGTCCGCCACGAGGCCATGGCCGAATGGCGGAGCGCCTGGAGATCTGGCAACGGGCGGAAGGCCGCCGAAGCTGCACTGCACCGGCTGCTCGCGCTCATCTCCTGGGCCCGTTCGGAGATCACCACCCACGACGGGAGGCGACGCAAGGTCCCGCTGCTGAAGGTCGAGGGGCACCTGTGGGTCCGGTCGGTCACCCGCGTCCTGCGGGCGCTGCCGCGGTCGCTGGACGACCAGGAGAACCTGGAGGTCGAGTTTGCCTGGAGCACCGACGCCGAGCCCGAGAAGACCTGGCTGCCCGCGATCTCCTGCCGCCACTGCGGCCGTTCTGGGTGGATGATCGCCGAGCAGCACCCGGCGAAGGACGACAAGATCCTGAAATGGCCGGAGATCTACCGTGTCTCGGGCGTGCACCGCCAGCGCCTCATACCCCTGATCTCGGCCTTCCCCGCCGAGTACGCCGAGGACAACGACGCCTACCGGCCCGGCCGCCCGATGGAGGAGAACGCGCCGCTGTACCAGTTGGACGGCGCGATGCTCCTGCCGTACGACCCGCAGTCCGACTCACCGGTGGTGCTCCACGACTCCACGCCCGGTATCGGCGACAAGTCCCGGTGCCCTGCGTGCGGTAACGACGACGCGATCCGGTTCGTCGGCGCCGGTGTCGCCACCTTGACCTCGGTCGTGCTCTCGGAGATCCTGCAGCGCGCCATCGACCTCTCGGACGACCCCGACCTGCGCGGCGACGAGCGCAAGGCGCTGGTCTTCACCGACTCGGTCCAGGACGCCGCCCACAACGCGGGGTTCCTGTCGTTCCGGTCCAACAGCTTCAGCCTGCGTACCTACATTGCGAACATCCTCGCCGGGACCGGCCCGGCCACGCTCACCGAGCTCTCGGCCCGGGCCGTGGAAGAACTCGCCGCAGAGCCCGAGGCCCTCGGCGGAGTGGTCCCGGCCGAGCTCCAGGAGTACCCGGGCATCCAGCGGCTCATGAAGGGCGACGACCAAGGCTCGCAGAGCGACTGGGACATGATCGCGCGCCGCCTGGTGTTCGACGCCATGCAGGAGTTCGGGCTGCGCACCTACTTCGCGCGGACCCTCACCCGCTCGGGCCTGGTCACGGCCGAGATCGACCTCGGCGACGGAGCCGGCGAATGGCTGGCGAACGCCCTCACCGCGTCGGGAGCCGCGGTCGGCGAACTCATCGGAGACCCCGGCCGCGAGCAGCGGCTGCTGGTACATGCCAGAGGCGTGCTGCACCGGCTGCTGATGCGCGGCGGCATCTGGCACGAGTGGCTGGACAGGTGGTTGAAGGGCGCCGGCCGGTACCGGTGGGCGGTCTGGGGCGGCCGCGATTCGGGCATGCCCGCGTTCCCGAAGGGGATGAGCGCGCCCTCGTTCATACTCGACGCGCCGAACCGCCTCGCGCGCAGCGAGTTCGACCAGCTCGGGAGCGGCCAGGAGACCTGGCTGACGAACTGGACCCGCCGCTCCCTGGGGCTCGAAGGCCCCGACGGCGTCCGGTATCTGCGCGAGCTGCTCCAGCACCTGGCGCGGCACCGGGTGGTGGGGGAGATCGGCACCGACGCCGGACCGGTCTACGCCCTCAGCGCCGCGAACCTCCACCTGCGGTTGCAGAGCAAGGAGGACGCAGAGAACTCCCAGATCGTGTGCTCGGTTTGCTCGTATAAGCGCACCGTCCCGGCCGCTGACCGGGACGGATGGCTCGACACTCCGTGCCTGCGCTGGCGCTGCACCGGAACTTACCAGCGGGGCGACTGGAACGACGAGTACTACTACGACCGCTACCGGCACGACACCGTCTTCAACCTCACCGCCTCCGAGCACACCGGCGTGCTCGACCGGCAGCAGCGGGAGGATCTGGAGCGCGAGTTCAAAGGCGGTGGCTCCTGGGGAGCACCGAACGTGCTCACCGCCACCAGCACCCTGGAACTGGGCATCGACATCGGCGACCTCTCGGTGGTTGGTATGGCCGGGATCCCCGCCGATCCGGCGAGCTACGTGCAGCGCTCCGGCCGCGCGGGCCGCTCCACCGGCAACGCCCTGGTGGTGGCCCTGACCCGGCGGCGCCCCCGCGACCTCATGCTGTTCGACGATCCCGACTCGGTCGTCAACGGGCACATCGCACCCCCCGGCGCGAGGCTCAGCGCCTTCGCGCTGCTCCAACGCCAATACCTGGCCTACCTGACCGACAAGGCGACCCGGGGAGAACTCGAAGGCGTGAAGCCCCTGCCGGTGGCCGCCGGAGACCTCTTCGGCGAGGACCGCTGGCTCGCCTCGCTCGCCGAAGTGGCGATCGCCCGGTCCGAAGAGCACTCGGAGGCGTTCCTCGAACTGTTCGGTGCGGAACTCGACGACGAGGCACGGACCCAGTTCAGCGAATGGGCGAGCGCCGGAGTCGCGCGCACCATCGGCGACGCCGACACCGCGCGCGCACAGGACAAGCAGCGTCTCGAACAGCGGCGCACCCGCATGGCCGAGGCCCGCGCCGACCTGGTCAGGGACCCGGACACCCTGCCCGACAAGCAGGCGCAGCTTGCCCAGCTGACCGCCGAGTCGAAGCACGTCGGCAAGCGGATCACGGCGATGAACACCGAACCGAGCCACAACGCCCTCGTCGAGGCCGGGCTGCTGCCGAACTACTCCCTCAACGACGCCGCCTGGACCCTCGAAGCGACCCTCAGCCACAAATCCGAAGACGACGGCCGGACGCAGTACCGGACCGAGGACCGCGAATACCAGCGCCCCGCCACCGCGGCCATCCGCGAGTTCGCCCCCGGCAACCGGGCCTACTTCCGCGGCTACATGCACCGCATCAGCGGCGTCGACACCGGCGGCAGCCGCCACGAGTTCATCGAGCAGTGGGTGATCTGCCCCAACTGCGGGACCAGCACTCCCGTCGGAACCGACGAGCAGGTGCGGACCTGCCCCGGCTGCGGCCATGGGGTTGGCGACGTCGGCAACCGGTACGACGTGCTCGTGCCGCGAACCGTCTTCGCCTACGACGACGCGAACATCACGAACATCGACGACTCCTCCGAAGAGCGCGAACGCCTCGCCTACTCCTACACCACCACCGTCGACATGCGGGGAACCGAAGGCAGGAGCTGGCGCTCCAGGGCATCGACGTTCGGATTCGACTACTCGCGCGGTGCCACCGTCACTTACCTGAACCTCGGACTCGACCGCGAACTCGCCGACACCGCGCACGTCACCATCGCCAACGAGGACCTGCTGCAGAACAAGTTCTGGATCTGCCCCGACTGCGACGGTGCCTACCACCTCGACGACCCCACCGGCCGAGGCGACACCGGCAACTGGCGCGCCGACCCGTGGAAACAGCACCACCGCTTCTGGTGCCGCAACCGCGACAACAACAAGGACCGCAGGCACCTCGGCGTGATCCTAGGCCACCGGCTCGAAACCGAGGCGGTCCGCTTCCTCCTGCCGCTGAGGCAACGCGGCGACGACGAGAAGCTGGCCTCCTTCCAGGCGGCGCTCCTGGCCGGGATCAACAGGTACTTCCAGGGCGACACCAGCCACCTGCGGGCCACCATCACCTACATGGCCCAGCGCAACACCAGCCCCGAGGACACCGAGCCGGTCGCCGCGCGCGTCTACCTGGTCCTGTACGACGAACAGCCCTCCGGGACGGGCTACCTCAAGGAGGTCTCCGAGCCCGAACCGCTGCTCGAAGTGCTGCAGGCCGCCAGGCGCGTGGCCGCCGAATGCGACTGCGAACGTGACGCCTGCCAGCGGTGTCTCCTCCCGTACACCCGCGAGGCCGACATCAACACCGTGGGAAGGCGCCACGCCCTCGAAGTCCTCGACGGCATCCTCGAGGGATGGGACCTCGCCGCCGGGCCCGTCGTCGACCAGAACTCCATGAACGAGGTCGTCGACTCCGAGTTCGAAGTGCGGTTCAACGAAGCCCTCGAACCCAACGCCGCCCGGCACGGGTTCGGCGTGAGTAAGACCGACCGGCGACAGCGCAAGCTCTTGCACGGCGCGTCCGGGGCCGCGTGGGAACTGCGCACGCAGGCCCCCGAGCGCGCGGTCCGGACCAGGCCCGACTACACGTTCGCACAGCTCGCCGGCGACCAGCGCGTCGTGCTCTACCTGGACGGGTACAAGTACCACGCCGCGCCGCAGGTGAACGCCGAGCAACTCGCGCGCATCGGCCGGTCGAAGACGACGCAGGACGCGCAGAAGCGGACCGAACTGCGCGAGGACGGCGCGCACGTTTTCACCGTCACCTGGGACGACCTCGCCGCGTGGGGTTCGGCGAGCGCGGCCGATCGGCCCGACTTCCTGCTGCCGACCGACAACGAGGCGGCCGGATGGAACGCCGCCGCGGGCGCCGCCCGCGCGATGGGCATCGACGTCGACCTGCTCAAACAGGAGCTTGCCCAGAACACCCTCGACTACCTGTTCTCATACCTCGCCGAACCTGACCAGAAGCGGCAGGCGCTCGTCGCCCGCGCGATCGCGTTCGCGCTCGCTTCGCTCGCGGACGACCGGGCGAAGACCCAAGTGCCCAGAGGCCATGCCGAGCAGGAGATGTGGGGACTACTCGACGGCGACCTGCCCGAACAGGGGACCGGTGGCCTCGTTGCCCACTTCACCGTCCACGACTTCCTGACCCTGGCCGTCGCCGTCGACAACCTCGGACGCGATCCGTCCGAGTGGGTGTTCACGGTGCTCGCCAGGCTCGACGACGACCCCGAGCGCGCCGCCGCCGACGCGAACGAGTACCGCCGGGCGTGGAAGGCCTGGCTGCGCTGGAGCCACGTCTTCCAGTTCCTGGACGGCGCCGACCACCTGTACTGGATGACCGGCGGCATGGACCTTGCGCACCGCACCCGCCCGGCCCCCGCTTCCGCCGAAGCCGAGCCGTCGATCGACATCGCCTTCATCGACCCCGAGGACATGGAGCTCATCGTCGGCGACGACACGAGATCGCTGCTGGACGGCCTGGCCGCCGAAGGCGCGGACGTGCCGGAGGCGACCGTCGGGGACGAGATCGATGGCGTGCCCTTCGACGTGTCGTGGACGGATGCCAAGATCGCCGTTCTGAGCCACTCGGACCCCCGGGCGCTGGCCGAGCAGGTCGCCTCGGCGCGCGAATCAGGCTGGGACGCAAGAGGCGCTGGCGACTGGACCGCTCCCGAACTGTACCGACGCCTTACCGCATCCCGCGAGGAAGGAAAGCAGTAGCCGATGAACGGCCCGAACTACATCCGGCAGACCGACAACGCCAAGAACGACGCCCTCGAACTCGCCAAAGACGACCCCAAGTTCCGAAGCTACTTCCACGACTTCCGGATGCGGTTCCACGAAGGCTCCGACAATCGCCGCTTCAAGCGGACCACCGTCAAGTCCGCCGATGACCGGACCCTGCACATCTTCGACATGGGCGGCGATTACAGGGCCGTCTTCCTGCCGCCCGACGGGAGCAACTGGCTCATGGTCGCGGTCGGTTGGGACCGGCTGGCGCTCAAAAAGGCCGAGCGGTTGCGGTTTGCCAGAAACGAGCACACCGGCGAACTCGACATCTACACCTCCGACGGTTTGGTCGCACAGCCCGCGATGACGGGACCGTTCTCGGGTTTCAGTGACGACCAGCTGGCCGAACTCGGCGTCACCGGCGACATCATCGCCTCGCTGCGTGGCATCGCTGACGAGGCGACGGCGCATTCCTTCACGGCGAAGGTGGACGGCTTCAGCCGCCGCGTCCTCGACGAGATCCTCACCGGAGCGACCTTCGACGAGATCTACGAACGGGTGACCGAGCCGTCGGGGCGGACCGTCGTCGAACCCACCCCGGAGGACGAAGCGCTCGACCCGGTCGAACAGGCCACCCGCGTCACCTTCGAGCACACCACCTCGATCGACCCGGTCGTGGACGCCATGCTCTCCGGTTCCTGGGAGAACTGGATGCTGTACCTCCACGACGACCAGAAGGTCATGGCGGCGCGCGAGTTCAACGGCCCGGCCAGGATCTCCGGCGGGCCGGGGACCGGGAAGACTGTGGTCATCATTCACCGCGCGGTCGAACTGGCTTCCCGCCTCGCCGAAGGCGATCGCATCCTCATCGCCACGTACAACAACGCCCTGGTGCGGGACCTCAAGGCCAAGGTTGGGCTTCTCGGCGGCAAGAAGATCCTCGACAAGATCGATGTCAACACCATCGACGCCGTCGCGGGCGGCATCTACTCCAAGTCCGGCGCCGGTGGCGACGTCGACGTCGCGCGGTCCGATGAGGAACGCGCGACGTGGAACGGCGCGATCGACGCCGTCGGACCCGAAGCCCGCGAATTCACTCAGGAGTTCATCAAGGAGGAGTACGAAGAAGTCATTCTGGCCGACCGGATCGAGACCCTCAAGGACTACTTCCAAGCATCGCGGTCGCGACGAGGCAAGCCACTGGGCCGGCGTCAGCGCAAGACCGTCTGGGAGGTCTCAACCCGCTTCGAGGCGCTCCAGGACGCCGAGGTGAAGACCACCTGGGCGCGCATCGCCGCTGAGGCCGGCAAGATCGCGGCCACACCAGAAGGTGCGAACCACCGCTATCGCCACATCCTCGTCGACGAAGGACAGGACCTCAGTCCCGTCCACTGGCGGCTCGTACGCGCGCTCGTCAACCCGGGTAAAAACGACATTTTCATCGGTGCGGATTCGCACCAGCGGCTGTATCGGAAGCCATTGTCGCTCAGTCACTTCGGAATCCAGATCCGCGGCCGCTCGCGACGTCTGACGGTCAACTACCGGACCACGAAGGAGATCCTCGACTCGGCTTTGGCGCTGACGGCGGGCCAGAAATTTGAAGACTTCGACTCCGGCACCGACAAGCTTGACGGCTACCGTTCGCTGAACCACGGCGGCACCATCGAATCCGAACGCTTCGACGACGAACGCGACGAGCTGGCGTTCATCCTCGAACGGATCAACGCCCTGCGGACAGACGACGCCGAGAGCAACATCGGCATCGCGGTACCCACCCAGAAGATCCGCGGCGAGCTGATCACGAAGCTCAAAGAATCCGGATTCGACGCCCGAAACACCCGCCAGGTCCGCAAGGATGGCGCGGTCTATGTCGAGACCATGCACTCGCTCAAGGGCCTGGAGTTCCAGCACATCATCAACGCCTACATGGGCAAGGACCACTTCCCGCCGCGCCATATGCGATTCGAGTCGATCACCGACGAATCCGTGCGCGCCGCCAGCGAGCAGCGGGCGCTGTCGCTGCTGTTCGTCACCGTCACGCGCGCGCGAGATAGCTACGTCCTCACGCACACCGGCCCGGCACACGACCTTGTGAACACCCTTGAACGCGCTGTGAACTGGTGATCCGAGCGGTCGGACTACAGCTCGTCGTGTACTGAAGCTGACGAGGGACCTTTGAGTCCAAAGACTCCTGATTGGCGTGCGATGATGTTGCGCACTTTCAGCACCAGTCTTACGACGGGCGTCGCGGGCTCGTTCTCTCCATACTCGCGCTCGCTCTTCCGTAGAAGGGCAGGCCACAGAAGCCGGGCTAGCTCGGTTTTCGACTCGAATATGTGCATCTTTGAGAACACAAACTTGATGTCGACATGCCTCAAGCGTGCGTCGCGCAGTGCTGCGATGAGATCTTGGTCCCAGGTAGGTGAGTTCAGACGGGTGTTTCCCTGTGTCTGTGCGATCTGTGTGAGTGCTGGCACAAGCTCTTCGTCAGTGAAGTTCGCGAGTTCGTATGTGTCCTCGCCCCATACGAAAATGTGTACAAGTTCGTCAAGGGATGCATCGTTGATATCAGCGTCTTGGTATTGAACCTCCTCCCTGATCGCTGCCTGAAGCTTGCGGCGCATCTTCTCTCGCGCTTCCTCTGTTGCGAAGTTGTTCTCAGCGTCCATTGCGATCATCAAGGCCGTAGAGGAGGCATCGAGAAGCCACTTCCCTTCCCGGATCTTCCTTCCCGCGCGAGGCGTTACGCCGTACCGGGCAATCAGATGTGGATTGACCTTGGAGCCTTCAGTGCGTTGCACACGAACGTCCTGAGGCCGGTCGAACCCTAGCTCCGCCAGCAGCTTGGGGATGTGGAACAGCTCGGTCTCGCCCTCCACTAGGAGGATGACCTTCGGGTGAGGGGAGAGACCGAACTCGGCGAGTGCCCGTTCAAGCGTCTGTGCTTCAACGTGTCGAGGCGACAGGCGATCATGCTGCGGTGTCCACCAAGTCGAACCGGTGAGATCGGGTAGCGGTTCCAGGATGCCCTCAGCGGTGAGTTCCTCGTGGGCTCGCAGCAACACCTCGGCCGCGACCCGCTGCCACATCGCGGTGAGCGGTGCGTCACGGAGTTTTGTCCAGCCGTCGTAGCGAGCATATCGCGTCAGCGGAAGCCACTTTCCGAGAGGATCTTGGGCATGGGACAGACTCAACAGATGATCGGCTGAAGATTTGAGTTGGTCAGGGGGGAAGCCCGCAATACGCAGGAGATCGAGCTTGTCTACTGCTGCTCGGTATCGCCGTAGTTCGCCTTCATCAAGTTCCATGGGGAAGCTGAAGCGCCTGAGCACTCCCGGCAGGTACGGGGTTGCAAGTGCCGCGAGAGCCCGGGCGAATCTGTGGTGTTGTTCTACCCGACCGACTCGCGTGCGGTCCCAGCCGTGTTTGACATTCTGGTAGATGGTCGTGATCCTGTGGAGATCCACAAGTTGCCATGAGGAGTAGACGAATCCGTTCCACCAATTCTCCGGATCCTCATCGGGCGGCCGTTCGTAGGGCCACGCCGAGGAGTAGCCCTCAGTCGCGGGGTCGCGTAGGCGCCCCTCGATGGCTGCGTCGAGCACCCAGGCCCGGGCGTTGGGACCTAGTGGTCGTTCAAGAGCGAGTCGGCGACCAGCAACCGCGGTGTCGCTCACGCGGTACAAGGGGACGAGAATCCGTGAGATGTGGAGCTCCTGCAGTGTATGCAGGGTCAACGTGAAGCCTCGTTCCTTAGCCCGCTTGATGAACGCCTCCGTCGTAAGCAGTTCGTCTTGCGTGAAGATGAACGGGATCTGCATCAGGTCAAGTGAGCTTGCAAAGATGTTGACGCTCGGAGGGGTTTTCGTCATCTCGTGGTCCTTGTCAAGATCGGAAAACCGTATGCTGTGACGCTGCATTCTGGAGTAGCATCGAGTGTTGGGCTGGTCATGCCCAAGGGACTTTCTCGGTTTCGCCGTACCAACCTTGGAATTTGCGTAGGTCTCGGTATTTGCCTGTGAAGCCGAGTGAGTGCAGCACGAGTAGCGCCAAGAAATGGCGTGCAAGGGCCCACACCTCGACGAGCAAGCCTGGCTGGTCGTACACGATTTCCTGGCCGGCCTTGGGGTGTACGAGTCGATTCCGAATCCGTGTGACGACGTCGGCACCGTCTTTTGCGTTGGCGTCTCTCCGGATGAAGTTATGTATCTCGGGCATTATCGAGAAATCCACATCATACGAGATTTGGGCGGCATCGAGTGTCATGCGAAGTCGGTCCGCGGCGACAAGATGCCTACCGTTCCATAGGTCCCGGCCTTTGTACTGCTTCTCCGTGAGAATCTTCCCCAGTACCAGGTGTTGCCATTGCATGTGCTCAAGTCCAGCCGTGCCATTGATCACCCGAGACTCGACGAATCCATGATATCCTGCGGACAGGATGGAGAACTTCATCTGAAAGCCCAGTCTGGCGCAGATGATTGGGTCGGCGAACTTCTCGATAGTGAGCCGCAGGACTTCCTCAAGTGAGTTGAGATCATTTTGATACCACCAGCCAGGAGTCACTGAGTCGGCCGTATCTAGGTGCAGTGGGAGCCATTCCTCCCAGGCCACCGAACCGTCGTGGGAGAATCCTACTGGTAGCAGCGGCGCGGCCCATCTCCCAATAGCAAACGACATCCCAACATGAAGGGCGTCAAGCACATGGTCGGCATCTTCTGCTGAGAATTCCTTGCCATCGGTCCGACGCAATTCCATGACATGAGTCATGACATACAGATTGGATCTCTTGGCCTGCTTAAGCACTTCATCGAGATCTCGTCTCTTATCAAAGGTGATCGTCCAGCTACTGGCTTGGAAGCTCCAACGACCATCGTATGCGCTATCAGGATTGTCCGGCGTCTCGGAAATCAGTTCCCTACACCACCAATCCGGCAGGTTGAACCAGTGCGCAATGATCCGTGTCAGATTCGAGTGCCGCGATCCGAATTCGCTACCATTTGACGATCCACACTGAGTGCCGGAAGCCCGTCCAATGAGGGGCATCGGTCCGTCCGGCCTGTGCAGGGTCAGATCCAGCGAGCCCTTTCGGGCCGCTTTGAAATCAGGAACGGACACTTCCCACTCGATCACCGGGCGACGTGAGAAGGAGAAAGCCACCGTTCCTTGGCAGTCGGCCGAGCCGTGGCCTCCGATCTCATCGTGGAAGAGTTCGATCGGCTCGCTCGGACCGTTAAATCCGTACCAGGGCTTCAGGGCTTCGTTGAGGGGCGTTGCCATCACGCCAGCATACGCTCCAGGGTCTCTGACGCTGTCTGAACGGGCGGGCGTGTTCTGTCCGGGGCCACCGATGGTTGCGGCAGAGCGAACATTGCGGTCCCCTACGGGGGTCAGGAACATGCGCCCGGCTACGGCGCGCTCTATGCTGGCCATCACTGGATTCGGTCGGACAGGTCTGTCCCAACCGATCACAGCTGCGCTTTGGAGGCCCAAAGCTTACTCGAAGGCGTTGGTTCTGAGACCAACGGCTGAGCGCGGGGGTCGGTAGGGGAGGAGCGCGAAGTTGCCGGTTGGGGGCGGTTTCACGGTTTGTCCACATAGACGGGGTCGAAATTTCCGCCACAAACTACTAATCCGGATCTGTGAAGTTGGGTTCTGGGTGGTGATGCGAGAATGCTTGCATGGCAAAGGGAAAGCCGCGAGCGAGTGCGGAGCTTCGAGCTCGGGCGCTGGAGATGAGAGCGGGTGGGTATACGGCCGCGTTCATCGCTGGGACGCTGGGCGTCTCGCCGAACTCGGTCTACAACTGGGCGCGATGGGCCCGTGAGGGCCGGCCTGCGGGACTGGACGACAAGCGACCCGAGCGCAAGAGCGCGATGGACGAGCCGATGCGCACCGAGCTGGCGGGGATCATCGAGTCGACCACGCCTGAGGAGCACGGCTTCGATTCGTTGCTGTGGACCCGCGAGATCGCGGCGGCCCTGGTGAAGGAACGGTTCGGCATCAGTTTCTCGCCCAAGTGGGTCGGGCGGATACTGACCGATCTCGGATTCACTCCGCAGCGACCGCGGTACCGCTCGGACCGGGCCGACCCTGCAGCGGTCGAGCGATGGCGAACCGAGACCTTCCCTGCAATTGCTGCCCAGGCCAGCGAGGAGGGCGCCGAGATCTTCTTCGGTGACGAATCCGCCATCCAGCTGGGGTTCCATGCCGGGACCACCTGGGGCAAGAAAGGACAGACCCCGGTCGTGACCGCTTCGGGTCCGGTCGGTGGCCGCAAGACCATCATGATGGTCTCGGCGATCTCGCGTAAAGGACAGTTGCGTTTCCGGCTGCATTCGGGCTCGTTCGACGCTGTCGCGTTCATCGACTTCTGCAAGCGATTGATGGCCACCACCGACAAGCCGGTGTTCCTCATCGTTGACAACGCCCGCGTCCATCACGCCAAGATCGTCAAAGCGTTCGAAGCGCAGGCCGAGGGCCGTCTGCGATTGTTTTATCTGCCGTCCTACTCACCCCAGCTCAACCCCGACGAACTGGTCTGGAACACCGTCAAGAACGGCCGCATGGGAAAAGCCGTCCTCCGGAACGGAGGCGATATGCACCGGGTCGCGCTCGGCGCCCTGCGCAGCCTCCAGAAACTCCCCGAGACCGTCAAACGCCTCTTCAGCCATCCCGAACTCACCTACATCACTGCGGCCCAACCGGAGTGACACTAGGCCACCCAACTTCACAGTTCCGGATTAGTAGTT
>NZ_ATYW01000030.1 GCF_000427885.1 Glycomyces tenuis DSM 44171
GGCGTGCGCTCGACTCCGGCGAAGTGGGGCGTCAAGGCCGCGCTGGGCGCCTCGTCGGCGACGCACGCGGTGACCTGGGCGATGTTCGCCTGGTTCGGGGCCCTGACCGGCTTCGGCGTCCCCTACTGGATCGGCCTGGCACTGGTCGCCGCCGTCCTCGTCTACGAGCACGCGATCGTGAAAGCGGACGACCTGTCGAAGGCGAACCGGGCCTTCTTCACCGCCAACGGCGTCGTGGCGATCGCCCTGTTCGCCTTCGCACTGGGAAACCTGCTCCTGCGGTAGCGGCGCTCAGTGCCGAACGACGCGGCCGACGTCCTCAAGCGGTCATGGCCCGCGGCACGGCCAGGTCCTCGCTCGCGTAGAGGTGTGCGATCGCCCCCGAGGCGTCGGAGGCGCAGGTCTTCGCGATCCGGTCCATCAGGGCGTCGTACTCCGCGCCGGTCTCGCCGTCGTAGGAGGCGGTCATGCGCCCCCACTCGTCCCAGGGCAGGGTCTCGACCCGCATGAGCGCGGCGAGATCGCGGACGGCGTTGCCGCGGATCTCGGCGACGCCCCAGGCGTCGTCGGAGCTGCCCACACCGAACGCGTCGGGATCGATGGCGCCGTCCCGGTAGCGCTGCCATGCCTCACCGCCGGTCAGGAACTGGCCCTCCACCAGGTCGTCGTCGTGCTCGAACCAGCCGCGGCCCACGCACTGGGCGTCCACGCGCACCCACCGGTCCTCGCGCGCGTGCCAGTACTCCAGCACCCAGTGGTCGACGCCCTTGCCCTCCTTGAAATAAGTGGCGAACCCGCAGCGCGCCCGCGCCGCGATGCCGCGTAGGCGCAGCAGCGCGGAACTGACCACGACGAAGTCGCGGCAGGTCCCGACGACGCGCTCGGCCGGCGGCCGCGGGACGTGCAATGGGGCCGGATTCAACCGCAGCAGCGAGTCGAGGATCGCGTCCGCGCCTCGCAGGTCCTTGTCGGCGATACGCTCCGGCGGCAGGCCGAGCGGGCCCGTGTCGACCAAGTGGATCACCAGCTCCTGCACCGCTCGGCAGGTCCCGACCGGATCGGCGGGCACCTCGGCGGCGAGAGCCGCCAGATCCGGGGAGAGGGTGGTGAAGACGCCGGGCAGTTCGTAGTCGGCAGATCGCACAGTCATATCGCGGACGCTACCGGGCAACTCCGACACACCCCCGCGACGGCCACCGCGCCGCCTGCGGGGTGCGCGCCGGTGGCGGTTGCAGGTCGCGTTCCTCTTCGCGCAGGCCTCACGCGGCCTCAGTGCCGGATCTCGAACCCGGCCAGGCCCTCCGGCACTTCCTCGGACACCTCGACGCGGTCGACCTCCGCCTGGGACGGACCGTGCCGCATCCACGCCTCCAGCGCGTCCACATCCTCCGCGGAGCCTTCGAACACGGCTTCGACCGCGCCGTCCCGCCGGTTCCGGACCCAGCCCGCAAGGCCCCGGCCGACGGCCTCTCGCCGGCATTCGGCCCGGAAGAACACCCCTTGGACGAGCCCTCTCGCAATGACCCTTCGCCGCAGCATCGCGCCCCCTCTGCCGCCGAGCGTAGTTGCGCCCGGCAGGGCCCGGCAGGGCCCGGCAGACGATCAAGGCGATGTGTCGGTGACACGATGCCGCGGCGGTCGAGCCACAGCACCGTCATGTCGAGCACGATGAGCGGCAAGCCGAAACTGTTTGTTTTTTATTGGCTGCTGATATTGATCGGCGACCGCGGCAAGACGCCGATGCTCGCCCGAGTGGCCGCCGGAATGGTCACCGCCGCGCTGCGATCCGGTGAAATCCAAGGCGGCGAAAGGTTATCCGGGGCGAGTTCAGCCGTTGCAGTTGCGGATCATGTGCTCCTTTCGGCGCCACAGGTCGGTGGCGAAGTCGAGGACCGCGAGCGTGCGGGCCGGATCGTCGTGGCCGAGCCAGTCGAGGTTGTCGGGTGCGGCGACCAGGCGCGGGCGCTCGTCCAGGGCGATGACCTGGCAGAGCAGGGCGGGCTGGCCTTCGGTGAAGGTGACCCGCAGGCGCGGTTCGTGCCAGGCCCAGGCGAAGGCCAGGTCGCGGCCGTCGACCTCGCGGTAGCCCAGCACCGGGAGCCGATCGATGAAGTGGAGCGTCATCCGTCGATCTCCGTTTCGTGGCGGGCGGCGTGGTGCCAGATCGCGGCGGCCTGTTCTTTGGCGACGCGGCGCAGCGCGGGAGACCATTCGGCTCGGTAGAGGTGCAGGCGTGAGAAGGGGGAGCCGATCCGGTTGATGTAGCCGAGATCCACGGCGGGCTCGGGAGCAATGCGGCGCAGGCGAACCGAGGTGGTGGAGCCACCGGCGAGCTGGTAGACCTCGATGCGGCGGTGTTCGAGGTTGAACCGGCCCAGGACGATCCGTTCGGGGTCGCTCATGCGGCACCGCCCCATGAGAAGCCGATGAGCTGGGTGAGGACGGCCCGGAGGGAATCGGAGCCGATCCGCGAGGCCAGGAGCTTGACCGCACTGCGGCGGCTCGGGCAGCCGTGGGCGCCCCATTTGTGGTTGCACCACTCGCACCTCAGGCGGCCGAGACCGAACCACGTTCGGTACGGCTTGTGGAGTTCGAGGTCGATTTTGACCGAGGCGGGGACCGGGTCCTGGGGTAGGCTGAAGCCAACCATGGGAGGTTTCCTCTCTGGTTAGGGGCGGGCCGCCGACACTGATTGGCGTTAGGGACGGCGGCCCGCCGTCGATCGGTATTCGGTTGTGCGCACGTGTGGTACGCGCGTGCTGAAACCTTTGCACATCAATTGGCGCACGGCAACTCGCGACACGCGAATGGTGCAGAAGCGTCTAGAGACCACCGCCACACGGGTTCTCACTCGGTCGGCATTGCCGGTCTCTTGTGGAGGAAAAGCGGCGGGGCCGAACCTCTCGGTCCGGCCCCGCCTTGTCGCAACGGGTCATGTCCTTATAAGAGGCGGCCCCACAGCGCCGGGGTCACGTCGGGCGTCCAGCCCGGTTGCGAGGTGTGGGCGATCCGGCAGACGTATCCCACGCCGTTGTAGGACACCTGGTCCCCCACCGAGTAGGCCGTTCCGGCCTGCCACGTGGTCTCGCCTCCGCCGTCGTCGCCGACCGTCAGCGTCAAGGTCGCGGTGCGCGTGACATCGCCCTGGGCCGTGACGGTGATGGTATGCGTCCCTTCGGTGGCCGCCGCCGTGGTGGTGACGGTGAGCGTCGCCGACTGCCCGGTGGTCACCTGCGTCGGACTCACCGAGACCGAGACCCCTGAGGGCGCGCCCGAGGCCGACAGCGTCACGGCCTGCGGGCTCCCGGAGGTCGTCTGCGTGTCCACCGAGACCGAAGTGGACTGACCGGGCTCGATGGTGCGCGCGCTCGGCGAGAGGGACACGCTGAATCCCTGCTGCGGGTCGTCGCCGGTGGTGGTGAGCGTCGCTCCGGTCCGCGCGAGCGCCCGGTCGAGCGGCTCGAAGACCGTCCAGCCGCTCGGGCAGTTGCCCGCGCCGCCGGAGGTGATGCCCTGGGCGCTGCCACCGGAGATGTAGGAGCCGCCGGAATCGCCCGGTTGGGCGCAGACGGTGGTGCGGGTCATGCCCGTCACCGCTCCCTCCGGGTAGTTGACCGTGACGCCCTTGGCTTCGATGACGCCGCAGTACCAGCCGGTGGTCGAACCGGACCGGCACACGGACGCGCCGATGGGGCGCTCGTCGCCGTCGGTCACCTGGACGTCGGTGCCGTCATAGCGGTTGACCAGCGGTGCGACCTGCCAACCGGCTCCGGCCTCGACCCAGGCCCAGTCCTCGCCGGGGAACTGCGAGAAGCGGAACTGCCCGCCCGCGCCGGTGCCGCCGGTGATCTGGCCCGAGCCGATGTCGCAGTGCCCGGCGGTCACGAACCCGTCCCCGTACGAGGGGTGCGTGGCGGAGAAGCCGACCGAGCAGCGCGACTGCCCGCCGATGTTGTAGGGGTCGCCGCCGCGGATCTGCTGCTGGAAGGGGACCGGCGCCTCGGCCTCGACCGAGACGTCGTAGGCGTCGGCGGCCACGCCCGCTTCGGCGGCGACGCGTTCGGCCGCGTCCCGGTCGGCGGCGACGATCGCGATGCCGTTGTCGGGGACGTCGACGTACCAGCTGTGGACGTCGTCGGCCTCGCCGAGCCGGTCGACCGCCGCGGCGATGTCGGCGGCGTGGGCCTCGAGTTCGGCGAGAGTCTGGTCGACCACCGCGGTCTCGGCGTCGAGCGCGTCGAGGGCCGTGGTCGCTTCGGTGGAGGCGACGGCGACGGCACCGTCGTCGGTCACCCAGGTGCCCGCGTAGGACGAGCCGAGGGTCTCGACCGCGGTGCGTTCGACGTCCAGGGCGGCGGCTTCGGTCTCGAGCCGGGCGAAGACCTCTTCGGTGGTGAGGCCGAAATCGCGTTCCATGGCGGCCACGACGGCCGGATCGACCGTGTCCGCTGGGTCGGAGGGTGAGGGCGGTTCGGCGAGGGCGGGGGCCTGAGCGCTGAGGATGAGCGCCGTGCCTCCCATCAGCACCGCGGCGCCGAGGGCCGCGATGCTCCTTCGGTTGTTCATGATCGCGCCTTTCTCGCCGGGTAGGCGAAAGGTGTAGCGGTGACTTCGGGTGTGGCCACGGACTCAGCCTAAGGCGACATTAATTAATTGTAAAGTTTACAGATAGAAAACTTTCGATCATTTTCCTTCGTCGATCCACACATCGATCACCCCAGTGACCAGCGGATACACCGGCCCGCGACTGGGGCCTGGCGGGTGTTGCGCGTCCGCTGTGACTACAGTGGCCGGAGCGTCGACCGCTCCCGCGTCGGCCGCCTGCCGGGCCGCCTTGCATCGAGTGGTATCAACACGGTCTCGACGCTGGACTTTCGGGCCCTCCCTAGGCCAAGATGAGGCCATGTGCCCCCGAACGACCGATACCGACACCGCCCGGGAGGCCCCGTGCATCCGGTGATCGGGTACGTCATCGCCGTGGGGCTGTTCGCGATCGGGCTCTACGGCGTCCTCACCAGACGCAACGCCGTCATGCAGCTCGCCGCCGCCGAACTCATGCTCGGCGGCGTCCATCTCGTCCTGGTGACCTCCGACCTCGTCCAGGACGCCCACACCGGGCAGAGCTTCGCCCTGTTCATCGTGGTCATCGCCGCCGCCGAGGTCGGCGTCGGGCTCGCGCTCGTGCTCAACCTGTGGCGGGCGCGGGCGAGCATCGACACCGACGGGCTCCCAGGCGAACGCCCCGAGGGGGAACGGGAAGAACAGGCGGGCCGCCGGTGATGGACCTCTTCGCATGGGCCCTGGTGGCCCTGCCCGCCGCGGCCGGGCTGGGCGGGCTGCTCCTGCGCCGCCGCGACCACGCGGCCTGGCTGGGCGTCGGGGCGCCCGCCGCCGCGCTCGTGTGCGCCGTCGTCGCCGGATTCGGCAACCCGGTCACGGCCTTCACCCTGGCCGACTTCGGGTCCGTCGCGGTCTCGGCCGCGCTCGACCTGTCCCCCACCGCCGTCGCCGTGGCGATCGCCGGCGCGCTCGTCTCCACGCTCGTCCAGCTCTACTCGGTCGCCTACCTGCGCGACGACCCCCGCTACATCCCCTTCGCCGCGCAGGTGAACCTGTTCTGCGCGGCGATGCTGCTCGTCGTCTGCGCCGACGACCTGGTGTTCCTGCTGATCGGCTGGGAGGTGATGGGCGCGTGCTCCTACCTGCTCATCGCCCACTACGCGAAGCTCCCGGCCGCGCCCGGCGCCGCCGCGAAGGCGTTCCTGGTCACCAGGTTCGGCGACGTCGGCTTCGTGCTCGGCGTCATGGCCCTCGGCGTCTCGGCCGGGACCTTCCGCATCGGCGAGCTCGGCGAGGTCTCATCCGGGGTCGCCACGGCGTCGATGCTGCTGATCCTGTTCGGATGCGTCGGCAAGTCCGCCCAGTTCCCCCTCCAGGTGTGGCTGCCGCCCGCCATGGCCGGCCCGACGCCGGTCTCGGCGCTCATCCACGCCGCCACCATGGTCGCGGCGGGCGCGTACGTGCTCACCAGGCTCCTGCCGGTCTGGCCCGCCGATCTGCTGCTCGTCGTCGCGATCGTGGCCGCGGTCAGCATGGTCGGCGCCGGGCTGTGCGCCTTCGCCGCCACCGACGTCAAGGGCGTCCTGGCCTGGTCCACGATCAGCCAGGTCGGGTTCATGTTCGCGGCCGTCGCGGTCGCCGCCGCCGACACGGCCCTGTTCCACCTGCTCACCCACGCCGCGTTCAAGGCGCTGCTGTTCCTCACCGCCGGGGTCGTCATCGCGCTCGCCGCCACCGACGGCTCCCTGGCGACCACCCGGCTGCGGCCGAGATCCTCGCCGCTCGCGTTCTGGTCCATGACGATCGGCCTGGCCGCCATGGTCGGCCTGCCGCCGCTGGGCGGCTTCTTCAGCAAGGAGGCCGTCCTCGGCGCCGCCTACGAGGCCGGGACGCCCGCGGGCGTCGTCGTGTTCTGGGCGGGCATCGTCGCCTCGATCGTCACCGCGGCCTACTCGGCGCGGCTGTGGCTGCTGCTGTTCTGGCGCGGCGGCGGCGAGGAGCGCCTCGCGGTCCCGCGGCTCGAAGCGGTCGGGCTGTGGACGCTCGCCGTCGGGGCCGCCGTGACGGGCGCGCTCTACTTCGCCGGGCCGCTGCACGTGCCCGAACTGCACCTGGACCTCATGGCACTGCTGCTGATCGCGACCGCGGGCGGCCTGTACGTCGTCGCCGACTCGTGGTGGCGCGACCGGGCCCGCGACCCGAACCGGCTGCTGGGCCGATCGAAAGGGCCTCTCGCGCGGGGCCTGTACGGCGAGGCGCTCACCGCGCGGGCGACGAGGACGACGGCGCGACTCGCCTCCGGCGCGGCGATGCTGCTCGACGAGCGGCTGGTGGACCGGGGCGCCGTCGAGGGCTCGGCCCGGGCGACGCTGGCCGCGGCCCGGCGGACCGCGCTGGGGCACCGGGGCGGGCTGGTCCGCTATCTGCGGCTGAGCGTGGCCGGGACGCTACTCGTCGCCGTCGTGGCGATCGGGGTGAACCTATGGGTGTGATCTTGGCGGCCTGCGTGGCGCTGCCGCTGCTCGGGGCGGCGCTGACGTGGTGGCTGCGGCGCGGCGACGTCGGCGTCGCAGCCGCAGCGCTCGCGCTCCTCGCCGCGGCGGTGCTGCCGGCCGGGCGCGGGGACGGCTGGTGGCACGAGCTCGACCTGGCGTGGGCCCCGGCGATCCGGCTCGACTTCTCGCTGTCGGTCGACGGCGTCTCGTGGCCGCTGGTGGTGCTGACGGCGCTGCTCGGGCTGCTGTGCTGCGTCCACAACACGCGCGCGGGCGGGCCGCCGACGCTGACGGCGCTGCTGCTGGCCGTGCAGGGGGCCTCCACCGCGGTGTTCCTGGCCGACAACGCGGTCCTGTTCTTCGTCGCCTTCGAGGCGGTGCTGCTGCCGATGTGGGCGGTCATCCACCGCTACGGCATCGACGAGACGAGACGCGCCGCGGCGGTCAAGTTCGCGCTGTTCACCGTCGCCGGTTCGCTGCTCATGGCGACCGGCCTGTTCGTGGCCGTCGCCGACGCCGGGACCGCCGACCTCGGCGCGATCATCGCGGGCGGCGGCGTCGGCGAGGGCGTCTCGCTGCTCGTGTTCGTCCTGCTCGCGCTCGGCTTCGCGGTCAAGGCGCCGCTGTGGCCGCTGCACTCGTGGCTGCCCGCGGCGCACACCGCCGCGCCGACGGTCGGCTCGGTGCTGCTGGCGGGCGTGCTGCTCAAGCTCGGCACGTACGGGCTCATCCGCGTCGCGGGCGGTCTCGCCCCCGACGGCGCCCGCGAGGCCGCCCCGGTGCTCGCGGTCCTCGCCGCGACCGGGATCGTCGTCGCGAGCCTGGTGTGCCTGGCGCAGGCCGAGCTCAAGCGGCTCATCGCGTACTCCTCGGTGGGGCACATGGGCTTCGTGGTGCTCGCCTTCGCCGCCGGAGGCGAGGCGGGGATCAAGGCGGCACTGTTCGCGAACCTCGCTCACGGCCTCATCACGCCGCTGCTGTTCTTCCTGGCCGGGGCCGTGAAGGACCGGACGCACACCGGGCTGCTGTCCGAGCTGGGCGGGCTGCGGATGGCCGCCCCGGCGCTGGCCGGGCTGCTCGGCTTCGCGTCGCTGGCCTCGCTGGGGCTGCCCGGCCTGGCCGGGTTCTGGGGCGAGGCGTTCACCGTGTACGCGGCGGCCGAACGGGGCGGGGCCTGGTTCGCGCTCGCGGTCGTCGCCGCGTTCGGCGCCTTCCTCACCGCCGCGTACCTGCTGCGGATGCTCAAGCACGTCAGCCACGGGCCGCCGTCGACGGCCGTGGCGGGCATCGGCGGCGTCTCGGCCGGCGAGGCGGCGGTGTGGTCGCCGCTGGTGGCCGCCACGCTCGCACTGGGCCTGGCGCCGGGGCCGCTGCTGGACCTGTTCGCGACGGGGGTGCTGTAGTGCAGGCGCAATCGATCGACCACCTCGCGCTGCTGCCGCTGTACCTGGCGGCGGCGAGCGCCGCCGTGGCGCTGTTCGCCGGGCGCTTCGCGGGGGCCTTCGCCATGGTCGGGCTCGCCGCCTCGGCCGTCGCGGCGGTCTGGGTGGCGGCCGGGCCGTCCCGTGCGACCTTCGCCGTCGGCGAGTGGTTCTCGTACGCGGCCGACGACGCCGCCATGGGCGCGTCGGCGCTGTTCGCGGGGCTCACGGTCCTGGTGCTGGCCGTCAGCGGGCGGCGGACGCCGGAGTACTGCTTCCTGCTGGCGGTCTCGGCCGCCGGAGGGATCGCCCTGGCGGGCAGCCGCGACCTCATCACGCTCATCGTGGCCTTGGAGACGCTGACCGTGCCGCTGTACGTGCTGGTCGCCAAGCCGGGGCGGGACGGCGCCGAGGCCGGGGCGACCTTCCTGATCGCGTCGGTCACCTCCTCGGCGACGGCGCTCATGGGCGCGGCGCTGCTGTACGCCGCGGCCGGGTCGGTCCACTTCGAAGGCCTGGCGGGCGGCCTGGACGGCGCTCACGCGGGGCTGGTCGCCGCCGGTGTCGCGCTCACGCTCGGCGGGCTGGGCTTCAAGCTCGCGGCCGTGCCGCTGCACGCGTGGGCGCCGCTGGTGCTCGAACGCGCGCCGCTGCCGATCGCCGCCTACCTGGCGAGCGCGTCCAAGCTCGGCGGGGCGCTCGCGGTCATCTGGCTCGTCCACTTCGGGCTCGCCGAGTCCTCGGCCGCGTCGAGCGCCGGGATCGTCCTGGCCGTCCTCGCGGTCGGCTCGATCGTCGTGGGGAACGTCGCGGCGCTGGTGCAGCGCCGCACCGTCGCGCTGCTGGCGTGGTCGGGCATCGCGCACGCCGGGTACGTGCTCGCGCCGCTGGCCGCGCTCACCACCGCCGCGGGGCGCGGCGACGCGCGGGCCGCCGCCGCGGCCGCGTTCGCGTACGCGGTGTTCTTCGTGCTCTTGGAGGCCGGGGCGTTCGCGTCCCTGACGGCCGTCCGAGGCGAAGACGAGGACGGCGGCCGCGTCGCCGAACTGACGGGCCTGTGGCGCTCCGCGCCCGCTCAGGCGGGCGTGCTGCTCGTCGCGGTGGTCGGCCTGGCCGGGCTGCCGCCCGCGCTGGCCGGGACCTTCGCGAAGGTCGCGGTCCTCGAATGGCTCGCGGGCTCGGCGGTGTGGCTGGCGGTCGTCGTGGCCGCCGGGGCGGTCGTCGGGCTCGGCTACTACCTGCCGCTGGCGCGCACGATCCTGCTCGGACGCGGCGAGACGGCCGCTAAGGGCCGCTTCGGCTGGGCCGTGGCGCTGATCGGCGTGGTCCTCGTCGCAGTGGGCCTCGCGCCGCAGCTCGTGCTGGAGTTCACGGCGCTTTCCCAGTGAAACCCCAGTTCAACCCGGAATACTGACGGGTATGCGAGGCGTTTCGCTCGCATAAAGGGGGAAATCCAGACACCATGAGACACCGAAACGGCTTGAAGACCGCGGTCCTGCTCGGCGCGCTGACGGCGCTGGTCATCGCGATCGGGTACGCCTTCGGCGGCTCCACCGGCGTCGTCATCGCCGGTGTCATCGCCGTCGGCATCAACGTCTACGCCTACTTCAACTCCGACAAGATCGCGCTGCGCTCCATGCGGGCCCGTCCGGTCAGCGAGGCCCAGGCGCCGCAGCTGTACGCGACGGTGCGCGAGCTCTCGCAGCGCGCCGGAGAGCCGATGCCGCGGCTCTACGTGGCGCCGACCATGCAGCCCAACGCGTTCGCGACCGGCCGGAACCCCGAGCACGCGGCCGTCGCCGTCACCGAGGGGATCGTGAAGATCCTCACCCCGGCCGAGCTGCGGGCCGTCCTCGGGCACGAGCTGTCGCACGTCTACAACCGCGACATCCTCATCTCGTCGGTGGCGGGCGCGCTGGCGGGCATCATCACGACCCTCGCCAACATCGCCTGGTTCATCCCGATCTTCGGCGGGGACCGCAACGGCCCCAACCCGCTCGTGCTCATCCTGACGATGCTGCTCGGCCCGCTCGCGGCCGGGCTGATCCGCATGGCCGTGAGCCGCTCGCGCGAATACGAGGCCGACGCCTCGGGGGCGCGCCTGACCGGCGACCCGCTGGCGCTGGCCAGTGCCCTGCAGAAGATCTCGGCCGGCGTCGACCGGATGCCCGCGCGGGGCGACAGCCCGCTGGCGAGCGAGGCGCACCTGATGATCGAGTCGCCGCTGCGCGGCGGCTTCGCGGGGCTGTTCTCGACGCACCCGCCGACGGAGCAGCGCGTGGCGCGGCTGCGCGACATGGCGCGGGGCGTCGTGCGGTGATGAGAGGGGTGCCGGGCCGCTAGTAGGCGCTGCCGCCGATGTCCTTGATGGCGTTCCTGACGTCGAGCAGGTAGACGAGCGCCGCACAGAGGGCGAGGAGGCCGAACAGTCCGAGACCGCCGAAGCCGCCGAAGAACAGCGCCAGACCGAAGCTGACGGCCAGGAGCCCGAGCCAGGTGCCCTTGGAGAGCGTGTTGACGGCGTTGAACGCATCGGGCTTCTGCACGGCGCAGTGCACTGTGGCGATGAGCGACAGGAGCGCGGCGCCGAATCCGATGATCATCCAGACCCAGGCGCGGATCTGGAAGGCGAATGGGACGGCGGCTTCGAACTCTGGCATGGCACCAGCCTACCCGCCGCGGCCCGAAGGACGGTCGTCTCGGTTACTTGCCGAGCTTGCGACGCTGCACGCGGGTCTTGCGGAGCAGCTTGCGGTGCTTCTTCTTCGCCATGCGCTTGCGTCGCTTCTTGATGACCGAGCCCATACAACTTCCTCACAGATATCGGTAGACGTTCCTTTGAGCCTGACCAGCCTAGCTCGCCTCCGAAGCGGGCCCCGAGCCGGGCGCGAGCGTTCGAAGGCCCCGTCACAGCGGATGAGCGGACGGGGCCGGTGGTCGGCGGGCCGGACCGGGCGGGAGGGCCCGCGTGCGGAACGGCTTCGCCGTCTTCGATTATGAGGGCTCTTCTTCCGGCTGGGCCGGGGGTCGAGTCATGAGCGCTCGCTTCGTGGGCGGCGTCAGTCTTCGGTCTGGAGAGCCTCGGAGAGGTACGTCTTCACGGCGCTTTCGGGGACGCGGAACGAGCGCCCCACCCGCACCGCCGCGATCTCACCGTTGTGGACGAGCCTGTAGACCGTCATCTTCGAGACGCGCATCAGGTCGGCCACTTCCGTCACCGTCAAAAACTTGACCTCGTCGAGGAGGTCCCCGGGTTCGCTCATGTGTCTCACCGTTCTGTCGAGGGCTGTTGCGAGGACTTGGCTCACTTGCGAGTTGCGAGCTTCGCCGGAAGGGCTGGCTTGCGGCTCGCGAGCGTCGCCACGAGTGGGGTTCTGTGATGTATTAGAGGTGCGGTGGACGCGAATGCCCATATGAACCGAAACAAGTCGGTCGTCACTGTCCGTGACGTTGATGTCTTTCGATTGGGATGTTGCTCATGTTACGACAGTCCGCCTCATTGGGCAACAGGCGGTCTAGGGCGATCTGGGCAATGAAGGTCGTAATCTCCGCACTTTGTTTCCCATAATCTTCAACTAAGCCTGTGAGCTGGGGCGGGGCGGCGCCGAGGCGGCTGGGACGGCCGGGCCGCGCACGCGGCGCGGCTCGGCCCGAGCCGAATCCGCCCGGGCCGCGGCGCCCAGCGGTGCGCGGCCGGGTTCCCCGGCGCCTCCGCGAGGGCCTGCGTCGGGGCCGCCCGCCGAAGCGCGCGCCGCGCGGCGCGCGGCCGGGCTCCCCTCCCGCGGCCCCGGGCCGACCGGCGATGCGGCCCTGCCGTGTCTCGGTGCGCCTCCGCTCCGGGCCGGTCCTCACCGGGCCCGCTCAGACCGTCTCGGCGATGTAGCCGGTGATCTCGTCCATGAGTTCGGCGTAGGTCTTGCCGAAGATCTCCTCCGAGGTGTCGGCGGCGGCCTGGCCCTCCCTGGCGGTGGCGCCGAACCACTCCACGAAGGAGTCCTGGCCGTAGGTCTCGATGATGTAGTGCACCCCGAGGAAGCCGCAGCCGTACTTGCCCGAGCCGGCGAGCGTGTCGTCGTCCTGGTCCGGCGGCAGGATCTCGTCGGCGCAGCCGCCCTCGGCCACGTAGTCCTCCACGTCCCACATCCGGTCGTAGTCCTCGACGGGCCGGTCGCCGTGGTCGATGTACTCGGCGACCCCCTCGACCATCCACCACGTGTCGTTGGCGTAGCGCTCGGCGGGCGCCGCCCACAGGGTCACGGCGTGGCCGAGCTCGTGGCGGATCACCGAGGTGAGGTCGTAGCCCCAGCCGGTGCGGTCGACGTTCATGACCGTCGCGTACGTCGACGGCTCTCTCTCGCCGTCGACGGTGCCGGTGAGCGGCAGCGCGAAGCCGAGGACGTCCTCCGTCTCGAACATCCCGCCGAACCACACGTCGAACTCCTCGTCACCGGAGATGTAGATGACGTACCGGTCCGGCACCTCCCACAGCGCCCACTTGTCGGCGTTCACGGCGGCCTCCTCGGAGATCTCGAGCGCCTCGTCGAGCCGGGACTCCAGGTGGACGGGGACGGCGACGACGGTGCGGTCGCCGACGGCGGCGACGAGGTCGTCGGTCTCCCACGGGTGCGGGCCGTCCGCTCCGGCGGAGTTCTCGACCTCCACCATGACCATGCCCTCGTCGCCGTCGCGCCAGAAGGTGCTGAACACGACGTCGGCCGGTGAGCACTCCTCGGCCGGTTCGACGAAGCAGTGGGTGACGACGACGCCGATCTCGTACAGCGGCACGGCCCCCGAGGCGTCCTCGATCGGCCCGGAGGTGATCCGGTAGTCGAAGCGGCTGACCTGCATCGACCGGAGCGTGTCGTACCGGGTGGTCATCTGCTCGTGGAGCGTCGGGTCGAAGGCGGCGAGCCAGCCGTCGAGGCTGCCCTCGACGAGCGACTGCGAGTGGGCGTCGAGCACGAGCTGCGCCTGGTCCTTGAGGTAGGCGAGGACCTCGTGGGCGGGCGCGTCGGCGTCGGGGCTGGGGACCGTGCCCTCGCCGGGTTCGACGGGGGCGCCCTCGATGGTGGCGGTCGGGCCCTCCGCGAACGAGGGGCGCCAGCCGTTGACCAGGGCCCCGGCGAACACCGAGGAGGTCACCAGGGCGATGACGACGAGCACGGTCGTCAGCCGCGAGCGCTTCGGCTCGGGCCGCGGGTACGGCATGTACCCCGGGGGGGCTTGGTATCCGGGCGGCGGCGCCGTCGGAGGCGGGGCCATCTCGACCGGCGGCGGCGCGGGCGCCGCCGTCGTCCGCTCGGCAGACTGCTCGACCGCGGGCCGCTGGGCGGGGACGTGCGGTGCGGGCGGCGCCTCGGCGGGGCTGCTCGCCGGCGGTTCCGGGGGGAGGTCCTCGGGGGCTTGAGTCACCTTCGCAACTTTAGTCTCCGGCCGCCAGGTATGCGAGACGAGCGACGGTGGCGAACGCCGCCCGCCGGGACGGCGGCCCGTCCCGGACGGCGGCGGACCGGCCGCGCCGGTGCGTCAGGGTCCGGTCCGTCTCAGTCGGGAGCGGCCGGTGGACGCTTCGCGTTCAGGATCTGGTCCACAGGGACCTGGCGAACACGGCGACGTTCGCCGGGCGCTCCGCCATGCGGCGCATCAGGTAGCCGTACCACTGGTCGCCGTAGGGCACGTACACGCGCATGCGGTAGCCCTCGGCGGCCAGGCGCAGCTGCTCGGCGGTGCGGATGCCGAAGAGCATCTGGAACTCGAAGGAGTCCGGTTCGCGGTCGAACCAGCGGGAGCGGTCGATGGCGATCTCGACCAGGCGCGGGTCGTGCGTGGCGAGCATCGGGTAGCCGTCGCCGGCCATGAGCGCGTTGACGCAGCGCACATAGGACCGGTCGACGTCGAGCCTGCGCTGGTAGGCGACCGACTCGGGCTCCTTGTAGGCGCCTTTGCACAGGCGGATGCGCGATCCGGCGCCGGCCAGGGACTTGCAGTCGTCCTCGGTGCGCCGCAGGTAGGCCTGGAGGACCGCTCCGGTGGAGGGGAAGTCCTCGCGCAGGCGCGAGACGATCTCCAGGGTGGAGTCGGTGACCGTGTGGTCCTCCATGTCGATGGTGACCGTGGTCCCCGAGCCCGCGGCGGCGGTGCAGATCTCGTTCGCCATGTCGTAGGCGAGCTCGGCGTCGACGCGCTGCCCGACCGCCGAGAGCTTGACGCTGACCTCGGTGGTCTTGGACAGCCCTTCGGCCTCGAGGGCCTCGAGCAGGCGCAGATACTCGTCCCTGGTGGCCCTCGCCTGGTCGGCGACGACGGTGTCCTCGCCGAGGTGGTCGAGCGTGGCGAGCAGCCCGTCGGCGGCCAGTGACCGGGCGGCGGCGACCGCGTCGGCGGTGGTCTCCCCCGCCACGTATCGGCGGACGAGCGACCTGGACACCGGCGCGGTTCCCACGAGGCGCTCGATCTTCGATGACCGGGCGGCGGCGAGTATGACAGAACGCAGCATGTTTGCAGCGTATCCTCCCACCGTTCGGCGTTAGGTCACGGTGGCATAACACGACAGACCCAACACCGGAAAACAGTGATGAATCATTCTCATGATCCGAGGATCCGCAGGAGCGGGCCGCCGCGCCCCTGCGTTCCGGCGACTCGCGCGGGCCTCACCGCCGGGTCTCCGTCCCCGGCGGCGCCGCGGTCGGCCGGGCGTCGAGGAACGGCCCGAGGCGCTCGGCGGTGAGGCGGCCGTCGTGGACGGCGCCGACGTAGCGCCGCGACTCGCGCCCGAGGCGGCGGGTCCGCTCGCGGTCGTCCAGCAGGGACGCCAGCGCGCTGCCGAGCGTGTCCGGCGTCGCGTTCACCACCGGCAGCTCGCGCCCGTAGTGCTCGGCGCTGGTCGGTCCGATATAGGCGATCACCGGCCTGCCCGCGGCCATGGCCTCGCACGCGAGGGTGCCGTAGCTGCCGACCGCGAGCTGGTCGACGACGATGTCGGCGTCCTGGATCTCCTCGAGCATCCGCCCGTGCGGCACGCCCTCGACCAGGCGGAACTCGATCGCCTTGCGCACGTGCAGCTCCTCGAGCACCGGCACGATCGAGCCGGTGCTCTTGGTCCACCGCGCCGACGGGGCGTGGACCACCACCGGGGCGGCCCGCTCCATGATCGGCCGCTCGGAGTGCCAGCGGTCGAGGTCGACCACCAGGGGCGTCCAGGTCGCGTGCGGGACGTCGTCGAGCAGGTCCGGCGTCGTCACGAAGACCGGGACGCCGCCCTCGTCGGCGATGCGCCGGTTCCGCTCGGCGGTCGAGGTCAGCACCGCGAGCCGGTCCGGAGGGACGTCGCGGTACAGCGAGTGCTCGTGCCGTTCGAGGTGGGGCCGCGGCCTGCGGATCTCGCTGCCGTGGCCGAGGATCGCGATCGGCACGCCCGAGCGGCGCAGCGCCGGCAGGTCCCCGCCGATGTGCTTGTCGTTGCGCCACCCGAAGACCGGCCGGAAGGCGTCGGCGATGAGGTGCGTGTAGTGGCCGTCCACCCGCTCGGCCTGGCGGCGCTGGAACGCGGGGTCGTCGAGCGCTTCGGGCTCGATGTAGAGGTCGGCAGGGTAGCGCTGCCGGTCGGCGGGTGCGGCCATGACGACCTCGGCCCCGGTGTCGGGCCGGGCCCGGCAGACCGCTCGGGCGAACTCGGCGAGCTGCCCGGCGTAGTTGGCCGTGCCCATGCCGATGCGGGTCGCCTTGCCGTCGGTGGGCGGCCACGGGACCGGGCCGCCGAGCCGGTGGGCGAAGCCGAGCGGCTCGGCGCCGGGCTCAGCGGCCGGTTCCGAGCAGTGTCCGGTAGATCTCGTCATAGCGTCGCGCCTGGTGCTCCCAGGTGTATTCGGTGAGCAGTTCGGGATCGGCGTAGGGCTTGCGGTAGCGCTCGGGCTCGGACAGGACGGCCTTGAGCGCCCTGGCGAGGTCGCCGGTGTCCTCGGCGGTGAAGACCTCGCCGATGCCGATGCGCGTCACGGCCTCCGACATGGCCCGCACGTCGCTGACCACGACGGGGATCCTCGCCTGCATGAACTCGAAGAACTTGGTGCTCAGCGCCACCTCGTGGTTGATCGGGCCCTTGATCAGCGGGTGCACGCCGACGTCGGCGGTCGACAGGAACTCCGGCAGCTCGTCATAGGGCACGTAGCCCATCACGTGCAGCCGGTCGGCCGCGCCCGCCTCGGCCGCGATCGAGCGCAGCCCTTCGACGTAGTCCGAGTCGAGGGTGTTGATCACCAGGGCCAGGTGCACCTCGGGCAGGAGGGCGAGGGTGCCCACGAGCGTGTGGAGGCCGCGTTGCGGAGAGGCGCCGCCGCAGTAGACCGCCAGCGGCTGCTCGGGCCGCAGGCCGCAGGCGTCGCGGACGTCGGTGCAGGTGCGTTCGGGTGCCGCGGCCGGACTCGGCGGCGTGTTGAGCACCACCGCCGGGCGCTCGGCGAGCCCGTGCTCGTTCACCAGAAGGTCGGCGAGCGGCTCCGAGACGGTCACCACCGCGTCGGCGCAGCGGAAGTACTCCCGTTCGTAGAGCGTCTGCGAGGTCAGCCAGCGGTGCCCGGCCGGATTGGTCATCCCCGGCACGAACTCGTGGGCGTCGTACAGCAGTCGCACGCGCTCGCCGCGGGCGCGAGCCCTGGCCACCGCCCGCGCGGCGACGCCGATCATGCGGTAGTCGTGGGCGTGGATCAGGTCCGGGTGCAGCTGCTCGATCAGCGCCGCATAGGAGTGGTCGTAGCGCAGCGGCGTCGGGTCGAGGCGCCGCCAGGCCCGCGTGCCGTGCAGCGCCTGCTGCATCGCCGCGTCGAAGCGCTGGATGCGGCCGTGCACGCGCCGTTTGCGCCACCGGAAGCCCGCCCGCGTCTGGCGGACCCGCTCCTTGAGGTAGCGGCGCCGGACCTTCCCGGCGATGTCGCGCACCGGGCGCGGCAGGACGCCGCGGCCGCGCGCGGCCGGGGCGTGCGCGCGCTGCACCTCCTCGGTCTTGGAGACCGCGATCTCCCGTTGCAGGATGTTGGCGATCGCGGTGCTCTTGCAGGCGAGGGGGAACCGCACCCGCATGAGGCGGTCGAGCAGCGAGCGGCGCGGCGACAGCGCCTCCAGCGGCAGGCGGTGGACGTGCGCCCCGCCCAGCTCGTAGTTCTCGACCTCCGGCGTCGTGGAACGGCCGATGAGGTGGACGTCCCATCCGGCCTCGGCCATCGAGCGGGCGGCCTTCTGCACCCGCGAGTCCCCGTCGATCTGGTTGTCCACCAACATGGCGATGCGTCGTCGCTCGGTTCGGGTCTGTTCCATGGGTACTCCGTAGTGGATGGTCGCAGGGGCGGGTCAGGGCTAGCGGGTCCGGTCGAGCCGCCGGGTGACTTCGAGCCCCGGGTGGCGGCGGGTGAGCATCCAGCCGAAGGGGACGGCGGCGTCGTCGACGACGATGACCCTCTCGGCCCGCTCCAGCGCGAGCTGGTCGACGCGGCGGCGGGCGATGCGGCGCAGCGCCTGGCCGCGGAACATCCTGTAGACCGGCCAGAACAGCCTGCGACGGACGACGCGGGCGGCCTTGCGGTGCAGGGAGGCGCCTTTGCCGCACGCCTTGCCGAGGACGCCGGGCAGGCGTTCGGCCCCGCGACCGAGGACGATCCCCGGGCCGCGTTCGACGAACGCGCGGTACAGCCACACCAGCGGCTGGCGGTTCTCGCTGCGGCCGATCGAGATGCTGCGGGCGGCGCCGGGGTGGAGGTCCTTGCCTCGCGGCCAGGCCTGGCCGCCCTCGGCGGTCAGGACGGTCACGTCGACGTCGCGGCCGTCCAGCGCCTCGATGAACCGGTTGACCCGCCGGACGGGGCCGCCGGTGAAGAGGACGACGACCACATGGCGGCGTTCGCTGTTCAACGCTTCCCTCCGATGACTGCTCTGGCCCGCTCTTCGAGCGGCCGCAGGGCGCGGTCGCGGGTGAAGGCCGCCCCGTAGTCGCGGGCGGTGCGGGCGACCTCCGGGTCGGCCTTGACGGCGGCGTCCCCGGCCTCGGCCATGGCGCGGGCGATGTCCTCGGCTTCGAGCCGCCCGGGGCGGAACCACAGCGGGTAGTCCCGCAGCAGGGCCTCGGCGGCGCTGCCCGGTTCGTGGACGGAGACGATGGGCTTGCCGGTGGCCATGTACTCGAAGATCTTGCCCGAGGTGACGTATTTGGAGCCTCCGGCGAGGAAGACCAGGACGTCGCTGGCGGCGTAGGTGTCGCCGATGGCGGTCTTGGACACCGGGCCCCGGTAGCGCACGTCGCCCTCCTCGCCGAGCTCCAGGCCGAGGTCGGCCCGGAGCTTGTCGGGGCTGTGGGCGAAGAAGCCGAGGTGGCCGTACAGGTCGAGGGTGGCGTCGGCGTGGTCGCCGCCGGCGGTCATGGCGCGGAAGCCGTCGACCATCCGGTGGACCGGCTGATTGGCGGTCAGGGTGCCGACGTACGCGAAGGACAGCGGCCCCGCGGGGGCCGCGTCGAGCGCCTCGGGGTCGAGGCAGTCGGGGTCCCAGCCGTTGGGGACGACCATCATCCGCTCGGCGGTCCCCGGGTAGCGCTGGGCGTGCCAGTCGCGGAGGGCGTCGTTGACGAACACCGCCGCGGCGGCGCGGCGCATCGCCCGCCGCTCCCATTTCCAGGCCGGGTGGCCCGGTTCGAAGGCGTCGGCGTTGGCGAACAGGTCGAGCGTCCAGGAGTCGCGGTAGTCGAGGATGTAGGGCAGGCCGGTCAGGCGCGACAGCGCCCAGGCCGCGGCAAAGGACGCGAAGGGGTTGCCGGTGGCCAGGATCAGGTCGAACGGCTTGCGGCGGTGGAGTCGGCGGCCCTCGGTGACGCAGCGGATCGCCCAGGACTGGTAGTGCTCGGGGAAGACGCGGCGCTGCTTCCAGTCGTAGAACCGCTTGGCGAGGGCGGGCGCGTTGCCGCGGAAGCGCCCGTAGCGGGCGACGTCGGTCTCCCAGGCGAAGAAGTCCATCGGCTGCGGGAGGGTCGTGACGGCGGGGTGCAGGCCGTCGGTGAGGGCGTCGTCGGTGGAGCCGGTGACCTCGTCGTAGAAGCGGTCCGGCGCGCGCATGACGGTGACGTCCCAGCCGGACTCGGTGAAGTGGTTGGCGGTGGCGCGCGCCCGGTAGACGCCCGAGGCTCGCGACGGCGGGAAGTAGAAGGCGAGGTAGAGCACGCGGGGGCGCGGGGCGTCTCCCGGGGTGGGTGCCTTCCTCGTGTCATCGGACATCGGCGACCTCCTGGTCGGCGAACGGCTCGTAGGAGTAGGTGGTGCGGAGCTCGGGGCGCCGCTCGAGCAGCGCGGGCACGTCCTCGGCGATCAGGTCGACCGCGCCGGGCTCGCCGAGGACCAGCCAGTCGATGCGGTGCTTCTCCATCACGGACATGACCGCGGCGTGGCGGTAGTCGTGCCGCAGGACGGCGGTGCGGTGCTTGCGGCGCTTCTCGATCGGGTTCGCGATCTTGCGGTTCCACTCGTAGAGGACCTTGCCGACCGGGCGGTTGAGGGGGCCGCGGGCCAGCCGCCGCAGCACCGCGCGCGGGATGCGGCACAGCAGCCACGTCACCGGCGCCGACTCGGGCGCGCGCAGTTCGCGCGAGCGCAGCCAGTGCACGGTGACGCGCGGGTCGATCTCGTGGGTCTCCCAGTAGGGCCGGAAGTCGGCGACCAGGTGCACCTGGTGCCCGTGGTCGGCGGCCAGTCGCGTCTCGTGCTCCATGGCGCGGTAGCGCTTGGCGACGGGAACGGCGTAGAGGATGTTCACCGGTCTCGCTCCTCGGTCTCGGCGGGGCGGTCCCAGGCCTCGAAGTGCTGCCGGGCGACCGCCTCGTAGCCGTAGCGTTCTTCCAGGTGGGCGCGGGCGCGGTCCAGGTCGACGCCGTGCGGGTAGCGGCCGCGGAGCTCGTCGTAGCCCTTGGCCAGGACCGCGGGGTCGTCGTCGACGTCGATGAACTGTCCGGCGGCGGCCTCGATGCCGGCCAGGGCGTGCTCGGGGCCGCCGCAGCGGGTCACCAGCACGGGGATACCGGCGGCGAGCCCTTCGACGACGACCATGCCGAAGGTCTCGTGGCGGCTGGTGTGGACGAGCAGGTCGTGCTCGGCCATGATGCCGGGGATCGCGTCGGGTTCGACCGCGCCGCGGAAGGCGACGGCCTCGGCGACGCCGAGCTCGGCGGCGAGCTCTTCGAGCTCGGTCCGCTGGTTGCCGTCGCCGACGAGGGTCAGGCTCAGCTGCGGGTCCTCGGCGAGGCAGCGGGCGAAGCCGCGGAGAAGGTGGTCGATGCGCTTGCGCTCGGTCAGGGACGAGACCGAGACCCAGCGCCGCAGCGCCTCCGGCGGCCGCTCGCGGGAGGCGCGGAAGTCGACCGGGTTGGAGATGAGCTGGATCTTGTCGGCGTGGTGGGGGAAGGTGTCGGCGACCATCTCGCGCAGCGGGTCGCCGACGACGAAG
Source organism: Glycomyces tenuis DSM 44171 (assembly GCF_000427885.1). Classification (GTDB taxonomy): domain Bacteria; phylum Actinomycetota; class Actinomycetes; order Mycobacteriales; family Micromonosporaceae; genus Glycomyces; species Glycomyces tenuis. The sequence goes on from NZ_ATYW01000030.1 coordinate 20,951, forward strand.
AACCCGGCCAGGCGGTGGAGGATCTCGTCGTAGCGTGCCCGCGCGTCGTCCTGGGCGAGGATGTCGGCGAGGAAGGACGAGTGCTCGGTGGCGTAGACCTTCGCGTCGGGACGGCAGTTCTGGAGGGCGGCGTAGCCGGCGGTGAGCGGGACGTGGGCGTGGACGATGGGCGCCTCGATCGGGCGGCCGTCGAGGGCGACGGCGAGCCAGCCGGCGAACTCGTCGGACTTGACGCGCCAGTCCTCGGTGGGCGGGGCCATCGTCGGGACGCGGTAGAGCGTGACGCCGCCGTCGGCGGCGATGGGCGGCACCGAGCGCGGCAGGAGGAGGCGCTGGGCGTTCCAGATCTCGGCGCGGCGCTCGGCCGGGCGGACCACGGTCCAGATGCTCAGGTGGTAGACGGTGATGTCGGCGCAGCCCGGTGAGACGGCATCGACCATGGCGCGGACGAAGGAGCCGCGGAATGGGATCTGCGGTTCCGGATACCAGGGGGTCACCACGGCGACCCGGCGCTGCCCGTCGATGTTCACTGTGCTCCCGTGTTGGTCTTGTCGGGTCTGCCGATGAGGCGCTCGTACACCTTGGTGAGCCGTTCGGCCTGGCGTTTCCAGCTCCACTCGTCGAGTGGGACCCGTTCGCCGTAGGCCCGCCGGTAGGGCTCGGGGTCGGTGAGGATCCGCTCGACGGCGCCGATGAAGTCCTGGAGGTCCTCGGCTCGGAAGACCTCGCCCTGGCCGGTCTCGCGGACCATCGCGGACATGGTCTCGACGTCGCTGCACACCACCGGGAGGCGGGCGTGGGAGTACTCGAAGAACTTCGTGATAAGGGAGATCTCGTGGTTGCCCCAGTGGTGGATGGGGATGACGCCCATGTCGGCGTCGGCGAGGAAGCGGACGACCTGCCGGTGGGGGACGTAGGTGAGGACGTGGACGCGGTCGGCGACGCCGAGCTCGGCGGCGCGGCGCTCGAGGCGCTTGACGTAGGACCAGTGGGGTTTGGAGACGATGAACGCGGCGTGCATGCCGGGCAGTGACGGCAGCGCCTCGACCATGATGTGCAGGCCGCGCTGTTCGAGGGGTGCGCCGCTGTAGACCATCAGCGGGGTCACGTCGTCGATGCCGCAGCGCTCGCGCAGGCCCTGCGCGGGGGCCTCGTCGGCGTCGGCGACGTCGGGGACGTTCATGACCACATCTGGGAGTTCGGCCAGGCCATGCCGGTCCTTGAGCAGGGCGGCGACGGTGTCGGAGACGGTGACCACGCTGTCAGCATAGGGCGCGAACTCGCGCTCGTGGCCGATCTGGGCGGAGTGCCACCACGGGTGCCGCTTCCAGGGATGCATCTGCGGAAGGTATTCGTGGACGTCCCAGACGAGCTTCACGTCGCGCCCGGCCGCGGCGGCGCGGAGCTTGGCGCGGGCGCCGACGCCGAGCATCTGGAAGTCGTTGGCGTGGATGAGGTCGGGCCGAAGTTCGTCGACGACGGGCCCGAAGGCGAGTTCGAGGTCCCACAGGGCGGGGTCGAGGCGGCGCCAGGCCCGATCGCCGAGCAAACGCTTCCAGGCGGTTCCGGCGAGCTTCTCGGGCAGGCCGGTGGCCTCGGAGCGGCGCTTGTCGAGGCGGTCGGTGAGCCTGCTGCGGACGCCGATCCAGCCTCGGGCGGCGGTGACCAGGCCGGTCCGCCACGCGATGCCGAGGCGGCGGGCGGCGGCCCGCCCGGAGCCCGGGGCGTCGTAGGCGAGGCGGGCGCGGGCGGTGGCGAGGTCGTTCTTCCAGGCGCGGACCTGTTTGCGCCGGTACTCCTGGAGCGGGCCCGGAGGGTAGGCGAGCGGGCTGCGGAGCCAGGCGCGGCGGACCTCGTGGCGGCGCCGGTCGAACGTGCGTCGGACGGGGATCAGACGCACCCGGGCGTCGCCGACGGTCCACTCCTCGCCGCTCTTCTCATCGCCGCGGCCGAGCAGCACGACGTCCCAGCCGGCCCGCGCGGCCGACTCGGCCTCCTTCTGTATCCGGGAGTCCCCCACAACTCCATTTTGGACCAGCATCACGATGCGCTGGGGATGGCTGTCCATTGTTCCTCCGAACTCCGCGCCGGCGCCGTGCCGGCGCCCTCGCACGGGCCACATCGTATGAGACCTGCCGGTTCACTCAGCGTTTGCCAGAAATTGGCAGGGCGTCCCAGACCGGTTCGGCCATCGTTCTCCAGGCGCGTACACGCTGGCGCCCGCGCCGGATCCGTATAATCGGCCGGACCGGCGAGCACCTGTACGTTCAGTTCCTGAGGCGATTCATGGATTATAGGGTTCGACCGACCGTGCAAGTAAACGACAGCGTCACCATAGGAGACGAAATGTCCGTTCGGGGACCGGCCGGGATCGGCGAAATGTCGCGACTCGGCACCGATGTCCGGCACGGGGCGGACGGGAAATCGGCACTGGAGGAGTCCGAATGAAGGTTGTCAGCATCGTCGGCGCCAGGCCGCAGCTGGTGAAGCTCGGCGCGGTCGCGCGGGCCTTCGCCGGCACCGAGCACGCGCACCGGGTCGTCCACACCGGGCAGCACTACGACCCTGAGCTGTCCGATGTGTTCTTCTCCGAGTTCGGCATCCCCGAACCGGACTTCCACCTCGGTGTCGGATCGGGCAGCCACGGGGCGCAGACCGGCGCGATGCTGGCCGCGCTCGACCCGATCCTCGAGGAGGAGCACCCGGACTGGGTGCTGGTCTACGGGGACACCAACTCCACGATCGCCGGCGCGCTCTCGGCGGTCAAGCAGCACCTGCCGGTGGCGCACCTGGAGGCCGGCCTGCGCTCGTTCAACCGCCGCATGCCGGAGGAGCACAACCGCGTCCTGACCGACCACTGCGCCGACCTGCTGCTGGCCCCCACCGAGGAGGCCATGCGGCACCTGGCGAACGAGGGACTGGCCGAGCGGGCGGTCCGCGTCGGCGACGTCATGGTCGACGTGTGCTTCAACACGCGCGATGCCGTGCTCGCGCGGGGAGGCGAGCGCCCGGTCTCGCTCGAAGGGATCGACACCGACGCGCCGTACCTGGTGGCCACGCTGCACCGCGCGGAGAACACCGACGACCCCGAGCGGCTGTCGGGCCTGATCAAGGCGCTGGCCGACCTGCCGGTGCCGGTGGCGCTGCTCGTCCACCCGCGGCTGCGGGCCAAGGCCGACCAGCACGGGCTCAAGATCGAGACCGGTTCGATCGTCGACTGCCGACCGCTGCCGTACGCCGAACTGGTCGCCGCCGTGCTCGGCTCGACGGGCGTCGTCACCGACTCCGGCGGCTTGCAGAAGGAGGCCTACCTGCTGGGCCGCCCGTGCACGACGCTGCGGACCGAGACCGAGTGGGTCGAGACGCTCCACGACGATTGGAACGTCCTGGTGCCGCACCCCGACCGGATGCCCGCCGAGGAATGGCGGACGACGGCGGCCCGCCCGATCCCGTCGGCGCCCACCGGGGCGCCTTACGGTTCCGGACGAGCCGGCTACGAAGTGCTCAAGGTGCTCGAAGAGCACCTGCGCTGACGCCGCGAGGGCCGCTACCCGCCGAGGGTGATGTGGTGGCGGCCTTGCCAGGCGGTCGGGTCGGTGATCCGGCGCCCGTCGAGCAGGACCTTCACCTCAGGAAGATCCGCCGGGGCCAGGGTCCGGTACTCGGCGTGGTCGGCCTGGATCACCGCCGCCGTCACCGCCTCCCCACGATGCGGCGTCAAACCCTCAGCCTCAAGCTCGGCCTCGGAGTACATCGGGTCGGACACCAACGGCACCGCCCCATGCTCACGGAGCGACGCAACGAGGGGGAACACCCCCGAGAACGCCGTCTCCTTCACCCCGCCCCGATAAGCCGCACCCAGGACAAGCACGTTCGCGCCCTCAAGGTCGCCATAGGCGGCCGCCAGCACCTCCACCGCATAAGCCGGCATCGCCGCGTTCGCCCGCCGCGCCTCCCGCACCACCGTGGCTTCAGGATCGTTCCACAAATACATCTGCGGATAGATCGGAATACAATGCCCACCCACCGCGATCCCCGGCCGATGAATATGCGAGTACGGCTGGGAGTTGCACGCCTCGATCACCTTCACCACATCCAAACCCTGCCGGTCGGCGAAGCGCGCGAACTGGTTCGCCAACCCGATGTTCACATCCCGATACGTCGTCTCAGCCAGCTTCGCCATCTCCGAGGCCTCAGCCGAACCCAGATCCCACACCCCATTGGCCCGGGGCAGGTCGTCGCGCGCATCGAAATCGAGCACCGCCTCATAGAACCGGACACCAGCAAGAGCCGAAGCCGCACCGATCCCACCGACCAGCTTCGGATACCGGCGCAGATCGGCGAACACCCGACCGGTCAACACCCGCTCAGGGCTGAAGACGAGGTGGAAGTCCTTCCCCGCAGTCAGGCCCGACCCGGCCTCCAGCATCGGCGCCCACCGCTCACGCGTCGTCCCCACCGGGAGGGTGGTCTCGTAGGAAACCAGCGTGCCCGGCCGCAACCCGGCCGCGACCGCCTCGGTCGCACTGTCCATCCAAGCGAAATCCGGCACACCCGCAGCATCGACGAACAACGGCACCACGATCACCACGGCCTCGCACTCACGCACCGCCGCCGTCGTATCCGTCGTCGCCCGCAACCGACCAGCCCCAACAGCCTCAGCCAACCGAGGACCCAGATCATACTCACCAGGGAACGGCTCAACACCCTCGTTGACCTGATCGACCACCCGCTTGTTCACATCGGCACCGACGACCTCATGACCCTTCGACGCGAACTGGACCGCCAACGGCAACCCAATCTTCCCCAAAGCGAC
>NZ_ATYW01000031.1 GCF_000427885.1 Glycomyces tenuis DSM 44171
TGAGGTGCCCTGGGGATGCCGGACTGACAGCCTAGAATGGCTGGTAGGAAGGATGATCCGTTTCCATGACCAGGCCCACTCCGCGGACCTACAAGCCCGAGTTCAAGCAGATGGCCGTCGCGATGGTCCTCGACCAGGGCAAGACCGTCGCCTCGACCGCGCGGGAACTCGAAATATCGGCGTACACCCTGCACAACTGGGTCAAGAAGGCCCGCGCTGAGCGCGGCATCGAGCCGCCAGCGCTTGCACCAGCCGATGACGACGCTCGGAAGAAGGTGCGTGAGCAGGAGAAACGCATCGCGGAGCTGGAGCGGGAAGTCGCCTTCCTAAAAAAAGCAGCAGCGTACTTCGCGAAGGATCCACAGTAGCCTCCAAGTATGAGTTCATCGAGCTCATGCGATCCGATCCTGCACCGGAGTACGCGTTCCCGGTGACCTTCATGTGCCGCCAACTGGGGGTCTCTACCAGCGGTTTCTACGAGTGGCGTACCCGGCCTGAGTCGGCTGCGGCGCGTCGACGCAAGGAACTGACCGCCCAGATCATCGACGTCTTCGAGCTGTCGGACGCCACCTACGGGTACCGGCGCATCCGGGCCCAGCTGGAGCGCAACGGCGTCGAAGCGAGCCTGGAGCTGGTCCGGTTCCTGATGCGCCAGGCCGGCCTGGTCCCATGCCAGCCGAAGGCGAAGCGCCGCAACCTCACCGACGGCATCGACAGCGATCTGCCGGACCTGGTCGGCCGCGACTTCACCGCCGAAGCACCGGGGATCAAATTCGTCGGCGACGTCACCTACCTCTGGACCGACCAGGGCTGGTCCTACCTGGCGACCGTGCTGGACTGCTGCACCAAGGAAGTGGTCGGGTACGCCCTCGGTGAGCACTTCCGCACCGAGCTGCTGGTCGAGGCGATGGAGATGGCCCGCCGCGACCGGCGCTTCGCACCCGGCGCGATCTTCCATTCCGACCGGGGCTCGAACTACCTCTCCGGGGCCTTCGCCGCCTACTGCCGCCGCCACGACATCGCCAGATCCGTTGGCAGGACAGGCGTCTGCTGGGATAACGCGATGGCCGAGAGCTTCTTCGGGGTGTTGAAGAACGAGCTGGTGTCGCGGGTCTCATACGCTACAAGAGCCGAGCTCAAGCGAGATATCATGGCTTGGATCGAGTTGTGGTACAACCGAAGACGCCTTCATTCGGCTAACGGGTACCGCCCGCCGATCGAAGTCCGGGAAGCGTTCGAGCTCTCCGGCTCATAACCCAGGACACGTAAGACAGATTCAACGAAGCAGTGTCCGGATTCTCCAAGGCCCCTCAAGGGCTGTTCTTCTTCCCCACTACACTTCACTTCCGGTGAGGCCCCGATGATAGTACCCATCACTGCAATCCATGTGTCTTCCACGCAATCATCTTGCAGCGCAACGGTCAAGGAGTTCTGTCAGATCCACGACAGGCTGCACTCCCAGTGCGCCATCTCTGTACGGACGCGCCAGAAGGCCCGAACGTGCCGAATGTCAGCGGACGAGTAATGCTCCTTGGTGACCGACAGGTCGCTTCCATGACGTCGGACTTCAGGGAGGGTTCTGTCGCGAATTCCGTGCTTCGTCCTCATGCGGGCAGGATCCTCTTCCGCGGCAGCAAGCCCGGCAGGGGCGTCCACGTCGAGAAATCTGACCTTGCCCAGGCGTGGAGCTAGACATCCGAAGGGCTCCAACTAATTCGTGGGCGAAGGTCATGATCCGACCGCCAGCACTCCTCCAGTCCGGCCGAGCCACCGGGAGTGTTCCGCCCCCGCATCGAACCAATCTTGTGTTGACACAAGTTGCTCGGATTTGTATCATTCATTTGATACAAGTTCGGCTTTGGAGGAACACGTGCCCTTGTTGATCCTCGTGGGTCTGGCGAGCCTTGCGCTCGTCGTCATCGCGTTCGCACCGCTGTTGACCGATCGCCGCCTCGCCGTCGGCGCCGACCCTGGTGAGGTTGCAGTGTCGGCCGCGATGCGGCCAGTCCTAAGACGCTCAACGGCTCTGCGACTTGCCGGGGTAGGTGTCGGCATCGCCGCTGCCGCGGCGGTATTGGACGCCGCCCCGCCGAACTGGCTGGGTTTGGAGGCCGCCCTTGCGGCGCCGGTGTTCGCCTGCTGCCTGCTCGCGGGCGTGCTCATCGGCGAGGTCAGCGGAACGGTCCCGACAGGACCGGATCGGACCGCGCCGATCGAAGTCCGATCGGTCCGCTCCTACCTGCCGCGCTTCATGACCGCAGCGACCCTGGGAATCGGTGCCGTACTGGCGGTCCTGCTCACCGCCACGAGCAGCATGGGCAGCGCCGACGACATGAGCAGGTCGGGTCGGTTCCTCACCCTCACCTGCCAGGACCTCGAGGCGAGCACCGGTCCCTGGCCCGGCCTGTACTACACGCTGCCGATCGCCGCATCCGTCCTCATCGGAGCCGGTGCCGCCGCGATCACGCTGCGCGCAGTGGCGCGCCGACGCCGTCCCGCAACCGGCGCTGCGGTCCATGCCGCGGATGATGACGCCCGCCGCGCGTCGGCACGCGCCATCATCGCCGCCTGCGGTGTCCTGGTGGCCGCGCCGCTGGCCGGAACCGGGGCGTTCGCGGGCATGGCCATGATCGGGAACGCCTGCGCAACCGCTGCTGCGACGGCATTCGGCTGGACGGCCCTGGCCCTCGGGCTGACCTCGTTCATGGCGGCCTGCTGGTTCACGGTCATAGCCGTGCTCCCCCACCGGGTGTCGCACCGATGACGGTCGACGTGCGGGTCGACACCAGCAGTCCCGTTCCACCGTACGAGCAGATCCGTGCCCAACTCACCGAGCATATCGACCACGGCCGACTCCTCGCGGGCGAACGCCTGCCGCCGGTGCGGCAGCTCGCCGCCGACCTCGGACTGGCGGTGGGGACGGTCGGGCGAGCCTACCGGGAGCTCGAGGCGACCGGCAAGGTGAGTTCCCGCCGCGGCGGCGGCACCCGGGTCACAGCAGACGCTTCACCGCGCCTGCCCATCGAACTCGCTGGCGCACTCGACCGACTCTCGGCTGACTACGTCAGCGCCGCGCGCCGCCTCGGAGCCGGCGACCGCGACATCGTCATTGCCGTACAGCAAGCACTCACCAGCCAAGAACCACACTAAGAACCCGAACGAAGCGGCGGACAACCGCACAGAGCCGCCACGGCCGGCACCAACAAAAACCTATACGGAAACAGCACGATCACAGCACGAAATTCGCGACAGAACCAGGTCACCTGACCACCACTGAGAGCCTTCCCACTGTCCGTTGACAGCCGAACTTCAAGATCACCCGGACCTACCGATTTCGGATCTTTCCGGCTCCGCGGCGTTGACCTTGGTGTACGGCGAGAAAGCTGGCGTAGGTTACGAACCCACCGGCACCGCGATCGATCGCTCCTGCAAGCTTCAGTTCTGCGTGGTTCGTCCCGGCACGCTAGCATCAAGCCCGTCCCCTTGTCCCCAAAGGCCGCGCGCTGCTGGCCGTAACGATGTCAGATCGAGGTTCACGCGATGGCTAGGATACGCGTGCCCGTAGCGACTCCAGTTCGGGAAATCGACCCGACCGCGCTGCTGCTGATGTCGCATTCGTACGGGCGCTTGCAGCCGTATCTACCTCGCGACGTTGATGCGGAGCTAGACGAGGCGTTGGCAGCTCCAGGCATCGTTGTGATCCCCTCGGAGTCGTTCTCAGGCGCCCGGCGATCGGCCTATGAAGCGCTGTTGCGGAACATGCCCGATGCACTACTCATTTCGCACGACGGAAGGAATCTCGACGACCTCCACGCCGCGGTGCTCTGGGCTGACTACCGCGACGACTCGCGAGCACTGCACCGAGATCTGGTGCAGCTGGCGAAATGGCAACGCCGAGGGTCCCGCTGGGTCCTCATTCTGCTCAGTCAGGGCGCGTTCGGTTTCCTGGACCGCGACGAGCTTGACACCGTGTCACCGCGCATTGTGCAGGTCCGGTCCGCCTTGACCGATGCTGAGCGTTCAGGGCTGGACAAGCACGACATGTATGAGAACGTGTCGACTGTGGAGCAAGTCTTCGACCGAGCCGCGGCTAAAGCGACGATCCTCGGCCCGCCCTCAAACCGCGGTCGACCTCGCCAAGATGAGGGCAAAAGCACTGAGTTCGAAGGAGGTTCGGTAGGAAGCGAAGCCGGGTATCACCCGGATACCGATGCCGGGGACGATCATCTCGGCATTACCGCAGACGTGCATATGCTCGCCGACCTCATCGCCTCCCGGCGTGTCGTACCGCCGCTGTCGATCGGGCTGTTCGGGGACTGGGGCTCGGGCAAGAGTTTCTTCATGCGGCGGATGCGCGCGCGGATCCGCGAACTCGCCCAGGCGACGGCGGCGGCGGAACGGGCCACTGGGGTGCGGGGACCGGCCGTGTCGGCCTACTGCTCGGAGATTCGGCAGGTCACCTTCAACGCCTGGCACTACGCCGAGTCGAACCTGTGGGCCAGTCTCGCCACCCACCTGCTCGACAGTCTCGCCTCCAGCGGGTCCGACGACGACCTGGAGCGGCACGCGAATGACCTGGCCGAGCGTCGCCGGCATCAGCGTTCGCTGCTCGACCAGCTCAGTTCGGTGCGGGTGGAACGGATGCTGTTGACCGCGCATCTGGAGCGGCAGGACCGTCGCGCCGCGTCCTCGGGCGACATCGCGCGGGCGCTCGCATCGGCTCTTGCCGCCGAGAACTGGGTGGCCGATGGCGCGGGCGCGCCTGGGGACACCGCAGAGCAAGTTCGCGCCTTCATCGATGAGGCCACCGGGTTGTCCGCCGAACTGCGGAATCTGTGGCGCCGCCTGGTCCGCAGCCGCGCGACCAGGGCTGTCGTCGCACTCGGAGCAGCAGTTGCCATCACGGTGTTCGTCATCGCCAACTCCGTGGTGTGGCCGGCGGTGATCGCCGCCCTGACCGTCGTGTTCTCACTGCTTCCCGCACTGCGGACGATTCGGGCGAGTGCGAGTCGGATCCGCCGCGTCGGAGAGGAACTGACCACCCGAGTCGAGACCCCGGCTCGAACCCGCCTGGCAGAACTCGACGCCGAGCAGGCCCGGATTGAACAGGCCGTCGCCGAACTGGCGCCATCGCAGGACCTCGCCGCGTTCGCGCGATTCCGCGACCAAAGCCAGGACTACCGTCAGCACTTGGGCGTCGTATCACTGGTTCGCCGCGACCTCGAGACGTTCGCGGCGATGCTGGCCTGCGGTTCAGGCGGTGATCATCAGGATGCCGGCCCCGAACGGATCGTCCTGTACATCGACGACCTCGACCGGTGTCCGCCCGATGTCGTGGTGAAAGTCCTTGAGGCCGTCCACCTCCTCTTGGCCCAACCGGTCTTCACCATCGTGGTCGCCGCGGACCCGGACTGGCTGCTGCGCTCCCTCAACGATCACTACGGAAGCGTGCTCCAAGGCGGCGCGGAGGCGTCGGGCAGTGGCGCCCGGCACTACTTGGAGAAGATCTTCCAGGTGACGCTCACTCTCGCGCCGATGACCGGCACCGGCTTCACCAGGCTTGTCACGAACCTCCTCCAGGAACGCGAGGAACAGCCGGACCGGAACGGTCCTTCCGCGATGCAGGACAACCCACAAAGGGCACCAGATGAACACGTTACGGCCGACGAGCCTCCCACCGACGCTCCACAGCCGGAGCCGACTCCGCCCAAGACCGATGGCTCTTCCGGCCCGGACACGGAGCGGCTGTTGTCGAGGCGACCGAACTTGCGACCCCGGCAACTCGAAATCACCGCAGAGGAGTTGGACTTCATCGCGAGTCTCGCCCCGCTGGTCCACTCACCTCGCGGCGCGAAACGACTGATCAACCTCTACCGCTTGCTACGTGCCCGGTTGCGCACCGACGAGTTGGCGGACTTCCTAGAAGACCCCACACCCGGCTATCGAGCCGCACTGGTCCTACTCGCCTTGACCGCCGGCCCCTCGGACCCCTCAGACTTGTTCGAGGCGATCGAGGACGCCTCCGAGCACACGACCTGGCAGGGGCTACTCGCCAACTACCCGCACCTGGACCTCACGATGGACACACCGTCGGACATCACCACATATCAGCGCTGGCTTCCCATCGTTCGCCGATTCTCATTCACCTCCGACTTAAGCTCCTGACCTTCGCCGCTGCACCAGCAATTGAGACGCAGCCGACCCTCAGGAAGACATCGTGGATGTTGAGACCTGGTCCCATCGAATACACAAACACCAAGAACCGGTGGTGCAAGGTAAGCATCTGCTCGACCACATGAAGGTTGAGTCTTAGCCCTTTGGCGTTGGCACCTCGAGCCTCGCACCATAACACCCTCACAGGCACGCGATCGCGGATGGCACCTCGTGGTGCTCGGTCACCACCATGCACCACCGAGCACCACGTCGCCCATTGATCAGTCGCTCAATGGTTTCAGAGTGTAGTTCGTGTGCGGCGCTTGGCAATAGCCGATGACCTTGGCCGGGAGCTTCTGGATACTGCGGAGTACCGATCGGGTCTCGGCGACCAGTTGCTCTCGGCTGGTGATCACCCGGTCGGCGAGCTGGCGCTTCAGGTCTGCGTTCACGAGCTCGTCGGAGTTGAGGTGCGGGGCGTAGGCGGGCAGGAAATGCAGCTCGATCTCCTCAGCGTGGGCTTCGACCCACTCGCGGACGGCTTTCGAGCGGTGAACCGAGTGCCGGTCCAGCCCCAAGTGGATCTTCCGGTCGAAATGGCCGATGAGCTTGGCGAAGAACGCGATGCAGGTTGCGGCGTCGAAGCGGCCGGGGAAGATCGTGAAGTACATCTTCCCGTTGGTCGCTATCGCGCTCATCGCGTTGAGGCCGAACCGCTTCCCGGTCCGGGCGACGACCGGCGTCTGGCCCTTGGCGCCCCAGGTGCGGCCCGAGAGGTGATCGGAGCGCGCCCCGACCTGGTCGCCGAACATGATCACCGCGTCCTCGGCTTCGGCCTTGGCTTGGATGGCCGGGGACTCGGTGTCGGTCCAGGCGGCCACGGCCTCGGGGTCGGCCTCGCGGGCCCTGCGATCGGGCCGCTGAAAGGACAGACCGAGCCGGGCCATGAGCTTGCTCAAACCCGGGAGCGAGTAGCAGATGCCGAAGTAGGCCTTGATGAACGCCCCGCTCTTCGCACGGGTCCACAGGAGCCCGCCGAGCCCGAAGTCGTCGGGGTTGAACTCCCGGATCGTCTGACGGACCGCGGCTTCCTCCGATGGCGAAAGCCTGCGCCCCTGGCCGGGCTTCGCACCGGTCTTGCCCGAACACAGGCCTGCCTCGCCACAGGACTCGTAGCGGGCGCGCCAAGAGCCGATCGATTTCGGCGACACCCCGAACAGCGCCACAGCGGCCTCATCGCTCATGCCCTCATGCAGCACCGCCGCCATCACCCGCTTGCGCAGGACCTCCTGCTGGGAGGGAGAGAACTTCCGCATGTCGATCCGAAGGCCATCAGCCACAACAAGACAACGATCCAGAAACCATCAAGTTACTGGTCAATAGCAGCCAAATACGCATCAGAGCGTCAACACCAGAGGGGAAAGGCCCGATCTCGGACACGCTCGGATGCTCGGCCGCGATCCGGTCAACCAGGTCCCTGCCGCCGGCGGTGTCGGAGACGGACGCGGCGGTGACGATTACGGCCAGGACCAGGCCGAGGAAGTCGGTGACGATGTGGCGCTTGCGGCCCTTGATCTTCTTGCCCGCGTCGATCCCCTACTCGGTCTCGGGGACGTTGGCGGAGGTCGTGACCGATTGGGCGTCGGCGATCGCCGCGTGCGGGCGCGGGGCGCGTCCGGCCTGGTGGCGGCGCGCCACGCGGAGCGCCTCGTGGATCTGCTCGGTCACGCCTTCCCTCTGCCATGCCGCGTAGTGCCAGTAACGGTCTGGTGGGGCGGGAAGTCGACCGGGAGGAAGGACCAGGGTGTTCCGGTGCGGTTGATGTAGAAGATCGCATTCACGATCTCGCGCAAGGGGTGTACGGCCTGGCTGATGCCGATACCCCGCTCGGCGCGCTTCGCGCGCCAGGCCGACACGATCGGTTCGATCAGCGCCCACCGCTCATCGGAGAGGTCACTGGGGTAGGAAGCAACGCGTTCACCGGTCATACCAAGCAGAACGAGCGAGCCTCATATGAGACTTGCTCGCCCATCCAGATTCACCGAATCGGGATCAAAGACTCTCTTAGACACGCGACCACTGCAGCCGCCGGCATTGCATTGATGCCGGGGAGCTTCCGCGCTCCGTGGTCTATTCGGTTTGCGACCGTTTCGGGGCCACCCGCACATGGGCCCGCTCGCCCTGCTTGCCCACCAGGCTGAGGAACTCGACGGGTCCGGCGCTCGTCGCCCCGAACCAGTGCGGCGTCCGCGTGTCGAACTCCGCGGCCTCGCCGGGCTTGAGGCGGAGGTCGTGCTCCCCCAGGACCAGGCGCAACGTGCCGTTGAGGACGTACGCCCAGTCGAAGCCCTCGTGGCTGCGCAGTTCCGGCTCGCGGTCGTCGGAGCTGGTCGGCAGGATGAACTTGTACGCCTGGATGCCGCCGGGCCTGCGTGTCAGCGGCAGCACGGTCGACCCGTCTTTGCAGGCAAGGGGCCGCAGGTTGACCCGCGGATCCCCGGTGGGCGGCGCGTCGACGAGCTCGTCGAGTGTGACGCCGTGTGCGCGGGCCAGCGGCAGCAGCTGCTCGAGCGTGGGTCGCCGCAGCCCGGCTTCGAGTCGCGAGAGCGTGCTCGCCGAAATGCCGGTCTCGGCGGCGAGGTCGGTGAGCGTGACCTCACGTGCCTGCCGGAGGCGCTTCAGGCGCGGCCCGACCGCGTCGAGCGTGCGTTCCAGTCCGTCGTTCATTCGTCCATGATCCTCGATAATTTGCTGATCGGCAAGATTACTTGCCTGTTTGTCAAAACGGGTCCATCCTTGCCCTTGCCACCGAACACGATGGAAAGGCAGGCCACCTCAATGACGCACGACAACGCAGAGCACCACGAATTCGACCGGGACTACTGGGAACGGCATTGGGGCGACGCACGCCCGATGACCGAGAACCCGAACCCGCACCTCGTAGCCGAGACCGCCGACGCGACGCCGGGCAGCGCCCTGGACGCGGGCTGCGGCACCGGAACGGAGGCGATCTGGCTCGCTGGCCGAGGATGGCAGGTGACGGCCGTCGACATCGCCGCAGCGCCCCTCGAGCAGGCCGCGAAGCGAGCCGCCCGAGCCGGCCTCGGCGACCGCATCGACTGGATCGCCGCCGACCTCGTCGACTGGGAACCGAGCAGCCCGTTCGACCTGGTCACGACCCACTACGCCCACCCGGCCATGGCGCAACTCGACTTCTACGCACGCATCGCGGCCTGGGTCGCGCCCGGAGGGACGCTGCTCATCGTCGGCCATGCCGCCGCGGACGGCCACCACCACGATCGGGGCAGCGCCCACGGACACCACCCCGGCGAGGCCACGGCAACCGCGCCTGGCATCACCGCTCGACTCGACACCGAGGCCTGGACGGTCGTCACCGCCGAGGAACGGCAAAGCACTGTCATCGACCCCCACGGCCGGAGCCACCCGCTGCGCGACGTCGTCGTCCGCGCCGTCCGCGAGTGACCCGCGAGCGCCCGAGCCACCGAACTCCGGTGCCCGCACGCCCATGCCCGAACCACACCACCTGACCGCAGCTTGAAAGGAATCCGCCCGTGGTCCTCTCCACCGCAGTTCCACCAGCCGAATCCACCATCGACGACCCGCGGCGCCGCCGCGCGGTTCTCATCACTGTATGCATCGCGCTTATGGCCGTGATCGCCTCGGTCACAGGGTTGAACGTCGCCCAGCAGGACCTCGCCGTCCAGTTCGGCGCCTCCCAGTCCACCGTCCTGTGGATCATCAACACCTATACGATCGCGCTGGCCGCCCTGCTCCTGCCGCTCGGCGCGCTCGGCGACCGTCTCGGGCGCCGCCCGGTCCTGCTCGCGGGCCTGCTCGTCTTCGGCGCGGCCAACGTGGCCGCCGGGCTCGCGACCTTCTCGGAGGCGATGATCGCCGCCCGGCTCGCCAGTGGCGTCGGCGCGGCGATGATCATGCCGGTCACCCTCGCCGTTATCACTTCGACGTTCCCGCAACAAGAACGCTCTCGCGCGATCGGCGTCTGGACGGCCGTCGCCGGAGGCGGCGGCATCCTCGGCATGTACCTTTCGGCGCTGCTCGTCGACGTGGCGGACTGGCGGTGGCTGTTCGCGCTCCCGGTCGCGCTCGTCGCGGTCGCTTTCGTCTTGGCATTGCGGTTCGTGCCGAATTCGCGGGAGCGCTCGCCGCACCGGTTCGACGTGGTCGGTTCGCTCGCGTCAGTGGTCACCGCGATCGGGCTCATCCTCATGCTGCATGAAGGGCCGGCGAGCGGTTGGACCGCGACGCCGACGCTGCTGAGCCTCGCGGTGGGTGTCGCGGGCGCGATCGCGTTCGTCGTCTGGGAGCGTCGGCACCGCGCGCCGCTGCTGGATGTGCGGCTGTTCCGCGATCGCGGCCTCGCGAGCGGTTCGGTCACGCTCTTGGCGGTGTTCGGGGTGCAAGCGGGGATCTTCGTGGTCATGTTCCCGTTCTTCCAGGCGGTACTCGGCTGGTCCGGGCTTCGTTCCACCTTGGCGCTCTTGCCGATGATGGTGCTGATGATGGCGGCCTCGGCACTCGCGCCGCGCGTGGCCGCCCGCGCCGGCGTGCGTTCGACGATGGCCGCCGGTATCGCGCTCTGCGCCGGGGGCTTGGCGATGATGGCGGCGTTCGTGTCGGTCAACGGCGGCTACTTGTCGGTGTTGCCGGGCATGCTGGTGATGGGACTGGGCATGGGACTCTCGATGACACCGTCCACCGAAGCCATCACGCTCGCCTTGCCTGCGGAGCGGCAAGGCGTCGCCTCCGCTTTGAACGACGTGACACGGGAATTCGGCACCGCGCTCGGCATCGCACTCCTCGGCGCGGTCCTGTCCGCCGGGTACCGAAACGCGATCGACGACCGCATCGGGGACCTCGACGGGCCTGCCGGCGACGCTGCCCGCGCGGGTATCGCCACCGCCCTCACCACCGAAGGCCCCCAGGCCGAAGCACTGATTCGGGCCGCCCAGGAGGCTTTCGTGGCCGGCTGGCGGCACGCCATGTGGGCAGGCGTCGCCGTCATGGCCGTCCTGTTGATCTACGTGCTCGCCAGGGGCCCGAAACCACGGGCCTGACCCAGCGCATCGCCATCGCCCCGCCTCGATGCCGATGGAATCGATCACGCACACGATGTCGAACCTCGGATCAGCCATCAGTGGCTCGGCTCTCGCAGTCGGTGAGAACCGAGGCCCGCACACTCAGCAGGCTGGCAAAGCACGGCCTCATAAGCGTCGTCCGGCGCACGACGGCTCGGGCTCACGCAATCAGTCACTCGTTGCCGATATATATTTTAGATTCGCAGACGGGCTTCACCGTGGCAACAACACTGACCGATGCGGGGATCCATAAGTGCTTGACGTGGCGCCCGGTCATGGCGAGGCTGCGCACCGTATGACCATCAGCCGATCGAGTGCAGGGATCTACCAGAGAGCCTCGGCGCCCAGGAGTGAAGTGAGCGAGGTCACATATCCTGAAGTGGGTCCTGCGGGCTACTGTCGAGGACGGATGCGCTGTCCCATGGACGAACGGCGGACGAATCCGAGATTTTGAGAACTCCAGGCCAGAGACTTAGTCTCTGGCTTGGAGCAACGGTCGAGCTAATACTCGCTACTTTGAACACTTCGCCGCAGGTAGACGGCCTGCTGGAACAGCTATCAGGCCCGGCTCTCAGAAGTGGCCGAGTTCCAGGCCCCTCCTGGCGCTCAGGCTCGGCCAACACCTACACGACCGAGGACACCTCCGAGCAGGTTCCGCGTCCGCTCCACCGACGCCTCCCCCCCCGACCAACGGCGGGCGCTCGTCGCCGCCTTCGCATTCGGTGTCAGACAGAAAGACCTCGCTACCGAGTACGGCATCAGCATCCGAAGCGTCAAACGCCTCGTCCGCCAAGCTCGGGACGCGGGTGGCGGACTTTGAACCTCAGGTGAAGCACGCGGTCGCCCTGGATGGCCACGTGGGGATCCTCCAGCAGTAGCTGCCCGTCGATACTTCCGAAGTAGCGTTTGCCCGAACCGAACACCACCGGCACCACGTCCATCGCGACCTCGTCCACGAGACCAGCCGCGAGGATCTGGCCGCCAACTTCGCCCGCGCACACGGCGACCGTGCGCTCCCCGGCGAGCTCTCGGGCCTTGACGATCGCGTCGGTCACGTCATCGACGAAGTGGTATGACGCCCCCGGATGCCAGCCTTCGGGCTTGGGACGGTGGGACACCACCACAACATGATCGCCCGTGGGCGGGTGGCCATCCCAGCCGTTCATGAGGTCGAAGAAGTGGCGGCCCATCACGATCGTGCCGATCGAATCCCACATCGACCGAACGTACGGCGCCGACGTGCTCGATACCCTGAAACCACTGCCTTCGCCGGAATGGTCGTACTCCCGGTCGTCGTGCTCAGTTATCGGGGTGTCCCCGCTGAAGTACCAGTCGTGGAGCGACCCGACCTCGTCCTTCTCGTCGGCGATGAAGCCGTCCACCGACACTACGTTGTGCATGATCACCGTGCCCACGAGTCCTCCTTGGTCGCTTCGCGCATTCGACCCCGAACGTATCGCCCCGGCGGGCGGGCGGTCTTGTAAAAAATCAAACGGCAGGCATCGGACCGTTGTCCGGCGGGAAGCCCTCGTTGGCGGGGAACCGGCGCCGCAGGGCGAGGTATTCGGTCGGGGTGTGGCCGGTGAAGTCCTTGAACTCCCCGCTGCAGTGGGCCTGGTCGAAGTATCCCGCCGAGTGGGCGAGCCGCGACCAGTCCACCGGGTGCTGCGCGTCCACTGACAGGATCAGCCGCGCGAAGCGATAGATCCGGGCCATCCGCTTCGGGGTGACCCCGATATGGGACTTGAACTGCGCGGCAAGATGAGTACCGCTCACGCCGACTTCATCGGCCAGCGCACCGACCGAGACCGCGCCATGGAGCGTCTCCAAACGCCCACCGGTGTGCCCGACCAGGTCCAGACCGCGCGGTGGTGTCTCAGCGAGGCGCGCACGCAGCTCCTCCTCCAACACTCCCAGGGCCTCAGCAGCCGACGCAGCCTCGCCGACCCGGTTACGCATCCGATCCACCGTCCCCGGCCAGACATCATCGACCGGCACCCACCGGTCACGCAGGTCGGTCGCCGGGAAACCGACGAACGGCGCCATCCCCCAAGGCTTGAAATGCACCCCGACGACCCGCACCCAAGCCGGGTACTCCAGCAGGAAACGCCTGGTCCACACACCCATGAACCACCCGTCAGAGAATAGCGCCGGCGACACCGAAGGGTCCGCATCCCGCAAGCGGACCGGCGCGCCCAGGTTGAGGAACAGATGCGCCGACGGCATAGGAGGAACATTCACCCGGCGATGGCGCGGCACTCCCTTCAAGCAGTAGAGGTCATCGATGAACCGGTCTAGCGGCGGGGCAGGCACCAGGCCGATGTATTCCATGAAACCAGTGTGACCGACACGGGCCCGCTCGGGACCTGACGTCTTGAGACCGCCATTCTGACAACCCAACGCTCACGTAGCCGCGGATCATAGCTCGCTGTGCCCGGTCGCAGCCATGCACAGCCGGTCACAAGCATTCACACGCGGATCACAAAGTCGAGCTAATACTCGCTACTTTGAACACGTCACCGCAGGTAGACGGCCTCCTCGGACGCCTATCCGGCCCGATACCAAGCAATGACGGGACTTCGGTCCCTTCTTGGCGCTCAGGCGCGGCAGCCGAGTACATCATCGGTGACAGCTCAACACGGGTCCCCCGCCCGCTTCACCGACGCCTCTCCCCCGACCAGCGAACCGCGCTCATCGCCTCATTCACCGCCGGGGTCAAGCAGAAGGACCTCGCCATCCAGTATGGGGTGAGCATCCGCAGTGTCAAACGGTTGGTCCGCTCTGCCCGCGAGCAGTCAAGGCAGGGGCATGCGTAGCGCCGCTGCAGGCACTCAGTGTCAACCGGGTCCATCGCCTCCGCGCGACAGCTTGTCGTGGACGGCTTCGACAGCGGCGAGGTCCTCTCCAAACGCGTCGGATTCGACCTCGACCAGTTCCCGATAGAGACTGATCGCGCGCTCGCAATAGGTGAGCGCTGCGGCAAAGTCGGTGCCAAGGACTTTTCGAACATACGCGGCAGTCCAGAATGACCTGGCCAGGTCGGGAAGGTAGGCAGCGCGGTTAGAGGCGGCCAACTCCTCGCGCATCGCCACCACGCGCTCGGCTGCAGCCAGTGCCTCACCCCGCCGCCCCACCGCCGCCAACCTGCTGCTCCCACAATTCCTGCTCGTCCATTGGTGTCAATCCTAAGGGGCGCAGTGGTGCGCGGCGGCGGTGCTGTACCCCAGCAGGATCTCGGTATTGCTGCCCGGGACCGTCAGACGCACGCCGGTGACGGTGATCCCGCCGACCTCGCGCACCTGCTCGTTGACGGTCAATCGCGCGCCGCCAGCGAAGTCGATGACGGTGCCGCACCACCAGGCTGGGTCGAATTTGCGATCACCACCGGCATCGATCACCGATCAGAGCCCCTGGGACGAATGCATTCGGTGGATCATCGACCGCCAGCGGCGCCTCCAGTCCGCTGTGGCCGCTCTCGGCGGCAATCCACCGATCGACTGAACGGATCGGCCCGGTAGCAAAGGGAAGGTAGTATCAATCGATTCACGCCGCAGACATGAGCCGAACGCCGATGTCGCGACCATGTTGGAACAACAGTCCCGTGGTACTTCCGAGAGGGTCGGTTTGGCTCCGGCGCGGAGGCTACCCAGACTGCGAGTTCTTCGGCGAACCCGGAAGGAACGGAAGAATCACCTGAGCAATGTCGATCCACCCCGAAACGAAAGCACCGCTTCGATCGGTCGTCTTGATGCTGGCCGCCATCGGAGGCTCTGTTGCGTTGCAGGGCTGTGATTCCGAGCCGACACTTCACGATGACTTCTCGACATACCCGATCTCCGATCCGGTCCCGATGCGCCCGATTCCCGGTGCCGACATCGACACCTGGGTCGACGCGGTAGCGAGCCTCGATCTCGGGTCCTGGTCGCTTTACGGTGGTCCCCGACCGGACGACTATGAGCCCGCCGCCTCCGAACCGATGGAGGACGCTCGCGTCAAGAACGACCACCGTTACTGGTCACTTGAGGAGACGGTCCTCCATGACGAGGGCGACTTCGAGTTCACCGCTCGCGCGATCACCGACGAGGACGGGAACGCGCTGACCATGTACTGCGAGACCGATTACGACATCTACTCCGAAGATCTGCCGAACGCCGCGACCTCCTTGGCGTTCGAAGGCATCCGCCCGATTCTGGAGGCCTGCGCGTCGGGATTCGGCAACGACGCCGTCACCTCCGAGGAACTGGTCGGCTGGGTCCGCGAACAGCTGTCCGCGGCCGAAGCCGCTTACGAGGCCGATGAGGGGCGCAACCGGTTCGCGATCGGTGAGCTGTTCGATACCCCCGAAGGCGTGCTGGTGTGGTTCAACAGCAACGAGGATCGGTCAGCCGTGTCGATCTTCCTCGATCCCCGCGCAGACGGTCCGGAATCGTGACCGCTGGGGTTGTGGTCAGCCGGACCTTGATGGTGATGGCGCTGGTGGTTGCGGCGCTGATCTGCGCTTGCGCGGTCGCGTTCCGGTGGTTCGGGTATTCGATCGACCGTCCGCCCGAGCTATCCGCCGAATACTCCTCGAGCGAGGCGTTGCTCGCGATGGAGGATCTGGCCGGATCTCTTATGGCGGAGCTGCCTGAGGAGCCCCGTGCCGGCTTGTTCGTCAGCCGCCGTTGGGAGACCCGGAGCTGCTATTCAGGCTGGAACGACAGCATCTCATGGGACGGGTTCGTATCAGTCTCGGTCTCCTATGACTTCG
Source organism: Glycomyces tenuis DSM 44171 (assembly GCF_000427885.1). Taxonomy (GTDB): domain Bacteria; phylum Actinomycetota; class Actinomycetes; order Mycobacteriales; family Micromonosporaceae; genus Glycomyces; species Glycomyces tenuis. The sequence goes on from NZ_ATYW01000031.1 coordinate 16,021, forward strand.
ACTCGCGCACGGAAGAGAGCACCGGACGGATCGAGTACGGTGAGCGTTTCGCTGCCGAGCTCGAGGACATGGGCTTGAACCCCACTATCGAGCGCGACACCGGCCGCAGCGACTTCAGCTTGCACGCCGAACGGGACGACGGATTGTCTATCGGCTATTCGTCGAGCTATGGCCTGAGCTTGAGCACGGACTGCGTGGTCGACGACGGGCAAGATGTGTTCACTCCCCCGCACGCCCGGATCTCGCCCGCGAACGACGTGCAAGACCTCGAAGGACATTGACCACGGCGGGCCAGGAGTTTACGGGCCTCGAACCCGCCGCCGAGGCGAGTTCGCGGCCCGGGCGGATCACAGATCTCGCCGACGATATCCAAGCCATTCGCCGATGTCGGCCACAGAGTGAGCCTCTTCGGGCAAGGTGAGATGTGCGGAGCGTGACCGAAACCCCTTGGGCTGCAAAGAAACCTCTTGGGTGACACTGGTTCTGCTACGAATCCGCTGTTCTCCCAAGAGGTTTCCTGTCCTTGAGTGTCGCATACACCGCCTTCCTGCCCGTTGACCGTGCCGCCTGCGACTGGTTCGCCCGCAGACTCACCACCCACCGCCGGCAGCGCCGGACCCGCAAAGGCACCCGGCGCCTGACGCCCTGGTCGCAGGCGGTGTTCGTGCTCCGGTTCCTCATCGACGGCACGCGCGTTGCCCAGCTCGCAGCCGACAACGACCTGCCGCAGACCACGGCCTATGACAACCTGTGGGAAGGCCTCGGCGTCCTAGCCGAGTCCGCCCCAAGCCTGGCCGAGGCGATCGACGCCGCCCGATCGGCCGGTGACGGCCACATCGGGCTCGACGGCACCCTCATCCCCACCACCCGCGCCCGGGTCGAGGGACCCACCCGGGGCGTCGACCTGTTCTGGAGCGGTAAACACCACCGGCACGGGGTGAACATCCAGGTCATCTCCGCTCCAGACGGCTACCCGCTGTGGGTGTCCGAGGCGCGGCCGGGCCGTGAGCACGACGCGAACGCCGCGGTCAAGACCGGTGTGGAAGCCGAGATCGCCCTGCGCAACATCGGGCTGGACGAGGACGAGCACCTCCTGGTCCTGGTCGATCTGGGCTATGAGAAGTTCCGGGCCTTCCCAGCGCTGGTGGTGCCGCACAAGGCCCCCAAGGGCGGCAAGCTCACTGAGGACCAAAAGGACTGGAACCGGCTCATCGGCGCCAAACGCGCCCTGGCCGAGAAGGCCAACGCCGACCTCAAGGTCCGATTCCGCTGCCTGGCCAAGGTCAGCCTCGATCCCTGGAAGATCGGGACCATCATCCGCGCCTGTCTGGCCTTCCACCGAATCGAACGACCCCGCCACCTCGTCCTCACTCAGAGTGCCGCATGAGTTGCCCGAAGAGGCTCAGTGCCGGAGCATAGCTCGCGCAGGTCGAGCACCGCCATCTACCAGCGAGCACCAACGAGCACCGTGGTGGACCTTCCGGGAATCGAACCTCTGGCCTTGGCAGCGACGGCTGATCTGATGCTTCATTACTTGAACGCAATACCGCAGGCAGATGAGCTACTCGACCAGGTTGGGCGAGTGTTGGCCGATCAGCTCGAAGATCCAGGCTCCTCCTCGGCCGGCAAGGATCAGACCCGTTGAGGTCACCCGCAGCGAATCGCCTCGCATACTGGGCTGACGGCTCCTCCCTGGAGCCTAGCGCGACCGTGAAGGATACCTCGCTGTGACCGGCTGCGTCCATTCACAGCCGGTCACAAGCGTTCACAAGTCGAGCTAACCATCGCTTATTTGAACACCCCGCCGCAGGTAGACAGCCTACTCTGGCGCCTGTCCGGCCCGTGCCTCGGCGATCGTGACGCTTCTGGCCCCGCCTGGCGCTCCGGCAGCAGTGCAGAATTCACCACCGAGGACGTGACGCAAAGACACCCTCGTCCTCTCGCCCGGCGCCTCTCCGTCAACCAACGGACGGCGCTCGTCGCTGCATTCGAGTCCGGAGTCAGGCAGCGTGACCTTGCCGTGCAATACGGCATCAGCGTCCGTAGCATCAAGCGGCTGGTCCGTGCAACCCGTGAGGCAGGTGCGATCGCCGCGCCTCCACGAACAGGCTGACAGGCCCAGCTGCTGCGCGGTCGTGAAGCCCTCGTACTAATCGCCGGTCCCCGCATCAGTCTTGGCATCTTCTCTATAGGTGTCGTATATGCGTGTCGTGAGCCCCGCCCGACAACGCGTCGATCACGCTGCCAACCGTCGGCGGGCCGTCCTCACAGTGATGCCGCAGCTCAAGCGGACATTGTTGCGTCCGTTGGAATTTGCCGATGTGGCTAGTCTCGGGCAAGGTAGGCGAGAACTTCTTTCTCGTGGTCGATGAACGGGTCGCCGGCGACATCAACGATGACGCGGTCGATGGTGCCGCCGGTGAACCCGTTGGGCGGGCGGTAGTCGGGCGACACGGGCGAGCCGCTGTCGCGGCCGATGCTCAATCCGTCGCCGGCCAGGGAGAACATGCCCGGCTGGGTCATGATCGAACCAGTACCGACTGCCTCATCATCGATGTAGAGCGTCAAAGTCCCGGTCACGCTGTGGGTGTCGGCGTCGTCACCGCTCTTGGCGAACTCAGCGCTGAACACGTGCTTGCCGGTCGGGACCGGACAGTCCGAGCTGATCTTCTGGTGGTGTTCGCCCAGCCAGTTGTATACGTAGTGCAGCCGTCCGTCGTGGAGGTAGAGGCCGTGTCCGCCGCCTGCGCCGCCGTGGGCAAACAGGGTCCCCGCCGCTTGGTCGCTGTCTATGGCGACGGCCGCTGCAATGGTGTAGGAGCGCCGCCGGACGTTGACCGCGACCGATTCGGGCACGTCGGCGGTGTCCGGATAGTAGACGTACCGGTTGCGCGGCGTGCCGGGCTGGGGTCGTTCGACGGCGAGAATCTCGCCTGCGGTCCGGTCGTCAAGCGGCAGGCCGTGGTAGAGACCTGCGTTGTAGAACCAGAGCCCTTTGAGCCGTTCAAGCCGCTCGGGCTCCTGCTCCGCCAGATTGTGGATCTGGGTCCGGTCCTCGGCGAGATGGTAGAGCTCCCAGGGGTCCTTGTCGAATTCGCCCCAGCCCGACAGCGGCGGGTGGGCGGTGCAGGCCAGCCAACCGTCCTGGTAGATCGCCCGCTGGCCGAGCATCGAGTAAAACTGGGAGGCCCGGCCGGGCGCGGCCGGGTCGGTCAACGCCGCCGCGAAACTCTCGCCTTCGATCGGCGACTGCGTGTAGCCCTTGAGCACCTCGGGCGGGTCAATATCCAGCAGGTCGTAGAGGGTGGGCACGACGTCGACCGCGTGCACGTACTGGTCACGGACCTCGCCGCGCGCGGCCAGACCTTCCGGCCAGGAGACGATGCACATGTCAGCGGTGCCGCCCTCGTATCCGGCGAAGCGCTTCCAGTACGGGAAGGGGGTGTCGAATGCCCACGCCCAGCCGGTGCAGTAGTGGTTGTAGGAGGTCGGTCCACCGAGCTCGTCGATGCGGGCCAGGTTGGACTCGATGTCGTCGGCGACGTTGTTGAAGAACTTGTTCTCGTTGAACGACCCGTTCGGGCCACCCTCACCCGAAGCGCCGTTGTCGGAGACGACGACGATGATCGTGTTGTCCAACTGCCCCGACTCTTCGAGATAGTCGACGAAGCGGCCGATCTGGTGGTCGGTGTAGGACAGGAACCCGGCGTACACCTCGGCCATCCTCGCGAACAGGCGCCGCTCGCCCTCGGACAGGGAGGCCCAGGGGCGCACGAAGTCCAGTTGCGGCCACGGCTGGCCGGACGGCCCGGTCGCGCCGGGTTCGCCGTGCGGGTTGATCGGCGAGAGTTCGACCTCCGCGCCCAGCAGGCCGAGCTCCTTCTGACGTGCCAGGATCCGCTTCCGGATCGCCTCGTAGCCTTCGTCGAACCGGCCCTGGTAGCGGTCGGCCCATTCCTTCGGGACGTGGTGCGGGGCGTGCCCGGCGCCGGGGCAGTAGTACATGAACCAAGGCTTGTCCGGTGCGACCGCTTTCGCGTCGCGGACGAATCGGATCGCCTTGTCGGCCAGGTCCTTGGACAGGTGATAACCGTCCTCGGGGGCCGCGGACGGTTCGACTGCGTGGTTGTCGTAGACCAGGTCGGGGTACCACTGGTTGGTCTCCCCGCCCAGGAACCCGTAGAAGCGCTCGAACCCCCGCCCCAGCGGCCAGCGGCCCTTCCACGAGGACATGTCGGTCTCCTCGCCCGGGGTCAGGTGCCATTTGCCGACCGCGTAGGTGTTCCAGCCGCGCTCACCCAGCACCTCCGAGATCATGCCGTTCTCGAACGGGATGCGGGCCGAAAAGCCGGGGAACCCGTTCGCCCCCTCGGTGATGCAGGCCATGTTATTGCTGGTCGCGTTGCGGCCGTTGAGCAGGCTCGAACGAGTCGGCGAGCACAGCGCCGTGGTGTGGAAGTTCGCACAGCGCACCCCTGCTTCAGCGATGCGACGCATCGTCGGCATCTCGATCGGCCCGCCATACGGCTCGGTCGCGCCGAACCCGACGTCGTCCCACACGACCATCAACACGTTCGGCGCCTCGGCTGGTGCCTGTGGCTGCAGAAACGGCGACCAGTCCGGTTCCGAATCGCGGACATCGACCTCGACGCGCCCGTTGAACTCCCCGACCATGCTCGTCCTCCCATCGGCCCGCGTCCGTGCATCCGAGGAATCCGGCACATCCCCGCGATGCTGACACCACCGCGAGAATAATGCCGCAAACTCACGCAAATGGCCGTTATCCTGAGATTCGCATACTCCGCAGCCGAGCCGACCGGGACGGAAACGCCCATGAGGGAGACGACGGGTCTCGCGACCGAGGCCAAGCGATCGGGCGCTGCGGGCATGGCCTGGATTCCGCCCGGACGGTTCCTCATGGGCTCCGACCGCCACTATCCCGAAGAGGCCCCCGCGCACCATGTCAGCGTCGACGGCTTCTACATCGACCCGCACCCGGTTACCAACGACGAGTTCACCGCTTTCGTCGCCGCGACTGGGCACACCACCCAAGCCGAGCTTGCTCCCGACCCGGCCGACTATCCCGGCGCCGACCCGGCACTGCTGGTCGCCTCCTCAGCGGTCTTCACCCCGCCCGCGCATCCGGTCCCCCTGACCGACGCCTACCGGTGGTGGTCGGCCGTCCCCGGCGCCGACTGGCGCCACCCCGAAGGCCCCGGCAGCACCATCGACGGCCGCGGCTCCCACCCCGTCGTCCACATCGGCTACACCGACGCCTACGCCTACGCCACCTGGGCCGGCAAAGCCCTGCCCACCGAAGCCGAATGGGAATACGCCGCCCGAGGCGGCCTCGACGGCGCCGAATACGCCTGGGGCGACCAGCTCACCCCCGACGGCGTCCACATGGCCAACACCTGGCAGGGCCGCTTCCCTCACCAAAACACCCGCGCTGACGGCTGGTACCGCACCTCACCGGTCAGCACTTACCCCGCCAGCGGCTACGGCCTGTACGACATGATCGGCAACGTCTGGGAATGGACCGCCGACTGGTGGTCACCCCACAAGGCCGCACCCGCGCCCCCATGCTGCGCGCCGACCGCCAAGCACAACCCCACCGGCGGCAAGGCTCCCCTCTCAGTCGACCCCGCACTGCCACTTCACGAACGCCGTCCCCGCAAAGTCATCAAGGGCGGCTCCTACCTGTGTACCCCCGACTACTGCCGCCGCTACCGCCCCGCCGCACGGCTACCCCAACCGATCGACACCACCACCGGCCACCTCGGCTTCCGGTGCATCCGCCGCCACGAACCCTCAGGCGAATAAACGGCCATGGCTCCCAGGCGAAACGCGCGCACTCAATCGCTCACGGGCAACTCCCAGCTACCGTGAGCTGTTCCCATCGCCTGGATACGTAGGTGTTCATCCGGGGCATACCTTGGCGTTCTTGAGGCGTCCGTGGATGCGCCAGACTTTGCGGACCAGGCTCTTGCGGGCTTCGAAGTCGTACCAGACCGGGGACCGGAACGGCATGACCCACTCGATATCCAGGTGCTCGTCATGTTCGTCGGAGGTATGGGCGAGCAGGCTCACGCGGTTGCCGCGCAGTTCGACGATTGTTCTGTCGTCCGGAAACCAGTAGGCCGCGACTGCTATCTTCCCGCGATCGGCCCACCACATCGACAGCAGGAATCGCCGCTCCTGTGGAGGGAGCTGGCGCCGTGGTATTGATTTGCTGTTCTGTGGCATCGTGTCGTGTCCTCGCTCAATCGGTGGGTGCTGCCGCTGGCGTTACCTCGTATCAGCAGGGAGGAAGCGTCAGTGAGGCCAACGCCAGCAGCTAGGGATAGTGTTGAGCCAGAGGACAGTCACGCGGAAGTTGCGACGTGTTGCGGGAGGAAACGAGCAACACCGCAACACCAGGGAGGCCCCAGGTGGATTCCTTCGGAAATCTCATGCGGGAAGAACTTGAGCGGCACGGCTACTCATTGCGAGCGGCTTGCCGCGCGATGGTGCGCGATCCGGGGTTTCCCTCCCGTGTGATGAACGGCAAGGAGCCGCCCTCGCGGGCGCTCGCCGAAGACCTCGACCAGCTGCTCGGAACCGAGAAGTTCACCACGACGCTCCAGCGTCAAGCAGCACCGAAGACGGCCTCCGCTAGCGATGACGCCGTATCCGCCATTGAGCTGGCACGGCTTGCGACCCTCTCTGAGGTTGGCTCGGACACACTCGACCTGCTAGAGCAATCGTTCAACGACATGGCCATCAGCTACCAGTCGGTCCGACCGGTTCAGCTCCTCACCCAGGTGCGCGGACACCTCGAATACGTCGGTCGGCTCCTCCAGAAGCGGACCACGCTTCGCGAGCACCGGTCGCTGTTGCATTTGGCTGCCTGGAATTCACTACTGGCGGCCACGCTGAACGTCGACCTTCGGAACGCGGACGCAGCGAGTGCGCAGCTTCGGACCGCCGTCAGTCTCGCAAACGAAGCGGGTACGCCTGTGATCGCTGCTTGGAGCCTCGAAACCGAGGCGTGGCAGGCATTGACCCTCGGGCACTATCCCAGGGCGCTCGACCTCGCTCAGCGAGCCCAGGAGGCGGCTCCAACGGGCTCAAGCGCGCTCGTACAAGCAACCGCGCAAGAAGGCCGTGCCTGGGCGCGGCTCGGTCGGGTCGACGAGACCCGGAAGGCTATACGGCGTGTTGAGGCCCTGGCAACCCAAGATCCCAGTCAGCCGAGGCACCACTTCTGCTACGACCCGGCCAAGCAACTGAGTTACGCCGCCACCGCCCTCGCTTGGGCGGGTGATGCCACTGCCGAGCGTGCAGCTCGGGAGGTCATAGCCGCCTATCCCATCGAACCTAACCCGGAACGATGGCCGCGTCGACTGACCACGGCTAACCTCGACCTCGCACTCGCCCTGGCGAAGCGCGGCAAGCTCGACGAATCAGCCGGGTTTGTTGGGCAGGTGCTGGAGTCGGGAAAGGTCGTCCCATCCACGCGCTGGCGCGTGGAGGAAGTCATCAACCGTCTTGAGCCTCTCCCGGAGTCCTCAGAACTCCGCGAGATGCTCGACGGTTCATAGGCCACCCGATGCCTTCAGAGAGTCGCCTACTCGTCAGCGGTGGATGGGACCAGCGCGATCGCCGCTGAACCTGCGCCATCAGGATGACATCACGACGCATCACCGTTCTGATCCTGCCCTGCCCGGTTCTTACGACCGCCCTTTACGGCCGGGCCTTACGACCGACCCCCTCGCCACCCCCATGACGTCACCGACCCGATCACACGCCGTTTCCCCAGCTCAACGCCCACATTCCGGCGAGCACACAAACCCTAAATCATATGTATATATAGTCATATTCCCCCAAGGCGCATAAATAGCGAACCACTGCCGCGACTCTGGGCATCGGTCATCAGGGGGCTCCCTGCGAGATGATGCTCCGTCTTTCCGGTCCACTCCTCCTGCACCGCTTGCCTTCTCTTCTTATTGAACGTGGTGTTCACTGAGGATCGGGTCCGGCACTGGACCACGGAGCAGCGGCGACACGGAAACAGACCAGATCAGAGGCCGCTCAGGCGAGCACCAGCGGTCACAAACGGTCACAGTGCAGGTCACGAGCTCGCCCGAGCCGAGTACCAATGACGGTCACCGGCGAACACCGACCGTTACACTCGGTCGCGGTTCGATGTCAGATACGCTATGGTCGACCACGACTGGGAGCCACGGCAGCGGACGCCACCACCATGACCACCACGGCCCCTCCAATCGTCTTCGACCTGCCCTTCCAACCCAAGACGATTCGTCTCGCTCGAGCACTCGCTATCACCGAGCAACCCAACAGCACTGTCTGTACGGTCACCATCGACCAGGCCGAGCACACCGGGCGCGGCGACCGTATCAGGACCGCAAAAGCCACTGGCCTTGGCCGCGCCGGCTGGTTGAACAAGCGCTGGACCGGGGATATGTTCGCAAGAACAATCCCATATTCGTCCATATCAGACGTTCGGTGGTGGTGTCTGTGAAGTCCCGCCGCCGCATCACGATCACCGGGCCCCGGGGGCTTGATCCCTTGGTGTTGACACCCTGATGCTTCGGACCAGTAAGGTTCGGGGTGCAAGGAGTGAAAGTGTCGACCTCGAAGTATCACCGTCGTTTTCCCGAGGAGTTCAAGGCCGAAGCGGTCAGGATGTATCTCGACGNCCCCGCCACCACCTACACGGCGGTCGCGAAGAATCTGGGCGTCTCGTCCGAGACGCTGCGCAACTGGGTGAAACAGCACCGCAAGAAGCAAGGCGAATCACCCCAGTATCAGGCGCCGACCAGCGAGAACGAG
>NZ_ATYW01000032.1 GCF_000427885.1 Glycomyces tenuis DSM 44171
TGAGGTGCCCTGGGGATGCCGGACTGACAGCCTAGAATGGCTGGTAGGAAGGATGATCCGTTTCCATGACCAGGCCCACTCCGCGGACCTACAAGCCCGAGTTCAAGCAGATGGCCGTCGCGATGGTCCTCGACCAGGGCAAGACCGTCGCCTCGACCGCGCGGGAACTCGAAATATCGGCGTACACCCTGCACAACTGGGTCAAGAAGGCCCGCGCTGAGCGCGGCATCGAGCCGCCAGCGCTTGCACCAGCCGATGACGACGCTCGGAAGAAGGTGCGTGAGCAGGAGAAACGCATCGCGGAGCTGGAGCGGGAAGTCGCCTTCCTAAAAAAAGCAGCAGCGTACTTCGCGAAGGATCCACAGTAGCCTCCAAGTATGAGTTCATCGAGCTCATGCGATCCGATCCTGCACCGGAGTACGCGTTCCCGGTGACCTTCATGTGCCGCCAACTGGGGGTCTCTACCAGCGGTTTCTACGAGTGGCGTACCCGGCCTGAGTCGGCTGCGGCGCGTCGACGCAAGGAACTGACCGCCCAGATCATCGACGTCTTCGAGCTGTCGGACGCCACCTACGGGTACCGGCGCATCCGGGCCCAGCTGGAGCGCAACGGCGTCGAAGCGAGCCTGGAGCTGGTCCGGTTCCTGATGCGCCAGGCCGGCCTGGTCCCATGCCAGCCGAAGGCGAAGCGCCGCAACCTCACCGACGGCATCGACAGCGATCTGCCGGACCTGGTCGGCCGCGACTTCACCGCCGAAGCACCGGGGATCAAATTCGTCGGCGACGTCACCTACCTCTGGACCGACCAGGGCTGGTCCTACCTGGCGACCGTGCTGGACTGCTGCACCAAGGAAGTGGTCGGGTACGCCCTCGGTGAGCACTTCCGCACCGAGCTGCTGGTCGAGGCGATGGAGATGGCCCGCCGCGACCGGCGCTTCGCACCCGGCGCGATCTTCCATTCCGACCGGGGCTCGAACTACCTCTCCGGGGCCTTCGCCGCCTACTGCCGCCGCCACGACATCGCCAGATCCGTTGGCAGGACAGGCGTCTGCTGGGATAACGCGATGGCCGAGAGCTTCTTCGGGGTGTTGAAGAACGAGCTGGTGTCGCGGGTCTCATACGCTACAAGAGCCGAGCTCAAGCGAGATATCATGGCTTGGATCGAGTTGTGGTACAACCGAAGACGCCTTCATTCGGCTAACGGGTACCGCCCGCCGATCGAAGTCCGGGAAGCGTTCGAGCTCTCCGGCTCATAACCCAGGACACGTAAGACAGATTCAACGAAGCAGTGTCCGGATTCTCCAAGGCCCCTCAGGGCATGCATGATGCGACCCGGGGCAGCGACCTGGCCGGGCGATACGACGTTGTGTGCCACCACGATCCGGGACCGAACAACATCGTCTTCCAAGACGGCCTACCCACAGCCTTCATCGACTTCGCCGAGGCCGCCCCCGGCAGCCGATTGGAGGACGTGGCCTACCTCGCCTGGACCTGGTCGATCTCCTCGAAGGAGTCGCTGCCCCTGCCCCGTCAGGCAGAGCAAGTGCGGCTGGTCGCCGACGCCTACGGCCTCGAACCGTCAGAGCGGCATGTCCTGGTCGATTGCATCCTGGAGCGCCAGGCGAAGAACGTGCGATTCTGGGCAGGTTTCCAAGCCAGGCCCGAAACCGCCCCTGCCACCACCTCGCAGATCGCCGACCGGATCGAATGGAGCAGGCGCGAGCACGCCTACCTCTTCACACACCGCGACACCTTCGACCATGCCCTGACCTGAGACGAACGACAGCACCCCCAACCATCACCGAGACCTTAATAAGCACAATATGTTAGACACCCTAACGATATAGGATGCCGAATAGATATGACGGAGAATCATTTGTCTTCAAATGCGAAATTGGCAAAAGACGGCATTGACTGGTTCCAGCGCAAAGCTAAAGGTATCGAAGCAGGAGATATTTTTTCAATTCCGCTACCGAGGGGATATGGGTTCGGTCGTGTCATGAACACCCAGGATGGCGCCCGTATCGCCGAGTTCTTTCGTTTTTGGCAAGAGGATGAATCGTTTTCGGAAGCTATCTCCGCGTCGGGAAGGTTGTTTTCACCCATCGGGATTTTTCTTGACGGTATCGCCTATCGCAACCGAAAACGCCCATGGAAAGTCATTGCCAAAAACCCAAACTACTATCCCGATGATCTTTACGAGATACCGTTTCTACTCGAAAAAGGTCCGGGATATGATTATGGATACTTCACTTTGAATGAGAGGTATGAGCGTTTCGGACCTGTCTCGCAGGAAGATGTGGATAAAGGAAGAGTTTGTTCGCTCCTCCCACAACATCCTGACATGATTGCCGAGATGGTTGAAGAACTATTGACTGAGCTTGGCATTCGCCAAGCTTGAGTACTGCTAGATGTCCGCTACTCTCGACCGACGCCTTGCCCGATGGCGAAACTCGTTTCGGAGCAACGAATCGGCGGTCGGTGCAGGCATGTTCAGGTAATATGTTGCGAGATTGAACAACTGCCGTGTCGCAATATGGGTCAAGGTGAGCAAGATAGACTATGTCGGCGAATTCAGACGAATGGTCGCTCATTGGCGGCTTGTTTGGGGGATGCGGTCGGTATTCCTCTCACCCATGGTGTTTGTGGCGCTAGTGCTCGTTGAGATGGCATCAGGCCTCTCGACAGACACGATCGCTTGGTTCATGGCCTTCTATGTCGTGGGAACCTGCATCTGGTTCTTCCGCGGATGGGTCGGCCTCCTACGATTTCTGGAGGACCATGACCTTGCACATGGCGAGCTCGAGCGCCTGTCCACGATCAGGCGGGCCATCTGGTTCTCGGTAGTGCGAAGGTCGCTCTTCATTGGTGAGTTACTGAGACGCTCTGGTCCGCAGGCAAGTACAGAGCGCGGGCGAGTCAGCCTATTCGGGCGGCCCCCATACAGCGAGGTCGCCACACGCTTCCAGCCCTCGCCAAGAATTACCCCGATCGGAGGACATGGGACCGTCAGATTCGGCGTCGGATATGAGGGTCCATTCCGGTCCGAGCGCGAACTTCGGCACGTATTCGGCACGGGCCTGCCGGAAACTGCCGAGGCAAGCCGGACCCGTCCGAACTACATCGGATCGGTAGGGTGGGCTCAGAACCGCATGTAGATCGATGTTTCCGCAGGTTGGAAGGGTGTTGGTCGGGTCGGGGGCTAGGGGTCCCAAAGCGGGTGCACCATTAGCCGAAAGTAGACCCCTCACCTGCGCAGACGCCAGGGGCCCCATACCCACGGCGGCAACTTCGGCACGTATTCGGCACCGACTCTCCCGCTATGCCTAGATCCGGGAGTGTCAGGAACTTTGGGGGTCAGGGTGATCCAGAGAGGCTGAAGTAGTCTTCTGCTTCGGCTGGGAAAGGATCATCTTGAAGGACAACGAATCCGGGGCCGAGACCGTCGCCCCGCGTGGCGGTTTGGATGTGCGGATCGCCGAGGAGCTGGTCGAGCGGGCCCGTGTCGAGGGCCTGGCCCTGACCGGCCCGGAGGGACTGCTCGCCCAGATCACGAAGAACGTCATCCAGGCCGCGCTCGAAGCGGAGATGACCGAGCACCTCGGCTTCGCGAAGGGCGACCGCGCCGCCTCCGCGGCGGCCGGGAGTGGCAATGTGCGCAACGGCACCTCGAAGAAGACCGTGCAGACCGGGGTCGGCCCGGTCGAGCTCGACATCCCCCGCGACCGGGCCGGCGAGTTCGAGCTGAAGATCGTCCCCAAGCACTCCCGGCGCGTCGGCGGCTTCGACGAGGCCGTGGTCAGCCTGTATGCGAAGGGCCTGACCACCGGCGAGATCCAGGCGCACCTGGCCGAGATCTACGGCGCCGAGGTCTCGCGCGAGACGATCTCCAAGGTCACCGACGCGGTCGCCGCGGAGTTGGACGAATGGCGCTCCAGGCCCCTGGACCGGGTCTACGCGGTGGTCATGATCGACTGCATCTACGTGAAGATCAGGGACGGGGCCGTGGCCTCGCGCCCGGTCTACGTCGCGGTCGGCATCGACCTCGACGGCGGCAGGGACGTCCTCGGGCGCTGGGTCGGTGACGGTGGCGAGGGCGCGAAGCACTGGATGGGCGTCCTCGCCGAGCTGCGCAACCGGGGCGTAGAGGACGTGCTCGTGGTCTGCTGCGACGGGCTCAAGGGACTGCCGGAGTCGATCGGTGAGATCTGGCCGCAGGCCCTGGTCCAGCTCTGCGTCGTCCACCTGGTCCGCGCGAGCTTGAAGTATGCCGCGAAGCAGCACTGGGGGACGATCTCCAAGGCGCTCAGGCGGGTCTACACCGCCCCGACCGTCGAGGCCGCCGAGCGCCAGCTCGGCGAGTTCAATGCCGAATGGGGCGGGCGGTATCCGATGATCGTGCGGACCTGGGAGGCCGCCTGGGAGCAGTTCACGCCGTTCCTGGCCTTCCCGCCTGAGATCCGCCGAGTCATCTACACCACGAACATGATCGAGTCGATGAACGCCCGCTTCCGCCAGGCCGTCCGCCGCCGCGGGCACTTCCCCTCCGACCAGGCCGCACTCAAAGTCCTCTACCTGGTCATCCGCGACCGGCAGAAGAACCGGCCCAACGTCGTCGGCGCGACCCACGGCTGGAAACGCGCACTCCAGCAGTTCGCCCTGTACTTCGGCGACCGCGTCACCGCGCCGACCGAACGCTAGAATGTCAACCGATCACCCTGACCCACAAAGGTTCTTACACTCCCATCACTCCGCCCGCCGCTCGAGCGTGACGGGATATGTGGGGCCACAGTTGCTAGTATGGCGCTTCGCTGGTGTGGCCGAGTGCCCTGAGCCGCTGCCGGTAGTGGCTTTCCTTGGCTTGCTGCTGTTTTCGTCTCCTCCAGCGTGACCATGCGAGGAGTCGCTCGTTATCCCGTTGGGGTGCAAGAAGCAGCGCGTAGATCAGTCGCCGGAGTTCGGGGACGGTCAGCGGGATGCGCTCTTCTCGCTCTGGCGGGTCGCCCCCTTTTCGGCTCCGGCGGCGCGGGTGGCGGCGAGCAGGGCGTGGGCGATCATCGCGAACGTGACGTGTGCATGCCAGGCCCGCCAGGTTCTGGCCTGGTACTGGTCGAGCCCGCAGACGTCCTTGGCCTGCTGAAAGCACTCCTCGACCTTCCACCTGGTTCCGGCGATCCAGGCCAGGTCGGTCAGGCTGGAGCGGCGCGGCCCGTAGCAGATGTAGTAGGCGATCTGCCTCGGATCCGCGATCGAGCGCCGCGCCAGGAGCCAGTGGCCCCGCCCTGGGCGCCATAGGAACCGGACCGGGATACGGGCCCAGTCATAGCGTCTGGGGCCGTGGGAGCCGGCCCCGACGCTGAGGCGCTGCCACGCGCTTGCGGGCAGTGCAGCTATCACGGCCTGGGCGCGCTGCTGGGAGAAGCCGATGACCACATCGTCCTTGCCGCGGATCGCCAGGACATGGAACCGGTCGCGGGTCTCGAGCCAGACCCTGAGGTACTTCGCCGACCCGTAGACCGCATCAGCGGTCACCCACCGAAACGCCAGCCCCGCCGCTTCGGCGCGTTCGATCACGGCCTGGGCCAAGCGGGGCTTGGTGAGCGTCCCGGCCGCGATCCGTTCGGCCGGGACCCCGGCTGCTTCGCACCGGGCCGGCGCCTCGATCCACTCTTTGGGCAGGTAGAGCTCCCGATCGACCAGAGCATGGCCCTTGTCGGAGGCGTAGGCGGCGAACAAGGCTATCTGAGAGTTCTCGACCCGCCCGGCGGTCCCGGAGTACTGCCGGGCGACCCCGACCGAGGCGCGGCCTTTCTTGACGAATCCGGTCTCGTCCAAGATGAGCACCCCGTCGTCTTCACCGAGCCGCTCGGCGACATAGGCGGCCAGGTCATTGCGGATAGCATCGACGTCGAAGCGGGCCTTGCGAAGGAGCCGCTGCATCCCGTCCGGCCCGGCCTCGCCGGCATGCTCGGCCAGCCACCACGAGTTCTTCCGCTGCAGACCCGATACCAGCCCGGCGATATAGTCACACACCCGCGCCCGCGGCTCCGCCCTCGCAAAACGTGGACCGATCCGCCTCATCAGCTCCTCAAACTCCGCACTCCAGCGAGCAAGATTCACATCCTCCATGACCTGAGAAACGAGCGAACCTCGAAGCAGTAACGCCAAGTGCCGCAGCAGTATTAGAGCTCGTTTCGGGTTTCTGTGGCTCGGGTGGTGCCGCGACAACAGACGCTCCGTGTGTCCTGTACGCCTTCGGGTGTAGGCGGCGCCGGAGCGTCCTCGCCGGGTGTACGCCGTAGATTCGGCTCTGGACTGATGATTCGGGTCGATCCTTCGGTCATGATCGGACTCGCCGTAGCGATCGCTTTGCGGCAGTGGACGAGTGGAAAGCGAGGCTGCGACTATGAGTAGGCTGATCGGATTCGCCGAGTGGGTCGGGGGGCACGGCAGCCCTATGGCGTCCTACAAGCTGGACGACGATCTCGACGAGCTGGAGCCGCTCCGCGCGATCGTGGGCGATGCCCGGGTGGTGGCGCTGGGCGAGAGCTCGCATCACGTGAGCGAGTTCTACCGGGTCCGACACCGCATGATGCGGTACCTGGTCGAACGATGCGGTTTCACCGTCTACGCCCTCGAAGCGCCCTTCACCCAAGGGCAGCGCCTCGAGCAATGGGTCGCCGGGGGCTCCGAGCCGGTCGAGGAGGTCGCCGCCACGAGCATTGCAGCGAACCTCGGCGACTGCGCCGAAATGCACGAAGCGCTGCGGTGGATCAGGGACCGCAACACCGCAGGTACGGCGCTGCGCTGCGTCGGCACTGACCTACCCGGTGCGGCCGGGTCACCACTGCCGGCGCTCCAAGCCGCCGAATCTCATGTGCGAGCAGCGGAGGCGCTGGCGCTGCTGCGGCGCGCGAGCGCGATCGCCGAACGATTCGCGGTCCCCTCCATGCTCAAGTCGATGGCCGGATACGCCGCACTCGAGACGGCCGAGCAGAACGCACTCACCGCCGCGCTGTCGGGGCTGCTCGCCCGTATGGAGCGGGCCGATTCGTACCAGCGGCGCAGCGACAGTGGCGAAGGCGAAGGCGAAGGCTATGCGACGGTGCTGCATCACCTGCGCGGCGCCTGGCTGGTCGACCAGCTCCACCGCTCCAACCTCACCGACGGGTTCGAGTCGGCCTCGACCTTCCGCGACCAGTACATCGCCGACTCAGTCCAGCGATTGCTCGAGACCAGCCCGCCCGGCACCCGCGTCATCCTCGCCGCGCACAACTGGCACATCAAGAAGACCCCCAACCCTCAAGACAGCGCACCGCCGCTGCTGACGGCCGGGTACCACCTGGCCGCGTCGCTCGGCGACGACTACCGGGCCATCGGCATCACCCACAGCGGCGGCCGGACCGCCACCGCCGGGCCCCACCCCGACGACCCCGCCGATTTCGCGTTCATCGACGCACCGCTCCCCGAGCCCGCCGCCAATAGCATCGAGGCCGCCTTCCCGACCGAACCGGCATGGACCCTGGCCGACTTGCGGTCCGCCGAAGGCGCGATCGACGACGCCGCATCGTTCCAGGCCACGCGCATGTCCGACTACTTCCTCGACGAACCGGTCTTCCAAGCCTTCGATGCGATCGCCAACGTCAGCCGCACTACCACCACCGACTTCGCCTTGCAGGCCGCGCGACACTGAACTGCCAGTCCAGTGCGGAACGGACAGGTAGCGCGCTGCAGGACTCCCGGCCCGCTCGTTGACCGAAGATGGCGAGGCCGTGGAGCTCGACCAAGAGTTGTGGGTGCGCATCGAGGCACTGCTGCCGACGCATCGGCCTGGGAAACGCGGCCCCGTACCGTTGGACGACCGGCAGTGCCTGCAGGGCATCGTGTTTGTCCTCTACACCGGCATCGCCTGGCGGCATCTGCCGCCCGAACTCGGTTTCGGCTCCGGGGTGAGGTGCTGGAGGCGATTCCGGTGCTGGTGCGAGGCGGGAGTCTGGGATCGCCTCCATCGGCTCCTACTCGCCGAGCTGCACCTCACAGCGAGATCGACTCGGATGAGACCCATTCTTCACTCGCGAATCTACGCCACAGGTTGTATGCCGGCTCGGAACCGCACCTGCCGTGGCAGAGAGAACATCCAGCGCTCGATCGACGCCTCTGGTCCAGTCTCGCGGCAGGTTTGTAAGCCGTTGCAATGCAATCTGATTGGAGTCGAGGCTCATGATGCTCATCACCGGCGCCACCGGGGCGGTCGGACGGCCCCTGGTGGACGCGCTCCTCGCGCGGGGAGCGAAGGTTCGGGCCCTTACCCGCTACCCCGCGAGCGCGGGCTTTCCCGACGGGGTCGAGGTCGTCGCAGGCGACCCGTCACGGCCGGAGGAGATCGCGCCGCACCTCCAAGACGTTCGGGCCGTCTTCCTCAATGCCCGGGCGATCGGCGATGCGGTCGGCGACTTCGCGGAACTGGCGCGGCGCGCCGGCGTCCGGCGCCTGGTCGCGCTGGCCGCATACAACGTCGAGCACGACCTGGCATTGCAGCCGTCCCGGTATGTCGGCGACCGCAATCGCGAATGCGAAGCTGCGGCCGAGGAAAGTGGCCTTGAGTGGGTGAGTTTGCGCCCGGACGTCTACGCCAACATGGCACTGCCACTGTGGGGCGCCCAACTGGCGCGCGGCGACGAGGTGTCCTGGCCGTTCCCCGACTTCACCGAGGCCGCGATCGACCCTCGGGACGTCGCGGAGGTCGCGGCCCGCGCGCTGACCGACGACGACCTCTTGGGCACCAAGCCCGTCCTCACCGGCCCGGAGGCGATCAGTCACACCGAGATGGTGACCGCGCTCGCCGAAGCGACCGGCAGGCCGCTGCGCTACCGAGCAATCGGCCCGGTCGAGGCCGTAGCGCAGATCGCCGCCATGGGCCTGCCGCCCGAACTCGCGGCCTCGTTCATTGCCCGCTACGCCGCCTTCGACGGTCGACCGGCCACCGTCACCGGCGAGGTCGAACGCCTCCTCGGCCGACCCGCCCGATCCTATCGAGACTGGGCCCGCGACCACGCCGCGTTCTTCACAAGCGTGAGCCAGGGTCAGTGAGCCCGGCCCGGCATGGCCACCGACGAGCGCTTGCGCGGTCATCGAGTGGTGCGGGGCCTCGAACGGCGCCTGGTGGCCGGTCAACTCGGCCGAACTGAACGGCTATCGCCATCGGCTCGCCCACCACGAAGGGCCGCGAGAACCCCGGCTACGGCGGACTGTTCTGGCGCGGGCCCCACGCTTTCACCGGCGGCACACTCGTGACCGTCGAAAGCCCCGGCTCGGGCAACGAGGTGCGCGGCCAGCGCCACGAGAGGACGGCCTTCGCCGGGAGGCATGACGGGGCCGACGGCGAATCCCTCGCTTTCATGGTCGACCACGCCGACAACCCGTACCACCCGCCGCAATGGTCCGCCCGAAGCGAGAGTTCGCCCGTCTCAACCCCGCACCGTTCTTCAGCGAGGAACTGACCGTCCGCGACGGCGCCGACGCACGATTCCGCTACGGCGTCGCCGACACCGACGCTGAGGCGGCCCCGACATCGCCGCCGGTCACGCTGATGTCGGATTCGCGGCGGCCAGCAACTGGTCGCCGAGATCCGTTCGCATGTACAGGACTGCGCGCCCGTCGCGGTACGACGCAAGCAGACCCGCACTGCGCAGGGCGTGCAGGTGCGCGCTCAGCGTCGGTGCCGACAGGTTCAAGAGGCTGGCGGCCTGCGTGGTGGACATCGGCAGATCGAGTTGGGTCAGGAGCGCGGCCCGGGTGCGACCGAGCACGACAGCCAGCGCATCGTTCGAACGCGGGTGTCGCTCCCACAGCCTGCCCAGGCCGCGCGGCGAATACGAGACGGTGAACTCATCGGGCTCAGAGGTCCTCACGGTGACGTCGGGCCAGGCGAACGCGCACGGCATGAGCAGCAGACCCCGTCCGTCGGCGTGGGCGTGCCCCTCGTAGTACTTGACCACGCGCAGCGACTGGCCGGTGAACGTGATCAACGGGTGCAGATCCCGCATCATGCGATCGATCCCGCCGTCGGCCAGCGCCCGCGACCGGTAGGCGATGTCGTCATGAAGCAGCGCTTCGACGCGCGGCCATTCCGGCGCTATCGCCACCCGGTGGTACGCCGCGAGCGCGTCCGTGATCAGACCGATCCCGGCGTCGGGCCGGTCGATGAGGGATCGAAGCAGCGAGCGACGGTTCGACAGCCCGGCCCCCTGCTGCGCCACCCGGTGCCCGGCCAAGTGCTCGAGTTCCCGGACGACGGTGGCGGGATCGGCGTCCCCGACTTGGGCGAGCGCTTCGTCGAACGAAGTGAAGCGACGCCGCGGTGAGGGAAACAGGAAGTTGGGCATGTATCCGGCCGGGCGTATCAGGGTGGTCAGCAGGCCCAGCTCGCGGACCGGCAGTCGGCCGCGCATCTGCTCGCCCCAGGCGCCGTGCAGGTGCGCGCGCTTCCCGGCCGTCGCCAGAGCCCGCAGGCTGGCGACGGTCTCGCGCAGCGGCGACACGGCGAAGCGGACACGTGCCAGGTCCGCCGCCGTCAAATGCAGGTGTATCACGCGCATCGCTCCTCGCCAGGTCGATTCGTTCTCAGCCTAATCGTGGCCGCAGACGCGGCACCCGGCCAGACTGGGGGCCAACGCTTAAACGATCACGATTCACCTGAAAGGGGCTGACATGATTCGGCCGAGACTGGAATCGCTTTTCGAGGCGTACCAGCGACTGCACCGATTCGGTCCGGAGTTCGGCGGCGACGAGGAGGGAAACCACGGCCTGACCAACCATGGACCCATGGCGGTGGAGGTCATGGTGCGCCGTGGACTCGACATCGACGTCGAGGGCTGGGTCGACGGCTATGCGCACCGACTCGCCGAACTGCCGCGCCCTAACGAGACCATCCACGGCAACGAGTTCCGCTCGGCACTGGGCGCGGCCCACCGCTTGCCGGACTGGACGGCGTTCTTCCGTCACGAGCTGCGCGAACGGCTGTGGTCGGAGGTCCTGGTCGAGTGGTGGCCGCGGCTGCTGCCGGGGATCATCGCCGGATCCACCCACGGCGTGATCCGGGTCGGACACGCGGTGCGGGCGATCCGCACCGGAACCGATGCGGCGCCGAATATCGAAACACTCGATGAGCTCGCCCACGGCCTGGCTTTCTGGGCCGCGCGGTACCGCGAACTGGCCGGCGTGACATCGCTGGGCGGTCGGCTCAGCCCAACTCAGGCGCTGAACGGCATCGCCCGACTGGACGACCAGAGCGGCCTCATCGCGCATCGTCTGAACCGGCTGGAACGCGACCCCCGGTGGGCGTCGAGCCTGCGCGCGCTGCGTCCTGTCGCAACGGCCGACGAGGTGCCGGCGAGGCTGGAGGCGCTCATCGACACGGCGGTCGCGGCGTATCTCGAATTCGGGCACGCGTCGCCGGTGCTGCTGGTGCACGCCGCGACGGCTCCCAACGCGGTGCGACAGGTGCTGCCGGTGCTGCCGAGCCGGCAGTGGGTGCCCAGCCTGACGGCCGTCTGGACGGCGGCAGCGGCCATCATGGCCGCATACGCTCCGTCCGAGCCGACCTCACGCGTCGACGTTGTCGATTCCGTCGGGCCGCTGTCGCCGCTGGACGCGTTGCAGCGCGCCGCCGAGCACGGCGACGAGCACGTCCTGAAGTTCGCTGACACCGCCGTGGACGCCTACGACCGCACCGGGGACAGCGACCTGCTGGCGGCCACGGTGCACGCGGGCAGGCTCCTGCCGCCATTCGGCGAAGGCGGACGTTGAGGCCCACGACACCGGGGGGCCAGCCGGGTCGCCTCAGCGAAGCTCATCTGCTGAAGGCTGACCACGCCACTGTCGAGATCGAACTCCAACCAATCCGCGGGCAAGAGCGCTTCGAAGGCACCATTGACGGCGACCTGCTTCTTGACGATGACCCTGCCCATACCTGACGACCTACCCCTCCTAAGGGAGGCGTGTATCGCGTTCCTGGACAAGCTGATCGAGCACTTCGGAGGGCAGAAGATCCGATTAGTTTTGAGGTCATCGGTTCGTGGTCGGGGTAGCTCCACGCCGCGGGGCTGTAGCGGAAGTACTCGCCGGCCCAGCCTTCGCCGGCCATGAGCCGCTCGACTCTTTTGCGGCCCACGCGGATCCCGTCGCGGCGCAGCTGCCCCCAGACGCGGTCGGCCCCGTAGGTTCGGCCCGAGTCGGTCCAGATCTCGTAGATCACCGAGAGCAGGCCCAGGTCTACTTCGGCGTGGTCCGAGGGCCGGTCGGACGCGCGGACCCAGTCGTAGTAAGTCGACGGCGCGACACCGAGCACCCTGAGCATGAGATCGACCGCGTATCGGTGCCGCACCGTTCGACGAACACGAGCACTACCGCCGGGTCTGGTCGATCTCGGAGGCGAAAAACGCCGAGGCGGCCCGCAGGATCTCGTTGACCTTGCGCAGCTCCTTGTTTTCCTTCTCCAGCTCCTTGATGCGTTCCTTCTCGGCGCTCGTCGGGCCCTGGACGGTGACGCCGCGGTCGCGGCGGTCCTGCTGGACCCAGTTGCGGAGGGTCTCGCGGTTGATCCCGAGCTGGTCGGCGGTATGCGCGAGCGGCCGGTCGGGCGATTCCCGGCACAGCCGGACCGCTCGTTCCTTCAACTCAGGCGGGTACTTCCGGATAGGCATACGAACTATGTCCCTTTCTGGCTTCATTGGAAACCAAAATGAAACCTCTCCGGAAAAACGGCTCTTCTTACTCTTGTGTGGGTGGGTTTGTGGAGGGTCGGCCGGGGAGGTCGGGTTGATGGCCGCCGAGGGCGAGCATGGCCAGGGCGATCAGCGTTTCAGGGGACTTGAAGCCGTAGGCCATGCGGGTCAGGACGCGGATCTTGGTGTTGGTGGACTCGATCAGTCCGTTGGAGAGCCCGGAACGCAGCGACGCTTCGATCGGTTCGCGTTGGGCGCGGACGCGTTGTCCGAGGCGGACGAACCCGGGGATGCGGCACCGTGCGGCCCACTTCAGCCACCTGTCGAGCGCGTCAACGCCGGCCTCGCCGCCGAGGCGGAACACCGTCCTCAGGCCCTCCTTGAGCGCCCAGGCGTGGTGGAGGACCGGGTGAGTCTTGGCGATCCAGTCCAGTTTCGCGGCTTGGCGTTCGGTGAGGTTCTCGGGATTTTTCCACAACGCCCACCGCGAGCGTTTGATCGACAGGGCCTCGGTCTTGGAGATCCGCTTGTCGCGGTGGTCCCTGGTGGTGCCTTCGGAGCGGCGGATCGTGCGCCACAGGCCCTTTCGGACCTCGTCGAGCTCCTCGGTCGCCCATTTGACGATGTGGAACGGGTCGGCGATGCGAGCGGCCTGCGGCGCGGACTGGTCGCAGACCAGGGCGATCCAGGGCGCGGCGTCAGCTGAGATGTGGGTCAGCTCGCCGGCTCGGTCGGGGCCGAGCTGATCGAAGAAGGCCCGCAGCGTCGCCGTGTTCGCCCCGACCGCTGCCCAAACCAGGCGGCCCGAATCGTGGTCGACCACGATCGTCAAATACTTCTGGCCTTTCTTGTAGGAGATCTCGTCGATCCCGATCCGCCGCAGCCCGGCCAGACGGTCATGGACGGCGTCGATGTCGGCCCCGACCCGTGTGATGATCGACCCGACCGTGGGCCAGGCGATCCGCAGCAGCCGACACGCGGTCGTCTGCGCCATCCGGGTGGCCATCCACGCCACCTGATCGTCGAAGTCGCGGGTATGCCCGGCCCCGTGCCTTGCCCACGGCACGCCTGCGACCGTGACCCCGTGCTCCCGGCAGGCCACGCGAGGCGCGTCGGCCTCGATCCACACCATCAGCGTGCCCGCGTCCAAGGCACGCCAGCGGCGGCGCCCCCGCCCCGCGTCGTAGCCTGGACATCGGCGGCGGCAGACCCCGCACCGGCCCGCCTCGCGGGCCTTCGGGCGGACCGAGGCGACCAGGCCGCCCGCGTCCTCGTCGAAGACGACACCTTCGACCACAGCCCGGTCCAGGCCCAGCATGTCGGCCCATATCCTGTTGTTCGGCACGCCGCTTTCCCTGTCTCCAAGATTTCGAGCTTCAGCAACCCGAGATCCTATGCAGCAAGCGGCGTGCCCTTGCTATATCCCCTGGTAAACGACCCACACATCACTACGAAGAGCCGGAAAAGCGGGGGGAGCACAGTTGTGGATCTCGCCGGTGTACGTCGTCCCCGCCCACGCGGGGGTAGCTCCCGCTGGGAGCCCACCAGCTGCTTGATCTCGGCGTCGTCCCCGCCCACGCGGGGGTAGCTCCCCAGCAGACCGCTCGAGGCGATCCGCTCGGCCGAGCGGCCGCCGCCGTGGTGGCCCCGCTGCCCCCCACGCCGTCCACTGCTCGATCGCGTCCACGGTCTCGCGGACGGCCTCGCGGAAGACGCGGTCCATCTCGGCCGAGAGGCCTTCGGGCGCGAGGGCCTAGAGGACCGAGTAGGACTTGGGGACGTCGAGCTCCACGTCGTAGCCGCGGTTGCCGACGACCACGCGCTTCGCGGCATGGCGGCGGGCCTCGGCGCCGTAGACGGCGTCGAGTCGCACCCCGACCGGCCCTACACGATCGCCCCGGGCGCGATCCGGGCTCGCGGCCACTGGATCGTCACCTACGAGCGGTTCGACGGCGAGGACTGGCGGAACGCGACGCGGACGATGACCGTCGCCGCCGACAAGGCCACGGCCGTCGAGCTCTACACCGAGCGCCTGGTGGAGCTGACCGACGAGCTGTGGAGCGAGGAGGACGAGCTCCCGTTGTGGTTCGAGGGCGTCGTCGGCGACTACCTCGGCTACGAAGACACCACGATCGCCTGGAAGGGCCTGATCCCCGACGCCGCCGTCATGGCCCCCTCCTACTGAACCCCAACGAAAGGCCGGCCCCACACTTCGGTGCGAGGCCGGCCTTTCGCACGAGTCCGTATTGCTGAACGACATGAGGTTGCCGGTGGGGACCGCAGCCGGTGTCAGTGCTTCCCATCGTCGCTGCCTACTCGCTCGCCTGCGGGCGGGACTGACATTCCGTGTCGGGGTTCGCTGACGTTCGGCTGTCGCTCAACATCCAGGACGCCGTGAGGAAGTGGAGAGTGCGGGCTCCCCATTTCCACGTAGGGAGCCCGCGTTCCGAGTCGGTGCCACGGTCGATCAGGACGCTGCTCGGATGCTCCCGGTCGGCGGTGGGCCGGTACCGGGGCTGCGTCCAGTGTCCCCCGTTGCGACCTCGTGCGTCACCACCGCATCGGAGCGCGTCGGAATGTTGCAGAGGTTTCCGACGCTGAACAGCGCTTCTAGGGTGTCAACCTGCAACTTTGCATCTGGGGCACATTCTGTTTGTTGCATGATTCCGGCTCTCGGCCCGTACCAAGGTTCTCGCCGAGCCTCGGGGGCAAATCCGTCGTCTACCCTTGAAGCACGCTCGCTGGCGGATTTCCATCCTGGACCACATTGTGCGACAGGCCCTTCACGCGAGCGTCGTGGTCTTCTTCGAGTCCACGGTCGATCAGGGTCCCGGCCGCGAGGCCGGGGCCCCCGTCTGGATAGGACGCTTCAATGCCGAACTACATCACACTGCCCGGGGGGCGCTCGGGTGCGTTCTCACCGAAGGGCGCGGCTACCACGGTGCCGCGCATCGTGGTGCTCATCGTGGTCCTGGTGTTCGCGGTCGGTCTCCTCGCGGCCGGCCTCGAGCCGGCAGAGGTCGCGTGGCTGACCGGGGCGATCGCGGCGACAGCTGCGCTGCTGGCGCACCAGCTCGGGTTCCGGGGCTAGCCGTGTCGACAGCCACGAAGACGATGTCGCTGCGTCCGCTGGAGGATTTCGCTGGAGCGCTGCGACTCCTGCGCCAGCGGGCGGGGCAGCCAACGCTGCGCGCGATGGCACGGCGCGCGTTCATCTCCGCGTCAACGCTCTGCCGGGTCGAGCGCGGCACGACGGTGCCGACATTGGACGCGACGCTGGCCTATGTTCGAGCGTGCGAGGGCGATGAGGGCCTGTGGAAGGCTCAACACGCTGAATTGCTTCGTGTCCTGCGGGAAGGGCGGCGCGCTGTGTTTTTCCCGTGGCGCGGGTTCGTGCCAGGACAGGAAGAGGCGCAGGCGGGTCCGGCTGCACTGGAGGCGTACGTGCTCGACCGCAAGGGCGTGGAGTCGCTGGCGGCGGCGATGCGCCGGATGCGGCTGGAGTCGGGGATGACGCTCACGCAGATCGCGGAGCGGACCCGCCGACCGGAGATCGCGGCGCAGATCGGCGGGCGGGGCCTGCCGGTCACCACGATCAGCGACTTGTGCAATCCGGCGCACGGCCGGGTGCCGTCCCGGCGGACCCTGCGCGGGTTCCTGCTCGCGATCGATGCGCCGGAATCGGCGGTGTCGGCCTGGGAGCGGACGCGCGAGTTCTTGGTAGTCGGCGAGCCGACTCCGTCGCAGAAGGTGCTGGGCTACGAGGAGTCGGAGAGCCTACTGCATGCGTGCCTGTTGCTTCAGTCGCGCGCGGACAGCGACTTTCGGCTCCGGCGGTTGGCCGACGCGGTGGCTACGGATCACGAGCTAGTTCAGTACAAGTCGCTGACGGGTCCCAAGCAGGGATCACTGTCACCGCTAGTGCGTGAGCAGATGTCAAAGCTGGTGCGTGACTGGGACCGCGCGAACAGCGCGGTTCCAACCCTGTCACAGGTGATCCACACCGTGCTCACCATGGCCTGATGCAGTGATCACACCATTGAGAGTTGCACCAGGCCAAGGTGTCTCAGGTGCGACCGACGATGGTCATACCGGTGAACACGAAGCTGCCCCGGGCCCAGGGTCCGGGGCAGCTCGGCGGCGCGTCAGGGACGCAGGTCAGCTCTGCTCGGTCGCAGCTCGGGTGACTTCGGCACGGGTGCGGATCTGGTCGGCCAGGTCCAGCCAGGCCTGGTCGCCGTGGTGGAACACCAGGTGGTCGGCGCGGGCCTCGGCGAGCATCCACACCGCGCTGCCGGCGATGTCGCTGGCAGCGCGAGCGAAGGTGTCGCCGTCGTCGGTCGCGTCGCACGGCGAGCTTCTTCTCGATGGTGGTCAGCTTGACCGGGCGCTCGCCGGTGAGGACGCGGTCGTCG
The DNA here is from genome assembly GCF_000427885.1 of Glycomyces tenuis DSM 44171. GTDB lineage: Bacteria > Actinomycetota > Actinomycetes > Mycobacteriales > Micromonosporaceae > Glycomyces > Glycomyces tenuis. Next base: position 17,140 of record NZ_ATYW01000032.1, read on the forward strand.
GTGAGGGCGAGCTCGATGGCCAGCCAGTCGATGACCGGCGCCTCGCCGGGCTCGTCGGCGTCGGGGACGGCATCGGCCGGGAGGTGGACGGGGGCCTGGGCGACCAGGTCGTACCCGAGCCAGCGTTCCCAGCCGGGGAGCTCGTAGCCGCGGCGGGTGGTGTCCCACTCGACCGGGCGGCCAAGGCGAGGCCGTCGGCGGCGAGAAGGTCGGGCAGGGCGGCTTCGCCTTCGGCGATGAGCTCGCCGCGGGCGCGGTCGGGTTCGATGATGGGCCAGACGGCACGGTAGACGCCGCAGGCCTGCTGGTGTGACATGATCGTGTCTCCGATCTTGATCTTCACGTGGTTGGGATTCGGATTCCGTGACCCGGCCGGCTTAGGCCCCGGCCGGGTCACTCTGTGTTCAGGCCGCTGCGGCGGCCAGGCGCCGGAGCCAGGCGGCCTCGGCGATGCACTCGGGGCAGGTGACCTGCCAGGTGCGCTTCGGGGCGTCGGGAACGTCGAACAGGGCCTCGCCCTGGGGCGGAGCGGTCTCGGTGACCTCCCACTCGGAGTAGGTCAGGGCCTGGAGGGTCCACTCGTCGAGCGTCCGCTCGTAGAGGTGGACCTCGCTGCCGGTCTCCCCGTCGATGTAGGCGCCGTTGCAGGTGCCGCAGTGGATCGTCCAGGTGGTGGTCGCGGTGATCCCGACCAGCACCAGCAGGTTGTCCTCGTCGTCGACGACGACGTTTTCGGGGGTGCAGTCGGCGCACAGGAGCTTGCCGTCGATGACGGCCCACCCGGCGTCGACGGCCGCCTCGGCGGCCTCGTCGCGGCTGTCAAATGCCTCGGGCACGCCCTCGCTGTAGCGTGATTCTCGTGAGCAAAAACATGTGCATTCACGTGCGGTTATGTGCGATCTGGCGGTTCGATGGTGGCACCGGGTTCGTAGGATGACCAGGTCGAAATTCCTCCGCCAGTGGTCGGTTCACGGCATTCCGAAAGGAAACGCATGGATCCGATCACGGGCCTGATCCTGTCCACGATGACCGGCGCTGCGATCCTCCTCATGGGGATCGTGGTCGGCCTGCTGTTCAGGAAGGACTAGGAGGGAGGCCGGCTCCGGGGGGATGCTTCCCCCTGGGGCCAGCCTGCGCAAACCCGACAGGCGCGACCGTGGCCACGACGGCGGCCGCGCCTGGTCAACCCTCTCGGCCGCACCCTGTTCGAGACCGAGAACCTGAGCGGCCCCGCCCGCGAGCACGTCCGCAACCCGGTCACCGGCCGCGGCACCGTGCTCATCACCGGGGATGCCGAAGCGTGGACGCGCGCCTACTGGGACCTGGACGCGGCGCTGACGGGCAGACGGATCCTCCTGGCCGCGCGCGATTGGATCTGGGGCCACGAGGGCGAGCGCTGGTGGGCCGGGACCGCCCGGGAGCTCGGCCTGGATCCGCTGCGCCACCGCGTCGCCGTCGGCGACGACCTCAACGCCCGCTCCCACGCCTGATACGCCACCGAACCCGAGACCACGGCGATCCTCATCTGGAGCCTGCGCTCCTTCGCCGACGTCGACCACGGCTCGTGGGCGCTCCCGGACTGAACCGACGGCACCGGTAGCATCGACGAGCTCACCGCGATCGCAACGCGCGTTCTGGCCGACATGGCCAGCGGCACCGTCCCCGGCATCGGCCTCGACGACGGCCCGTAGCTCCGCGCGATCAGACCCATGCTCTGTTGTTGGTACCTGTACCGGTCTTTCTGAGCTGCCAGCTGGGGCACCGTGGCCACTAAGGGCTGTCGTCACCGGCAACTAGAATCTGCTCATGGAACGCCGTGCCCTCATCGTTGGCGCTCTGACGGCTGCCCTGCCGTTCATGGTCGCGACTGTCTCGTCAGACGACGCGACTTGGGGTGTGCTCGCTTCGTACCTTGGCACAGTTGTTGCCGTTGTGCTTTTTAAAAAACCTTTCGTTAGTGCGCCATTGCACTACGGTTTCAAGGTTGAAAACTAAGGTGTAGCAGGGGTTTTGGACAGGAATCTAGCAATGGTTGGGTTTCAGGCGGGGTTGTGTCGGATTCCCGACAGTTCAAGTGAGGTGGCCCTGGCCGGTGGCGTTCAGCGCGGTTTCGTGAAGCTAGCTTCGCTATCGCGGCGATCTGGCTGGTCTTGAGTCCCTCGACTTCACCAAAGTCAGCCCTTGCCCTGGAGACGACGAGAGCCCCGCCCAGGCGGGGCTCCGGCCGTGAACGTTCGGTGGGCTACTTGGTGATGCGCCGTTCCCTGACGGCTTCCTGGACGCCGCACGAGCACGGTTCGGATGATCGTTCCGAACTTTGTTCTGACTACTGTTCCGGTAGGATCGTCGGCATGACTGTGAAGAAGACCGTGCTCCTCGAGGAGCCGGACGCCGCTGCCGTCCACCAGGCCGCCTTGGAGGCCGGAATCTCCGACTCCGCGCTCATGGCGCGGGCCATCGACGACTACCTCATGCGCCGCGCCGTCGACCGGCTCGACGCCTACGTCGGCGCCGCCGGCGCCGACGCCCTCGCCGCCGAGCACCGCGCCGAGGATGCCGACGACGAGGGCGCCGCGTGAAGCCCGGCGTCCTCTGCACCAAGCCCAGCACCGGGGCGACGGTCCTGGTCGTCTCCTCCGAGATGGTGAACCTCTCCACCTACCCCACCGTGCTCGGGCTGCGGTGCAAACCCGACCAGGGGCCGGGCTACCCGTTCACCGTGCCCATCGGCCACGGCCTGTGGGCCTACACCATGACCGTCGCCCCCCGCGACAAGACCGACCTCGAACCCGACGGCCGCCGCGCCGAAGCGCAGGCGATGGTCGAGGTCATGAACGCTCTGTTCCGCATCATGCGCCAGGACTGACCAACACCACTGCTGAGCAGGTAACACGCAGGTCCGTAACTCCGTACTTACGGAGTTACGGACCTTTCCTCGTCTGCGGACGTACCGCCATGACGGTCACGATCGGTATGGTGCTGGTAACCCTTGCAGCACAACGTCAATCGCCTGGAGGACACCGTGACCACCCCCGCGCCCATCCACCCTTCCCTGCCGCTGTCCCGCTGGATCCCGTCCGAGGACGGGATGGGTTGGGCGAACGCCGGCTTCTACATCGGCGCCGGATCGGCGGTCCTTCCCGGCGGGTTCTTCCTGATGTTCCTGCACGAGAGCGTGTGGGACGCGGCTGGAGCGGACCGGCCGTTCTCGCTCCTGCTCGCCATCGCGGCCTGGATCGTCGCCTTGCTGGCCCTGCTCGTCCTGGCCTGGTTCCTCGTCACCGCCGGGACCGCCGCCCCGGCCACGCGCGCGGCCTACATGGCCGCCGCGGTCGCGATGGCTGGCACCGTCATCGCCCCGGCCGTCCTGGGCACCAGCGGGGTCCTCAACGGCGTCGGCTTCGCGCTCATCACCCTTCTGATCCAGGCCGCTTGACTCGTCGGGGCGCACCTGGCGGTCGGCGGTTGGCGCGTCGCCGAGTTCGGCAAGGACGAGGTCCCCGGCGACACCGAGCGGTGAATCCCCGGCTCCGGAAGGCCGGGGCCGTAGGGTGCGCTGCGTGGACAGCGAAGCAATGCCCGGTGACGTCGACGAGGTCGAGCGCTGCGCCGACGGGTGCCGCAGCTACTTCTCCATCAACTCCGGCCGGTACGGCATGGACTCGGATATAGCGACCTGCGCCGGGTGTGGCGGGTGGGTGTGCGTCGAGTGCGGGCGCCGGCCGGTCTCGGCGTACTCGATCGTCTGCGAGCCGTGCTTCACCGCGGGCGCGGCGTTCCTCGAGAGCCTGTGGGCTGACGACGAGGCCCGTAACTCCGTACTTACGGAGTTACGGGCCTGCGGTTTCAGCGGCGCTTGCGGATGCTGGTGCGGGATGCGGGGCGGTCTCGGTGCGCACTCCACGAACGGCAGCGAGGAGACAAGGAGAGTGTCAGGTATCCGACAGTCGTTGGGAAATAGATTCGGGCCCCTCGTTTCCACGCGAGGGGCCCGTCGCCAAGCCGTGTCGCCGTCAATCGGACGCTACTCGGCGCTATGTGACTCAGCATAAGGCTGAACCACAGCTCAGGGGCGGAAACTCCCAATGACACCCCAAAACGTCCATCGGTCGGGATGTCGGGACCGGGCGAGGGTTACCGCGCGACCAAGTATGGCACTGTTCTTGGTCTTCCTGCCGGAAAATTTGACCGTTTGATAACAAAATGGCGTCGAACCCGATTGTTATCTAGCATTCTCCTTGTGCCAAGCCGCGCGACCCGCAAGAATGCCGACCGCTTCATGCACGGTGCGTAGTTCGTTCGGCCCTAAAACGGGTGATCGTGACGTAGGGGATCCCGATCTCAGGGGGGTTCTCGAGGTTTTTGCGCGCAAACCGGGGCCACACCGTCTCATAGCCGTACACTCTGTGGTTAGAACTCTGGCTTTCCACCCTGAGGTCAGCTGATCCAGGTCAGCTGACCTCAGGCGTTTCAGAGTTCTCCGCGACATCAGCCGTGTCGCCGTCAACCGGCTCTTGGCCGACGCTGCCCAGCAGCGTCGGCCAGGGGCTCATTCCGAGCACGTTATGGAGGCTATTTTGTGCACGTCCGAGCACGACAACCTGCCCGATGATCCGCGCCGAAAACGGGTGTGGACGGTCCCGCCCAGCTACCTGGCGGTGATCGCCGGGCTGCTCATCTTCGGCGCGTTCGCGCTCATCCTCGGCGCCCCGGCGCTCGGCGTCGGCTTCCTCCTCTCCTCCGTGGGCGCGGTGGTGTTGGGGATCCTCCGCCTCGCCGCCACGGGAAAGCTCCCTGCGGGCACGACGGACACCCCGGCGCCGCCGCAGCAGGGAGTCGCCCCGGCGCTGGAGTCGATCACGCCGGTGGCCGGGCCGACCGCTGAGCCCGAGAAGCCGGCCTCGACCGCGGCCGCGCCGGAATCGCCGCCGGAGCCCCAGTGCGAGCACGGGACACCGTAGAAGGAGCCGGTGAGTCGCTGGCGGAGTTTGTCGCCGCGTTGCGACAGCTCCGCCAGCTGGCGGGACGGCCCACCTACGAGCAGATGAGCGAGGGCGGCCCCTACTCGGGTTCGGCACTGTGCCGCGCGCAGGCTGGCCGTCGTGTGCCGACGTGGGGGGTGACTTCGGCCTTCGTTCGCGCCTGCGGCGGTGACGGGGACTGGTGGTTCGAGCAGTACCAGAAACTGATCGACGCGCTCCAGACCGGTCAGCGAGTCGAGTTCACACCGCAAAACCCACATGGGTTTCCGGGCCTCCACGTTCCTCTATGGGCGTTGGCGCCACGCCAGATCCGCGGCATCACCGAGTTCAGCTGGTACATGAAGATGATCTGGCGCCAGAGCGGCTTGACGTTCACCGAGATCGCCGCGCGCACCGCTGAACCGGGGATCGCCGCCGCGATCGACAAACCGGGCGGGATCGCGATCTCTACACTCAGCGATTTGTGCAACCCCAAATGCACCCGCATCCCGACCTGGCGCACCCTGTGCGGCTTCCTCATGGCGGTCGGTGTGTCCTTGGACGCCGTATGGCAGTGGGAGCGGCTACTCATCGAGCTGGCCACCGGCCGCGAAAAGGCAGCACAAGGCAAGCCCTCCCTGCCCGTCGATGTCGACGAGTCCGCCGTCATGAGCGCCTGAACCACGGCGAGACCACAGGGACAGCCGCGTCTTGCCGACGCCGACGCTCGCGGCGGCGAGTAGCCCGACCCGATCCGACGGTGGTGCCGCCGACCGCCACGGCCGCCGGCCACCGGCTTCCCCGACGCCGTCCGCTTCGGCCGTGAGCGTCGCGGCGCCCGAGTCGACGTCGACCACGACGGCCAGGGACTGGCCGCCAATGAGGGGCCGGTCTTCCCGTCGTCGCTGCCTGGCACCCCGGCGCCCGCCTGGATCCGCGCGGATCCGACCTCTGCCTCCTACCGTGTTCAGCTCCGTGTATGAGGCGAGTATGAGGCAAGTAATACGCAGGTCAGCGTCGTGTATGCGCACTCGGGCGCGTCCGCCTGGACGAGGGTGGGACCGGCTCAGTCGAGCCCGGCGAGGAGCTCGGCTTTCAGGCGCTGGGTGACCGCGTCGCGGCGAACAAGGCCTTCGGCGAGGATCGCGCCGAGGATCCGGTGTTTGGGGACCAGGCCGTGCATCGCCGTGTGGATGGCCGCGACGGCGTCCTCCAGGACGTCGGCGTCGGCGGCCGCGAGATAGTAGGTCCGGCGGGTCATACCCTCGGCATCGCCGCGGGTCGACGGCTTCGTCGCCGATGCCGGGACGGGCTTGGCCGCTGCGGCGGGCGGCGGCGCGGGTTCAGGCTCGGGCTCGGGGTCCTCGGCTTGCCCGTAGCCGTGGCTGAGGATCGCGGCGGCGGACTCGGCCTCACCGAGTCCCTTCGGAGCCAGGCGCTGGCGCTTGGGCATGGACGTCTCCTACCTGCGTTGGACGGCAGTATTACGTGAGTATGAGGCGAGTATGAGGCTACTAATCCGGATCTGTGAAGTTGGGTTCTGGGTGGTGATGCGAGAATGCTTGCATGGCAAAGGGAAAGCCGCGAGCGAGTGCGGAGCTTCGAGCTCGGGCGCTGGAGATGAGAGCGGGTGGGTATACGGCCGCGTTCATCGCTGGGACGCTGGGCGTCTCGCCGAACTCGGTCTACAACTGGGCGCGATGGGCCCGTGAGGGCCGGCCTGCGGGACTGGACGACAAGCGACCCGAGCGCAAGAGCGCGATGGACGAGCCGATGCGCACCGAGCTGGCGGGGATCATCGAGTCGACCACGCCTGAGGAGCACGGCTTCGATTCGTTGCTGTGGACCCGCGAGATCGCGGCGGCCCTGGTGAAGGAACGGTTCGGCATCAGTTTCTCGCCCAAGTGGGTCGGGCGGATACTGACCGATCTCGGATTCACTCCGCAGCGACCGCGGTACCGCTCGGACCGGGCCGACCCTGCAGCGGTCGAGCGATGGCGAACCGAGACCTTCCCTGCAATTGCTGCCCAGGCCAGCGAGGAGGGCGCCGAGATCTTCTTCGGTGACGAATCCGCCATCCAGCTGGGGTTCCATGCCGGGACCACCTGGGGCAAGAAAGGACAGACCCCGGTCGTGACCGCTTCGGGTCCGGTCGGTGGCCGCAAGACCATCATGATGGTCTCGGCGATCTCGCGTAAAGGACAGTTGCGTTTCCGGCTGCATTCGGGCTCGTTCGACGCTGTCGCGTTCATCGACTTCTGCAAGCGATTGATGGCCACCACCGACAAGCCGGTGTTCCTCATCGTTGACAACGCCCGCGTCCATCACGCCAAGATCGTCAAAGCGTTCGAAGCGCAGGCCGAGGGCCGTCTGCGATTGTTTTATCTGCCGTCCTACTCACCCCAGCTCAACCCCGACGAACTGGTCTGGAACACCGTCAAGAACGGCCGCATGGGAAAAGCCGTCCTCCGGAACGGAGGCGATATGCACCGGGTCGCGCTCGGCGCCCTGCGCAGCCTCCAGAAACTCCCCGAGACCGTCAAACGCCTCTTCAGCCATCCCGAACTCACCTACATCACTGCGGCCCAACCGGAGTGACACTAGGCCACCCAACTTCACAGTTCCGGATTAGTAGTT
>NZ_ATYW01000033.1 GCF_000427885.1 Glycomyces tenuis DSM 44171
TCAGGCGGACTCGCGGATGATCAGTTCGGTCGGCAGGACGACGGGCTCGACCGGCTCGTCGTCGAGCAGGGCGGTGAGGAGCCGGACCGTCTCCTCGGCGACCGTCGCCAGCGGCTGGCGCACCGTCGTCAGCATCGGCCTGGTGGCGGTGGCGACGGCCGAGTCGTCGAAGCCGCCCACGGCCACGTCGTCGGGCACCCGGCGGCCCGCGGTGTGGAGGACCTGGAGCGCTCCGGCGGCCATGAGGTCCGAGGCGACGAAGACCGCGTCGAGGTCGGGGACGGTCTCCAGCAGCCGCCGCATGGCCGCCTCGCCGCCGGCTTGGCTGTAATCGCTGTGGACGACCATCTGCTTGGTGGCCCTGCGGCCCAGGACGCTGGTGAAGCCTTCGAGGCGGAGCGAGCCGCCGGGCGTGTCGAGCGGGCCGGTGATCATGCCGATCCTGCGGCGCCCCCGCGCCACCAGGTATTCGGTCATGGCGCGGGCGCCGCCGCGGTCGTCGGCCGCGGCGTAGGGGATGACCGATTCGCGGCCCAGCACGGCGCCGCAGGCGACGGCGGGCACGTCCGAGCGCTCGATGGCCTCCAGGAGCGGGTCGCCGGAGTGAGTCGAGATGAGCAGGGCGCCGTCGGCGTGGCCGCCGCGCAGGTAGCGGGCCACGCGGTCGCGGCCGCCGTCGTCGCCGGCGACCATGAGCACCAGCGACATGTCGCGCTCGGCCAGTTGGTTCGTGGCCACGCGCATGAGCACGCTGAAGTTCGGGTCCTCGAACAGCCGCTCCTGCGGTTCGGACAGGACCATGACGATCGAGCCGGTGCGGTTGGTCTTGAGGCTGCGGGCGGCGCGGTTGACGACGTAGCCGGTCTCGGCCACGGCCCTGCGCACCGCCGTCTCGGCCGCCAGCGAGACGTTCCCCTTCTCGTTGAGGACGCGCGAGACCGTGCCGCGCGAGACACCCGAGGCCGCCGCGACATCGTTGATCGTCGGTCGTTTCCGTGCCAAGTCCCTCAACTCTCCTATGCGTTTCATTGTTCATTCTCCCCCATCGTCGGGGGGTGGGGCGGCGGCCCGAGGCCAGGGCCGCCGCCGCGACCGCGCTCACCCGGTGCGGAGCGATGCCCGCACCGCCTGTCAGGCGACTACCCGAAGGTCCATCGCTGGTTGGACCCGCCGTTGCACGACCAGAGCACGACCGGTGCGTTGTTGGCGGTCGAGCGCTGATAGACGTCCAGGCACAGCCCCGAGCCGACGCCGGTGACCGTGCCGTCGCCGTTGAGACGCCACTGCTGGTTGGTCTGGCCGTTGCAGTTCCAGATGATCACCGCAGTGCCGTTGCTCGTCCCTCCGCCGTCGGCGTCCAGGCACCGCCGCGAACCATCGGAGTAGACGGACAGTTCACCGGCGGAGGTGTGGGTCCACTGCTGGTTGGCACCGCCCCAGCAGTCGTAGATCTGCAGCTGGGTGCCCGGCTCGGTGCTCTGGCTCGGCACGTCCAGGCATTTGTTCGCGGAGACCGAGCGCAGCTCCCCGGTGTCGCCGCCGGGATCACCGCCGCCGGTCGTCTCGCCGAAGACATCCAAGGTGGACAGTTTGTTCCCGTTGCAGTCGAACAGGGCCTGGTTGTCCCAGGCGTTGCTCTCGCCGGCCTGGTCGTTGATGTACGACATGCCCGCCTGCGTCGCCCAGGTGGTGTCGCCGATCCAGGCGGGCTCCCACCACACCAGGCCCCGGCCGCGGTCGTTCGGCACGTCGAGGAGGGCTTGGCGCACGTCGCGCAGGAAGTCGGTCTGGCCTTGCACGGTGGCTGGGTACCCGCTCTCCTGCGCGTGGGAGCTGGTGAAGATGTTGCCGCGCCCGTCGCAGTCGCCCAGGGTGTACCCGTAGGCGGTCTCGACGATGAGCACGTCCTTGCCGTAGCGGGCGCTGACGTCGTTGAGGTTGTACCGCAGATCGCTCATGGTGCCGTGCCAGTACGGGTAGTACGACAGGGCGATGATGTCGTACTGGAGGCCCTGGGCGGTGGCGTTGTCGAACCAGTTGCGGTAGGCGCCGTTGTTGCCGCCGCGGTCGAGGTGCAGTGCGATCTCGACGCCGCTGGCGCCCTGGTGGACGCCTTCGATGCCGGCTTCGAGCAGGCCGCCCAGCCGCGACCAGTTGTCGGTGCTGCCGTCGGGCCAGAGCATCCCGTTGGTGATCTCGTTGCCCACCTGGACGATGTCGGGCTTGGCGCCGGCGGCCTCCATCTGGTCGATGACGTCGCGGGTGTAGGCGCGGACCGCGTCGACCAGTTGGTCGTAGGACAGGTTCTGCCATGCCTTGGGCTTGTTCTGCTTGCCCGGATCCACCCAGAAGTCCGAGTAGTGGAAGTCCAGCAGGACGTCCATGCCGAGGGCCTTGGCGCGCTGCGCCAGCTCGATGGTCTTCGCCAGGTCGTTGGTGCCGCCGCCGTACGGCTGGCCGGAGGAACTGTACGGGTCGTTCCACAGCCGCAGCCGCACCAGGTTGGCGCCGCTGTCGGCCATGATGCTCAACGCGTCGTCCTGCACGCCGTTGTCGTAGAACCGCTCCCCGGCCTGTTCGACCTCGATGAGCGTGCCGGGGTCGACACCCATGTAGAAGTCGTCCGGCGCGGCCTGGGCCGGGGTGGCCGCGGTGAAGGCGACGAGGGGCATGGCAGCCGCGAGGGCCGCCGAGAATATTCGTCTCATGAGTCGCTCCTTAGCGATCGAAGGGGCAGGCGCCACCGAGCGCCCGCGTCGACGGCAGGGCACTGCCGTCGAAGACGTTGCGGTCCCGATCGGCCCGCCGCTGCCCGCCGAGGTCCCCGACCTCGGCGGGCAGCGGCGGGCCTGCGTCCCTGGACCATGCGGCTCATCCCTTCTCAGCGCCCGCCATGGCACCGGCGACCAGATAGCGCTGCATGATGACGAAGATGACCGTGATCGGCACCGCCAGGAACACCGCTCCGGCGGCGAATGTGGTGAATTCGTTGGCGTACTGGTCGGTGATCATGTCGAACAGTCCCAGCGCGACGGTCTGCTTGCTCGGGCTCTGGAGCAGCAGTCGAGGCAGGATGAAGTCCATCCACGGCATCGTGAACTGCATGACCGCCACGAACGCCAGCATCGGGCGCATCAGCGGCAGCATGATCTTGCGGAAGATCGTGATCCGGCCCGCCCCGTCGATCGCGGCGGCCTCGTCCAGGCTCGCAGGCAGGTTGTCGGTGTAGCCCTTCATGAGCCAGGTGTTGTACGGCAACGCGGCGGCGATGCCCACCAGCGCCACACCCGTAAGCGAGTCCAGCAGCCCGAAGTTGAGGAACAGCATGTAGACCGCGATCGCGGTCAGGAAGGACGGGAACATCTGGAGCACGAGGATGGCCAGCATCCCGACCTTGCGGCCGCGGAACCTGATGCGGGCGAACACGTACCCGCACAGGGCCGAGAGCGCGACACCGCCGACCATGTTGAGCGTGGCGATGTAGAGCGAATTGAGGTACCAGCGCCCGTAGCCGGTCTCCGTGAACAGGAAGACGTAGTTGTCGAACGACGCGTCCTCGGGGATGGGGGTGGTGTTGGCCAGTCCGCCGCCGGGACCGAAGGAGGCGCCCACCACCCACAGCAGCGGGAAGATCACGATCACCGCGACGACGAAGAGGCAGAGGTGGATGAAGACGCTGGAGAGCTGCCCTTTGCGGCGTTCGCGCTCCACGATCCTGGCCGGGATTTCCCGCCTTGTCGTGTTTGCCATGACTACAGCTCCCGAATCGCCCTGGAACGCTTGAGGTTCCAGACCGAGATAGTGCCGACGATGAAGAAGACGATGATGCTCATGACCGCGCCGATGTTGTACAGGCGATTGTCCAAGGTGAGTTTGAACAGCCAGGTGACGAGCAGGTCCGTGCTTCCGGCGAAGCGGTAATCGACGTTGTCCGGTCCGCCTTCGGTGAGGAAGTAGACCAGCCCGAAGTTGTTGAAGGCGGCCACGAACGCCAGGACCAGCAGGGGAGTGCAGGTGCGCTGCACGATCGGGATGGTGATGTACCGCAGCTGCTGGAGCGGGCCGGCGCCGTCGATGCGGGCGGCCTCGTAGTAGCTGTCGGGGATGTTGGTGAGCACCCCGCCGACGAGCGCCATGAAGAACGGGAAGCCCAGCCACAGGTTGACCAGGAGCACGACGGCGCGGGCGAGGTTGGGGTTGGACGGGTCGGTGAACCAGTAGACGCGCTCGTCGGTCAGCCCGATGTCGACCAGGAACTGGCTGATGGGGCCGAACTGGCCGTTGAACATCGCGCGGAACACCAGGGCCGAGACGAGCGCGGGCACCGCCCAGGGGAGCAGGAAGATCGTGCGCCACGCCCGCGGGAACCTGACCTTCTTGCTCGCGAGCAGGACGGCCAGGAGGAAGCCGGCGCAGTAGGTGGTGGCGGTCGCCAGGACCGCCCACACCAACGTCCAGGTGAGCACGCCGAAGAACGTCCCAGACCACGACGGCACTGAGAAGATCTGCGCGAAGGTGTCGAATCCCACCCAGTCGACGAGGTTCATCGGCGGCAGGTTGTCGCGGTTGTAGTCGGTGAACGCGACCAGGACGCCGAAGGTGATCGGCAGCACCGACATGAAGACGATGAGCACCAGCCCTGGGGAGAGGGCGATGTAGGCGAAGGCGCCTTCCCAGATCCTGCGGAAGTAGTCGGCTGAGCGCTCAGGGGCCTCACCGGCGGCCAGGCGGGCGCGGTAGCGGGCGGCGTCGCGGATGCCCCAGATCGCGATGATCGCGAGCAGGCAGAGCGTCAGCAGCGCGATGATCCCGTTGGCGAGCAGGACGATCGAGTTGTCGCCCTCGTTGAGCCCGGTGAGCGTCATCTGGCGGGGCGTATCGCCGAGGGTGACCAGGCCCCACAGGCCCTTGACGAAGAATCCGCCGTTGGCGCGGGGCGTGAAGTCCATTCCGGCGTAGTAGTTGCCGGTGACCATCTCCCAGGTGATGGCGGCCGCGTAGAACGCGAAGAAGAACGAAGCCTTGCCCGGCTGTCGGTTGATCAGCTGACCGGCCCCCCACGCCAGTGCCGAGGCGATGCCCGGCACCGGTGCGGGGAGCCCGGAGCTCCCGGTATTCCCCGGTTCGCGCGGCGCCCGGGCGGGCGTTGGGACGCGAGGAGAGGGAGTTTTGGTAGTGCTCACGATCGGATGGTCCTAAAGTCCGTGGAGTTCGTTGTAGGTCTCGACTGCCTTGGTCTGGGCGGCATCGACATCGGACAGCTCGTCCCACACATCGACGACCATCGCGTCGCCGACCTCCCAGAAGTACTCCGGCACCTGCGGGACGAGTTCGGCCTGCGCGGACTGCTCGACGATGCCGGCCACGTGCGGGTCGTCGCCGATGCCCTCGATGCCCGAGAGCAGGTCCTCATTGAGCGCGGGAATCTGCCCGGAGGAGGCGTAGACGGCGGCGGCGCCTGCGTCAGAGGCCATGAAGTTGGCAAAGACGCGAGCGGCGGCCGGGTACTTCGAGTAGCCCGAGACGGCCGCGACGTGCATGCCGGCGAAGGTCGCGGCCGGATCGCCGCCTTCCGCGATCGGCATCGTGGTCACGCCGTATTCGAAGCCGTTCGCCTCGGCCCCCTCGTCGAAGAGCGAGAAGCTCCAGGGACCGGTGGTGACGTACGGAGTCTCGCCCCCGGCGAATCCCTCCTCGATGGTCTCCCAGGTGGAGTCGGCGCTGGGAACGTCCCAGATCTCGCGCAGCCCCGCGTAGTACTCCAGCGCCTCGGCCAGGCCCGGGTCGTCGAAGCCGGGGTCGTCGACGTTGCCGTCGGGGTAGACCTGCCAGCCCATGGTCGACAGGATCGGGTAGGCGCGGTAGATCTCCATGGTGGACATGCGGATCGTCCACCGGTTGGAGGACGGGTCGTTGTACTCCTCGGCGAGTTCGGCGATCTCCTCCCAGGTGCCGGCGGGCTCGGGCGAGCCGGTGAGCTCTTCGAGGAGCGTCTTGTTGTACATCAGGGCCATCGACTCGGTGGTGACCGGGACGGCGTGCATCTGGTCCTCTTGGGAGACCACGCCGGTGAAGGCCTCGCTCATGCGGCCCTTGAGGACGTCGGTGTAGTTGCCGAGCGGGGCTGCGGTGCCGTCGTCGATCGCGTCGGGGATCTCGTTGTAGAAGGTCATGTAGACGTCGGCGCCGGTCCCGCCCTCGCCGGCGAGGGCCATCTTGCCGACCGCGTCGTGCTTGCCGACCAGCTCGTACTCGACCTTCACGTCGGGGTACTCCTCGTTGAAGGCGGCGATGACGGCCTCGGCGAGGTAGTCCTCCTCGAACCAGACCTTGAGGCTCGCCTGACCCGAGGCGATCTCCTCCTCCATGACGTACTGCTGGGCCTCTTCATCCCATTCGAGCTCGCCGGCCTGTTCCTCTTCTTCCGGGCCGCCGCAGGCGGCGAGGGTTCCGGCGGTGACGGTCAGGCCGCCGAGTGCGAGCAGGTTCCGGCGGTTCAGCGCCTGGCCTGCGGCAGCTCCGTTGCTTCGCATTCTCAGTCCTTAGTCTCGTTGTGAGGGGATCCGACGCCGGCTTCAGCGGCGGACCGTGAACGATTACATGAACATAGCGACATGCATCACTAAAGGCAAGAGTGTTGTCAACCATCTCTGGGCTTATGCCCGTAATGCTGAGGCCTGGAACGATCACAATTCTGAAACGGGCCCTACTGGGTAGTGGGTTGCCACCGTCTCACCGGGCCGGGTAGCGTGCACGTTCACAAGTATTGGTGCGAAGAACCCCGCAGGAGACCGTGTTGAAGAGTGTTCGCTACGGAGGCGATTACAACCCCGAGCAGTGGCCTGAGGAGGTCTGGCGCGAGGACGTGGGCCTCATGCGGGAGGCGGGGGTCAACCTGGTGAGTCTGGGCGTGTTCAACTGGGGCATCATCGAGCCGGCGCCCGGGGAGTACGACTTCGGCGGCCTGGACCGGGTCATGGATCTCCTGCACGAGGCGGGGATCGGGGTCGGCCTGGGCACCCCCACCTCCTCGCCTCCGGCGTGGCTGCGGAAGGCCCATCCCGAGATCCGCCTCGTCGACCGCGAGGGCCGCGCCCTGGCGGGCGGGACCAGGCACGGGGTGTGCCCGTCCTCGGCGGCCTACAACGAGGCCTGCGCGGCCGTCGTTGAGCAGTTGGCCGTCCGCTACGGGGCGCATCCGGCCGTGGAGCTGTGGCACGTCCACAACGAGTACGGCTGGGCGGGCGTCGAGTGCTACTGCCCGGCCTCGAGTGCGGCGTTCGGGCGGTGGCTGGAGGCGAAGTACACCGACATCGACCATCTCAACGAGGCGTGGGGTACGGCGTTCTGGGGCCTGGTCTACCGCTCCTTCGACCAGATCGAGGCGCCCGCCGCCGCGCCGCCGGGGGTCAACCCCGCGCTCCAGCTCGACTGGAAGCGGTTCTCGAACGAGGCGCACCTGGCGAACTTCCGGCTCCAGCGCGAGATCATCGCCCGGCACTCGGCCGCGCCGGTGACGACGAACTTCATGATTCCCAACTGCGAGGGCATGGACTACTGGCGCTGGGCCCGCGAGGTCGACCTGGTCGCCAACAACCACTACCTCATCGCCGAGCGGCCCGAGAACCACATCGAGCTGTCCATGAGCGCCGACCTGGCCCGGGCCGTGGCCGCCGGGCCGTGGATGGTCATGGAGCACTCCACCTCGGCGGTCAACTGGCAGAGCCGCAACCTCGCCAAGGCGCCGGGTGAGATGCGCCGCAACTCCCTGGCCCACTTGGCGCGGGGCGCCGACGGGCTCATGTTCTTCCAGTGGCGCGCCTCCAGAGTGGGCGCCGAGAAGTTCCACTCGGCGATGGTCCCGCACGGCGGCACCGACACCGCGGTGTGGCGCGAGGTGGTGCGCCTGGGCGGCGACCTGGAGCGGCTCGCGCCCGTGACCGGATCCGGTGTGGACGCCGAAGTGGCGATCCTGTGGGACTGGGAGTCGTGGTGGGCCCTCGAACTCGAATGGCGTCCCTCGATCGACCTCGGCTACCGCGAGCGCATCGAGGCCTACTACGAGAGCCTGTGGCGGCAGCACGTCACCGTCGACTTCGCCCACCCCGAGGCGGACCTGAGCGGCTACCGCCTCGTCGTCGCGCCCGCCTCGTACCTGCTGACCTCCGAGGCGGCGAAGAACCTGCGCGGCTACGTCGACGACGGCGGGAGCCTGCTGGTGTCCTACTTCTCGGGCATCGTCGACGAGCACGACACCGTCCACCCCGGCGCCCATCCCGGGGCGCTGCGCGAGACCCTGGGATTGTGGGTCGAGGAGTTCCACCCGCTGCCCGAAGGCGGCCGGGTCGCCCTCGACCTGCCCGCGGGGCCCGCGCGGGGCCGCATCTGGTCCGAGCGGATCCGCCTCGACGGCGCCGAGGCCGTCGGCTCCTTCACCGACGGCCCCGACGCCGGGCACCCGGCCGTGGCCCGCCACCGCCTCGGGGCGGGCACCGCCTGGTACACCGCGACCGCGCTCGACGACGCCACCGGCCTGCGGGAGCTGCTCGGAGGCGTCCTCGACCACGCGGGCGTACCGCGCCCGGCGGGCGTGCCCGAAGGGCTCGAGCTCGTCCGGCGCGCCGAGCACTGCTTCCTGATCAACCACACCGATCAGGACATCACCGTCCCCGGCATCCGGGGCGCCAACGCACTCGACGACACCGTCTACGACGGCGACATCCCCGTCGCCGCAGGAGAGGTCGTCATCGTCCGCATCATCGAGGAGACACCCCCGCCGGGATCTGGAGCGGCTCGCGGGCCTGGAGTGCACGGTCGATGAGATCCGATCTGTCAGGCGGCGTCTTGGGCTGGAAACCCGCTTGCCGAGAAGGCTCGGGAGCGGCTTCTGGTCGGCACGCACGCTGACCAGAAACCGCGTTCCGCGGCCGTCGACGGCCGCCGGCAGACGGCGCGGAGGCTCAACGGCTCCACTGTTGGTTGGCGCCGCCCCAGCAGTCGTATTGCTGCAGGCCGGTGCCACTGGCGGTCGAGGAGCTGGGCACGTCGAGGCATATTGTCATATTGAAGAACTTGACTTTCTATGACGGTTGTGATTACCATCACATAAACCTGTGCCCGACAAGTCGTCTCGCTGTCGTCGATCACCGGAGCCGGTACTCACCGGCCTTCATGTCCCGGGCCCGTGGACTCCGGACCGATCCGCCACTCATGGGAACGATAACACTGCGAAGGAGCGGACCATGCCACAGCTTCGAAGAAGGCTCGCACTCCTGGTCTCCGCGCTCGCGGCCGCCGGCACGGTGTTGGCGATCGCCCTGTTCGCCGTCCCCTCGGCGAGCGCCGTCGAGACCGGCGTCTGGTACAAGATCATCAGCCGCCACTCCGGTCTCGCGCTGGACATCCGCGACGGCTCGACCGAGCCGGGCGCCGAACTGAACCAGTGGAACGACACCGGCGCCCGGAATCAGCAGTTCCGCTTCCTCGATTCCGGCGGCGGCTACCACCGGATCCAGGCCAGGCACTCAGGACTCGTCCTCGACGTCTGGAACTGGAACGCCGACAACGGCGCCACCATCGCCCAATACGATGACCTGAACGGCACCAATCAGCAGTGGCAGATCCAAGAGAGCGGCGGCTATGCCACCTTCGTCAACCGCTTCTCTGGCAAGGCCCTCGATGTATGGGAGTGGTCGACCGAACCCGGCACCCGCATCTCCCAGTACGACCCCGCCGGCGGCGCCAACCAGCAGTTCGAACTGGTCCCGGTCAGCGACGACGGCGGCCCGAGCCCGACGCTCCCCGGCCTGTTCGCCGACCCCAACATCACCTACTTCGACGGCAGGTACTACCTGTACCCGACCACCGACGGTTACCCCGGATGGTCGGGCACCCAGTACCGGGCATTCTCCTCGGCCGACCTGGTCAACTGGACCGACCACGGCGTGATCCTCGACGTCGCGGCCGACGTCTCGTGGGCCGACAACTCCGCGTGGGCACCCGGCATCGCGGAGAAGGACGGCAAGTACTACTTCTACTTCTCCGGTGGCCGCTCGAGTGGCGACACGCGCAAACAGCTGGGCGTGGCCGTTTCGGACTCACCGACAGGGCCGTTCACCGACGCGCTCGGCCATCCGCTGGTCTCGGCCGGGTCCTATGCCGGTCAAGCGATCGATCCGGCCGTGTTCACCGACGATGAAGGACAGTCGTACCTGTACTGGGGCCAGGGCGCCTCCCATCAAGTACCGCTGAACGACGACATGGTCTCCTTCGACGCTTCGCAGGTGCGCACCTACGACCCGCCCGGCTACAACGAAGCCTCCTTCGTGATCGAACGGAACGGCACCTACTACTTCATGTGGTCGGAGAACGACACCCGCTCAGAGGACTACCGGGTCAACTACGCCACGAGCTCCTCGCCGCTCGGTCCCTGGAGCGCCCCGGCCGGTGTGATCCTCCAGAAGGACCCGAGCCAGGGAATCCTCGGCACCGGGCACAACTCCGTGGTCCAAGCGCCGGGAACCGATCAGTGGTACATCGCCTACCACCGCTTCGCGATCCCGAACGGCGACGGCACGCACCGCGAGACCATGGTCGACCGCCTGTACTTCAACGCCGACGGATCGATCCGACCGGTCATCCCCACGCCCGGCGGCATCGACCCGATCTGAGGACCGTTTGCGGCCCGCTTTCCCTCGATTCCCCAAGAGAGGTACGCGCATGCCCAAACGGCTCTCGGGGGACTGGGCCACGCGGTCGCCACTGCGTGAGGTCGCGCTGGCGGAGCGGTGGGGCGTGGCCGTAGCGGACGTCTTCGCGGATCCGGGCCTTGTGGCACCAGAGTCGAGCCGCAGCGGGTCGCCTGCCAGAAGTTGACGAGGATGAGTGAGCCTTTCTCAGCCTGTTTGGTGCTCTTGGTGGTTCAGGGTGGCGATGGCTCGGGTGATCTGGGTGGCCCGATACGGATCACAGCGGAGTTTCCGCAGCAGGCGCCACTTTGCGAGTTCCGCGAAGACACGCTCACCAGGGCCGCGCAGTCGAGCGTGGAGCCGGTTGGTCTCCTGCTGCCACGCCGGTTTGCCCCGGCCCTTGAAGGGCGTGACCACCCGGTCGAAGTCCAGGCCCTGATACCCCTTTGCCCACGAGGGCGAACAGGCCGGCCTCGTGGAGCGGACGCGGAAGCTGCCGGATCCAGGCGGCCTTGGTGTCGTGGATCGATCCGCGGGTGGCTCCAGAAATCCACAGCAGCTCGCCGTCCGGGGTGGCGATGGCCTGGAGGTTCATCGCATGATAGCGGTGTTTCCCCTGGTAGTAGGGGCGATCGGTGGCGAGCCGGTCGGTGTGGACGAGCGTGCCGTCGAGGATGGCATAGCCGCGGCCGGATCGTTTGGCCTTGCGCGGGCCGGCCCGCGGTGTCGGTGTCTGGGCGTCGAGTAGGTCGATCGTCTCGTGGATGCGGCGGGCTGCGGTGGCGCGGGAGATGCCGTAGCCGGGCGCGAGTTGCTCGTAGGTGTGGCCCTGGTGCGGGTAGGCGAGCGTGAGGAGCGCCTGAGCGCCAGGATCGAGGACCCGCCGGCGGGAGCCGATGGTCTTGCGGTGGGCTCGGATGAGCCGGGCGGTGAAGCGCGGGGTGCGGCTCGAAAGCGGTAGGGCGGCCTGGTACAACAGCATTCGAAGCTCCTGGCGGACAGCGGAAGTAGACAGCTGTTGTTCTATAGGAGCTTCTTCCTTGCCCTACAACCGAACGCAACCAGGATGAGAAAGGCTCACCGCCTACCCGTCGGCGCCGCTGCTCCCAGCATTCACATTAGATCGGGTTCTGGTTCATATATCGAGGCGGCCAAGAACAGCGCTGGCATCGCGTCTCGGATAGCAATGCTGTGTCGAGAATCCGACAGTGCCTGAGGGGCGTATCCGCTGCATATCGGGGTCATTGAGCGCCGTTTTGTCGGCTTGTGATTGATAAAATATGGTTCCGTTGCCAAGCAGGGCAATGCGGAGCCGGCTTGGTGATTCTCCCGCCCCACCCAGGGAGTGCCCATGCAGACACCCACGCCTGCCCTCGCCCCGCCGCTGCAAGAGCCGTGGTGGCTGCGGCTCGGGACCGAGCCGCATCGGCCAGTCCACGGCTGCGTCCAATCCGATTGCGACCAGGACAAGGTCGCCGCTTCCGATGTGTACTGCTCCTCGCACGAGACATTCCTCGGCTGGGGACCGAGGAAACCCCACGCGCTGCACTACATGGCGATCGGTGCGCTGCGCGCGGTCATCGCCGCTGGATTCTTCTTCACCGCCCTGCTCGATTCCATGCTGCCGGTCTGGGTCGTCGCGGTCCTGTCCGGCTTCGCCATCGCCGTGCTCCCGCTGCGGCTGTACCGGCTCAACACACTTGTTGCGGCCCTGTACTGGGTCGTCACCGCCACGCTCGCCCTGGAGTTGTGGTTCGGCACCCTCACCTCCCAGACCCAACTGTTGACCTGGAGCGCCTATGCGGGCCTGGCGCTCTGGTGGGCCTTCACCGCGCTGGTCGCCAACTCCGGCGGCGGCGGCCGCGCCGGATCGGCCGGTGCCGACCGCGGTGCGCAGCTGGTGGCGGTCACCGCCACCGTCGCACTCCCGGCCTTCGCCGCCGCCGCGGTCCGCCCCGAATGGCGCGAGGCGTGCCTGATCCTGGGCCTGAGCGGCATCTCCGGCGCGATGCTGGTCGCGGCCATCATCGGCGTGCTGCGCGGGGGCCGCCACCTCGACCGTGCCCGCCCGCCCCAGATCCCCTACCTCACCCGGCCGCTGGGGCTGCGGTGGCGGGTCCAGTTCCAGCGCTCACGACCGGGCCGGCCCGCCGGGCCGATCGATCGGATCGCCCGCGGTGTGCTCGCGTTCTTCACCGTGATCCTGACCGGCTCGGCCGTGGGCGGGACCCGGCTGCTCAGCGCCGTGCGCCTGCTCGGCTACGGCATCACCGTCGCGGCGACCGCGGCGGTGAACTGGCTGATCTGGATCAGCGTCGACGCCTCCAGAAGGGTCCTCGGGTCGATCGTGGCGGCCGGCCTGGTGGCCTGGGCCGGCGCCCGCGTGGTCTGGGCGACGATCGTGCGTGCGGCCAGGGTCGTGCTCGTGCCGGTGGCGTCCGCCGCCTGCGCGGCGGTGACGATCGCGTGGTGGGCCGAGGCCGTCCGGCGCTACTTCGCCGGCGGAGAGCTGCCCACCCTGGGGTGGATCGGCGGTGGTGTGGCCGCGGCCGCGATCGCGCTGACCCTGGTCTGGGTCGCCGTGTGCGGACAGCCGCTGACAGCCTCGATCCGGTCGGCGGCCCACTCGGCCACCATCGCCTCGACCAAGGGGCTGCTGATCCTGGCGTTGTTCGCCGCCGCGCTCGGCGCGCCGGGCACCTTGTTCGATGTCGGCCCGATCCGCTGGGGCCCTCTGACCGCCGGCGTGTTCACCCTGCTCGCCCTCGCCACGATCATCCACTTCGCCGCCCGACTCAAACCCCGCCCACGCGGCGGCGGGAAACAGCCAGCGGACCGACCCGGAGCGCCATCACCTGACGGCGGTCAGGCGGCTACCGCTCAGGCCACTGCTAGACGACCCGAAGGAGCCTCGATCTAGGCTGCGACCGAGAACTCAGGAGGATTCCTGTGGCACTTGTTGGTTCCCAACAGGTTGCGCGGATGAACAAGCAGGCGAAAGTAGGCCAGGTCGCATGGGGAGAGCGCCTGATTCGTCGCAGCGCTTGCAGTCCGGCAGCGGGTCCGTAGCGCTCGGCTCGGCGTTGTGGTCCGACAGGATCCGTTCACCGGTCGCGGTGCATGAGCACGGCGCGACTGTCGCGCCCAGGCCGCTGCAATCGGTACAGGTGGGCGTGCTCGGCCTGTTCTAGCGGTCAGTCGCTCACCCACGCGCGCAGCTTCTCGGGGTTGCGCATCGCCCAGATGCGGGTGATGCGGTCGTCGGCGATGTCGAAGGCCAGCACGGTTCCGGTGACGGTGCCTTCGAGTACGACCAGGCCCGGTCCCCCGTTCACCGTCCGCTCCAGGAAGGTGAGTCCGTCCGCCTGGGCGACGGTCTCGACGAGCTTGCGGGCCACCGACATCCGGCCCTCGACGGGGGCCGTCACCACCGCCTCCGCGAGGCCGCCGCTGTCGCCGACCGCCATGACCTCGGGGTCGAGGAGCGCGACGAGCGCGTCGATGTCCTGGGCCTCCCAGGCGTCCTTGAACTCCTTGACGACGGCCGCCTGGCGGCTCCTGGGGGTCTCGGGAGCCCCCGAGCTGCGGATGCGGCGGCGTGCGGAGGCGGCGAGTTGGCGGCACGCGGCCGGGGTGCGGCCGACGATCGCGGCCACCTCGGCGAACGGGTACTGGAACACGTCGTGGAGGACGAAGGCGACGCGCTCGGCCGGAGTCATCGAGTCCAGCACGACCAGGAAGGCCATGCCGACCGTCTCGTCGAGCGTGACCCGGTCGGCCGGGTCGGCGCCCTTCGATCCGCCGGCCCACTCGGCGCGGTCCGGCAGGGGCTCGGGCAGCCAGTCGCCGACGTAGCGCTCGCGGCGGGCTCGCGCCGAGCGGAGCATGTCGAGGCAGATCCGGCTTGCGACCGTGGTCAGCCAGGCGCCGGGGGCGTCGATGGCCGCCTGCTGCTCCGGTGTCATCGCGTACCAGCGCGCATAGGTCTCCTGGACGACGTCCTCGGCATCCGCCAGGGTGCCGAGGAGCCGGTAGGCGAGGTTGGTCAGGTGCCGCCGCTCGCTCATGATCTCGCTCAGTCCCGGCTCGGGGCGGCCGCTCTCGGATTCGGTGCTCATAGCGTGGTCGGCTCCTTCGCTCGTGTTCGCCTTCAATGATCCGACGAGACCGCCCGTCGGATTGTGAGGTCCGCCGCTCGCCTCACATTCGCGGCCTCCGCCTCGTCGTACTGCTGAGACCCAATGTGAGGAGAACACCCATGAACATCGCCCTGTGGATCGTCGCGGGCCTGTTGGCCGTCGGCTTCGTAGCCAGCGGCGGGCAGAAGCTCACCCAGTCCAAGGAGCGGCTGGTCGCCGGCGGCTCGTGGTGGGCCGAGGACTTCGGCACCAGCGGCGTCAAGACGATCGGCCTGCTCGAGGTCGCCGGAGCGGTGGGCCTGATCCTGCCCGCACTGCTCGACATCGCCCCGGTCCTGGTGGGGCTGGCTGGACTCGGGCTCGCGCTGCTGATGGCCGGAGCGATAGTCTTCCACATCCGCTACCGCGAGTTCAAGACGATGGCGGCACCTGCGATCCTGCTCGCCATGGCCGCCTTCGTGGCCTGGGGCCGACTCGGCCCCGAGTCCCTCTGAACCGGGGGAGGCCGGCGTTTCGGCGAGTGCACCGATGAGGTGAAGCACGTGGACTCGACGACCTTGGCAGGTTCGCCTCTCCAGTCGGCGATCGGATGGGCGGCAGCCGCGGGGATTCGGGAGGCTCCGACTCGGGGAAGTAGGAGCCGATGTGGTCGAGCGCGTAGCCGATGATCGAGAGTGCGTAGTCGTCGGCGTCGAGAGCGTAGATGCGGCACAGGTCGGCCGCGCCGCGCGTGATGAGGTCGCCGACGGCCTCGGTTCGGTGTTCGAGGGCGGTGGTCGGGAGTTCCGCCAAGAGCAGGCCGGCCATGGCGCGCGCGATGCGATCGGCGTTATGGTCGCGGCACATGCCGAGGACGTGGGTGTCGGTGCCTCTCATGGCCGTGCCCCCAGGATCTGCGCCGCGGTCCAGTCGCCGGTGAGCCCGGCGGCGGCCAGTGCCGCGGCATTGTCGTGGTCGGTGATGATCCGAGCGGTGCAGCCGGGCGCGCAGCCGCCCAACCAGGAGCAGTGGCAAGCAGCGCATGGAGCGGAGGCGTCGTCGGGGAGGACCACCAGGGCCCAAGATGCGGGTGTGAAGGCATACCAGGCGGGGTTGTTGGCGGTCTTGACCATGATGCCGCCGTGCGCGTGCGGTGGGGACTGGATCTCGACGACCTGCGCGAAAGGGAGCAGCAACGCTTGACCGGGCTCGAGCAGCCGGGGAGGCAGGACGGCGATGCTGCCGTTCGCGGTCAGGCCATGGAGTTCGTCCATGCCCGGCGCCGGTCGTTCGGTGGGGCAGGTCAGCTCAGTGGTGGTGTCCTTCATGACCGGCTCCCGAACAGGAGGCGGCCGTCGTAGACGGTGACGGTGTAGCCCTCGACCTCAGCGCACTGGGCGGCGATCTGGGCGTAGACGCTGTCGTAGGCGTCGGCGGTCGTGACCTTCAGGGCGGCGCAGCGACCGGACTCTGTGTGGGTGACCTCGACGGCCACGGCCCTTCGGACGTCGAGGAGGTGCCCGGTTTCGGGGCAGGTGAGCTGCTTGCCCACCAGGTAGCGCAGGAACTCGCGGCCCACGGCATCGTCTATGCCGCTGCCGGGCTGGACGATGACGGGAGTACCGGGTTGATGGGTGGACATGTGGTCCCCTCTCGGGGTCGGCGTGGCGGCCCGGATGGCTGCCGCGCAGCGCGACGCCTCCGACCCGGCGGGCAAGGGGCGAGGACGCCGTCCAGGGCGCAGCCCGATCGCCCCGGCCGTCGGGCAGCGTCAGCCGCCGCGCGGCAGTGGGCCGCCTGCGGCCGTTTGAGGGAAGCGCGCAGGCGGGAGCGGCGGTGCCTTGCGATCAGTTGCGGCAGAACGGCAGGCGCTGGTGATGCGGGTAGCGGAGCTGTTCGGCAGGAACATGGGCCGGGGCAGGGACGACAAGTCCTCGGCGGTGTTCCTGGATTTCGAGAACCTGGTGCTGGGCACCGGCGGGGAGCCCACCGGGAGCGGACGCTGGAGGCCGAATCGCTTCAGGCGGTCTGCTACGGGTTCGGGACGGCGGTGCTGCGCCGGGCCTATGCGGAGTGGGCGAATCCGATCGGAGCATGCATGCAGGGGCGAGCGCAGCGGCCTGGACCGGCCGCCGGGTATCCTGGCGGCGGCAATCCGAGCCCGCGACCGGCACGCAACCGAGGATCACGGGGAGTGTTGGACTCGTATGCGATCGTGTCGGGCGTGACCGGACATGACACGACGGCGACCCGGCTCCGCGCGGCCATGGTCGACCGAGTCGCACGCGACTTCCCACACCTCACCGCCAAGACGCTCAAGGCCCTCCGGCAAGTGCCCCGACATGCCTTCGTACCCGAAATCGACTTGGAGACGGTCTACATCGATGACGCTGTCGTCACCCGCCGCGACGGCGACGGGCGGTCGATCAGCTCGATCTCCCAGCCCAGCCTGGTCGTGCAGATGCTCGACATGCTCGAGCTGCGCCCTGGTCTGCGGGTACTCGAGATCGGTGCCGGCACCGGCGGTTCTTGCCCATATCTCGTAACGGTCACGGACTCGTCTCGCCACGGGATGCGTTGGGGTATCAAGGATCGGGTGCGATCAGCTTCTTAATGTCCTATTCCCACATCTTCGCGATGTTGTCGTCCAACGCGTCAACGAAATCGCTGGGCGGGTCCTCATCCAAGCGGCCGCGGCTTCAGTTGAAGCAGCATGCCCTGGCTGCGGGGCCAGGGCCGCGCGGGTGCACTCGCGCTACGAGCGGCGGCTTCGCGATACCCCGGTATCCGGTCGAGGGCTGGAAATCCGCCTGGAAGTCCGCCGGTTCTACTGCGACAACGGCGCCTGCCCGAGGCGCACCTTCGCCGAGCAGGTCGAGGGCCTGACGACCCCGTGGGCGCGGCGGACCCAGGGCCTGCGCTCGGTCCTGGAGACGATCGGGCTGGCCCTGGCCGGCAATGCCGGTGCCCGACTCGCCTCCCGTCTTGGCATCCGGGCCGGCCGCAACAGCCTGCTGCGCCTGGTCCGTGCCCTCCCCGGCCCCGAACCAGGCCGGGTGAGAATTCTCGGGATCGACGACTTCGCCTTCCGCCGCGGCCACACCTACGGCACCATCCTGATCGACATGGCCACCCGCCGCCCGATCGATCTGCTCGACACCCGCGACGCCGCGCCGGTCCGCGCATGGCTCACTGCCCACCCCGGGATCGAGGTGATCTGCCGCGACCGCTCCAGCGCCTACACCGAAGCCACCCGCACCGCCACCGGCTGGCTCACCTGCCATCCCGACACGCTCAGTGAGGACGAACAACTCCAGCTCAAGGCCCTGCTCGAGCGTAGTTCA
Source organism: Glycomyces tenuis DSM 44171 (assembly GCF_000427885.1). Lineage (GTDB taxonomy): Bacteria > Actinomycetota > Actinomycetes > Mycobacteriales > Micromonosporaceae > Glycomyces > Glycomyces tenuis. The sequence continues at coordinate 18,151 of NZ_ATYW01000033.1, forward strand.
CCGCTGGAGACCACCCACGAGTTGGTGAAGTCGTTCGCCGAAATGCTCACCAACCTACGAGGGGACGACCTGCCGGCCTGGATCGAGGCGGCCACCGAAGCAAACCTACCTGGCCTGCGCCGATTCGCGGCGGGCCTGACCAAGGACCTCGACGCCGTCACCGCCGGACTTACCCTGCCCTACAACTCTGGGGCGGTCGAAGGCCATGCTGGACGGTTGAAAATGATCAAGCGGAAGCTCTTCGGCCGCGGCAACCTCGACCTCCTCAGGAAGCTCGTCCTCCTCAGCCACTAGCGCCCGCGGCGCTGCGGGGACGCGGCACCGACGAGGCGGAAGCCCTTGCCGGTGCCGGTGACTGGCTACACGTTTACCTTGAAGCCGAGATCGATGTCGCAGGCGGCCTGTCCTCCCCGGAGTCCCCAGTTCTCGGCGGGGATCTCTCTGAGCGTGATCGTGATGTCGCCGCCAGGGATGCCGAACGCCGCGAGCCGCTCGACGATCTCCCGGTACAGGTTCCGTTTAGCGTCCACCGATCGGCCCGCGAAGCAGTCGATCGTGACGAGTGTGTAGTGCTCGGGCTTCGTCTGGTTCGGTGAACAGGCGAACCGGTGGGGCTCGTGAACGACCAGGCGCACATGCTTGTCCTGAGGCGGGATGCGGAACGCTGCCACCAGCGCGCCGTGGACCGCGTCGATCAGACCTACTTCTTCCGCCTCGGTGTATTGGCGGCGCACCTCGATGAGGGCAGTCGGCATGGGGAGACCTTCCATCGAATCGGTCGGCCGCTAGCAAGCGGTCGAGGGCATGACCCCATCACGTCGCGCCCGTACGCGGCAACCGATTTACAGGTGGCCACGAACCAACCAGGCGAGGCCCCACGGGCCTGAGACCGTTACGAGATATGGGCAAGAACCAGAACTAACTCACCAAACCACGCTTCGGACACCTTGAGACGGAGGGACCTCTGGAATCTCGTGAGGCTTCGGGAATTGACGACCTAAGAACTGGTTTCAGGTTAAGGCCGTTGGGCGGCCGAGGAGCCCCGGCGCGGTGTTGCCGCGCCGGGACCGGTCAGTGGCCGAGGCCCTTGCCGAAGCCGCCGTCTACGGGGAGTTCGACGCCGGTGACGAAGGTAGCGTCGACTGCCAGGTAGAGGGCGGCTGAGGCGATCTCCTCGACGGTGCCGCCGCGGCCCATCGGAGTGGATGCGTTGCCCTGCTCGATGAACTCGGCCCGCTGTTCCTCGGTCAGTTCGGCTACGCCCATGGTCGGGGTGAGGATGAACCCGGGGGCGACCGCGTTGACGCGGATGCCGCGCGGCAGGAGCTCGGCGGCGAGGACCTTCGCGAAGGCGGCGACGGCCTCCTTGGCGCCGGAATAGGCGCTCAGGCCGGGGAAGATCTCGTCGTTCGAGACCGTGGTGAAGACGATCGAGCCGCCCTCGGCGATCAACGGGGCCAGGTGCTGGACGGTGAAGAATGAGCCCTTGGTGTTGACGTTGAAGACCCGGTCCCAGGACTCCTCGGTGACCTCTTCGAGCGTCTGAAACTCGGCGATGCCCTGGTTGACGAACAGGTAGTCGATGCCGTCGAGGGTGTCCGAGGCTTGCCTGGCGAGCGCGGCGAGATCGGTCATGTCGGTGGCGTCGGCGCGCACCGGATGGGCCAGCGGAGTGTTCAGCGAGGCCTGGGCTTCGGCGAGGCGCTGCTCGTTGCGGCCGGTGTAGAGCACTTCGGCGCCGCGGTCGGTGAGGGCCTGGACGATGGCCAGGCCCATGCCGATGGTGCCGCCGGTGACGACGGCCCGCTTACCCCGCAAGGCATTGGGGTCGGCGATGGGCGAGGTCGGGTTGCTGTGGTTCGTTGTCATGTCGGCTACGCTAAACCTTGACGTTAACGTCAGAGTCAAACTTCTATGCGAGGAGTCACATGTTCATCGGGGAGCTGTCGCGTCAAACGGGCATGAGCACCAGGGGACTGCGCTACTACGAACAGCAGGGACTGCTGCATCCTCTGCGACGGTCCAGCGGCTACCGCGAGTTCAACGAGTCTGATGTTGACCGAGTGCGTCGCATCCGGGTACTGCTCGCGGCGGGCCTGAACACCGATCTGATCCGCGAGGTGCTGCCTTGCATGACCGGTGACGGCGCCATACTGGCCCCGACCTGCGAGGAGATGGCCCAGGACCTCGTGCGCGAGCGGGAGCGCATGAGCCGGTCCATCGAGGAACTCAAGGCCGCCCACGCCATGCTGGAAGCGATCATCCGCGCCGGCGAGCCACTCGTCGCCCGAAGCGACTGCTGACCGACCTCGCCACTCGGCGGGAGCGGCGTCGCGCAACGAAGTCTGTCAGTTGCATTATGCGACATACCTTTGATCCTATGAGCGCACGTCATGAGCTCGGGCCAGGCGTCTCCAGCGGATAAGGGCGGCGGCGAGTTTGGTGAAGCCTTCATGCACGAGCAGGTGCCGGTCCCAGCGGATGGCGAGGCGCCCGGACTGGTGGAAGTGGGCGGTCGGGTCGGCTGCGCGGCGAGGTTTCCCCTTGTCGGGGTTCCTTTTCCGCGCGGCCTCCCGCCGAACTGGACATGAGGGTTTCCCGCTCATCCGGCTCTCCAGTGACGATGCGAGGCGTCGCCGCTTATCTGTGGTGGACGCGGTCGTGGCAATCTCGGCAGACCACCAGGGTCTTGCGTCGCCGAGCTCGCATGATGCGCGTCCAGTCGGGGAGCGGTTCCCCGAAGGTCGCGAGTTCGGTCAGGGCTTTGATCTGGTGAACTTCGACTTCACCGGAGCTCTGACAGATCTCGCAGGTATCCGCTAGAAGCCGTCTGACCAGCTCCTTGGTCTGCTCCGGGTTTGACAGAGTCTGATTGTTGGGTTCTTATGCCACTTGGTCTTGAGAGGGTGGTATGGGACGACGTGGGTATCCGCCGGAGTTCCGGCGGAAGGTGCTGGATTTGATCGAGGCTGGTCGCAAGGTCGCCGACGTGGCGCATGATCTGGGGATCAGCGATCAGACGATCTACACCTGGCGGCGACAGGATCGGATTGACCGGGGCCTGGAGTCTGGGGTGACCAGCGCGGAGAAGGCCGAGCTGACCGCCGCGAA
>NZ_ATYW01000004.1 GCF_000427885.1 Glycomyces tenuis DSM 44171
CCGGGTCAGGGGGCGGATTTTCTGTCGTATGCGGTGCCGACGGTGATGGGGGAGGTGCGTCGGCATTTCCGGGATACGGCGTGGCCGATGCGGGTGCCGCGGCGGTTGCAGGAGTTGCGGTTGGCGATCAATCAGGGGAGTGCGGAGTTGGCGCAGGTGTTGGGTCGTCCGCCTTCGGATGGGGAGTTGGCNGAGCATTTGGGGGTGAGTGTGGCTGAGGTGGCGGAGGGTCTGGAGGCGCGGGCGGCGTATCGGGCGGTGTCGTTGGATGAGGCGCCGTTCGAGGGTGCGGAGCGGGCGTCGTTGGCGGAGTCGGTGGGGGTCGAGGATGCGGGGTTGGCGTTGGTGGAGAATCATGAGTCCCTCGTTCCTCTGATTCAGGAGTTGCCCTCTCGTGAGCGGCGGATTTTGGCGTTGCGGTATTTCGGGGATATGACGCAGACGCAGATCGCCCAGGAGGTGGGGATCTCGCAGATGCATGTGTCGCGGTTGTTGAACCGGATGTTGGAGGAGTTGCGCGAGGGCCTCACCAACACCCAGGTATGACCTTTCCCCCATAGCGGCCGGCATCGGCCGCCCCAGTCGGCCGCGCCGGTCCCGGCGGTGCGGCCCCAGCACACGGGCGCGGCGCCCGAGCTCTGCTCGGGCGCCGCGCCCGTGCTGTCGTCAGACCTCGCGCCCGCTCAAGGTGTCGCGGATCTTGTCGATGAAACCGGCGCCGGGGCCGAGGACGAGGTTCGCCGGAGGCGTGTCGGGGGCGTGGGGGTGGGGCCGGGTGGGCGCGAACTCCTTGGCCTTGAGCACCTTGAAGCCGAGATCCTGCAACTCCTCCTCGCTGCACGCGGCCCGCAGCTTCGGCAGCAGGTCCGTCTCCTCGTCCTCGATGTGGTGGCGGATGTCCGCGATGAGCTCGCGCAGCAGCGGCTCGAAGTCCGCGTCCTCCGGGGCGAGCCCCTCGAGCCGCTTCATGACCTCCTCGGCCTCGGCGTGCTCCTCGATCTCGTGGTCGGCGACGCTGTCGCCGTCGGCCAGGTGCTCCCGGGCCGCCGGGTACATGAACTGCTCCTCGGCCACCGAATGGCGCACGAGCTCGGCGATGAGGTGGTCGGCCAGGTCCTTGCGGCCGTCGGACCGCCCGGTGTGCTGCTCCAGCTCGACGAACGCCGCCTCGAATTCGCGGTGGTCTCGGATGATGACGTCGATCAGGTTCGTGTCCTGCTCGGTCTGCGGCATCGTTCCTCCAGATGCGATCGATTCGAATGGTCTCGACGTACCCGTGCGCGATCGCCCGAAACCGGAGGTGTCATCGCCGCGCCTTCGGGTACCCGCCGGTGAACTGCGGTAACAGCCGATGAAGGAGCACGAGATGACGCCACGCGCACTCGGCGCCGAACGGTTCGTCCCGCCGTCCGACGACCTCGGACGGCTGCGGGAGGCCTCGGAGACCTGCGAAGGATGCGACCTGTTCCGCGACGCGACCCAGACGGTGTTCGGCACCGGCCCCGAACGGGCCCGCCTCGTCCTGGTGGGCGAGCAGCCCGGCGACGACGAGGACAAGTCGGGCGAGCCGTTCACCGGACCCTCCGGCGGCCTGCTCGACCGGGCGCTCGACCAGGCCGGCATCGACCGCGACGACGCCTATGTCACCAACGCGGTCAAGCACTTCAAGTTCGCGCGGCTCCAGGAGGGCGGCCGGCGCATCCACAAGAAGCCCACGCGCGGCGAGGCGACGGCCTGCCGGCCGTGGCTCATCGCCGAGCTCAACGCCGTGCGCCCCCAGATGGTCGTGGCGCTGGGCGCGACGGCCGCGCAGTCGCTGATGGGCCCCGAGTTCCGCGTGGCCACGCAGCGCGGCGTCGTGCACGACCTGAAATTCGACGGACTCGACGAGCCCACCGCGCTCCTCGCCACCGTGCACCCCGCGGCGGTGCTGCGCCTGCGCGAATCCGAGCGCAAGGACGCCTTCGCCCAGATGATCGTGGACCTGCGCAAGGCCGCCGAGTTCCTCGAGAGCGAACGGGGCCGGCACTGAGCGCCGTTCCCCGACACGACGAGACGACGGGCGCCGCGTCCCCTCCGCGCGGTGCCCGTCGTCGTGTCGGATCGTTCAGCGAGCCGTCCGCTACGGCTGCGAAATCGACTCCACCAGCTCGCCGGTGGCCGGCTCCGGCATCTGCCGGGCCACGTCCGCCAGCGCGATGATGCCCACCAGCCGGTCCTCGTCGATCACCGGGACGCGGTGCACCTGGGCCTGGCGCATCTTGGCGATCGTGACCTCGGCGTCCTCATTGGCGTCGGCCAGGATCAGATGCCCCTGCGGCAGCCGGTCGACCGTGTAGTGCTCGGGGTCCTTCCCGTTGGCCATCACACTGATCACGAGGTCACGGTCGGTGACCATGCCCTTGATCTTGTCGTCCTCGGCGCCGCATATCGGCAGGCAGCCGACGTTCAGCTCGGCCATCATCCGCGCCGCGTTCGCGGCGGTGTCGTCGCTGCGGACGCACGTGACGCCCGGATGCATGATGTCTCTCGCCGTCGCCATCTCCTCAGCTCCTCTCTCGTCCCGCGCGCCCGGTGCGGGCGCCGCGGGTCGCCGGGTGGATACCCCCCCGCCCGGCTTTCTAAGCCCTGGCTCACGCCACGAGCTGCTGCGCGGCGTGGATGATCGCGTCCGCGTCGATGCCGGCTGCGGCGAGCTGCTCGGCCGGGCTGGCCGAGGCCGGCATGCCGCGCACGCCGAGCTTGGTGAACCTGGTCGACGGCATCTGACCGGCGATGACGTCCAGGACGGCGTCGCCCAGGCCGCCGACGGGCCAATGGTCCTCGACCGTGAGGATCCGCCCGGTGTCGGCGGCGGCCTGCCGCAGCGTCGAGGTGTCGATCGGCTTGATCGAGTAGGCGTCGATGACCCTGGCGGGAATGCCGAGCTCGGCGAGCCGCTCGGAGGCCGACAGCGCCTCGGAGACGGTGATGCCCGCGGCGACGATCGCGACCCGGTCGTGCTTGGAGGACACCAGGGTCCGGCTGCCGCCGACCGGGAACAGCTCCCCGGGCCGGTAGATCACCGGCGTGTCCGCCCGCGTGGTGCGCAGGTAGCTGATGCCCGGCAGGTCGGCCATGGTGGAGGTCAGATGCGCGCACTGGTTCGCGTCGCACGGGTACAGCACCACGCTGCGCCACAGCGGACGCATCATCGCGAGGTCCTCCAAGGCCATCTGGCTGGGCCCGTCCCGTCCGATGGAGACACCGGCGTGCGAGCCGACGACCCGCATGTCGGCGTTGCCGATCGCGGCCATCCGCAGGAAGTCGTGGGCGCGGGTCAGGAACGCGGCGAACGTCGAGGCGTACGGCACCCACCCGAGCGCCTGCATCCCGACGGCGTTCGCGATCATCTGCTGCTCGGCGATGTAGCACTCGAAGAACCGCTCCGGGTGGGCCTCGGCGAAGTACTGCGCGCGCGTGGAGTCGGCGACCTCGCCGTCGAGGACCACCACGTCCGGGCTGGCCTCGCCGACCGCCGCGAGCGCCTTGCCGAAGGCGTCGCGGGTGGCGACCTTGGAGCCGACCTCGAACTCCGGCAGGTGGACCGGTCGGCCGGGCCGCTCGGGCCGCGGTTCGCGAGTGCTGGGCTCGGCGACCCGCACGCGGATGTTCCTGGTCCCGCCGAGCTCTTCGAGCGCCTCCTCCGGGTCCTTCAGCGGCTTCCCGTGCTTGCCCTCGAGGTCCTCGACGGCCGCGACGCCCTTGCCCTTCTTGGTGCGGGCCAGGACCGCCGTCGGACGGTCGGGCGTCTCCTCGGCCTCGGTGTAGGCCCGGTCGATCTGGGAGGGGTCGTGGCCGTCGATCTCGACGGTGTTCCACCCGAACGCGCGCAGCTGCGCCGCGTAGGCCCCCGTGTCCCAGCCGTAGCGGGTCGGCCCGTTCTGGCCGAGCCGGTTGACGTCGATGATCGCCGTCAGGTTGCTGAGCCCCTCGAAGGACGCCGCGGCGAACGCCTCCCACATCGACCCCTCGGCCATCTCGCTGTCGCCGCACAGCACCCACACCCGGTAGGACACGTCGGCGAGGCGCCGCCCGGCCAGGGCCATGCCGACGCCGAACGGGAGCCCCTGGCCGAGCGAGCCGGTGGCGACGTCGACCCACGGCAGGCGCGGCGTCGGGTGCCCCTCCAGCGGGCTGCCCAGGCGCCGGTACGTCATGAGCTCGTCCTCGTCGATGGCGCCCGCGGCGCGGTACATCGCGTACAGCAGCGGCGAGGCGTGTCCCTTGGAGAAGACGAGCCGGTCGTTGCCCGGCAGGTCCGGGTTGTCGAAGTCGTAACGGTAGTGCTTGGCCAGCAGCACCGCCATCAGGTCGGCGGCCGACATGGAAGAGGTCGGGTGCCCCGATCCCGCCCGGTTCGAGCAGCGCACCGCGTCGGCGCGCAGTTGCTGGGCGAGTTCGGCCAGGTCGATGGTGCGGCTTTCGGTGGTGGTCACGTCGGGGATCCTTCTCATACGGTCTGCGGCCTCGCGGCCCTTGCCGGGGGGCTACCCGACGCTTCAGGGGTGAAACCGCTTCATCCTGGTGCGACGCATGTGTCGTCGGCCGTCTCGCGGGGTACTCGGGAAGCGGCGGCGAGCGGCCGACCGGGCCGTCGACGCCGCCTCGAGGAGGCGAAGACGATGGCGAAGGCGCAGCACCGCCCGCACGCCCGCGTGGAGAAGCGGGAGACCACGCCGATCCAGAACGCGGCGATCCTCGTGGCGCTGGTGTTCGTGCTGGTGGGAGTGCTCGGGTTCCTCCCGGGCGTCACCACCGGCTACAGCGACATGGAGGTCGCGGGCCACCAATCGGACGCGAAGCTGCTGGGCCTGTTCGAGGTCTCGGTCGTGCACAACATCGTCCACCTCGGCTTCGGCCTGATCGGCATGTTCATGTCGTGGTTCGCGATGGGCGCCAGGCTGTTCCTGCTGGGCGGCGGCCTGATCTACCTCGTGCTCGGCATCTACGGCTTCTTCGTCGGCGAGGGGGACGCGGCCAACTTCCTGCCCGTGAACACGGCGGACGATTGGCTCCACCTGGGGCTGGGCGTCGTCATGATCGGGCTCGGCCTGGCGCTGCGCGCCAAGGCCGCCGAGCGGACCTCCGGCGACGCGGACACGGCCCGCGGCCCGGCCGGCTGACACCGGGCGGAGACGAACCGCCGGCCCGGCTCGGCCTTCCCCCTGTCGGCCGATCGCCGGGCCGGCGGTCCCATCCCCCGTTGGCTCGATGCCGGGAACGCCCCCGATTCCGCCCGCTAGTGCCCGCCGGGCTCGGAGACGGCGCTGACGATCCCGCCGACGACCGGTTCGGGAAGCGAGCGGGCGACGTCGGCCTGCGCGATGATGCCGATGACGCGGCCGTCGTCGACGACCGGCACGCGCCTGATCTGCCGCTCGGACATCTTCGCGAGCGTCATGTCGGCGTCCTCGTCGGCGTCGGCCACGACCAGGCTCTGCGTCTGCGGCAGGTCGCCGAGCTCGTAGCTCTCCGGGTCGTATCCGGCGGCCATGACCTGGATCGCCAGGTCCCGGTCGGTGACCATGCCCTTGATGCGGCCCTCGGCGTCGCAGATCGGCAGCGCCCCGATGCCGTGCTCTGCCATCGCCCTCGCGGCGTTCGCGGCCGTGTCGTGGCTCTGGATGCACCGGGCGTTCGGGTGCATGATGTCGCGTGCGGTAGCCATGTCCGGCTCCTCCCGTTCGGTGGTCGCGATCCTCGGTCTCGGCACGGGGCTACCCGCCGAGACCGGATGTATGCGCGCCGCCGCGAGGCAAGCGGAACGAGCCTGGATCAGATCGCGGTGGTGTTGAACGACAAGGAGAACGGGTCGAGCGTGGCCGGCTCCGGCCTGCCGGTGTAGAGCGGCTGGCCCGAGGCGAGCCGGTACTCCTCGCGTCGCAGCAGCCGCGCCAGGGCGCTGGTGACGGTGAACAGCACGAGGTTGCGCCCCGGGCAGCAGGCGGGTCCGCCGCTGAAGGGGGTGATCGAAGGATCGGCCTCGGCGGTGCCGTCGGTCCAGATGCCCGGCGTGAAGCGGTCGGCGAACGGCAGGCGTTCGCCGTCGCGGTTGAACAGCGGCGTGTACACGAGGAACGAGGTGCCCTCGGGCAGCGTCTCCGGGCCCCACCGCGTCTCGGTGACGCCGTCGCGCAGCAGCAGTGGCGTGGTCGGCCACAGCCGCAACGACTCCAGCACGCAGGCGCGCAGGTACGGCAGCTCCTCGGGGGAGTCGGGGTCGGAGGCGCCCAGCTCGCAGCGGGCGACGTGGCGGTGCCCCCGGTTGACGGCCAGCAGCGCGAGGGTGCGCATGAGCGCCATCCCGGCGGCGTCGAAGGCGAACAGCCAGTGCGCGACCTGGTCGGCCGGGTCGACCAGCGGATCGGGGGCCTCGCGGGCGACCGCGGCGGCCAGGGTGCCGTCCTCGGCGCGGTCGAGGTGCTCGCGCAATCGCTCGGCGAGCGCCTCGCGGGCACGGGCCCGCGTCGGCGTCAGGTACGCCCAGTTGGCGCTGCGGCGCAGGGCGTCGAGCAGGTCGATCACGGTGCGGTCGTCGGCGGCGCCGTCACCGAAGACGACGCGGCGGACGATCCGCCACCAGGCGCGCTCGAAGCGGCGCCAGTCGAGCCCTCCCGCGTCCTCGGTCTCGGCCGCGAGCCGGTCGCACTCCTCGCCGATCCTGACGAGCATCGGCCCCGAGAGGTGGTGCAGCGGCCGGTGCGTCTCCAGGACCGCCTCGTTGAACCGGCGCCGCTCCCGTCGCGGCCGCCCGCGGGAGATCAGCGAGCCGTGCGGCTGGAACTTCCCGAGCGCGGCGTGCTTCTCGACCGTGTCGGGGGTGAACGGCTCCGGCGACTCGGCCAGGACCCGCCCGACGTCGTCCGGCGACAGGAGCAGCACGATCGTCCTGCCGGGGACGGCCAGGCGCAGCGGCCGGGAGCCGTGCCGCTCGCGCAGGCGCTGCAGCAGCCGGATCGCCGCGCGGTCGATCTGGCAGCGCTCGGCGAGGGCCATCATCAGCGGGCGGCGCTTGACCACGCCGACGGCGACGGTCGGGGCGACGATCCGCGCCGCCACGTCGAGCGTCTCGACGACGCTCGCCTGCGAGGGCCGCACCGTCCGTTCCGATGCGGCCGAGCGCGGCATGGTCTCGGTCATGGCGGTCCTCCCGGTGCCTTCCCCGTGCGATGCCCGGTCCGGGTACCCGCGGCCCCGGCGGCGAAACGGCGCCCCGCCGCATCGGCATCCGCTTGCCCCACCGCGTTCTCCGCGGCGCTCGGCGAACGCCCCGCCCCTGGTCGGAGGGCCCGCCCCGGACCGATACCGGACGCGGTGAGGTTTTCCGCACCTGACGCGGGGAACCCTCGGCGCGGAGGTGACAGGCCATGCCGCAACAGCATTGGACTGACAAGGAAGAACGACAGTACAAGCACATCAAACGAGGTGCCCAGAAGCGCGGCACCGGCCAGGACCGGGCCGAGGAGATCGCCGCGCGCACCGTCAACAAGCAACGCGCCCGAGCGGGCGAGACCAGGAAGTCCAGCCGCACCTCGACTGAGGACATGTCGGCCTACAAACGCGGCGGCAAGCGCTCGGGCAACCGCACCGGCCCGCAGGGCCGCACGAAGGCGCAGTTGTACGAGGACGCGCGCCGCAAGCACATCAAGGGCCGCTCCAAGATGACCAAGGCCGAGCTCGAGAAGGCGCTGAAGCGCCGCTGAGGGCCGGCGGAGAAGGAGTGATGATGGAGGTTCGACGCGACCCCGAGGGGATGACCTTTCGAACCACCGGTGAAGACGACACCGCCGCCAGGCGGCGGGACTGGGAGGAGCGCGACCGTTCCGTCACCGACCTGGTGGGGGACCTGACCACGCAGGTGGCCCATCTCGCCCGGGTCGAGGCCCAGCTGGCCGCCCGGGAGGTCACCGACAAGGCCAAGCGCGGCGCCATGGGCGGCGGCCTGTTCGCCGCCGCCGGGATCGTCGCGCTCTACGGGGGCGGCGCCCTCGTGGCCGCCGCGGTGTTCGCCCTGTGGCTGGTGTGGCCGGGCTGGCTGTCGGCGCTCGCCATCGGGGTGGTGCTGCTCGTGATCGCGGGCGTCCTCGCCATGGTCGGCCGCTCGAAGCTGCGGAGCGCCATGCCGCCGGTTCCCGACGAGACGATGGAGAACGCCCGCGAGGACGTGCGGGCCATGAGCGGAAGGATGGAGCAATGAGCGGTTGGACGACCCCGCCGAGCGACGCCGTGCCACCCAGCCCGGGTGTGTCGCCGCCGCCGGCCGTCGGCATGCACCAGGTCGAGGACGAGGACGCCGAGGCGCCCAAGGAGATGCGGTCCGAGCGTTCGCCGACCCACCGTGAACGGGCCGAGCAGGACGCCGAGGCCGACCGGCACATGTCGACCGCGGACCTGCGCCGCGACGCCGAGCGCACCCGCGACCGGCTGAACCGCGACGTGGTCGACCTGCGCCACAAGTTCGGCCTCGGCCACGAGGACGGCGACGGGCACCGGACGGCCTCCGGGCCGTTCGCGCCGGTGCGTCGCCACCCCGTCACGGTCGTCGTCGCGGCCGCAGGGGCGACGACGGCGGCCCTGATCGGCCTGAAGCTGATGCGGGACCACCGCAGGACCGGCGGCCGCGGGGACCGCATGAGGACCGCCGCCAAGAACGGCGGCAAGGCCGCTCAGCGCCGTGTCCTCGACGCGAGGGACACGATCGTCGTGGCGACCTCCCGACTGCCCGAGCGCGGCCGGAAGGGATGGCGCCGCATGGCGCACCGGTGAGCACCGGCCGGCACGGCCGCGAAGGCCGCCCGGAGACGACGGGGCCCGGATATCGGCGTCGATATCCGGGCTTCCCCATGTCCTCCGGTCAACCGGGCATGGTCTCGCCGCCGAGCGCGGCGATCACCTCGCCGGTGTAGTACGAGGAGAGCTGGTTGGCCGCCAGGAACACGTACGAGGGGGCGAGCTCGTCGGGCTCGGCCGCCCGGCCCAGCGGCACCCGCTCGCCGAAATTCTCCACATGGCTCTCGGGCAGCGTCGAGGGGATCAGCGGCGTCCACACCGGACCGGGGGCGACGCAGTTGACGCGGATGCCCCTGGGGGCCAGCACCTGCGCCATCGAGTAGGTCCAGGCGATGATCGCGCCCTTGGTCGCCGAGTAGTCGATGAGGCTCTTGTTGCCGCGCAGGCCGTTGACCGAGCTGGTGTTCACGATCGCGTCGCCCTCGCCCAGGTGGGCCAGCGCCGCATTGGTGACCCGGAAGTAGCTGTGCATGTTGACGTCGAAGGTGTGCGTCCACTGCTCGTCGGTGATCTCCTCGGGGCGCTCCACCGGCCGCTGCGTGGCGATGTTGTTGACCAGCAGGTCGAGCCCGCCCAGGGCCTGCACGGTCTGGTCCACGACGCTCGCGCAGTGCTCGGCCGAGGCCAGGTCGCCGGGCAACAGCGCGCATTGGCGCCGCTCGGCCTCGACCAGCTCGGCGGTGCGCTCCGCGTCCGCGGCCTCCTCGAGGTAGGCGATGGCGACGTCGGCGCCCTCCTTCGCGAACGCGACCGCCACGGCCCGGCCTATGCCCGAGTCGCCGCCGGTGATCAGGGCCCGGCGGTCCTTGAGCAGGCCGCGGCCCTCGTAGTCCTCCATGGAGTCGCGCGGCTCGGGCCGCATCTCGGATGTGCGTCCGGGGGGCTCCTGCTGCTGTGCGGGCTTGCTCATCGAAACGTCCCTTCCTCCGTCGCGAGGCCGGGCCTCCTGCCGGCCCGGCGTCGTGCGCACGGATACCCCTGGCGCAGGGCCCTAATCCCCGCGCCGATTCGAGGCGTGTAGTCCGCCGCGGGCCCGGGTACCCGCCCGAGTCGACGAATGGGGGAGTCATGCAACACGATCAGTTCATCGGGCTCGTGCAGGACCGGGCCCACCTGTCCAGCCGCGGAGAGGCCGAGGGCGCCACCCGGGCCACGCTCGAGACCCTCGGTGAACGCATCCCCGACCATCTGGCCCTGCACGTGGCCGCGCAGCTGCCCACCGAGATCGGCGAGCACCTGCGCCGCACCACGCGCGCCGACGGCCAGGGGACCGGCGAGCACTTCGGCTTCGACGAGTTCGCGCACCGCGTCGCCGAACGCGAGCACACCGACGAGCCCGACGCGATCTACCACAGCCGCGTCGTGTTCGAGCTCGTCGACCAGGCCACCACCGGGGCCGTCATGGACCACGTCCGCGACGCGCTCCCCGAGGACCTGCGGCCCCTGGTGGACTCGGGCAGCACCGGCCACATGAAACACGGCGAGTGACGCGCCGGGCGCGCAGCGGCACCGGTTAGGCGGACGCGCGTGCGGGTACACGGCCCGCATGGATGGACTGCACGTCGTCGTCACCGGCGCCACAGGCAATATCGGCACCAGCCTCATCAGGCTGCTCAGCGGGGACGACCGCGTCGCGTCGATCCTCGGCGTCGCGGGGCGCCCGCCGCAGTGGCGCGTCCCCAAGACGGAGTTCGCCGCCGCCGACCTCGCCGAGGACGAGCTCGACCCGCTCCTCGAAGGCCGCGGCGCGGTGGTCCACCTCGCCTGGCTGATGCAGCCCACCCGCGACCCCCTCGCCACCTGGCGCGCCAACGTCGTCGGCTCGAAGCGGCTGTTCGAGGCCGTCGCCCGCAGCGAGGCGAAGACCCTCGTCCACGGCTCCTCGGTCGGCGCCTACTCGCCGCGCGTCGACCACCGCGCGGTCGACGAGGCGTGGCCGACCGACGGCTGGCCCGGCGCCGCCTACACCCGCGAGAAGGCCTACGTCGAACGCCTCCTCGACCTGTTCGAGGAGCGCAACCCGCACGTCAGGTCCGCGCGGATGCGCCCGGCGTTCGTCTTCAAGCGCAAGGCCGCCGCCGAGCAGCGGCGCCTGTTCGCCGGCCCGCTCCTGCCCGGCCGCCTCGTCCGCCCGCGCATGGTCCCGGCGATGCCCGTCGTCGACGGCGTCCGCTTCCAGGCCGTCCACGCCGACGACCTCGCCGAGGCGTTCCGCTCGGTCCTGTTCGGCACCGCCTCGGGCGCCTTCAACGTCGCCGGCGAGTCGATGACCGACATGCGCTCGATCGCGGCGATGCTCGGGGCCCGCGCCGTCCCGATGCCCTTCGCCGCCGCCCGGGCCGCGCTGGCCGCCGCCTGGCGGACCCGCATGGTCCCGGCCCCGCCCGAGCTGCTCGACGTCGTCACCCGCCTGCCGGTCATGGACACCGCGCGGGTCCGGCGCGAGCTCGGCTGGGTCTCCCACCACACCGCCGACGAGGCGTTCGCCGAGTTCATCGAGGGCCTGCGCACCGGCGCGGGCGGCCCGACGCCGCCGCTGCGGCCCGAGGTCGAGGGCGGCCGGCTCGGCGAGTTCGCCACCGGCGTCGGCGAGCGCCCCTGAGTTAGCCGCGCCACACTCCGGGCCGGTGTGCGACCGTTGAGCGGACGGTCGCCGCACCGGCTGTGGTCCCATGCGTTCACATGCGTTAAGTTGTGTGGGATTCACCAGTGCGCAACGATCGACATGCCGCCGCACCAGGCAGTGTGAACGGTCAACCTAATATGTGGTTCACCCTGAGGAGGCTTGAATGACCGGCAGCGACACCGATGCCGTTGTTATCGGGATCGACTTCGGCACGCTTTCAGGGCGGGTCGTGGTGGCATCCGTCGCAGACGGACGCGAGCTCGCCAGCGCCGAGCACGTCTACCGCCACGGCGCCATCGAAGAGCGTCTTCCCGGCACCGATGAGCGACTCCCCCGCAGCTGGGCGCTGCAATCGCCCGACGACTGGCGCGACGTGCTGCGCCACGCCGTCCCCGAGGCCGTCTCCGCGGCCGGCGTGAGCGCCGACCGCGTCATCGGCATCGCCACCGACTTCACCGCCTGCACCGTTCTCCCGACCACCGCCGAGGGCACGCCGCTGTGCGAGCTCGACGAGTTCGCCGCCCGCCCGCACTCCTGGCCGAAGCTGTGGAAGCACCACGCCGCCCAAGGCCAGGCCGACCGCATCAACGCCCTCGCCGCCGAGCGCGGCGAGGAGTGGCTCGCCCGCTACGGCGGCAAGATCTCCAGCGAATGGGAGTTCGCCAAGGGCCTCCAGGTCCTCGAGGAGGACCCCGAGGTCTACGAGCGCGCCGAGCGCTGGATCGAGGCCGCCGACTGGATCGTGTGGCAGCTGTGCGGCGCCGAGACCCGCAACATCTGCACCGCCGGCTACAAGGGCATCTACCAGGACGGCAAGCGGCCGAGCCGCGAATACCTGGCCGCGCTCAACCCCGGCTTCGCCGACTTCTGCGACAAGCTCGACTTCCCGCTCTCGGCCCTGGGCGACAAGGCCGGCGGCCTCAGCGCCGAAGCGGCGGCCTGGACCGGCCTGAACGAGGGCACCACCGTCGCGATCGGCAACGTCGACGCGCACGTCACCGCCGCCAGCGCCAAGGCCGTCGGCGTGGGGAAGCTCGTCGCCATCATGGGCACGAGCACCTGCCACGTCGTCAACGGCGAGCACCTCACCGAGGCGCCGGGCATGTGCGGCGTGGTCCGCGACGGCATCACCCCCGGCCTGTGGGGCTACGAGGCCGGCCAGTCCGGCGTCGGCGACATCTTCGCGTGGTTCACCCGGGCGGCCGTGCCCGGCGAATACGAGGCGGCCGCCTCCGAGCGCGGCGTCTCGATCCACGAGCACCTCACCGAGCTCGCCGCCGAGCAGGAGGTCGGCGAGCACGGCCTGGTGGCCCTCGACTGGCACTCGGGCAACCGCTCGGTCCTGGTCGACCACGACCTCTCCGGCGTGATCATCGGCCTGACCCTCGCCACCCGGCCCGAGGAGATCTACCGGGCGCTGGTCGAGTCGACCGCGTTCGGCACCCGCATGATCGTCGAGACCCTCGTCGAGTCCGGCGTCCCGATCGAGGAGTTCGTGGCCGCCGGCGGCCTGCTCAAGAACAAGTGGCTCATGCAGACCTACGCCGACGTGCTGCGCCGACCGATCACGGTCCTGACCTCCGAGCAGGGGCCCGCCCTCGGCTCGGCGATCCACGCGGCCGTCGCCGCCGGGGCCTACCCCGACATCCAGGCCGCCTCCGAGGCGATGGGCAAGGTCGAACGGGCCGCCTACACGCCTGACGAGGCCCGCGCCGACGCCTACGACGAGCTGTACGCGATCTACGCCGAACTGCACGACCACTTCGGCCGCGGCGGCTCCGAGGCCCTGCACCGGCTGCACAAGATCGCGAACGAGGCGGGGCGATGAGCGGAGAGCACCACGAGAGCGCCGGGGAGGCGACGAGATGAGCTTCAAGACGACCGCGGCCGTCGAGGCGATGAAGGCCGAGGTGTGCGCGCTGCACGCCGAGCTCCTCCGCTGGGGGCTGGTGACCTGGACCAGCGGCAACGTCTCCGGGAGAGTCCCGGACACCGACATCGTCGTCATCAAGCCCAGCGGCGTGTCCTATGACGAGCTGCGTCCCGAGCTGATGGTGGTGACCGACCTCGACGGCAAGGTCCTCGACGGCGAGCTCTCGCCCTCGAGCGACGCCGAGAGCCACTCCTACGTGTACCGCCACATGCCCGAGGTCGGCGGCGTGGTCCACACCCACAGCCCCTACGCCACGGCTTGGGCGGCGCGCGCCGAGCCCATCCCGTGCGTGCTGACGGCGATGGCCGACGAGTTCGGCGGGGAGATCCCGCTCGGCCCGTTCGCGCTCATCGGCTCCGACGACATCGGGCAGGGGATCGTCCAGACCCTCGAAGGACACCGCTCCCCGGCGGTCATCATGCAGAACCACGGCGTGTTCAGCATCGGCAAGGGCCCCAAGGCCGCCGTGAAGGCCGCGGTGATGTGCGAGGACGTCGCCCGCACCGTCCACATCTCGCGCCAGCTCGGCGAGCCCGTCCCGATCGCGCCCCACCACATCGACGCGCTCTACGACCGCTACCAGAACGTCTACGGCCAGCAGCCGGCCCCCGAGGAGAAGAAGTAAATGCAAGCCAAGCAACTGTGGTTCGTCACCGGCAGCCAGCACCTCTACGGCGAGGAGGCGATCGCCCAGGTCGCCCGGAACTCGTCGGACATCGTCGCCGGGCTCGACGGGGCGGGGGCGATCCCCGTCGAGATCGTCGCCAAGCCCGTCCTCACCACCCCCGAGGAGATCCGGCGGGTCATGCTGGAGGCGAACTCCGACGAGTCGTGCATCGGCGTCATCGCCTGGATGCACACCTTCTCGCCGGCGAAGATGTGGATCGCCGGGCTCGGCGTCCTCCAGAAGCCGCTGCTGCACCTGCACACCCAGCACAACGTCGACCTGCCGTGGGCCGACATCGACATGGACTTCATGAACCTGAACCAGGCCGCCCACGGCGACCGCGAGTTCGGGTACATCCTCACCAGGCTCCGCCACCGCCGCAAGACCGTCGTCGGCCACTGGGCCGACGAGTCCGTGCAGGGCCGGGTCGGCAGCTGGGCCCGCGCGGCCCTGGGCTGGAACGAGGCCCAGCACCTCAAGCTGGTCCGCTTCGGCGACAACATGCGCCAGGTGGCCGTCACCGAGGGCGACAAGGTCGAGGCCCAGATCAAGCTCGGCGTCGAGGTCAACACCTACGGCGTCAACGAGCTCGCGGAGCGGGTCGGCCAGATCGAGGACAAGGCCGTCGACGGCCTGGTCGCCGAGTACGACGAACTGTACGACGTCGTCGCCGAACTGCGGCCCGGCGGCGGACGCCACGACTCGCTGCGCGAGGCCGCCCGCATCGAGCTGGGCCTGCGCTCCTTCCTCGAAGAGCTGGGCGCGAAGGCCTTCACCGACACCTTCGAGGACCTCGGCGCGCTGCGCCAGCTGCCGGGCATCGCCGTGCAGCGGCTCATGGGCGAGGGCTACGGCTTCGGCGGCGAGGGCGACTGGAAGACCGCGGTGCTGGTGCGCCTGATGAAGGTCATGGCCACCGGGCTCGAGGGCGGCACGTCCTTCATGGAGGACTACACGTACAACCTCGGCGCCGAGTCGCCGCAGATCCTCGGCGCGCACATGCTCGAGGTCTGCCCCTCGATCGCCGCGGCCAAGCCCACGTGCGAGATCCACCCGCTGGGCATCGGCGACCGCGAGGACCCGGTGCGCCTGGTCTTCACCGCCCCGCCCGGCCCGGCGATCGCCGTCGGCCTCATGGACCTCGGCACCCGGCTGCGCCTGGTGGCCAACGAGGTCGACGCGGTCGAGCCCGAGCAGGAGCTGCCGAGGCTGCCGGTGGCGCGCGCGGTGTGGGAGCCCAGGCCGGACCTGGCGACCTCCGCCGAGTCGTGGCTGACCGCCGGCGGGCCCCACCACACCAGCTTCACGCAGGCGTTCGGCCGCGAGGTCATGGAGGACTTCGCCGAGATCGCCGGGATCGAGCTGGTGACGATCGGCGAGGGCACCACCGTCCAGGACTTCAAGCAGCAGCTGCGCTGGAACCAGGTGTACCACCACCTGGAGGGCTCGCTCTAGATTCGACGCCGCTCGCTCGGGCCCGCCGGCCGGCGGGCCCGAGCGAGCGGCCTGATCCCCCCAGCCCCGTCAGAGCCTGGCGCCGAGCCATTCGGGCGTCAGCACCTCGTCGAAGGCGACCTCGGCCGCCCCCCTGAGCGGGCCGATCCCGCCGACCGTCCCGGCCACGATCCGGGGCGCCTCGGCGCGCCTGAACGCCATCAGCGCCGCCTCGCATGACGCTTCGATCAGGCCGCGCCGCAGCCGGATCAGCTCCACCCCCAGGCCCGAGAGGCTGATCGCCTCGGGGTCGAGGGCGTTCGCCAGCGCCCCGAGCCCGCGCCCCAGGGCCGCGGCGTTGTCGTCGACCGCCTCCGCCGCCGCCGCGTCGCCCTCGGCGGCCCGCCGCAGCACCTCGCGGCCGAACGCCCGTCCCGCGCCGTAGCCGGGCTCCTTCCCGAAGCGGCGCATGAGCGCGTTGGTGCCCACGTCGAGGCTCCAGCACCCGAGCGAGCCGCACATGCACCGCAACGGCGAGCCGGTCAGCGGCATGTGCCCGAACTCGCCGGCGATGTTGTGCGCGCCGGTCTGGGAGTCCCCGGCGAGCAGCAGGGTGCCGCCGATGTCGAAGTCGATGTGGAAGTGCATCGCCGTCCCGGTGCCGCGCAGCACCCCGCGCCGCGCCTCGGCCAGCCCGGCCAGCCGCGCGTCGTTGCCGACCACCGTCGGCGGCCACGCCTCGCCGAGGTGCTCGCCGAGGTCCACCTCGTCCCAGCCCAGGTGCGAGATGTGCAGCCACCGCTCGTCCCTGATCGGCCCGGCGATCGCGATCCCCACGGCCGCGAGCCGGTCCGAGGCGTGCCGAGCCACGGCCTCCTCGATGAGCTCGAACACGGCCGGCGTCCGGTCGTGCTCGCCGCTCTCGAGCTCGGTGAGCTCCCCGCCGAGGGCGATCCGCGCGAGCGTCCAGGAGTCCTCGCGGATGTCGGCGGCGAACGCGACCGGCCCTTCGGGGTGGGGCAGGAGCAGCGTCGTCGGGCGGCCCCGGCCGGTGGCCGCCGCCGGGACCTCGTGCAGCAGGCGGGCCCGCTCGAGCTCGCCGACGAGCGCGCCGGCGGTATTGCGGCCGATCGCGAGCAGGCGGGCGGCGGCGGCCCGCGTCAGGGGCTCGGGCGCGTCGTGGACGGCGCGGAGCAGCCGCACCTGGTTGTGGACTCTGATGTCAGCGCTCGTCATGGTCGCCATGGCAGGCAGTATGTCCCATCTCTCGGAACGGATGGCGCCGCCGTCGGCGGCGCCGTTGCGGGCCGTCCGCATCCATGTTATGTTCTTACCGAGAACAAAACAACCGCACCACTAGGACCGCCATGAACCCCGACACCACCGCCCTCAGGCGCGCCAGGATCGGCGTCTTCGGATGCTTCGCCACCTCCGGCTTCGTCATGGGCGCCTGGGCCGCCGCGCTCCCCGCCGTGGACGCCCGCCTCGACCTCGGCGAGGCCCGCCTCGGCACGGTCCTCCTGCTCATCCAGGTCGTCGGCCTGGGCACCATGTTCCTCTCCGGGAAGGTCGCCGACCGGATCACCACAAGGCAGCTGCTCCGCTGGATCGGGCCGTTCACGCAACTGGCGCTCCTCGCCCCCGCGGTCGCCCCCACCTACGAGACGCTCCTGATCGGCGCCGCCGTCTACGGCGTCGGCGTCAGCTTCGTCGAGGTCGGCACCAACGCCCACTCGGTCGAGCTCGAACGCTATTACGGGCGGCCCATCATCTCGTCCTTCCACGGCTTCTGGAGCCTCGGCGGCGCAGCCGCCGGAGCGCTCACCTCCTTCGGGCTCACCATGGGCCTGGGCAGCCAGACCATGCTGGTCGCCGCCGGCCTCGCCTGCGCCGTGGCGTTCGCCGGCTTCGCACGGCCGCTGCTGCCGCCCCCGGGTCAAGCACAGGGCGGCAGCAGCGGCGCCCCCTCCAAGGCCGCGCGCATCGGCGTCGGCCTGCTCGCCGCGATGTTCGCGCTCGGCATCGCCGGGCACCTCATCGAATCCGGCGCGATCGACTGGGCCAACCTCCACGCCGCCCGCGTCCTCGACGCCGACGAGGCCCTCGCGCCCCTGTCCTACACCGTGTTCGGCTGCGCCATGACCGTCCTGCGGCTGGCGGGCGACCCCATCCGCGCCAGGCTCGGCCCCGGCCCCACCATGTTCTGGGCCGGCGCCGCCGCGACCGCCGGATACGCCCTCGTCCTCGCCTCGGCCGCCGCGGGCGGCCTGCCGCTGGCCTGGGCCGGCTGGATCCTCGCCGGATGCGGCATCGCCATCATCGTCCCGGTCCTGTTCAGCGCCATCGGCGAGGCCGGCGGCTCGCCCTCGCAGATCGCCGTGGTCTCCATGTCCGGCGGCGCCGGGCTCCTCATCGGCCCGGCCGCGATCGGCTACCTCGCCGAAGGCACGAACCTGACCGTCGGCCTCCTCGTCCCCGCCGCCCTGTCGGTCTTCACCCTCCTGGCGGGACCGATCACCATGCGCCGCCTCCTGCGCCCCGCCCCGGACGCGGAGCCGAAGCCCGAAGCGGCCACCGTGGCGCGATGACCGCCGTGCGCCACCTCACGCGGCACACGGCGCACGCCAGGCGCGCGGCGGCGTATAGTCGACGACGCTGAAGGGGAGTAGCTCCCAACGACGCGGTCGACACACTGGCATCCGCCCGGCCGCGCGGCCTCCGCGAGGAGGCGAGCGAGACCTTCGACCAAGGCAATCCGCCGGGTCGAGGTCGAGGCTGCCCTCTCCCCGGCCGTGAACTGGGAGGACAAACCCCCTATGGAAGCACTCTTCACCGCCGCCGCGCTCAGCTTCGGCGTCGTCTTCGTCGGCGAGATGGGCGACAAGAGCCAACTCATGGCCCTCACCTTCGCCACCCGCTACCGGCTCCGCAGCGTCATCCTCGGCATGTCCATCGCCATCACCGCCCTCATCGGCCTCTCCGTCGCCCTCGGCTCCGCCCTCGGCAACCTCCTGCCCACCGACTGGATCCGACTCGCCGCCGCCGTCCTGTTCATCGGCTTCGGCCTGTGGGCCCTGCGAGGCGAGAGCGCCGATGACGACGAGGACGGCCACGTCGTCAAGGAGCGCCGCTCCGGCCTCCTCACCGTCATCGGCGCGATGTTCCTGGCCGAACTCGGCGACAAGACCATGATCATGTCCCTGACCCTCGGCAGCCAGTACAACGGGTGGGGCGTGTGGCTCGGCGGCACCGCCGGCATGCTCGCCGCCGACCTCCTCGCCGTCTTCGCCGGCGTCTGGGTCGCCAAACACGTCCCCGAGCGGTTCATCCGCTGGGGCTCGGCCGCGATCTTCATCGTCCTCGGCGTCATCCTCGGCATCGAGGCCGTCACCGCCCTCACCGACTGACCCCCGAGGTCCGGCGGACACGACCGGCCCGGCGGCGAAGGCGCCCCGCCCCAGCGGGTTAGGCTTGCGATCATGCCGAAAACGGACGATCACGAGGACACCGCCGTCATCTACACCGACGGCGCCTGCTCGGGCAACCCCGGCCCCGGAGGCTGGGGCGCCTACTTCAAATGGGGCGAGCACGAGAAGGAGCTGTACGGCTCCGAGAAGGCCACCACGAACAACCGGATGGAGCTCACCGCCGCCATCCGGGCGCTCGAGGCCCTCAAGCGCCCCATGACGGTCGTCCTCTACACCGACTCCTCGTACGTCCGCAACGGCATCACGTCGTGGATGGCAGGCTGGAAGCGCAACGGCTGGATCAACTCGCAGAAGCAGCCGGTCAAGAACGCCGACCTGTGGCGGCGCCTCGACGAGGCCGCCTCGCCCCACGACGTCGAATGGCGCTGGGTGCGCGGCCACTCGGGCGACCCCGGCAACGAACGGGCCGACCGGCTCGCCGTCAAAGGACGCGACGAGGCCGCCGGGCGAAGCTGAACCGGGCCCCGCCCACACTGCTTCATCCCCGCACTCACGCCGCCGACCGGAATGGGAAAATCACGACCATGAGCGACAACGTACCGTCACGATTCTCCGGCAGTGCCGTTGATCTGAGCGCCCTCGCCGCCCAGCAGCAGCGGCAGCAGAACGCCCCGGCCCAGCCGCCGCCCGGCGGCGCTCCCGCCGCGGCCTCCGGCGGCGGCGCGCCCGGCGTCGTCGCGCTCGACGTCACCGACGCCACCGTCCAGAGCGAGGTCCTCGAGCGGTCGCTGAACACGCTCGTCATCGTCGTGTTCTGGGCCGAGCAGGCCCCCGAGAGCGTCCAGGCCCGCGATCTCCTCCAGCGCCTCGCCCACGCCGACGGCGGCGCGTGGACCCTCGCCAAGGCCGACGTGCAGTACAACCAGCAGCTCGCCGCCGCCCTCCAACTCCAGGCGCTCCCCGCCGTCGTCGCCATCGCCGGAGGCCGCCCCGTCGACCTCCTCCAGGGGCCGCAGACCGAGCAGGGCCTGCGCCAGTGGATCGCGGGGCTCGCCCAGGCCGCCGGCGTCGACGTCCCCCAGCAGGTCGACCCCGAGCTGGCCCTCGCCGAGGACCACATGGCCAACGGCGAACTCGACGCCGCCGAGACCGCCTTCGACAAGTACCTCAAGAACAACCCCGGCTCCTTCGAGGCCGAGTCCGGCCTCGCCCAGGTGCGGATGCTGCGCCGCGCCGGCGCCCTCCCACAGGACGCCGTCCGCATCGCCGACGCCGACCCGGACAACCTCGACGCCGCGCTGGCCGCCGCCGACCTCCAGATCCTCTCCGGGCAGGCCGAGGAGGCCTATGAGCGCCTCATCGCGCAGGTTGCCAAGCTCGCCGGCGAGGACCGCGAACGCGTCCGCAAGCGCCTGGTCGAACTGTTCAGCATCGCCGGGCCGGACGACCCGGCCGTCACCAAGGCCCGCCGCAAGCTCTCGATGGTCCTGTTCTGACGGGATATTCGCCCACAGAGACGACATTCAGCACACCGTTCCTGGTCACGCGGCTCCGGCTGTGATTAGCTAGGGCCTGCCCTGTGGATCAGGCCCTGGCGTGGCCGACCGTGCCGGTCCGCGGCGGGTCGGCGCGCCGCGGCCCGCGAGGCGCAGGTCGGACGAGCCGTGGCCGGGGAGGTGAGCGTCGGCGATGACCAGATCCAAACGCGTCGCCGTGCTCGACGCGCCGTCGAACCTCGGCCTGCGGCCCCCGACCCAGCACACCGTCCCCGGATGCGCCAAAGCGCCGGGGGCGTTGCGCGACCACCGGATCATCCAGCGGCTCAACGCCATCGACGCCGGATGCCTGACCGCGCCCCGCTTCGACGCCTCCGGCTGGCGGCCCGGCGACGGCGTCGGCCAGGCCAAGGCCATCGCCGAGTACACTAGGCGGCTCGCCGACCGCGTCGAACGGCTCTGGCGCGAACGCCGGTTCCCGCTGCTGCTCGGCGGCGACTGCTCGGTCATGCTCGGCCCGGTCCTGGCCGCCAGGCGCCGCTCCGAGCGCGACGGCAAGGCCCGCGGCCTGGTCTTCGTCGACGCCCACTCCGACTTCAGACACCCCGGCAACTCCAAGTACGTCGGCGCGGCGGCGGCCGAGGAGCTCGCGCTGGCGACCGGCCGCGGCCAGCCGGACCTGACCGACATCGGCGGCCTGCGCCCCTACGTCGACACCGACCACCTGGTGATGCTCGGCCTGCGCACCGACGACCCGCATCGCGTCGAGCTCGAGGCCACCGGCGTCGCGATGCGCACTGTCCCCGAACTGCGCGCCGGCGGCGTCGGCCGCTCCGCCGAGTGGGCCCTCGACGCCGTGGGAGACGTGGCCACGTTCTGGCTCCACATCGACGCCGACGTCCTCGACCCCTCGGTGATGCCCGCGGTGGACGGCCCGGCGGCGGGCGGCATCTCGCTGGGGGAGCTGGGCCAGATCATCGCGACCTGCGCCTCGGACGAGCGGTGCGCGGGGCTGGAGCTGACGGTCTTCGACCCCGACTACGATCCCGACGGCGAATACGCCAAGTCCCTGGCGGACATGCTCGTCGAAGCCCTCCAGTGACCGCCCGGGGCCGGGGGGAACCGCTTCCGCCCGGGCCCGCGCCTCGCATAGGCTCCGGTTCGTGAGCGGTTTCCCCGCACTGGAAGCGAAGCCGCCCCGCGAGAGGCGGCGCTCCGCGCGGCCGCCGCCGAGATCTCCCAGGCCCTAAACGGCCGCCCCGTCCTCCTCGGCCGCCGCGGGGGAGTGCAGGGCGTCGACCACCGATCCGCGGGCCTTGACGGCCTCCCGGTCCCGCTCCTCGCTGAGCGCCACCAGGGCCCAGTAGTTGTCGACGAAGCTGGGAATGAACTTCCTGGCGTTGTCCTCGAACATGTACTTGAAGTACCGCGACCTCGGCCAGACCTCCATCCAGGAGATCCACTTGTCCCAGATCTCGGCGTCCATCAGCTTGTACTTGTTCACCTTGTACGCCTGCTCGAACAGCTCCACCGCGTACCTGGTGTAGCGGTAGCAGCGCTGCTCCTCCGGCGTCATCGCGTACCAGGCGCCCCAGTCGTTCTCGGCCTGCGCCCGGTCGAGCTCCCGGCGCCGCTCGGGGTCCATCGGCTCCCAGATCTCGTTCAGCACCGGATCGCGATCGGCCATCTTGAGCAGTTCCGTGTGCTGGTTGAGCAGGTTCTGGTACAGCTCGAACTGGCGCAGCCTGCTGTCGTGCCGGACGGACCGGCTCTGGAGCATCATCTGGTAGCTGAGGAATCCGAGCGTGGCGATCACGCCGATCGCCTCAATGGCGTTCCAGTCCACGGGAGTCTCCTTCACACGGGCGCCGGGGCTCCAGTGTAGGAAGAGGACGCCAAGCCTTCAGTCGCGTGCGGCCCTGAGGGAGTACAGGAGCGGCACCCGAGGCTGCTCCGGCGGCGGCCGGAAGCAGCCGTCCTCGCCCTGCACAAAGCTCTTGAACTGCGGGAACATCGTCCTGTCGTACTCGTGCAGGAACTCGATGCGCAGCCCGGCGGCGACGAGCGCCGACACCACCTCGCCCAGGCCGTGGACCCACTCCGTCGCGAGGTTGTTGACCGTCGACGAGGCCGGGCCGTGCCGGTCGGTGTAGCTCCCGGGCGTCTCGCGGACCACCGGGCCGCGGGCGATGTAGTCGCGGACGAACCGCGAACCGGTCGCCTCGTCGAGCGTGTGGCTGACCGGATGGAACTCGTAGAGGTAGAGGAAACCGCCGGGCGCCAGCAGCGAGGCGACGACCCGGGCCCAGCGCCGGACGTCCGGCAGCCAGTTGATCGAGCCGACGCTGACGTACACGATGTCGTAGTCGGCCTCGGGCACGGACGAGGCCGCCTCGTAGACGTCCGAGCGGACGAACGCGGCCCGGTCCTCCCCGTAGCCGAGTTCGGCGGCCAGTTCGCGGGCGACCTTCAGCGCCGGCTCGGAGAAGTCGAGGCCGACGACCCTGGCCGCGCCGAGCCGCGCCCACGTCAGCGTCTCCTGCCCCATGTGGCACTGGAGGTGGAGCAGCCGCTTCCCGGCCACGTCGCCGACCTCGCCCGCTTCGAAGTCCATCAGGACGTTCGCGCCCTTGAGGAAGCCGTCGACGTCGTAGGGGTCGCTGGAGGCGTGGATGGGGACCCGCTCGTCCCACAGGGCCCGATTGGAGTCGAGCCAGTCGGCGGACCGTTCCCCGGAAGTGGACATGCCCACAATCTAAACGCACTGCCCGCCGACCGCAACACGAGTCCGCCGCGGCGGACGGCATGGTGTTCGACTCCGCCGAAGGCCGGCCCGACACGCCCGCCTCCGGCGTACGCGCAGGACGCCCTGAAGGCGGCCTGAACCCCGAGGAGCGCTGACCGCTCAGCGCGGCGGCCCCGCCGGCGGCTGCTGCTGGAGCGACCACAGCGTCTGCTGGAGGCGCTGCAGGTCCTCGCGGTGGGCCGACAAGGAGAGGTTGACCCGCTTCTGGGAGCCGTCGGCGCACAAGCGCATGATGTTCGTGCCGTCGAAGACGATCCGCTCGCCCTTCGCCGCCCCGTACGTGCGGATCCGGATGCCGAGCGGGTTGTACAGGTACAGGTTCCACTGCCTCATGTCGTAGGTCGCGACCGGCTTGGTGAAACTCATGATGCCGTTGGCGAGGAACAGCGGTCCGACGACGATCCAGATGATGCTGACAGAGGGCGTGTCGGCGGTCAGCGACAGCGCTCCGGCCACCAGGCCGAGCGCGCCGGCGATGAGCATCATGATGCTCAGGTACGGCTTGTGGCGGACCCTGACCTCCGCCGGAGGCTGCGGTGCCGGCGGCTGGTGGGGGTAGGGGTAGGTGGGGTTCATCGTCGCTCCCGGGGTCGTCTCGCGGTGACTGGAGGGGCGCCTGAGGCGCCGTCCCCGCTATGGACGATATCAACCGCGCGCCATCGGCGGCCGTGTCAGTAGTGCCGCCACTCGCTCTGGACCTGGTCGAGGATGACCGGGTGCATGAGCGTCGACGGCTCCATCGCCATCCGGTCCCGGTCGGGCTGGAAGACCTGGGCCGCTTCGAGCAGTTCGGGCGTCAGCGATCTGAACGGCCCCGCGCTCTCGTCCAGCGACAGCTCCGGCGCCGTCCCCGACGCCTGCACCGCCAGGAAGCCCCAGTCGCCGAACGAGGGCACCGAGACCCAGTACGGCGTCGCGCCGTAGCCGGCCGCGGCGAGGGTCGAGTCGATCGTCCAGTACGTCTTGGGGGCGAAGTACGGGGAGCCGCCCTGCACCACCATGCGGCCGGTGTCGTTCAGGTGCGCGCCCGCCAGCGCGTAGAACTCCACCGAGTACAGCTTCGCCGTCTCCGTCGCGTCCGGGTCGGGCATGTCCACCACGATCACGTCGTAGGCCCCGGTCTGCTCCCGCAGCCACGTGAAGGCGTCCTGGTTCACCACCCGCACCCGCGGGTCGCTCAGGGCGTCGCCGTTGAGCTCCACGAGCTCGTCGAAGTCCCGGGCGAGGTCCGTGACCGTCTCGTCCAGGTCGACCAGGGTCACCGACTCGACGTCGGGGTAGCGCAGGATCTCCCTGACCGCGAGCGCGTCGCCGCCGCCCAGGACCAGGACGTCCCCTCTCGGGCCGTCCATCACCGGGTGCACCAGGGCCTCGTGGTACCGGTACTCGTCCACCGACGAGAACTGGAGGTCGCCGTTGAGGTACATCCGGAAGTCGGTGTCCCCGAACGGCGAGATGTCCTCGGTGAGCACCACCTGCTGGTACTGCGTGTCCTCGCTGTAGACGATCGGGGCGGCGTACAGCTCCTGGCGCGCGGCCACCTCGAACCTGTCGGTGTAGACGAACGCCGCCGTCAGCAGGAGCGCGATCGCGCCCGCCGCGACGGCCAGGAGCTGCCTGCTCGTCTTCGACAGGTCGCCTCGGAAGATCACGAAGACCAGCACGACGCCGGCCACCGCGTTCACCGCGCCCACCAGGAGCGCGCCGCGGATCTGGCCGAGGAACGGCAGGAGCAGGAAGGGGAAGGCCAGGCCGCCGATGAGGCCGCCGAGGTAGTCGGCCGCGTTCAGGTCCGCCACCGCGGTGCCAGCGGCCTGCTTGCGGATGCGCTGGAGCAGCTCCATCAGCAGCGGGATCTCCGCGCCCACGAGCAGGCCGATCAGGAACGCGACCGCGACCAGCGGGAGGCTGTACAGCGAGGTCCACGCGAACGCCGCGTACAGCAGCATGACGCTGAACCCGCCCAGCAGGGCGAGCGCGAGTTCGATGGCCGCGAAGGAGAGGGCCGGGCGCCGCTGGAGCGGTTTCGCCCCCAGGGCGCCCAGGCCCATCGCGAACACCATGACGCTCAAGACGATCGACGCCTGCGTCGCGGTGTTCCCCACTAGATAAGCGCCGAGGGTGATCAGCGCCAGTTCATAGACCAGTCCGCACGCCGCGACGACGAACACCGTGGCGAGCAGTCCCGCTCGGGCCAATCGGACGCCCCGCGCGGGGATGTCGTTCGCGGCAGGGGTGGCCGCTTCGCTCAAGACAGCGCCATCGCGATGACGCCGCCCAGGGCCAGGTGCATGGCCGAGTTGACCCACACCGCCGGCTGCATCTCCTCCGAGAAGACGGTGTCGCCGAGCTTCCCGGGCGTCAGGGCGTCGAGCACGATGAACGCGACCGCCATGGCGACCAGGCCGATCAGGCCGAACACCAGCGTCGAGACGACGCCTTCGACCAGGTCGCCCTCGGAGGCCCAGATCGCGCCGACCACGATCAGGCCCACACCGAGGGTGTTGGACGCCACCAGGAGGGCCGCGTTGCGGTTGCGCTGGGTCCAGATGAGCTCGCCGAGCTTGCCGGGAGTGAGCCAGTCGACGATGTAGAAGCCGAGCACCATCAGCGCTATGCCGACGGCACTGTAGGCGAGGGATCCGGCGACGGCGTTGCCGAGGTCTTCGAACATGGAGGCTGCCTTTCAGGTTTTTTGGTTCGGGCTCATTTGCCGCTGCCGGGGCCGCCGCCCCGGAACGTCGAGGGTGGTGACGACGACCAGCCCCACAGGAGGAAGGTGGACGAATAGTGGTTGTAGCCGTCGCGGTAGTCGAACAGCAGGATCTTCGAGCCGCCCTGGTACGGCTGGACGGACACGATCTTGTCCTTGTACTGGAGGAAGTAGGTGTCGCCCTCGCGGCGCTCGTCACGGGCGTCGGAGTCGTCGTCGATGTCGTCGGCGACGGTCGCGGGGGACAGGGACGAGGTGTAGGCCCTGCCGCGGCCCTCGTCGAGGTTCGAGGCGCGGGTGTAGTTGCTCTGGATGTATCCGGTCGGGTTGCTGAAGTCGAGCTGGGTGAAGATCAGCCCTCCGCAGCACAGGACGGCGACGATGCCGATCGCCAGCCAGTGCATCGGTTTCAGGCCGCTTGCGCGGCGCGGTTCCCGTTCGTCGCCGTTGTTGTACATTCATCGTCCTTCGGGTGGGGTATCGGTTCAGCCTAGACGTGCGATGCCGCCGGTCGTGGTCACGATCTGGCCGTGCTGCGGGTAGGTGTGCACGGTGCGCCACGTCAGCGGCTCGGTGCCGGTGACCTCCAGGGCCGTGATCGCGTCGGGGCGGTCCCCGAAGACGCCGATGAGGAGGTCGTCCTCGTCTTCGCGGGCGCGCAGCTCCCGCACTCGGGAACGCAGCTCCGGCACGGTGAGGTGTTCGACGGCGCACGTGTAGCGGTGCCGCCACGCGCCGACGCGCTGGCTGAAGTGCTCGGGCAGGTCGGGCGGGAGGCCGTCGCGGTAGGCGAGGGTCTCGGCGACGGACCCGTCGGGGGTGGCGACGACGGCCTGGTGGCTGGCGCCGAGCAGCCGCAGTGACAGCCGGAGGGGTCCGGCGTCGCGGTCGAGCCGGTCGAGCACGGGCATGGAGGGCGCGTCCGGGCGGAACGTCAGCGAACCGGCCGAGACGTCGACGTAGGGCACTTCGAGTTCGGAGAGCAGTGTCGGCTCCCATTCGGGTGGTGGTGGGCGGCGGGCGGGGTGGTCACGATTCGTCGTTCTGGTGGTAGATGGTGATCTGGTTCCGGTCCAGAGTAAGACCCTTCGCCAACTCCCACTTCGCCCCTTCACCGAAGGACTCGAACGACAGCTTCTGGCCGTCGGGACCGGTGTAGTCGTGGTAGCGCAGCGTCCCGGTCGGGGCGAGCCCGGTCGTGGCCTCGCTGGTGTAGCGGGCGGTGCCCTGCTCGTCGGAGCGGTACGAGACGCCCTCGAAGCTGAGCTCCCTGGGGCCCGGCCGCAGGTCGGAGTCGGTGACCTCCTCCCACAGGACCACTTCGACGTCGGGGTCGGCCTCGACCGACAGCCAGCGCTTGACGCCGGTGCCGGTGTCCAGGAAGTGCTCGGCCCACGAGTAGTCGCCCTCGCTCAGGCGCAGCGTGCCGCGCACTGCGAGCGTCTTGCCGTAGGCCTCGACGAGGTCGCCGGCCTTGACGCGCTCGGGGTCGCCGCGCAGGATGTCGGTGTCGGTGTCGGCGAACGGGTCCACCGGCCTGCTGGAAGAGGAGGTCTCGGTGCGCTCGCGTTCTTGCCGGCGGCGGCGCCACAGCCACCATCCCGCGCCGGCCGCGGCGGCGAGGACGATCAGCACGCAGAGCAGTTCCATGGGGTCACCTCAAGGTTTGGGGGACGGCTTCCATGATCACTCTACAGAGGGACCGGGCACTTCGCTGACAACAGAGGCGCCGGGCACTTCGCCGTCACCCCCGAGACGCTCCCGGCCCGTAAGATCTAGCCTGGAGCCGTCCACGACGAGGTGGGCGAGTCGATTCGAGCTGGAGACGAAACGTGTTGGCGTTCATCGGTGACGAAGAGTTCCGCGAGACCCTGCCGGATAGGGAGGAGCTCCTCGCCGAAGCGGCCGGCCTGGCCGGCTCCGACGAATCACTGGCGAGGCTGGTCGAGCTCTACTGGAGCCTCGTCGCCGACGACGACCTGGTCGGCCGCAGTGCCCAGCAGCTGTTCGACACGACCGCCCGCCACCGGGAGCTCGCCCAGCGCCGCGGCAGCGGTGAGGTCTGCCTGGAGATCGACTGCCCGGCCGACCCCGACGGGCCCGACGCGGCCGCGAGCACCCGCGTCGACATCGTCTGCGCGGACTCGCCGTTCCTCGTGGACTCCCTGACCGGCCTGTTCAACAAGCACGGCATCGACATCAACGTGTTCGTCCACCCGATCGTCCCGGCCCGGCGCGATGCGGACGGAGCGCTCGTCGGCGCCCCCGCCCCGCACGACGAGGACGGCGTCGAGACCGAGAGCTGGATGCACATCGAGCTGCAGCGGGTCGCCGACCCCGAATTCCTGCCGGTCCTCGAAT
This sequence comes from Glycomyces tenuis DSM 44171, assembly GCF_000427885.1. Classification (GTDB taxonomy): domain Bacteria; phylum Actinomycetota; class Actinomycetes; order Mycobacteriales; family Micromonosporaceae; genus Glycomyces; species Glycomyces tenuis. The sequence goes on from NZ_ATYW01000004.1 coordinate 28,297, forward strand.
CCGAGATCCTCGCCGTCCTCGACGACGTCGGCGCCTGCGTCGCCGACTGGCAGGCGATGCGCGGCCAGGCCCTCCAGATCGCCTCCGAACTGGAAGGCAAGTTCCTCCCGGTGCCCGACAAGGACATCGACGACACGATCGAACTGCTGCGCTGGCTCGCCGACGACAAGTTCACCTTCCTGGGCTTCCGGCGGTACAAGCTCACCGGCGAAGGCGAGGAGCGCGCGCTCACCCCCGTCGAGGGCACCGGCCTCGGCCTGCTCTCGAAGGCGCCGGTCGCGCCGCGGCGCCTGGACAGCTTCAACGCCGACGCCCGCTCCCAGATCGGCACGAAGCGGCTCCTGGTCATCACCAAGTCCAACGCCCGCTCCACGGTGCACCGCACCTCCTTCATGGACTACATCGGCGTCAAGACCTTCGACGCCAACGGCGAACCCGACGGCGAGCTGCGCTTCCTCGGCCTGTTCACCTCGGCCGCCTACCTCTCCTCGGTCACGCAGCTCCCGGTGGTGCGCCGCAAGGTCCACGACGTCCTGACGCGCTCGGGCGTGACCCTCTCCTCCCACTCCGGCAAGGACCTGGTCACGGCGCTGGAGACCTACCCCAGGGACGAGCTGTTCCAGGCCCGCACCGAGGACCTGTACCGCACCGCGATGGGCGTGCTGCGCCTGGCCGGGCGCCGCCGCCTGCGGCTGTTCCTGCGCCGCGACGTCTACGGCCGCTTCTACTCCTGCCTGGTGTACCTGCCGCGCGACCGCTTCAACACCGACAACCGGATCAAGATCCAGGAGATCCTCCACCGGCGCCTGGGCGGCATCGGCGTCGACTACGACACGCGCGTCACCGAGTCGGTCCTGGCCCGGCTGCACTTCGTGATCCGCATCGACCCGTACGCCGAGACCGAACCGGTCGACGTCGACTCGATCCAGGCCGAACTGGCCGACGCCACCCGCTCCTGGGACGCCGACCTGGCGCTCCAGCTCGACCACCACGTCGGCGAGGGCCAGGCCCGCAGCCTGTACAAGTCGTACGCCCCCGCCTACCCGCCCGCCTACAAGGCCGAGCACTCGCCGCTCGACGCCGCGAAGGACATCGCGAGCCTGGAGATGCTCCACGAGAGCGGCGACATGGAGCTCCAACTGTTCCGCCGCGGCGGCGACGACGCCGACGTGCACTTCAAGGTCTACTCCTTCGGCGACCCGGTCGGCCTGTCCGACGCGCTGCCGGTGCTGCGCAACCTGGGCGTCACCGTCGCCGAGGAGCGCCCGTACCACATCCGCCGCGCCGAGGACAGGATCCACCTGCACGACTTCAGGCTCGAGCTGCCGGGGCCGGCCACCGAGCCGGTGCCGCAGCTGCGCATCCGCTTCGAGAACGCCTTCCGCGCGGTCTGGACCGGCGAGGCCGAATCGGACCGGTTCAACGAGCTGGTGATCGCCGCCGGGCTCACCTGGCGGCAGGTCGTCGTCCTCCGGGCCCTCGCGAAGTACCTGCGCCAGTGCGGCTTCGTGTTCTCGCAGAGCTTCATCGCCACCACCCTGTGCGAGAACCCGGCGATCTCGGCCGGGCTGGTGAAGCTGTTCGAGGCCAGGTTCGACCCGCGCGTCGGCGACGACAGGGACACCGCCGTCGAACGCATCGACGAGTCGCTCGCCGAGGAGCTCGCCGCGGTCCCGAGCCTGGACGCCGACAGGATCCTGCGGGCCTTCCTGACCCTCATCCGCTCGACGCTGCGCACCTCCTACTTCCAGCGGGGCGCCGCCGGGCGGCCGAAGAAGTACGTGTCGTTCAAGTTCGACGCCCGCGAGATCGACTTCCTGCCCCGGCCGCGGCCGATGTACGAGGTGTACGTGTACTCCCCGGACTTCGAGGGCGTCCACATGCGCTACGGGAAGGTCGCGCGCGGCGGCCTGCGCTGGTCGGACCGCCGCGAGGACTTCCGCACCGAGATCCTCGGCCTGGTCAAGGCCCAGGAGGTCAAGAACACCGTGATCACGCCCGTCGGCGCGAAGGGCGGCTTCGTGCTCAAGCGCGGCCCCTTCGCCGACCGGGTCGCCCACCAGGCCGAGGGCGTGGCCCGCTACCGGGAGTTCATCTCGGCCCTGCTGGACATCACCGACAACCGCGACTCGGGCGGCGCCGTCGTCCCGCCGCCCGAGGTGGTCCGCCACGACGGCGACGACCCGTACCTGGTGGTCGCCGCCGACAAGGGCACCGCGACGTTCTCCGACATCGCCAACGAGGTCGCCGCCTCATACGGCTTCTGGCTCGGCGACGCCTTCGCCTCCGGCGGCTCGGTCGGCTACGACCACAAGAAGATGGGCATCACCGCCCGCGGCGCCTGGGAGTCCGTGAAGCGGCACTTCCGAGGACTTGTCCGAGGAAGCGATGAGCACAGCAGAGCGATCGGCGTCGACACGCAGACCCAGGACTTCACCGTCGTCGGCATCGGCGACATGTCCGGCGACGTGTTCGGCAACGGGATGCTGCTGTCCGAGCACATCCGGCTCGTCGCCGCGTTCAACCACATGCACATCTTCATCGACCCGGACCCGGACGCGGCGGCCTCCTTCGCGGAGCGGCGCCGCCTGTTCGACCTGCCCCGCTCGTCCTGGGCCGACTACGACCGCTCCCTGATCTCCGCCGGAGGCGGCGTGTGGGAACGCTCGGCGAAGTCCATCCCCGTCTCGGCCGAGGTCCGCGCCGCGCTCGGACTCGGCCCCGACGTGACCGCGATGACCCCGCCCGACCTCATCCGCGCCGTCCTCAAGGCCCCGGTCGACCTGCTGTGGAACGGCGGCATCGGCACCTACGTCAAGGCCTCGACCGAGACCGACGCCGCCGCGGGCGACAAGGCCAACGACGCGGTCCGCGTCAACGGCGCGGACCTGCGCTGCAAGGTCGTCGGCGAGGGCGGCAACCTCGGCTTCACGCAGCTGGGCCGCATCGAGTTCGCCCAGGGCGGAGGGAGGATCAACACCGACTTCATCGACAACTCCGCCGGTGTGGACACCTCCGACCACGAGGTCAACATCAAGATCCTGCTGCGCTCGGCCGCGCTCACCGGCCGGATCGAGCCCGAGCGGCGCGACGAGCTGTTCATGGACATGGCCGACACCGTCGCCGACATGGTCCTGGGCGACAACTACGGCCAGAACTCGGCCCTGACCAACGCCTCGACCCTGGCCGTGCGGCTCTTCCCGGTGCACATCAGACTCATGAAGCACCTGGAGAAGCGCGCCGGGCTCGACCGCGAGATCGAGGGCCTGCCCAGCGACAAGCAGCTCAAGGAGCGCTCCGCCGCCGGGCAGGGCCTGACCGGACCCGAGCTGTCGGTCCTGCTCTCGTACGTCAAGATCTGGGCCAAGCGGGCCGTCCTGGACTCGGAGCTGCCCGACGAGCCGTGGACGATGCCGGTCCTGCACGACTACTTCCCGCAGCCGCTGCGGGAGGCCTACGCCGACCTCATGGCCGAGCACCCGCTGCGCCGCGAGATCGTCACCACCGCCGTCGTCGGCGAGGCGGTGAACCGCGGCGGCACCACCTTCCTGTTCCGCATCTCCGACGAGACCGGCGCCGACGTCGTCGACGTCGTCCGCGCCTACGTCGTCATCCGCGACGCCTTCGCCCTGCCCGAGCTGTGGCGGCGCATCGAGGCGCTCGACAACCGGCTGCCGCAGTCCGCCCAGGTCTCCGCGATGCTGGTGGTCAGGCGGCTGCTCGACCGCGGCGTGCGCTGGCTCCTCCAGCACCGCCGGGGCCCGCTCGACGTCGCGGGCGAGATCGACCGGCTCCGCCCGGGCCTGTCCGTCCTCCAGCCGAAGCTCCCCGAGCTGCTGACCGACTCCGAGGCCGTCGGCTTCGAGCGGTTCTGCACCGAGCTGGCCGAGCAGGGCGTGCCCGCCGATCTCGCCGCCGACGTCTCCGGCCCGATCTTCGGCTTCGGCCTCGTCGACGTCGTCGAGTGCTCGAGGCTGCTGGGCACCAACCTCGTCGAGACCGCGCAGGTCTACTACGGGATCGCCGCGCAGCTGCACGCCGACGAGATCCTCAACCAGATCTCGGCGCTGCCCAGGCGCAACCGCTGGCAGACCCTGGCGCGCTCGGCGCTGCGCTACGACCTGTACGGCGCGCTGGCCGCCCTGACCACCAGCGCCCTGCACGCCAAGCCGGGCGCGCTCCCCGCCGAAGCGGTCGAGCTGTGGGCCGAGCGGGGCGCCGCCGAGATCGGGCGGATCCGCTCGGCCGTCGACGAGGCCGGACGCTCCGACGAGAAGCTCGCGGTCCTGTCGGTGGCGCTGCGCCAGATCCGCGGCCTGGTCGAGACCGAGCTGGACTGATCGCCCGGCACCGCGCGCGAGCGGTGCCGGGGCGCGGTGTGGCGCTTTGTGGATAATGTTTGCTCGGAGGAGCTGATCGAATGCCGAAGAGCCACACCCCCGGGGTGCCCAAACTGCTGCGGGTCCTCAACGACCAGGCGGCGCTCAAACTGCTGCTCGACGACGGGCCGCAGACCAGGGCGCAGCTGGCCGAGCGGACCTCGATGTCGAAGGTGACCGCCTCGCAGATGATGGAGCGCCTCCAGGGCCGCGGCCTGGTCGAGGTCGTCGGCTCCAAGTCCGGCGGGCGCGGTCCGAACGCCTCGCTGTACGCGGCGGTGCCCTCCTTCGCCTACGTCGTGGGCGTCGAGGTCGGCCCGGTGACCACCAAGGGCGCGTGCGCCGACTTCACCGGGACGATCGTGGGGCGCGCCGAGATCGACATCGAAGGCTCGACCGACCCGGTCTCGGTGGTGCGCCGCGTCGTCACCGACGCCGTCGCCGACGCGGGCGTCGAGATGGCCAAGATCCACCGCGTCGTGCTCGGCACCCCCGGCGTCATCGACCCGGTCAGCGGCGAGATCGGCTTCTCGTGGAACCTCCCGGCCTGGCACCGCGGCCTGCGGACGGCGCTGAACGAGGAACTGGCCCCCGAGGTCGTCATCGAGAACGACGTCAACCTCGCCACGCTCGCCGAGCAGCGCTCCGGCGGCGCGGGCGGCGCCTCGGACTTCGTGTACGCCTGGTTCGGCGGGGGCCTCGGCCTCGGCGTCATCCTCGGCGGGCGGCTGTACCGGGGCGCCAGCGGCGCGGCCGGCGAGATCGGCTTCCTGCCGGTGCCGGGCGGCGAGCTGCCGACCGGCGGCGTCGTCACGCGCCTGTCGAAGGGCTCCTACCAGCGCGTCATCGGCGGCGACGCCGTCATCGAGATCGGCGCGAAGCACGGCTTCAACGGCGCCGAACCCGAGGACGTCGTCACCGCCGCCGTCGGCGCCGGCGAGGAGGGCGCGGCCTGCGTCGAGGAGATCGCCCGCGGCATCGCCCTGGGCATCGTCGCGGTCTGCGTCCTGTTCGACCCGACCGTGGTGGTCCTGGGCGGGCCCGTGGGCTACGCGGGCGGGCTCGAACTGGCCGGGCGCGTCGCGGCCCACACCTCCCAGCTCGCGCCCGTCAACCCGAGCGTCGTCGCCGGCGCGGTCGTCGAGGAGCCGATCATGCGAGGAGCGATCCTGCACGCGCTCGACGACGTCCGCGCCGGCCTGTTCGACTGAACCGTCCCGGCCGAATCCCGCTGACCGCCGCTAGGCCGCGTCCCGCTTGGCGAAGGACCACGTCGCCAGAGCCGCGAACACGAGCATGATCGCGCCCAGGACCAGTCCCGCGTGGGTCGCGGTCAGCACCAGCTGGTCCGGGAGCCCGGTGACCGGGTCCCAGTACTCGAGTTCCATCCGGCCCTCGATCCAGGCGCCGATCCACGTGTAGAGCGAGAGCAGGTCCGGGTACTTGATGCTGTTGACCCCGAACCTGACGAAGGACACCAGCAGCTCGCCGACGGTGAGGTAGCCGACGATGACGCCCCCGGCGATCGCGGTGTGGCGGCCCAGCATGGCCAGGGCCGAGCCGATCACGGTCATCCCCAGCGCCATCACGGCGGTGCGGCCGAGGCGCGCGAGCGTGTCCTCCCACCAGGCGGCGTTCAGGGTCCCGGTGTCGCCGCGGACGGCGGCGGTCAGGTACAGCAGCGCGAAGGCCAGCACCAGCATCGCGACCACGGCGACGGCGCACAGCGCCAGGGCGGCGGCCAGCTTCGCGCCCCACACCTTCATGCGGTTCGGGTGCCAGACCAGGAGGTTCGCCATGCCGCCGCTCGACCATTCGGCGCCGATCGCCGAGGCCGCCAGCAGCATCGACAGCAGACCGGTGACGATCGCGACGCCGATGAGCAGGAAGACGCCCTCCTCGTCGAACTGGAACGTGTAGACGTAGATGTAGTCCTCGGCCTCGGCGCCGACGAGGAACATCTCGGCGCACGCCTGCTCGTGCGGCATCTCGCCATACCACGGGTCGTCCGCCACCCACGAGTAGTCCGGGTCGTTCTCGAAGTACCGTTCGTCGGCCGCGCAGTCCTCGTACTGGGCGTTCGCGTCGTCGGCCATCTGCTGGGCCGCGGCGAGGTCGGCCTCGCTGGGGCCGGTGCTGGAGTTGAACCACATGATGGCGGTGATGAGCAGCAGGCCGCCGACGGCGAAGATCCCGAACAGCAGGCTCAGGCGGCGGCGCGCGATGCGGTGCAGTTCGGCTCGGAACAGGGTCATCACTGCTCGCCTCCCGTGGCGGTCTCGGCGGAGGCCCCGACCGGCGGGGCGGGGACGGCCTGTCCCACTTGGACGGGCTGTCCGGCCTGCGGCGCGGTCCCGGTCAGCTCCAGGAACACCGACTCGAGGTTCTTGGTCTCGGTGGTCAGCTCGGACAGGTAGAGCCCGGCGTCGGCGAGGGTCCTGGTGACCCACGCGGCCTCGGGCGCGCCGGTCACGACGAGGCGCTCGCGCTCGGCGGCGACCGACACGCCGTCCCCGGCGCTCGCGAGGACCTCCATGGCGCGGCCGATCTCCCCGGCGTCGGCGAACCTGACGCTCAACTGGGACCCCGAGTGCCCGGCGATGATGTCGGCGACCTTGCCGTCGACGATGCGCCGTCCTCTGGAGACGATCGTCATCGAGTCGCACAGCTGCTGCACCTCGGACAGGAGGTGGGAGCTGACCAGGACGGTGACGCCCTGCTCGTGGGCGAGCCACTGGAGCAGTTCGCGCATGTGGTGGATCCCGGCCGGGTCGAGGCCGTTGGCCGGCTCGTCGAGGACGAGCAGCTCGGGCCGCTTCAGCAGCGCCTGCGCGACGGCCAGGCGCTGGCGCATGCCCAGCGAGTAGCCCTTGACCGACTGCTTCGCCTGGTCGCGCAGTCCCACCTGCTCGAGGACCTCGTCGACGCGGGCGGAGGCGATCCCGGCGCTCTCGGCCAGGACCTGGAGCGTCAGGCGCCCCGAGAAGTGCTTGAAGAACTGCGGCGACTCCACGACCGCGCCGATGCGGCCGATGACCTGCGGCAGCCGCCTGGGCACCTCCTCGCCGAAGACCCGCATGGCGCCGCCGTCGGTGCCGATGAGCCCGAGCAGCGCGCGCAGCGTGGTGGTCTTGCCGGAACCGTTGGGGCCCAAGAACCCGTGGACCTGCCCTGCGGCGACTTCCATGTCGAGGCCGTCCAAGGCGTTGTGCGGCTGGCGCAAGAGCTTCCTGTACGTCTTGCGCAGCCCCGAGATCTCGATGACTGGGGGCATGGACTCACTTTCTCGTAGCGGCGCCGCCGGTCGCGGCCCGCGGCGCACCTGAGGGGAACGGCACCGGACCCGATGAATATACCGGGTATAGTGTCGTGTCACCGGCCGACCCGGCCGCAGCCGAGCCGTCCGTTCCCTCACATGGTTTCATTGACCCGTGGCACAGTCAGAACGCGTCCTCGACCTGTCCGGCGTCACCGTACGCCGCGGCGACAACCAGCTCCTCGACGGCGTCGACTGGAGCGTCGACGCCGACCAGCGCTGGGTGATCCTCGGCCCCAACGGCGCGGGGAAGACGACGCTGCTCAACCTGGCCGCCGCCCGCAACCACCCCACCTCCGGCACCGTCGAAGTGCTCGGCGAGCGCCTCGGCCGCGTCGACGTCTTCGAGCTGCGGCCCCTCATCGGCCTGACGACCACCGCCGTCGCCGAGTCCATCCCGAACGAGGAGACCGCCCTCGACGTCGTCCGCACCGCCGCCTGGGGCCGGGTCGGCCGCTGGCGCGAGGACTACGAGGACCTCGACGACGAGCGCGCCATGTCGCTCCTGCGCTGGCTCGGCGTCGCCCCGCTCGCGGGCCGCCGCTTCGGCACCCTCTCCGAAGGCGAGCGCAAGCGCGTCCAGATCGCCCGCGCCCTCATGACCGACCCCGAGCTGCTCCTGCTCGACGAGCCCGCCGCCGGGCTCGACCTCGGCGCCCGCGAAGCCCTCGTGGCGACCCTCTCGGGCCTGGCCCAGGACCCCGACGCCCCCGCGATGGTCCTCGTCACACACCACGTCGAGGAGATCCCGCCGGGATTCACCCACGCGCTCGTCCTCTCGGCCGGCAGCGTCATCGCCGCCGGGCCGCTCGCCGAGGCGCTCACCTCGGAGTCGCTGTCCAAGGCGTTCGGGCTGCCGCTCACGTTGACGGCGAACGGAAACCGCTACACCGCCGTGGCCGCCTGACGGACGCCCGACCGGCACAGTGACGGCACGCTCCTCCTCCCGCCGCCCGGTCCGAACCGCGGCCCGCGGGCGCCCCCGCCGGGCGCCCCGGCGCGGCGCGCGCGATTCGCTGCTCCTTGACCCCTCGGATACCCTGAAGCCCGTGAGCATTCGGTGGTGGCGCGCGTCGGCCATGCTGGCGGTCGCGTCGATGATCCTCGTCTACCTCGCCGGCCTCACGCAGCTCGGCGAGGCCGAGGCCGAACCCGTCCAGTCCGTCCCCGCGCTCACCGGCGACCTCGACGCGCAGCTCGCCGACCTGCGAGACGCCGCCCCCGTCCAAGCCGACGACCCCGAGGCGGCCCTGGCCGCCGCCCTCGACGACCCCGAGCTCGCCACCGCCCTGATCGAGGCCGAACCCGACCCCGACGACGGCGCGCTCGCCGCCGCGCTGGCGACCCTCGCCTCCGCCTCCGGCGACCTCGACCCCGTCGAAGTGGGGGCCTTCTTCGACGAGCTCGGCGCCGAGCGCACCGCCTGGCTGTCGGTGCTGTACCCCGAGACCATCGCCCACCTGCCCGGGGCGCCGTTCGAGGCGCGCGTGGACGCCAACAAGGTCGTCATCGAGGCGGCCGTCGAGGAGTCGACCACCTTCGACGGGCCCGGTCGGCCCTGGACCGAGGGCACCGAGCGGCCGATGCGCGCCGAACTCGGCCAGCTCCTCGACTCCGACCGCGAGTTCATCTCCCTCGACCCGTACAACAACTCCGGCGGCGGCTCGTGGATCGAGGTGCTCGGCGACCTGCGCACCGCCTCGCAGATCACGGTCATGGTGCCCGGCGGCTCGGCCGAGATGTCCAGCGACAACTTCAACCTCTACTACAACCGGGCGAAGAGCTTCGCCGACGCCGCCGACGGCGAACTGGCGGTCGTGGTGTGGGCCGGCGCCTCGTGGCCCTCCGGCTGGATCGAGGAGTCGTGGGCCTCCTGGTCGCAGGTCGCCGCCGAGCGCCTCGCCTCGTTCACCCACGACCTGCGCGCCCAGACCGGCGACGTCCCGATCACGCTCGCCGGGCACTCCTACGGCGGGGCCGTCATCGGCCTGGCCGAGACCTACGACCTCGTGGCCGACCGGGTCCTGCACATCGCCTCGGCCGGCATGGGCTACGACGTCTACCAGCCCGAGGCGCTGACGGAACCCTGCCGCCCCAGGTACTCGATCACCGCGCCCGGCGACCCCATCTCCTACGTCCAGGGGATGCCGTACGTGCCGCTGCTGGGCCACGGAGCCGACCCCGACGACTTCCCCGGCACGCTGAACCTGGCGACCGGCAGCCTCCCCGACGGCCCGGACGCGGTCGACGACTACGGCGTGAGCCTGGCCGAGCAGGGCATCGCGGGCAAGGACGTGGAAGGCGTCCACTCGCATTCGGAGGTCTTCTACCCCGAGTCCGACGCCTGGAACAACATCCTGGCCGTCATGCTCGGCGACGAGCCCGAGCTCGCCGACTCCCAGCCCGACCCGATCGCCGGCTGCTAGCTCAGTCCCGTTCGAGCAGCAGCGGCAGGTGCCGCTCGACGACCGGGGCCACCTCGTCGACGGTGACCTCCCGGCCCAGCTCCGCCGACAGGCTCGTGACCTCCGCGTCCGTGATCGCGCACGGCGCGATCCGGTTCCAGGCGCCCATGTCCGGGTTGCAGTTCAGCGCGAAGCCGTGCATCGTCGTCGCCCAGCGCACCCGCACGCCGATCGCGCAGATCTTGCGCTCGGGCCCGGCGTCGTCGGCCGGGAGCCACACGCCGGTGCGGTCCCGCAGGCGCCCGCGCGCCGAGGTCACCCCGAACTCGTGGCAGACCGCGCTGATCATGTCCTCCACGCGCCGCACGTACGCGACGACGTCCACCTTCCGGCGGAGTTTCATGATCGGGTAGCCGACGAGCTGGCCCGGCCCGTGCCAGGTGATCTGGCCGCCCCGGTCGACGGTGACGACGGGCGTGCCGTCCTGCGGCAGCGCCCACGTCTCGGTGCGCTTCCCGGCGGTGTAGACGCTCGGGTGCTGGAGCAGCAGGACGGTGTCGTCGATCTCGTCGTCGATGCGCCGCTGCTGGAGCAGCTTCTGATAGTCCCAGGCCTCCTGGTAGTCGACCAGCCCTCGCCGCTCGACCGAGATGCCCTCGACGGTCCTCGTCGTGCCGACTCCGTCGGCAGTGCTCATCGTGCCGATTCCATCGGCGGCGCCCGGGGTCTCCACTGGCACGGTCATGATTCGACACTAGTCCGATCCGGAGCCGTGCAACAACGTTCGCCATGTGATCCGCGGCGTGGCCCGCCTGGTGCGACCGGTCCGCGGCGGCGCCCCCGGTCCCGCATGGTCCTGCCGTGTTTCCGGCATATGACGAGGAGGCTCCATCTTTATGGTGCCGTTATGCAAATGCCGACTTCTCGCGTCCCACCGCAGCCCCGTCGAGTGGCGGTGAGCTGCCACACTAATATTCCAACGGTAATCAAGCCGTATCCGCCCGCCCCGCGCTCGGCGAGGGTTCACGCCAAGGGACACGAATGGTAGAGACGCAGCCGAAGACCCCGATGGTCACCATCACCGGGGTGAACAAGCATTTCGGAGACCTGCACGCGCTGCGGGACATCGATCTGACAGTGGACGAGAGCGAGGTCGTCGTCCTCATCGGACCATCCGGCTCGGGGAAGTCCACGCTGTGCCGCACCATCAACCGGCTCGAGACGATCGACTCCGGTGAGATCACCGTGAACGGCAGCCCCCTTCCCGCCGAAGGCCGGGCCCTCGCCCAGCTGCGCGCCGACGTCGGCATGGTCTTCCAGCACTTCAACCTCTTCGCGCACCTGACGGTCCTGGAGAACATCACGCTCGGCCCGATCAAGGTCCGCCGCAGGTCCAAGGCCGAGGCGGCCGAGCGGGCGCGGGCGCTGCTCGACCGGGTCGGCCTCTCCGACAAGGCCGACGCCTACCCCGCGCAGCTCTCCGGCGGCCAGCAGCAGCGCGTCGCCATCGCCCGGGGACTGGCGATGGACCCCAAGCTCATGATGTTCGACGAGCCGACCTCCGCGCTCGACCCCGAGATGATCAACGAGGTCCTCGACGTCATGCAGGACCTCGCCCACGAGGGCATGACGATGGTCGTCGTCACCCACGAGATGGGCTTCGCCCGCCGCGCCGCGAACAGGGTGGTGTTCATGGCCGACGGCGCGATCGTCGAGACCGCCACGCCCGCCGCCTTCTTCGACGACCCGCAGACGGAGCGCGCACAGGACTTCCTGTCGAAGGTCATGACCCACTGACAGGGACCGAACCAGGACGCCCACGGTCACCCGAGCGGGTGTCCGCAAGGAAAGGAAGCACGGAATCATGCGTATGTTCCGAAGAAGCGCCATCGCGGGACTCGCGGTGGTCGCCATGTCGCTGGCCGCCTGCTCAGGCGAGGCCAGCCAAGAGCAGGAGGAGCAGGAGGAGCTCCAGGAGTCGGTAGGCGAGTACTCCATGGAGCAGGCCTCCGAGATCCCGGCCGGCCTGATCCAGGAGATCCAGGACAAGGGCGTGCTCGTGGTCGGCTCCAAGTTCGACCAGCCGCTCATCGGCCAGAAGGACACGGCCAGCGGCAAGATCGAGGGCTTCGACGCCGAGATGGCGCGCCTGTTGGCGATGCGCATCTTCGGCACCGTCGACGAGGAGGGCGAGGACGCGAACCTCAAGTTCGTCGAGACGACCTCCGAGAACCGCGAGACCTACGTCAACGACGGCACCGTCGACGTCGTCATCGCCTCCTACTCGATGTACCCCGAGCGGCTCCCGAACTTCGACTTCGCCGGCCCGTATTTCGACACCGGCCAGAACGTCATGGTCGCCGCGGACAACACCGACATCAACTCGGTCGCCGACCTCGCCGGCAAGGACGTGTGCATCGCCGAGGGCTCGGGCTCGATCGAGAACATGCAGGCCGAGAACCCTGAGGCCAACGTCCACACGCTCAAGGACTACGCCGCCTGCGCGGAGGCCCTCGAGAACGGGCAGACCGACGCGGTCAGCACCGACGAGACCATCCTCTACGGCTTCACCGTGGACAAGCCGGACGCCTTCCGCGTCCTGGACAGCTCGAACATCTTCACCGAGGAGCCCTACGGCATCGCCATGCCGCTCGGCGAGACCGACGCGCGCATGTTCGTCAACGACATGATCGACGAGGCGCTCGCCAACGGCGACTGGGAGAAGGCCTTCGACCTGTCCTTCGGCGCCGCGGGCATGCCGCTGCCGGACCCGCTCCCGACCCCGAACCGCTACGAACCGATGTAACCATCCGGTAGGACGGCGGCGCCCGCGTTCGGCGGGCGCCGCCGCCCGCCTCATGGAGGAGTCCGCTTGTTCGACAATTTCGATCTGATGGTCGAGGGCCTGTGGGGCGGGTTCGTCACCACGGTGTGGGTGACGTTCGCCAGTTACGCGATCGCCCTCCTCGTCGGCGCCACCCTGGCGATCATGCACGTCAGCCCCGTCGCCCCGGCCCGCTGGGCCGCGAACGCCTACACGCAGATGTTCCGCAACGTGCCGCTGCTGGCCGTCCTGTTCATCATGTTCTTCGGCCTGCCGAAAGTCGGCATCTCCCAGGAGAACTGGGTCTGGGCCCTGCTCGGCCTCGGCCTGTACACCGGGGCGTTCGTCGGCGAGACCCTGCGCAGCGGCATCAACTCGATTCCCCTCGGGCAGGCCGAGGCCGCCCGCTCGATCGGCCTGAGCTTCGGCCAGTCCCTCGGCAACGTGGTCCTCCCGCAGGCCTTCCGGGCCGTCATCGCCCCGCTCGGCTCGCTGCTGATCGCCCTGGTCAAGAACAGCGCCCTGGTGCTCGCGATCGGCGTCCGCGAGCTCACCGCCGAGGCGCAGGTGCTCATCAACGACAACCAGAACCGCTTCAATCTGTGGATGGTCATCATCGGCGTCACCGTCAGCTACCTGATCATCGCGTTCGCCATCAGCTACCTCGTCCGGCTCGTCGAACGACGCGCCGCGTTCACGCGGTGAGCAGAGGGAAGGGCACATGACACGGCAACAACAGAGCACCGTCCTGTTCGACGCGCTCGGCCCCGAGGGCCGCAAGCGCGCGAACATCACCTCGATCATCTCGGGCGTGGTCATCCTGGGGCTGCTGGGCATCGCGGCCTACAGGCTCGCGGCCGAAGGCTTCTTCGAGGCGTCCCGCTGGGCCAACCCGCTGGACACCCTCATCATCGAGACCACATGGATCCCGTCGATCCTGGACACCCTGCTCGCCTTCGTGCTCGGCTCGATCGGCGCGCTGCTCATCGGCGTCATCGTCGGCTTCGGGCGCGTCTCGCGGTTCGCGGGCACCCGCGGCGTCGCGGCGACGTACGTCCAGTTCTTCCGCGCGATGCCGCTGGTGCTGCTCATCTGGATCTCCTTCACCATCGACGGCCACTTCGGCTTCACCACCGACGTGCTCGGGTGGTCCAACGACATGCGCCGCCTGACCTTCCTGGTGCTCGGCCTGGCGATCTACAACGGCGCGATCCTCGCCGAGATCCTGCGCAGCGGCTTCAACGCGCTGCCGCCCGGCCAGGCGATGGCCGGTTACGCCGTGGGCCTGCGCCACGGCCAGGTCATGCGCCTGATCGTGCTCCCGCAGGCCACGCGGAACATGCTCCCCGCGGTGCTGGCCCAGCTGGTCATCCTCCTGAAGGACACCTCGCTCGGCTACGTCATCACCTACCCGGAGCTGCTGCACTCGGGCTACCTCATCGGCCTCGACTACGGCAACTCCTTCCTCCAGGCGCTCGTCATCGCCGCGTTCATCTACTTCGTGCTCGCCTACGCCCTGTCCAAGCTCGTGAAGGTCGTGGAGCGGCGGATGAGCCGCAAGACCGCGTCCTCGGCGAAGGCCGTCCGCCAAGTCGAGAACGTCGCCACCGAGTAGCGGCACCGGAGTCGACACGCGACGGCGGCCGCCCGGGGGACACCGGGCGGCCGCCGTCGCGTCAAGGGGGCGCCGGAGGCGGTCGTAGAGTGGTACGCACCACGAACGGAGGACCGCTATGCCCGGATTGCCCGTCCGACTCCTCGCGCCGCTGTGCACGCTCGCCCTCCTGGCCGCCGGGTGCGGCGCGGGCGTCGAGGACGACCCGGCGGAGGACTACGGCCCCCTGGAGGCGTTCATCATGGGGACCGGCCCGGTCGGCGGCACCTACTACCCGCTCGGCGGCGCGATGGCCCAGATGTGGAACGAGGAGGTCGGCGAGCCGAGCGTCACCACGCTCGCCACCGGCGGCTCGGCGGAGAACCTCCGGATGCTCGCCGACGGCGAGGCGAACCTCGCGATGGCCGTCAACGGCACCGCCGCCGCGGCCGCGGCGGGGGAGGACGAGTTCGAAGGCGAACCGGTCGAGCTCGCGCTGCTGGGGAACCTGTACCCCGAGGTCGTCCAGATCGCGGCCGCCCCCGGTTCGGGGATCGCGACGCTCGACGACCTCGCGGGCAGGCGCGTCGCGGTCGGCCCGCCGGGCTCGGCCACCCAGGCGACGGCCGAGGCGGTCCTGGAGGCCGCCGGGGTCGTCCCCGGCGAGACCGTCGAGGACGACTTCGGCACCGCCGCCCTCGCGCTCACCTCCGGCGAGGTCGACGCGGCCATCGGCGTCCTGGCCGTGCCCGACGTCGCGCTCGGCGAGGCGGCCGCCTCGAGCGGCCTGACGATGGTGCCCGTCCCCGACGACGTGCGCGCCCGCCTCATCGCCGACGACCCGACGCTCGCCGAGGCCGTGATCCCCGCGGGCGCCTACGACGGGGTCGACGGGCCCACCGCCACCGTGCGGAGCTGGGCCGCGCTCTACGCCCCCGCCGAACTCGACGAGGACCAGGTCTACGCACTGGTGAAGGCCCTCTACGAGCACACCGGCGACATCGAGAACGCCGCCGCCGCCTCGATCACCGCCACGACGGCCACCGAAGGGAGCGCGGGCGTCGGCCTCCATCCGGGTGCCGAGCGGTACTTCGCCGAGCACGGCGGCTGAGCGGGGACGGCTCGCCGTTCCCGCAGGCCGGGCCGGCCTGCGCCCCGCTCCGCTCGTTCCTTCCGTATGAGGCGCAATCACATTGGGCCACTGCTAAGCTCTACTTGAAATCAGTAATCATTATCATCAAGTAGGGGACATCTCGACTATGAAACTCGCCTTCGTCGGCAAGGGCGGTTCGGGCAAGACCACCATGGCGTCGCTGTTCGCGCGCCGCGCCGCCTCGCTCGGCCACACCGTGATGGCCATCGACGCGGACATCAACCAGCACCTCGCCGCCGCCCTCGGCCTCGACCCCGAGGCGGCCGCGATGGGCCCGGTCCTCGGCGAGCGGCTCGGCGGCATCAAGGAGTACCTGCGGGGGACCAACCCGCTGATCCCGTCGAGCGAGCTGATGCTCAAGACCACCCCTCCCGGTCCGGGCTCGCGCCTTCTGACGGTGGGGGAGTCGAACCCGATCTACGACGAGATCTTCTGCGACGTCGAGGGCATCCGCTTCGCGGCCACCGGCGGCTTCGTCGACGACGACCTCGGCGTGGCCTGCTACCACTCCAAGGTCGGAGCGGTCGAGCTCATGCTCAACCACATGATCGACGTGGCCGGCGAGTTCGTCGTCGTCGACATGGTCGCCGGAGCCGAGGCCTTCGCCTCGGGCATGTTCACGCGCTTCGACCACACGTTCCTCGTCTGCGAGCCGACCCTGCGCAGCGTCGGCGTCTACCGGCAGTACGCCGGATACGCGGCCGACTACGACGTCGACATCGCCGTGATCGGCAACAAGATCGACGACGAGGAGGACGTCGACTTCCTGCGCGAGCACGTCGGCGAGGCCCTCATCGGATGGTGCTCGCGCTCGCGGTACGTCAAGGCCGCCGAGCGCGGCAGCGTCGGACCGATCTCGGAGCTGGAGGCGCCCAACCTGGCCGTGCTCGACGCCGCCCGCGAACGGGCCGCGGCGGCCGGCAAGGACTGGGCGAAGTTCACCCGCCAGGCCCACGAGTTCCACCGCCGCGCCGCCGAGGCCTGGGGCAACGACCGGACCGGCATCGATCTGGCCGCGCAGATCGTCCCCGACTTCGTCCTCGGCGAGCACCTCCTGGACACCCAGCCGGTCTAGGCCGGACCCGTCCGAGCGGCGGGCGGACACGGCACCCGCACCGCCGCTTCCGCACATGTCCTGTCTAGACGGAATGCGCATGAAACCTGAATACGTCGATTACCCGACAGCGGAGAGTCACGATTCCCCGCACAATGAACCGGATTTCGAACCGAGAGGAGAACCGCATGTCCCTTGACGTCTCAGAGGACCTGCTCGCCAAGGCCGAGGCCGGGGAGGTCAGCGACGCCGAATTCATCGACTGCGTGAAGCACTCGCTGCCCTACGCCTGGGAACTCGTCAACGAGGTGGTGTCGGACCTGAAAGGCGGCGTGGCGGCGTCGACCGGCTCTACCCGGTTCGCTGACAACACCACGCCGCCGCCGGACGAGCAGGCGCGCGGCCAGCTGCTGCGCGCGCTCGCCTCGGACTCGATGCGCGGAGCGCTGGAGCGCCACTTCGGCGTGAAGCTGGCGTTCCAGAACTGCCACCGCGTGGCCGCCTTCCCGCTCTCGGAGGTCGACTCCGACACGTACCGCAAGTTCATCTCCCCGCGCGGGCAACTGCTCAACCAGTCGCCGGAACTGCGCGACTGCTGAGGACGTCCTGAACGCCGGTGGGGCGGAGGGAGGCAATGTCCTCGGCCTCACCGGTCCGCCTTCCCGCTGGCCCGGCCGAGCCGCGTGCGTCAAGCGCGGTCCGGCCGCCTGGTGATCAGGAAGTCCCTGACGAGCTCCTCGCCTTGCCTCACCAACGGCCGCAGGATCTTCAGCCGCGAGAGCGCCACCACTCTGGCCACCATCGGCGCCGTCCGGCGCGCCAGCTCCCGCGACTTCTCCTGGCCCGGCGAGGAATCGTAGACCCAGTACAGGACCACCACCATCTGGTGCAGCCACAGCATCTCGGGCAGGATGTCGGCCATGTCCTTCGGGACGCGCGTCTTCGAGCCCTCCAGCACCTCGCGGTAGAGCGCGATGTCCCGCTCGCGGCTCTCGGCGGACTCCTCGGAGAACGGGCTCAGCGGGCTGCTCGGATCGGCCGCGTTGCGGAAGAACTGCCCGGCGAAGTCGTGGTACGGCCCGGCGATCTCCAGCCAGGCCAGCAGGGCCGCCTCGATGCGCTCGGCGAGGGTCTCCTTGCCCTCCAGCACCGTCGGCGTGATCTCGGCGTGCCGCATGGTGGCCTGCTCGTAGAAGCCCTGGATCAGGTGCTCTTTGGACTTGAAGTAGTAGTAGGCGTTCCCCACCGACACACCGGCTTCGGCGGCTATGGCGCGCATGGTCGTGCCGTCGTAACCGCGCTCGGCGAACATGTCGAGCGCGACGTCGATGATTCGCTGGCGGGTCCGCTCGCCCTTCGAGGAGGGACGAGCGGACCCGCCACTGGAAGCCGCTCTGCTCACGGAGGCGATACTACTGCGCCTCTAGCGGGTCATGGCCCCGGCGACGAGCGAGTGGGCTTCGTCGACGGCTTCGTCTCCGACATGTCCGCGCGGCTCGCTCAGCGCCGAGACGAGGACCGAGTGAATCATTTGGAAGCCGATGAAGCCACCTTCTGCGGGAACGCCGGCTAGAACCTGGTCGGTAGCCATGAGCGGGGCGACGAGCACGCGCTTGGTCATCAGGTTGAAGGTCTCGGAAGAGAGCACGACAACGGTCCGGGGGGTCTTGGTATCGAGTCGGACGCGGATTTCGCCAGGGCGCATCAGGCGTTGTCTCCGTAGATGCCCTGGGTGATTTCGGCGTCGATCTCGGCGATGGCCTCCTCGTCGTACTGATACGGGCCGCCGTCCGCTGGAGCGTACTTGGCGAGGCTCGCGGCGTACGCCGCCTTCTCGATCGCGGGCCGGGCGAAGTTCGCGAGCGTCGTCTTCTCGCGTGCGGCGGCATCTTTGAGCTGCTTGTAGGCGTGGTCTGAGATGTTCACCGTGATTGTTTTCATGAGTGCAACCATAACAGGAATCGTAAGGTCCGATCTCGAATCGAATGCGGACCGACACGCCGCACCATGTAGGCTTTTTCGCGTGACTGTCGCTGTGCGCGTGATCCCCTGCCTCGACGTCGACGCCGGGCGCGTCGTCAAGGGCGTGAAGTTCGAGAACCTGCGCGACGCGGGCGACCCCGTCGAGCTCGCCGCCGCCTACGACGCGGCCGGCGCCGACGAGCTGACCTTCCTCGACGTCTCCGCCTCCTCCGACGGCCGCGCCACCATGTACGACGTCGTCGCCCGCACCGCCGAGCAGGTCTTCATCCCCCTCACCGTCGGCGGCGGCGTCCGCACCCCCGACGACGTCGACCGCCTCCTGCGGGCCGGGGCCGACAAGGTCGGCGTCAACACCGCCGCCATCGCCCGCCCCGAGGTCATCTCCGAGATCGCCGACCGCTTCGGCAACCAGGTCCTCGTCCTCTCCGCCGACGTCGCCTCCGGCCGCGACACCGACTCGGGCTGGGAGGTCACCACCCACGGCGGCCAGAAGCGCCCCACCGGCCTCGACGCCGTCGAATGGTGCGCCCGCGCCGCCGAGCTCGGCGCCGGCGAGATCCTCCTCAACTCGATCGACGCCGACGGCTCCAAGGCCGGATTCGACCTGCCGCTCATCGCCGCCGTCCGCGCCGCGGTCGACATCCCCGTCATCGCCTCCGGCGGCGCCGGCAAGGCCGCCGACTTCCCGCCCGCCGTCGCCGCCGGGGCCGACGCCGTGCTCGCCGCCTCGATCTTCCACTTCGGCGACGTCGCGATCGGCGAAGTCAAGCGCGAACTCGCCGACGCCGGCCACTCAGTGCGCTGATCGCGGCGGCGCCGCGTCCGGAAAACGGTCCACTGCCGTCCCGCGGGCCGCGAAAGCGGTTTGGCAACCGTCACACGAGCGAGGCATGATTGCAGGCGGTTCCTTGCCTGCCGTACGGCAAGTGCGCCCCGACACCCACCACCGGAGAGCCCATGACCCACGCCGCCGCGCCACCGCTGCCTGATGCCGGGCCCGAGCCCGGCATTCTCCGTGCCGGGCTGCGCAACATCCGCGACATGATCAGGATCGAGCCGAAGCGATTCAGCATCGCCGTCGTCGGTGCCATGGTCAACACCGCCATGCAGATGTCGGTCGCCTTCATCATCGGCTGGGTCGTCTCGCAGGTCGCCGTCCCCGCCTTCGAGAACGGCGAGGTCGGCACCGGCTCGGTCGCGATCGGCGTCGGCGCCCTGCTCGGGATGTCGATCCTGCGCTTCTCCAGCATGTGCGCCCGCCGCATCGGCTCGGGCACGCAGATGTTCCAGGTCCAGGCCCACTGGCGCCGCCAGGTCACCCGCCGCTACCTGGCCCTCCCGGTCTCCTGGCACCAGAAGCACCCCACCGGGACGCTCCTGTCGAACGCCAACGCCGACGTCGAGGCCGCCACCCGGCCGCTCGCGCCCCTGCCGTTCGCCTGCGGCACCCTGTTCATGCTCGTCCTCTCGATGGTCGTGTTCTTCACCATCGACTGGGCCATCGCCCTGGTCGCCCTCGGCATGTTCCCGGCCCTGTTCACCCTCAACGCGGTCTTCGCCTCCAAGATGGCGCCGCGCGCCAAGCGGGCCCAGGAACTGCGCGCGGCCGTCTCCGCCGACGGCCACGAGTCCTTCGACGGCGCCCTGGTCGTCAAGGCCATGGGCCGCGAGGCCGCCGAGACCGAGCGCTTCGCCGGCACCGCGGGCGAACTGCGCGACGCCATGATCGGCGTCGGCCGCCTCAGGGCCGCCTTCGAGCCGCTCATCCAGGGCCTGCCCGAGATCGGCACGCTCCTGGCGCTCCTGGTCGGCCTCACCCGCTACGAGGCCGGCGCCATCGGCCTCGGCGAGCTCGTCACCGTCTCGTTCATGTTCTCCATCCTGGCCTTCCCGATCCGGGCCATCGGCTGGGTCCTCGGCGACCTCCCCACCTCCGTGGTCGGCCGCCGCCGCGTCGACGGCGTCCTGGCCGCCACCGGCGACATGGCCTACGGCGACCGCGAACTCGACGGCACCGGCCCCGCCCGCCTCGAGTTCGACTCGGTGGCCTACTCCTACGCCGACGGCACCGAGGCGCTGACCGATGTCTCCTTCACCGTCGAGCCGGGCACCACCGTCGCGCTCGTCGGCGCCACCGGCTCGGGCAAGTCCACCCTCGCCCACCTGGCCGCCCGGCTCACCGACCCCACCAGAGGCGCGGTCCGCTTCGACGGCGTCGACCTGCGTGAACTCACCCACCGCAGCCTCGCGGCCACCTGCGCCCTCGTCCAGCAGATCCCGTTCGTCTTCGACGACACCGTCC
Organism: Glycomyces tenuis DSM 44171; assembly: GCF_000427885.1. Classification (GTDB taxonomy): domain Bacteria; phylum Actinomycetota; class Actinomycetes; order Mycobacteriales; family Micromonosporaceae; genus Glycomyces; species Glycomyces tenuis. The sequence continues at coordinate 49,307 of NZ_ATYW01000004.1, forward strand.
GCGCCAACCTCGCGCTCGACCGCGAGGGCATCGACGACACCCGCATCTGGCAGGCCCTCGCCGCCGCCGGAGCCGACAAGTTCGTCGGCGACCTCGAAGCCGGACTCGACACCGAGCTCGGCGAGCGCGGCACCAGCCTCTCCGGCGGGCAGCGCCAGCGCCTCACCCTCGCCCGCGCCCTGGCCGGGCAGCCCCGCCTGCTCGTCCTCGACGACGCCACCAGCGCCGTCGACCCCAAGGTCGAATCGGAGATCCTGGCCGGGCTCAAGGACTCCGCCGACGCCGCCGGAGTCCTCGTCGTCGCCTACCGCCGCGCCACCATCGCGCTGGCCGACGAGGTCGTCTTCCTCGAAGGCGGGCGCATCACCGCGCGCGGCACCCATGCCGAACTGCTCGAGACCCACCGGCCGTACGCCGAACTCGTCACCGCCTACGAGCGGGCCGAGGCCGAACGCGAATTCGACGAGGAGACCGCCGCGTGAGCACCGACAACGCCACCGAACGCGAGCAGGAGCGGAACGAGCCCGGCCCCTTCGAGACCCTCGGCCGCGGCCTGCGGCTCTCGCCGGAGCTGCGGAGCGGCCTGGCGTTCACCCTCGTCCTCGCCGCGATCACCTCGATCGGCCGCCTGGTCGTGCCCGTCTCGGCCCAGAAGGTCCTCGACAACGGGCTGTTCGGGGCCGGCGGCCCGGACGTGCGGTACGTCCTCGGCGTCACCGCGATCGGCATCGGGGTCCTGGCGGTCACGACCGCCTCCAACTACCTGATGAACAAGCGGCTGTTCATCGTCACCGAGACGGCGCTGGCGAACCTGCGCAGGCGCACCTTCCGCCACATCCACGACCTGTCGATGCTGCACCAGCAGTCGGAGCGCCGCGGCTCCCTGACCGCCCGGGTGACCACCGACATCGACACGGTCAGCCAGTTCCTCCAGCAGGGCGGCATGCAGATCATCACCTCGCTGGCCCAGATCGTGGTGGCGACCGCGGTCATGATCGTCTACTCCTGGCAGCTGGCGCTCGCGGTGTGGGTCGTGTTCGTGCCGGTCAGCCTGCTGATCAAGTGGCTCCAGAAGCACCTGGCGAACGCCTACTCGAACGTGCGCAAGTCGGTCGCGATGATGCTCTCGGCCGTCTCGGAGTCGGTCGTCGGCGCGGGCGTGGTGCGCTCCTACGGGGTCGGGGCGCGGACCTCGCAGCGGCTCGACACCGCCATCGAGGACCACCGCCACAATCAGGCCAAGGCGATCAGGCGCTCGGCGTTCTCCTTCGGCGCCGGCGAGATCGTCCACTTCGGTGTGTACGCGGTCGTGGTGGTCCTGGGCGCCTACCTCGTGGCGGGCGGCGATATGACGGTCGGGCAGCTGACGGCGTTCCTGTTCCTGGTGACGCTGTTCATCCAGCCGGTCGTGACCGCCACCGAGATGCTCAACGAGGCCCAGAACGCGGTCTCGGGCTGGCGCCGGGTGCTCGACGTGCTCGACACCGAGCCGGACGTGGCCGACCCGGTCGACGGCTCGGACCTGCCCGAGGGCCCGCTCGGCGTCCGCTTCGAAGAGGTCCGCTTCGCCTACCCCGGCGGCGAGGAGGTGCTGCACGGCATCGACGTCGAGATCCGCGCGCACACCAAGGTGGCCGTGGTCGGCGAGACCGGTTCGGGCAAGACGACCTTCGCGAAGCTCCTGACACGCCTGATGGACCCGACTGCGGGCCGGGTGCTGCTCGGCGGCACGCCGCTGCGCGAGATCAGGTTCGCCTCGCTGCGCTCCCGCGTGACGATGGTGCCGCAGGAGGGCTTCCTGTTCAACGGGACGCTCGCCCACAACATCCGCTTCGCCAGGCCCGAGATCGGCGAGGCCGAGATCTATGTGGCGTTCTCCGAGCTCGGCCTGGCCGACTGGGTCGACGCGCTCCCGAACGGCCTCGACACCGAGCTCGGCGAGGGCGGCGCGAACCTGAGCGTCGGCGAGCGCCAGCTCGTCTCGCTCGTGCGCGCCTACGTGGCCGATCCGGACCTGCTGGTCCTCGACGAGGCGACCAGCGCGGTCGACCCGGCCACGGAGCTGCGGCTGTCCTCGGCGCTCGACGCGGTCACGCGCGGGCGGACCACGGTGATCATCGCGCACCGCCTGTCGACGGCCGAGACCTCCGACGAGGTGCTGGTCTTCGACGCCGGGAACCTGGTCCAGCACGGTCCTCACGCCGAACTGGCGGCCGAGGAGGGCTCGGTCTACGCCGGACTCCACGGCTCCTGGATCGAGCAGACCCGCTCAAGCTAGGGGATCAGCAGCAGCTTCCCCGTGGACTTGCGGCTCTCCAGGGCCTGGTGGGCCTCGGGAGCCTCGTCCAGGCGGAAGCTCTCGCCCACGCGGATCAGCAGGTTGTCGTCCTCGATCATCTGGAAGACGTCGGCGGCCCGCTCCAGGTACTCCTCCCTGGTCGCCATGAAGTCGGCCAGCGTCGGCCTGGTCAGGATCAGCGAGCCCTTCGCGTTGAGCACCTGCGGGTCGAACTTCGACACCGCGCCGCTCGACTGGCCGAACAGCGCCATCGTGCCCCGGCGCCGCAGCGTCGACAGGCTCTCCTCGAAGGTGTCCTTCCCGACGCCGTCGAAGACCGCCGCCACGCCCTCGCCGCCGGTGATCTCGCGGGCCTTGGCCCCGAAGCCCTCGTAGAACAGGACGTGGTCGCAGCCGTTCGAGCGCGCCAGCTCGGCCTTCGCGTCCGTGGAGACCGTCCCGATGACCTTGCCGCCCTTGTACTTCACGATCTGCGTCAGCAGCAGCCCCACACCGCCCGCGGCGGCGTGGACGATCACCGTGTCGCCCTCCCGCACCGGATACACCGTGTTGCACAGGTACTGCGCCGTCAGCCCCTGGAGCATCGCGGCCGCGGCCGTCGCCGGCGAGACCCGCGAGGGCACCGGCACGAAGTCGGTCTCCCTGCCCACGACGATGTCCGCATAGGAGCCCGGCACCTGCGCCCAGGCGACCTCGTCGCCCGGCTTGAACTCGGTCACGCCCTCGCCCACGGCCACCACCGTCCCGCCGCCCTCCATGCCGGGCGTGAACGGCAGCGGCACCTGGTAGGCGCCCGAGCGGTGGTACGTGTCGATGAAGTTCACACCCGCGGCCGCCACCCGGACGGCGACCTGCCCGGGGCGCGGCCCCGGGTCCTCGCCCTCGAGCAGCCGCATCACGCCCGGGCCGCCGGTCTGCTCGACCACGATCGCCTTCATCAGGACTCCTTCCGCCGCGGTGTCACCCCACAACCTAGCAGCGCCGCCCTGTCCGGCTCGGCGAGCGGTGGCCTATTCCTCCTGGTTCGGCCGACGCCTCGAAGCGGGGCCGAAGCGCAGCCTGGCCCGGGACCAGCGGTTGCCCGACTCGCTGCTCTGCGCGCTGACCTCCTCGCCGACGACCTTCCGGATGGCCTCACGGAAACCCTTGTGCCGCAGCTGCTGGCGCAGCCGGCTCGCCCCCGGGTCCTCGTTGAGCTCCTTCATCAGCGAGACGCACAGCAGCAGCATCACGAACACGAACGGCAGTGCCACGATGATCGTGGCGTTCTTGAGCCCCTCCAGACCACCGCTCAGCAGCAGCACCGCCGCGACGCCGCCGATCGTCGCGCCCCAGAACACGACCAGCGGCTTCTTCGGCGCCAGCGACCCCGAGCTCGACAGCGAGCCGAGCACGAGCGAGGCGGAGTCGGCACTGGTGACGAAGTAGTTCGCCACCAGCAGCATCGACACCCCCGAGACCAGGGCGTAGAGCGGCAGCGACTCCAGCAGCGCGAACATCGCGTACTCCTCGCCCTCGGCCAGGGCTCCGCTGTAATCGGCGTCGGTGTTCGCCTGGTTCCAGATCGCCGTGCCGCCCATGACGGCGAACCACACCGTGGAGGCCGTCGACGGCACCAGCAGCACCCCGACGAGGAACTGGCGGACCGAGCGGCCGCGCGAGATGCGGGCGATGAACGTCCCCACGAACGGCGCCCACGACAGCCACCAGGCCCAGTAGAAGATCGTCCACGTCGCCATCCAGTCCTCGTCGGCGAAGGCCCCGGTCACGCTCGAGAGCCGCACCAGATCGGACAGGTACGTCCCCACCGAGGCCGGCCAGGCGTCGAGGAGGAACAGCGTCGGCCCGGCGAAGAACACGAACACCATGATCGCCGCCGCCAGCAGCACGTTCGTCGTCGACAGCCATTTGACGCCCCGGTGGACGCCGGAGAACGCCGAGAGGACGAACGCCGCGGTCAGCGCCCCGATGACGATCAGCTCCAACTGCCGCGAACCGGGCACTCCCGCGACGATGTCGAGCCCGACCGCCACCTGCAGGGCCCCGAGCCCGAGGCTCGCCGCGGTCCCGAACACGGTCGCGAATATGCCCAGCAGGTCGATCGCCCTGCCCACGGCCGGTCCCCATCGCTTCCCCTCCGTCAGCGGCACGAAGGCCTCACTGAGGTTGTTGCCGCGCCGCTTGCGGAAGGTCGAGTAGGCCAGCGCCAGCCCCGCCACCGCGTAGATCGCCCACGGATGCAGCACCCAGTGGAAGTAGCTGTACAGCAGCGCGCCCCTCTGCCGGTCGTCCTCGAAGAAGGGCGACTCGGAGTCGAGCTCCAGCGGCGGCGGCACCGTCAGGTAGTGGGTCAGCGGCTCGGCCACGCCGAAGAACATGAGCCCGATGCCCATGCCGGCGGCGAACATCATCGCGATCCACGGCAGGGTCTTGAACTCCGGCTCCTCGTCGGCCTCGCCGAGCCGGATGTTGCCGAAGCGGCTGACGGCGATGTAGACCGCGAGGACCAAGAAGACGTTCCCGGCGATGACGAACAGCCACCCGAAATTGTCGATCACCCAGTTCAGCGCCGCCGTGGAGGCGACCTCGAAGCGCTCGGGGAACAGCGCGCCGACGGCGATGACGGCCAGGATGACCACGGCGCTGACGCCGAAGACGACCTTGTCGATCGGGCGCGTCGCCTGCTGCGACTCGATCTCGGCCTCGCTCGCGCCCGGCATGGCCGAGCCTTCCTCCGCCTCCTCGGTCGCGCCGCCCTGAGGCGGCTCGGGCTCGGTCATCGTCGACTCCAATCCCTGTGCGAAGGCCTACGCCGATGCGATCACCCTAAGGGATATTTCGGTCATATGGTGACGCGACATCGCGCCGGTACACCATGAGTGCGATCTCGCCGATCGCGCGGGCCTCCACGAGCCGCAGCGGGCGCCGCGGGGACTGCGGGAACGCCGCGGCGCCCACGAACCTGGCCCCGCCCCGCTCACCGAGCAGGAACGGCGCGACCGCCAGATGGGCCTCGTCGACCAGGTCCGCGGACAGGAACGCCGTGTGGACGATCCCGCCGCCCTCGACCAGCAGCCGCTTCACGCCCCGCCCCGCGAGATCGTCCAGCGCCCGCCGCAGGTCGACGGTGTCCTCGCCGACCGGCACGACCTCCGCGTGCCGGGCCCCCAGCGGGCACACCCGCGCGCCGACCCCGCTGGTGTAGACGATCGGGACCGGCTCCCGGCCGTCGAACAGCCGCGCCGAGCGGTCGAGCTCACCCGAGGGGGAGAACACGACGCGCAGCGGCGAGGACGGCCGGCCCGCGGCCGCCCGCGCGGCCCGCCGCTCCTCGGAGCGCACCAGCAGCCGAGGGTCGTCGGCCCGGACGGTCCCGGCCCCCACGGCGATCGCGTCCACCCCGGCCCGCACCTCGTCGACCCGGTCGAGGTCGGCCGCGTTCGAGAGCGTCAGGCGCTTCTCGGAGTCGTCGTCGAGGAAGCCGTCGATGCTCATCGCGGCCGAAACGATCACATAAGGGCGTTGCATGCCCGCAAGAATCCCATGATCCGCCCACACCGGGGCCCCGGTGGCGGTCCCGTCACCGGAGCGGTCAGAATCGGTAGACGTGGAAGGCCGACAGACCAGCGAGGACGCCATCGCGGACCTCGCGTTCAACGCCGAAGGACTCGTACCCGCGATCGCGCAGCAGCACGACACGGGAGAAGTCCTCATGCTCGCGTGGATGGACGCCGAGGCGCTGCGGCGCACCATCGCCACCCGCAAGGCCACCTACTGGTCGCGCAGCCGCGGCGAGTACTGGGTGAAAGGCGAGACCTCGGGCCACCACCAAGCCGTCAAGTCGGTCTCGATCGACTGCGACGGCGACACCGTCCTGCTCCAGGTCGAGCAGACCGGAGCGGCCTGCCACACCGGCACCCGCACCTGCTTCACAGGAAGGCAGATCGCATGAGACCAGGCAACGACCGCCCCCGCGTCCTGACCGCCGGCATCGTCTCCACCGGCATCGCCGCGATCTGCGCCGTCGTCGAATGGTCCTCCGAGACCGTCGAGAACACCGCCGGCCTCACCACCACCGCGTCCCGGGCCGGCACCGAGGTCGTCCCGTGGCTCCTGCCGTGCGTCCTCGCCGGGGGCGCCGCCTTCCTCGCCCTCCTCGTCGCCGGGCGCCGCACCCGCCGCGTCGTCAGCGTCGTCGCCGCGCTCGCCGGGCTCGCCGTCCTCCTCACCGGCGCCTTCAACTTCATGGACGGCGCCGCCCCGATCGGCGCGGCCGTCGCCGGCCTCGTGATGGCCGCGGCCGGCGCCTCGGCCGCCGTCAACTCCGGGCGCTGGCCCGAGCCCGCGGCCCGCTACGATTCGAAATCCCTCGACGGCGACGCCATAGCAGAGGATCCGGCCAAGCTGTGGAACGCCCTCGACTCCGGCCAGGACCCCTCGTCGCCTAATATCACCGCATCGGCGCAGGAGAAGGGACGATCTTAGGTGAACGTGCTGGAACAGATCATCACCGAAGTCCGCGCCGACCTCGAGCGGCGGCAGCGCGAGACTCCCATCGAGGCCGTTCGCGAGGCCGCCGAGCGCGCCCCGGCGCCCCTCGACGGCTACGCCGCCCTCAACGGCGGCGGCGTGAGCGTCATCGCCGAGGTCAAGCGCGCCTCGCCCTCCAAGGGAGCGCTCGCCGACATCCCCGACCCGGCGGTCCTCGCCGCCGAGTACGCCGCCGGCGGCGCCTCGGTCATCAGCGTCCTCACCGAGCCCAACTACTTCAAGGGCAGCCTCGACGACCTCGACGCCGTGCGCGCCAAGGTCGAGGTGCCCGTCCTGCGCAAGGACTTCGTCGTCTCCCCCTACCAGGTGCTCGAGGCGCGCGCCCACGGCGCCGACCTCGTCCTGCTCATCGTCGCCGCCCTCGACCAGGACACCCTCGTCTCGCTCCACGAGCGCGTCACCGGCCTGGGCATGACCGCCCTGGTCGAGGTCCACACCGAGGCCGAGGCCGACCGGGCGCTCGCCGCCGGGGCGAAGGTCATAGGCGTCAACGCCCGCGACCTGACTACGCTTCAAGTGGACCGCTCGGTGTTCGAGCGGATCGCGCCCGGCCTGCCGCGCGACGTCGCCAAGGTCGCCGAGTCCGGGGTCCGGGACACCCGCGACCTGATCCGCTACGCCTCGGCCGGCGCCGACGCCGTCCTCGTCGGCGAGGGCGTCGTCAAGCAGAAGAGCCCGCGCGAGGCCGTCGCCGAACTGGTGACCGCCGGGTCCCACCCGGCCACGCCGCGACCGATCTAGGAGGAGGAGCACCGTGCCGCAACCAGATGTGTCCGGTCACTGGGGCGAGTTCGGGGGCCGGTTCGTCCCCGAGGCGCTCATCGCCGCCCTCGAGGAGCTCGACATCGCCCACGCCAAGGCGCTGGAGGACCCCGAGTTCCAAGCCGAGTTCGACCGGCTGCTGCGCGAGTACGGCAACCTGCCCTCGCCGCTGTACCGCGCCGAGCGGCTCTCCGAGGAGGCCGGCGTCGAGATCTGGCTCAAGCGCGAGGACCTCAACCACACCGGCGCGCACAAGGTCCGCAACGTCCTCGGCCAGGCCCTGCTGACCAAGCGCATGGGCAAGACCAGGGTCATCGCCGAGACCGGCGCGGGCCAGCACGGCGTCGCCACCGCCACCGCCGCGGCCTACTTCGGCTTCGACTGCACCGTGTACATGGGCGAGGAGGACACCCGCCGGCAGGCGCTCAACGTCGCCCGGATGCGGCTGCTCGGCGCCGAGGTCGTGCCCGTGACCACCGGCTCGCGCACCCTCAAGGACGCCATGAACGAGGCGCTGCGCGAATGGGTCGCCACCGTCGACCACACCCACTACCTCATCGGCTCGGTCGGCGGCCCGCACCCGTTCCCCCGGCTCGTGCGCGACTACTGCCGCGGCATCGGCGACGAGGCCCGCGCCCAGCTGCTCGAACGGACCGGGCGCCTCCCCGACGTCGTCGCCGCCTGCGTCGGCGGCGGCTCGAACGCCATGGGCGCCTTCACCGCCTTCATCGACGACGACGTCAAGCTGTACGGCTTCGAGGCCGGCGGCGAAGGCGTCGAGACCGGCCGCACCGCGGCCGCCATCAACTCGGGCGGCATCGGCGTCCTCCACGGCGCCCGCACCTACGTCCTCCAGGACGAGGACGGCCAGACCAAGGAATCGCACTCGATCTCGGCCGGGCTCGACTACCCGGCGGTCGGCCCCGAGCACGCCCACCTCGCCGCCACCGGCCGCGCCGTGTACGAGGCGGTCACCGACGCCGAGGCCATGGACGCGCTCGAGAAGCTCGCCCGCACCGAGGGCATCATCTGCGCCATCGAGTCGGCCCACGCCGTCGCGGGGGCGCTGCGCCTCGCACCGGAGCTCGACCCGGACTCGATCGTCCTGGTCAACCTGTCCGGGCGCGGCGACAAGGACATGGGCACCGTCGTGGACTACTTCGGCTTCGACAAGGGGGACCAGCAGTGAGAGCGGCTGACGCATTCGCGAAGACCAAGGCCGAGGGCCGCGCCGCGCTCGTCGGCTACCTGCCGGCGGGCTTCCCCACCCTGGCCGACTCCATCAAGGCCATCGACATCATGATCGACCACGGCGCCGACATCATCGAGCTCGGCCTGCCCTACTCCGACCCGGTCATGGACGGCCCCGCCATCCAGCGCGCCGCCGACCGGGCCCTGGCCGCCGGATTCCGCACCAGGCAGGTCTTCGAGGTCGCCGAGGCCGTCGCCGGTCGCGTCCCGATCTTCGTCATGACCTACTGGAACCTCGTGGAGCGCTACGGCGTCGACGCCTTCGCCCGCGACTTCGCCGCCTCCGGCGGCGCCGGACTCATCACACCCGACCTCATCCCCGACGAGGCCGAGGAGTGGCTGGCCGCCTCCGACGCGCACGAGCTCGACCGGGTCTTCCTGGTCGCCCCGTCCTCCACCGATGAGCGCATCGCCGCCACCGTCGCCGCCTGCCGCGGCTTCGTGTACGCCCAGTCGGTCATGGGCGTCACCGGCGCCCGCGCCGCGACCTCCGCGGCCGCCCCGAAGCTCGTCGAACGCACCCGCGCCCACACCGAGCTGCCGATCGGCGTCGGCTTGGGCGTGCGCGACGGCGACCAGGCCGCCGAGGTCGCCTCCTACGGCGACGCCGTCATCGTCGGCTCGGCCATCGTCGGCTGCTACCTAGAGACCGACGACGTCCCGTCGGGGCACCAGCGCCTCGCCGAGCTCACCGCCGACCTCGCCGAGGGCGTGCGCCGCTGACGCCGCTCCGCCACCCGATCCTGTGTCGAGCCGCGCTCGGCCAACCGATAGGTTTAACCGTCGTGGACCTCGCATTCATACCCAGCCCGAGCGAATCCGTCTGGTACCTCGGACCCATCCCCCTCCGCGCCTACGCGCTGTCGATCATCGCGGGCATCGTCGCCGCCTGCTGGATCACCGAGGCGCGGATGCGCTCCCGCGGCGCCCCCAAGTGGGCCGTGCTCGACATCGCCGTGTGGGCGGTGCCGTTCGGCATCATCGGCGGCCGCCTCTACCACGTGTTCACCAGCCCCGACGCCTACTTCGGAGCCGACGGCGACCCGTGGAAGATCATCGCCATCTGGGAGGGCGGCCTCGGGGTCCCCGGCGCGATCATGCTCGGCGGTGTCGGAGCGTGGCTCGCCTGCCGCCAGATGAAGCTGCCGCTCTCGATGCTCGCCGACGCCGCCGCCCCCGGCATACCGGTCGCGCAGGCGATCGGGCGGCTCGGCAACTGGTTCAACCAGGAGCTGTACGGCAGGCCGACCGAGGTGTTCTGGGCCGTCGAGATCGACATGGAGAACCGCCTCACCGGCTACGGCCAGTACGCCACGTTCCACCCGACGTTCCTGTACGAGCTGCTGTGGAACCTCGGCGTCGCGCTCGTGGCGTGGGGCGCCGACCGCAAGTGGAAGCTCGGGGCCGGGCGCGCCTTCGCCATCTACGTCGCCCTCTACGGCGTCGGGCGGTTCTGGATCGAAGGGCTGCGCATCGATCCGGCGGAGGCCTTCGCCGGGATGCGCCTGAACCAGTGGATGAGCGTCGTCATCATCGTCGGCGCGGTCATCTACCTGCTGCGGGCGCGCGGCACGCGGCAGGTCTTCGTGCTCGACGGCGAGCGGCCCGTCACCGTCGACTGGAACTCCGAGGAGGCCGAGGCCGCCGGGTACGTGAACGGGATGCTCCCCAAGGGCACCGAGCTCTCCGCGTCCGAGCCCGACAAGAACGACGGCACCGACGGCGACGATGCGGAGAACGACGCCGCCGAAGACGACGACGGCGGCGGCGAAGCGACCTCAGAGGAATCCACCGAGGCGGGATCCCCCCGCGACGACCGCTGACCTCCACCGCTTCCCCCGGGCAGGTGCAATGTGCATAACCGTAGAGCCGTAGTCGTCGGCGCGGGCGTCGCCGGACTGGCGAGCGCCATCGTCCTCTCCAAGCTCGGGTGGCGGGTGGCGCTGCTGGAGCGGCGCGAGCGGCTGCGCGGCGACAACCTCGGCATGATCCTGTGGGCCTCCGGCGTCAGGGCGCTGCGCGCCCTCGGCATCGACGCGGCCCTCGACGCCGGAGGCACGCCCGTCGACCGCTTCGAGATCCGCTCCGAGGAGCGCCTCGCCGGGTCCTTCTCCGCGGCCGCCCTCGGCGCCGGCGACGACTCCCCGTCGGTCATGGTCCACAACGCGGTGCTCTACGAGGCGCTCGTCAGCCACCTCGGCCGGGACGTCGAGGTCTACCCGGCCACGCAGGTCTCCCGGATCGACCTGGTCGATCTGGCCGCCGGCGACGCCACCCGCCGCTGGGACGCCGACCTCGTCGTCGCCGCCGACGGCATCGAGTCGCCCACCAGGGAGCTCATCGCCAAGGGCGCGCCGACCGTCGAGGCCGGCGTGGTGGCCTTCCGTGCCACGATCCCGGCCCACCGCGCGCCCGAGCGCGACTCCGACGCCGTCGAGATCTACGGCCCCGACCGGCGCCGCTTCGGCTACGGCGACCTCGGCCAGGCGGGGGCCTGCTGGTGGGCCACCGTCCCCGGCGGGATGCGGCCCGAGTCCCCCCAGATCCAGCACGAGCTCATCAACCGCTGGTTCGCCGACTGGCCCGCCCCCGTCGGCAAGTTCATCGCCGCGACCAGGCCCTCCGAGCTGACCCAGCAGGCCGTCAGGTACGTGTGGCCGCTGCCGACCAGACTCCACTACGCCGAGGGCAACCACGGGGTCGTGCTCATCGGCGACGCGGCCCACGGCGTCTCCCCGATCCTCGCGCAGGGCGGCAGCCTCGCCCTGGAGGACGCGGTCACGCTCGGGTGGGCGCTGCGGCGCAGCCCCGAGTCGATCCCCGACGCGCTCCACGCCTACGAGCGGGCCAGGACCGCCCGCATCCGCCGCGTCGCGCGCGTGTCCAGGCGGGCCCACATGATCGTCTCCGGCGGGTCCGGCGTCGCCCGCGGCCTCCTGCGGGCCGTCCCCGACTCGTGGCTGTCGAACCGCGTCGCGTCCCTCTCCGACTGGCATCCGCCGCGCTGACCGGTCCCGCCCGGCACCCGGCGAAGGCCCCCGTCACCCGCCACCACCCGAACCGGGGTGAACGCCTTCCCAATATTCTCGTGCACATGCGGATTCGTGACGCCGAAGCGGGCGACTGGCCCGCGATCTGGGCCTTCGCGCAGCCCATCATCGCCGCCGGGGAGACCTACCCCTGGGAACGCGACACGCCCGAGGAGCAGGCCAGGTCGTTCTGGATGGACAAGGAACCGCCCGGCGCCACGCTCGTCGCCGAGCTTGACGGGGAGGTCGCCGGCACCGTCGAGATCCACCCCAACCAGCCCGGCCAGGGCTCGCACATCGCCAACGCCGGCTTCATGGTCGACCCGGCGTTCCGCGGCCGCGGCGTCGGCCGGGCCCTCGGCGAGGCCGCGATCGCCCGCGCCGCCCGGGACGGCTTCCACGCGATGCAGTTCAACGCCGTCGTCGAGACCAACACCCAGGCCGTGAAGCTGTGGCACTCGCTGGGCTTCGAGACCCTCGCCGTCGTCCCCGAAGGCTTCCGCCACCCCGTCCACGGACTGGTCGGGATGCACATCATGTATAGAGTGCTGGGATCATGAGCGAACTGCGCAAATCCGTGCGCGCCCTCGGCATCGACGACCCCGAGGCCGCCATCAGCGTCCACGCCCTCCTCGGCTCCGACGCCTCGCTGCTCGCCCACGCCGGCGAGCTGCCCCGCACCAGGAACGACGTCCCCGACTGGGTCAAGTCGACGTTCCTCAACGCCGACAACCCACTGTTCGGCCTGGCCGAGCACGCCGTGTCCACCAGACTGGGGGAGGAGCCCGACGAAGGCGTCGACAAGGTCCTGAGCCTCCTCAACGTCAGGCCCCGCGCCATCGACGACCTCACCGCCATGAGCAGCCTCGCCGAGATCGAGCTCGAGCCGATGCTCACCCGCCTCGCCGAGGCCGGGATCATCCGGGCCGACCCCGACCCCCTCCGGCCGGACCACCCGTTCTGGACCGTCGACGACCGCTTCGTCCGCTTCCACTACGCGATGCTGGCCGAGAACCTGGACCGGTGGCGGCGCGGCCGCATCACCGACAAGCTCTGGAGCATGACCCACGCCCGCTTCGACCGGTACGTCTGCCGCCCCGAGTTCACCCGCCTCGCCCGCGAATGGGCGCTCGGCGACCCGGCCGCCGCCCAGGTCACCCGCATCGTCGTCCCCGACCCGCGCCACCGGCAGCTGCGCACCCTCGAGGTCGCCGCCTGGGACGGTTCCGGCGAACTCCTCGCCCTCGGCACGGTCCGCTGGGCGTTCCGCATGCGCCACCGGCAGCTCCAGCGGCTCAAGTACGTCAGGCGCCTGCTCGGCGACCCCCCGGTGCGCCTGTACTGCATCGCCCCGCGCGTCGACGCCGAGATCGCCGCCGACACCGAACCCGGACTGTTCAGAATCGGCCCCGCGCATCTGCTCAGAGGTGACTGAGGTCCCGTTTCCCGACTGGTGGGCCCCGAAGCCGCTTAGGTAGGCTGAAGGCTCTCTAGTTCTCGTACGAATGCATGAGGAGTGACGATGGCGGCAGGCGTGGACGCGGTAGTGGCGGGGGCCGGCGGATTCATCGGCGGACATCTGGTGGCTGACCTCCTCGCCGAGGGCAAGACCGTGCGCGCCGTCGACGTCAAACCCGTCGACCAGTGGTACCAGGTCCACGCGGAGGCCGAGAGCCTCCAGCGGGACCTCGCCGACCTCGCCGCCTGCCGCGAAGCCGTCGGCGACGGCGCCGCCGAGGTCTACAACCTCGCCTGCAACATGGGCGGCATGGGCTTCATCGAGAACAACAAGGCCCTGTGCATGCTCTCGGTCCTGCCCTCCACCCACATGCTCATGGCCGCCAAGGACGCCGAGGTCGGCCGCTTCTTCTACTCCTCCTCGGCCTGCGTCTACGCCGGCTACAAGCAGACCGACGCCGACGTCACCGCCCTCAAGGAGGAGGACGCCTACCCCGCCGACGCCGAGGACGGCTACGGCTGGGAGAAGCTGTTCTCCGAGCGCATGGCCCGCCACTTCCGCGAGGACTTCGGCCTCCAGACCCGCATCGCCCGCTACCACAACATCTACGGGCCCGAAGGCACCTGGGACGGCGGCCGCGAGAAGGCCCCCGCCGCCACCTGCCGCAAGATCGCCGTCGCCGCCCTCACCGGCGAGACCGAGGTCGAGATCTGGGGCGACGGCGAGCAGACCCGCTCGTTCACCTACATCGACGATTGCGTCCGCGGCTCCAAGATGCTCACCCGCGGCGACGTCACCGAGCCGCTCAACCTCGGCTCCTCCGAGCTGACCACCATCAACGACCTGTACTACCTGGTCGCCGACATCGCCGGCATCGACATCAAGCTCAAGCACGTCGACGGCGCCCTGGGTGTGCGGGGCCGCAACTCCGACAACACGCTCATCCAGAAGCACTACGGCTGGGAGCCCTCGATCAGCCTCCGCGACGGCATGGCCAAGACCTACGAGTGGGTCTACGACCAGGTCAAAGCCAAGTACAAGCTCTGAGGCGCAGGCGAGCCGCGATGCCCGACCCCAAGCTCCGCAGAGTCGACGTCCTCGGCGTCGGCGTCTCCACGATCAACCAGGCCATGGCACTGGCCGAGATCACCCGCTGGATCGACGCCGGAGAACGCCACTACGTGTGCGTCACCGGCGTCCACGGCGTCATGGAGTCCCAGCGCGACCCCGAGCTCAAGGCCGTCCACAACGCCTCGGGGCTCACCACCCCCGACGGCATGCCGATGGTCTGGGCCGGGCGCAAGGCCGGCGCCGACTGGATGGACCGCGTCTACGGGCCCGACCTGATGCTGGGCGTCCTCGAGCGCGCCGCCGAACGAGGCTGGTCGTCCTTCCTGTACGGCGGCAAGGAAGGCGTCCCCGAGCTGCTCGCCAAGAAGCTCGCCGAGCGGATCCCCGGCGTCAAGATCGCCGGGTCCTACTCGCCGCCGTTCCGCCCCCTGACCGAGGCCGAGGACGCCGAGATCGTCGACCGCATCAACTCCTCCGGCGCCCAACTGGTCTGGGTCGGCCTGTCCACGCCGAAACAGGAGCGCTGGATGGCCGCGCACCGGGAGCGCCTCAACGCCCCGGCCCTGTTCGGCGTCGGCGCCGCCTTCGACTTCCACGCCGGGCTCGTCCCGCAGGCCCCGCCGTGGATGCAGCGCAACGGGCTCGAATGGCTGTTCCGGCTCACCAAGGAACCGAAGCGGCTGTGGCGCCGCTACCTGGTCAACAACCCGGCATATCTGCGCGCGATGCGCCGCAATCCGCCTTACCTGCGCGACTAGCGAAGGATATGGTGAAAGCCATGGTCGACATTCCCAGGGAGATCACCGAGACCGCTCACCACCACCGCGTCGCGGTCGTGTGGTCGGTGCTGTCGGCCGAGATCGAGCGCTTCGCCGCGGGGGGCGACGCGCGCATGCGGATCATCGACGTCGGCGGCGGCTCCGGCGGCTTCGCCGTGCCGCTGGCCGAACTCGGGCACCGGGTCACCGTCGTCGAACCGTCCGCGAACGCGCTCGCCTCGCTGCGGCAGCGCGCCGCCGACGCGGGCGTGAACGACCGGGTCACCGCCGTCCAGGCCGACGCCGACGAACTGCCCGACGTCGTCGAGCCCGAATCGGCCGACCTGGTGCTGTGCCACTCCGTGCTCGAGGTGATCGAGGAGCCCGAGACCGCTCTCGACGCGCTCGAAGCCTCGTGCGCGCAGGGCGGGGCGGTGAGCATCCTGGTGGCCAACCGGATCGCCGCCGTCTTCGGCAAGGCCATCACCGGGCACTTCTCGACCGCCCTCGACCTGCTGGTCGACGTCGACGGCATCATCGACGGCAAGGACACCATCAAACGGCGCTTCGAGACCGCCACCCTCACCGCCCTGATCGGCGCGTCCGGCCTGGTCACCGAGCAGGTCCACGGCGTCGGCATCGTCGGCGACCTCATCTCCGCGTCCGTCGCGGGCGCCGAGGCCGGCTCCGGCGAGGAGCTGCGCGAGTTCGAGCTCGCCACGGCCTCCCGCATCCCCTTCAGGGACATGGGCACGCAGATCCACCTGCTCGCGCGCAAACCCATACGCTGAGGCGCGTACGCCCGCATACGGCTCCGGACCGACGGCGCCGCCGTCGGCCGTCCGTACGCTGGACCACGTGAACATGCAGCGAAACGAGTTCCGCCCGTCTCTGCTGAGCATCCTGGCCGACGTCGGCATCGCCTTCGTCCTGGGGCTCCTCGTCTCGGGGGCGACGTTCGGCGCCAACAACGGGCACCACCCCGGCGGCGGCGCGCTGGCGCTGATCTGGCTGTGCGCGGCGATGCTGACGGTGCGCCGCGTCTGGCCGGAGGCGGCGCTGTTCGGCTCCACGCTCGCGCTGTGGTACTTCGTGGCCATGGGCTACCCCGAAGGACCGATCTACCTGCTGCCCGCGGTGGCGGTGTTCTCCTATGTCATGGCCCGCCCCTTGAAGTCGAGCCTGCTCCTGCTCGGGGGGCTCATGGTCGCGTTCCCGCTCTTCTACGAATTCGTGATCGACGACCCGAACCGCCTCGTGGTGAACATCGCCATCAGCTTCATCTACCTCTCGATCCCCACCGTCGGCGGCGTCATCGCCCGCGAGGC
Source organism: Glycomyces tenuis DSM 44171 (assembly GCF_000427885.1). Lineage (GTDB taxonomy): Bacteria > Actinomycetota > Actinomycetes > Mycobacteriales > Micromonosporaceae > Glycomyces > Glycomyces tenuis. The sequence goes on from NZ_ATYW01000004.1 coordinate 65,815, forward strand.
CCGCAACGCCCGCGCCCAGGCCGCCGAGGCCAAGCGCGACCGGCACCGCGCCGACGAACGCGTGGCGATGGCCAGGGAGATCCACGACGTCGTCGGCCACAGCCTGGCCGTGGTCAGCATGAACGCCGGCGTGGCCCTCCACGTCCTCGAGAAGCGGCCCGACGCCGCGCCCGGCGTCATCGAGAACCTGCGGGCCATCCGCGACACCTCCACCCGCGCCCTCGACGACCTGCGCGCGACCCTCATACCGCTGCGGCAGGGGGAGCAGCCCGAGCTGCGCCCGGCCTTCTCCCTGGTCGACGTCCCGACGCTGATCGACGACATCCGCAAAGGCGGCCTGGCGGTCGACTGCGACATCACCGGCGACATCGAGGCCGTCCCGCAGCGCATCGCCACGACGGCCTACCGGGTCGTCCAGGAGGCGCTGACCAACGTCATCCGCCATGCCGAGGCCACCAGGGCGACCGCGCGGATCGACTGCGGCCCCGAGCGGCTCGTCATCGACATCGGCGACAACGGCCGCGGCGGCGAGGTCGACCCCGACCGCGTGGGCCAGGGCATCACCGGGATGATGGAACGGGTCGAGGCCCACGGCGGCACGTTCCGCGCCGGTCCCGCGAGCGGCGGCGGCTTCGCCGTCCACGCCGAACTTCCCTACGCCCACAGTGCTAACTTATGGCTCGCAAGCGTCGCCAAGGAGGCTGACTTATGGCTCGCAGGCATCGCCAAGGGAGCCGACTCACGGCCCACGGGCTTCACCGAGACGGAGAGAGCGCATGATCGAGCTCGTCATCGCCGACGACCAGTCCCTCATCCGGATGGCCCTGCGCACCCTCATCGCCGACGAGCCCGACATGCGGCTCGCCGCCGAGGCCACCGACGGCGAGCAGGCGTGGGAGCTCATCCGCCAGATCAAACCCGACGTGGCACTGCTCGACATCCGCATGCCCGGTCTCGACGGGCTCCAGGTGCTGGGGCGCATCAGCCGCGACTCCAGCCTGGACGCGACCCGCGTGGTCATGATGACGACCTTCGAGATCGACTCCTACATCTTCGAGGCCCTCTCGAACGGCGCCGCCGGATTCGTCATGAAGGACACCGACCCCGCCGAGATCCTCCGGGCCGTCCGCCTCGCCGCCGAAGGCGATTCACTGCTGTCCCCGGACGTCACCCGCAAGGTCATCGACGCCTACGCCGAAGGCCGCAGCGGCCCCTCCAGGCCCCACCCGAAGCTCGGCGAGCTGACCGAACGCGAACTGGAGATCCTGCGCTGGGTGGCCACCGGCCTGACCAACGACGAGATCGGCAGGCACCTGTTCATCAGCCCGGCGACGGTCCGCACCCACGTCGGCAGGCTCCTGTCCAAACTCGATGCCAGAGACCGCGCGGGCCTCGTGGCGATCGCCTACCGGTCCGGCCTGGAGATCCCCGAGCCCTGATCAGGGAGGTCGTGAATGTTGCGCTGGTACAGGTCGCCGACCGCATCGGCGATGGTCACGTAATCGTTGTCGTCGTGCAGGACGGTGATGCCGTGGTAAGCGGCCGTGGCGGCCACGGTGAGATCGACGACCGAGAGGCCCTGGTGCTTGCCTTTGCCCGCGAGCCGGTACTGGGCGGCATCGATCCACCGGTGGGCTGACTTGTGCACCGGCACATCGGGGTACAGGCGCTCGAACATCTCGGACATCTGGTCGAACTCGTCGCGGTCCCGTGCGGATCGCCGGAACTCGATCCGTTGGTGATGGCAGGAGCCGACGGATTCGGTGATGATCACGGATTCCCAGGCCCGGCGCACATCCGAATCGCGGATGACGCGCCACAACGCCGAGGAATCGATGAGGTACCGGATCACTCCAGTCCCGCCTTCTCTCGGTCGTGGATGGATTTCCACGACTCATAGTCCCAGTGCTTCCCGATCTCTGAGAAGTGCTCGAGTGCGGCGATGCGCTCGTGGCGCTCGGCGTATTCACGGAGCGCGAGGTTGACGGCGTCTTTCTTGGTGCGCATACCTGACAGTTTGAGCACCCGTCCGAGCACGGCGTCATCGAGATCCAAAGTCGTCACGCTCATGGCCCTCCTTATATAGAGGAATCAAGCTTCTTATTCATGATACATGAAATATCAGAGTCGGTCAGGTACCACCTCGTGGCGCGGCGCATGAACTCCGATCGCGAAATGTCGAGGATTCGAGCAGCCGTGTCAATCTCGCGCTTGAGCTCCTCGGGAAGGTGCAACGTGGTCTTATGCACGCGGCATGTGATCTCATCCGTCTTGCCTCTGGCGGTCCCTTACACGACCGGCTAGCCTCGGGCCATGCGTCCGAGCCCGCACCTTGAGCCGCTCCAGCCCGCTTACGGCACCGGCACTCTCGCCGACGTCATGCCCACCGCGCTTGCGGCCCTGGGCGTTCCAGACGGCGCGGACGGCGTGCTGCTGCGAGGCGGCGAACTCTCCGGCGTCAGGCGCGTCGCCGTGCTCCTGCTCGACGGCTTCGGCTACCACCTGCTCCACCAGGCCGGGCAGGCCAGCTCCACCGTCGAGGCCATCCGCAACGGCGACATCGGCACGCTGACCCCGATCACCGCCACCGTGCCGTCCTCGACGCCGATCAGCCTCGCCTCCCTCGCATGCGGCCTGCCGCCCGGCCGCCACGGCATCATCGGCTTCACCGTCCGGGTCCCCGACAGCGGCGACCTCGTCACCCACATCCGCTGGGACGGCGAACCCGACCCCGAGACCTGGCAGCCCGAGCCGACCTGCTTCGAACGCGCCGCCGCCGACGGCGTGGTCTGCACCGTCGTCTCCGACGGCGCCTTCCGCGACACCGGCCTGACCAGGGCCATCTACCGCGGTGCCGACTGGACCCCCGCCATAGCGCCCTACGAGGTCGCCGAGGAGACCATCGCCGCGCTCCACCGCGGCCGCCGCAGCCTCGTCTACTCCTACCTGCCCGACATCGACACCGCCGGGCACTTCCACGGCATCGGATCGCCCGAGTGGCTCGAAGCCGTCGCCGAGGTCTCGGAGGCGATCGACGGGATCCTCACCGACCTGCCGAAGGACGCGTCCCTGTTCGTGACCGCCGACCACGGCATGGTGAACCTCACCGAGCGCCTCCACGTCGACCGGCACCCCGACCTGCTCGAAGGCGTCGAGACGATCGCCGGGGACGGACGGATGCGCTACCTCTACACGCGGGCCGGCGCGGACGCCGAAGTGGCGGCGGCCTGGGGCGCGGCGGTCCGCGACCGCGCCGAAGTCATCGGCCGCGACGAGGCGATCGGCCGCGGCTGGTTCGGTCCGGTCGTCACCGCCGCCGGCCGCGAGCGCATCGGCGACCTGGTCGTGGCGTGCCGCGACACCTTCGCGATCGTCGGCGTCGAAGGCGAGCCGCCGCACGTGCCCCGCCTCATCGGCCAGCACGGCGGGCTCACCGCCGCCGAGATGGCCGTCCCGCTGTGGACGTACCGGAACGGCTGAACCGCGCCGATGTCGGACCGGCCGGATACGATCCGAACGTGGTCAGCGAGTCACACCAGTACATCGGTCACGATCTGCCCGATGACGACCTTCATATTCTTCACATCGACATGGACGCCTTCTTCGCGTCCGTCGAGACCGCCCGCGACCCCTCCCTGCGCGGCAAGCCCGTGATCATCGCCGGGCTCGGCCCCCGCGGCGTCGTCGCCGCCGCCTCCTACGAGGCCCGAACGTACGGCGTCCACTCCGCCCTGCCCACCGCCATAGCCCGCCGCCGCTGCCCCCACGGCGTCTTCATGAAGCCCACCACCTCCTACGGCGCGGTCTCCCGCGAGATCATGGCGATCTTCCGCGAGTACACCCCGCACGTCCAGCCCATCTCGGTCGACGAGGCCTTCCTCGACGTCGCCGGGGCCCGCCGCCTCATCGGCACGCCCGCCCAGATCGCCCGCGACATCCGCCGCCGCGTCCGCTCCGAACACGACATCACCTGCACCGTCGGCATCGCCTCCACCAAATTCCTCGCCAAGCTCGCCTCCGAGGCGTCCAAGCCCGACGGCCTCGGCATCGTCCCGCGCGAGACCGAGCTCCGCTTCCTCCACCCCCTGCCCATCCGCGCCGTCTGGGGCATCGGCGAGAAGACCGCCCAGAAGCTCGGGCGCCTCGGCATGCGCACCGTCGGCGACATCGCCCGCCTCCCCGTCGACCGCCTCGCCGCCTCCGTCGGCACCGCCTCCGCCGAACACCTGTACGCGCTCTCGCGCAACATCGACCCCCGCCCGGTCCGGCCCGAGCGCGTCGAGAAGTCCATCAGCGCCGAGACCACCTTCGGGCACGACGCCCCCGACGCCGCGGCCTGGGGCCCCACCCTGCTCGAACTGTCGCGCAAGGTCGCCTCCCGTGCCCGCGCCGCCGGCTGGGCCGGGCGCGGCGTGACGGTGAAGATCCGCTTCGGCGACTTCCGCACCATCACCCGCTCCCGGACGCTCGCCGCGCCCACCGACGTCGGCCACGAGATCCACGCCGCCGCCCGCGAGCTCGCCGACGCCGCCGCCACCGCGCCCGTCAGGCTCATCGGCGTCCGCCTCGATCACCTGGTCGAGACCGCCGCGGTCGGCCGCCAGGTCGCCCTCGGCGAACCCGAGCACGGCTGGCGCGACATCGAGACCGCCATCGACGTCGCCGCCGCGAAATACGGCAAAGGAGCGGTCGGATCGGCCGGTCGCCTGCGCCGCCCCGCTCGTGAGTAGACACCCGCCGCGGACGGCTTACACGCCTGTGAATACGGTTAGTACCGAGGTCGCGAGGGTATCCCCGCTCACGAAGGCGGGAACGGACAGATTCAAGGACGAACTGCCTTCCGACTTGAGCGAAAGCCTCGTAGACTTGAAAGCACAAGCACCCAGGCCCGCCGCGACGTCGACGGGCCCGCCGAGACTAGTGCAGGAGGAGTGTCGTGCCGCTCTCCGACCACGAACAACGGCTGTTCGAAGAGATCGAGCAGTCCTTGTCCGAAGACCCGCAGTTCGCCTCTGCCGTGCGTGCGCACGATCCCGCGCACGTCACCCGTCGCAGGCTCATCCTCGCCGGCATCGTCTCCGTCATCGGCATCGGCGTCGTCATCGGTACGGTCATCGCCGGCTCCGCCATGTGGGGGGCCCCGATCGGCGCGGTGCTCATGTTCGGCGGCCTCATCTTCGGTCTCTGGGCCCAGCGCCGCGGTTCGGGCGGCAACAAGCTGAAGGCCGTCGACGGCAAGGCCACCCGCACGACCGGACGCGGCGGCGGCTCCAAGCACCCCAAGCCCGGCGGCTTCACCTCCCGCATGGAGGAGCGGTGGCGCCGACGCCGCGACAACGGCGACCTGTTCTGACCCGCAGACGGCACAGTGACGAGCACAGTCGAGCCACGGACACCGCTCAAGCACAGCTGAACGGCACATACGAGGACGGGCCGCGCCGAGAAGGCGCGGCCCGTCCTCGTATGTCCTGCGGCGTCCGCTCAGCGCCCGCGCAGCATCGCCCGCCGCGCGCCCTTGCCGGCGTTCGCGCTGGTCGGGATCGGGCCCTTCGGGATCGCCATGCCCATGCCCAGCGCGTCGAGGCGCTTGGCGACGTGGTTCGCGCCCTTGGCGTCGATGTTCCGGGGGAGCTTCTGAAGCCGCTTGCGCACCTCGGTCACCGAGAAGTCGTCACCGGCGGTCTCGCCGACCATGAACGTGTAGATCGGCGTCGAGCCGACCACGCGCGAGATCCGCTTCTTCTCCTGGCCCAGGAGCTTGCGGGCCTTGCCGCCGCCCTCGGCCAGCAGCACCACGCCCGGCTTGCCGACCGCGCGGTGCACCATCTGGGTCTCCGAGACCGCCGCGACCCCGGCCGTCACGTGCCAGCCGCGCATGCCGTCGATGAGGGCGTAGGCGGCGCCGGGTTTGCCGACGGCCTCCGCGTTCACCACCTTGCTGGTCCGCATGTTCAGCACGATCATGCCCGCCAGCAGCGCCACGAACAGCGCGCTGATGTACCACAGCAGTGAGAATCTGGCGAAGACGACCAGCGCCGTCACGACGACGAACGGCAGCAGGATGGCGGCGGCCTCCAGCGGGAGGAACCACTTGTCCCGTTTCGACGTGAACTTGATGGCCAGACCGATGGTCTTCAGTCTCGACCCGAATGTCTCTTTCTCCTGCTGCTTTGCCATGCTCTCAAGTCTACGGTGCGATCCGGGACGCTATGCGAGGGCTTCGGAGCGCGCTTCGATCGCCTGTCGGTACAGACGGCCCGCCCGGTACGAGGAGCGCACGAGCGGTCCGCTCATGACGCCGGCGAAGCCGATCTCCTCGGCCTCGGCGGTCAGCTCCACGAACTCCTCGGGCTTGACCCACCGGTCCACCGGGTGGTGGCGCTTGGTCGGGCGCAGGTACTGGGTGATGGTGATCAGCTCGCACCCGGCCGCGTGCAGGTCGCGCAGCGCCTGCGAGATCTCCGCGCGGGTCTCGCCCATGCCGAGGATGAGGTTCGACTTGGTGACCAGGCCGTCCTCGCGGGCGGCCGTGATGACCTCGAGGGAGCGCTGGTAGCTGAACGCCGGGCGGATCCGCTTGAAGATCCGCGGGACGGTCTCGACGTTGTGCGCCAGCACCTCCGGGCGCGAGGAGAACACCTCGGCGAGCTGCTCGGGCACGGCGTTGAAGTCGGGGATGAGCAGCTCGACGCCGCAGCCGGGGATCGCGGCGTGGATCTGGCGGACGGTCTCGGCGTAGAGCCAGGAGCCGCCGTCGTCGAGGTCGTCGCGGGCGACGCCGGTGACCGTGGCGTACTTCAGGCCCATCGTCTTGACCGACTCGGCGACCTTCATCGGCTCGAGCCGGTCGAGCGGGGAGGGCTTGCCGGTGTCGATCTGGCAGAAGTCGCAGCGCCTGGTGCACTGCGAACCGCCGATGAGGAAGGTCGCCTCGCGGTCCTCCCAGCACTCGTAGATGTTGGGGCAGCCCGCCTCTTGGCAGACGGTGTGCAGCCCTTCGCTTTTGACGAGGCTGCGCAGTTCGGTGTATTCCGGGCCGGTCTTGGCCTTGACCTTGATCCAGGAGGGTTTCTTCTCGATCGGGGTCTCGGCGTTGCGCGCTTCGAGGCGAAGCATCCGGCGTCCCTTGGGCTGTTCGGAAGTCACGGGCCCAGCCTACGCCGCGGCCTCCCCGTCCGGCAGGTGTCGCTGCGCACAGCCGCGCCGCGACCCCGCCGTCCCGGCGGGCGGGCGCTGCTCTAATAGGCTGGCAGTCCAGCGACAGGGAGCAGCAGTGGAACTCATTCACCGGGGCAAGGTCCGCGACGTCTACGCCGACGGGGGAGACCTCGTCCTCGTCGCCTCCAACCGCGTCAGCGTCTACGACACCGTCCTGCCCACCGAGATCCCCGACAAGGGCGCGCTGCTGACCGCGCTGAGCCTGTGGTGGTTCGAGGCCCTCGGCGACCTCGTCCCCAACCACGTCGTCTCCGCCGACGACGTGCCCGCCGAGTTCGCCGGGCGCGCCATCCGCGTCATGCGCCTCGACATGCTCCCCGTCGAGGCCGTCGCCCGCGGCTACCTCACCGGCTCCGGGCTCGCCGCCTACAACGCCACCGGCGCCGTCTGCGGCGTCGGCCTCCCCGGCGGACTGGTCGACGGCTCGAAGCTCCCCGAGCCGATCTTCACCCCCACCACCAAGGCGGCCGTGGGCGACCACGACGAGCCCATCACCTTCGAGCGGATGAAGGACGAGCTCGGGCCCGGGCCCGCCGAGCAGGTCCGCGACCTGACGCTGTCGGTCTACCGGCGCGGCGTCGAGGTGGCCGGTGAATGCGGCATCCTCATCGCCGACACGAAACTCGAGTTCGGCACCGACGCGGACGGCACGCTGCGCCTGGCCGACGAGATCCTCACCCCCGACTCCTCCCGCTTCTGGGACGCCGCCGGGTGGGAGCCGGGCCGCTCGCAGCCCTCCTTCGACAAGCAGTACGTGCGCGACTGGGCCCGCTCCACCGGCTGGAAGCCCGACGCCGGAGACCCGCCGGAGATCCCCGCCGAGGTCGTCGAGGCCACCCGCGGCCGCTACGTCGAGGCCTACGAGCGCCTCACCGGGCGGCGCTGGTGACCCCGAGCGGCACCCGCAGCGCCAGCCGCCAGCCGCCGTCGCCGGTCGGGCCGTAGTCGAGGCGGCCGCCGAGCAGCTCGGCCCGCTGCCGCAGCCCCATCAAGCCGAACTGCGAGCTGGGCAGGTCGACCACCGGCCGCTGCGCGGCCGTGTTGACCACCTCGACGTCGACGCCGTCGTCGTCGGCGCCGATGCGCACCGACGCCGCCGAGCCCGGAGCGTGCTTGCGGGCGTTGGTGAGCGCCTCCTGGACGGTGCGGTAGACCGCCCGCTGGAGCGGCGGTTCGAGCTCGGGGAGCGCCCCGACCTCCAGCTCCGCCTCGATGCCGCTGCCGCCGACGAGCGCTTCGAGCTGCCCGATCGTCGGCTGCGGCGCGAGCTCGGTGGTCTTGACTCCCGAGGCACGCAGCACCCGCACCATGTGGCGCAGCTCTTCGAGCGTGGTGACGCTGAGCCGGCGGATCGTCGAGGCCGCCTCCTTCGCCTCCCGGTCCTTCGTCTGCATCTGCCAGGCCCCGGCCTGCACGGCGATCAGGCTGACCTGGTGTGAGACGACATCGTGCATCTCGCGGGCGAGCTGGGCGCGCTCGGTGGCGAGCGCCTGCTGGGTCAGCAGCCGCTGCTCGTGCTCGCGCGCCTCGGTGATGTCCCGGAGCCGGTCGGCCAGGTCCCTGCGGGTCCGCTGGAGGTGGCCGAGGATCGCCGGGACGGCGGCGACGAGCAGGTAGTACAGGTGCCCGCGGATGGCGCCCTCGTTCTGGAACCCGTATTCGAACAGGGTCCCCACGCTGGTCTCGGACCCGTAGTGGTAGTCGAGCTCGTCCGCGATCCAATACGGCAGCCCCAGGTTCCAGAACGTGAAGCAGACGGTCAGCAGCGCGACGGCGGCGGCGGTGATCCACGGCCGCCGCGCCCGGTAGGCGAGGCAGTAGAGGGCGAGCATCGAGGCCACCTTCTCGCCGACCCACGCGGCCGGCGGCAGCGTGACCAGGAAGACCGTCAGCGGCGCCTGGCGGCGGAACAGCAGCGCGCCCACGGCGATGACCGCGAACGTCGCCAGCGGCTGGTTGTTCACGTCGATGACGAGCGCCAGGTGCACCGCGGCCACGGCCAGCACCACCGCGTCGTAGACCCACTGCGGCAGCGGCGGGAACCTCATCGCTCCGGCTCCGCCCTGAGCAGTCCGGCGCGCTCGGCGATGAGCGCCGCCTGGACGCGGTTGGCGACCTCCAGCTTGGTCAGGATCGAGCTCACGTGGTCCTTGACGGTGCCGATGCCGAGGAAGACCTCGGCCGAGATCTCGCCGTTCGACTTCCCTTCGGCGAGCAGGGTGAGGATGCGGCGCTCGCGCTCGGTGAGCCGCTCGACGAGCGGGTCGGTCACCGAGCCCGCCGTGCTGGACAGGTATCCGGCGATGATCGTCCGGGCGACCTTGGCCGACAGCGCCGAGCCCTCGCTCATGAGTGACCGCACCTGGTAGATGAGGTGCTCGGGGTCGGTGTCCTTGAGCAGGAACCCGGCGGCGCCGAGACGGAGCGCGGCGTCGACGTACTCGTCGGTGTCGAACGTGGTCAGCACCGAGGTGATCGGCGGCCGGGACAGGTCGCCCAGCCGTCTGAGGATGGTGAGCCCGTCGACGTCGGGCATGCGGATGTCGAGCAGCACCACGTCCGGCCGCAGCGCGATGATCTTGTCGATCGCCTCGCCGCCGGTGACGGCCGCGACCACCTCGATGTCGTCGGCGGTGCCGAGGATATGGGTGAAGCCCGAGCGTATGAGGGCTTCGTCGTCGACGATGAGCACGCGGATCACGGGGGCCGCTCCTGTTCTTCGGGGGTTCCCGAAGCGTACTCACCGCGCACCGGATCCGGCATCCGCGAGTCGGCGCTCGGCGGCGCCACTCGGCGGGGGCGATTCCGGCCGATCGGATGGGCGATGCGCCCGGTCGGCGGGCGACCGTCCACACCGACCGGCGGTGGACCCGAATGCCGCCGACGGGCCGATCGGCGACGGTCGCCGGGAGCGATCGGCCCCGGCGCGAACCAGCATGAGAACTCCCACCCGTACCCCCGTCGCCATAGGAGCGCTCATGTGCGGATTCGTCGTCCGAGCCGGAGCCGGCCCCGGGCCCGGCGAGCCGGACCTCGCCGGACTGCTCGAACTGCTCGACCACCGCGGCCCCGACGAGACCGCGGTCGACCCGCCGGACACGGCGGTCCGCATGGGCTTCAAGCGGCTGTCGATCATCGACATCGCCGGATCCCACCAGCCGATGCGCTCGGGGGACGGCCGCCTCCGCATCGTCTTCAACGGGGAGGTCTACAACTACCTGGAACTGCGCGACGAGCTCGTCCGCGAACACGGCGCGGTCTTCGCCACCCGCGGCGACACCGAGGTCGTCCTGGCGGGCTACCGCCATTGGGGGCCCGACGTCGTCCACCGGCTGCGCGGGATGTTCGCCTTCGTCGTCCACGATCGCGACGCCGACCTCGTGTTCGCCGCGCGCGACCCGTTCGGCGTCAAACCGCTGTACTGGACGCGCCTGGGCTCGGCGGTGTGGCTGGCCAGCGAGAAGAAGGCCCTGCCGGGCGCGGGCGGCCTCGACCTGATCGACACCGACGCGCTGGGGCACTACGCCACCTTCCAGTACCCGCCCGAACCCGGAACACTCCACAGGGGAATCCACCGGCTCGAGGCCGGCCACTGCGCCCTGTTCCGGCCCGGGACCGACCCCAGGCCGCAGCGCTACTTCCAGCCGATGTTCCGCCCCAGGAGGGTCGACGACGCCGAACGGCTCCACGGCGAGATCGCCGAGGCGCTGCGCGAATCGGTGCGGCTCCACATGCGATCGGACGTGCCGGTCGGCGCGCTGCTCTCCAGCGGCATCGACTCGACCGCGCTGGTCGCCCTCGCCCGCGAGGTCAACCCCGGCATCCTCACCTTCACCGCCCAGTTCACCGGCCACGGCCTCAGCGACGAGCTCGGCGTGGCCGCCGCCTCGGCGGCCGAGCTCGGCGTGGCGAACATCCCCGCGCCGATCACCGTGGACGAGGTGATCGGCCACCTGCCGCGGATCGTGCGGCACCTCGACGACCCGGTCGCCGACCCCGCGCTCGTCCCGCTCTACTTCGTCGCGAAGAAGGCCGCCGAGCACGTCACCGTCGCCCTCGGCGGCGAAGGCGCCGACGAGCTGTTCGGCGGCTACACGATCTACCGCGAGCCGCACTCGCTGCGCTCGGTCACCGCGCTCCCCGAATCGGCCAGGGTCCTGTTGCGCCGCGCCTCCCGGGCGCTGCCCGACGGCGTGAAGGGCAAGAGCTTCCTCGAACGCGGCACCGTCGAACTCGAAGAGCGCTTCGTCGGCAACGCCAAGGTCTTCACCGGCGAGGCCAAGGACGCGCTGCTGCGCCGCCCCGCGCCCGACCACCGCGAGGTCACCGCGCGCGTCTGGGAGGAGTCGGCGCACCTCGACCCCGCCACCCGGATGCAGTACCTCGACCTGCACACCTGGATGCGGGGCGACATCCTCGTCAAGGCCGACCGGATGTCCATGGCCCACTCCCTGGAGCTGCGCGTGCCGTTCCTCGACCGAGGCGTGTGGGCGACGGCCTCGCGCATCCCGGTCGAGCACCGCCTCGCCGGAGCCCAGACGAAGGTGGCGCTGCGCCGCGCGGTCGAGAAGCTCGTCCCTCCCGCGATCGTGGAGCGGCCCAAGATGGGCTTCCCCACCCCGTACCGGCAGTGGCTGGCAGGGCCGATGTTCGAATGGGTCGACGAGCTGCTCGCGGGCGCCGCGTGCGGCCACCTGCTCGATCTGGAGTACGCGCGCCGCCTCCTGCGCGAGCACCGCGACGGCACCGACCGCGGCCGCGAAGTCTGGACGGTCATGGTCTTCTGCCTCTGGTACGCCGGACTCGACGGCACCACTTGAGGGCGGCCCCGCGGCGAGCGGGAGCGCGAAACCCCCGCTCGCCGCGCGACGGCCCGCGCCTCAGGTTCGGAACAGGCCGTCCGCCACGAAGCCGCCTTCGGCGGCGCCCGGCGGGATCGCGAAGATCGCGCTGCCCTCGGCGACGATGAACTCCATCAGCCGGTCCGAGGCCGCCATCTTCTCCTGCGTCTCGATGAAGACCCCCGGGTCGGCCTGGAACGAGGCGAACAGCAGCCCGGCGTCGTACGGGTGTTCGTCGTGCCCGTGGTCCGCGGTGCCCGGCGCGTGCTCATGGGCGGCCGCGTCCGAGCTGACGTCGCCCTGCGTCAGGAAGCCGTAGTCGTAGTTGAAGCCGCGGCGGAACATGGCCGCCTCGTGCGTCAGCGCCAGGTGCGAGTCCGCCGGGACCGCGGGCAGGCCGTCGCCGCCGACCGCGGTGAAGTCCGGGTGGTCGAACTCCCCGCCGCCGCTCAGCGGCGCGCCGGAGTCCCTCTCACGCCCGAGCGTCAGGTTCTGCTCCTCGGCGCTGGCCATGCTCCAGGCCGGCAGCTTCATGCGGATCTTGCGGAACACCAGGTAGGTGCCGCCCGCGAACCAGTCCGGCTCCGAGTCGCTCGCCCACACGCGGGTGTCGAAGTCCGCGCTCCCCGGCTCGGGGTTGAGGCTCCCGTCCTTGAAGCCCATGAGGTTCCGCGGCGTCCCGCCGTCGGCGGGCGGCGAGGAGAAGCCCTGCTGGACCCACCCGAGCGTGCCGAAGCCGACCGCGCGCTTGCGCAGTTCCAAGAACGCGTTGCTGACCACCTGGAGGTCGTCACCGCATATCTGGAGCAGCAGGTCCCCGCCGCACCAGGCGTCCTGGAGCCGGTCGCCGTCGAACTCCGGCAGCGCCTCCAGCTTCGCCGGGCGCGCCGCCTCCAGCCCCGTCTTCGCGAACAGCTCCGGCCCGAGGCCGAACGTCACCGTCAGCCGCGCCGGGTCGAGCCCGGCCGCGACGGCTTCGGCGTCGAACTGGTCGTCGCCGTCGATCGCGGCCTTCGGCGGCTCCTGGCCGCTCGCCAGTGCCGCGGCCACCGCCGACCAGTCGGACAGCAGCGCCCGCAGGTCGTCCGCCGAGACGCCCTCGGCCAGATCGAACGAGGCGAACAGCGCGTGGCGCTGGATCGCGGTCTCGACGCCGCTCTGGTGCTCGCCGTAGAACGGCTCGGGCGCCGTGCCGTGCGCGTGGCCCTCCTCGGGATGCTCGTGGTTCCCGCCGATCACGTATCCGGCGCCGCCCGCGACCGCGGCCGTGGCCGCCGCCGCGCCGAGCGCCGTGCGGCGCGAGACGCCCTCACCAGAGCGATCCTCGGCATCGGGTCGGCGGCGCCGCCACCATCCGAGCAGGACGTCGACGGCGAGGAACACCGCGAGCGAGATCCCCAGCAGCGGAAAGAACCAGCCGACGACGGCCACCACCGGCACCGCGGCGGCCACCGCGGGCCACGGCAGGCGCCGCAGCGAGCCGGGCGGGTACGGACGGCCCACGACCGCGTCCTTCGCGCGCCGCTGCCACCACATCCGGTACCCCAGCACGATCAAGGCGACCAGCGCGGCCATCGAAGCGAACAGCACCACCTGGTTCGCGAGTCCGAACAGGATCCCCCTGTGCGCGGCGATGAGCACGTTCGTCGCCTGCGCCATGAACGGCCAGTCCTCGAAGCGGAGCTCCTCTGCCACCTCCGGCTCGCCGCTCGCCGTCGCGATCACGGCCGTGTCCTGCTGCACCGGATAGGACCGCTGCGTCTCCGCGACGAGGAACTCGCCGCTCTCGCCGGTCGGCAGCGTGATCTCAAGGGGCCCTTCGAAACCGGCGTCCACCGCCGCATCGTGGACGCCGTCGAGCAGCGTCAGGTCGAACGCCGAGGCCCCGTGGTCGTGGTGACCGGCGTGGCCCTCGTGCGCGGCGTGCTCCCCGGCGTCGGCCGACAGCGTCGGCGTCTGCCAGCCCAGCGTCTCCCGGAGCGAGGCGACGTTCTCCCCGGCGAACCGCGACCACGTCACGCCCGTCACCGACAGGAACAGCAGCACCAGCACCAGCCACATGCCGAGCGGCGCGTGCCACGACAGCGACCCCGCCCGGCCCTCTCGGCGAGGTCTGCGCGGCCACAGCAGCCCGCCCGGGCGCCGCCTGCGGCTCAACCACAGCGCGACGCCGCCGAGCGCGACCACCCACAGCCAGCTCGCCGCGAGCTCGCTGTAGACCCGTCCCGGCTCGCCCAGGTGCAGGTGCCGGTGCAGCGAGGTGGCCCACTCACGGAACGGACCGGCCTGCGAGGAGCCGTACGACGTCGAATCGCCCAGCACCTCGCCGGTGTACGGGTCGACGAACACGACCGGGACCGCGCCGGACTCGCGGACGGGCCCGGCGAGCAGGACCTGCGTCGAGTCCTCGGGCCCGGCGCCGGTCCGGACGCCGGTCACCGTCGCCTCCGGGTAGGCCCCGGCGACGGCCTGGACCTGCTTGTTCAGCGTCAACGGCTCGCCGCCGGACGCCTCGACGGTCCGCAGGTCCCGGTATATGGCGTCCTCCACCTGGTAGGACGCCGCGTAGAGCATCCCCGAGACCGCCGCGACGAGCAGGAACGGGGCTATGAGGATCCCGGCGTAGAAATGCAGCCGGAGGAGGAGCTGCCGCGCGGCAGCCCAAGAACGTTCTTTGGACATGACTCACTCTCTGAAGACGGCGCGCAGCGGCGCCGAAGAAGAAAAAGGGGGGACGAAAAGGGATCAGAGAGCGAAGACGGGAGGACCGCGATTGGAGATCGCGGTCGCGAGCGGCTCGAGCGAGCGCAGCCGCCGCGTGCGGGGACGGAACGCGCGCCGGAAGACCGGGACGCGGGCCCGGGCGAGACGCGGGCGCACCGCCCGCGCCAGGAACAGCGTGAGGAGGTCGAGCAGCGCGGCCAGGCCGGCCTCGCCGCGCGCCAGCCAGGACGCCTGGGCGAGCGCGGCGACCACGTGGACCAGCAGCATGCTCACGCCGGCGCCGTGGTCGTGCGGGGCCGCGCCGGCCGAGAAGCACTCGTGGAGTCCCCATTGGGCGGCCAGGCACAGCGGCGCCAGAGCGGCGAAACCGCGCTGGCGGCCTCCGGCGGCGACGCCGCCGGCGAAGACGAGTGCGAGGCCGGCGGCGAAGAACTCCGGCCGCGGCGCCGCCCCGCCGCCCCAGATGTGGAGCAGTGCCGAGGCCGAGACCGTGACCGCCGCGAACACGGTGGCCCGCAGCAGTCGGAACGGAATCTGCCTCACCTGCATTGGCGTATTGTGTCACGGCGCCCCGCGGCGGCGGTACGCCCGTATCGGAAAGCCGACACGGGCGCACCGCCTCCTCTCACGCGGTGCGCTTGCGCCCGTATGTGAGCCGCCGCAGCAGCACCTCGAACGGCCCGCGCCTGCCGGCCTTGTCCATGAGCACGGCCAGCGCCACGGTGACCGCCCACGTCCCGAAGGCGATGCCGTAGGCGCCCAGGTAGCCCACGTGCGCGCCGACGCCGAGGCCCCAGGCGGACAGCAGCGGCGCCATGATGATCGACTGGAGCAGGTAGCTCGTCAGCGAGCGCTCGCCGACGGCGGCGAAGGCCCCGGGCAGGCCGCGGCGGCTCTTGGCGCGCCAGCGGTGCGCCAGCAGTGCGAAGCCGCAGATGTAGCCGAGCCCGGCGTACATGCCGCCGAGCAGCGTCAGGTACATCGCCGAGACGAACAGGAATGTCGGCGGCTCCCACACGCCGAGGCCGACGAGCGCGACCGGCAGGGCGCTGAGGACGTTCACGACCATGCCCGAGACGAAGACCTTCCGCAGCCCCGGCAGGTGCTCCTCGGGGTGGTCGATCCAGCCGGAGCGCTGGAGCATCATGCCGATGAGCACGAGCGGGACGAACAGGCCCAAGACCGTGAAGACCGTGGTGAACCCGATCGACACGGCGGCGCCGAAGACCATCTGCACGGCGTAGTTCGACAGCTCGTCGGTGCCGCCGGTGTTGCCGCTGTTGCCGCTGTACGCCCACGCGAAGATCGGGAGCGAGACGACCACGACGACGACCGAGGACCCGATCAGCCAGCGCCGCAGCGCCCTGTCCGAGAGGTGCACGAAGCCGAGCGCGATGAGCCCGGTGGCGCCGTAGGGCGCGAGGATGTCGCCGAAGAACAGGAAGGTGGCGTGGATGAAGCCGAACAGGATCAGCCACCAGGAGCGGCGGCGCAGGACCTTGCGGACGCCCTTGGGGTCCATGCCGCGGGCGAACATACGCGAGGCCATGACGGCGATGCCGAAGCCGTAGAGGATCGCGAACATCGGCCGCGAGCGCTCGGCGGCGAGCAGCTTCTCGAAGAACAGTGCGATGTGGTCGGCCGTCGTGGAGTCGGTGAAGTGGCCGTAGGAATCGATGCCGCTGCCGTGCACGTAGATCGCGACGTTCGCGATCGCGATGAACAGCAGCATGCCGCCGCGGGCGATGTCGGGCGCGAGCGAGCGCTCGGCCTTCGTGATGGAGCTCGGCGGGCCGAGCTGCGCAGGAGTGGTCCCCTGTGTGGAGGAGACTGGCATGATCGGGCTCCAAAAAACGTGGTGTAAGGGTTTCCGTCCCTCAATATAGGCAAACGCCGCTTCGGTCCGAGTCGTCCGAGCGGTCGATTGTCACCGGCTTCCCGTCCTACCGCGGGAGTAGTGCCGGCGTAGCTCAGATGGCGTAGTCCGTCCCCGTGGTCGGCTCGGCCTCGGGCCCCTCGTCGGTGTAGCCGCGCTCGCAGAAGTCGAGGGCGGCGTCCCGGTCCCTGGCCACGCCGCCGATCGGGGGCGGGCAGTACGGGTCGTAGTCCGGGTCGCGCGGCATCGGTCCCGTCTGGGCCTTGACGCTGACCAGGCCGAGGACGCGGTACCAGACGTTGATTCCGTCGGGCCGGACCGCTTCGAGCGCGCGCGGCTCGCCGTCCTCGCCGAAGCGCTCGGAGTGGACCGTGTAGCCGATTGCCGGGAGGTGCCGTTTGAGGGCCGCCACGTAGTCGCGGCGGACCTTCGCCGTCTCGGAGTCGTCGAGGGTGAAGGTGTAGGACAGCTCGTACTGGACCGTGTCGGGGTCGGTCCCGGCGAGCTCGGCGAAGGCGCGGCTCTCGAAGCCGGGGAAGTCCGGCAGGGCGGCGACGGTCTCGCGCACGGCGTCCTCCATGCGCGGCCAGGGGTCCTCCCGCTCGGGTGCTCCTCGGCTCATGCCCGTCTCCTCCTAATGCACGCGGTCGGTCTGGCCGGTGACGATGAACGCCATGTTGTCGCGGGCGGCGTTGCCCTCGTTCCAGTAGTTCGTGTGGATGTCGAGGGGGTTCCAGCTCATCGCGTCGCTGTCGAAGGTACGCGCGCCGAAGTCGTCGTCGACCGGGCTCGGGCCCATGCCGAGGCTGTCGCCGCCCGGCAGCGGGATGTCGATGACCGCCGGCACGTGGATGACGTCGCCCGGGGCGGTCGTCGCCCACACGTCGTCGGGGTCGATGCCGAGATCGGCGGCCCGGTCGACGTTCATGCCGGGACTCGCCACCGCGATGATCTGGTCGGTCGCGAGCCCGTGCTCCTTCGCGGACTGGCCGACGACCGTGGAGCCGTACGAGTAGCCGACGACGGTGGTCGTCGCGTGGGCCGGGTCGCGGTTCGCGGCCTCCAGCCCGCCCATGAACGACGAGAGGCCGCCGGAGGCGTCCTTGGCGTAGGACAGGGAGTGGGCGTCGGCGACGGGGTGGTCGGGCGCGTCGTAGCCGAGCCACATCACCATCGCCGTGTCCTCCCTCGGCGCGGCCTCGTGGGCGTCGTGGGCCATGGCCGCGGCGCGGTCGTAGTCGCCGCTGCGGCCGAGTTCGGCGCCGGTGCCCGGCACGAACACGGCGGTGTTGTCGGCGGTGTCGGGGTTGCCGATGGCGATGATCGCCTTGCCGTCGCGGGAGGCGTCGTAGCCGAGCAGGTAGTGGTCCTGGCCGGTGACCCGGTCGGGGCCGTCGACGCGGTCTTCGAGGGCGGCGAGGTCCCGCCTGGTCTCGGTGAGCGCGTCGAGGCGGCCGCGCAGTTCCTCGGCGTCCTCGCCGCGGCCGGACCGCTCGGCGGACGCAATCTCCTCATTTATATGAGATATCTCGGCATCGAGGTTTTGCAGCTCGGTGCCCAGCCGTCGCCGATTCGCCTCGTCCCTCGCGTCGCTCGGGACGCCGTCGGCAGACCCGACCAGTTCGGGACTGCCGGCCACGAGCGCGTCCTGAGCAGTGCCGCTCAGGGAGTCCCACCAGCCGTTGACCTCCTTCGGAGAGGCGCCGGAGGCGAGCATCTCGGTGAGCTCGGCGGCCGGGTCCTCCGCCGCCGACAGCGGCGTCCGACCGGGGGCGGCCGTGTCGGCGACGAGGCCGATCCGCGCGCCCAGCTCCTCGTCGACCTCGGTGGCCCGGTCCAGGATCGCGGCGAGCCGTTCGGCGAACTCGGGGGAGGAGTCGCCGTCGCCTTCGGCGCCGAGGACGACGCCCGCCGCTTCGGCCTCGGCCGCCAGTTCGCCGAGGTCTGCCTGGCACTCCCGGAAGGCCTCGACGGCGTCGGCGATCGCGGCGGCGGCCTTCCCTGCCGGGTCGATGCGCTGCTCCAGCTCGGCGACGGCGGCCTTGATCCGCTCCCTGGCCGCGTCGGGCGCGTCCCCTGCCCAGTGGTCTTCGCTCAACTGCCGGTCGAGGACGCCCTCCAGGGCCTCGACCTGCTCGCTCAGGTGCGCCGCGAACGCCGTCCAGCGCTCGCCCACGGCGGCGAGCACGTCGAAGTCGGCCTCTTGGAGGGCGCTAAAGCCGATGCTCATCGAAGGTCCCCGCGTTGTGGTCGTCGGTCTCGACGGTCGCGTCGGCGCTGGCGTCGAGCTGCCCGGCGAGCTCGTCGACGGCGGCCCGGTGACCGGGGACGTGCCGCTCGTGCCAGGTCTCGGCCATGGACGCGACCGCGCCGATGCCCGGGAACTCGGCGGTGTCGGCGGCGGCGGGGAGCCGTCCGGCCTCCTCGGCGACGGTCGCCATCTGCTCTGGCAGTGTCGAGGCCGATTCGCGCATCGCGGCGGCGGCCGCTCTGACCTCGTCGGGTTCTATGTGGAACCGGGACACGTCGCCGCTCCTGAGGGGCCGTGTGGGCAGTAACGCGCTCACAGTAGTCGAAAGGGGCGAACACGGCAAGGGCCCCATCGTGAAACGATGGGGCCCAACGCTACCGCGCTATGGGACGCCGTACCGCAGGTTCACTCCGGCTACGCCTTCGTGCTGTACCGCAGGTTCACTCCGGCTACGCCTTCGTGAACAAGACCGCCGCGTTGTGGCCGCCGAAGCCGAAGCCGGTGTTCATCGCGGCGTCGAGGTCCTTCTTGCGGGCCTCGTTCGCCGCCACGTCCAAGTCGAGCTCCGGATCCGGGTTCTCCAGGTTGATCGTCGGCGGGATGACCCCGTCGTGGATCGCCATGATCGTCGCGATCGACTCGACCGCGCCGGCCCCGCCGAGCAGGTGCCCGGTCATCGACTTGGTCCCGGTCAGGACCACGTGGTCGCCGATCTCGCGCTTGACGCCCTTGACCTCGGCCATGTCGCCGACCGGCGTCGACGTCGCGTGGGCGTTGACGTGGCCGACGCTCTTCGGGTCGATCCCGGCCTGCTTGATGGCGGCGCGCATGGCGCGCCCGCCGCCGTTGCACTCGGGGTCGGGCTGCACGATGTCGAAGCCGTCCGAGGTCAGACCGGAGCCGGCCACGACCGCGTAGATCTTCGCCCCGCGGGCCTCGGCGTGCTCGCGGCGCTCCAGCACCAGCGCGCCCGCGCCTTCGCCCATGACGAAGCCGTCGCGGTCGCGGTCCCAGGGGCGCGAGGCGCGTTCGGGCTCGTCGTTGCGGGTCGACATCGCCTTCATGGACGCGAACCCGGCCATCGGCAGGCCGCCGATGACCGCTTCCGCGCCGCCGGCGATGGCGACGTCGGCGCGGCCCGCGCGGATCATGTCGGCCGCCCACGAGATCGCCTCGGCCGAGGTGGCGCACGCGCTGGTCGGGGCGTGGACGCCCGCCTTCGCGTGGAACTCCAGGCCGACCACGGCCGCGGGGCCGTTGGGCATGAGCATCGGAACGGTGTACGGAGAGACCCGCCGCGGTCCCGTCCCCTCCAGGATGTCGTCCTGCTCGAGCAGCGTCAGTGCGCCGCCGATGCCGGAGCCGAACACCACCCCGAGGCGTTCCCTGTCGAGGTCGTCGCTCAAGCCCGCGTCGCCCCACGCCTGCTGGGCGGCGATGAGCGCGATCTGCTCGGAGCGGTCGAGGCGACGCAGCCTGATCCGGGGCAGCACCTCGGAGGGCTCGACGGCCAGTTGGGCCGCGATGCGCACCGGGAGCTGCTGCGCCCACTCCTCTTCGAGGGCGTTGACGCCCGATTTCCCGGCGACGAGAGCTTCCCAGGTCGACGCCACGTCCCCGCCGAGCGGGGTAGTCGCGCCGAGCCCGGTGACGACTACCTCAGTCACATCAACCCTTCTCGATGTAGGAGACGGCGTCGCCGACGGTCTTCAGGTTGGCGACCTCGTCGTCGGGGATCTTGACGCCGAACTTCTCCTCGGCGGCCACCACGACCTCGACCATCGCCAGCGAGTCGACGTCCAGGTCGTCGGTGAAGGACTTCTCATCGGCGACGTCGTCGGGGTTCACGCCCGCGACCTCTTCGAGAATGTCGGACAGCCCTTCGCGGATCTCGTCACGAGACATGTGTTTGTTCCTCTCGATAATTACGGGCAGCGGATGACTTGCCCGGCATAGGTGAGCCCGCCGCCGAACCCGAACAGGAGGATCGGGGCGCCGGAGGCGACCTTGCCACTTTCTACCAACTTCGACAACGCCAGCGGCACCGATGCCGCGGAGGTGTTGCCCGAATAGACGATGTCCTCGGCGATGACGCAGTCCTCGCTGAAGTCCAGCCGCTTGGCGATGCCCTGGATGATCCGCAGGTTCGCCTGGTGGGGCACGAACGCCGCCAGCTCGGAGATCTTGACGTCCGCCCGTTCGGCGACCCGCTCGATCAGCGGTGCGAGCTGGGTGGTGGCCCAGCGGAACACGGTCTGGCCGGCCTGCTTGATGAAGGGGACGTCCTCTTCGATCCGGATGACGTCGCTCATGGAGGGCTCCGAGCCCCACACGACCGGGCTGACGGCCAGCGCCGGGTCGTCGGTGCCCTCGACGACGATCGCGCCGGCGCCGTCGCCGAAGAGGACGCACGAGGAGCGGTCCTCCCAGTCGGTGACGGCGGTGAGCTTCTCGGCGCCGATGACGAGGGCGCGGGTGGCGCTGCCGGTCCTGATGGCCATGTCGGCCTGGGCGAGGGCGTACTCGAAGCCCGAGCAGGCGGTGTTGACGTCGATGGCGGCCGGGGTGGCGATGCCGAGGGCGTCGGCGACCCGGCAGGCGGTGTTGGGGCAGACGTCCTTGGCCGAGACGGTGGCGACGATGACCATGTCGATGTCGGCCGGGCCGTATCCGGAGTTCGCGAGCGCCCGTTCGGCGGCCTTGACCGCCATGTCGGCGACCTTCTCGTCCTTGGCCGCGATCCGGCGCTCCTTGATGCCGACCCGGCTGACGATCCACTCGTCGGTGGTCTCGACGATCTTGGCGAGGTCGTCGTTGGTGAGGACCTTCTCAGGCTGGTAGTGGCCCACGCTGATGACGCGGGATCCGTTGGCGCTCACTGGACTCCTTCACTGGCGGCGAGTTCGGCGGCGGCGGCCAGGTCCTCGGGGGTGTTGATGTTGAGTCGTTCCACGCCCTTGAGGGCCCGCTTGGCCAGGCCCGTGAGCGTCCCTGCCGGCGGGAGTTCGATGACAGCGGTGACGCCCAGCTCTCCAAGCGTACTCATGCAGGCGTCCCATCGGACCGGAGAGGTGACCTGGTCCACCAGCTGACGCAGGGCCTGGGCGCCGGTCGGGACGGCCTGGCCGTCGCGGTTCGACAGGAAGGTCCGCTGCGGGTCGGCGGTGGTGACGCTCCCCGCGAAGGCCTCCAGGGCCGCGTGGGCGGGGGCCATGTGCGGGGTGTGGAAGGCCCCGGCGACCTTGAGCGGGATGACGCGGGTGCGTTCGGGCGCGTTCTGGGTGAGCTTCTCGACGGCGGCGACGGGCCCGGCGGCGACGATCTGACCGGCGCCGTTGCGGTTGGCCGGCCAGGCGCCGGCGGCCTCGATGGCCGCGAGGACGTCGTCTTCGACGCCGCCGAGGACGGCGGCCATGGTGGTGGGCTCGATGTCGCAGGCGGCGGCCATCTCGCGGCCGCGGACGGCGGCGAGTTCGATCGCGGCCTCGGGGGTGAGGATCCCGGCCAGCGCGGCGGCGGTCAGCTCGCCCACGGAGTGGCCGGCGACGACGCTCGCGCTGCGGAGCGGGAGGCGCTCGGCCGCGAGGAGCCCGGCGGCGACCAGCAGGGGCTGCGTGTTGGCGGTGTCGGTGATCTCGGCCTGGTCGGCTTCGGTGCCGAGGCGGACGAGGTCGAGGCCGATCGGCTCCGACCACTCGCGGAGCTTCGCGGCCGCGGCGGGGTCGGCGTCGATCCATGGCGTGAGGAACCCGGGCTTCTGCGAACCCTGCCCGGGAGCGAGAATGGCAAGCACATCTAGACTTTCGCTCAGTGACCACCCGGAACGGGAGCTTCTGGAAGACTGAAAGCCCGTCCGGTTCTTGTAGGAAATCTACAACACTCGTTGTTAACTGCGCGAACGCCTCGTGCTCGGCGAGCTCTCCAGGCGGCCTATGGTCAACCCCACACGCAGCACGAAGGCCTGATGCGGATCAGTGGGGGAGAAACCGGTCACCTCCTGGATGCGGCGGAGGCGGTACC
This sequence comes from Glycomyces tenuis DSM 44171, assembly GCF_000427885.1. GTDB lineage: Bacteria > Actinomycetota > Actinomycetes > Mycobacteriales > Micromonosporaceae > Glycomyces > Glycomyces tenuis. The sequence continues at coordinate 88,745 of NZ_ATYW01000004.1, forward strand.
GCACCGTGTTGGGGTGGACGTACAGCTCGCGGGCCGTGCCCTCCAGGACCCCGCCGGAGGCGATGAACGCGTCCATGGTCTCCAGCAGCTCGCCTCCGGCGCGCCGCAGCGTCACATAGACGCCCTCGCGCAGTTGCAGGCGGGCGGCCTCGTCGCCGGCGATGGCGCGCTCGGGCAGCAGCTGGACGGCCGTCACCGGGCGCGGCGCGTCGGTCCAGGCCGGTGCGGCGCGGTGCCCGGCCACGGCCGCCAGCGCGGAGTTCGAGGCCTCGGCCAGGCCGGTGACCGTGGGGCCGACCACGATCGGGCCCTCGCCGAACTGGCCGGTGAGCTTCTCGACGATCTCCAGCGGGTCGGCGACGCCGCCGAGGAGGATGACCAGGCGGGCGCCGTGGACGCCCGCGAGGACGTCGAGGCCGAGGCGGCGGGCGGCCCGCTGGACGCTGTGGAGGACCAGGGTGGCCTCGCCGCCGGGCGTGTTGCCGCAGACGACGGTGATGGACTGGGTCTCGGACCAGCCGAGGGCGGCGGCGCGGCCGATGAGCTCGTCGGAGGAGTCGCCGCGCAGCAGCGAGTCGACGAGCATGGCCTGGAGGCGGGCGTCCCAGGCGCCGCGGGTCTCGGCGGCGCGGGCGTAGACGCGGGCCGCGGCGAAGGCGATCTCGCGGGAGAACCGCAGGACCGATTCGCGCAGCTGCTCCTCGTCGTCTTCGGCGGCGAGCGCCGGCACCTGCTCCTCGACGACGTCGATGACGACCTGGATGAGGGCGACGGTGTGCTGGAGGCTGATCGCGCGGGCCAGCTCGACGGGGGCGGTCTCGAAGACCATGTCGGAGCTGCCGAGGTCCTCGCCGCCGGAGCGCAGCCACTCGAGGAACTGGCGCACGCCCGCCTGGGCCACCAGGGTCACCATCGAGCGCTGCTCGGCCGGTAGTTCGCGGAACCAGGGGAGCCGTTCATCCATTCGGGTGAGCGACTGGGTCGTCAGCGCCGATGAGGAGCGTTCGATGTTCTGAATGGTGGTGGCCAGATCCATGCCCTATAGCCTGCCAGACGTGGTGCGCGCCTCGCGCCGACGTCGGGCGGAATACGGGACTTGCCACTATCGTTGCCCGAATAGCACCGAAATCGAGCCACGATAGAGAGGCGGCCTGATTTTATGGCCACGGTTGCACTGACCAAGGACACCTTCGAAGACACCGTCACCGACAACGGCATCGTGCTGGTGGACTGGTGGGCGGATTGGTGCGGTCCCTGCAAGCAGTTCGCGCCGACGTACGACGCCTCGAGCGAGAAGCACGACGACATCGTGTTCGGCAAGATCGACACCGAGGATCAGCAGGAGCTGGCGTCGGCGGCCGGCATCCAGTCGATCCCGACGCTGATGGCCTTCCGCGACGGCATCCTCCTGTTCAACCAGCCGGGCGCGCTGCCCGGTGAGGCGCTGGAAGAGGTCATCCGGCAGGTGCGGGCGCTCGACATGGACGAGGTCCGCGAGCAGATCGCCAAGGAAGAGGGCGCCGAGGACGCTCAGGCGTAGCACCCGGCGATCCCGGGGGCAACCGCATACGACATCGGCGGGGGCGGGCGTGCCACGGCACGCCCGCCCCCGCCGTGCGCCCGGCCGTCAGCCGAAGGGCGATTCGGGTACGAGCTCCCTGTAGGCGCTCAGCACGTCGGCGGCTTCGATCGTCACCATCTGTTCGGCGGTCGGCTCGGCGTCGCCGAGTGTCTCGAGAAGCCGCAGGTCGCGCTGTGCGGCCGCCTTGCGGCACAGTTCGCGCGCGAAGCGGCCGTTGCCGAGGTCGTCGACCATGCCCTGGTCGGCGGCGAATCGGAAGCAGGTGGCGAGCGCCTCTTCGGCAGCGGCGGACGGTTCGTCGCCGGCCGCGGCGCAGACGGAGGCCGCGATGTCGGTCAGTTCCGCGGCCGAATAGGACGGGAAGTCGACTACGGTGGAGAACCTGGACTTCAGGCCCGGGTTGGTGGCGATCAGCTCGTTGATCTCCTGGCGGTAGCCGGCGAGGATGATGACCAGCCGGTCCCGCTGGTTCTCGGCGGCGGTCAGGATCTCCTGGAGGGCCTCGTCGCCGAACGCGTCCTTGCCTCCCGCGTAGCCCGCCGCGTTGGACAGGGCGTACGCCTCGTCGATGAACAGGATGCCGCCGAGCGCCGCTTCGATCTTCTCCCTGGTCTGTTTCGCGGTCTGGCCGAGGTACTGGCCGACCAGGTCCCCGCGCTGAGTCTCGACGACCTCGCCGTGTTCGAGCAGCCCGAGCCCGGCGAGGATCTCTCCCATGATGCGGGCGACGGTGGTCTTGCCGGTGCCGGGCGGCCCCGCGAACACGAAGTGGTGCGGCCGCGCGGCGGCCTTCAAGCCCTTGTCCTGACGCAGCGCCGCCATCTTGAACTGGGCGGTCAAGGTCTTGACCTGTTGTTTGACCGGCTCAAGGCCGATCATCCCGTCGAGCTGCCGCTTGGCCTCGGCCAGCATCTCGGATCGTTGTTCGGCGGTGAGATCGCCTTGCTCGCCGGTGGCGGCCTCAGGCCCGTCCGTCCGCTCCACCCGGCGCCGCGACGTGGTCTCCGCCGGGGCGGGAGCCTTGGCCCGCTCGGCGAAGAGCTCGGTCTCGGGGGAGCACCGGTAGGCGTGCTGGAACGCGCGAGACGCCTTCTCGTTCTCTCCCAGGCCTTCCCACGCGAGGCCGCGCGCGAAGGCGACCTCGCCTTCGAAGGCGCCTCCGGGATCGAGTGTGGCGGGGAGCGGCTCCAAGGCGTCGAGGGCCGCGTAGTGCATGCCCAGGAGAGCCAAGGCGAGGCCGTTGTACAGCTGCGTCTCGTCCTTGAGGAAGCCGTCCTCGATGCCGCGGGCGAACTTGACCACGTCCTGCCACTCCTGCCTGCAGAAGGCGTGCCGCGCGCGGAGGAACCGGATCTGGTCGTCCTCGGTGGCGACCGACTCCAACCAGGCCCGCGCCTGGTCGTGCTCGTCCTCGTCGATCGCTTTCGCGACCTTGGCGAGCCAGACGTCGCCGACGTTGCTGAGCCGGTAGGTCACGTACAGCCCGATGTCGAACCGCGACTGGAGTTCCACCCCGAACCTGGAGCGCAGGCCGCCGAGGAGGCTCCGGTGCTCGTACATGGCGTCGACCGCCTCGGGGCGGCGCCGCCCGGCCGCGTGCAGTCCCAGCCACACGTCGGCGGCCCTCGGGTCGTGTCCGACGGCCGCTTCGAAGCTGTCCGCGGCTCGCTCGGCCTCTCCGCTGTTGAGCAGCGCGACACCGTGCTGCCAGAGGTGGGCACAGGTTTCGGCGGGGGTCTGATGCTGCATTCGATCTCCGGGGCGTTCTCGGGGAGGCGCGGGAGCGGCGCGTTTCGGGCACCGAGTCTATAAGGGCGCTGCGAGCGCGGCCGCGACGGAAAGAGGGCCGGGAGGATCACCTCCCGGCCCCGCTCTGTTCGGTGTGCGACTAAGAGTCGCCGCCGGCCTCGCCCGCCTCGGCGGCGGTGGGGTCGGTGATCTGGTACTTCGCCGCGGCCTGCGAGGCCAGCTCCGGCTTGACCTCGCCGCGCGCGGCCAGCTGCTGGAGCGCCGCCACCGCGACCGACTCGCCGTCGACGTTGAAGTGGCGCCGCAGCGCGCCGCGCGTGTCCGAGTGGCCGAAGCCGTCGGTGCCCAGCGAGGTGTAATCGCCCGGCACCCAGCGGCTGATGAGGTCGGGGACCGACCGCATGTAGTCGCTCACGGCCACGAACGGCCCTTCGGCGCCCGACAGCTTCCGCGTCACGTACGGGACGAGCTTCTCGGCCTCGGGGTGGCGCAGGTTGTGCCGCTCGGCCTCGACCGCGTCGCGGTTGAGCTCCGACCACGAGGTGACCGACCAGACGTCGGCCGACACGCCCCAGTCCGAGGCGAGCAGCTCGGCGGCCTTCTGCGCCCACGGCATGCCCGAGCCCGAGGCGAGCAGCTGCACGCGCGGCCCCGAGCCGGAGCCGGACGCGACCTTGTGCAGGCCCCGGAGGATGCCCTCGACGTCGACGCCCTCGGGCTCGGCCGGCTGCACGATCGGCTCGTTGTAGACGGTCAGGTAATAGAAGACGTGCTCGCCTTCGCCGTACATGCGGCGCAGGCCGTCCTGCATGATGTGGCCGATCTCGTAGCCGAACGCCGGGTCGTAGGACACGACCGCCGGGTTGGTGTGGGCCATGAGGATCGAGTGGCCGTCCTCGTGCTGGAGCCCCTCGCCGTTGAGCGTGGTGCGCCCCGCCGTCGCGCCGATCAGGAAGCCGTTGCTCAGCTGGTCGGCCGCCGCCCAGATCGCGTCGGCCGTGCGCTGGAAGCCGAACATCGAATAGAAGATGTAGAACGGGATCATCGGCTCGCCGAGCGTGTCGTACGAGGTGCCCGCGGCGGTGAACGCGGCCACCGAACCGGCCTCGTTGATCCCCAGGTGCAGCAGCTGCCCCTGCTCCGACTCCTTGTACGACAGGAACAGGTCGCGGTCGACCGACAGGTACTGCTGCCCGTGCGGGGAGTAGATCTTCGCGGTCGGGAACATGGCGTCCATGCCGAAGGTGCGGGCCTCGTCCGGGATGATCGGCACCCAGCGCTTCCCGATCTCCTTGTCGCGCATGAGGTCCTTGAGCAGGCGGACGAGCGCCATGGTGGTGGCGACCTTCTGCTTGCCAGAGCCGCGCTTGGCCGACTTGTAGGCGTCGTCGCCCGGCAGGTTCAACGGGATGACCGTGTTCTTGCGCGAGGGGATCGAGCCGCCCAGCTCGTGGCGGCGGGCGGCCAGGTACTCGGCCTCGGGACTGCCGTCCTCGGGCCTGAGGTACGGCGGCCGGTACGGGTCGGCCTCCAGCTGCTCGTCGGTGACCGGCATGGCCAGGGAGTCGCGGAAGCCCTTGAGGTCGTCCAGCGACAGCTTCTTCATCTGGTGGGTGGCGTTGCGGCCCTCGAAGGTGGAGCCGAGCTTGTAGCCCTTGACGGTGTGGGCGAGGATGACCGTCGGCTGGCCCTCGTGCTCCATGGCGGCCCTGTACGCCGCGTAGATCTTGCGGTCGTCGTGGCCGCCGCGGCGCAGGTCCCAGATCTGGTCGTCGCTGAGGTTCTGGACCATGGCCTTGGTGCGCGTGTCGCGTCCGAAGAAGTGCTCGCGGACGAACGCGCCGGACTCGGCCTTGAAGGTCTGGTAGTCGCCGTCGGCCGTGGTGTTCATGAGGTTCACCAGCGCGCCGTCGGCGTCGGCGGCGAGCAGCGGGTCCCACTCGCGGCCCCACATGACCTTGATGACGTTCCAGCCCGCGCCGCGGAAGTAGGCCTCGAGCTCCTGGACGATCTTGCCGTTGCCGCGGACCGGGCCGTCGAGGCGCTGGAGGTTGCAGTTGACGACGAAGGTGAGGTTGTCGAGCTCGGCGCCGGCGGCGAACTGGAGCGCTCCCCGCGACTCGACCTCGTCCATCTCGCCGTCGCCGAGGAAGGCCCACACCTGCTGCTGCGAGGTGTCCTTGATGCCGCGGTCGTGCGCGTAGCGGTTGAACATCGCCTGGTAGATCGCGTTGATCGGGCCCAGACCCATCGACACGGTCGGGAACTGCCAGTAGTCGGGCATCAGACGCGGGTGCGGGTAGGACGGCAGGCCGCCCTGGGCGCGGGAGACCTCCTGGCGGAAGCCGTCGAGCTGGTCGGCCGTCAGACGGCCTTCCATAAAGGATCGGGCGTACATGCCGGGCGAGGCGTGGCCCTGGAAGAACACCTGGTCGCCGCCGCCGGAGTGGCCCCGTCCCCGGAAGAAGTGGTTGTAGCCCACTTCGTAGAGGTTCGCGGCCGAGGCGTAGGTGGAGATGTGGCCGCCGACGCCGATGCCCGGGCGCTGGGCCCGGTGGACGGTCATCGCGGCGTTCCAGCGCACGTAGGCGCGGATGCGCTGCTCGACCTCCTCGTCGCCGGGGTAGTGCGGCTCGTCTTCGACCGGGATGGTGTTGACGTAGTCGGTGCTCGTCGCCGCGGGGACGGCGATCTGCCGTTTGCGGGCGTGTTCGAGCAGCCGCTGTACTACATAGCGGGCACGAGTCCGCCCGCCTGCGTCAAGGAGGCCGTCCAGGGATTCCAGCCATTCGCTGGTCTCCTCGGGGTCAGTGTCCGGTACTTGGGTCGGCAATCCGTCACTGATGGGCGGCCGGTTCTGTTCCGTGGTCACGGGCGATCCCTCGTTCTTAGACTGCACTGTCGATAGGGCAGAGTGTCATCGATTTCTACCATCCTCCCCCGAATCTACCGCGACCGTCGCCCGCCCACCCGGGTTGATGCGACCGCGCCCACACTCTCGGCGACCTCGACCGTCGCCCACCTGCGTGATCGCCCGACGGCGACGGCATCGAAGATCACAACTCCGTGAACGTGTGCTCACCTCCGCTTCAAGCGGTGTTGCATTCGCATTCGCCTCGGAGCGGCATGCTTCCGGACCGCGTGGGCGGGCGGCAAGCCGCGCAAGCGACCCATATGCTGCACCTCATATGCTCTACTTCATATGCTGTGCACAAGCTCAGATGGAACACGGATGGAGGCGACGACGTGAACGCTCCGGGCAGCCCGGTGGACGGAAGCAGCGTGGCGCAGAGACTCGGACTCGACGGCGTCGAGGCCGTCATGGAGATCGGCTTCGACACCGATGTCGACGCGACCTTGCGCGCCGCGGTGGTCGAGGCGGTCGGCGAACTGCTCGGGGAGGACTCCGACGAGATCGTCGACGCCGTCCTGCTGTGGTGTCGTGAGGACGACGGCGACCTGGTCGACCTCCTGCTGGACGCGCGCGACCCGCTCGCCGACGGGGGCACGGTGTGGCTGCTGACCCCCAAGGCCGGCCGGGAAGGGCACATCGACCCGGTCACGATCGAGGAGTCGGCGGCCCTGGCGGGCCTCCAGTCCACCAAGACGCTCAACGCCTCCCCGGACTGGGTGGCCTCGAGAATGGTCGTGGCCCGGCGCTGAGGCGCCACCGAGGCGGGCGCCCCCAGCGCCGCGCCTCGGAACGGACGGCCGCACCCAGCGCCATGGCACGCCTCGCGGCGAGCCTGTATCGGGCCACGCCGGTTTCGGAGCCGGGGAGGCGGCCCGAGCGGGAGGCGCGGCAGCGCGGGTCGTGGTGGGGCCGCCGCTTGCGGCCCGGCCCGAGACGTTGGACTCCCCAGGCCCCCGCGGGCGGTCGCACCCCCGAACGCGCCTCGGCCACGCCGGTTTCGGAGCCGAGAACGGCGCTCGGCTGCGAGGCGGCACCGGCCGGTGCAGGACCTCCGCTTGCGGTCCGATGCTTTTGAGCCTCATCCGCACTGGTTCTCATTCGCACCGGGCCGCTCGGCGTGCGGCCGCGGCCCGGCGCTACCGTCGAGCCCGTCAGACCACCGACGGCCCTCCGCCCGGAGGCCGGTATTGCGCAAGGAGCACCCATGCCGATCGAACCCGGAACCACCGCCCCGGACTTCACGCTCAAGGACCAGAACAACCAGGACGTCACGCTCTCGGGCTTCCGCGGCGACAAGCACGTCCTGCTGGTGTTCTACCCGTTCGCGTTCACCGGCGTCTGCGAAGGCGAGCTGTGCGGCATCAGGGACAACCTGGACGCCTTCCAGTCCGACGACGTCCAGGTGCTCAGCGTCTCGATCGACTCCCCGTTCGCCCACAAGGTGTGGGCGCAGCGCGAGGGCTTCGAGTTCCCGCTCTTGAGCGACTTCTGGCCTCACGGCGCGGTGGCCCAGTCCTATGAAGTCTTCAACGAGGACAAGGGCATGGCCAACCGCGGCACCTTCGTCATCGACAAGGCGGGCGTCGTCCGCTTCAGCGAGATGAACATGCCCGGTGAGCCCCGCGACCAAGGCGCTTGGCAGAAGGCCCTGGCAGAACTCCAGAGCTGACAGCGGGACCGCCGAGCCGCCGGGGTTCCCCCCGGCGGCTTCGCCGTGCCGCGCCTCGGCGCAGTTCGGCATCGCCGCTCTTCGCTCGTTCACGCCATCGACCACCCCCTGAGCGGACATGTGTCGGTTCCAGCTGTCGGCTGCCGCTCCGAGCCGTGTCCCGGGGAGGCTTCGGTGTCGCCTCTCCGCTTCTTCACGCCATCGACCTCCTCCTTACTAACGCTCGTGCCCTCTAGCGCTCGTGTGGCGGTTCCGGTCGACCGCCCGCCGAATTCGTCGTGTTCTCGGGCTTCCGACACGGCAGGGCCTCAGTGAGCCCCGCCGAAGACGCCGCACCTCCTTTCTATTCCTCGATGCCGTCGGAGCGGGGGTCTGGGAAGACGAGGCGGAAGCGGCAGCCGTCCCCGGCCGGACCTGGACTCTCCACCGTCACCTCACCGCCATGCGCCTGCGCGATCTGGCGCGCGATCGGCAGACCCAGGCCCGTGCCCGCCCCCTCCCCGCCGTGCCAGAACCGCTCGAAGACGCGCTCCCGCCCGGCCTCGGGAATGCCCGGCCCGTGGTCGGTCACCGTCACCTCCGCTCCGGCCCGCGAGCGCTCCACCTCCACTTCGACCGCCGAACCGACCGGTGCGTGCTTCACGGCGTTGTCCACCAGGTTCGCGACCGCCCTGCGCACCGTGGCCTCGTCCACCGCGCACTCCACCGGCCCGCCGGCGGGCCCCGCCAGCTCCACCGACCTCGCCGCCGCCGGGGCGGCGAAGTCCTCCAGCACGCCCCGCGCCAGCGCCACGAGGTCCACCGGCCGCCGGTCGATTCGGCGGGCCCGCCCGCGCGCGTCGATCAGCAGCTCGCTGATCGTCTCCCGCATCCGCTCGGCCGAGGTCCGCGTCCGCTCCAGGCCCTCCCGGTACAGCTCGAGGCTCGGCGACGGATGCTGGAGCAGCACTTCGGCGCCCGCGATGAGCACCGACAGGGGAGTGCGCAGCTCGTGGCTGGTCTCCTCGATGAGCCGCCGCTGCACCTGCGCGGCGTGCTCCAGCCGGTCCAGCATGGCGTCGAAGCTCGCCGCCAGCGCCACCGCCTCGCTCGGCCCGCTCGCCGGCCCGATGCGCAGACTCAGGTCCGAGGCCTCGATGTGCTCCGCGGCCGAGCGGATCCGCTCGAACGGCCGCACCGCCCGCCCCGACCACCACCACGCCAGCGCCACCGCGACCGGCCCGAGCGCCACCACCGTGACGACCGTCCAATCCGATGGATCCACCATGGACCGATCGGCCTTCCAGCCCTGGCCGTCCGAGTCGAGCTCGGTTATCTCGCTCTCGGTCACGGAGGTGATCACGAACACCAGCAGTACCGGCAGGTAGATCGCCAGCGAGCCCGCGAAGGTGAGCCGAAAACGCAGCGAACGCATGGCCCGGATCATGGCGACTCCTGCAGCTGGTAGCCGACGCCCGTGATCGTCACGATCGGCGCGGGCGCGCCGAGCTTGCGCCGCAGCCGGCTCAGGATGACCCGCACCGAGCCGGTGAACGGGTCGGCCTGCGCGTCCCAGACGTGCTCGAACAGGTCCTCGGCCGAGACCGTCCGCCCTGGATGATGCATGAAGTAGCGCAGCATCGAGAACTCTCGCGGCGTCAGGGCCAGCTCCTCCTCGCCTCTCCAAGCCCGATGGGCGGCCAGGTCGAGCCGCAGGCCGCCGACGGTGAGGACGGCGCTGCGGGTCTCGGCCCGCCGCGCCAGCGCCCGCAGCCGCGCGGCCAGTTCCTCGAAGCTGAACGGCTTGACCAGGTAGTCGTCGGCCCCGGCGTCCAGGCCCGCCACGCGGTCGTCCACCGCGTCCCGCGCGGTCAGCACCAGGATGCGCCGCGGGCGCCGCAGGCACGGGTCGTCGGCGAGCCTGCGCACCAGCTCCATGCCGTCGCCGTCCGGCAGCCCCAGATCGAGACAGGCGACGTCGAAGTTGTTGCAGCACAGCAGCTCCTCGGCTTCGGCGCAGCTCGCGGCGAGATCGACCGCGTAGTGCTCGTTGCGGAGCCCCAGCGCGACGACCGCCCCCAGCTCGGGGTCGTCTTCGACCAACAGGATGCGCATGCTCAGGCCTTTCGCTCGTGCGCCGCTCAGGAGGACCGGTCGGCCTCGACGGCCCCTTCGGGGCCGGCGACGGTCATCAGCTCGCCGTCGAAGGACACCCGCACGCCGAGTCCGGCGCCGTCGAGGCGTTCCTGCCGGTAGTCGCCCTCGCCCGTCGGCACCAGCGTGAACACGGGAGGCCCGGGGTCGAGCAGGACCGCGGCGACGCCGCCGTGCTCGTCGACGGCGTACCAGGCGAGCGTCGTCTCGTCGGCCTCGATCGTCACATAGGTCCGCAGCTCGCCCTCCTCGACCACGGTGCCCACGGTCGTGATCTCGCCGAGGGGGCCCAGCTCGGACTCCAGGACCTCGCGTTCCTCCCGGCCCGCCTCGGTCCCGCCCGCCAGGAGCGCGGCGACCGCCGCCTCGTGCCGCTCGACGTCCTCGGCGGTGAAACCGCCGGTCGGCACGAACAGCGCGTCGATCGCGTCCGCGCCGTCCGCGGCGACCTCGAGCCGGTCCTCCGCGGCCGTGACGGTGAAGACCGAGCCCGAGTCCAAGGCGTACGCCCCCTCGGCCGCCGCGAGCTCGGCGGGGTCGACCTCGACACCGGTGTCGGGGACCGGCGGCGGCTCACCGGCCGCCAGTGCCGGGCCGATCGCGTCGAGCAGCTCCGAGGCGGTGATCTCCGAGGTGTTCGAGGTGATCGCCAGCGATCGCCGTGTCTCCGGCAGCCACACGGCGACCGCGTTGTGCCCGGTGTCCCCGCCTCCGCCGGCGACCGTGTAGACCGGGACGCCGTAGGCCGTCTCGTCGAGGGCGACCCAGCCGGGGATCTCCGAGGTGCCGTCCCCTTGGTCGAAGACGGTGCCGGTGAGCAGCTCGACCGCCTCGGGCGCGATGACCTCCCCTTCGAACAGGGCCGCCGTCCACGCGGCCAGTTCGGAGGCGGTCATCGCGAGATCCCCGTTGCCCTCCATCGCCCAGTACGGCCCCGCGAAGTCGCCGAGCGAGGCGGCGGGCGCCCCGTCCACCAGGCCGACCGCCTTGTCTCCCCGCGGCGCCGGCTCGCCGTCCCAGAAGCCGCCGATCCGCCCGTCCGATCCCGGCAGGCGCATGATCTCGGCGGCCATGTACTCCCGGTAGCCGCTGCCCGAGAGCTCGTCGATGATCAACGCCAGCAGCGTGTATCCGCTGTTGGAGTACCCGAAGCCGGTGCCCGGCCCGAACGAGGACTCCAGTTCGCTCAGGGCCGCGATCGCCGCGTCCCGGTCCAGCGGGACGTGGTCGTCGCCGTGCGAGCCACTCAGGCCGCTGGTGTGCAGCAGCAGCTGCTCCACGGTGGCCTCGGCGGCCGGGCCGCCGAGGCCGGGCACGAGATCGCCCGCGCGGTCGTCGAGCGCCAAGGCGCCCGCGTCGACCAGGTCGAGCACGGCGGCGGCGGTGAACGACTTGCTGACCGAGCCGATGGCGAACACCGTCTCCTCGGTGTTCGGGACCTCGTTCTCGGCGTCGGCGAAGCCGAAGCCGGCCTCGCAGGCGAAGCCCTCCTCGCCGGTGATCGCGATCGAGCCGCTGAAGCCGGCCTCGGCCCAACGGCTCAGGGCGCCGACCAGTTCGTCGTCGCAGGCCGCCGCCTCGGTGTAGGCGGTCTCGTCGGATCCGGCGGGCTCGGTGCCGCAGGCGGTGAGCATCAGCGCCGCCGCGGCGATGGAGATGATTCGTCTCATGGGGAGCACCGTACGGACCGGGCTGTGAACCTGATGTAAACGAACGGACGCCCTCAGCGGCGCGCGCACTCGACGCAGCACCGCACGAAATCCCGCACGACCGGGTCGTCGTCGCCCGCCCGCGTCCAGGCGACGCCGACCGTGCTCGGGCTCACGCCGCTGACGGGCCGGTAGACCACGCCGGGGCGCGAGTAGAAGCGTCGGGACGACTCCGGCGCGAGCGCGATCCCGTAGCCGTTGGCGATCGCGCTGAGCCAGTCGTCGGACTGCTCGGTGACGGCGCCGATGCGAGGCGGGCGGCCGTCGCGCTCGTCGGTCGCGAGCCAGTAGTCGCGCCACGGCCCGGTCTCGACCGGAGCGGCCACGAACGGCTCGTCCCACAGCTCGGCGAACGCGATCTCCTCGCGATCGGCCAGCGGATGGCCCTCGGCCAGCGCCACCCACCGCGGCTCGGTGAACAGCTCCGCGATCCGCAGCCGCTCCCGCCCGGGCAGGGGCAGGCGTAGCAGCGCGACGTCCACCTCCCCGGTGTCGAGCCCGGCCGTCGGCTCGGACCAGGTGGTCTGCCGCATGTCGACCCTCCAGTCGGGACGGAGGCGGTTGAACGCGGCGATGATGTCCGGTGTGGCCTCGTTGGCGGCGCTGGCGATGAACCCGACGCGGAGCACCCGCGCCGCCGCGCGCCCGGCGAGCTCGCAGGCGCGCACCGCCGCGTCCCAGCTCTCCAGCAGTTCCGGCGTGCGCTCGGCCAGAGCCCGGCCCGGTTCGGTGAGCGCCATGCCGGCCTTCGACCGGGTGAACAACGTGACGCCGAGCAGCCGCTCCAACTGCTTGACCTGCTTGGTGAGCGCGGGCTGGGAGATGAAGAGCCGCTCGGCCGCGCGCGTCAGACCGCCCTCCCGGGCGACGGCGGCGAACGACCGGAGCAGCCGCGTGTCCACATCCATTCCCAGAGGTTATACATACAGGTATTGGATGCCTTCGGAGAACTCGACAAGACTTGGCGGCGAACACAGCCGACACGAGAGGGCACCGGATGCTCGCCGCCTATGCCATTGTCACCGTCCTCACGATCGCGGCCAACGTGTGGGCCGCCGTCATCGACTTCATGAAGGCCGATCCCGTGGTCGCCAACTCGGACGCGCTCGGTCTCCCGCGCTCCTGGCTCTTCTGGCTCGGCGTGCTCAAACTCGCCGGCGCCGCCGGCCTCACCCTGGGCCTGCTCGGGCTGCGCCCGCTCGGCGTGGCCGCCGCGCTCGGCCTCGTCCTGTTCTTCGTCGGGGCGATCATCGCCCATCTGCGGGCCCGCGTCCTCGGCAACATCCCGTTTCCCGGCGTGTTCCTCGCGCTGGCGGTCGCGACGCTCGCCCTCACCGCCGCCCAGTAAGCCGTGCCGAAGCGCGGCCGGTGCGCGACAATGGGAGCCTGACCGTTGCGAAGCACCACGGATGCGAGGACGCTCATGGCCGAGGCACCGTTCGTCATCGTCGGCGGCGGTCTCGCCGCCGCGCACGCCGCCGAGACGCTGCGTGAAGAGGGCTACGACCGAGCCCTGGCGGTGATCACCGCCGAGCCGCACCGGCCCTACGAGCGCCCGCCGCTGTCGAAGGACTACCTGCGCGGCGAGGCCGAGCGGACGGCGCTGTTCCCGCTGGACGAGACCTGGTACGGCGACAACGACGTCGACCTGCGCACCGGCTCGGCCGTCGTCGGCCTCGACACCGCCTCGCACCGGCTCGGCCTCGCGGACGGCACCGCCGTGGACTACGCGAAGCTGCTCCTCGCCACCGGATCGGAGCCGCGCCCGCTGCGCCTGCCCGGAGCGGACCTGCAAGGCGTGCTGACGCTGCGCACCGTCGACGGCGCCGACCTGCTCGCCGCATCACTGCGGGCGGCCTCGCGCGAAGGCGGCGGCAAGGCGGCGATCGTCGGCGACGGCTGGATCGGCATGGAGGTCGCCGCCTCCGCCCGCAGCCTCGGCCTGGAGGTCACCGTCCTCGGCATCGGCGAGCGGCCGCTCAGCGTCCTCGGACCGCGCATGGGCGAGGTCTTCGCGGGCCTGCACGCCGATCGCGGCGTCCAGCTGCGCCGAAACGCCGAGGTCACCGGCTTCACCGGCTCGGGCGGGCGCGTCACCGGCGTCCGGACCGCCGAGGGCGACACCGTCGAGGCCGACCTCGTGCTCGTCGCCGTCGGAGCCGCGCCGAACCTCGGGCTGGCCGCGGCGGCCGGGCTCCGGCTCCGCGGCGCGGAGCTCGGCGGCGGGATCGCCGTCGACGGCGCCCTGCGCACGAGCGACCCCGACGTCTTCGCCGCGGGCGACGTCGCGAGCGTCCCCTCGCCGCACTACGACCGCCCGCTCCGGGTCGAGCACTGGGACACCGCGCTCCACACCGGACCGCACGCGGCCAGGGCGATGCTCGGCTCGGAGGAGCCGTACGACCGCCTGCCCTATTTCTTCACCGACCAGTACGAGCTCGGCATGGAGTACCTGGGCTTCGTCGCCGATCCCGCCGCGGAGCCCGTGGTGAGCGGCTCGATCGACCGGCTGGAGTTCGTCGCCTTCTGGACCGCCGAAGGGCGGGTCCAGGCCGCCATGGCCGTCAACACCTGGGACCGCATGGGAGAGGTCGAGGAGCTCATCCGCTCCCGCCGCCGGGTCCCCGAGGAAGAGCTCGAGGCGTTCCGAGGCTGAGCGGGCCGCCCCTCACTCGGTGTCGCGGACGACGACCACCGGGCAGCTCGCGTGGTTGATGCAGTACTGGCTCACCGAGCCGATGAGCGAGCCCACGACGCCGCCGTGCCCGCGGCTGCCGACGACCAGCAGGTCCGCGTCCTCGGCCTCCTCCAGCAGCACCCTCGCCGGGTGGCCGCCGACGACCCGGCGGTCCACCTCCACGTCCGGCGCGTCGGCGTCCGCGTCGGCAGCGGCGAGAACGGCGTCCAGCGACTCCCGGGCGGCCGCGGCGAGCTCCTCTCCGGGGACGAGCGTGATCACGGTGCCGTAGACGCCCGGAGTCTGCCACGCCTGCACGGCCGACACGCGCGCATTCGTCGCCGCCGCCTGCCGCAGCGCCCACCGCAGTGCCTTCGTCGACGACGGCGAGCCGTCCACGCCGACGACGATCCGGCCTCGATCCCGATCCGACATGTCCGTCCCCTCTCGTGCCTCTGAGCCCAAGTCTGCTCTCAGCCCCTGCGGTCCGCCACCGATTCACGGCCTTGTCGGGACGGGAAGGTGGAAGCGGACCCCGGTGAGCTTCTCGGACAGCTCCCACAGGCGCCGGGCCGTGTCGGGGTCTCCCGCCGCCTCGACCGGCCGGACCACGGTCGGGGCGCCCTTGTGCTCGCGCCTGCCGTCGGGGCCGATGTACTGCCCGCTCTCGGCGCGCGGATCGGTGGCGGCGTAGAGCTGTGGCAGCGCCCCGTCCGCCGCCGACTGCGTGATCAGCGGGACCACCAGCCGCGAGATGAAGCGGACCGGCGCGCTGAAGCTCTGGATGAGATTGGTGGCCGCCAGACCGGGATGGGCCACGAGGCTGCGGACCGGGCTGCCGGCCGCGCGGAGCCTCCGGTCGAGTTCGAGTGCGAACAGCATGTTGGCGAACTTCGACTGGCCGTAGTAGGCGGTCGGGGAGTAGCGCCGCTCGCCGGCAAGGTCGTCGAAGTGGATGCGCCCGTGGCCGTGCGCCAGGGAGCTGACGGTGACCACGCGCGGCTCGCGGCCCCGCTCGACGCGCTCGAGCAGGAGCCCGGTCAGCGCGAAGTGCCCGAGGTGGTTGGTGGCGAACTGGGACTCGTGGCCCTGCGGGCTCAGCGAGTGCGGCGGGGCCATGATCCCGGCGTTGTTGACCAGGACGTCGACGCGGCCGGTGAAATCGGCGGCGAAGGACTCGACCGTCTCGAGGTCGGCCAGGTCGAGACGGCGGACCTCCAGGTCCGCGCCGGGCCGCTCCTCGGTGATCGCGGCCGCGGCGGCGCGGCCTCTGGCCTCGTCGCGGACGGCCATGACCACGTGCGCGCCCTTGCGGGCGAGTGCCCGCGTGGTCTCCAGGCCGAGGCCGCTGGTGGCGCCGGTGACGATGAACGTGCGTCCGGCCTGGTCGGGTATGTCGGCGGTGGTCCATTTGCTGCTCATGGCGGCTCCTGTCGAGACGTATGATGAACCTGGCTTCACCATAATAGTGAATCATAATTCACCTTAGTGCAAGGCGTGGAGGCCTATGATGTGATCGAAAGGAGACCCGATGCCCGAAGCCAGGCCGATGCGCGCCGACGCCGCCCGCAACCGCGCCCGCATCCTGGAGGCCGCCAACCGGCAGATCATCGCCCGCGGCCCTGAGGTCCCCATGGAGGCCGTCGCCGAGGACGCGGGCGTGGCCGTCGGCACCCTCTACCGGCATTTCCCCACCAAGACCGAGCTGGTCCAGGCCGTGCTCGAGGCCCATCTGGAGGAGATGACCCGCGAAGCCGAGGCCGCCGCCGACCGCATCGACGCCGGCTCCCGCGCGCTCGACGAACTGATCACCTTCGCGCGCATGGTCATGGAGACCGGCGCGAGCAACAAGGCCGTCAAGGCCGCGGCGCGGGCCCTGGGCACCGACTACGAGAAGGCCGGCGACCGCCACCGCGGCGTCCGCGCCATGGAGCGCCTCATCGAGACCGGCAAGGCCGCCGGAGACCTGCGGTCCGACCTCACCATCGACGACTTCTACCTGTTCTTCGCCACCGTCCCGATCGACCAGCCCCAACGGGTGCGGGACCGCTGGTTCACCCTGATGATCGACGGCTTCCGCGCCGCGCCCCGCGGCGCCGAACGGGTCTGAACGCCCCGGGCGGTCACCGTCCGCCGGCGGCGTGGTGGCGGAAGCGGTCGGCGACCGCCGTCCGGACCCGCGCGAGTCCGCCTTCGCCCTCCTTGAGCTCCCACAGCCCCATCGTCAGGCGGTGCGCCTCGCGCGGCAGCCGCGAATGCCGGAACGTCCACTCGTACATGTCGAACAGGGGCCACCAGGTGTACCCGACGACGTCCACTCCGGACTCGCGCAGGCCCCGCACCGCCGCGACCGACTCGTCGAGCCAGTCGATGCGCGCCTTGACCGAATCGGTCACGCAGGTCTCGGTGACCATGACCGGGGCCCCGTACCGCTCCGCCGCCGTCCGCAGCAGCTCGGTCAGACCCGCGGTGCCGTCGTCCTGGAACGGGCGCGGATCGGGGAAGCCGCCCGAGTGGAAGACGCCGGCCTCGAACACCTCGGTCGAGTGGAGCGGGTAGTAGTTGACGCCGACCACGTCCGGCCGCACCGGCGCCTGTCGGAACCATGCCAGGTCCTCGTCGCCCCATCCGTGCCCGCGCAGGAACGGCGCGAGCGGGTGGGCCTCGTCGACGCGGCCGGTGACGAGGTCCTCCACGAGGAAGACCTGCTCCTTCAGCCGCGCGGCGAGCTCGCGGTGCTCGGGGGCGTCGATGTCGCCGACATAGCGCATGCCCGCGTCGACGTGCACGAAGACCGCCTGCTCGCCGAGCACGTCCCGCATGGCGCGCTGCGAGAGCACGAAGCCGCGCGCCAGCTGCGACACGATCGAGCTGAGGCCGTCCGGACCGGACAGGTACGGCGGCCAGTACGCGTACTCCCCGGCGAACTGGGCGTGGATCATCGGTTCGTTGACCGGCGTGTAATCGGTGATCCCGTACGGGGCGTAGCGTTCGGCGACGCGCGCCGAGTACTCGGCGACCAGCGCCGGGTAGTCGGGGTGCGCGAACTGGCGCTCCAGCCACAGCGGCGTGCCGTAGTGCATGAGGTCGACGATGGGGCGCAGGCCGAGCTCCGCGAAGCGGCCCATGACGCGGTCGAGCCAGTCCCAGTCCCAGCGGTCCGGTTCGGGCTGCACCCGGTACCAGGGCACGCCCCAGCGCACGAGCTCCGCGCCGGCGTCCTTCGCCAGCGCCAGGTCGGAGTGCCACCGTTCGTAGTGCTCGGTGAGCTCGTACTCGTCGATCGGCCGCTCGCCCGGCCCTCCTTGGGGCACGAAGGTGTCCTCGACGCCGACGGCGAAGTGCAGGAGACCGTCCTTGTGCCAATGGTGTGAACCGGTCATTTGAGTCCCGTCGTCGCGATGTTCTCGATGAATCGGCGCTGCACGAAGAGGAACGCGATGACGAGGGGGAGGATCGCGATGAGCGAGCCGGCCATCATCACCCCGTGCGGCACGATGCCGCCCGGGCCGGTCAGCAGCGTCAGCCCGGAGGTGATCGTGCCCATCTCCGAGTCGGTGGTGAACACCAGCGGCCACAGCAGGTCGTTCCAGTTGTTCACGAAGGTGAAGAGCCCGAGCGTCAGCAGCGCGGGCATGGCGTTCGGCAGCACGACGGACCGGAACACGCGGAACTCGGAGGCGCCGTCCATGCGGGCCGCGGCGTCGAGGTCGCGTGGGAGCGAGAGGAAGAACTGGCGCAGGAAGAAGATCCCGAACGCGTCGGCCGCGCGGGGCACGATGAGCGCCGCGTACGTGTTCACCCACCCCAGGTCGGAGACCAGCTGGTAGAGCGGGATCAACGTGGCCTGGAACGGGATCATCAGCGTCGCGATGATGGTGATGAGCAGGAACCGCCGGCCCGTGAAGTCGATGCGCGCCAGGGCGTAGGCCGCGAGCGAGTCGAAGACGAGCGCGCACGCGGTCACGCCGCCCGCGAAGACGAAGCTGTTGGCGATGAGCCTGAAGAACGGCAGCTCGGAGGTGATCTGCTGGAGGTTGTCCAGCGTCCACGTCCCGGGCAGCAGGCTCGGCGGGAAGGCGTTGACCTCCGCGACCGGTTTGAACGCCGTGAACACGATGATCGCGATGGGCAGGAGCACGACGGCGCTGACGACGACGAGCGCGAGCGTCGCGATCACCGTGCCCGGCGTGATGTCGCGGAGTCTCCTCCGCGATGTGGCGAGGGCGCTCATGACAGCTCCTTCTCCCTGCGGCCGAAGAACACGAATTGGACGAGGCTCAGCAGCAGCGTGGCGATGAGCAGCACATAGGACAAGGCGGAGGCGAAGCCGACGTCGAGCTTCCTGAAACCGGACTCGTAGATCTCCATCACCACCGTCTGCGTATTGCCGTAGGGGCCGCCGCCGGTCATCACGTAGATCTGGTCGAAGGCCTGGAGCGCGGCGATCATCGCGAAGACGAGCACGAAGGCCATCGTGTTCGACAGCAGCGGCAGCGTGATGTGCCGGAACCGCGACCACGCGCGGGCCCCGTCGACCCGCGCGGCCTCGTAGAGCGAGGACGGGATGTCCTGCAGCCCCGCCAGGAAGATCACGAAGTAGAACCCGAACAGCTTCCACACCGCGACGAACGCGACGGCCGGCATCGCCAGCGTCGGGTCCTCCAGCACGTTGCCCAGCTCGATCCCGGCGCCGCGGAGCCAGTAGTTCAGCAGGCCCACCTGCGGATCGATGAGGTAGCTCCACGCGAAGGCGGCCACGGCGAACGAGATGACGAACGGTATGAACAGCGCCGTGCGGAAGAACGAGCGGAACGGCATGTGCGGGCTGTTGAGGAGCAGCGCCAGCCCGAGCGCCGCGGCGACCGCGGTCGGCGTGAACAGCACGGTGTACAGGAGCGTGTTGCCGACCGCGTTCAGGATGTCGGGGTCGGTGAAGACCTCGATGTAGTTCTCCAGGCCGATCCACTCCTCCCGGCCGAACCCGCTGGCGTCGGTGAACGACAGGCGGAGGGCCGAGAGCATCGGCCATATGACGAACAGGCCGAGGATGATCAGCGCGGGGGCCAGGAACGCGGCGGCCTTGGCGTTTCGGAGCGGCCGGCCGCCCGCGGCGCGGCGCCGCCCGCCCAGCGGCGCCGGCGGGCGGTACCGGCGAGTCGGCGGATGGTGAAGACTCATTGCTTCCTCTCAACCTTCATGGAACGGGGACGCCCGGGCAGGGCGCCCCCGTCCGCTGTTCGGCGCTAGTCGTCGAGCGCGTCCTGGATCTCGGTCTGGGCCTCACCGAGCAGGGTGTCGACGTCCTCGCCGGCGATCGCCTTCTGCGTGAGCTCGTCGACGGCCGTGAGCACGTCGACGCTGTTGACGACGCCGGGCAGCAGCGGCCGCCCGAGGTCCGACATCTCGGTGAGCGACGCCACCACCGGGTTCTCCGCGACCGCCTCGGCGGGGATGTCGGTCCGCAGCGGCGGCCATCCGGAGCCGAGCGACCATTTCACGGAGTTCTCCTCGTTGAGGAAGAAGGCGAAGAACTCCTCGGCCGCGGCCAGTTCGGCGTCGCTGGAGTCGACGGTCGTCGCCATGGAGATGCCGATCGCCGAGGCCGCCTGCTCCGCGGGCCCGGCGGGGAGCGGCGCGATCGCGTAGTCGATGTCGTTCTCGGTGGCGATCGAGGCCATCCACGGCCCGCCGACGGTCATCGCGGCCTTGCCGCCGCTGAACAGCTCGTCGGAGCCGATGCCGTCGAGGCCCGTCGGCGAGATCCTGTCGCCGACGATCGCCGAGCGCCAGAATTCGAGCGTCTCGGCGTTCTCCTGCGAGTCGACCACGGCTTCGCCGTCCTCGACGATGCCGCCTCCGTTGCCGTAGAACAGCGAGGGCCACAGGCCGTTGGCGACGGTCGCGTGGTCGGGCAGGGCGATGCCGTACTGCTCGGGTGTGCCGTCGCCGTCTTCGTCGACGGTGAGCTGCTCGGCCGCCTGGACCCACTCGTCCCACGTCCGCGGGAACTCGCCGATGCCGGCCTCTTCGAAGAGCGCGGTGTTGTAGTAGACCGCCAATGGCACGAACCCGCTGGGCACGCCGTACTTCTCGCCATCGATCTCTTCCATGGCGACTGCGTTGGGGTTCAGATTCGCGGTGTTGCTGCTCTCGTCGGCGTAGAAGTCGTCCAATGGCGCGAACGCGCCCTTCGAGGCGTACACCGGCAGCCGCTCGGCGGGCATCGCGACGATGTTCGGCCCCTCGCCGGCGGACAGTGCCGTCAGCAGTGTGTCGTCGATACTGTCCCAGGTCTTCACCTCGGTGGAGATCGTGATGTCGTTCTGCGAGGCGTTGAAGTCGTCGACGATCTCCTCCAGCACGTCGCCGTCGGCTTCGGTGTATCCGTGCCAGAACGTGAGTTCGACGGGTCCGCCGTCGTCGCCGCCGCCTGAACAGCCGGCCCCGATGAGCGTGAGCGCCGCGGCTCCGGCGCCCAGCAGGGTTCGCATGCGTGTCATATCCGAGTTCTCCCTCAGTGCGAGACTGCGCTGTCTGCGCTTGATTCGACGTTGTCCCCGGTAATACCGTTCTACAACGTTGTAATTTCCAGTAAGCTACCCATGCGCGCGTCCGCTGTCAATGCCGCGTGGCGCGCCCCCTCGGATCTTCTCTGTTTCGTGACCTCTGGTCTCGACTATCGCCACGAGCTCGGTCTGCGATGAGCCGCATCACATTTTACAACGTTGTACAAGCGAGTTTACACCACCCGACCCCGACTCCACGGGAACGACCCGCTTGAGGCCCCGAATCCTCGGAGGCACTGGGCGCCCTCACCGCCGACGGAGCGGCCGCAGGGCAGTGGGGCGACACCGGCCACGCGCCGCGGCGGTGGACGATCGAGCCCGCCGGAGGCGCCGTCCCCCTGATCAACCTCAACAGCGGGAAGGCGCTTGAAATCGACGCCTGCTCGACCGCGGACGGGCCGTCGCCCGGCAATGGCCGTCCAACGGCCTCCCCTGCCGGCAGTGGCGGCCGGTGAAGGAGGGCATCCAGGAGACGGGGCCGGGAGGGGGGGAGCCCGCCCCGCTCGGTCGCCTCGCGGTCACGCGCGCGGCGCGGACTCCCGCTCGACGATGCCGAAGTCCGCCAGCTTCGTGCGCGGCGGAAGCGCCGATCCACCGCGGCCGATGCGCTCGAGCAGCGTCTCGACCGCCGTGCGCGCGATCCACTCGCGACCCGGATCGATGGTGGTCAAGGACGGGATCGAATAGGCGGCCTCGTCCAGGTCGTCGAAGCCGAGCACCGCCACGTCCTCGGGCACGCGGAGCCCGGCCTCCTGGAGCACGCGCATCGCGCCGAGCGCCAGCGTGTCGTTGAACCCGAAGACCGCGTCGAACTCCGCGCCCCGCTCGAGCAGCTCGTGCATCGCCCGCGCGCCGTCGGCGCGGTGCCACAGGGTCGCCCGGGCCACGAGCCGCTCGTCGTAGGCGATGCCGTGCGCCTCGAGCGCCTCGCGGTAGCCGCGGAGCCGCAGCCTGGCCGAGCCGATCACCTCGTCCTCGTTCTCACCGATGACCGCGATGCGGCGGCGTCCCGATTCGATGAGGTACTCCGTTCCCGCGCGGGCCGCGTCGAGGTTGCGCATGGTGACGTGGTCGCACGGCCAGTCGAAGGTCCGCTCGCCCAGCAGCACCAGCGGGAACGAGACGTCCAGCGCCGCGGCGTCCTCCTGCTTCATCCCTAGGGGGTCGAGGATGAGCCCGTCGGTCATCCGCAGCCGGGGGCTCTGGAGCAGCGCCAGTTCGCGTTCGCGGTCGCCGCCGGTCTGCTCGACGAGCGTGACCAGCTCGGACCGCTCGGCGGCGGCGATGACGAAGCCGGCGAGCTCGGCGAAGTAGCTCAGGTTCAGCTCGGGCACGGCGAGGGCGATCGCGCCGGTGCGGCCCGAGCGCAGGCTGCGCGCGCTGAGGTTCGGCTTGTACCCGAGCTCGGCGATCGCGCGCTCGACTTTCTCGCGGGTGGCCGGGCGGATGTGCGGATAGCCGTTGACGACGTTCGAGACCGTTTTGAACGACACGCCCGCAAGGTTCGCGACATCGTGCAGGGTCGCCGCCATGACACCTCCTGGATTCCTCACGATCGTACAACGGTGGCGAGCGCCTCGGCCCCGTCGAACGGCGGCGGCGAACCGGCCCGGGACCGAAGCGCCACCGGGCGTCACAGGGCGGCCAGGTAGCCCTCCAGGGCCGCGGCGTAGGCGGCCGGGTCCTCGTTCCAGGAGGCGGTGTGGCCCGAGGCGGTGGTGACGACCGTGGCCCGCTCGGGCGGGAGGAGCTCGGCGAAGTCCAGTGTCGCGGTGTGGTCGACCGTCTCGTCGGCGGTGTCGACGAACAGGAGCACGGGCATGTCGAACTCGTCGGCGAAGTTCCGCTGGTCCAGCCCGTCGAGGTCGATGTCGGCGCGGAGCTCGACGATCCGCTTGGCGGCCCAGGTGATCGGGGCGATGACGTCGCGGGCGTCGGCCTGCATGTCGAGCGTCGAGTTCCAGTCCATGACCGGCGAGTCGAGGACCAGTCCTCTGATCGCGTCGGTGTCGGCGAGCTCGCGGGCGGCGGTGGAGACGATCGCGCCGCCCATGGACCAGCCGTGCAGGACGACGTCGTCCGCGCCGTTCTCGAGCGCGTACCGGACGGCGTCGACGATGTCCTCGCTCTCGTACTCGCCGAGGCTGTGGAGCCCGCCGTTCGGCGCCTCGGGCGCGCCCTCGTCGTTGCGGTGGGTGACGGCGAGGACGGGGTAGCCGAGCCGGTTGTAGACCTCGACGCCGCGGAGCGTCTCGGCCGGGGAGGCGTTGCGGCCGTGGACGGTGATGACCCAGGTGCCCTCCTCGCCGGGGAGGTGCCAGGCGGGCATGTCGCCGAGCCCGGTGGGGATGTCGACGGTCTCGTACTCGAGCCCGAGCGCGGTGGCGGGGTCGCCGCGGTAGGCCCAGGTGTCGACGCGGACGGCGGCGCCCGCGGCGAGCTCGCCGAACAGCACCTCCTCGATCGAGCGGGTGACGGTCTCCTCATCGGTGGCGACGACGTCGCCGATCACGGCCTGTCCGTCCTCCCAGGACAGGCCCCAGGTGCCGGGCTTCTCGGTGTCGTCCTCGCGGGGGAGCGTCACGGTCTCCGCGTCGACGGCCTCGACGGTGAGCGGGTATTCGCTGGGCCCGTGGTCGACGTTGATGACCTCGCCGGAGAAGTACCAGCCGGCGCCGCCGAGCGCGCCGAGCGCCAGCACGAGGACCACGCCGACGGCGATGAGGGACCGGCGCAGCCACCGGCGGCGCTTCTTCGGGGGTGTCGGGGCGTCGGTTTCAACCGTTGTCGTCACAGTGGGTCCTCGGGGGTCGCAGGGGGATGTTCGCTCGATCCTAGTGCGGCGGTGCGGGGAGCCCTCCCAGGACGAGGGCCGCGCCCGGCCGGGGCCGATACGGGGCGCCTGAGCGGAGGGGCCGCCTCGGCGCGAAGCTCCCGGCCGCCGCGCGGGCGAGAGGGGGCGCGCTCCCACCGGTACGCTGCCGAAATTCTCTCGCGCCGCATCTATTCAACCATTTATCTATGGGTTAGATTTAATGTCGTCTTAACCCCCGGCGTCGGCTCCCGCCGACGCGCGACCGCAGAGAGGCGGAAGACATGGTGGACAGAATTCGGTGGCGCGCGGGCGCCGGGACGGCCCTGACGGCGGTGCTCAGCATGGCCGCGCTGACGGCGTGCGGCTCCGGCGACTCGGGCGACGACGGCACCCTCACGATGGTGGTATGGGGCGGCGACGTCGACAAGCAGACCTACCAGGAGCGCGTCGACCTGCTCGAGGCCGAGAACCCCGACATCAAGATCGACCTCCAGCTCATCCCCTCGGACCAGTACGAGCAGAAGGTCCAGACGATGATCGCCGGCGGCGACGGCCCGGACATCATGCAGGTGGCCGAGAACGTCAACTCCTACTCGTCCAAGAACCAGCTCGTGCCCCTCGACGAGTACGTCGAATCCTCCGGCCTCGACCTCGAGCAGCGCTTCGGCCCCGTCGGCGACCTCTACTCCTATGAGGACCAGACCTACGCGATCCCCGACCGCTCCGGAGCGATGATCGTCTACTACAACAAGGACCTGTTCGACGCCGCGGGCGTCGAGTACCCCACGGCCGAATGGACCCAGGAGGACGCGCAGGCCGCCATGGAGCGGCTCACCATCCCCGGCGAGCAGTGGGGCTACGGCGGCGCGGGCTGGTGGGCGCAGTGGTGGAGCTTCGCCTACCAGAACGGCGGGCAGATCGTCGACGACTCCGGCCGTCCGACCGTCAACTCGCCCGAGGTCGTCGAGGCGCTCCAGTGGGCCAACGACCTGACCCACGTGCACCACGTCGTCCCGACCGCCGCCGAATACGCGGACATGGGCCCCGACATGGGCGGCGATCCCGCCTTCGCTGCGGGCAAGGTCGCGATGAACACCACCGGCTTCTGGGCGATCGGCGGCCTGATCGAGTCCGACGTCAACTGGGGCATCGCCCCGATGTGGGGCGGCGAGCAGCAGGCCGTGTCCGCCTTCGGCTCCGGCCTCGCCGTCACGCGCGACGCCGAGAACCCCGAGCAGGCCTTCGAGGCGATCGACTTCCTGACCGACGCCCCGGCGCAGGAGATCATCATCGACAACGCCCAGGACGTGCCGGCCAACCTCGAAGTCCAGCAGTCCGACGCCTTCCTCCAGCCCGAATGGGCCCCCGAGGGCCTCAACATGGGCGCGTTCGGCGAGTCGTCCGAGTTCATCTTCCGGGCCCCGTTCATCCCCGAGTGGAACGAGATGCAGGCGACCTTCGACGACAACCTCGGCGAGTTCTGGAACGAGGGCGGCGACGCCCAGGCCGAACTCGACGAGATCCAGACGCAGCTCGAGTCGATCATCCAGTAGGCCGATCCGATGTCGAACGTCGTCGACGAAGCCCCCGGCGCGGCGCGCGAGCCGCGCCGCGCCGGGAGGCGCCGCACCAGACTGAGCAGACGCGGCAGGAAGGAGGCCTTCTACTTCTGGCTCTTCATCTCGCCGTGGCTGATCGGATTCGTCGGGTTCCTGCTCGGCCCCATGGTCGCCTCCGTCTACATCTCGCTGACCGAATGGGACTCCTTCACCCCGCCCCAGTGGGTCGGGCTGGACAACTACACCCGAGCGCTCACCGAGGACCCCGTCTTCTGGAAGTCGCTGTGGAACACCTTCTACTACGCGCTGATCTCCGTCCCGCTCGGGCTGATCGTCGGCGTGTGGCTGGCGAACCTGCTCAACAAGCGGGTCCGCGGGCGCAAACTGTTCCGCACGCTCATCTACCTGCCCACGCTCGTCCCGCTCGTCGCGACGGCGATGGTCTTCAAGATGGTCCTCGCGCCGTCGGGCCCGCTCAACGACCTGCTCGGGCTGTTCGGCCTCGACGGGCCCGAATGGCTCCTCTCCGCCACGTGGATCAAGCCCGCGCTGATCGTCCTGTCCGTGTGGGGCGCCGGGGCCGCGACGGTGCTCCTGCTGTCGGCCATGAACGGCATCCCGCGCGAGCTCTACGAGGCCGCCGAGATCGACGGCGCCGGCGCCTGGCGCCAGTTCTGGTCGGTCACCTTTCCCCAGATCACGCCGATCATCTTCTTCAACCTGATCATGGGGCTCATCGGGGCGTTCCAGATCTTCTCGCAGGTCTACATCCTCGCCCCGAACAACAACGTCGGCGGCCCGGACAACGCCAGCCAGATGATGGTGACGCTGCTGTTCCAGGAGGCGTTCTCCTTCTACCACTTCGGTTACGCCTCGGCGATCGCGTGGCTGCTGTTCATCGTCATCCTGGTGTTCACCGTGATCGCCTTCCGCACGGCCCGCAAGTGGGTCTTCTACGAGACGGAGGTGCGCTGATGGCCATCGCCCCGCAGGCGGCCGCGCCCGGCCCGGCGGCCGAGGCGGACCGCAAGGGCCGCCGCGACGACGGCGACGCCGCCAAGCGGACGCTCTCGGCCTTCAAGGCCTCGCCCGCCACCTACGCGGTGCTCATCGTCGTCTCGGCACTGCTGTTCGTGCCGTTCGTGCTCATGGTCTCGATCTCCCTGGCGAGCGACCAGACCAGCGCGGAGAACGCGTTCACGATCATCCCCGGCGAGTTCGAGTGGTCGAACTTCGCCGACGTCTTCACCGCGACCGGCCTGCCGGTGGGGCGCTTCGTCCTCAACTCGGTCCTCATCGCGACGCTGTCCGCGGTGGGCCAGGTGCTGTCGTCCTCGCTCGTCGGCTACGCCTTCGCGCGGCTGCGGGCCCCCGGCAAGGGCGTCATGTTCATGATCGTGCTCGCCACGATGATGATCCCCGCCCAGATCACGATGATCCCGCAGTTCCTGCTGTTCAAGGAGCTCGGATGGGTGAACACCTACCTGCCGCTCATCGTGCCGAACTTCTTCTCCAACGCGTTCAACGTGTTCCTGGTGCGCCAGTTCGTCTCCCGGCTCCCCAGCGAGCTCGACGAGGCGGCGCAGGTGGACGGGCTCGGCTACTTCGGCGTCTACCGCCGCATCATCCTGCCGATGATGTGGCCGATCCTGACGGCGATCGCGATCTTCACGCTCACGTTCGCCTGGGGCGACTTCATGGGCCCGCTCATCTACCTCAACTCCGAGGAGTCCATGCCGCTCGCGCTCGGGCTCCAGTACATGACGTCCACGAGCAACGCCATGCAGCTCCCGCCGTGGAACCTCGTCATGGTCGGCTCGATCATCCTGACCCTGCCGATGATCGCGATCTACTACCTGGGTCAGAAATACCTGTACGAGATGAACCTCCAAGGCGGAAGCGCTGGTGTCAAGTGACTGATCTGTCCACTACGGCTGTTCGACGCGGCTCGGTCGAGCTCGGGCCCTCGGGGTTCGCGCTCGACGGACGCGAGGAGGCGCTCCTGTGCGCGTCGCTGTTCTACTTCCGGCTCCCGCGCGAGGTCTGGGAGGCGCGGCTCGCGCAGGTCCGCGCCACCGGCTACCACGCGATCGACGTCTACCTGCCGTGGAACTTCCACGAGACCGCGCCGGGCGTGTGGGACTTCGAAGGGCGGCGCGACGTCGGCGCGTTCCTCGACCTCGCGCACGAGGCCGGCCTGGCGGTGATCGCCAGGCCGGGGCCGTACATCTGCTCCGAATGGGACGGCGGAGCGCTGCCCGCGTGGCTCGGGCTCGAGGAGGGGCTGCGGCTGCGGCAGGCGGAGCCGCGCTTCCTCGCGCACGTGCGCGGCTGGTTCGACCGGGCCATGCCGATCATCGCCGAACGCCAGCGGGGCCGCGGCGGCGGTGTCATCGCCGTCCAGCTCGAGAACGAGCTCGACTTCTTCGACACCGCCGACCGCGCCGCCTACATCACCGCGCTGCGCGACATGGCGCTCGATCACGGCGTCGAGGTGCCGCTCGTCGCCTGCGCCGGCCAGGGCGACCTCGTCGGCGCGAGCGGCGGCGTCGACGGCGTGACGCCCGCGTTCAACTTCTACCCCGACGACCGCTCCCCGTTCGTCGAGGCCGAGGTCCGCCGGTACGCGGCGCTGGCGGCCGCGCGCGGCGAGCCGCTGCTGGTGACCGAGACCAACCGGCGCCACACGACGCTGCGCCGCCTGCTGGTCAGCGGGGCGACGGTGCTCGCCCCCTACCTCCAGGCCTCGGGCTTCGACTTCGGATACACGCCGTCGGTCGGCAACTGGGGCGACCCCGGCGGCTTCATGACCCACGACTACGACTTCAACGGCTATCTGTCCCCTGTGGGCGAGGCGCGCCCCGAGGCGGCCGAGGCCCGCGTCCTGACGGCGTTCACCCGCACCCTCGGACCGGCCCTCGCGAAGGGCACGGCGCGGGCCGCGGGCGAGGTCGCGCACGTGACCGTCCCGAGCAGCGCCTCCCCCTCCCAGCTGGTCCTCGACGGCGGCGGCACCGTCACCGGCGTCCCGAACCTGGGCTCAGAGCCCGGCGAGGCGACGATCGGCGCCGCGGACGGCCTGCCCGACGTGGTCGTCGAACTGCCGCCCTTCTCGTGCCCGCTCATCGTCCGCGACCTGCCGCTCGAGCGCTTCGGCCTGCCGGGCACGCTGCGCCTCGCCTCGGCCGACCTCGTGGGCGCGGGCCCGGGCGGGCTCGAACTGGCCTCCCGCGCGCGCAGCACCGTCGCGCTCGAAGGCGGCGACGGCGTCAGGCTCGCCGAGCTCCCGGCGCCCGCCCCCGGCGCGCCCGCGCGGTCGACGGTGCGATCCGGCGACGACGCATGGGACGTCGTCGTCCGCCATCCCGAGGACGTGCCGGCGCCGCCCGGCGCGCCCGCGGGCGCCGTCGCCACGGCCGAGGAGGAGCCGACGGTTCTCACCGGCGCGGTCCGCCTCGACCTCGAGACCCGTTCGGGCCGCACCGAAGCGCACGAGTTCCCGCCCGCGTCCGAGGCCGTCGGCGTCCACCGCGGACGCACCCACTACGCCGCGTCGCTCGACGGCGTCGGGGAACTCCTGATCGAAGGGGCCGGCGACATCGTCGACCTCGCGCTCGACGGGCGCGCCCTGCCGAGCCTCGCGCCCTTCGGGGCGACCGTCCGCGTCCCGGTCGGCGCTGCGACCGGGATCGAGGCCACTGTGGAGACGTGGGGGCACGCCAACTTCGACGACGCGCGCCTGCCCGGCCTCGCGATCGGCTCGCTGCGCGGCCTCGGCCGCGTGTGGTCGGTGACCGCGAGCGAGGACGTCGGCGCGCTCTGGACGGTCGACGGCGGGGAGCAGTGGGCCGGGGAACCGGCACCGACGCGCCCGCTCGGCGGCTGGAGCAGCACCAGGATCGGCCGCCCGGTGACGTACCGGCGCGCGCTGCCGGTGGACGGCTCCAGCCACCATGCGCTGCACCTGAAAGGACTCGCGGCGCCGTGCGACGTCGAGGTCGACGGCCGGGCCCGCGCCGTCGGCCCCGACGAGCCGTGGCTGCACCTGGCCCCCGGCGAAGGCGGGGAACTGGCGGTCACGCTGCCCCACTGGCCCGGCTCGGTCGGCGGGGCGGAGCTGCTCCGCCTTGCGCCCGTGCGAGAATGGCAGGTCGAGCCGCAGTCCGACGACGCCCTCCTCGAGCTCGCCGGACGCGACCACACCGGACAAGACGGCGCCATACGGGACAGCGCCGTACGAGACGGCGGCCGGGAGACCGGACTGCCGCTCGAACTCGAACCGGGCGAGGAGGCCTGGTTCGAGCTCGCGGTGCCGCCAGGAGGCCGCTCCCTCAGGTTCGAGGGCGCGCAGCTGCGCGTCAGCGCCTTCGCCGCGGGAGAACTGCTGGGACGCGTCTGGTTGGACGACGCGGTCCGCCCGCGGTTCACCGGCGGCGACCCCGGTCGGCTGTGGATCCCGGCCGCGTGGAACGCGGGAAGGGTCCGGCTGCTGGTCCGCGGGACCGCCGGCGGCGACCGCCCGCGCCTCGCGCGCGTGACCGCGGCCGCCACACCGGAATGAGCACGTAGCGAACCAGGAGCCCACATGGCCGTCACCAGGCGTACCTCTCGCGACATCCGCAGCGAGTCCAGGCTCGACGTCATGCACGCGCTGCTGTCGGCCGGAGCGGCGAGCCGGGGCGAGCTGGCGCGCGCGACGGGCCTGAGCACCGCGACCGTCGCGACCGTCGTCAGCGACCTGCTCTCCGGCGGCATCGTCACCGAGGCCGGGCTCACGAACGGGCGCGTCGGGCGGCCGACGACCACCCTGCGCCTCAACGGCGACCGCGGCCGCATCGTCGGCATCGACGTCGCCGAGACGTACATCCGCGCGGTCGTGTTCGACGCGGCGCTCGACGAGCTCGCCTCCGCCGAAGTCGCCGTGGACGAGCACCACGGCGAGGCCGACTACGTCGTCGCCCGCCTCGCCCGCGCCCTCGAGGACGCGCTCGAGCGCGCGGGCGCGGCGCGCGACGACGTCCTGGGCGTCGGCGTCTCGCTCCCCGGCGGGACGCAGCGCCCGGCGGAGGTGTCCGTGGTCGTGCCGAACGCTGCCTGGCGCCACCTCGACCGGCTGCGCGAGCGGATCGGCCTGCCGGTGGTCGTCGACAACCCGCTCAAGGCGATCGCGACGGCCGAGCTGTGGTCCGGCGAGGGGCGGCGGCACTCCAGCATGATCACGCTCAACCTCGGCACCGGCGTGGGCGCGGGCATCGTCCTCGAAGGGGCGATCCTGCGCGGCGCGAGGAACTTCGCCGGCGAATGGGGCCACAGCCTCCTCGCGCTCGACGGGCGCCGGTGCCGGTGCGGGCGGGCCGGCTGTGTCGAGGCGTACGTCGGCGCCGCGGGCATCCAGCGCACCCTCGCCGGGATCGCGCCCGAGCACCCGCTCGCGTCCGAACCCATGCAGCGCGAGTTCATCGGGGCCCTGGCCTCCGCGCTCGCGCGGCCCTCGCCCGACCCCGCCGTGACCGAGACGCTCGAACGCACCGCGCGGTACCTGGGGGCCGCGATCGCCGACCTCGTCGCGATCGTCGACCCCGAGATGATCACGCTCACCGGGTGGACGGTGTGGGCGCTGGGCGACCACCTCGTGCCCGCCGTGCGGCGCCGGGTGGTCGAGGAGGCGCCCGGCGATGCGGCGGCCGAGCTCGCGATCGAGGTCTCAACGGTCCGAGGCAACCCGGTCGCCACCGGCATCGCCACCATCGCGCTCGAACGGTTCCTCGGCGACATGGGACTGTTGACTTCGCGGGTGCCGACGGCGCTGTAGGACGCCGGGCGCGCCGCTCTGCGGCGGGCCGCGCCCCGGCGTCCGTCATCGTCGTCGGCACCCGCGAAGTCAGCGCGAATACCGCTAGTTCCAGTCGCAGTCGCGCCGTGCGCGAAGATCGCGGTCTCTCAGCATCGTTCACCCTCCTTCGTCATCGTCGTCGGCTCACCGCGCGGTGAGCGCGAATGTCACTGGTTCCAGTCGCGTCATTGCCAACTGCAGTCGCGCTGCGCGCGAAGATCACGGTCTCTCGACATCGTTCATCCCTCCTCTCGTCCTTCGAGCTCATCGGCGGACACAGGTGTTCGTGGACGCCCGGTGGCCCTGTGCCCCCGGCCGGTCGGGTCGTGACCGGCCGGGCACAAGGCGGCTCGCCCGTCTACCACTCGTTCGGGCACCGCATGTCACGGTCGCGTCCCATGGCTGTCTCCTCTCTGCACCCGTTCCACTGGTTCATGGAGCCGCTCCAGAGCCTTGAGGCTCCGGCGACTCGCTCCCCGCCCGTTCCTCGGCCGGAGCCGGGGCCCGGTCGGGACGGTTCGATTCAGTCCCGTTGAGGCGGAACGCGAATGCGATGGCGATCGCCCCCAGTGAGCCCGCCACGCCGCATGCCGCGATCGCTGTCGACGGCCGCACCACTTCGGCCAGCCCGCCCGCCAGGGCCATCCCCAGGCCCTGGGCGGTCTGCAGTCCGGCGGCGGCGAAGCCGATGGCCCGGGCGCGCAGGTGATCGGGCACCGACTGCGTGAACATCACCTGGGAGAGCACCATGTAGCTCGACAGCAGACCCGACAGCGACCACAGCACGACCGTCACCGCCAGGCTCGGCCCGGTCACGGTGGCGAGCAGCGGCAGGCCGGTCGCCACCGCCAGCGGCACGTTCAACCGTCCGCGCAACGTCGGTCCGAGCCGCGCCACGAGGACCGCGCCGATCACGGTGCCGACCACGTCGGCGGCCATCAGCGTCCCCACGGCGGCCTGGTCGGCCCCGATCTGCTCGGCGTACGGCGCCGCGAGCGCTTCGGGGACGACGAAGCAGCCGTACAGCCAGATCAGCGAGGCCAGACCCATGAGCCGCCGATCGGCGGCCACCAGCGAGATCCCCGCCAGAGCGAACCGGCCCGCGCGCGGGCCGGCCTCGCCGGTGGGACTCCGTTCGGGCCGGTGCGGGCCGATGCCCCAGTGCAGCAGCGCGGCCGACAGCACGAACGTGCCCGCGTTGATCGCCAGCGCCAGATGCGGGCTGCCCGAGGCGCCCACGACCACGCCGCCGAGGGTGAACCCGAGGATCTGCGCGATCCCGTCGGTGGAGCTCATGATGCTCACGCCGACCGGGTAGCGCTCGTCGGGAAGCACCCTGGGGAGGGTGGAGGTGCGGGCGGCCGAGAACAGCGGCTGCGGACAGGTCACCGCGATCACCAGGGCCGCCACCACCGGCAGCGGGAGCGCGGGGATCGCCATCACCGCGAGCAGGACCGCGCGCAGCAGGTCGACGACGACCATGACGGCGCGCCGCGAGTACCGGTCGGCCAGACCGGCCAGCAGCGGGGCGGTCACCAGCGGCGGCAGGAACGTCATCGCGTACACCAGCGCGGAGAGCGCGGGGGAGGAGGTCCGGTCGAACACCAGCAGCGCCAGCGCCACGCGCGCGAACTGGTCGCCGATCCGAGACTGCAGCTGAGCGATCCACAGGATCCGGAACTCGCCCACGGCGAACACGTCGCGGAACCTCGCCGTCCGCTCGGCCATGCGTCTCCCCTCGCTCTGCGCGGCGCCTCCTCGGGCGGCCGCGAGACCCATGGAAACCCGACGCGGCCTCAGATCGGCCTCACCGGCGCGTCGCCTACGCGATCCGACGTAGCGGGTTTACGCCCGATCGCCGATGACACAGGGGAAACGAGGATTCAGAATCGTGGACATGGCCGCAATCCCCGACCCGCGAGAGCCCGCATCGGACGATCACACCGAAGACCTCACCGTCGGACTGCTGGGGCCGTTGGCGGTCGACCGCGCCGGGGAGGCGATCGCGGTGACGACCGGCCGCCTGCGCACGCTCCTGGCCGTCCTCGCCACCGCTCCGAACCGGACCGTCCCCTATGGGCGGCTGGCCACCGCGATCTGGGACGACGACGCGCCCGGCCATCTGCGGCGCACCCTCCAGACCTACGCCGGTCGGCTGCGCGGCCTCCTCGGACGCGACCGGATCGACAGCGCTCCGGCCGGACTCCGTCTGCGCGTGCCCGAGCGGTGCGTCGACCTCGTCCGCTTCGAACACCTGCTGCGGGACGCCGCAGGGGCGGCGGACGCCCGAGACGAGCGCCCGAAGCTGGTCACCGCGCTGAAGCTGTGGCGCGGCGAGGCCTTCGAGGACGTCGACAGCCTGTGGCTGCGCCGCACCGCCGCGCCCCGCCTGGAGGAGATGCGCCTGGAAGCGCTCGAACGCCGCATCGACCTCGACCTCGCCGCCGGAGGCCACGTTCCCGTGGCCGCCGAACTGGCCGAACTGGTCGCCCGGCACCCGCTGCGCGAACCGCTGTGGGCGCGGTTCCTGGTCGCCCTCGACCGCGGCGGACGCCGCGCGGAGGCCCTCGACCGCTTCGAGACCGTCCGCACCCGCCTCGCCGACGAGCTCGGCGCCGACCCCGGGCCCGAACTCCGCCGCCTCCACGGCGAACTGCTCGGCGGCGAAGCCCTCACCTGGGGTCGCGACACGCCCGCACCGGCGATCACCGTCGTCGCGCCCCGGCAGCTGCCGGCGCGGCCCGCCGTCTTCGTGGCCCGCGAGGAGCCGCTGCGGCGGCTCGACCGCCGCCTCGACCGCGGCTCGACGGAGACCGGCGTCCATGTGATCACCGGGACCGCCGGCGTCGGCAAGACCGCCCTCGCGCTCCACTGGGCCCACCGCGCCGCCCACCGGTTCCCCGACGGTCAGCTCTACATCGACCTCGACGGGTTCAGCCCGCACGGCGCGCCGGCCGATCCCGCCGACGCCCTCGGCGCCTTCCTGCACGCGCTCGGCGTCGGGACGCGCGAACTGCCCGACGGGCTCAAAGCCCGCTCCGCCCTCTACCGCACCCTCGCCGCCGATCGGCGCCTCCTGATCGTCCTCGACAACGCCCGCGACAGCGCCCAGGTCCGCCCGCTCCTGCCGGGCTCCGGAGGCAGCCTCACCGTCGTCACCAGCAGAGACCGCCTCACCGGACTGGTCGCCGCCTACGGCGCCGAACCGATCCGCCTGCCGCCGCTCACAGCGGCCGAATCGCACCGGCTCCTCGCCGCCCGGCTCGGCCGCGAACCCGGTGAGCGCGAACCGGACGCCGCCGCCGTCGTCACCGCCTGCGCCGGGCTGCCGCTCGCGCTGGTCGTCGCCTCGGCGCAGGCCGACCCCGAAGCGGAGCGGCCACTGGCGGCGCTGGCGGCCCGGCTGCGCGACGGCGGCCGACTCGACGCCCTCGCCACCGGTGAGGCCGGCACCGAAGTGCGGGCGGTGCTCACCTCGTCCTACCGCTCGCTCGAACGCGACGCCGCCCGCCTGCTCCGGCTGCTCGCCCTGGCCCCCGGCCGGACCGTGAGCACCGCCGCGGCCGCGAGTCTGCTCGGACTCCCGGCGCGGGCCACCGGCGGGCTGCTCGCGGAGCTCGGCCGCGCCAGCATGGTCACCGAGGAGCGGCCCGGACGGTATGCCGTCCACGATCTGCTGCGCGACTTCGCCGCCGAGCTCACCGAAGCGTTCGACCCCGCGCAGCGCCGCGAAGCGGCCCGGCGCCGCGTGTTCCTGCACTACCTCCATACCGCGCACCGCGCCGCTCGGCTGCTCGAACCGCAGATGCAGCCGCTGGAACTGCCGCGAGCCGACCGGCCGGTCGTCGTGACCGAACCGCGAGACGAGGCCGAGGCCCTCGCCTGGTTCGACGCGGAGGCCGCCGCGCTCGTCGCCCTGGTCGGGCAGTGCCGCGACGGCGGCGGGCACGAGCGGTGCTGCCAGCTCGCCTCGGTCCTGACCGGCTACTTCGACCGGCAGGGGCACTGGCACGTCTGGGCGAAGCTCCAGGAGCTGGCGCTCGAATCGGCCGTGCGCCTCGGCCGGAAGGACTGGCAGGCGCAGGCGCACCGCTCGATCGCCAGGGCGTTGACGCGCCTGGAGCGCTACGACGAGGCCCGCGTCCGCCACCACCGGGCGCTCGACATGTTCGAGGAGCTGGGAGACCTGCACGGCCAGGCGACGGTCCTGAAGAACCTGGGATACGTCGAGCACCTGCTGGGGCGCCACCGCCTCGCGGCCGAATACAACCTGGGGGCCTTCGAGCGCTACCGGCGGCTCGGGAACACCAACGGAGAGGCCGACGCCCTCAACAACATCGGCTGGTGCCTCGCCCAGCTCGGCGAGTACGAGAGGGCGGTCCACCACTGCCTCCAGGCCCTGCGCCGGTATCGGACCGCCGACAACCGGGCCGGCGCCGCCAATGTCTGGGACAGCCTCGGGTTCGTCATCAGCGCCCGAGGCCACCACGCCAGCGCCGCCTACTGCTTCCGGCGAGCGCTCGCCTTCCGCGAGCAGGCGGACAGCGGTCTCTACCCGATCGCAGGCACGCTCAGGCACCTCGCCGACAACCACCGCGCCGCGGGCGAACCGGAGCCCGCCCGGGCGGCCTACTCGCGGGCGCTGGCCGTGCTCGAACGGCTCGGGCACTCCGACGCGGCCAAGGTCCGCGCCGCTCTCGCCGCCCTCGACCGGGCAGACCGCGGCGGCGAGTGACCCGGCGGCGCGCCGAACACCCCGGCGCGTCAAGACCGCGTCAAGATTCCCGGCGGGGGCGTATGGGAGGCGTCAAACCCTCTTGGCACGAGCCGCTCGGCGGCGTTCACTCGAGCCGCTGAACGAATCACCCGCCTCCGGAACCGCGGCATCGCGGCTCCCCGATCGAAGGACGGCATCCGCCGCCGGTTGACATGCGCACGCTCCTCGCGGGCCTCGCCCGCCGCCCCGCCCGCCTCGTCCCGCTCGGCTTCGCCGCCGCGATCCTCGCCGGCGCCCTCCTGCTGATGCTGCCCGCCGCGCAGGCCGAGCCCGGCGGGACCGACTTCATCGACGCGGTGTTCACCTCCACCTCGGCCGTCGCCGTCACCGGCCTGATCACCGTGGACACGCCGACGCACTGGAGCGGGTTCGGGCAGGTCGTCATCCTCGGCTGCATGCAGCTGGGCGGCCTGGGCATCATGACCACCGCGGCGTTCCTGGGCCTGCTGGTCAGCCGCAAGCTCGGACTGCGGTCGAAACTGATGATGCGGGCCGAGCTGCATCCGTCGCTCGACCTCGGCGACGTGAAGGCCGTCATCGTCAAGGCCGTGGCCGTCTCGCTCATCGTCGAGTCCGCCATCGCCCTCATGCTGGCGCTGCGCTTCCGCCTGGCGTACGGCTTCGGCGCGGGCGAGTCCGCCTGGCAGGGGATCTTCCACGGCGTCAGCTCCTTCAACAACGCCGGGTTCAGCCTCTTCAGCGA
This sequence comes from Glycomyces tenuis DSM 44171, assembly GCF_000427885.1. Taxonomy (GTDB): domain Bacteria; phylum Actinomycetota; class Actinomycetes; order Mycobacteriales; family Micromonosporaceae; genus Glycomyces; species Glycomyces tenuis. Next base: position 125,434 of record NZ_ATYW01000004.1, read on the forward strand.
CTCGATCATGGGCTACGCGACCGATCCGTGGATCAGCCTGCCGCTGTGCGCCGGGACGATCATCGGCGGCCTGGGCATGCCGGTGGCCTTCGAGCTGACCCGCCGCGGCTGGGGGCGCAGGCGCTGGTCGGCCCACACCAAGATGACGCTGACCGGCACGGCCGTCCTGCTGTCGGCCGGTTGGCTGATCCTGCTGGCCTTCGAGTGGTCGAACCCGGCCACCTTCGGCCAGTTCGCCTGGCAGGACCGGTTCCTGCCCGCGTTCTTCCAGTCGACGGTGCTGCGCACCAGCGGATTCAACTCAGTCGACGTCGGGCAGCTGCACGAGCATTCGCTGCTGGTGTCGATCATGCTCATGTTCATCGGCGGCGGCGCGGCCTCGACCGCGGGCGGCATCAAGGTGACCACGTTCTTCGTGCTGCTGTGGGTGATCTGGGCCGAGGTGCGCGGCGAGGCCGACGTCTCGGCGTTCCGCCGCCGGCTCGGCATGCCGGTCATCCGCGAGGCGCTCGCCGTCGCCCTGGTCTATGTGGCGCTCAACGCCGCCGCCGTCATCCTCATGCAGATCTTCGAGCCCGAGCTCCCGCTCGGCCCCATCATGTTCGAGGTGGTCTCGGCGGCGGCCACCGTCGGCCAGTCCACCGGCATCACCGCCTCGCTCGGCGACCCGTCGAAATGGCTGCTCATCCTCGTCATGTACGGCGGCAGGATCGGTCCGGTCCTGTTCGCCGCCTCGCTGGCGATGCGTTCCCGCAAGCGCCTGTTCCGCTACCCCGAGGGCCGCACCCTCGTCGGCTGAGGACCGGGCCGCCGCTCGGCTCGATGAACTCACCGAGGTAACGCGCTCACACCGGCACCGTCCGATCGATCCACCTGAGCCGGGCCGAACAGTCTGGACGTTCGCTCATACACTGCATGCTCAAGTGCCCGTGACATGCAATCGTGAGATCGCCTCGGACGGCGGAGGGGAGCCAGGCCATGACGAGTTTTCGCATTCTGGGTCTGCTCGAAGTCCGCACGCCGGAAGGACCGGTGACGATCAGCGGCCGGCACCACCCGAAGCTGCTGGCGATGCTGCTCGACGAGGCGAACCGAGTGGTTCCGACCGATCGCTTGGCGGCCGGCCTCTGGGACGGCCCCCCTCCCTCGACCGCCGCCAGGCAGGTGCAGAACATCGCCGCGGCCCTCCGGCGCCAGCTCGGAGCCGCCGGAGAGCGACTGCGGCGAACGGGCTCGGGCTACCGGATCGATGTCGCCGCCGACGAGCTCGACGTGCTGCGCTGCAAGAGGAGCGAATCCCTGGCACTGGAGCACCGCTCGGCGGGCCGACTGGTCGACGCCGAAAGGGCGCTCGATGACGCCCTCGCCGAATGGCGCGGCCCGTCCCTGGCGGGCCTCTCGGGGAAGGCCGTCGAACTGGCGGCACGGCGGCTCGACGACTACCGACTCGCCTTGACCGAGGAACGCATCGACATCGGGCTGAGCCTCGGCAGGCACGAGCTGCTGGTGAACGAACTGCGGAGGCTGCACCTCGAACACCCCTGCCGTCAGCGCCTCGCCGAGCAGCTCATGCTGGCGCTGTACCGCTGCGGGCAGGGCCCGGAGTCCCTCCGCGTCTACGCCGAGGTCCGCGACCGCTTGGCCGAGGAGCTGGGCGTCGACCCCGGCGGGCCGCTGCGCGAGCTCCACACCGCCATCCTGCGCGAGGATCCGAGTCTGGAACTCGAGGCGCGCGAGGAGCCCGCGGCCATCGCGCCGCTGGCCCTCCCATCGAGCACGACCGTCTTCACCGGCAGGAGCGAATGCCTGGCGAGACTGGACGCGTCGGCGGATTCGCCGACGAGCCCGCTGGTCGTCCTGACCGGCATCGGAGGCGTCGGCAAGACGATGCTGGCCCTGCATTGGGGGCACCGGTCCGCCGACCGCTTCCCCGGCGGAAGGATCTACGTCGACCTGCGCGGCTTCTCCCCGAGCGGGGCCGCGATGGAACCCGCCGAAGCGGTCCGCCACCTGCTCGGCTCGATGGGCGTGGAACCGCGGCGGATCCCCGCCGACGCCGACGCCCAGATCGCGCTCTACCGCGGCCTCATCGGCAGCGAGCGTCGACTGCTGGTGCTCGACAACGCGCGCGACGCGGCCCAGGTGCGACCGCTGCTGCCGAGCTCGCCTCAGGTCCACACGGTGGTGATCAGCCGCCGCCGACTCGTCGGCCTCGCCGCCTCGCACGGGGCCAGGATCATCGAGATCGGCGCGTTCAGCCGGACCGAAGCGGCCGCCCTGCTCGAACGGCAGCTGGGGACCGAGCGGCTCGCGGCCGAACCCGAATCGGTGGGGGAGATCCTGACCGCCTGCGCGGGCCTGCCGCTGGCCCTCGCGATCGCCGCCGCCAGCGCCGCGACGCGCCCGGACGCCTCGCTCGGCGCCATCGCCGAGGAACTGGCGACCTCGCGCCTGGACGCCTTGGCGGGCGACGAGGCGTCGGTGGACCTCCGGACGGTGTTCTCCTGGTCCTTCCGCTCCCTCGGCGCCGACGCGGCCAGAACGTTCCGGCTCCTGGCCCTGATCCCCGGCCCCGACTTCGGCATCGACGCCGTCGTCAGCCTCCACGGGGGCTCCCGGGAGGACGCCGGATGGGCGCTCCGCCAGCTCGTGGAGGCGCACCTCGTCGAGCACGGCCGCTCCGGCCGCTACCGACTCCACGACCTCATCCGCCTCTACGCGGTCGAACTCCTCGAGTCCGAGGAGCCGAAACCCGACCGCGACGCCGCCCTGGAGCGGCTGCTCGACCGGTACCTCCACGGGGCCGACGCCTGCCGCTCGGCCCTCTACCCCGGCATGGCCGGCGTCCCCGTCCCCAGCGGAGCGGACGAGCGGTTCGAGCCCACGGCCGACGAGGCCGCCCGATGGCTCGAAGTCGAGTGGACCGGCCTCATCGCCGCCGTCGAGCACACCGCCGAGCACGGGCCGCCGAAGTTCGCCTGGCACATGGCCGACGTGCTGCGCGGCTACGCGTGGCTCCGCATGCTCAGCAGCGACGGCCTGCGCCTCGGCCGCGCCGCCTTGGCCGCGGCGAGCGGCACCGGCGACCCGCTCGGCACGGCCTCGGCGGAGCTCAGCCTGGCCTCGGCGCTGATCCGCTGCAACCGTGTGAAAGAAGGCATGGAGCACGCTCGCGAGGCCGCCGAATCCGCGCGCCGGGCCGGCTGGCTCGCGGGCGCGGCCTCGGCCGACGGCAACCTGGCGATCGGGTCGTTCCTCCGCGGCCGGCCCCGGGAAGGACTGGGGCACGCCCATGCCGCGCTGCACGCCAATCGGGCGATCGGCGACCGCCACGGGGAATGCAACGACCACCACTGGCTGGGGATCCTGTACGCCCTCGTCGGCGAGCTCGACACCAGCGTCGAGCACTTCGAACGGGCCCTGGCGATCGCCACCGAGACGGGCGCCGACGCGGCGAGGGCGGTGACGCTGGCCCACCGGGCCGAGGTCGAGATCTTCTGCGGATGGCTCGATCAGGCCGCCGCCCACCTGGAGGAGGCGGCCGAACTGGAACGCGGCGGCACCGGCATCGACAGGTCGGGCGACATCCTGGGGGCGACCGCGCGGCTCCGCCTGGCGTCCGGGCGCACCGGAGAGGCCCTGGAGCACGCGAAGCGGGTGCTCGCCGAACGGACGGACGCCGCCGACCACCGCTTCAGAGTCTCCGCCATGGTCACATTGGCGGCCGCCTACGACGCCGAGGGCAGGCAGGACGAGGCGATCGCGCACTACGACCGGGTGCTGGACATGACCGAGCACGACACCGTGTTCCACAGGGTCGAGGCGATGGTGGGACGCGCGGGAGCGCTGTACCGCAGCGGCGACGCCGCCCGCGCGAAGGACGAGGCGGCGCGGGCGCTTCGGACCGCCGGACAGGCCGGCTACCGGTTCCTGGAAGACCAGGCCCTCAACCAGCTCGCCGAGATGGAACTGGACGCGGGGCGGCTCGGCGGCGCCGCGGAGCTGGCGCAGCGGGCACTGCGGGGCCACAGGCGGACCGGGCACCGCCCCGGTGAGGCCGTATCGCTGCGGATCATCGCCGGCATCGCCCTCGCCGAGGGCGACCGGCAGACCGCCCGCCGGCGCCTGGACGAGGCCCGGACCCTCTGCGCCGAGATCGGCGCCGCCGCCCCGGCGGGCTCGGCGGACCTGAAGTAGCCCGAGCCGTGCGCACGGCATGCTCCTTCCGCCGCTGCACGGCTCAGCCGTGCGGAATCCGTGCGGAATTCACCTGATCGTCGTCCATGCTCGGAACCGACCCATGATCGCGGCGGCCGAGGCTCCGCCCGATGAACCCTGCAATGAAAGGCCGCACAGTGCCCTACCTCAAACTGGCCGCCCTGCCTCTGGGACTCGCCGTCGCCGCCCTCTCGGCCTGCAGCTTCGAAGCCGGCCCCACCGTCTCCGGCGAAGCGCTCGCCGAGGCGGCCGAGGACGCGGTGGAGTCCGAGTCCGGCGAGCGCCCCGACATCGACTGCGGGGACGACGACATCATCGCCTCCCAGGACAAGGAGGTCGACTGCGTGGCGAGCGACCCCGCGACGGGCGCCGAATACGACGCCGTCGTGACCTTCACCGGCGTCGACGGCGATACATGGAACATCGCGGTCGAGATGAGGACGGACGAGGAATCGACCGCGCAGCCCGCCGAGGAGACGGGGGCGCCCGCCGAAGACTCCGGCGAGCAGGCCGGATCCGGCGAGGCGATCCCCGCGGCGTCCATCGCCGAGGCGGCCGCGGACGCGCTGGAGGCCGAGGTCGGATCGCGGCCCGACATCGACTGCGGCGACGTCGACATCGTGCCCGAGAACGGTAGGACGGTCTACTGCACCCTGACCGACCCCGCCGACGGCGCCGAATACGAGACCACGGTCACCTTCACCGGCGTCGAGGGCGACACGTGGAGCGTCGATGTGAGCGTGGCCTCCGAACCCAAGTGAGCCGGGACGGCACGCGCCCGCCGCGAGCCCCCTTCCGCCGCCCGCCACGGGGGCCGGAGCTCGGCCTCGGTCGAGACCGGTGCGGCGGGCACGGGCACGCTCCATCTGTGGCACCGAACACTTCGGCTTGAACCCGGTACCCGGGTACGGGTTCACGGTGGAATCCCGCAGTTCCCGAACCGCAAGGAGCGTGCCCGCCATGGACACGCCGCCGGTCCGCTGCGCACGGCGCTGTCGGCCGGGTGCGACGACCTGGACGCCTGCGCCGCCACGCGGGAGCGCCCCCTGCCGTTCGCCGAACCCGCGCCGATGCGCGACCGGTAGGGTCGGGTCCGTGGACATCGCCCGCTCGATCCTCCTGTTCGCCCTGGCCGCCCTCGCCGAGATCGGCGGCGCCTGGCTGGTCTGGCAGGGCGTGCGGGAGCACCGCGGCATCCTGTGGATCGCCGCCGGCGTCATGGCCCTGGGCGCCTACGGCTTCGTCGCCACCTTCCAGCCCGATCCGAACTTCGGGCGGATCCTGGCCGCCTACGGCGGCATCTTCGTCGCCGGCTCCCTGGCGTGGGGCATGGCCGTCGACGGCTTCCGACCCGACCGGTGGGACGTGGTCGGGGCGGCGATCTGCCTGCTCGGCGTCGCCGTCATCATGTACGCCCCCAGAACCTGAGCTCCCTTGGGGCAGAACATGGACCGGCACGCCGCTGACGCCGACGCTCGGCGCGTCGTTCAGCCGAGCTCCTCGACCAGCCCGACGATGACCCCGGCGGGGCCGCGGGCGTAGCCGTAGCGGTAGATGTCCTCGTACTCCACTATCTCGCTCACGAGCTCGGCGCCGTGGGGGCGCAGCCGCTCGAAGACCTCGTCGACGCTGTCGACGACGAACGCGAGCCGGGGGATGCCCGGCGTGCTCACCGGNTCCCACGGGGCGCGGCCGGTGGGAGCCGGGCTGCGGATCGTCGACAGCTCGACCCGGCTGTGGCCGTCCGGGGTCCGCAGCATGGCGATGTCCGACTGGAGTCCNTCCAGTCCGGTGAGCCGGTCCGCCCACTCGCCCCCGACCGTCGCCTCGCCCTCCAGCTCCATGCCGAGTTCGACGAAGAACGCGATGGCGGCCGGGAGGTCCTCGACCACGACGCCGACGTGATCCAGTCGATGGACCGTCATATCGCACAGACTAGGGCACCGGGAAGAACCCCGAGCTCGGCATTCGCCATGTCGGCCGCGGCCGGACGCCCGAAGCGGCGGCGAGGCCCCTTCCGTATCATCGGCTCATGCTGGAAGTACCGTTGACCGGTGGCAACATGGACCCTGTGGTCAGGGTCGGCGACACGGTCCGACGTGTCGGCGGCGCATGGACGGCGTCCGTGCACGAGCTGCTGGACCACTGCGCGGCGGCCGGCATCGCGGAGGCGCCGCGCGCCTTGGGCCTCGACGGCCGAGGCAGGGAGATCCTGACCTTCATCGAAGGCGAGACGCTCGAACAGGCCTCGCCCGAGATCCGGTGGCAGGCCTCGATGCTGCGGGCCTCGGCGGCACTGCTCCGGCGGCTGCACGACGCCGCCAGGCCGCTCGCCGGGCAGGACCGGACCTGGCGCGGCGATCGCCGTTCCCCGGTGGAAGTCGTCTGCCACAACGACTTCGCGCCCTACAACCTCATCGTCCGCGAAGGGCGGCTGGTGGGGGTCATCGACTTCGACATGGCCTCGCCGGGGTCGCGGCTGTGGGACTTCGCGTACCTCGCCTACCGGCTCGTCCCCTACGCCGAAGACGCGGTCGGGTTCGACCCGGCGCGGTACGGCGACCGCGGCGAACGGCTCGGCGAGCTCATCGAAGCCTACGGCGCCGAATTCGACCCGGCCGACGTGCGCCGGGTGGCCGCGCTGCGCCTGGACGAGCTGGCGGCGTTCACCGACCGGCGCGCCGCCGCCACCGGCCGAAGCGAGTTCACCGAGCACGCCGCCATGTATCGACGCGACGCGGACCGCCTGCGGCTCGGTTGAAAGACCGACCGGCCCCCGGCCGCCGTGGAGGCGGCTACGCGTCGCGGCGGCCGGGCCGCTCCGCCGCGGCGTCGAGGTGGTCGACGATGGTGTGGACGGTGGCCGCGACGAGGGCGCGGTCGAGAGGGGCGCCCTCGAAGACGCGGTGTATGGGCCAGCCCTCGATGAGCACGTCGAGCGCGAGGCAGACGTGTTCGGGGAAGTGCAGGCTGAGGCTCTCACGGCTGCGGTGGAGCCAGGCGCGCGCGATGTCCATGACCTGCGGATGGTGGTTGGCGTAGCCGTACATCTCGAAGATCAGCGTCATCTCGCGCGAGCTCGCGTACGCCGGCCCGCAGATGAGCTCGACGATCGCGTCCTCCGCCTCGGCCCTCGTCGCGGCGCTCTCCAGGGTGCGGCGATAGTGGACCGACATGGTGTCGGAGAGGCGGGCGAACGCCTGGACGAGCAGGTCGTCGATGCCGTCGAAGTAGTAGGTGAGCGAGCCGAGCGGCACCTCGGCCCGGGCCGCGATGCGGCGGTGGGTGGTCTTGTGCACTCCGGCCTCGGCGATGACGTCGAGCGCGGCGTCGAGGATGCGCCGCTTGCGTCCGGGGTCGTTGGGGATCTCGCGCCGTGTTCCGCCCATGTGACCAATCTGCCATAGCCCGAATCCGCCGATCCGGAGCCGGGACGGCAAGTGTGTACGGTCGTACAGACTCGTGTCGTCGTTCCAAGAAGGCAAGCCCGTGACCGCATCCGTTCGCGCCCGCAGGAGCGCCCTGTCCGCGCTCTTCTTCCTGCCGGGCATCACCATCTCCTCGTGGGTCACCAGGACACCGGACGTGCGCGACCTCGTCGGCGCCTCGACCGCCCAGATGGGCCTCATCCTCTTCGGCCTGTCCGTCGGCTCGATGGCCGGCATCCTCTCCGCCGGGCCGCTCGTGTCCCGCTGGGGCACCCGGCCGATCACGATCACCGGCATGCTCGCCGTCGCACTCGGCACCGCGGTCATCGGCACCGGGGCGCACTTCGGCTCCGGCCTCGTGGTCGCCATCGGCCTGGGCCTCTTCGGCTGCGGCATGGGCGGCGGTGAGGTCTCCCTCAACATCGAGGGCGCCGAGGTCGAACGCGAACTCGGACGCTCGGCGATGCCCTTGATGCACGGCTTCTTCAGCCTCGGCACCGTCGTCGGGGCGACCATCGGCATGGTCCTCACCGCCGTGGCCTTCCCCGTCGCCGCGCATCTCTGGATCGCCGCCGCGACCGTGGTCGCGGCGCTGGCGGTGGCGATCCGCCCCATCCCGGCCGGCGTCGGCATGCGGGCCGCGGCCGACACCGTCGCGGACGCGCCGCGCGCCGCGGTCTGGAAGGACTCGCGGCTGCTGCTCATCGGCGGCGTCATCCTCGCGCTGGCCATGGCCGAAGGGACCGCCAACGACTGGCTGCCACTGGTCATGGTCGACGGCCACGGCCTGGACGCCGCCCTCGGATCGGCGGTCTTCGCGGTCTTCGCCGCCGCGATGACCCTGGGCCGGTTCATCGGCGGACGCTTCGTCGACCGCTTCGGCCGGGTCGCGGTCCTGTGCGCCAGCGCCCTCGTCAGCGCGGGCGGCCTGGCCCTGGTCATCTTCGCCGACAACCAGATCGTCGCCGGGGCGGCCGCGATCCTGTGGGGCCTGGGCGCCTCGCTCGGGTTCCCCGTGGCCATCTCGGCGGCCGGCGACTCCGGCGAGAACACCGCCGCGCGGGTCTCCCTCGCCGCGACCATCGGCTACGTCGCCTTCCTCGTCGGCCCGCCGGTCCTGGGCTTCCTCGGCGAACACCACGGACTGCGCTCGGCGCTGATCGCCGTGCTCCTGCTCGTCCTGGCGGCGGCCTTCATCACCCCGGCGGCGCGCGAACCGGCCGACGCTCGAGAAGAGGCCAGCGCCGTCCGACCGCTTCCCTGAACCATCCGGAGGACACGGACCGTGCAACCCCGCTCGGGGCCGCTCACACTGGTGGGCGCTACTGGGTTCGAACCAGTGACATCTGCCTTGTAAGGGCAGCGCTCTACCGCTGAGCTAAGCACCCCGGGCACGCCGAAGGGCGTGCCGAGCACGAGAAAGGGTACCTGAACGCGGGTTTGGGCGCGAGTCCAGGGTCTTCGCCCGGCGATGTCGCCGCTGTCACGGAATCGGCGGGGCGCCGGGGTTGTTGTAGGAGCCGTGAGTCAAACGATGCGTGTCGACGTCTGGTCGGATATCTCGTGCCCCTGGTGCTACGTCGGGAAGTCCCGTTTCGGGAAGGCCGTCGAGCGGTTCGGTCGGGAGGTGGAGGTCCGCCACCGGTCCTTCGAGCTCGATCCGAGCCGCGGCACCGAGGAGACCGAGCAGGTCGTCGCGATGCTCTCCAGGAAGTACGGCATGAGCGCCGAGCAGGCCCAGGCCGGTGAGCACCGGCTCCAGGGGCTGGCCGCCGCCGAAGGGCTCGAGTACCGGGCCGAGGGCCGCGACCACGGCGGCAGCTTCGACATCCACCGGCTGCTGCACCTGGCCGCCGAGCGAGGGCTCGCCGACCGGGCATGGCAGGCCTTCTACACCGCGAACTTCGCCGAGGAGGCGTCGCTGTTCAGCCGCGACCGCATCGCCGAGGTCGCCGTCGGGGCCGGTCTGGACCGCGACGAGGTCCTCGCCGTGCTCGACGACCCCGCGGCCTATGGCGACGCCGTCCGCGCCGACGAGGCCGAGGCCGCGAGCCTCGGCGCGAACGGCGTGCCCTTCTTCGTCATCGACGGCAAGTACGGCGTCTCCGGCGCCCAGCCCACCGAGGTGTTCGCCGAGATCCTCGAGAAGGCTTGGAGCGAAAGGGAACCGAAACTCACGACGCTCGGCGGCGACTCCGAGGCCTGCGGCCCCGACGGGTGCGCCCTCTAGGTCCGAAACCGGCCCGGGCGGCCTCCTTCGGGAATATCCTGAGGCGAATATCGCTCATCGAAGAGGAGGCCGCCACCATGCCGATGGACCGCGAGACACGACTGCGGCTGGTCAACCTGCGCGACGACACCGGTGTGCTCTCGCTCTACGTCAACGCCGACCCCCGACAGGAGGGGTCGCAGCCGCCCTGGAAGAACCGGCTCGAACAGGGCGTCAGGCGGCTGCTCGAATCGGTCGACGGGCCCACCCGCAGCGTCCTGGGCCGCCGCCTCCACGATCTGGAGCTGGAGATCGAGCGCCTCGTCCGCCCCGGAGCGCCGGGCGTCGGGCGGGCCATGTTCGTGCCGCTCGGCGACGGCGAGGTCTTCGGCGTCGAGATGCAGACGCCCCTGACCGACCGGGTCGCCCTCGCCCCCCGCTCCCACATCGCGCCCATGTTCGCCGCCTGGGCCGAAGGCTCCCCCTCGGGGATCGCCGTCGTCGACGGCCACGGGATGCGCATCCTCGACAGCCGCTTCGGCGTCTGCGAGGAGATCTCCGGGCTCGCCTTCGAGCTCGACACCGCCGAGTGGCGCGAGATGGCCGGACCGGTCAACGCCGCCGGAGCCTGGGGCAACGGCCAGCAGAGCTCGGTCTCGCAGCGAGACCTGTTCGACTTCCGCATCGCCGAGCACCTCGCCAAGTTCCTGGCCGCCGCCCACACCTCGCTGGAGGCGCACGTGGCCGCCTTCGGCTGGGAGTTCCTCGTCCTCACCGGCGAGCCGGAGCTCGTCGACGCCGCCTCGAAGTCGCTCAGCAACGCCCTCAAGACCGAGGTGGTCTCCGCCCGGCACGTGCTCGGCCAGCTCAGCCCGGCCAAGATCCAGGAGGTCCTGGCTCCAGAGATGGCCCGGGCCCGCCACCGGCGCGACGAGCGGCTCGCCGCCGACTTCGCCGAGGCCCCGCCGAAGGCCGCGATGGGCTCCACGCCGGTCCTCGAGGCGCTCCAGAGCGGTCGCGTCGACCGGCTGCTGTTCGAGCGCGACTCGGTCTGGAGCGGCCAGCGCATCCCGGCCGGGGCGGTGCTGGCCGACGGTATCGACCAGGGCGACCCCGACGTCGCCACCGCCGTGGCGGAGGCGCAGCTGGGGGAGCAGATGATCGGCATGGCGCTGGCGACGGACGCCTCGGTGTCGATCCTCGGCGACGAGGTGCGCCTGCCGGAGCCCGCCGGCGGGGTCGGCGCCTTCCTGCGCTGGTGATTTTTAGGTTATGCTAACCTTACTTCGGCAGTACGTTCAGGGCCGCGGGCAGCTCACCTCCCGCGGCCCTGATTTTTGCCTTCTCCAGCCTCTGTGTCCCGAATCATCCCGCTTGAGGGCTACTGCCGCGCGCATCGCGATGCTACCGTTAATTCAACACATGATGAATTAAGTAGTTCGGCCCCCATCCCAAGGGAGACAGCCATGTCGAACCAGCAAGCAGCAGTCATCGTCGTCGGCGCCGGCCCCACCGGCCTGCTCCTGGCCGGCGATCTCGCCGAGTCCGGAGTCGAGGTCATCGTCCTCGAACGGCGCGGCGCCGAACTGTCCAACCTCTCGCGGGCCTTCGGCGTCCACGCCCGCACGCTCGAGATGCTCGACGCCCGCGGCCTCGCCGACGAACTCCTCGCCTACGGCGGCGCGCGCCTCGGCGGCATCCGCCTGTTCAACCGCGTGAGCCTCCACCTCGCCGACCTCGAGACGCGCTTCCCCTACCTCCTCATGACCCCGCAGTACAACGTGGAGGAAGTCCTCCAGAAGCGCGCGCTCGGCGCGGGCGCCCGCATCGTCCACGACGCCGAGGTCACCGGCGTCGACCAAGCCGACGGAAAGGTCACCGTCCACACCGGCGCGGGCGACTTCCAGGCCGCTTACGTCGTCGGCGCCGACGGCGTCGGCAGCGCCGTCCGCAAGGCCATCGGCATGCCCTACCCCGGCGAGGCCGTCCTGAAATCGATCATGCTCGCCGACGTCAAGCTCACCGACCCGCCCGAGCACAGCCCCGCCATCACGGGCAGCCACGGCGCGTTCTGCTTCATCGCCTCCTTCGGCGACGAGTACTGGCGCGTCTTCGCCTGGAACAGCGAAGACCAGAAGGCCGACGACGACCCCATCGACCTCGAGGAGATCAAGGAGGCCACCCGCCGCACCTTCGGCACCGACTTCGGCATGCACGACGCCAGGTGGATCTCCCGCTTCCACTCCGACGAGCGCCAGGTGCCCTCCTACCGCGACGGCGACGTCTTCCTCGCCGGCGACGCCGCCCACTGCCACTCGCCCGCGGGCGGCCAGGGCATGAACACCGGCCTCCAGGACGCGGCCAACCTGAGCTGGAAGCTCGCCGCCGTCCTGAACGGCGCCCCCGAGGCGCTGCTCGACACCTACGACGCCGAACGCCACCCCGTCGGCAAGATGGTGCTCACCACCAGCGGCGCGATGATCCGCCTCGCCGCCGCCCGCTCCCGCGTCGGCGGTGCGATCGGCGGCATCGCGGCGGGAGCCGCCCTCCGGTTCAAGCCGATCGCCTCCCGCGCGATGGGCATGATCAGCGGCATCGGCATCCACTACGGGCACGAGCACGGCGATCACCGCCTGGTCGGCCGGCGCCAGGCCGACGTCGACCTCGCCGACGGCTCGCGGCTGTACGAGCGCCTGCGCGGCGGCCGCTTCGTCGTCCTCGACAGCGCCGTCGACGACCCCCGCGCCGTCGCCGCGGCCTCGGCCGAACCGGACGGGCTCATCCGCGTCGTCAGGCCCGACGGCTACATCGGCTGGGCCGGCGAGGACGACCCCCGCGCCATCGCCGCCCACCTCGACGCGCACGCCGGACGATCCTGAGAGGACGCATCGGCGCCGACCGTTCCATTGCCTTCGGCGACAACAGGTGTTCGCGAGGATTTCACGGCATCAGCGTTGTACCCGCTTCGCTTTTGCCGTGAAATCACCGTGTTCCCTGTCCCTCCTGAGACCAGGAGATCTGATGCCGAAAATCCTCAGCCGGCGCAACATCCTCGGTGCGGGCCTCGTGGTCGGCGCCGTCGCCGGCACCGCCCTGACCGGCACCGCCCATGCCGAAGAGGCCGAAGGCCGCGGCGCCCTCATCGGCCCCGCCTCGGGCGACCGCCTCCACCTGATCACCTTCAACCTCCGCTACGAGGGCGGCAACCCCAGCCCGCGCACCTGGGACGAACGCCGCCCCCTGGTCAAGACCGTCCTCAGGCGCGAGCGGCCCACCGTCCTGTTCACACAGGAAGGCCTGTTCGGCCAGCTCCAGGACGTCCACGACGACCTTCACGGCTACGACTGGATCCACCTCGGCCGCCTCGGCGGCTCCCAGAGCGAGGCCACCGCCGTCTACTGGCGGCGCGACCGCCTCAAGGTCCTCGAGTACGACCACCTGTGGCTGTCCGACACGCCGCGCCTCATCGGCTCCAAGGGCTGGGGCAACAACGTCGTCCGCATGCTCACCTGGGTCCGCTTCGAGGACCTGGAGACCGGGCGCGACTTCTACACGGTCAACAACCACTTCGACCACCAGTCCGAGGACTCGCGCCAGAAGGGCGCCCAGATGAACCTCGACGTCATCGCCGAGTGGACCTCGCCGGTCATCGTCGCCGGGGACTTCAACAACACCCCCGACACCGCCATCCACCGGATCTTCACCGACGGCGGCCTCGTCGACACCATGCTGGAGGCCGAAGAGCAGGTCACGCCCGTCTACGGCACCTGGAACGGCTGGGACCCCCTCCCCAGTGAGGACGCCAGGCGCATCGACTGGATCCTGGCCACGCCCGGCGTCCGCATCCACAAGGCCGCCGTCAACACCTACTCCGAGGACGGTCTCACCCCGTCCGACCACTGGCCGGCCCAGGCTCTCGTCTCGCTCACCTGAGCCGCCCGAAGCGGGCGCCGCCGCGGCGGCGCCCGCTTCGCCTTGCCGGGCTTCGCGTTCGGACGACAGCGTCGCCACGAGCGGCTATCGTCGCAGACATGGCCGCGACGGAAGAGGAAGCGAAGACCGACCGCCAGGCGCCGCTCATCGGGAAGGCCGCCGCGCCGCTGCTCCACGTCATGACCTACAACCTCCGCGCCGCCGGAGGCCGCTCCCCGCATCCGTGGACGAAGCGCCGAGCCCTGGTCAGGAACCTCATCGAACGCGAGCGCCCGACCGTGCTGTGCACGCAGGAGGGCCGGTTCCAGCAACTGCGCGAGCTGCGCTCCGACCTCGACGGCTACGACTGGCTCCACCTCGGCAGGGGCGGCGGCAGCCGCGGCGAGTCCACCGCGATCCTGTGGGACGAGCGCCGCCTCGCGCCGCTCGAATACGACCACCTGTGGGTCTCGCGCCGCCCCGACGTCGTCGGCTCCCGCAGCTGGGGCACGCGCACCGTCCGGATGCTCACCTGGATCCACTTCGAGGACCTGGAGACCACGCGCGACTTCTACGTCGTCGACAACCACCTCGACCACCGCTCCGAGCGGGCCCGGCGCAAGGGCGCCAAGCTCAACGTCGAGGTCGTCTCGCGCTTCCGGTCCCCGGTGATCGTCGCCGGCGACTTCAACTGCGACGCCGGCTCCAAGGCCCACCGCACCCTCACCGGCGCCGGCCTCACCGACGCCTGGGAGGCCGCGCGGGAGCGGCTCACGCCCGTCTCGTGGGGCACCTTCAACGGCTGGCGGCGCTCGCCGGACGAAGGCGGGCCGCGCATCGACTGGATCCTCGTCCGGGACGCCGAGGTCCACCGGGCCGCCGTCAACGTCCACACCGAGAACGGCCTGCCGCCCTCGGACCACTGGCCGGTCCAGGCGCTGGTCGGCCTCAGGTAGCGAGCAGCTCCCGGATCTCGCGGACGGCGGCGCGGCCGGCGCGGTTCGCGCCGATGGTGCTCGCCGACGGCCCGTAGCCGACCAGGTGGACGCGAGGATCGGCGGCGACGCGCGTGCCGTCCATCGCGATGCCGCCGCGAGGCCCGCGCAGCCCCAGCGGCGCGAGGTGGTCGAGCGCGGCGCGAAAGCCCGTCGCCCAGAGGATCGTGTCGAACTCGATGAAGCGGCCGTCGGCCCAGACCGCGCCGTCCGGCTCGATCCGGTCGAACATCGGCAGCCGGTCGAGGACGCCCGCCTCGCGGGCGGCCCGGACCTCCGGCGTGAGCGGGATGCCGGTGACGCTGATGACGCTCCGCGGGCGCAGTCCTCGCCGCACCCGCTCCTCGACCATGGCGACGGCCTCGCGGCCCCGGTCGGGGTTGAACTCGCCGTCCCGCCACTGCGGTTCGCGGCGGGTGATCCAATGGGTCGACGCGGCCGTCGGGCGGATCTCCATCAGGTGCTGGATCGCGGAGATCCCGCCGCCGACGACGGCGACGCGGCGCCCGGTGAACTGCTCGGGCCCGCGGTACTGAGCGGTGTGGAGCTGGAGGCCCCGGAAGGTCTCCTGGCCCCGGTAGCGGGGCCAGAACGGCCGCTCCCAGGTGCCGGTGGCGTTGATGAGCGCCCGTGCGGTCCAGACGCCGCGGTCGGTCTCGACCTCCAGGCGTTTGTCGGGCAGCGATTCGACCGCCCGGACCGAGACCGGGCGCTGGACCCGCAGGTCGAATGCGCGCTCGTATTCGGCGAAGTACTCGGGGATGACCTCGGCGACCGGGGCCGACTCCTCGGGGGTGGGAACGGGCATGTCGGGGAGCTGGTAGACGCCGTTGACGGTCTTGAAGGTCAGCGTCGGCCAGCGGTGCTGCCAGGCCCCGCCGGGGCGCGGGTTGTGGTCGAAGACGACGAAGCCGGTCTCGGGCTCGAAGTACCTGCGCAGGGAGTGCGCGGCCGCCAGGCCGGCCTGACCGGCCCCGATGACGACCACTTCGACTTCGCGCCCCATGTCCGGTTCAACCGCGACGCGTCGGCCCCGATTCCGTGAGGCCGCTCACCCGCCTCAGGCGGGCGGCGGGAACGGCCGCTTCGCGGTGAACGCCTCAGGCGTCGGCCCCTTCTCGCGCAGGAGCGCGAGGCGCTTCTCGGCCTCGGGGACGGTCGGCACGTGCCCGACCGGCACCCACCACATGGCCGTGTACGCCTCGGTCATGTGCTCGAACCACTCGCGGCGCCGTTGCAGCACCGGACGGTGCGCCTCGCCGTAGACATAGGCGTGCAGCGCCTCGGGCGAGGTCCACACCGACATGTTCAGGATCAGCCACTCGTCGCCCCAGAAGCGGAAGTCCGTGGCCGCCGAGCCGCCGTCGTCGACGAGCCGCCACACGAAGCCGTCGGCGGCGTCCGCGGCGGCGTTGACCTCGTCGAGCTTCTCCATGAAGCCGCTCATCACGGCGGTGTCGAGGGGCGCGAGGATCCTGGCGATGTTCAACTGCGCGAGATGGTGGTTCGGCGGCTCGTTCATCGCCTCAGCCTGCCAGTGTCCGCCGGGCCGAGTCAACATGCCCGCGTGCGGGAAAGCGGAGGGGGCGGGCCCGCGGGCCCGCCCCCTCCGCTTTCCCCTACTTCGCCAGCAGGCCTCGCAGCACGTACTGGAGGATGCCGCCGTTGCGGTAGTAACTGGCCTCGCCCGGCGTGTCCAGGCGGACGACCGCCTCGAAGGTCTTCTCGGTGCCGTCCGGGGCCACGGCCGTGACCGTCACCGTGTCCGGGATGCCGTCGTCGATCGCGGTCATGCCGCTGATCGAGACGGTCTCCTCACCGCTCAGGCCCAGGCTCTGGTGCGTCTCGCCCTCGGGGAACTGGAGCGGCAGCACGCCCATCCCGATCAGGTTCGAGCGGTGGATCCGCTCGTACGACTCGGCGATGACGGCCCGCACGCCCAGCAGGCGCGTGCCCTTCGCGGCCCAGTCGCGGCTGGAGCCGGTCCCGTACTCCTTGCCCGCGAACACCACCAGCGGCGTGCCGGACTCGGCGTAGTGCTGGGCGGCGTCGTAGATGGTCGACACCGGCCCGCCGTCCTGCGTGAAGTCGCGCGTCCAGCCGCCCTCGGTGCCCGGAGCGAGCTGGTTGCGCAGGCGGATGTTCGCGAAGGTGCCGCGCACCATCACCTCGTGGTTGCCGCGCCGCGAGCCGTAGGAGTTGAAGTCCGCCGGGCCCACGCCCTGCGACTTCAGGTACTCGCCGGCCGGCGAGTCGGCCTTGATCGACCCGGCGGGGGAGATGTGGTCGGTCGTCACCGAGTCGCCCAGCTTCGCCAGCACCCGCGCGCCCGCGATGTCCTCGATCGGCTCCGGGTCCGCCGGCATCCCCTCGAAGTAGGGGGCCTTGCGCACGTACGTCGAGGCCTCGTCCCACTCGAAGGTGTCGCCGGTCGGGATCGGCAGCGACCGCCAGGTCTCGTCGCCGTCGAACACGGAGGCGTACTCGCGCAGGAACATCTCGCGGCCGATGTTGCCGTCGACGACCTCGCGGATGTCCTCGAGGGCGGGCCAGATGTCCCGCAGGTACACGTCCTGGCCGTCCTTGCCCTTGCCGATCGGGTCGGTCGTCAGGTTCACGTCCATCGACCCGGCCAGCGCGTACGCCACGACCAGCGGCGGGCTCGCCAGGTAGTTCATCTTGACGTCGGGGTTGATGCGGCCCTCGAAGTTGCGGTTGCCGCTCAGCACCGAGGTGACGGCGAGGTCGCCGGCCTGGACGGCCCTGGAGATGTCCTCGGGCAGCGGGCCCGAGTTGCCGATGCAGGTGGTGCAGCCGTAGCCGACGAGGTTGAACCCGAGCTTGTCGAGATAGGACGACAGCCCGGCCCGCTGAAGATAGCCGGTGACGACCTGCGAACCGGGCGCGAGCGAGGTCTTCACCCACGGCTTGGACTCCAGCCCGGCCTCGACGGCGTTCTTGGCCAGCAGGCCCGCGCCGACCATGACGTACGGGTTGGAGGTGTTGGTGCAGGAGGTGATCGCGGCGATGACCACGTCGCCGTGGTCGACCTCGAACACGCCGGCGTCGGTCTTGACCGTCTGCGGGTTGTGCGGCCGCTCGCCGTTGGGCGCCACGGCGGGCGAGTCGGAGCCCGGGAAGGACTCCACGCCGGACTCGTCGGTGGTGACGTAGTTCGGCACGTCGCGGCGCCACTGGTGGTCGGCCCTGTCGAGCTGGATGCGGTCCTGCGGGCGCTTCGGGCCGGCGATGGAGGGCACCACGGTCGACAGCTCGAGCTCGAGGTACTCGGAGTAGGCGGCCTCGCGGCTCGGGTCGTGCCACAGGCCCTGGGCCTTGGCGTAGGCCTCGACCAGGGCGATCTGCTCCTCGTCACGTCCGGTCAGGCGCAGGTAGTCGACGGTGAGCTCGTCGATCGGGAAGATCGCGCAGGTGGAGCCGAACTCCGGGCTCATGTTGCCGAGCGTGGAGCGGTCGGCGACCGGCACGCTGGCGACGCCCTCGCCGTAGAACTCGACGAACTTGCCGACGACGCCGTGGTCGCGGAGCATCTCGGTGATGGTGAGGACCAGGTCGGTGGCGGTGGCGCCGGGCGGGAGGTCGCCGGAGAGCTTGAAGCCGACCACGCGCGGGATGAGCATCGAGATCGGCTGGCCGAGCATGGCCGCCTCGGCCTCGATGCCGCCGACGCCCCAGCCGAGGACGCCGATGCCGTTCTCCATGGTGGTGTGGGAGTCGGTGCCGACGCAGGTGTCGGGGTAGGCGGCGCCGTCGCGCGTCATGACGACGCGGGCGAGGTGCTCGATGTTGACCTGGTGGACGATGCCGGTCCCCGGCGGGACGACCTTGAACTCGTCGAAGGCGGTCTGGCCCCAGCGCAGGAACTGGTAGCGCTCGCGGTTGCGCTCGTATTCGCGTTCGACGTTGCGCTGGAAGGAGTCGGGGCGGCCGAAGAAGTCGACGATGACCGAGTGGTCGATGACCATCTCGGCGGGCGCGAGCGGGTTGATCCGGGACGGGTCGCCGCCGAGGTCGCGGACGGCCTCGCGCATGGTGGCCAGGTCGACCACGCACGGCACGCCGGTGAAGTCCTGCATGATGACGCGGGCGGGCGTGAACTGGATCTCGGTGCTGGGCTTGGCGGCGGGATCCCACGAGCCGAGCGCGCGGATGTGGTCGGCGGTGATGTCCGCGCCGTCCTCGTTGCGCAGCAGGTTCTCGAGGAGGACCTTGAGGCTGTACGGCAGCCGGTCGTGGCCCTCGACCTTGTCGATGCGGTAGATGTCGTATTCGTTTTCGCCGACCCGCAGGGCTTCGCGGGCGCCGAAGGAGTCCGTGCTCACCGTTAGTACTCCCGATTCTGGTCTAGGTTGTCGGACACAGTCTGCCGCAGCGCCGGGCGTCGGCGACGGAGGTCGGCCGGGAGGGGAGCGGCGGCACAGCGTCTGGTCCAACAAGCAAACAGTACGTCCGTCTTTTTTGACTGGAACAACCTTACCACGCCGAGTCTAGGCGCCCGGGCACGCCTGCGCGCTGGGAAATGAGAAGGACTCGCACCGGAGTTCTTAAAGGCCGGCGGCGGCGGGCGGTTGGTGTGCGGTGTTGATCGCCGCCGCCGGCCCGGTGCGGTGGATATAAGCCTTAAATCGGACTATACGCGGTGGGTTTTCGGCCCTTGCACCCGCCCTGACCTAGGGCTCGACACCTGCGGATACTCCATACAGTTAGGACACCGTGGCGCCGGTCCGACCGGCTCGAACGGGTCCGGGCCGCGGCCCGGACCCGCCTGCGGACGGGCTAGGCGCCGGGCAGGCGCGGGCCGGCCTCGCGCCGGGCGGCGAGCCACTGCTCGACGTCGTCGGCGGACCTCGGCAGCCCCGCCGAGAGGTTCTCGCAGCCCTCGGCGGTCACCCGCACGTCGTCCTCGATGCGGATGCCGACCCCGCGCAGCTCCTCGGGCACGAGCTCGTCGTTGGCCTGGAAGTACAGCCCCGGCTCCACGGTCAGCACGTAGTTCTCCTCGACCCTGCCCTTGTAGTAGTGCTCGGGCCGCGAGGCCGCGCAGTCGTGGACGTCGAGGCCGAGCATGTGGCCGAAGCCGTGCAGCGTCCACCTGCGATAGACCAGCGAGTCCTTGTCGAGCGCCTCGTCCACCGACACCGGCAGCACGCCCAGGTCGTCGAGGCCTTCGGCCAGCACCCGCATGCACGTCTGGTGGATCTCCTGGAACTCGACGCCGGGCTTGATCGCGTCCATGCCCGCCTGCTGAGAGGCGTGCACGATCTCGTACACCTGCCGTTGCAGCGGCGTGAACGCCCCGCTCACCGGCAGCGTGCGCGTGACGTCGGCGGTGTAGAGGTGGTCGTTCTCCACGCCCATGTCCATGAGGATCAGCTCGCCCGGCGAGGTGCGCCCGTCGTTGGTGATCCAGTG
Source organism: Glycomyces tenuis DSM 44171 (assembly GCF_000427885.1). Taxonomy (GTDB): domain Bacteria; phylum Actinomycetota; class Actinomycetes; order Mycobacteriales; family Micromonosporaceae; genus Glycomyces; species Glycomyces tenuis. The sequence goes on from NZ_ATYW01000004.1 coordinate 145,629, forward strand.
CAGCGTCGTCGCGTGCGAGCCGGCGCCCACGATGGAGTCGTAGCCGATGCCGTTGCCCTCCACGCGGGCCCGCATGCCGAACACGCCCTCGATGAGCCGCTCGGGGATCGAGCCCTCGGCCGGCAGGATCGCGGCCACGTCCTCGAAGCCGCGGACGGTGGCGTCGACGGCGTCCTGGAGCTGCGCCAGCTCCCAGGCGTCCTTGGTCAGCCGCAGCTCGGAGAGCACGGCGGCCAGCTCGCCGTCGCGCGTCAGCCCCGCTTCGGCCTTCTCGGCCTCGAAGCGGGCGTCGATCGCCGCGTCGATGCCGCGCAGCACCCGCACCTGCGAGCGGCCCAGCCCGTCGAGCGCGCCGCCGAGCCCCTCGACGTCGCGGCACTCGACGCCGAGCAGCGTCGCCGTCTCGTCCAGGGAGTTCTTGCGGCCGATCCACAGCTCCCCGTACTTCGCCGAACGGAAGAACTCGTCGGAGTCGGTGCCCTTGCGCGGCCTGCGGTACAGCACCGCGTCGTGCCCGGTGGCCGACGGGTGCAGGACCAGCACGCCCTCGGGGTCGAGGTCGCCGGTCAGCCACGCGAAGTCCGAGCCGGCCCGGAAGCGGAAGTGCGTGTCGTTCGCGCGCACCTTCTCGGCGCCGGTGGGGACGACGATCGTCTCACCGGGGAAGGCCGCCGACACCGCCTCGCGCCGCCGAGCGCAGTACGGCGCCTGCTCGAGCTCGGTGGCCTCCAGGTCTGAAGGACCCCACCCCGAACGCATGAATTCGAGGAATTTCCGGGGGAATTTCGGGTCGTGCGGCCGCTCGCCGGATTTCTTCTCAGCCATCGCAGGTCCTTCTCTTCAGCTCGGATTTCAAGCGTTCACTCCGACCGTACCCCGGTGCCGGGGACCCGAATGCGGTCATGTCGAGTCCCGGCGGGCCTTCGCGCCCGGTTAACCTGAGATGGTGACCGATCGCGCCAATTCGTCGCTCAACCCCCGTCCCGGAGCGGGGGCGGACGCCTCGCGTTCGAGCGTCTCCCTGCCGGACGACCAGATCGAGCAGATCCGCCGCCTGGTCGCGGTCGGCCGGGCCGACTCGGTGTCGGACTACGTCACGGCGGCCGTCGCCGAGCGCCTCGAACGCGACCGGTCCCTGACCGAACTCCAGGACCTGTTCGAACGCAAGGGGCAGGCCCCGGGAGCCGAGCACCTGGCCTGGGCCCGCGAAGTCCTCGGCGTCAACGACGACGAAGGAGAGGGCAAGAAGTGATCGGTGGCCGAATCCTGGACGTGTCGGCCATCGTCGGTTTCGCCACCTCCATGCCCTACCCCCAGGCCGTGGTGTTCACCGCGCTCGAGCAGAACGTGGTCCTCGCCATCCCCTCCGGAGCGCTCGCCGAAGCGTGGGCGCAGGCCCGCCGCCGCGACCGCGACGCCCTCCTCGTGCTCCTCGGGCTGCCGGTCACCGTGGTCATGGAGCTCGACCAGAAATCGGCGCGCGACGTCGGCCTGATGCTCTCGCGCTCGCGCCAGCACGGCAACATCGCCGCCGGGCACGTCGCCTGGTGTGGCCTGAAACGCCCCGGCTGGCCCATCGTGACCGGCGAGCCGAAGACTCTGCTGGCATTCGACTCGGGCCTGGAGATAGATCAGCTGCCGTAAGGGGAACCCTCGAAGGCGACGGGAACCCCTGAGGTGAAGAACCGAGGGAGACGCATGCACGCCGCACAGGAGAAGCCCATGACCGAGGTCGGCCCGTACGAGTACAAACCCCGCAAGTCGCGCATCGGGGCGTGGATCGGCGCGACCATGTTCGCCGGCGCCTTCATCGGGCTCTCGTTCTCGCTGGGCGCCCGCACCGAGGGCGGCGGCGCCGTCCACCCCGCCGACCAGGCCGCCATGATCGGCCTGGGCCTCATCGGCGCCGGGGTCATCCTCTCGTTCCTGCGGCTGCGGGTCCGCGCCGACGAGCACGGCATCGAGGTCCGCAACGTCGCCTCGACGCACCGCCTGCCCTGGGGCGTCGTCGTCGGCATCACCGTGCCCGAGCGGGTCCAGTGGGCCACCCTGGAGCTGGCCGACGACGAGGAGATCGCCGTCATGGCCATCCAGATGACCGACAAGCGGCGCGCCGTGGAGGCCGTCAAGCACCTGCGGGCGCTCATGGAGCAGTCGCGCGGGTCATAGGAGGGGTGTCGAACGCGGCCTCGCCCGCGGCATGCGGTTATACTTGACCGTTGTGCCCGCCCCATGGGCGGCGCACCGTCAAGCGGAGCCCAGCTCCCACCCGCAGCCACAGCGGCGAACGGGTCGCACACGACGCCTCCACGCGAGGCCGTCGTGCCGTGGAATGGGCCTTGGCATGCGCCGAGGCCTTTTTATCTGGGAACTGGGGCCTGCGACGCGAGCGCGTTACCCGGCGCGTTCGCGAGCAACGAGAGACAACCTCGGGTCGCCGGTGCGAGGCACCGGCGGAAATCGCGAAACAAGGAGGCCCCATCAGCGATTTGCGCGTTAACGACCAGATCCGGGCACGTGAAGTGCGCCTGGTCGGTCCGCAGGGTGAGCAGGTCGGCATCGTGTCGATCGACAAGGCCCTGCAATTGGCCGCCGACGTCGACATGGATCTGGTCGAGGTTGCGCCCACTGCCCGACCGCCGGTCTGCAAGCTCATGGACTACGGCAAGTACAAGTACGAGTCCGCACAGAAGGCCCGTGCCTCGCGCCGCAACCAGCAGCAGACCGTCATCAAGGAAATGAAGCTTCGGCCGAAGATCGACACGCACGACTACGAGACCAAGAAGGGTCACATCGTGCGGTTCCTCAAGGCCGGCGACAAGGTCAAGATCACCATCATGTTCCGCGGCCGCGAGCAGTCGCGCCCCGAACTGGGACGGCGCCTGCTCGACAAGCTCGCCGAGGAGATCGCCGACCTCGGGGCCGTCGAATCGGCCCCCAAGCAGGACGGCCGCAACATGGTCATGGTCGTCGCCCCGCACCGCCCGAAGGGCGACGTCAAAGGCGGCGGCCGCAAGGGCGGCCGCGACCGCGACGCGGAAGAGGCGCCCGCCGAGGGCGCCGAGTAGACCGCCCACACGCCGAGCCGAAGCGGGCGCACTGCGCCCGCTCCCGGCGCGGCCGTTGAAGCACACTAAGGAGAAGCACGATGCCGAAGATGAAGACCCACAGCGGCGCCAAGAAGCGGTTCAAGGTCAGCGGCTCCGGCAAGCTGATGCGCCGCAAGGCCGGCAAGAACCACCTGCTGGAGCACAAGAGCTCCAAGCTCAAGCGCGGCAAGGACGGCCGCACCGAGGTGGCCAAGGCCGACCAGAAGCAGGTCAAAAAGCTGCTGGGCCGCTAGCCCCCTCCCCGTTGACTCACATCCGCTTTATCGCAAGGAGAAAGAACTGTGGCACGCGTTAAGCGTTCGGTGAACGCCAAGAAGAAGCGTCGCACCGTACTCGAGGAGGCCAAGGGCTACCGAGGCCAGCGCTCCCGCCTGTACCGCAAGGCCAAAGAGCAGCTGCTGCACTCGTACACCTACTCCTACCGGGACCGCAAGGCCCGCAAGCGGGAGTTCCGCAAGCTGTGGATCACCCGCATCAACGCGGCCGCCCGCGCCAACGGCATCAGCTACAACCGCTTCATGCAGGGCCTGAAGCTCGCCGAGGTGGAGGTCGACCGCAAGATCCTCGCCGAGCTGGCCGTCAACGACCCGGCCGCCTTCACCGGGCTGGTCGAGGTCGCCAAGAAGGCGCTCCCCGAGGATGTCAACGCCCCGGTCGAGCAGTAGATGACCACTGACGCACCCGGGACGGACGCGCTCACGCCGCGATCGTCCCGGGTTGTCGCCGCCCGGAAGCTCCAGCGCCGCCGCGGCCGCGACAAGGCCGGGCGGTTCCTCGCCGAAGGCCCGCAGGCCGTCCGCGAGGCGGTCGCCGCCGGGGCCGTGGACGACCTGTTCTACACCCTCGACGCCGACGTCCGCCACGACGAGCTGATCGACGCCGCCCACGCGGCCGGGGCGCACCTGCACCCGGTCACCGACGAGGCCCTCGAGAGCCTGGCCGAGACCGTCACCCCGCAGGGGCTCGTGGCCGCCTGCCGCTTCCTCGACCAGCGCCTGCCGGTCGAGGCGAGGCTCGTTGCCGTCCTCCACGGCATCACCGACCCCGGCAACGCCGGGACGATCCTGCGCGCGGCCGATGCCGCCGGAGCCGACTGCGTCGTCTTCGGGACCGACTCGGTCGACCCGTACAACGGCAAATGCGTGCGCGCCTCGGCCGGGAGCCTGTTCCACCTGCCGGTCATCCGCGGCGCCGACACCGCCGAGATGCTCGACGTGTTCAACGAGACGCAGATCCTCGCCGCGGAGGTCGGCGGGGACGACCTGTTCGAGCTCGCCGCCCGCGGTGAGCTCGACGCCCCCACGGTCTGGCTGTTCGGCTCCGAGGCCCACGGCCTCGACAAGACGGCTGATCTCGCGCACCGCCGCGTCGGCGTCCCCGTCTGGGGGAGGGCCGAGAGCCTCAACCTCGCCGTCGCCGCCGGAGTCTGCCTATACGCGAGCGCGTCGGCGCAGCGTGTGCGGTTATGATCGACGCATGCGCACCAGCTACCGCGAATTTATCCAGCCCGCCGGGTGCGGGCTGTGGCGCTAGCTGTCCACACTTCCTCCCTGGCGGGCTGCGGCCGAGCCGCGCGGCTTCCTTAGACTCCTTAGGTCCCGCCAGGAGAAAGACGTATGAGCACAGACAACGACAACCAGGCCGGCCTGGTCCAGCCGGAGGCCCTGATCAGGGCCGTCAAAGAAGCGAGCACGGCCATCGAGGCCGCCGACGGCCTCGACGAGCTGGCCGCGGCCAAGTCCGCCTGCCTCGGTGACAAGGCCCCGGTGTCCCTGGCCCGCCGCGCCATCGGGTCGCTCCCGGGCAATGAGCGCGGCGAGGCCGGACGGAACGTCAACGCCGCCCGCCAGCAGATCACCGCCGTCTACGAGGCCCGCAAGGCCACCCTCGAAGCGGCCGAGGCCCGGCGGATCCTCCGCGAGGAGACCGTCGACGTCACCGCCCGCACGCCCAGGCGCCGCACCGGCGCGCGCCACCCGATCAACGTCCAGATGGACCGCATCGCCGACCTGTTCGTCGCGATGGGCTACGAGATCGGCGAGGGCCCCGAGGTCGAGCTCGAGTGGTTCAACTTCGACGCGCTGAACATCCACCCCGACCACCCGGCCCGCACCATGATGGACACGTTCCACATCGCCGACGGGGACGGGGAGCTCGGCTCCGGCATGGTGCTGCGCACGCACACCTCGACCGTGCAGATCCACACGATGCTCACCAAGGAGCCGCCGATCTACACCGTCGCGCCCGGCCGCGTCTACCGCACCGACGAGCTCGACGCCACCCACTCGCCCGTCTTCCACCAGACCGAGGGCCTGGTCGTCGACAAGGGCATCACCATGGCCGACCTCAAAGGCACCCTCGACCACTTCGCGAAGTCGGTGTTCGGACCCGAGGCCAAGACGCGCCTGCGCCCGTCCTACTTCCCGTTCACCGAGCCCAGCGCCGAGGTCGACGTCTGGTTCTCCGCCCACAAGGACGGCGCCCGCTGGATCGAGTGGGGCGGCTGCGGCATGGTCAACCCGCGCGTGCTGCGCGCCTGCGGCATCGACCCCGACGTCTACTCGGGCTTCGCCTTCGGCATGGGCGTCGAGCGCGCGCTCATGCTGCGCCACGGCATCACCGACCTGAGGGACATCATCGACGGGGACGTCCGCTTCCCCGCCGGCCTGCGAGTGGAGGAGTAGACGATGCGGATCCCAGTCTCCTGGCTGTCCGAGTACGCCGCCCTGCCCGAGGACCTGTCCACCGCCGAGATCGACGCGGCCCTGGTCGACGCCGGCCTCGAAGTCGAAGCGGTCCACGACCTGCGCGCCCAGGTCACCGGCCCGCTCGTGGTCGGCCGCGTGGCCTCGGTCGAGGAGCTCACCGAGTTCAAGAAGCCGATCCGCCACTGCCACGTGGACGTCGGCGAGGACGAGCCCCGCTCGATCATCTGCGGCGCCCGCAACTTCGCCGAAGGCGACCTCGTCGTCGTCGCCCTGCCCGGCGCGGTCCTGCCCGGCGGCTTCGCCATCGGCTCCCGCAAGACCTACGGGCGCCTGTCGGACGGCATGATCTGCTCGGCGCGCGAACTCGGCGTCTCCGAGGACCACGAGGGCATCATGGTCCTGCCCGAAGGGACCGTCGGCGCCGACGCCCGCCCGGTCGTCGGCCTCGACGACGTCGTGTTCGAGCTGGCCATCACGCCCGACATGGGCTACTGCTTCTCGCTGCGCGGTGTCGCCCGCGAGGTCGCCCACCGGCTCGGCGTCGCGTTCGACGACCCGGCCGGGAAGGCCGCCGAGCCGGCCGCGACCGAGCACCAGCCGTACCCGCTCCGCGTCGAGACCGACGGCTGCAACCGCTTCACGCTGCGCGAGGTGCGCGCCGTGGACGCCTACGCCGAGTCCCCCGAGTGGATGGCCCGGCGCCTCACCCAGGCCGGGATGCGCCCGCTGGGCCTGGCCGTCGACGTCACCAACTACCTGATGCTCGAACTGGGCCACCCGCTCCACGCCTTCGACCGCGACAAGCTCGAGGACGTGCTCGTGGTGCGCCGCGCCGAGCAGGGCGAGAAGCTCACCACCCTCGACGGCGCCGAGCGGGCGCTCGACCCCGAGGACATGGTCATCTGCGACGCGACCGGCCCGCTCTCGCTGGCCGGCGTCATGGGCGGCCAGTCCTCCGAGGTCGACGAGCGCACGCGGAACGTGCTCATCGAGGCGGCCCACTGGGACCAGGTCGCGATCGCGCGCACCTCGCGGCGGCACAGGCTGAGCTCCGAGGCCTCCAAGCGCTACGAGCGCGGCGTCGACTCCGCCCTGAGCCTGATCGCGGCCCAGCGCGCGGCCGAGCTGCTGGTCGAGTACGGCGGCGGGACGCTCGTCGAGGAGGTCGCCGACGTCGACCACCGCAGGCCGGTCGCGGCGATCGACCTGCCGGTCGACCTGCCCGCGAAGACCATCGGCGTCGACTACGACCGCGACACGGTCATCGCGATGCTCGAGGCGGCCGGCTGCGCCATCGAGAGCAGCACCGTCGACAGCGGCACGGTCCTGACCGTCACGCCGGCCACCTGGCGTCCCGACCTGACCGATCCGGCCGACCTGGTCGAGGAGGTGGCGCGCCTCCACGGCTACGCGCACATCCCCTCGAGCATTCCGCGGGCCATCGCCGGGACCGGGCTGACGCCGCAGCAGCGCCGCCGCCGCCGCGTGGCGCGCGCCTTGGCGGACAACGGCTTCATCGAGACCTACACCTTCCCGTTCGTCTCGCGCGAGCGCGCCGACGAGCTGGGCCTCGACGAGAAGGACCCGCAGCGCGACGCCGTCGCGGTCCTCAACCCGCTCGACGACACCGCGCCGCTGCTGCGGACCACGGTGCTCGCGAGCCTGGTGGGCGCCGTCAAGACGAACCTGGCTCGCGGCACGAGGGACCTCGCGGTCTTCGAGGAGGGCCTGGTGTTCCAGCCCGCCGAGGGCTGGACCGAGTTCGACCTCGTCGACCTGCCGGTCTCCAGGCGCCCCGGCGACGAGGCGATCTCGGCCGCGATCCGGCGCCTGCCCGTCCAGCCGCGGCACCTCGCCGCGATCCTGTGCGGCACGGCCGTCCCGGCCGGTGTCGAGGGCCCCGGGCGCCAGGTCGACTGGGCCGACGCGATCGAGGCCGCCGAGATCGTCGCCGAGGCGGCCGGGGTGGAGCTCGAGACCGCCCAAGGCGAGACGGCGCCGTGGCATCCGGGCCGCTGCGCCGAGCTGCGCGTCGAAGGCGAAGTCGTCGGCCACGCCGGCGAGCTGCACCCGGAGGTGTGCGAGGCGCTCGGGCTGCCGAGGCGCACCGCCGCGATGGAGCTCGACCTGACCGCGATCCCGGTGCCGGACCTGGCGCCCGCGCCGGTCATCTCGCACTACCCGGCGACGCTCATCGACGTGGCCGTGGTGGTCGCCGAGGCCGTCCCGGCCGGCGAGGTCGAGGCCGCGCTCCGCGAGGGCGCCGGAGAGCTGCTCGACGGGCTGCGCCTGTTCGACGTCTACCGCGACGCGAAACTCGGCGAGGCCAGGAAGTCGCTGGCGTTCAAGATGGAGCTGCGCTCGGTCGACCGGACGCTGACCAACGAGGAGGGCGTCGCCATCCGCGACGCCGCCGTGGCCGTGGCCGCCGAACGCTTCGGGGCGACCATCCGCGAGTAGGGGTTCCGTGGGATCGAACCGGCGGGCGCCGNCCCGCCGGTTCATCTCTTTTGGACGGTTATGCGGCGAAAGTCGGGACCGGGGTCTGACGGCTGGTCCGCGCCTCTTAACCTACATGTGTGGATAACGGGAACCCCTCTCGCGTCGGCGACGGGCGGAGTCGTGCCGACGGCGGCGGACGCGGCAGCCACCGCGCCGCTCCCCGCGGCTCCACGGCAGGCGGCGGGCGCCACCGCGCCGCGGGAGCGCTGTCGTTCCAGCCGAGCAGATTCCACGTGATCGCCGCCGTCGCCGGGTGCCTCGTCATCGCGGCCGGCATCGCCGTCGGCGTGTTCGTCCTCCAAGGCGACGAACCCGGCTACAGCGCCGGCAACGAGGAGGCCGCGCCGCTGCTGTACGCCAACGGCGAGGCGGTGCCCGAGGACTTCACCGAACGCCACGTCGGCCTGACCGAGCAGATCTACGCCGAACTCGAGACCCGCTACGGGCTCGGCCCCGAGGACCTCTACGACGGCACCACCGGCCACCGCGTCGTCCTCACGCTCGACCGCGAGCTCCAGGAGGCGGCCGAGGCGACCGCCGAGGAGGCTGCCGAACCGGGCGGCGTCGTCGCCGTCGAACCCGGCAGCGGCGCGGTCCTGTGCTACTACGGCGGCGAGGGCGAGGGCGGCGCCGACCAGGCCGGCGCCGCCTCCCCGCACCCGCCCGCCTCCGTGTTCGACATGGTCATCGCCGCCACCGCTCTGGAGGGCGGCGCCTCGATCGACTCGTGGTGGAGCGACGAGGACGCCGACGTGACGCTGACCGACGCCGTCCGCGAGTCCCGTTCGGCCGCCGTCGACTCCATCGCAGCGAAGTACGGCTCCCAGGCGATCCTCGAGACCGCGATCGGCCTCGGCCTGACCGCGATGGCCGACCAGGCCGGGACCGTCCACACCTTCGAGGAGGGCGCGGCCGAGGCGGTCGACTCGTTCGAGCCCGCCGAATTCGGCTCCTACGGCGTCAGCGTCCTCGACATGGCCGCCGTGTACGCCACCATCGCGGGCGACGGCGTCCACGCCCAGACCCACTTCATCGAGCGGGTCGTCGACGACTCGGGCAACACCGTCGAGGCCGAGCAGGGCATCCGCAGCTCCCAGGCCGTCAAGTCCGAGACCGCCCGCGACCTCCAGTTCGTCGGTCTCGGCACCGGCGACGCGATCGGGGACCGCGACTTCTTCGGGCTCTCCGGCACCTGGAACGACGTGACGGCCCACTCCTGGTACGTCGGGGCGATCCCGCAGCTGAGCGTCGCGGCCTGGGTCGGCGGCGCCGATCAGGACGGCGACGCCGGACTCCCGGTGTGGCAGCGGGTCATGGGCTCGGCGATCGAGGTCATGGAGTACGAGCCCGAGCCGTGGCCCGGCGCGGTCGGCGCCGGCTCGGACCTGACCGACGACATCGAGAACGACGACGGCACGATCGACCCCGACAGCGAGTACTGCCAGGCCAACCCCGAGGCCGCCCCCTGCGGCGGGGAGGATCCGACCGAGGATCCGACCGAGGAGCCCACCGAGGATCCGACCGAGGAGCCCACGGAAGAGCCGACCGAGGAGCCCACCGACGAGGAACCGACCGAGGAGCCCACGGAGGAACCCGAGCCCACCGAGGAGGAGCCGACCGAGGACTGCGGCGGCTGGTTCGAACCGCCCTGCCCTTAACGGGTCCGCCTCGCATGCGAGCGACTACGATGCAGGGGCAGCACACCTCACCACGACAATGGAGGCCACTATGGCCACTCCCGACCCGTACGGTCCGCAGCCGTCACCGATGGGGCCGCCGCCCGGCCAGGGCGGCATGCCCTCGGGCCCGCCCGGTCCGCCGCCCGCCCAGCCCTACCAGGCGTACGCCGCCGGGCCGGAGATCAACGGCAAGGCGGTCGCCGCCACCGTCTGCGGGCTGCTCTTCCTCACCACGCCGCTGGGCATCATGGCCCTCGTGTTCGGCAAGACCGCGCAGCGCCAGATCGAGGCCGGCTACGGCATCGGACGACCGCTCGCCAAGGCCGGCAGGATCCTCGGCTGGGTCTCGGTCGGGTTCACGATCTTCTGGGCCCTGTACGTCGTCGTTGTCATCATCGCCGTGGCCTCCGTCTCCAACGCGGTCTCCTAGAAGCGGACGGCGAACCGATGCTCCCACGGGCGTTTCCACGGCGGCGCATCGCGATCCCGGCGGCGGTCCTGCTCCTCCTGGTCCCGCTCGTCGCGGCCCTGTGGGTGCGCGCCGACCCGCTCACGCCGCCGTCCCAGCCGCTCGACGACGCCTGGCTGCGCCTCATGGACGGCCCCCACGAGGGCCTCCCGTGGGCCGTGGCCGAGGTGTTCAACCACGGCGCCGACGGGCGCTTCGCCGGTGTCGCGCTGCTGCTGTTCGCCGGGGTCCTGACCGCGTTGCGGCGCTGGCGCTCGGCGCTGTTCGCCCTCACCGTCTTCACCGCCACCTACGCCGTCACCGGTGTCCTCAAGACGATCGGCGAGCGCGCCCGTCCGGAGGACATCCTGGTCAGCGTCTCCTCCAACGCCTTCCCCTCAGGGCACTCGTCCCGCATGGCCTGCGTGGTCGTGATCATCGCCGTGACCGCGATCCCGGCCGCCGCCCGGTTCTGGTGGTGGGCGGTCGGCGCGCTGCTGGTGCTCGGCATGATGTGGTCGCGCACCTGGCAGCACGCCCACTGGCTCACCGACACCGTCGGCGGCGTCGCCACCGGCCTCGGTGTGGTGATGCTGTGCTGGTGGGCCTTCGATCCGATGCTGCGGCGGGAACGTCTGCGGCGCTCGGCGGCGGACGGCGACGGCCTGGCACGAACCGGTGATGCCCGCAGTGCCGCGGACGGGTTAGCGTTGGCGGGTCCGCCGCCTGCCCGCCCCGAGGGGGACCGATGTCGTCCGATTCCCAACCCCGACCCGAGCCGCAGCAGCCTCAGGTCCCGCCGCCCGCGTACCAATATCCGCCGCCGTACGGCTACCCGTACCAGATGCCCACCTCGCGGCCCACCAACGGCATGGCGATCGCCGCGATGGTCGTCGGCATCGTCGGGGCCTGCAACCCGATCGGCGTCCTCGGCCTGATCTTCGGCACGATCGCCAGGAGGCAGATCCGCGAGACCGGCGAACAGGGCGACGGCTTCGCCGTCACCGGCATCGTCCTCGGCTGGATCGGCGTCGCCTCGATCGTGTTCTGGGTCCTGTACGTCCTGGCGCTGTTCTCGATCTGGATCCCGTTCGTCGAGGAGGTCTCCGACCCCGAGAACTGGCCCACCACCGACCCCAGCGACTTCCCTACGTGGCTGACGGCATGGCTCGGGCGAAGGTGACGACCGAGGTGTTCGCGACGACCAGGATCGCGAACGCGACCGCCGCCGTCGGATAGCCGACGCCCCACAGCGCCGCCACCCCGGCCCCGAAGGCCACCGCCTTGACCGCGAGCACTCCGGCCGTCGGCAGCCGCACCGGCGCCCGCGGCGCGGCGTACCTGCCCCACAGCAGGCCGAGCGCGAGGACGGCCGCCACAGCGATCAGCACCCGCGGCCACAGGCTCACGTCGAGCGAGAGCGCCCACCAGATCACGAACGCGAACAGCGCCAGCTCCAGCACCAGGGCCAGGAGCGAGTTGCACATCACCAGGACGCGCGAGGCCCCGGTGAACTTGGCCCATTCGGGCTCGAACGGTGCCGCCGTGCGGCCGGGATCATCGCGCTCACTCATGTGGCAATGATGCGCCTTCGTCTTTGGACGGGATTGTCGCCTGCGACCAAAGTAGGAGCCCGGTCTCGGTACGGAGGGCGACGTCGGGGGTGGCGCGTCCGTGATGGGATTGGGGGCATGGCCAGCCCGATCCGCGGCGTCAAACGCATCGACCTCATCGCCGCCGTCGCGCTGTTCGCGGCAGGGGCCGTGTTCATAGCGCTGGGCGTCTATGAACGCTACGGTCCCGAGCTGCCGACGGCGGCGCGGTTCGTGCCGCTCACGCTGGTGTGCCTCGGGGTGGCGGTGCGTCGGGCCCGGCCCGGGTGGTGCCTCGCGCTCGGTGTGACCGGTTTCGGCATCGAGCTCGTCACCGGCCTCGCGCTCGTGACCGTCTTCGTGTTCACCGACAACCTCTACGCCTTCGCCCGCTACGGGCCGCGCCGCGGCGTCCCGGTGCTGCTCGGCGTCTCCGCCGTGCTGATCCTCGCCTTCGGGGTGTGGGCCGCCTTCGAAGGCAACTCGGCCGGGTCGATCCTCAGCGTCATGTCCATCGCCGCGATCGTGCTGATGTCCACGCCGCTCACCGGCGTCATCGTCCGCCAGGCCCACGAGCGGGCCAGCCTGGAGGCCGAGCGGGCCGAGCAGACCGCGCGGCTGGCCGACGTCCGCAACCGTGAGGCGGTGCTGCGCGAGCGCACCGTCATGGCCCGCGAGCTCCACGACACCGTCGCGAACTACCTGAGCGCGATCGCCCTCCAGTCCACCGGCCTCCAGGCCCGCAAGGACCTCGGCCCGGAGGCCGTCCGGGAGTCGGTGGCCGCGATCCGCCAGAGCAGCGTCGAGGGACTGGCCGAGCTGCGGCGCATCATCGGGATCCTGCGCACCGGCGACGCCGACGAGGAGTTGGCCTCCTACCGGCTCGACCAGATCCCCGAGCTGGTCGAGCGGATGCGCCGCGTCGGTCTCAAGGTCGACTACGAGGTCGACGGCGCCGCCCGGGAGCTGCCGCGCGAGGTCGAGACCGCCGCCTTCCGCGTGACCCAGGAGTCGCTGACGAACGCGTTGAAGTACGGTTCGGACGCCGTGGTCGCCGTCGCCTACGCGCCCGACCGGCTGGCCCTCACCGTCGAGAACGCCGTCGAGGCCGCCGAGGCCCCGGTCGGCGGCGGGGGAGCGGGGCTGGTCGGCATGACCGAGCGCGTCCGGCTGCTCGGCGGGACCGTCCAGGCCGGTCCCGACGGCGACCGGTGGCGCGTCCGCGCCGAGATTCCGACAGGAGGCAATGGTGATCAAGGTCCTGCTCGCTGACGACCACGCCGCGGTGCGCGCCGGTCTGCGCATGCTGCTCGACAGCGCCGGCGACATCGAGGTGATCGGCGAGGCCGCCGACGGCGTCGAGGCCGTCGAGCAGGCGAGGCTGCTGCGCCCCGAGGTGGTCGTCATGGACGTCCGCATGCCCCGCAAGGACGGCATCGCGGCCGCCGCCGAACTGCGCGGCGTCGCCGACGTCCTCGTGCTGACCAGCTACGGCGACGACGCCAACGTGTTCGACGCGCTGCGCGCCGGCGCGAGCGGCTTCCTGCTCAAGGACGCCGACGCCGAGACGCTCGTCGACGCCGTCCGCGTCGTCGCCCGCGGCGACGGCCTGATCTCCCCGGCCGTCACCCGGAACCTCATCGCCGAGTTCTCCCGCGCCCGACCGGCCTACGCGCCGATCCCGGTCGACGGCGACGGCCTCGCGTCCCTCACCCCGCGCGAGACCGAGGTGCTGTCCCTGATCGGCGAGGGCTTGTCGAACGCCGAGATCGCCGCCGAGCTCGGCATGGCCGAGGCGACGGTGAAATCGCACGTGACACGCCTGCTCGCCAAGCTCGGCCTGACCAGCCGCGTCCAGGCCGCGATCTTCGCCCGTGAGCAGGCACGATAGCGATCTCACCCACTGGAATTCCTCATTGAAGCACCGCTTGAATGCTGATACAGTTGACTGCATAAGCATTCAATCCGGAGGTTTCCAGTGACGTACCAGGTCGCCGTCGCAGGCGCCAGCGGCTACGCGGGAGGCGAGGTGCTGCGGCTGCTCGCCGACCACCCGCAGCTCGACGTTATCGCCGCCAGCGCCCACAGTCAGGCCGGTCAGCCGATCACCGCCGTCCACCCGCACCTCACCGCCTACGGTGAACGCCGATTCTGCGAGACCGCCCCGGACGCCTTCGCTGGTGCCGACCTGGTCGTCATGACCCTCCCGCACGGCCAGTCCGCCGCGCTGGCCGCCAGTCTGCCCGCCGACGTCAAGATCGTCGACCTCGGCGCCGACCACCGGCTCGAGGACGCCGCCGCCTGGGAGTCCTACTACAAGAGCCCCCACGCCGGAACCTGGACCTACGGCCTGCCCGAGCTGGCCGGCCAGCGCGAGGCCATCGCCGCCTCCGACCGCGTCGCCGCCACCGGCTGCTACGCCGTCGCCGCCACCCTGGCGCTGCGCCCGCTCGTCGAGGCCGGCGTCGCCGAGCCCGCCGACGTCGTCGTGGTCGCCGCCTCCGGCACCTCCGGGGCCGGCAACGCCGCCAAGAAGCACCTGCTCGCCAGCGAGGTCATGGGCTCGATGAGCCCCTACAAGGTCGGCGCCCACCAGCACGTGCCCGAGATCAAGCAGGCCACCGGCGCGACGAGCCTGTCGATGACGCCGCTCCTGGCGCCCATGCCCAGGGGCATCCTCGCCACCGTCACCGCCAGGCCCGCCGCCGACGTCACCGCCGCCGACGTGCGCGCCGCCCTCGCCAAGGCCTACGACGGCGAGCACTTCGTGCGCCTGCTGCCCGAAGGCTCCTGGCCCGCCACGGCCTCCACTTACGGCACCAACGCCGCCCACCTCCAGGGCGCCGTCGACATCGACTCGGGCCGCGTCATCGCCTGCGCGGCGATCGACAACCTCGGCAAGGGCGCGGCCGGGCAGGTCGTCCAGTGCGCCAACCTCATGCTCGGCCTCCCCGAGGCCGCCGGCCTGACCGTGAACGGGGTGGCGCCATGACCGTGACGGCCCCGAAAGGATTCCGGGCCTCCGGCGTCACCGCCGGGCTCAAGGAATCAGGCAAGCCCGACCTCGCGCTCGTCGTCAACGACGGCCCCTCGCAGGTGGCCGCGGGCCGCTTCACCGGCAACCGCGTGAAGGCCGCGCCCGTCAAGTGGTCCCAGCAGGTCATCACCTACGGCAGGCTCAAGTCCGTCGTCCTCAACTCCGGCGGCGCCAACGCCTGCACCGGCCCCGAGGGCTTCCAGGACACCCACGCCACCGCCGAGAAGGTCGCCGCCGTCATCGGCTGCGGCGCCGCCGAAGTGGCCGTCTGCTCCACCGGGCTCATCGGCGAGCGCCTCCCGATGGACAAGCTCCTGCCCGGCGTCGACGCGGCCGCCGCCCAGCTCGCCGAGAGCGGCGGCGAGGCCGCCGCCACCGCGATCATGACCACCGACACCGTCCCCAAGAACGCCGTGCGCACCAGCGAGGCGGGCTGGACGATCGGCGGCATCGCCAAGGGCGCCGGGATGCTCGCACCCGGCCTGGCCACGATGCTCGTCGTCCTCACCACCGACGCCGTCGTCGACGCCGAGCTCGCCGACGCCGCGCTCGGCACCGCCTGCCGGTACTCCTTCGACCGGCTCGACTCGGACGGCTCGATGTCCACCAACGACACCGTGCTCCTGCTCGCCTCCGGCGCCTCCGGTGCCGAAGCCGAGCCCGACGAGTTCATCACCGCGCTCACCGGGCTGTGCAAGGACCTGTCGCACCAGCTGCTGAGCGACGCCGAAGGCTCCACCAAGGACATCGCCATCACCGTCTCGGGCGCCCAGACCGAGGACGACGCCCTCGAAGTCGCCCGCTGCGTCGCCCGCGACAACCTCGTCAAGACCGCGATGTTCGGCTGCGACCCCAACTGGGGCCGCATCCTCGCCGCCGTCGGCGTCGCGAAGGCGCCCTTCGACGCCGACGAGGTCGACGTCGCCGTCAACGGCGTCTGGATCTGCAAGGCCGGCGCCGCGGGCGAGAGCCGCGACGAGGTCGACCTCAAGAGCCGCGACGTCGCCATCGACATCGAACTCCACAACGGCCCGGCCGCGGCCACGATCTGGACCAACGACCTGTCCCACGACTACGTTCACGAGAACTCGGCCTATTCCACATGAGTATCGAAGACCTCGCACCCCATCTGAAGTCGGCGCTCGGCAAGGCCGAGACGCTCATCGAGGCCCTGCCCTGGTTGCAGCGCTTCACCAGCAGCGTCGTCGTGGTCAAATACGGCGGCAACGCCATGATCAACCCCGAGCTCCAGGCCGCGTTCGCCGCCGACATGGTGTTCCTGCACTACGTCGGCATCAAACCCGTCGTCGTCCACGGCGGCGGCCCGCAGATCTCGGCGATGCTCGCCAAGCTCGACATCGCCTCCGAGTTCAAAGGCGGCCTCAGGGTCACCACGCCCGAGGCCGCCGACGTCGTCCGGATGGTCCTGGTCGGCCAGGTCGGCCGCGAGCTCGTCGGCCTGATCAACAACCACGGCCCCCACGCGGTCGGCATGAGCGGCGAGGACGCCCGCCTGTTCACCGCCAAGCGCCGCTGGGCCGACGTCGACGGCGAACGGGTCGACGTGGGCCGCGTCGGCGACGTCGCCAGCGTCAACACCACCGCCATCGACGACCTCATCGCCGCCGGCCGCATCCCCGTGGTCTCCACGGTCGCGCTCGACCACGAAGGCGTCCTCTACAACCTCAACGCCGACACCGCCGCGGCCGCGCTCGCCGAGGCCCTCGGCGCGCAGAAACTCGTCATCCTCACCGATGTCGAAGGGCTGTACTCGAACTGGCCCGACAAGGGCTCGCTGCTGCGGCAGGTCACCACCGCGCAGCTCGCCGAGCTCCTGCCGAAGCTCCAAGAGGGCATGGTCCCCAAGATGGAGGCCTGCCTGCGCGCCGTCAAGGGCGGCGTCCCCCAGGCGCACGTCATCGACGGGCGCGTCCCCCACTCGACGCTGCTGGAGATCTTCACCTCCGAAGGCGTCGGCACCATGGTCGTGGAGGAACAATGACCTATTCGGACGAACTCAAGGGACGGTTCCAGGCCTCCCTCATGGGCAACTACGGGCTGCCCCCGGTCGCCGTCAGCCACGGCGAGGGCCGCCACCTCACCGACGTCGACGGCAAGACCTACCTCGACATGATCGGCGGCATCGCCGTCTCCAGCCTCGGCCACAGCCACCCCGCCATCGTCGAGGCCGTCGCCACCCAGGCCGCCCGCCTCGCCCACACCTCCAATCTCTACCTGCACGAGAAGGAGGTCGAACTCGCCGAGAAGCTCCTCGAACTCGCGGCCGTCGACGGCAAGGTGTTCCTGTGCAACTCCGGCACCGAGGCCAACGAGGCCGCCCTCAAACTGGTCCTCCTGG
Organism: Glycomyces tenuis DSM 44171; assembly: GCF_000427885.1. GTDB lineage: Bacteria > Actinomycetota > Actinomycetes > Mycobacteriales > Micromonosporaceae > Glycomyces > Glycomyces tenuis. Next base: position 163,064 of record NZ_ATYW01000004.1, read on the forward strand.
CCGGCAAGGCGAGCGGCCGCACCAAGATCGTCGCCGCCGAGCACGGCTTCCACGGCCGCACCCTCGGCTCGCTCTCCATCACCGGCAAGGCCGCGATCCGCGAGCCCTTCGAACCCCTGGGCCGCGATGTCGCCTTCGTCCCCCACGGCGACACCGACGCCCTGAAGGCCGCCGTCGACGACACCACCGCCGCGGTCTTCCTCGAACCCGTCCAAGGCGAAGCGGGCGTCGTCACCGCCGCCCCCGGCTACCTAGCCGCCGCCCGCGAGCTCACCGCCGCGCACGGCGCCGCCCTCGTCGTCGACGAGATCCAGTCCGGCTTCGGCCGCACCGGCGCCTGGTTCGCCCACCATGCCGAGGGCATCACCCCCGACGTCATCACCGTCGCCAAGGGCATGGGCGGCGGCGTCCCCATCGGCGCCGCCATCGGCGTCGGACCCTACGCCGAGGCCCTCACCCCCGGCACCCACGGGTCCACCTTCGGCGGCAACCCGATCGCATGCGCCGCGGCGCTGGCCGTCATCGACACCATCGAACGCGAGCACCTCTTCGACAGCGTCGCCGCCCTCGGCGCGCACCTGGAGGAACGGCTCGCCGACGAAGGCCGCATCGCCCAGGTCCGCGGCACCGCCCTGTGGCGCGGCATCGCCCTGACCGAGCCGGTCGCGGCCGAGGTCGTCGCCCACCTCGCTGCGAACGGCGTGCTCGCCAACGCGGTCCGCCCCGACACCGTGCGGATCGCGCCCCCGCTCACCATCACTCCCACCGAACTCGCCGAGTTCTGCGACAAACTCATCGCCGCGCTCGACGAAGTCCAGCCAGCCCCAGGAGGACGACCGTGACCCGGCACTTCTTGAAAGACCACGACATCACCCCGGCCGAGCAGGCCGAGCTCCTGCGCTTCGCCGCAGCGATGAAGAACGACCGCCACGGCTTCGACAGCCTGAACCACCAGGGCCGCCTGCGGTCCGTCGCGGTCGTCTTCGAGAAGCCCTCGACCCGCACCCGCCTGTCCTTCCAGATCGGCATCGCCGAGCTCGGCGGCCACCCCGTCGTCCTCGACTCCCAGTCCAGCCAGCTCGGCCGCGGCGAGAGCATCGCCGACACCGCCCAGGTCCTGTCCCGCTACGTCGACGCGATCGTCATCCGCACCTTCGGCGACGACCGCATCGCCGAACTCGCCCAGCACGCCACGGTCCCGGTCGTCAACGCCCTCACCGACGGCTGGCACCCCTGCCAGCTCCTCGCCGACCTCCAGACCGTCGCCGAGCACCGCAGGGAGAGCCTGCACACCCTGCGCGGCACCAAGCTCGCCTTCGTCGGCGACGCCGCGTTCAACATGGGCAACTCCACCGTCATCGCCTGCTCCATGGCCGGCATGCACGTCCGCGTCGGCGCCCCCGCCGGATACCAGCCCGCCGACGACGTCCTCGAACGCGCCGCCGAGATCAACGCCGAGACCGGCGGCTCGGTCACCGTCACCGACGACGCCGTCAAGGCCGTGACCGGCGCCGACGTCGTCTCCACCGACGCGTGGCTCTCGATGGGCATGAAGGACCACGAGCAGCGCGTCGCCGACCTCACCCCCTACCAGCTCAACGCCGCGCTCCTCGGCCACGCCGCCGAGGACGCGATCGTGCTGCACTGCCTGCCCGCGCACCGCGGCGAGGAGATCACCGACGCCGTCATGGACGGGCCCCAGTCGCGGGTCTTCGACCAGGCCGAGAACCGGCTCCACGCCCAGAAGGCCCTCCTGGCCTGGCTCATCGGAGGTGACCGTCGATGAGCCCGCGCCCTTACGCGCCCACCCGTCGCCCATCGCCACCCGACATGGGGGGCGCTTCGCGCCCGCTGGGCCGAGTCGACTCGCTTCGCTCGGGAACTCGAAAAACTCGCCGTGTCAGACGGCTCGCCCCAAACCGGAGTGAACGCTGATGAATCAACCCACGACGAAGGCCGCGCGCCAGGCCCGCATCGCCGAACTCATCTCGACCCAGGCGATCAAGTCCCAGTCCGAACTGGCCGAGCTCCTCGCCGAGTCCGGCATCGAGGTCACCCAGGCGACCCTCTCGCGCGACCTCGAAGAGCTCGGCGCCATCAAGGTCCGCGGCACCGACGGCGGCGGCGCCGTCTACTCGATCTTCCCCGAAGGCGAGCGGCCCCTGCGCGACGCCGAGGGCGCCCCCGACCGCCTCAAGCGGCTCCTGCGCGAACTCCTCGTCGGCGCCGACTACTCGGCCAACATGGCCGTGCTGTGGGTTCCGCCCGGCGCCGCCCAGTACATGGCCAGCGCCATCGACCGCTCCGGCCTGGCCGACGTCATCGGCACCATCGCGGGCGACGACACCATCGCCGTCATCGCCCGCGACGGCGTGCTCGGCCGCCAGGTCGCCGACCAGATGCTCCAATGGGCCGGCAAGGCCCCCACCCGGGACTCCTCCGTCGAGACCGCCACCCCCTACACCACCGAGATCAAGGAGAACAGCTGTGACTGAGAAGGTAGTGCTCGCCTACTCGGGGGGCCTCGACACGTCCGTGGCGATCCCGTACCTCGCCGAGCGGCTCGACGCCGAGGTGATCGCCGTGGCCATCGACGTCGGCCAGGGCGGTGAGGACCTCGAGGCCATCCGGGAGCGGGCCCTCGGCTGCGGCGCCGTCGCCGCCGAAGTGGTCGACGCCCGCGAGGAGTTCGCCGCCGAGTACTGCTTCCGGGCCGTCGCCGCCAACGCCCTCTACATGGACCGCTACCCGCTCGTCTCGGCCCTCTCGCGGCCCTTGATCGTCAAGCACCTGGCGGCCGCCGCCGCGCAGCACGGCGCGACGATCGTCTCCCACGGCTGCACCGGCAAAGGCAACGACCAGGTCCGCTTCGAGGCCGGTCTCGCCGCCCTCGCCCCGCACCTGAAGATCGTGGCCCCCGCCCGCGACTTCGCCTGGACCCGCGACAAGGCCATCGCGTTCGCCGAGGAGAAGGGCCTCCCGATCGACGTGACCAAGTCCTCGCCGTACTCGATCGACCAGAACCTGTGGGGCCGGGCCGTCGAGACCGGCTTCCTCGAGGACATCTGGAACGGCCCCATCGAGGACATCTACTCCTACTCCCAGGACCCGGCCGAGCCGCGCGAGGCCGACGAGGTCGTCGTCTCCTTCGAAGCGGGCCGCCCGGTCGCCCTCGACGGCGAGGCCAGGTCCGCGTTCGACCTCGTCCACGAGCTCAACCGGCGCGCCGGCGCCCAGGGCATCGGCCGGATCGACATGGTCGAGGACCGGCTCGTCGGCATCAAGTCCCGCGAGGTCTACGAGTCCCCGGCCGGCATCACCCTCATCGCCGCCCACATGGAGCTCGAGAACGTCACCCTGGAACGCGAGCAGGCCCGCTTCAAGCGCTCGGTCGACCAGCGCTGGGGCGAACTGGTCTACGACGGCCTGTGGTTCTCGCCGCTCAAGGACAGCCTCGAGGCGTTCATCGCCGACACGCAGGCCCACGTCACCGGCGAGGTCCGGCTCACCCTCCACGCCGGCAAGGCCACCGTCACCGGCCGCCGCTCCGAGGCGAGCCTCTACGACTTCGACCTCGCCACCTACGACGAGGGCGACGCCTTCGACCAGTCCAACGCGCGCGGCTTCGTCGAACTGTGGGGCCTGCCGTCCAAGCTCGCCGCCGCCCGGAACGAGCGCGCCAAGATCGAGAGCGTCTGACATGGCGAAACTGTGGGGAGGCCGCTTCTCGGGCGGACCCGCCGCCGCCCTCGAGGCCCTGAACGCCTCGATCGGCTTCGACTGGCGGCTGGCGCCGTACGACATCAAGGCCTCCAAGGCCCACGCCCGCGTGCTCAACCGCGCGGGGCTGCTGACCGAGTCCGAACTGGAGCGGATGCTCGACGCGCTCGACGGACTCGCCGCCGACGTCGCCGCGGGCGACTTCACCGGCACCGTCGCCGACGAGGACGTCCACACCGCGCTGGAGCGCGGCCTGGTCGAACGCCTCGGCGAGCTCGGCGGCAAGCTCCGCGCCGGGCGCAGCCGCAACGACCAGATCGCCACCGACCTGCGCCTGTACTGCCGCGACCATGCGCGCGGCCTCGCCGCCGACCTCACCGAGCTGGTGAAGGCGCTGGCCGGGCAGGCCGAGCGGCTGATCGAGGCGCCGGCACCGGGCATGACGCACCTCCAGCACGCGCAGCCGATCACCTTGGGCCACCAGCTGCTCGCCCACGCCCAGGGCTTCCTGCGCGACTTGGAGCGCCTGTCCGACTGGGACGGGCGGGCGGCGGTCTCGCCGCTGGGCTCGGGCGCACTGTCGGGCTCCTCGCTCCCGCTCGACCCGGTCGCGGTGGCCGCCGAGCTCGGCTTCGACCGGCCGGTCGCCAACTCGCTCGACGGCGTGTCCGACCGCGACTTCGCCGCCGAGCTGCTGTTCGTGTGCTCCATGGTCGGCGTCCACCTCTCCCGGCTGGGGGAGGAGGTCATCCTGTGGTCCAGCCAGGAGTTCGGCTGGGTCGCTCTGGACGACGCGTTCTCGACCGGCTCGTCGATCATGCCGCAGAAGAAGAACCCGGACGTCGCCGAGCTCGCGCGCGGCAAGTCCGGCCGCCTCGTCGGCAACCTGACCGGCCTGCTCGTGACGCTCAAGGGCCTGCCGTTCACGTACAACAAGGACCTTCAGGAGGACAAGGAGCCGGTCTTCGACTCCCTGGACAATCTGGCGCTGCTCCTGCCCGCGGTCACCGGCATGGTCGAGACGATGCGGTTCGACACCGAGGTCCCGCGCGAGGCCGCGCCGAAGGGCTTCAGCCTGGCGACCGAGATCGCCGACTGGCTCGTGCGCAAGGGCGTCCCGTTCCGCGACGCCCACGAGGTCGCCGGGGCCTGCGTGGCCCACTGCGAGCGGCTCGGCATCGAGCTGCACGAGATCGACGACGCCGGTCTGGCCGCGATCTCGGAGCACCTCGACCCGAGCGTGAAGCAGGTGCTCGACGTGGACGGTGCGCTCGCCGCGCGCACGACCCCCGGTTCGACCGGCCCGAAGGCGGTGGCCGATCAGCTCGCCGCCGTGCGCGAGGCCGTCGAGACCTGGGTTCGCTGGTCCGAGCGTTGAACGGTCGCGGGGCGCCTGAGCGCCCCGCGACCGGTCACAGGACCTGCGCGCACCGATGGCCGTCGGCCCAGACCGCGATCTGGGGCGGCGGCTGACTCGGACCGGAGACCACGAACCCGAACGTGACGCTGCCGCCGCTCGGGATCTGCTGGTTCCAGGGGGCCGGTGTGACGGTGAGGTCCGACCCGCTCTGCGAGGCGTTGGCGTTCCACATCTGCCTGAGGGACTGGTCGCCGGGGAAGGCGATGATCGCGTGCCAGTCGCTGATCGGCTCGATCGCGGTGATGGTCACCTGGGCGGTGTAGCCGCTGCCCCAGGCGTTGGTGATCATCACGGCGAACTGGCAGTGGTCGGAGGCGCCACCGCCCTGCTCGGTGAGGACGTTCTCGCCGCAGCGGCCGGTCCAGTCCGATCCGTCGGGGAGCCGCTCCTTGCAGATCCGCATCGTCACGTACTCGATCTCGGAGCCTCCGGGTGCTTCCAGAGCGAACTCGTACTCGAAACCGGGCGAGTCGTATGGCAGCGGCACGACGTGTTCGACCGCCGGCCAGTCGTTGACGTGGCCGGTGAACTCGATCCGCCGGTCGGGTGGGACCACGGGCAGGCAGATCTCCCCGGTCTGGGAGCCGGTGACGGCCGCCATGCCGCTGATGACGACGCGGGGCGTCTCCGGTGGGTGCACGGCGGGCCAGGAGGCCGCGCCGGTGGTCTCGAACAGGCTGCACCCGTCGTCGCCCAAGGCGCTGTTGTAGAAGGGCGTGGGGGCCTGCTCGGGATGCTCGGCCGCGGCCGGTGCGGCGAGCGCACCGGCCAGCAGCAGGCCCGCGAGGACGGCCAGGGCCGTCCTCGCGAGGCCGTGGAGTGGTCTCATGACTGCTCCCCGGTCCCCGGGCCGCCGGGCTCGACCACGGCCGGTTCGTCGCACTCGACCACTGGGCCGGTGTCGTCGATGTACGTGTGGCACATCTCCACGGTCACGTAGTCGATCGGCGCGTAGACCGGCGACATGAAGGAGAAATCGTAGGAGAACCACTCGAAGGGACCGCCGTTGTCGATCCGGTCGAAGGGCTCCACGTGCGCGTCCACCGGTTCGCGGTCGACGTAGGCGGTGAACAGGATGTGGCGGGGGGAGGGCTCCACCGACAGGCAGATGGTGTCGGGCGGCGCGTAGCTGATCCAGCCATCGCCCTGGATGTTGACCGTGGGGAACTGGGAGGGCTCGGCGATCGGCCAGGCCGCCAGCCCGGCGGTGTTGAAGAAGGTGCAGAAGTCCTCTCCGACGTCCTGCAACTCGAATGGCGTCGGGGCGTATTGGAAGTCGTCGGCCGAGGCCGGCGCGGTGAGCGAGGCCGCCAGCAGCAGTCCGGCGAGGACGGCGAGTGCGGATCGCAGGAGACGGGACAGTCGTTTCATCGAGGCTCCAAAGGGTGTGCTGCGGCGCGCCCAACCGCGGCGATCCGAACGCCTGCGCCTACTCATCTAAATATCCAAATTTAACTATCCAATGTCAAGTGTTTCGGCGAGACGGCGCGGCCCCGGCGCGTTTCGCGCCGGGGCCGCCCCTCGGGAATCTCAGCCCGCGCGGACCTCCTCGCGGTCAGCGGCGCGGACCGGCGCCTCCGACTCGGGCTCCACCGTCACGTGCGGCACGATCCTGTCGAGCCACTTCGGCATCCACCACGCGGCCCGGCCCATGACCTTCATGACCGCCGGAACGAGCAGGCACCGGATCACGATCGCGTCGATGAAGATCGCCACGGCCAGGCCGATGCCGAACTGCTGGAGCAGTCTCGCCTCGGAGAGCATGAACGCCCCGAACACCGCCATCATGATCGCCGCGGCGGCGGTGATGACCCCGCCGGTCGACGCCAGGCCGGTGCGGACCGCCTCGACCGGCTCGCCCGTGCGCACCCACTCCTCGCGCATCCGCGACACGAGGAACACCTCGTAGTCCATCGACAGGCCGAAGACGATCGCGAAGATCATCACGGGCCCGAAGGCCTCGATCGGGCCGGGGCTGACGCCGAACATCCCCTCCTGGAAGATCCACGTGATCACGCCCAGCGAGGCGCCGACGGTCAGCAGGTTCAGCACCGCCGCCTTGATCGGGATGAGGATCGAGCGGAACACCACCATCAGCAGCAGCATCGACAGGCCGACGACGAACAGCAGGAAGATCGGCGCCTTGTCGACCATGATGTCGGAGAAGTCGATCGCCGCCGCCGTCGAGCCGCCGACCAGCTGCTCGCCTTCGACCTCGTCGAGAACGTCGTCCCGCAACTGGTGCACCAGGTCCACGGTCGCCTCGTCGGACGGCCCCGCCGTGCCGGCCACCGTCGACATCCACAGCCCCTCGCCGATCTCGAACGCCGGCGACGCCTGCTCGACCGTGTCCAGCTCGGACATCGCCGCCGCGGCGGCGTCGGCCTCGGCCCGCGTGCCGTCGGTGACGACCAGGAGCGGCCCGTTGAAGCCCGGCCCGAAGCCGTCGGAGAGCATGTCGTAGGCCTGCCGCGTCGTCGAGGACTCCGGGTCGGTCCCGGCGTCGGCGAAGCCGAGCCGCAGCCCCAGCAGCGGCGCCGACAACGCCAGCAGCGCGGCGACCACCACCCCGATCGCGAGCCACGCGCGCTTCTCGACGAACCGCGACCAGCCCTTCCAGCGTGCGCCGGGGACGCGCTTCGCCTTCGCCGCGCGCCCGCGCACCCGCCGCTCGATCCGCTTGCCGAACAGCGCCAGCAGCGCCGGCAGCAGCGTCACCGACGCCAGCATCGTGACCAGCACGACCAGCGCCACCGACAGCGAGACCGACTGGAGCGAGCCGAGACCGAGCGCGAACAGCCCCATGAGCGCCACGATCACGACCGATCCGGCGAACATGACCGAGCGTCCGGCGGTGTCCAGTGCGATCGTCGCCGCGCCCTTCCGGTTCGCGCCGTTCAGCAGCTCGGAGCGGTACCTCGCGAAGATCAGCAGCGCGTAGTCCACGCCGACGCCGAAGCCGATCAGGAACATGATGGGCGTCAGATACGTCGGCAGTGTGACCACATGGGACACGATCATGGACAGGCAGAAGGTGATGCCCACGGCGAACACCGCGGTGATGAGCGGCAGGCTCGCGGCCAGGAGCGAACCGAACATGAGCACCAGGATCACCAGCGCGGCCAGCATGCCCACGCCCTCGGCGGCCCCGCCGCCGCCTTCGGCGGCCTCCCGGATCGCGTCCCCGCCCACCGCGACGGTCAGCCCGTCGCCGGAGGACTCCTCGGCCACCTCGACGAGCGCGAGCGCCTCCTCCGGCGTGCCGTCGAAACCGGCCGTGGCGTAGCCGACGGTGCCGTCCTCGCTGACCGAGCCGTACGAGGTGAAGGGGTCGTCGACGCTCGCGACGCCGGGCATGCCGGCGATCTCGGCGAGCACCGCCTCGACGCGGTCCCGCTCGGCCGCCACGCCGTCCTCGTCGCCGAAGACCACCTGGACCGTCGGGCCGCCCGCTTCGGGCGCGCGCTCTTCGAGCAGGTCGGACAGCTCCTGCGACTCGGTGCCGGGCATCGAGTTGTCGTCCTCGAACGCCGAGCCGATCTGCGAGGCGGCGGCGATCGCCGCGGCGAGCACCACCACCCAGGCGATGAGCGCGACGACGGGGCGCCGCTGCGTCCACTGCGCGAGCCGCGCCATCGTCGAAGGTCTGCCGCGGGAAGCGAGTCGTTGTTCCATGGCAGCGACTATCGCCGCCCCAGGGCACCGGCCACATCGGCTCGGCAGAGGCAATCGGCCTACCACTCAGGTGTCAGCGCCGCCGAGGAGCGTACTCCCACGGATGCACCGGGAGCGCGTCAACTGCCGTCGGTCCAGGTCGGCCTCACCAGGCCCGACTCGTAGGCGGTGACCACCAGCTGCGCCCTGTCGCGCGCCGACAGCTTCGACATGATGCGGCTGACGTGCGTCTTCGCCGTCGCCGGCGCCAGGAACAGCCTCTTCGCGATCTCGTCGTTGCTCATGCCGGTGGCGACCAGTTTGAGCACCTCGGTCTCGCGCTCGGTCAGCGCGTTCAGCCGCGAGCTCGGCTCCGGCCTGGCGACGCGCCCGGCGAACTCGCCGATGAGCCGACGGGTCACCTTCGGGGAGATCAGCGCCTCCCCGTCGGCCACCACCCGGATGGCGTGGATCAGCTCGTCGGGGTCGGTGTCCTTCACCAGGAACCCGCTCGCGCCGACCCTGAGGGCCCGGTACACGTAGTCGTCCTCGTCGAAGGTGGTCAGGATGACGACCCTCACACCGTCGAGCTTCGGGTCGGAGCCGATCCGCTCGGTCGCCTCCAGGCCGTCCATGCCGGGCATGCGGATGTCCATGAGCACCACGTCGGGCCGGTGCCTGTGGATCAGCTCCAGCGCCTCGGACCCGTCGCCGGCCTCGGCGACGATCTCGATGTCGTCCTCGTCGTCCAGGATCGACGCGAAGCCGGCGCGCACCAGCCGCTGGTCGTCGACCAGCATCACTCGGATCACGACGACTGCACCTCCAACGGCCACGTGGCCTCCACGATGAAGCCGCCGTCCTCGCGCGGCCCCGCGTCGAAGGTACCGCCGAGGCTCTCGGCCCGCTCACGCATCCCCGTCAAGCCGTTCCCGGCGACCGTCTTGCCCGTTTTGCCCTGCGCCTCACCGTCGTCGGCGACGCTCACCGCGAGCGTGGTCGTACCGGTCACCACGTTGATCCGCACCGAGCTCGCATCGGCGTGCCTGACCACGTTCGTCAGCGACTCCTGCACCACCCGGTAGGCCGCCGCGTCCACCGCCGCGGGCAGTTCGGCCCAGCCGTCGCGGCGCAGCGTCACCGCCAGCCCCGCCGATTCGGCCGCCGACACCAGCGACGGCAGCTGGTCCAGGCTCGGGCTCGGCGCCGTCGGCGAATCCTCTCCGGCCTCCCGCAGCACTCCGACCATCGACCGCAGCTCGCGCAGCGACAGCTGGCTGGTCTCCGAGACGATCTTGAGCGTCTCGGCGGTCGAGTACTCGGGGTTCCTCCCCAGCTTGCGCAGCGCCGCGGTCGTCTGCACGTGGATCAGCGACAGGTGGTGGCCCACCGCGTCGTGCAGCTCCCGGGCGATCCGCAGCCGCTCCTCGGCGACACTGCGCCGCCGCGCCTCGGTGACCGACACCTCCGCCTCGGCCCGGTACGCGCGGTAGTTCGCCACGAGGGCCCCGAAGGCGACGATCGCCACGAACCAGCCGGACATCAGCATCGTCTCCACGGGGGTGACGTGCGCGAAGTCGCTCAGGATCTCCGGGACGAGCAGGAAGCAGAACATGGTGACCGAGACGGCTGTCGCCGCCCGCACGTGCCCCAGCGCCGCCAGGGTGTACAGGGCGATGACGAACGGCGCCAGCGTCGGCCCGTCGATCGAGGAGGCCGGGTAGTAGACGACCACGCACACCATGGTGATGATCGCCACTGCCAGCGGGCGGCGGCTGCGGAAGAACAGCGCCGCGCAGGCCACGACGGTCACCGCCCAGGCGAGCGGCTCGGCGAGCCCCTCGTCTTCGGGGCTGAACACCGCCGCGTCGATGCCCGCCCACAGGAAGACGAACACGGTGACGACGGTGCCGACGATCAGGTCGCCCTTGCGGTCGGAGTAGCGGTCGAACACGCCTCCAGCCTATTGCGTCAGCCCGGCCCGCCTCAGCGCCTCGGCCATCGCCCCCTGCGGCTGCTGCTGCCGGTCCTGGCCGCCGCGCTGGCGCGGCTGCCGCTCGCCCTTGCCGCCCTTCCCGCGGCGGCCTCCGCCGCCACGCTGAGCGCCCGCGGCCTCGGGCTCGTCGTCGAGCCGCATCGACAGCGAGATGCGCTGCCGTTCGAGATCGACGCTCAAGACCTTCACCCGCACCACGTCGCCGGGCTTGACCACCTCGCGCGGGTCGGCGACGTAGCGGTTCGCCAGCGCCGAGATGTGGACCAGGCCGTCCTGGTGGACGCCGACGTCGACGAAGGCGCCGAACGCGGCGACGTTGGTGACGGCCCCTTCGAGGACCATCCCCGGTTCGAGGTCGGCGACCTTCTCGACGCCCTCCTTGAACGCGGCGGCCTTGAACTCCGGGCGCGGGTCGCGGCCGGGCTTCTCGAGCTCGGCGAGGATGTCGGAGACGGTCGGGACGCCGAAGCGCTCGTCGGCGAAGTCGCCCGGCTTGAGCTTCCGCAGGGTCGCCGTGTTGCCGATGAGCCCGGCGACGCCCTCGCCGGTGCCGGCGAGGATGCGCTCGACGACCGGGTAGGCCTCCGGGTGGACCGCGGAGGCGTCGAGCGGGTTCGCGCCGCCCGAGATGCGCAGGAACCCGGCGGCCTGCTCGAACGCCTTGGGGCCGAGCCGGGCGACCTTGAGCAGGTCCTTCCGGTCGCCGAAGCGGCCGTGCTCGTCGCGCCAGGCGACGATGTTCGCGGCGATGGACTCCGAGAGCCCCGAGACCTGGCTCAGCAGCGGCACGCTCGCCGTGTTGAGGTCGACTCCGACCGCGTTCACGGCGTCTTCGACCACGGCCTCAAGGGATCTGGTGAGTTTCGACTCGGTCAGGTCGTGCTGGTACTGGCCGACGCCGATGTGCTTGGGCTCGATCTTCACCAGCTCGGCGAGCGGGTCCTGGAGGCGGCGGGCGATCGAGACCGCGCCGCGCAGCGACACGTCCAGGCCCGGCAGCTCCTTGGTGGCGTACGCCGACGCCGAGTACACCGACGCGCCGGCCTCGGAGACCACGATCTTCGTCAGGTTCGCCTTGCCCGCCAAGAGCTTGGCGAGGTCGGCGGCGAGCCGGTCGGTCTCGCGGGAGGCGGTGCCGTTGCCGATGGCGACGAGCTCGACGCCGTGCTTCTGGACCAGCGCCGCGAGTGCCGCCAGCGAAGCGTCCCACCGGTTCTGCGGCTGGTGCGGGTAGATCGCGGTGGTGTCGAGGACCTTGCCGGTCGGGTCGACGACGGCGACCTTGACGCCGGTGCGGTAGCCCGGGTCGAGGCCCATGACGGTCTTGTGGCCGGCCGGGGCGGCCAGGAGCAGGTCGCGCAGGTTCGCGGCGAAGACCTTGACGGCCTCGTCCTCGGCGCCCTGCCACAGGCGCATCCGCAGGTCGACGCCGAGCTTGATGAGGATGCGGGTGCGCCAGGCCCACGAGACGGTCTTGGCCAGCCACGCGTCGGCGGCCCGGCCGCGGTCCTCGATGCCGAACTTCGCGGCGATCATCGCCTCGTACGCCGCGGCGTCGGCCTCGTCCTCGCCCGGATCCAGTGCGAGGGAGAGGACTTCCTCCTTCTCGCCGCGCAGCAGCGCCAGGACCCGGTGGGACGGAAGGGTGGTGAAGGTCTCGGCGAAGTCGAAGTAGTCGGAGAACTTGGCGCCCTTCTCCGCGGCGCCGTCCCTGACGCGCGAGACGATCCGGCCCCGCCGCCACATGCGTTCGCGCAGTTCACCGATGAGGTCGGCGTCCTCGCCGTACCGCTCGGTGAGGATCGCGCGGGCCCCGGCCAGGGCCGCGGCGGTGTCGTTGATCTCCGCCTCGGGATTGAGGAAGCCCGCGGCGACGGTCTCGGGGTCCTGTGTCGGATCGCTCAGCAGCGTCTCGGCGAGCGGCTCGAGACCGGCCTCGCGGGCGATCTGGGCCTTGGTCCGGCGCTTCTGCTTGTAAGGGGCGTAGAGGTCCTCGAGTCTGGACTTGGTGTCGGCGGCCTCGATCTGCGCGGTCAGCTCCTCGGTCAGTTTGCCCTGCTCGGCGACCGATTCGAGGATCGCGGCGCGCCTGGCCTCGAGTTCGCGCAGGTAGCCGAGGCGTTCTTCGAGCGCGCGGAGCTGCTCGTCGGTGAGGCCGCCCGTGGCCTCCTTGCGGTACCGGGCGACGAAGGGGACGGTGGAGCCGTCGTCGAGAAGCGCGACGGCCGCGCGGACTTGGTGGGCGCCGACCGAGAGTTCTTCGGCGATGCGTTGATCGATAGCTTGAGCCACGCTGAGGCATTCTGCCAGAGCGCTGCGACAACGGAGCCTCAAGAGGCCCGGCGGACCCCCGAGTGGACGCTGCCCCGCGCATGGGATAAAGTTCTATCCCGTCGCCGGGGGGCAGCGAAAACCACCTGGATGACATGCGGACGTAGCGCAGTTGGTAGCGCGACACCTTGCCAAGGTGTAGGTCGCCGGTTCGATCCCGGTCGTCCGCTCGGAGCTCGGAAGAGCGCTATCCCGGACGATTAGCTCAGCGGGAGAGCACTCCCCTGACACGGGAGAGGTCACTGGTTCAATCCCAGTATCGTCCACAGACGTGAAGGGGCCCGGGTCCATAAGGCCCGGGCTCCTTTCACTTCGGGGTGGGTTGGCCGAGAGGCGAGGCAGCGGCCTGCAAAGCCGTATACACGGGTTCGAATCCCGTACCCACCTCCATCGATATGTCAGAGGATCAGAGCCCGGAGGACCGGGCTCTTTTCACGCCCACCCGAGCCTCGTCCGGTCCGTCGTCGGTCCGCCGGTCGCAGGGTCTTGTAGCTTTCAGGCTGCCACGACGAACGCCCAGCTCATAAGACATGTCACCTCATCAGGTGAAGATCGCCTCGGGCTCGGGGGCGCCGACTCTGCTCCTGCGCGGCACGGACACACCCGAACGCTGACTCGATCTCATCACGTTGACCTGCAAAAACGCGAGTTCGACCGGCTCAGGCGCCCATATCTGCGCAGACCGGGCACGCCGGGGAGGCGGCTGGTTCGAATCGCAGTGTCCCACGGGGGTCGCTGCGCAGGGTCGACGCTCGTTCAGATCCTCTCCGGGGCAGCATCTGCTTGATCGGTGTCGTCGTTCGTTCCTGTACTCGGTACTCTGTGTTACGATCTAGCGGTACTATGTGAGACAAGGTAGCGTCTCCGCGAAAGGGAAGGCAAGATCACGGACGGATTGACCGAGATGCTGAAGGGCACGCTGGAGGGGTGCGTCCTCAGGATCATCGACGCCGAGGAGACCTACGGGTACGCCATCACCCGCCGGCTGAACGAACTCGGTTTCGCCGACGTCACCGAGGGGACGGTCTACACCATCCTGCTGCGGTTGGAGAAGCGCGGGCTCGTGGACGCCTCGAAACGCCCCTCCGAGCAGGGCCCGCCGCGCAAGTGCTACGCGCTCAACGCCGCGGGGCGTCGCGAACTCGCGACGTTCTGGGCCAGATGGGACTACCTGTCATCACGGATCAACGAACTCAAGGAGAGCCGACCATGAACTTTTGGGAGCGGGTGACCGGCAGCGACCTGGCCGGGGACTGGCGGGCTTTCGAGGCCCGCGCCGCCGCCTTGCCCGACGACTACCACCCGGCTTGGGAGCAGATCAAGATCCACCTGATGCCGCACGGCGACTTCACCGGACGCAACCTGACCCCGATCGTCGACGGCGTCCTCGGGCTGCTCGAGACGACCGCGGCCGACGGCCAGAGCGCCGAGGAGGCGCTCGGGGACGACATCCCCGCCTTCTGCGCGGCACTGGTCGGCGACGACGGCGTGAAGGACTACCGAGACCGATGGCGCAGGCAGCTGAACCGGAACGTCGCACGCAAACTGAGCCGGCTGGAGGGCTGACATGAGTATTCGGGACATCATCGAAGGCAAGCGGCAGTGGCGGGAGCACACGGCCCGGGTCAAGGCGCTGCCGCCCGACTACCGGATCGTCTATGAGGAGATGCAGAAGTACCTGTTCAAGGTCGGGCCGGTGTCGTTGACCGGCGGCGACCTGCTGTCCGAGATCGTCGACTTCTTCGAGGGCGGAGCCGCCTCGGGCAAGGACGTCATGACGTTGATCGGCCCCGACGTCGCCGCCTTCTGCGACGGCCTGATCGACGACTCGCAGACCTACGCCGACCGCTACCAGGAGTCGATCCGCAAGCGGTTTTGACGATACGGGCGAGAACCCGACCGGCCACGACGGCGGGCCGGCGGACATCCGTTCCGGTTCTCGGTCTGCCACTTCTGGGCGCCCTGGGCGGTGCTGTCGAAGATCGTCCCCGGCGGGTTCGCCGAGCGCTGCCTCGCCGACCTCGCGAGCTGACAGCGCCTTCGTGCTGTAGGCGCGGCGATCCGACCGGGCCCTGCCCGATCTCGCGATGGGGCTCGGTCAGAACCGGTAGCGGACGATCCAGACGCCGCGGCGGGCTTGGCCGCGCCAGGCGGCGAAGACGCGGGCGAGGACCCGGTAGGCGGGGTTGAGGAGGTCGCGTTCGGGAGCGGCGTCGCCGAACTGCTCGTCCACGAACGTCAGCGCGGGGTTGAGGGCGACCACGTCCCGCGGGTCGGCGATGCCGAAGCCGCGGAAGTCTGCGGGCATGCCGACGACCTTGGTGAAGCGGCCGTTCATGCGGGCGGTGAGTTTCGTGTAGGCGTTGAAGACCAGCAGGCCGCCCGCGAAGTGCTCGGTGATGCGGCCCAGCACCTGCCGGTTCCCCTCCTCGGTCAGGAAGCCGAGCACGCCGTCCGCGACGATGACCGCGGGCCGGTCGGCCGGAATCGTGTCCGTCCAGGAGGGATCGAGGATCGAGGTGCCGATCGAGTGGACGCGCGCCGACGGCGGCAGCAGCCTGTCGCGCAGCTCGACGACCTCGGGGAAGTCGACGTCGTACCAGTCGACGGTGTCGGGCGGGGCGAGCCGGGCCCGCCGGGTCTCCAGGCCGCATCCGAGTTCGACGACGACGGCGTCGGGGCGGGAGGCGATGAACTCGCCCACGGCGCGATCGAGCATGCGGCTGCGGATCGCGATCGCCTCGGGGACGCCCGTGGGGAGCTTGACCGTGTCGAGGTCGTAGTCGAGCCGGTCGGCGAGCTGTGCGGCCAGGGGGTCGTTCAGGAGGGGGCGCGCCAAGCGGTGGTCGAGGGCCCGGCCCCGCAAGGTGACGAGCAGCGTCTTCTGCAGTGGGGTGAGGTGGTCGAGGTTCTGAAGGTTCATCGGGGCGCTCCATCGGCGTCGTCGTAGGCGGTGGCGGCCTCGGCGATGCGCTCGGCGGTCGCCGAGCCCGCGAATTCGCCCATGGCCGCGTAGAGGTCGAGCATCGCCAGACCGGTCCGCGACGCGCGGGCCGGCTCGAGCGGATCGAAGCCGATCCGACGGGCGAGATGGCCGTGCAGGACGATCGTCCCGCTGTGCATCGCGGCCATCACTCCCGCCGCTTCGCGAGCCTTCGCCGATCCCGGCGGGAACCGCTCGGGCCATGTGGCCGAGAGGAAGTCCTCGGCGCCGGCGGCAAGCTCATCGAACACCGCGGCGGCCGCGGGCGACCCGTCGACCAGCGCGCGGGCGAGATAGCGCAGCAGCGGGGCGCTGGTCTCGTACAACTGGGTCATGAATCCCGGCTCGCCGAGGTCGCCGTCGGCGGCGGCGCGGGTGAGGCGCCGCCGGAACACGTCCACGACGACCGCGTCGCAGGCTTGGCGCAGTGCTTCCTTCGAGCCGAAATGGTGCTGCACCAGCCCGAGCGAGACCCCGGCCGCGGCGGCGATGCCGCGCATGGTCGCGCCCTTGGCACCGTGCTCGGCGAACTGCTCCAGTGCGGCGTCCCTGATCCTGGCACGCGCGGTCAGGTCGGACGCCTGGCGCCCGCCGTCGTCGAATTCCGAATCCACGCCCCGATAATACAATTGTATTGTGCAGAATACAAATGTATTGTCGCTGAGTCTCTGAGCCCTTCGTCGGCCGTACGAGCAGCCTGTTCACGCCGCTGCCGCCCGCACTCGGCGCGGGCGGACGGCGTGACCTGTCCAGCCGACCGCAGGCCGGTCGTGCTCCCAGCGGTCCATGAGCGCGAGCATCACTTCGGCGAGCCATGCGAAGCAGTCGTGCATGTCACGGGGTCGTCGGCGCGCGGGGTCGTCGGGGAGGTGGAGACGGCCCTCCTCGGGGCCGCGGTCATCGCCTTCACCGCCCCCAAGCGCCGTGACGGACGACACTCCCGTCTGACCCGATCCGCTCTCAGCCGCTGCTGCGGGGGTGTTCGCGGTCCCAGCGGGCGACGAGCGCCGGCATCTCCCTGCCGATCCAGTCGAAGAGCTCGTGCATCTCCTGGAGGCGGCCCGTCCGCTGCGGCGCGTCGAGCTCGTCGAGGCTCTTGCCGAGGAAGTCGGCGAAGCCGGCGTACTGGACCGACTGCTGGCGGATGAGATCGACCATGGCGCCGGTCTTGATGGAGTAGTAGTCCTTGCGGTCGCCAGGGCGCGAGCGCCGCTGCGCCCAACCGGCGGTGGTGAGGAATTTCAGCGCCGTGGAGATCGAGCCTTTGGAAGCCTGGAGGGCGTCGGCGATCTGGGCGAAGGTCTGCTCGGGCGGGTCGCAGATGAGAAGCCATCCGATGACGCGGCCGGTCATGCGCACCAGACCCAGGCGTTCCATGGCGAGGGCGAAGTCCTCGACGAACGCCAGTTCACGCTCGGTGGTCGGCGGGTGTTCGTCATCGGGCATGGGTGCCAGTATCCCCTGTCCTGCGGGCGGGGGCGGGCCGGGTGGGCCCGCCCCCTGGTGGGTGTTCACACCGCGAGGTCGCGGCGGTTGAAGCAGGCCAAGGCGACCACCGTGGTGGCCAGTGGGATCGCGGTGAGGACGGCGAGGTCTCCCACCTGCCAGCCGTCGGTCAGCGGCGAGCCGCCGGTGACGTAGTAGAACGGTGAGGCGTACCGCAGGCGCTCGGTGTCCGCGGACATCACGGCGAGGTTGTTGGCGAAGTAGGCGACCACGGCCAGGACCGCGGCCGCCGCGATCGCGACGCCTCGCTTCCCGGTCGCGGCACCGGCCAGTTGGGACAGGGCACCGAAGGCGAGCGCGAGCAGCCCCAGGGCGGCGGTGGCGGCGAGGATGTTGCCGGCGGGGACGCCGAGGTCGCCCGAGGCGGCGCCGATGAGGATCGCGACCCCGAACACGGCCGTGGCGACCAGGACCTGGACGGCGAGGGCGGCGAAGCGCTGGGCGATGAGCGCGGTGCGGCCGACCGGTTGGGCGAGGATCAGGTCGAGCGTGCCCGACTCCTCCTGGGCCGCGGAGCGGGAGCCGAAGGAGATCGCCATGATCAGCAGCAGCATCGGGCCGAGCAGGGTGTACATCGTGGAGTTGAGGTAGCCGGCGGCGGAGGCGAAGTCGCTCAGCCCCATGGCGTCGTAGATGCCGCCGCCTTCGATGTCGAGGACGCCCTGCTCGGCGAAGGTGGAGTATCCGGGGACGTACATCATCGGGACGGCGAACAGGGCGATCGACCAGCCGATGAGGCCGCGGCGCTGTTCCTTGAGGGTCTGGGTGAAGATGGTGCGGGTCATGTCGTCGGGTTCCAATACGGGTCGTCGGGTCAGCGGCCGTAGAGGCTGAAGAAGATCGCCTCCAGGTCCGGCTCGGTGGACAGCACGCTTTCGATCCGGTGTTTCGCGGCCGTTTTGAACAATGCGTCCACTTCGCCTTCGGTGGTGCAGCGCAACGTGCTCCCCTCGACGATTACGTCGCGCAGGTTCGGGAGCGCGGCGAACTCGGCGGCCTCGACCGGTTCGGCGAAGACCAGTTCGACCTCGCGTGGGGAGCGGCGCCGCAGGTCCTCGACGTTCTCGGTGCCGAGCAGCTCGCCGGCGCGCATGATGACCGCGCGGTCGGCGACCTCTTGGACCTCGGAGAGGACGTGAGAGGACATGAACACCGTCTGCCCTTGTCCCGCAGCCTCCTTGACCAGATCGAGGAACCGCTGCTGGAGAAGCGGGTCGAGCCCGGAGGTGGGCTCGTCGAGGACGAGCAGTTCGGGCCGGTGCATGAAGGCCGCGACGATCCCGACCTTCTGCTTGTTGCCTTTGGACATCTTCCCCACCTTGCGGGACAGGTCCAGGTCGAGCAGGTCGGCGAGCTCCTCGATGCGTTCGCCGGGGACGGCGCCGTGTCGGTCGGCCAGGAACCGCAGCAGTTCGCGGGCGGTGTTGCGGCCCTCGATCGCGAGTTCACCGGGCAGGTAGCCGATGCGGCGGCGCAGTTCGGGCCCGGTGGTCCGGGGGTCGGCGCCGAGCACTCGCACTTCGCCCGCGGTGGGGCGGATGAGGTCGAGCAGGATGCGGATGGTCGTGGACTTCCCGGCCCCGTTGGGGCCCAGGAAGCCGAACACCTCGCCCCGGCCCACTTCGAGGCTCAGGTCGGTCAGCGCGACGTGCTTGCCGTAGTGCTTGGTCAGGCCGGTCAGGGCGATGGCGGACTCGCTCATCGGGATGCTCCTCGGTGCGGTTGGGCGACGTCGGTCTGTCATTAAGTTCAGTATCTACTGAACTTAATGAAAACACAAGGAGCTTGACGACATATTGACGGCCGTGCCGCGTGGCCCGATACGCCCTTTCGGCGGTCGATTCGCGTGCTGGCGGAGCCTGGTGCGGCCGCGACCTGCGAATCTGTCTCTGGCGCGGACCTTGCGAGGTGCATGTGGCGGCGCGGCGGGCGCGGTCACGGCCCAGTGGTGATCCGAGCGCTGCGATACCCGGCCCGGCTCGTGCCCCCCGGCGTTCTCGGGGCTCATCCGGTTCGGCACGGTCCTGCTCACGCTGCCGGCGGCGACCGAGGCCGGCGAGCCCGCGCCGCCCTTGACCGCGCTGTTCACCGCGGTCTCGGCGGTATGCGCGACCGGCCTGGCCGTGGTCGACACCGCCGCCTACTGCTCGGGCTGCGGTGCAGTCGTGATCACCGTCCTCATCCGGATCGGCGGATTCGGGCTCGAGGCCGACAGTCTCATGCGATTCGTCACCGACCCGGTGATCACCCTCCGATCCCGGAGCGTCCGCTGGTGAGCTGACGAGGTACAGCGCTGGTCCGACTGAACGTTAGGTAATGACATTTCTGGGCGGGGGTGAAACGAGAGCGGACACGCGAGGGCTTGAGCGCGTGCGCGCTCGATCTGTTCGAGTGGCACGGGTTCGAGGCCACGAGCGTCGCCCGGATCGCGACGCCGTCGGCCTGGGCCGCCACCCTCGGCCGCCGTCAATGGAGGGGGCGAACCTCCGACGGGGTCACCGATGTTCTGGCCGGCACCGTTCAACAACGCCGTGACAAGAGCGGCAAATCGCCTGATGGGCACTGAGCCTGTTTCAGCATTCATCCCCGATGACCGAACCGATCCGCGCTGTCCGTTTCACGCCGGCCAGGCCGGCGTGAAACGGACAGCGGCGTCATCAAGGCCTCAGAGCGACCGCCTTGACCTCCCAAGGCGCGAGGGAGACGCGCGCGGCGCCGTCGTCGACCCGCAACTCCTCACCGCCGTTCTCGAGATACGAGGTCAACCGTGCCGCGCTGAGCCCGATTCCGGGCAGCGACAGCCGGACGGCGGTCGGCTCCGCCGAGAAGGACTGGAGCTTCACGAGCACGTCGCCGTCCTTGCCCGACGAGACCGCGACCACCTGCACCGCCTGCTCCTCGGCCTCGAGCCTGACGAGCTCACCCTGCGCGGGCACCTGCCGCGCGTCGGCGCCGCCGCGCGCGGGCACGACCACCGGCGGGTGGACGACGCTCGCGGCGGTCGCCGCAGCGAGGGCGGCACCCGTCCGGCCGCTGGCGCCCGGCACCCCGACCGCGTACTCGAAGGTGGTCTCGAATGCCTGCTCGATCGGGAAGTTCGTGTCCCACACGTTGTTGTGCGCCCACGAGTACACCGTCCCCGGTTCGCGGGGGGAGGTGCTGTCCGGGAACGGCGCGTACGGCAGCGCGATCACCCCGGTCTCGACCAGCGGCGCGTTCCGCGTCACCCACGCGACCGACCCGTCCTCGGCGGAGTCCAGGCTCACCCAGTGCCTGATCGCGCGCATGTGCTGAGGCGCCCCGGGCACATGCGGCAGCCCGTCGCCGGTGACCCCTCCAGTGATCTCGTACCGCACCTCCGGCTGCGACAACGCGAAGGGGAAGGCGAAGTAGGCGCTCTCCTTGGTGCGGGTCACGGGTTTGTCCAAGCGGTGCTCGATCCGCAGCAGGCTCTCGCCTCGCCGCAGCCGCAAGGTCGTCCAGGCCCGATCGACGCCCGGTGCGGAGAACTCGAGGACCAGGCGCTGCTCGACGCCGTCGTCGGCCGCCTCCAGGATGACGGACTGCCGTGCGACGCCCCGGCTGCCCAGCAGCTCCAGCCTCGTGCTGGTCGACGTCCTGTTGGACTGGTGGTTGAAGCCGCCGGCCGAGGTGTACTCGTCGTAGATGTACTGGTCGAATCCGACCACCGAGTCCTTGTTCACGAGTTCGCGCCCGGTCGTGCGGTCGATGATCGAGGCGATGCAGGAGCGGACGGTGTCGTACTCCACGCGCAGGTACTCGTTCTCGAGGACCGGCGCGGTGGCGTCGTCGCCGCCGATTCGGGCCGGCTCCGCATCGCGCTCGGAGCCGGAGGCGTCCGCGGCGCGGATGTCGAGACGCACGTAGCCGAGCCCGGGAATGTCCGGCACGCTCACGCGCACCCATCGACCCGCCTCGCGGAACGTGAAGTTCGTCTGCCCGGTCTCGGTGTGCGCGAGCCGCTCTCCCGTGCGGGCGTCGACCACGACGATGTCCTGATCCATCGGGACGATCGCCTCGCGCAGCAGGAACGACGCGGTGGTGCTGCTCGCCCACGTCTGCGGGTTGAGCACGACGACGGACTGCAGGGCCGAAGGATCGGACGCCACGTGATCCGCGAGCTCCGCCGTCGCCTTCTCGAGGAACTCCCGGGTGAGCTCCTCGGCGTCGATCGCGCGAGAGCCCTTCCACTGCCATTGCAGTCCACCGGAGGCCCAGCCCTGGTCCGAGTGGCGCCACGAGTCGCCCGCGCCCCAGGTGTGCTCGTTGAACAGCGAGATCGCCCGATAGCAGCCGTCCGCGAACTGCCGCTCGCCCGCCTGCGATTCGGCGTCGTCATCCCGGTCGATGCCGAGCAGCCGCCCCGCCCTGGAGACGAACTGGGCGTCGGTCACCCGTGTCTGAGCGTCGCGGACGATGGACTGCTGCAGCGCCGCGGAGCCGACTCCCTCGACCCACCAGTCGCCCCAGTCGCCCTCGAAGGTCTGGATCTCGTCTCCGAGCCGGGCCTCGGCGTCCTCGAAGAACGCCGGGCCGGTGGAGGTGATCAGATGCGGCCATTCCCACGTCTCGTTCCACTGCTTGGCGATCGAGGCCGCCTGCAGCCGCGCCGGGCCGTTGTCGCCGCCGTGCCCCTGGGTGCGCAGATGCAGCACGTCCCACGGGTAGGGCTTGCGGTCGGAGACCGGGTCGCCGTGCCAGCCGAAGGTCCCGGGCGGGAAGGGGTACGGATTGTTCGCCAGTGAGTACAGGTAGGACGGCAGCAGCAGGTCCACTTCGCTGTAGGACTGATGAAGTCCCACATTCGGACCCTCCATGTACGCGGCGCCGTGCGGGCTGTCGGTCATCCACACGAGGACTTCCGCCCCCGACGGGGACCTCCACCGGAACAGCCGCGGCAGGTCGTCACCGCCGTGGTGGTGGGGCATCGAGCGGCCGGCCCAGTTGTGCGCCACCGAGAGGTAGCGCACCCCGGCCTCCTGCAACGCGTGCGGCAGGCCGACGGGCTGGCCGGGGACGTCGGTCTGCATCGCGCTGGGGAGCTCGACCGAGTAGCGTTCCCGCAGCTCCAATGTGGGTCGCAGCATTTCGTGCAGCTCATCGGTGGAGCACGTGTCGAGGTGCGTGTTGAACGGCAGTGCCGACAACTCGATGCGGCCCTCGCGGATCCGGCGCATGAGCTCCTCGACGCGTTCGCGCGGCCGGGTCTGCATCCACTGGTCCACCACCCACCGGGACTCGACGGTCCAGCGGAACTGCACATCGTGCGGCCAGTCGTCGGTGGCGCGGCACAGGTCCAGCGCCGAGTCGATGTAGGAGCGCTGCTCGGTGCGGATGCGCGGCTGCGGATCGGTGTAGCCGATGTCCAGATGCGAGTGGTGCACGAGGTGGATGGTCCACTCGCGAGGGACGTCGAGGACGAGGGAGGTCTCCGCGTCCAGGTCGCCGCGGTGCACGCGGATGCGCACCGGCGTCTCCTGCTCGTAGCACGGCACGAGGAGGCGCACCGTTCCATCGGGCCCGGACGCGGCTTCGGCGGGGATCGCCGATCCCTGCTCGTCGCGGATGTCGATGTCGTCCGGCCCGACGACGTCGACGAGTGCGGGCGGCAGGTCGAAACGGAGCGCGCGCTGCCGGCCGCCGTCGGCGCCTCGGCGGATCAGCGGCTCGCAGACCACGGCGATGTCCCCTCCTCTCACGGGGACCGATGCGCGGGCCGAGGAGTCGAGCAGACCCTCGCGCGCGCCTTTCGCTCGTGCGATCAGTGAAGTCTTCGGCATCGTGCTGCACTCTCTTCCGGTTGTGTGCGTGTGGTCGTGTCGAGGCCCGAGGCGGGCCTGTGCGTGCCGGCCGCGGCGGTTCGCGGTGCCCGGTCACGTGTGCTGGTCGGGTGACCGTTCGCTGGGATTCCGGTTGATGGAGAAGAGTTCTCGACTCGGCCCGAGGGCTCGGCGGTGGTGAGGATGGCGGTGTCCGCAGGTGGTGGGTCGACGTCGTGCGCCGCGAGCGTCGACTGCCGGTTCGCCGTACGAGCGGGGCTCCGACTCATCATGGTGTCCACCTGAACTTGCTTCAAGGTAACGTTACCAACAGCCAAGGTAACGTTACCAATTGCGCAAGTCAACAGCGATCGCACATTTTTCGCATGCCGCGTCCACACGTGGCTCCATCGGTGATCGGTCGTCATCCGCGCGGGCCGACTCGGCGCGCGGGCCGTGCTCAACCGGCCCAGTGCCAGGGGATTTATCGCCGGACATCGATGCCTCGGACCGGACGGCCGAGCCGTCGCGCGATCGGCCTCCACGCGGATCGACGACCCCGGCGGCGTGTTTCCGCGCGTCCGCCACCCTTGACGAACGGCTTTGGTAACGATACCTTCCAATTGGTAACGTTACCTTCGACACAAATACAATCGTCGATGCCGCGGCGCACTCGCCGGCGGCACCCCGTTCCGCGGATCCTCCTCGGCCGGCAGTCGTTGCAGGTCATGAAGGCAGGGGCACGCGGCAATCGACGACGTCTCTCAGACCCGATAGTTCACGGACGCGTACGCGCCCACGGCCATGCCGCGGAGCGCAGTGATCCACCTCGTCCAAAACGACCGTCTCTAATGGACATACGGTCGGAGGTTCTGCCTTCGAGGAAGAAGGACACATGCAGAACGAATCCGCAGAAGCCGGCGATACCCCGCCGGGCAACGTCTTGACATCGATTTCGACCGCCGCCCCGAACGACTCATCAGACCGCCCCCGCCCCCGACCCCGGGCAAGGAGGATGACGAAGGCCAAGCGGCGCAATCTGCGCCTGGGGCTCATGTTCATCTCGCCGTGGATCGTCGGCCTGGTGGTGTTCATCGGGTACCCGGTCGTCTACTCGATCGCATTGAGCTTCACCCGCTACTCGGGGATGGGAGCTCCGACCTGGGTGGGAGCCCAGAACTACATCACCGCGTTCACCGACCCGCTGGTAGCGAAGGCGGCGTCGAACACGCTCTTCTACGCCATGATCGCGGTGCCGCTCGCGCTGGTGATCGCCCTGGTGCTGGCGATCGCCATGAACCAGAACGTGCGCGAGGTCGCGCTGTACCGGACCATCTTCTACGCGCCTTCGCTGATTCCGGCGTTCGCGATGTCGTTCATCTTCATCGTCTTCCTGAACCCCCAGTTCGGCGTCTTCAACCAGATCATGAACGTGTTCAACGAGGGGAACGTCAACCTGCTCGGCGATCCGACGGGCGTGAAGATCGCCATCGTCATGATCACCCAGTTCGGTGCCGGAAACGCCGCCCTGATCTTCCTCGCGGGGCTGCGCAACGTCCCCAAGACCCTGTACGAGGCGGCGCGGGTGGACGGCGCCGGGCCACTGCGGCAGTTCTTCACCATCACCCTGCCGCTGCTCTCCCCGGTCATCCTGTTCAACCTGATCACCGGCGTTTCCGGTGCGCTTCAGGTGTTCACCGAGGCTTACGTCATCACCAACGGCACCGGCGACCCGGACGCCGGAGCCCTCTTCTACATGATGTACCTGTACCGCAACGCCTTCGGTTTCGCCGAACTCGGATACGCCTCGGCTCTGGCAGTACTGCTGTTCCTGGTGGGCCTCGGACTCGCCCTGACGATCTTCCGGTTCTCGCGCAGACTCGTGAACTACGACGTGGAGGCATCCTGATGAGTACCCCGCTCGATCAACTCTCGAAGGGCTCGGCCGAAGCCCTCGAAAATGCGGAGCGCCGCCACGAGCTGGGACGCCGTCCCGACGGCACGCCTCGCCCATGGTGGTCGAAGATCACCGCCCGCCTGGTGATGGTCGCGCTCAGCCTGCTCTTCCTGCTGCCGATCTACTGGATGGTCGTCTC
Source organism: Glycomyces tenuis DSM 44171 (assembly GCF_000427885.1). Lineage (GTDB taxonomy): Bacteria > Actinomycetota > Actinomycetes > Mycobacteriales > Micromonosporaceae > Glycomyces > Glycomyces tenuis. Next base: position 188,550 of record NZ_ATYW01000004.1, read on the forward strand.
GGCCCTGAAGACCAACGAGGAACTCGCGCAGTTCCCCCCGACGCTGTTCCCGCAGTCATGGGAGTTCGGGAACTTCGCGGACGCGGTCACCGCGATGCCGTTCCTGCAGTTCTTCGCCAACTCCGTGATCATCACGGTCGGCGTGGTCGTCCTGTCGGTGCTGTCGAACTTCGTCGTGGCCTACGGCTTCGCCTGCATCGACTGGCCCGGGCGCAACAAGGTCTTCTACCTCGTGATCGCGACGCTGTTCCTTCCCTTCCCGGTCACGCTGATCCCCATGTTCGACCTCTGGGCCCGCCTGGGTCTGGTGAACACGCTGTTCCCGCTGATCATCCCGGCGGCATTCGCCTCGGCCTTCTACACGTTCCTGCTGCGGCAGTTCCTGCTGCAGATTCCCAAGGACATGATCAACGCGGCACGCGTCGACGGCGCAGGCGAATGGAAGATCCTGTGGAAGGTGGTCTTCCCCTCCTGCAAGCCCGCCTTGGGCACGGTGGCGATCTTCGCGGCGGTGGCCGCGTGGAACGACTTCATGGGGCCGCTGATCTACCTGCAGGACGAGAGCGTGCAGACGCTCTCCATCGGGCTGCAGAGCTTCCGCTCCGTGCACGCCCAGGACGTCGCGTTCAACCAGCTCATGGCCGCGTCGTTCCTGGTGATCCTGCCCCTGCTGATCCTGTTCTTCGTCTTCCAGCGGTACTTCATCCGCGGCATCACGATCGGAGGCTTCAAATGATCGATCGCAGACGATTCCTGACGGGGGCGGTGGGCAGCGCCGCCGCCGGGCTGGGCCTGTCCTCATGCGCACGCATCCCCGACGCCGCCGACAACGTCATCCGCTACTGGGGCATGGACGCGGCCAACGCGGACAAGGACGAAGCCGTCCGCGAGGCGTACCTCCAGACCGACGCCGGCAAGGGCGTGGAGATCCACATCGACCAGGTTCCCGTCTCCGGGGCCGCCGACATGAGCCAGGTCATCACGGCCGTTCGCGGCGGCACCGCCCCGGACCTGTGGTGGACGGGACGGTTCACCACTCCGCAAGCCGCGTCCATCGGACTGCTCGAACCGCTCGACCCCCTGATCGAGCGGTATGAGGACGTCTCCGTCGAGGAGTTCAAGCAGCAGTGGATCCAGTTCGCGGTCGACGAGGTGACCTACGACGGTCAGCTGTACGGACTCCCGACCGACACCGACGCCCGTGGGTTGATGTACAACGAGGACGTCCTCCTCGACGCCGGCATCGACCTGGACATGTTCGACCCCGAGCAGCACGTCCTCACCTGGGACGAGCTGCGGGAGGCCTCCCGGCAGATCACCGAGGTGGACGGCGAGGGCAACTACACCCGCCTCGGTTTCGCTCCCTGGCTCCACGAGGGCTGGGGGTACACGTGGGGTTTCGGCCTCGGAGCGGACGCCTACGACAACGACACGGCCGCCGTCACCCTGGACTCCCCCGAGTGGAAGGCCGTGTACGAGCTGTACGCCGACTGGGCCGAGGAGTTCGGGTACGGGAAGGTCGACGTGTTCAACGCGACCTACCAGCCGCCCAACGCGCCGCCCAGCCAGACGGCGATGTTCAGCGGACGGCTCGGCATCCAGACCACCGGACCGTGGCAGATCCAGGCGAACGAGAAGTACGCTCCGGACCTGCCCTTGAAGTACACGTGGCTCCCCGTGGTCGACGACGGCGACCCCACCTACACCTGGTCCGGTGGATTCTCGCTGGCGATCCCGACCGGCGCCAACATCACCAAGACGCTCTGGGACTACATGAAGTTCCACGCCGGGTTCGAGGGCCAATCGATCGTCATGCCCCCCTTGGGCAACGTCCCCACCCACCTGCGGGCCATCGAGGAGAGGAAGTACAACCCGGGGGCCGAGATCTTCCGTCAGATGCTCCCGGGCTCCATCGCGCGCCCGCCGCTCCCGGTCGGCCAGGCCATATGGGACACATTGGATCGGGGAAAGGAGTCCGTGATCGTCGGGTCCCTCACCCCGCAGGAGGCGATCGAGACGAACCAGGCCTACATCGAACCGAAGATGGACCTGTTCGACGGGTACAAGATGCCGGACACGTACGGGCAGCCGAACGAGGTGCCGGAGAGTTGACATTCACCGATCGCCGTTCCGCCCGCCGCGCGACGGCGCGGCCGCACCCCGGGAGGGCCACGCCGTGACACGAACGCCCACTGCGCGAGTCGACGGCCGGACCCCCGTCCTGCTGACCGACGCCGGCGGTGTCCTGCTGCTCAACAACCATGCACTGCTGCTTCCGCTGGTCTCCAGGTACGGCGGCGTCACCACGCCCGAGGCGTACCAGCGCGCCAGCTTCGCCTGCCACAGTGCCGCCAATCCCGCTGACGGCGGTGCGGGCGACTACTACGGCCTGTTCGGCGCGTTCGCCGGCATCCCCGAGGAGCGCCGCGAGGCGTTCACCGAGGAGTTCCGCGCGCTGTCCCATACGCGCAACATGTGCCACCTGGCCAATCCTCACGCGGTGGCGATGCTGCGCCGGGTGGCCGCGAAGGGGATACCCGTCGTGGTGGTCTCGCAGGCCGACGGGACCGCCGCGCAGTTGCTGCGGGAGGCCGAGGTGTGCCAGGTGGGAGACGGCCCCGGCGTGCCCGTCGAAGCAGTGGTGGACAGCGCGGTGGTCGGAATCGACAAACCCGACCCCGCGCTCTTCCGCCATGCCCTCGACATCGTCGGAGCGGCGCCTTCCCAAGCGGTCCATCTGGGGGACACGGTTCCCGCGGACGTCCGCGGAGCGCAGGCGGCGGGAATCCGCGCCCTCCACTACGACCCGTTCGGCGACTGCGGCGACGCGGCGGGGGACCACCCGCACGTCCAGCGGATCGCGGAGACGGAGACCGTCCTCGACGCGATGGCCGCGGAACTGGGACAGGGCGGTGGGCCTTCGCCGGCGAGGTGAACGGTGCGTTCGGTCTTCCGGACGGCGATCGCGACGCCGCCCGGAAGACCGCCCGGATTCGGTCCCCGGCCCACTGACCCGGCCCGGACGAGCACCGCCGCCCGCCCGAAGACCGGCCCCGCCCGCCGCGGCGGCGTGGCACCGGGCCCGCGGGCGGCGGTACGCTGCTGACACTCCACGGCGTCCCCGCCGGGGTGGAAAGGCGGCGACTGATGCGTCTCGGGGCGAACCTCCCGCGGATCGGCGACTACAACGAACTCGTCGTCCTTCAGGCCGTGCGCCAGGACGCCGGGATCAGCAGGGCGGCGATCGCCGACCGCACCGGGCTGGCGCGGCAGACCGTCTCGGGACTGGTGCGGCGGCTGCTGGACGCCGGGCTCGTCGAGGCCGCGGGAACCGAGATCATCGGCCGCGGCAAGCCGAGGACCCGGCTGCGCATCGTGCCCGCCGCGCGCTACGCGCTCGGCGTCCACCTGGATCCGGCGGTCGCGACCGCGGTCCTGCTCGACTTCCAGGGCGAGATCGTCGACCGGCTCGCCGACGCCGAGCTCCTCGACGCCGACCCCTTCGCCTCGACCCGCCGCGTCGCCGAGGCCGCCTCGGCGCTGGTCTCCCGCAACGGCGTCTCCCCCGACCGCGTCGTGGGCCTGGGCGTCGCCACGCCCGGGCCGGTCGACCTGGCCGGGGGTGCGCTGATCACCCCGCCGTGGCTGTCCGGTTGGGACGGATTCCCGGTCCGGCGGGAGCTCGCCGCGCTGTTCGGCGGCGAGGTGAGCTTCGACAAGGACACGACCGCCGCGCTCGTCGGCGAGATGTGGCTCCGGCCCGGCTCGTACGCGGCCGGGACGGTGCTCTTCGTGTACCTGGGGACCGGCATCGGCTCGGCGCTCGGCGCGGGCGGCGAGATCGTGCGGGGCGCGGGCAACGCCGGTGAGATCGGGCATGTCGTCGTCGACCCCGACGGGCCGATGTGCCCCTGCGGGCGGCGCGGCTGCCTCGGCGTCGCCACCGACCCGGCCGGCCTGGTCGCCGAGGCCGTCGAGACCGGGATCCTGCGCCCGCGGCCCGGCCCCGCCACGCCGCGCTCGATCGGCCTGCAGTTCGCGGAGCTGTGCGAGGCCGCCGAAGGCGGTGCGGCCGGTGCGGCCGCCCTGCTGGAGCGGGTCGCGCGCCGCATCGCCGAGGCCGTGCGGATGCTCGTCGGCGTGCTCGACGCCGGACACGTCGTCTTCGGGGGCCCCAACTGGCAACGGCTGGAACGCTACTGCCTTCCCGCGTGCGAGGCCGCGCTCGCCGAGACCCGCAAGCGGTGGCCCGAGCCCACGGTCGTGCGCGGCACCATCGCCGGCGCCGGCGTCGGCGCGGTGGGGGCGGCGGCGATGGTCCTCGACGAGCGCTTCGTCCCGCGCGCCTCCCGGCTGAGCGCGGCCTTCGAAACCGAGCGCGACAGGGCTTGACATTATTAACGCTGAATGATGTGCTAAATCGGTTCGGAACTTCGGGCAACCCCGTGACGAAGGGAACCATCCCGTGCATGACGATTCGGCGATCCTGAACAGGAAACTGGCGCGACTGCGCCGTGAATGGCTCGAGCCCGCCCGTGAGGCCGGAACGCATCCGGTCACCGTCGAGGCATGGGACGTGCCCGACGAGCCCGTACCCGTCGCCGAGGCGCTCGGGGCCGAGTACAAGCCCTTCGCCGTCGGCTCACCGTGGTCGCGCCCCTGGGGCACGACCTGGTTCCGCGTCACCGGCACCGTCCCCGACGGCTGGGGCGAGGACGCCGCACTGCTCGTCGACCTCGGCTACCTGAGCGGCGGGCCCGGCTTCCAGGCCGAAGGCCTCGCCTTCCGGCCCGACGGTGTGAGCGTCAAGGCCGTCTCGCCGCGCAACCGGCAGGTGCCCGTCGAGGCCGGCCCCGGCGGCGAGTTCGAGCTGTACATCGAGGCGGCCGCCAACCCCGACGTGATGCGCGACAGCTGGACCGCGCCGACCCCCTTGGGCGACAAGGCGACCGCCGGAGACGAACCGATCTACCGGCTCGAACGCCTCGAACTCGTGCGCCGCGACCGCGAGGTCGAAGAGCTGCTGCTGGACCTCGACGCCCTCACCGGCCTGCTCGGCGAACTGCCGTCCGAACTGCCGCGCTCCCAGGCGATCCTCGGCGCGATCGAGTCGATGATGCGCGCCCTCGACCTCGACGACGTGGCCGGCACCGCGCGGGACGCCCGCGCCGCGCTCGCCCCCGCGCTCGCGTCCCCCGCCGCCGCCAGCGCCCACGAGGTCTACGCCGTCGGCCACGCCCACATCGACTCGGCGTGGCTGTGGCCGGTGCGCGAGACCGTCCGCAAATGCGCCCGCACCTTCTCGAACGTCCTGCAACTCATGGACGACGACCCCGACTTCACGTTCGCGGCCTCCTCCGCGCAGCAGTACGCCTGGATCAAGGAGTGCTATCCGGAGCTGTTCGAGCGCATCCGCGCCCGTGTCGCCGAAGGCCGCTGGATCCCGGTGGGCGGCATGTGGGTCGAGTCCGACACGAACATGGTCGGACCCGAGGCGATGGTCCGCCAGTTCACCGAGGGCAAGCGGTTCTTCGCCGAGGAGTTCGGCGTCGAGCCGCGCGAGGTGTGGCTGCCCGACTCCTTCGGCTACTCGGCGGCCCTGCCGCAGATCGCCCGCAAGGCGGGCGCGGACTGGTTCCTCACCCAGAAGATCTCCTGGAACGACACCAACAAGTTCCCGCACCACACCTTCCGCTGGGAGGGCATCGACGGCACCGACGTCTTCACGCACTTCCCGCCGGTCGACACCTACAACTCGGACCTGTCCGCGAAGGACCTGGCGCGGGCCGAACGCCAGTCCCGCGACCAGCGGCACTCGAACCGCTCGATCGTGCCCTTCGGCTACGGCGACGGCGGCGGCGGACCCACGCGCGAGATGATCGGGGCGGCCCGGCGCACCGCCGACCTCGAAGGCTCCCCGAAGGTCCGCATGGCCGCTCCCGCGGCGTTCTTCACCGACGCCCAGCGCGAGCACCCCGACGCGCCCCGCTGGCTCGGCGAGCTCTACCTCGAATACCACCGCGGCACCTACACCTCCCAGCACCGCACCAAACTCGGGAACCGCCGCTCGGAGCACCTGCTGCGGGCCGCCGAGCTGTGGGCGGCCACCGCGGCCGTCGCCGGAGTCGCCGACTACCCGGCCGAACGGCTGCGCCGCCTGTGGCGGACGGTGCTGCTCCAGCAGTTCCACGACATCCTCCCCGGCTCCTCGATCGCGTGGGTCCACCGCGAGGCCGAACGCAACTACGAGGCGGTCCGGGCCGAACTCGAGGCGCTCATCGCCGAGTCCCTGCGCGCCCTCGCTGGCGACGGCGATCTGCCGCTGGTGGCGAACGCCGCCCCGGCCGCGGTCGACGGCGTTCCGGCCGGCGCGGTCGCCGCGCGGGACGAGACGGCCGTCGAACCGGTCTCGCTGACCGCCGCCGAGGGCGGTCACGTCCTCGACAACGGCCTGCTGCGCGTCGCGATCGACGCCGACGGCCTCGTGCGCTCGCTCCTCGACGCCGAGACCGGACGCGAGGTCGTCCCCGCCGGGGAACGCCTCGGGCTCCTGCGCGTCCACCGCGACGTGCCCGCCCACTGGGAGGCGTGGGACATCGAACGGGACTACCGCGACAGCGCCGAGGAGCTGACCGGCGCCGACGGCGTCGAAGCCGAGACGGCTCCGGACGGCTCGGCGCTCGTGCGCGTCCGCCGTACCCACGGCGCCAGCACCTTCGTCCAGACCTTCGCGCTCGCCCCGGGCCGCAGGCAGCTCGAACTGGGCACCGAGGTCGACTGGCACGAGCGCCGCAGGCTCCTCAAGCTCGCGCTCCCATTCGCGGTGCACACCGACCGCGCGGCCTCGGAGATCCAGTTCGGACACCTGTACCGGCCGATCCACGCCAACACCTCCTGGGACGAGGCCAGGTTCGAGACGATCGCGCAGCGCTGGCTGCACGTGGCCGAGGACGGCCTCGGCGTGGGCGTCGCGAACGACCAGACCTACGGGCACGACGTGACCCGCCGCCACAACGACGACGGCGTCTACGTCGTGGTGGGGGAGTCGCTGCTGCGAGCCCCGATGTCCCCGGACCCCGACGCCGATCAGGGCCGCCACTCGCTGCGCACGACGGTCGTCGTCGGCGGCGTCGACGCCGCGATCCGGGAGGGCTACCGGCTCAACGTCCCGACCGTCGCCCTCCAAGGCGCGCGGGCGGTCGAGCCGCTGGTCGGCGAGGCCTCACCGGGCGCGATAGTCGAGGCCGTGAAGCTCGCCGACGACGGCGGCGGCGACGTGATCGTGCGCGTCTACGAGGCCTGGGGCGGCAGGCGCACCGCGACCGTCCCGCTCGGCGTGGACGCCGCCTCCGCGGTCGACGCCGACCTCCTCGAACGGCCGCTCGACCGCAACGGCACCGCATTGGCCGGTGAGCGCGAACTCCGGCTCGAACTGTCGCCGTTCGAGATCCGGACCGTCCGGATCACGCCGCGGCGGAGAGTGTCAGACAGTTGACTCTGTGGCATGTTCGGTGGTGGTCGTCGGTGATGATATCCGAGCAGGATCTGGTGTCGGAGCGGTCGAAAGCCGGCTCTGCCGTACATCTGACGCATGAGCTGCTTGGTCTTGGTGTTGACGCCCTCGGCGCGGCCGTTGTGGAACGGAAGTGTCAGGGCGGCGATGATGGCGGCCTTGTCCTGGTCGAGGCCGCGGGTGAAGGCGTGGAGATGGGGGCAGGTCCTCGTCGTGGACGGCGGTGATTCGCTCTTGACACCGGTCGATGCCGGACTCCTTGGAGCGCAGTAGCGTCGCGAAGTCGCGGCTGTGGCCGTCCGCTGCCCCGAAGGGGGCGGCCGTTCCTGGAACCGGGCCTGATTCGGAGCGGCAGCCGAGACGACCCTCCTGGCTCGCGGATGACGTCTGCTCTTGTCCACCCACCTGAGGTGCCCGGGTTCTATTCGAAAGCGAGCAATGCTCTGTATGCGCGTTTCGGCGTGTCGGGCGACTGCGGCACGTATCGTCCGGTGGGAACCTTGCCCGAACGAGACCACGCATTCCCCACGGCGACGTCGGAGTCGCGAAGGAGCATCATGGAGCGCAAACCGGTCTGCCGGCCCGCCGGTCCGGGATCCACCTTCCTTCGAAGGCACCGTCTCGCCGTCGTCGCGATCACGGTGCTGGCGGCGGTCGGCCTCGCCGCCGTCGCCGCAGCGGTGCCGACGGACGGCGCGCCTGCCCGGTCCGATCCGGCGCCGGGCTCGGTCGAGCAGGCCATCACGGACCCGAACCCCGACCACATTCGGGTCGCGTTGGCCAACCCCGGTATGACGGTCGAGATCCTCGGCGAGCCCGAACCGCTCGATACCGGGGCGTTGACGGGCGAGGTGAACCTCGCGAGGCCGGAGGGGGACCAGGCCATGACGACCTCTGCCCTCGTCCTCGCCTCGTCCGGTGCAGTGGGGGACCTCGGCCAGGTCTTCGGCGCGGTCCGGCCGGGGCCCCTCGCGGACTTCCGCTACGACACGTCGACGCAGTCGATCATCTTCAACCCCGGCGTCGAGATCGAGGCCGAATCGGTCCCCGGCATCGACAAGCCCGGCGGTCCGGTCTTCCTGTACACCGGCCCGATGCGGATGCTGCCGACCGAACCGGTCGCGAACCCGCAGTTCCCGCCGTACGGCCAGACCTTCTACGCGCCGGGCCCGGTCGTGCTGTGGGAAGGCGAGTCCGGTGTGACCGGAGCGGAACCCGTCGGCCTCCTGACCGGCTTCAGGCTGACCGTCACCCACCCCGGCTGATCGGCATCCGCGGCGCCCGGCCGTCTCCGGCTGACGCCCGTACTCGAAGCAGAGAGGAACAGGAACATGCGAGTCACTTCCCGTCGGCCGCTCGCGGTGGCCGCCTGCGGGGTCCTTGCGGCGCTCGTCGTCGGGCTTCCCTCCCACGCGCAGCGGCCCTCCGGTGCCGAACCGTCGCTCGCATTCGACTCGGCCCTCTGCGGTGCGGGGGGCGACCTGGAGGTGGGGTTCCTCCTCACCGACGCGGTGGACGCGCCCGGCACCTATGCCGTCACCGACGTCACCCTCCGGACCGGGCCCGAATCAAGCCCCTGGCGGGACGCCGAACTCGGCGGCACCCTGCAACCGGGCGCCGAGCTGCCCGGGGCCGAAGCCGGTCCGCTGTCGGGGCGGGTGCTGGTCCCCGGCGACGCCGGTCGCGTCGAACTGAAGGCGGAGCTCGAACGAACGCCCGCGGACGGGCGCACCGAACGGATCGAGTTGCACGCCGAGGCCGACCTGGACGCCTGCACGCCGATCGTCCCCGAGCAGCTCGAGGTGCCCGACCGGGTCTGGGGGCCCTACGGCGGGAAGCGGACGATCCCGACCCACGTCTCCCCCGAAGGAGGCCAGACCACCCACCCGAGCGTCGTGCGGGTGCCCGGCGGCTGGAACGGCTACGAATACTGGATGGCGCACACGCCCTACCCCTCCGGCAACTCCGCCCACGAGGACCCGAACATCGTCGCCTCCAACGACGGCGTCACCTGGGTCGTGCCGGCGGGACTGGACAACCCCATCGACGACCAGCCCGGACTGCCGGGGCCCTACAACTCCGACACCGATCTGCAGATGGGGCCGGACAACACGATGTACGTGTTCTGGCGGGTCGTGATCCCCGACGCGTCCCAGGAGCGCATCAAGTACTCCTCCTCCACCGACGGCGTCAACTGGACCGCGCCCGCCGAGGCCCTGCGAAGCTCCATGAGCGCGCGGCGGCCGCTGTCGCCGTCGCTGCTGTACGAGAACGGGCACTGGGTCATGTGGGCGATCGACATCCTCCCCTCGCCGAACCGCATGGTCTATTTCGTGGGCGGCGCCACGCCGGCCAAGGCCGACTGGGGCGCCCCGTCCACCGTGGCCCTGGGGGCGATGCAGTCCGGCAAGGAACCCTGGCACCTGTCGGTCGCCAGGGACGGCGACGCCTACATCGGACTGCTGAACGACACCGCGCAGGGCTCCACCGGGCGCGACGGCGACCTGGTCTTCGTCACGGGGACGAGCCCGACCGCTTTCGCGAACTCGCACTTCGGGGCGATTCCGCGACTCAAGCCGGGCATGCACGACCACCTGTACAGGGCGACCATGTTCGCCGACACCGAATACGGCGTGCCCGGGTACCGGGTCTGGTATTCGGCGAGGCTGGCGCTCAACCCGAACGTGTGGAACATCCAGCAGACGTTCCTCCACGGCGCCGCGGTCCACGGGAGCCCTCCGTAGTCGAGCTGACTCGGGCGACATGTCGCCGGATCTTCCAGACGTAGAGGATTATATGTGTATTTTAACATCTATGACCGATTCTGCCGATATGCGGGACCGACTGCCCGGGCCTGCACTCCGGTCAGGCTGGGACGCGCTCCCCTTCACGTCCGGAGACGAATCGAGTCCGGTGGGCTCGTCGCAGACCGTCCGCCGTCTCGTCGAGCGGTCGCTCGGCACGGCGGATTCCGGCACCGCCAACGACATCCACCAGTGGGGGCAGTACGTCAATTCCCGCATGGCACTGCATGTCCTGGCGCGCCTGGCCTGCCCCGACGACCCCGAGGCGGTCTTTCGGGTCCACCGCGACCGGGCGAGGCTGGAGAACGCGGCGCTCAATCTGGAAGCCGTCTGCGCGATCGCCTCCTCCATCGCGCTCAAGGCCCGCAGCCGAGAGGAGCGTTCCATCGCCGTCGAGCTGTTCGATCTGGCTCGACGCAGGCTCCGTGGCAGGTTCCCCGCCGAATGCCGCGAACTGCACGTGATGACCGCATACCTCAGCGGCCGCGGCGGCCGTGCGAAGCGGCTGGCGACGTCCTACGGAGAGTCGGCCCGCCGGATGAAAGACGCGTTGCGCTGCCAGGACGCCCACCCTCGCAACGGCGGCTCCCCGGCGGCCTTCATGCGGCGGCTGCGGAGCTTCGCCGACTGGCCTGAGCTGTCGACTCCCGAAGCGGGGGAGCCGATGAGCATCGACCGGCTCCGGACCGCGGCGGTCCGGCATGTCGCGGAAGGCCCGCTGATCTCGGTGATCATGACCTGCTTCGAACCGGACGAGGCCCTTCTGACGGCGGTGCGGTCGATCGCCGCGCAGTCGTGGCAGAACTGGGAGCTGCTGCTCGTGGACGACGGCTCGGGTCCGCGGTACGACGGGGTCCTCCGCGAGGCCGCCTCGATCGACCCGCGGGTGAAGCTGCTGATCCAACCCGAGAACGCCGGCACCTACCAGGCCCGGAACCGCGCCATGGCGGCCGCTGACGGCGAGTTCATGACCGGGCTCGACTCCGACGACTGGGCCCATCCTCGCCGCCTCGAGCGCCAGGCGCGGCGACTGATCGAGAACCGGCGTCTCGTCATGGTCGAGTCCCTCAGCATCGCCGTCCATGAGGACCTGGCGCTGGTGATCGACCCCCAGGTCGCGGTGGTCGCCGCCCGATCGACCCCGATCATGATCCGCTCCGGCGCGGTCATGGAGCGCGTCGGCTTCTACGACGAGGTCAGGAAGACCGCCGACTCCGAATACCGCTGCCGCGTCAAGGCGGTGTTCGGCAGAGGCGCCGTCGCCCGTATGAGCACCGCACCGGCGACCCTTGTCAGACACAGCGGACAGACCTTGTCCTCCGGAGAGGTGTCGCGCCACTGGATGTCGGCGGACCGGCTCGCCTACCACTCGGGCTTCACCCACTGGCACCGCAGGATCGCCGAAGACCGCGCGAGCCCGTTCCTCGAGGCGCTGGCCCGGCCTCGGCCGTTCCCCATCAGCGGTGGTGTCACCCGTACCAAGGCCCGGAACCGCGCGATCGAATACGAGCGCGTCTACGCCGCCGATTGGCGGTGGCTGGACGAGCCGCGCGGGTCGATGCTGGACGACGCCGCCGACCGGGCCGGGCGGGGGGCGTCTGTCGGACTCGTCCACTGTCCCGAGTGGGTCGAGGTCGACGGTAAGCGGCCCCTCATCGGCTGGCGTGCCCTGGAGGCGGCGTCCCGATACGGGCTCGACTTCATCGACCTCGAGCCCCGGTACACCGGGACGGTGATCGTGCCGAGCCAGGACTACGCGGAGCTGCTGCGGTTCGAGTACCCCGCGTTGCCGGCCGACCGCGTCCGCGTGTTCGCCGACTGCCCGCGAGAACCCGCCCAGACGATGAGAAGGCGGACACCATGCATTTGAAGCACATGGTCGAGGCCGCGGCGCGGCGTCCGGACTGGGCGGCGGCCGCGGCCGCGCCGTTCGCTCCGGTGGTCGTGCTCATGCTGCCCGTCGAGGGCCTCGGACAGATGACGAGCATCGTGATCGGCGTGCTCGGTCCGGTCCTCGGCGCCGTGTACCTGAACCGGCACCGAGCGCTCGACTGGGCGCGGACCGCCGCCGTCAGCCCTGGGCCGGTTCGGAAGCGGACCTCCCTGCGCGCCGTGCTCGGGAACGTGATCGGGCGGTCCGGTCGGGCCGGCCTGCCTCCTGGCAAGCGGCGGGAGCTGGAGCTGTGGGAGACGCGAATGAACCACGGCTGGTCGACGACGGCGGCCGCGGCCCTGCGCGAGGTGGCCGAGTCCGGCAGTGAGCACGGCGAGGCCCGCGTGCGCGCCATGGCCGCGCTGTGCGGACACCAGATCTCGCGGGGACGCCCGCAGCGGGCCGGCCGCTCGCTGGAGGCCGACATCGTCATCGTCTCGACGCTGAACCTGCGTGGAGGCACCGCCTCCGCGAACGAGGCCGAGATCCTGGCCTACCGAGCGGCCGGACTGCGGGTCGCACTGGTCCACCACCCCGTGAGGGACCGGGCCATGAGCCGCCCGATCGACCGCCGGCTGCGGGACTTGATCGACGGCGAGACGGTCGTCGAGGTCCTCCCCGAGGACACGGTCCGCTGCGACCTGGCGATCGTCAGATTCCCGATGGCGCTGGAGCACCTCATGGACGACCGGCCGCGGATCGACGCCGCGAAAACGGTGCTGCTGGTCAACCAGACGCCCTTCGAGGAATACGGACTGTGCGGCGGGCACGGGACGGCCTGGAGCGTGCGCGACGTCCACCGCAACGTCACCGGGTGGCTCGGGCCCCACACCTGGTACGCGATCGGCCCGGCCGTCCGCGACGTCCTACGTGAGCACCACGCTGACGAGCTCGCCGGCATCGACCTCGCCGACGACTTCTGGTACGAGACGATCGACGCCGTTGAACGGGTCCCGGAGCGGCGCGGGAGGCGGAACGCGGGCGATCCGATCAGGATCGGACGGCACAGCCGCGATCACGTGCTCAAGTTCCCCAATATGGCCAAGCACCTCCGAGCCGCCTATCCCGCCGCCGCGGACATCGAGGTCCACATGCTCGGGGCGCACGATTCGGTCACTCGGATCCTCGGCGCGATCCCGTCGGGCTGGACCTGCCACCGTTTCGGCGCCATGCCCGCGGCGGACTTCTTGGCGGGCATCGACGTCTACGTGTACTTCATCGACGAGTCCCTGGTGGAGGCCTTCGGCAGGGCCCCGCTGGAGGCGATGGCCGTCGGCATCCCGTGCGTCCTGCCGCACAGCTTCGCCGAGTTGTTCGGCGACGCCGCGATCTACTGCGCGCCGGATGAGGTGGAAGCGCAGGTGCGGGCCCTGATGGCCGATCCGGTGCGCTGCGCCGAACTCACCGCGGCCGGACTGCGCCTGATCCGAGAGGAGTTCTCCGCGCAGGCGCTCCTGCGCCGGGTGGAAGGACTCGGCGTCACCACGGAGTCCGCGCTCGAACCGGTCGGATCCGCGGCGGCGATGGTCCTGGAAGGCGGCCGACGATGATGCCCCGCGCCAAGCGGCTCGCCCGCTCCCCGTTCGCCAGGACGTCTGCTGTGGTCGGTACGGTGGCGGCGGCGGTGGCCGCGCCCTTGCTGGCCCCGCCGCCGGCCGGACCGCTCCTCTCCGGTTCGGTGCTGCTCGCCCTCGCCGTGCTCGGATGCCGCGACGCCGCGGCCGTGCGCCGGATGCGCCGCGACCTGGCGGCGAAGCACGCCGCCGCGAATCTGCTCGGCAAGAGCGTCCCCCAGGCCCGCCGCCCGACTTCGGCGCCGGGCCTGGCGCGTCAGGTGGCGCGCATCCGGGAGGCGGTGGCGGGCGGGTTCCCGGACTCCGCGGTGCGGGAGATGCGATCCCTCGCCTCCCATGCCGGGATCCCCTCCGCCGCCCGGCTCGACATGCTCCGTTCGCTCTCGGACAGCCTGCGAGACGTCCCCGCGCCGCCGCAGCCGAAGCGGTCCGCCTTCGACGTGGTGTTCATCTCGCCCCTCGGCATGGCGGGCGGCACCACCTCGGCGAACGCCGCCGAGATCCGGGTCTGCAAGGAGCAGGGCCTGAAAGTCGGCCTGCTGCACCACCGCATCTACAAATGGGGCCGGAACGCTCCGCTCAGCCCGCGGATCGAGGAGCTAGTCGACGGTGAGACGGTGCAGCTGATCGGTCTGGACGACGTCGTCGAGTGCGATCTCGCCGTCATCCGCCTGCCCACCGCGCTGATGAAGCCGCTCGAACGGCGCCCCAGGATCACCGCCGGCTCCACCGCGGTCATCGTCAACCAGACGCCGTTCAAGTTCTACGAACCCGGGGGACCCAGGGAAGAGGCGTGGGACATCGCCACCGTCGAGCGGCACGTCACCGATTGGATGGGGCCCCACACCTGGTATGCGGGAGGACCGCAGGTCCGCGTGGCGCTCTTGGAGCACCACGCCGCGGAGATCGCCGGCCTCGATCTGTCCGCCTCGCTCTGGAACGAGACCATCGAGATCGACCAGTGGCGCCTCGACGGCCGCCGTGAGAGCGACGGTCGCATCCGCATCGGCAGGCATTCGCGCGACCACGAGTTGAAGTGGCCGGAGGACCCCGAGACGCTGCTGCGGTGCTACCCCGACAGGGAGCCGTTCGAGATCCACGTCCTCGGAGGCGCGGAGACGCCGACGCGGGTCGGTGGACAGCTGCCGTCGAACTGGACGGTCCATTCGTTCAATGCCATGTGCACCAAGGAGTTTCTCGCCGAGATCGACCTCATGGCCTACTTCATCTCCTCCGGAGGGCTGGAGGCGTTCGGCCGGGCGCCGCTCGAGGCGATGGCGGCCGGAGTGCCTGTCATCATGGACCGGCGGTTCCAGATCACGTTCGGACCGGCCGCGATCTACTGCGAACCCGCCGAGGTGGCGTCCACAGCGGAGCGGATCATGGCCGACCCGGACGCGTACGCCGTTCAGCAGGCCACCGCTTGGGATTTCGTCGCCGACCGATTCTCGGGGCGCGCGTTGCTGGAGCGGATGTCGCTGTGCGCCCGATCGGGAAACATACGGGACCGCGTGGAGTACGCGCCGGCGAGCTACTGGGACCTGCGCTACGGCTCGGGCGGGAATTCGGGGGAGGGGTCGCGCGGAGAGGAGGCCGCCTACAAAGCGCGGTATGTCGGCGATCTCATCAAGGAGCGAGGGGTCGTCAGTCTGATCGACTGGGGCTGCGGGGACGGCGGAGTCCTGGAGAAGATCGACATGCACGGCGCGTCGTATCTGGGCGTGGACGTCTCCGAAGTGATCGTCGAGCGGATGCGCGAGCGGTTCGCGGGGCGGCCGGACTGCCGTTTCGAGCTGCCCTACGGGATGGGCCGCGCCGAGCGCCGCGATCTCGCGCTGAGCCTGGACGTGCTCTTCCACTTCCCGGTCGACGCCGACTACGACGACTACCTGTCGAGGCTCTTCGGCAGTGCCGAGCGGTTCGTGCTCATCTACTCCACCGACTCCGCCGAGGGGATCACCGCCCATCATGTGCGCCGACGGGAGTTCACCGCCGATATCGCGGCGCGGTTCCACGAATGGAAGCTCGTCCGGGCCGAACCGCCGTTGTCCGAAGGCCTGGCGGCGTTCTTCCTGTACGAGAGGGCTGCCTGAGCGGGACGGCCGTGCGGGCGAGTGGGACGCGCGCGACCCGGACCGTCTCCAGCTCGGGCCGTTCGCCGGCGTCGGCAGGATGCCGCGTACCGCTGGACGCCCGGGGCATCGCGCCCCGGGCGCCGCTCGCGTGCGTGTTCGATTACTCGGCCTCGACGGCGGCCTTGCCGTCGGCCACGGGGATCTCCTGCGCCTCCGGCTTCGGCTTGACGGCGCCCGCGACGCGGACGGTCAGCAGCCCGTCGGAGAGCTCGGCGCTCACCTGCGAGGCCTCCGTGCCCTCCGGGACGGTGAACTCGCGGCGGAACTTTCCGGCGGTGAGGCCGCGGACTAGGTAGCGGTCGCCCTCGGCCGCCTCGCGCTCGCGGCGCTCGGCGGTGACCGACAGACGCCGGCCCTCGAGCGAGACCGAGACGTCCTCGGCGGCGACGCCCGGGACGGCGACGGTGATGACCGCGTCCGAGCCCTCGGTGTACACGTCGGCCTGCGGCGAGTACTGCGTGGCCCCTCGGCCGAAGCCCAGGCGCACCAGGCGCTCGAACTCCCTGTCGAAGTGCCGGAACGCCGTAAAGGGGTGCTGGTAGCGAACGATCATGGCGGTGGTCTCCTTCCTCATGATTAGCACTCGAGCCTTGAGAGTGCTAACGACAGATAAGACGACCGGCGCCCGCGGATTATTTCAACAGTGGCATGCATCACCGCTCTTTGAGCTTCAGTCTCCAGGTCTGCGCGACCAGCTCGTGCCCGAACATGCGGACCGGCTCCTCGGTCTCGAGGGCGAAGCCCGCGTCCTCGTACAGCCGCCTGGCCGAGAGCAGCATGCTCACCGTCCACAGGACCATCGACTCGTAGCCCGCCTCCCGCGCGAAGCCGACGCAGCGGCGCACCAGCGCCGCGCCCACGCCGCGGCCGCGCGCCTCGGGCTCGACCCACAGCAGGCGGAGCTTCGCCGTGGTCGCGTCGGCCCTGACGCAGAAGACCGAGCCGGCCGGCCTGCCGTCGAGCTCGGCGATCCACCCGGCCTCGCGCTCGCGGTCGCGGCCCGCGGCGAAATCGGCCGCGATCCTCGCGACGAGTGCCTCGTACTCCTCGTTCCAGCCGAACTGCCCGGCGTATCCGGCGCCCTGGCTCCAGACGACCCAGCCCAGGTCGCCGGGGCGCAGGGGCCGCAGCACGGGCGGGCCCGGCTCGCGCTCGGCGTCGAGCTCGGATCGGATGAGCCGCATGGCCTCGACGACGCGCCGCCGCCGCTCCGGCTCCAGGCCCGCCAGGAGCTCGGCGACCTGCCGTGAGGAGCGTCGGTCGAGGTCGGCGAAGACCTCGCGGCCCCGGCCGGTCAGGTCGAGGATCCGGCGGCGGCGGTCCCGCTCATACGGCCGGCGTTCGATCAGGCCCTCGCGGTCGAAGCGGGCGAGGATGCGGCTGAGGTAGCCCGCGTCCAGGCCGAGCGCGCGGCGCAGCTCGGTGGCGTCGGGGCCGTCCCGGTGGGCCAGCTCGAACAGCACCCGGACCTCGGTGAGCGTGTAGGGGCTGTCGAGGAGGTGGTCGCCGAGGACGCCGATGGTGTTGGTGTAGAAGCGGTTGAAGGAACGGACGGCGTCGATGTGCTCGTCGGACGGCGGCTTGTCCACGATCGCTCCAGAGGGGACTCCGAGAAAATGCTTGACTCGGTCAATCATATGCCCGCTCGTCGGCGTCGCACAAGAAAAGCCTCTTGCGAAAGCGCTCCCAAATCGAAACAATGAGCTCCATGGAAGTAGCCGTACGCCCCAAACTCAGCCGCGCCGACGTCGAGGCGCTCATCCGCGACCGGCTCGGAGCCGATGCCGAGGTGACCGCCCACGAGGAGTTCACCGACGGGTACTTCAACGCCGCCCACGGCGTCGACCTCGCCGACGGGCGCCGCCTGGTCGTCAAGGTCGCCCCCGAGCGCGGCGTCAAGGTGCTGCGCTACGAGGAAGACCTCATGACCGCCGAGATCGAGTTCTTCGAGCGCGCCGCCTCGGTGGACGTCCCCCTGCCCCGGCTGTGGCACACCGACGCCGCCGCGGGCGTCATGATCATGGACCGCCTCGACGGCGTCCGGCTCCCCGAGGCCAAGAAGCGGATGAGCGAGGCCGAGAAGCTCGCGCTGCGCCGCGAGCTCGGCGCCCTCGGCGCCCGCGTCAACACGATCGAAGGCGAGTACTTCGGGTACACGCGCGGCCACGGGCGCACCAGGTCGGACAGCTGGGGCGAGTCGTTCCTGTCCATCATCGACGACATCGTCGCCGACATCGAGGAGTTCGGCACCGTGCTGCCGCGCCCCGTCGCCGAGATCCGCGAGCTCATCGCCTCGCACCGGCCGCTGCTCGACACGGTCGAACGCCCCGTCCTGCTCCACTTCGACCTGTGGGACGGCAACGTCTTCGTCGAGCCCGGCGAGGACGGCTGGCGTGTCCAGGGGTTCATCGACGGCGAGCGCGCGCTCTACGGCGACCCGCTGGCCGAGCTGGTCTCGCTGAGCTTCAACGAGCCCGCCGAGAACGAGGCCGTCCTCGACGGCTACCTCGGGCGCGAGCTGACCGACGACGAGCGGCGGCGGCTGACCCTGTACCAGGTCTACCTGTGGCTGATCCTCGCCGCCGAGTGCGACGTGCGCGGCTTCGACGCCGCGCAGAGCGCCGAGCAGTACGGTTGGGCGACCGCGAACCTCGTCAGAGACCTGCCCCTGCTGGAGTCCTGACGCCGCTCAGGCGTGGTCGTGATCGTGGTCGTCGGGGTCGGTGCGCCCCGCCGGCCTGTCGGCCGTGGCCCTCGCCAGCCCGTACGGCGGCATGTTGACGTACGAGGTCTCGTACTCGCCGGCCTCGACCCTGTACAGCTCGTGCCACAGCCCGACGTCGCCGTCGTCCTTGACCGCCCCGTTGAACCACTTCCAGAAGCCGCGGTGGGCGTACTCCCGGCCGTGGGCGTACCGCTCGAGATGGTCGGCGCTGCGCCAGTACTGGACGACCATGATGACCCTCCCGCCGACCATGACCCGCGAGTCCAGCAGCCCCAGCGACGGGTCGGCGGCGAGCTCGCGCAGCATCGGCCGCAGGGCCGAGAGCACCGGCCACCACTTGCGGACCTTCCAGATCTTGTTGACGCGCACGCCGACCGTGAAGACGACGAGGTCCTCGTCGTAGTCGACGACCACACGGCCGGGATGGACTTTCGCCACGTGCGGACCTCCAAGGGGGAGCGCGGGACACCTCCCTCCAAGGTTAACGACATGCGTTCGTCTCGTGCCATACGGTCTCGGAGCCGATCCGCTCTGTCAGTCCACAGTGGTTTCTCTAGTGCCGCCACGACCACTCGGCCACCTCGGGGGCGTCGGTGCCGTGGACCCGCGTGTGCTCGCGGGCGGCGTGGCGGGCGTCGACCATCCGCTGCCGCAGCCCGGCCGCGTTCTGGCCCAGGCCCGGCACGCGGTCGATGACGTCCATGACCAGGCGGTACCGGTCGAGGTCGTTGAGCATGACCATGTCGAACGGCGTGGTCGTGGTGCCCTCCTCCTTGTATCCGCGCACGTGGATGTTCCCGTGGTTGGCGCGCCGGTACGTCAGCCGGTGGATGAGCATCGGATAGCCGTGGTAGGCGAACAGGACCGGCCTGTCCCTGGTGAAGACCGTGTCGAACTGCCGGTCGCCCAGGCCGTGCGGGTGCTCGGTGTCGGGCTGGAGCCGCATCAGGTCCACCACGTTGACCACCCGCACCTTCAGCTCCGGCAGGTGCGCGCGCAGCAGGTCGGCCGCGGCGAGCACCTCCAGGGTCGGGATGTCCCCGGCGCAGGCCAGCACCACGTCGGGCGAGCGGCCGTCGTCGCTCGAGGCCCACTCCCAGATGCCCAGGCCCCGTTCGCAGTGGCGCACCGCCTCGTCCATGCCCGTGTACTGGAGCGCCGGCTGCTTGCCGGCCACGACCACGTTGACGTACTGCTTCGAGCGCAGGCAGTGATCCATCGTGGACAGGAGTGTGTTGGCGTCCGGCGGCAGGTAGACCCGCACCACGTCGGCCTTCTTGTTCATGACCAGGTCGATGAACCCCGGGTCCTGGTGCGAGAATCCGTTGTGGTCCTGGCGCCACACGTGGCTCGACAGCAGGTAGTTCAGCGAGGCGATCGGCCGCCGCCAGGAGATCTCGTCCGTCGACTCCAGCCACTTCGCGTGCTGGTTGAACATCGAGTCGACGATGTGGATGAACGCCTCGTAGGACGTGAACAGGCCGTGCCGCCCGGTCAGCAGGTACCCCTCCAGCCAGCCCTCGCACAGGTGCTCCGAGAGGACCTCCATGACCCGCCCGTGCGGCGCCTGCCCCTCGTCGGTCGGGTACAGCTCGACCTCGTACTGCCGGTCGGTGACCTCCAGCGTGGCGCCCAGCCGGTTCGAGGCGACCTCGTCGGGCCCGAACAGGCGGAACCGGTCCGGGTTGGCGGCGATGACGTCCCGCAGCCACCCGCCGAGCGCCTTGGTCGCCTCGCCGACCGTCCGGCCGTGCCCCTCGACCTCGACGCCGTAGTCGCGGTAGTCCGGCAGGATCAGGTTCCGCAGCAGCAGCCCGCCGTTCGCGTGCGGGTTCGCGCTCATCCTGGCCTCGCCGCGAGGGGGCAGCTCCAGCAGCTCGGGGACCGGCGTGCCGGTGGCGTCGAACAGCTCCTCCGGCCGGTAGGACCGCATCCACTCCTCCAGCGCGGCCAGGTGCTCGGGGTTGTCGCGCACCTCGGCCAGCGGCACCTGGTGCGCCCGCCACGTGCCCTCGACCGGCACGCCGTCGACCTCGGCCGGCCCCGTCCAGCCCTTCGGGGTGCGCAGCACGATCATCGGCCAGCGCGGCCGCGGCGGGGCGACCGGGTTCCGGCGGGCCTCGGCGCGGATCTCGGCGATCCGGTCGAAGCACAGGTCCAGCGTGGCCGCCAGCTCCCGGTGCACGGCCCTCGGATCGTCGCCCTCCACCAGGAACGGCTCGTGGCCGACGCCGCGGAGGAACGACATGCGGTCCTCGTCCGGGATGCGGGCGAGCATGGTCGGGTTGGCGATCTTGTAGCCGTTGAGGTGCAGGATCGGCAGGACGGTCCCGTCCGAGACGGGATTGAGGTACACGTTCGACATCCACGAGCCGGCCAGCGGCCCCGTCTCGGCCTCGCCGTCGCCGATGACGCACGCGACCGTCAGATCGGGATTGTCGAAGGCGGCGCCGTAGGCGTGCGAGAGCGAGTACCCCAGCTCGCCTCCCTCGTGGATCGAGCCCGGCACCTCGGGCGCGCAGTGCGAGGGGATGCCGCCGGGGAAGGAGAACTGGCGGAACAGGCGCCGCAGGCCCTCCTCGGAGTGGCCCGCCGAGGGGTACAGCTCGGGATAGGTGCCCTCCAGCCACGTGTTCGCGACGATCGCGGGCCCGCCGTGGCCGGGGCCGGTCACGTAGATCATGTCGAGGTCCCGAGCCTTGATGCACCGGTTGAGGTGGGCGTATATCAGGCTCAGGCCGGGGCTGGTGCCCCAGTGGCCGAGCAGGCGCGGCTTGATGTGCTCGCGGCGCAGGGGCTCGCGAAGGAGCGGATTGTCGAGGAGGTAGATCTGGCCGACGGTCAGGTAGTTCGCGGCCCGCCAGTAGGCGTCGATCCGATCGAGCTCGTCGGCCGGCAGGGGACTTGTCCGCTGTGTCGTCTCAGTGATGCCCATGGCTCCGAGACTGCCGCATTCGCCGCGTGAAATAGGCGGTTCGCAAGAATTCCTCGCCCTTGCGGGTGTCGGTCGGAGCGAGGCGGAGACCGGTGGGGGAGCGGAGCCCGCACCGGCTCCGACCCGGCCGCCGCGGCGATGGTCAGTCGACCTCTTTGAGCATCCGCTCGATCGTGGACACCCGGCCCTTGATCTCCGCCAGCGAGGCCTTGATCTCGACGGCGTCCATGTTGGCCTTCTCGGCCAGTTCGCGGTAGTTGGCCTCGCGGGCGGCCGAGGACTTCGCCTTCGCGGAGCTGGCCGCGTAGATGATTCCGGCGATGACGATGGCGGTGACCAGGAGGCCGAAGCCGAAGACGAAGAGCATTCCGGCGTTTGCGGCGGACATCAGTCGGTTTCCTTTCGGTCGGCCGGCTCGGGCAGAGTCGGCACGATTGCTTTGATGGCTTGCGGCGTGACGTGCATCGAGAACGGCGTCGTCTCGAAGTACTTGACGGCCTTGCCGTCCTCGGACAATTCCAGCTCGCCCGACACGAGGCCGGCGGTCTGGAGCTTCTGCAGGTGCATGTGGAGCAGCGGACGGCTCATGCCGAGCTGCCGGGCCAGCAGGCTCACGTACTGCCTGCCGTCCGCGAGGGCGCCGAGGATGCGCAGGCGGTGCGGGTTCGCCAGGGCCGAGAAGATCGCCAGCACCTCCGCGCCCGTCGGGTCCTCCGAGTCCATGTCAACCATCCTTCTCATATGTAAGGAAATTCTTACATGTGTCAGGACGTGCAGTCAACTTCGGGTAATTCGTTTGCCGGTGAGGCTCACCACGATGAGAATCGGATCATGCTCAGCGACCACCTTCCGATCTACAAGCTTCGGCTCCGCACTGAACGTCTCGAGTTGCGCCTGCCCGACCTCGAGGAGCTCGGCAGGCTGGCCGACGCCGCCGCTGACGGCATCCACGACCCCGACTTCATGCCCTTCCTCTTCCCCTGGACCGACACCACGCCCGAGGGGCGGGGCCGCAGCGTCGCGCTGTGGTGCCACAGGGTCATCGGCCGCTGGGCGAACGACGACTGGCAGATCCCCTTCACGGTCTTCCACGAGGGGGAGCCCATCGGCATCCAAGAGCTCGGCGGCAAGCAGTTCGCCCTCTCGCGCGAGGTCTCCACCGGCTCGTGGATGGGGCTCGCCTACCAGGGCAAGGGCCTCGGCACCGAGATGCGCGCCGCCGTCCTCCACTTCGCCTTCGCCGGCCTCGGCGCCGACTGGGCCACCAGCGCCTCCTTCGACGGCAACGAGGCATCGGCCGGGGTCTCGCGCAGGCTCGGCTACAAGGGCGACGGCGTCGAGTACCACATCGTCCAAGGCGAACGGCGCCTCGACTGGCGCTGGCGGCTCAGCCGCGAGGACTGGGAGGCGAACCGCCGCCACGAGGTCGCGATCGAAGGGCTCGACGAGGATGTCCTCGAGATGCTCGGCATGGCCGAGGAGAAGGACCCCGAAGGCCCCCTGAACGAGGATTGAACCGTGCGCTAGAGTATGAATCGCTCGCGGCGATACGCCGACGAGGTGCGGACGTAGCGCAGTTGGTAGCGCGACACCTTGCCAAGGTGTAGGTCGCCGGTTCGATCCCGGTCGTCCGCTCAATCGAATGTGAAGGAAAGCCCGGCGGTGTCGCCGGGCTTTTCGCGTGTCGGCCGTGGATGGTGTGCTCGGGGCGGCCGTAGCGCAGTTGGCGGTGCCGTTTGCAGCACTTCGTGCTGGTGCGACACCTTGCCAAGGTGTAGGTCGCCGGTTCGATCCCGGTCGTCCGCTCAAACGAAAAAGAGCGGCACCCGACCGGGTGCCGCTCTTTTTCGTTCTCACTTCGCCTGCTTCGGCACCCACCGGGCGCCCATCTCCTCCTCGCTCGGCGCCGAGCTCGGCAGCGGCCCCGCTCCCGGTGCGCGCAGCGCCTCCAAGTACAGCTCCAGCGCGCGCAGCCGCAGTTCCCGCGTCCGCTCGGCGTCCCCGAGGCTGATCGAGGAGACCGACTCGGTGACCAGCGCCAGATCCCCGTTCTCGACGTCCTCGCGCAGCACCCCGGCGTCCTTGACCCGCGCGAGCAGCGCCCGGTTGAGCTCGTCGGCCGCCACCGCCGCCTCGAACATGTCCGACGTCGGCGTGAACGTCCCGGCCAGCCGCACCGTGATCGACGGCGTGTCGGCCACCACGACCTTCCGCAGGAACTCGCGGAACGCCCCCCACAGGTCCCCCTCGGACTCCAGCGCCTCGCGGACCAGCTCCGTGTACCGCGCCAGCCCGTCACCGCACAGCTTGCGCAGCAGGTCCTCCTTGCTCGGATACCGCCGGTACAGGGCGCTGATCCCGACGCCCGCCAACTTGGCGACCTCGGCGATCGGCGCCTCGGGATCGGCCACGAACACCTCGCGGGCGGCTTCGAGAATGAGCTTGTCGTTGCGGGCGGCCTGGGCCTTTCGCCCGCTGAGCGGCTTGTCGTTCATGAGCACATCCTAACCGGAACAGAGTATTTTGTTCTGAAACTGGTACGGCCGTGCCGATGTACGGTCCGCAAGCTCACCGAGCGCGCCGCGGGCCCGTACGGGCCCGCGGCACGCCAGAGGCGATCGCGCTACCGCTCCTCGCGGGCCCGCTTCGGCAGCCCGAAGACCACCGCGAAGGCCACCGCGGTCAGTGCGATCGTGACGCCGGTGATCGTCTGCGCCGCCGACATCGCCTCGGCCTCGCCGCCGCCGATCGTGAACCGGCCGAAGAAGATCGTCCCAAGACCGGCGACCCCGAGGGCCGCGGCCCCCTGCTGGAACGACTCGAGCAGGCCCGAAGCCGAACCGATCTCGTGGTCCTCCAGGTCGCCGACGATGATCCCGAACAGCGGCACGAAGATCATGCCCATGCCGATCCCGTACACCAGCAGCGCCGGGGACAGCGCCCACGGGCCCGGTGCCGAGCCGGCACCGAACTGGAGGTACAGCACCGCGAGGCCGATCGCCATCCCCGCCAGCCCGACGTGGAGGATCTTCCGGCCGAGCCTCGGCGCGAGACCCGCGCTGGCGCCGGAGCCGATGAACGCGCCGACCGCCCAGGCGGCCATCGCCAGGCTGGCCTTCAGCGGGCTGAAGCCCAGCCCGAGCTGGAGGAACAGGCCCACGGCCAGGGAGAAGCCGGTCACGGCCCCGAAGAAGACGACCACGAACGCGATGCCCGAGGTGTAGGAGCGCTTGGTGAAGACGCTCAGCTCGATGAGCGCGGTCTTGCCCGAACGCGAGCGCCGGAGCTGGCCGAGGGCGAACAGGCCCAGGACCGGGACCGAGGCCACGAGCATCGCCGCCGTCCACGCGGGCCAGCCCAGCTCGCGGCCCTCGACGAGCGGCACCAGCAGCAGGCACATCCCCGTGGCGGCCACGAGCGCGCCGCCCAGGTCGAGCCGCAGTCCCTTGAGGCTCGGGGCCCCGGCGGGCAGCACCTTGGCGCCCAAGACGAGCGCGGCCAGGCCCAGCGGCAGGTTCATCAGGAAGATCGAGCGCCAGCCGGTGCCGAAGAGGTCGGCGTCGACGAGCAGCCCGGCCACGACGGGGCCGCCGATCGAGGCGAGCCCGATGAGCGGGCCGAAGACCGCGTAGGCCTTGCCGAGCTCGCGCCCGAACATGTCCCGGATGAGTCCGAAGCACTGCGGGACCATGATCGCCGCGAACGCGCCCTGGACGGCCCGCGAGGCGAGCAGCACCTCGATCGACTGGGCCGCCCCGCACGCGAGGGAGGCCGCGAGGAATCCGACCAGGCCGACCATGAGCACCCGCTTGCGGCCGAACATGTCGCCGAGGCGGCCGCCGGTGAGCAGGCCGATCGCGAGCGCGAGGGTGTATCCGGCGGCGAGCCACTGGATGGTGGCGGCGGTGCCGCCGAGTTCGGCGCGGATCGAGGGGGCCGCGACGTTGACGATCGAGGCGTCGAGGAGGTTGAGCAGAGTCGCGGCGAGGAGCGCGGCCAGGCCCCACCAGCGGCGGGGGAAACGGCTCGCGGTGCCCTCCTCGGGCGGGGCCGCCGCTGTCGCGACGGGGTCGGCTTCGAGCGTGGCTGTCATGGACGCCTCCGGGGTCTGGTCCGAATCCATCGGAACGGAACGTTTGATTCCATTATAACAGACCGGAATGATCCGTTCCATTCAAGGACTGAAACATCCCACCGCGGATCGAAGACCGAGGTCCGGGCGGTCCAGAGGCCGCCCGGAGATCAGCTCTGCTCGCCCGAACCCAGGTAACCGAAGATGATGATCATCGCGACCGCGGCGATCACCAGCCACAGCGTCGCGCGGCGGAACTTGTGCCGCGCCCCGGGGGAGAACCACATGATGGCCGCGATGATGAGCAGGACTCCTACCGCCACACCGGGAGCGGCGTTCAAACCTTCGTTCATCGGCCCCTCCGCGTGGAAACCCCGTCTTTCAAGGCGGGGAGGAAACGTGGGTGGTCGCCCGCTCGTGGTCCCGCGAAGCGGGATTGGGAGTCGGTCGAGTGTCGTACCCGACGGATATGGTCGTTGTCGTGCATCTTCGGTATTCCTTTCGGATCTACCCGACCCGTCCTCAGCGTCAGGCGTTGGCGAGGGCGTTCGGGTGTGTTCGGACGGTCTACAACGACGCCGTGGCCGCGCGCGGGGCCGCGCACGAGGCCGGAGCGAAGTGCCCTTCCGCGGTCGCGCTCGCCAAGTCCTTGATCACGGACGCGAAGCAGACCCCCGAGCGGGCCTGGCTCGGCGAGGTGTCGGTGGTGCCGTTGCAACAGACGCTGCGACACCGCGACCGGGCGTAGCGGAACTTCTTCGATTCCCGGTCCGGCAGGCGCCGGGGTGCGAGGGCGGGGCCGCCACGATTCAAGCGCCGGTCGGGCACGCAGACGGCCGAGTACACCAGGCGCGGGTTCCGTCTCAAAGGCAACGGCCGCCTGTACGTGGCGAAAGTCGGTGACCTCAAGGTGGCCTGGTCCCGGGAACTGCCCGCCGAGCCCTCCAGTGTGACGGTCGTCAAGACCGTCACCGGGAAGTATTACGCGTCGTTCGTCGTCGCGGTCGACGATGGCGCGGAATTGCTCGAACCGCTTGGCGACCCCGACGCGGAGACCGGGATCGATCTCGGTCTCAAGTCGTTCGCGGTGCTGCGCGGCGGCAAGGTGATCGAGTCGCCGAAGTTCTTGCGCACGATGGAACGGAGGCTGAAGAAGGCACGGCGGTCGCTCTCGCGCAGGCAGCGAGGCGGCAAGAACCGCCAGAAGGCGCGGCCGGCTCTTGCGCGTCTTCACGAGAAGGCCAGGAACCAGCGGGACGATTGGCTGAACAAGCAGGTCAAGGCACTGGTGAGCGAGAACCGAGCTCTCTACGTCGAAGAGCTGCATGTGGCAGGGCCGGCGAAGTCCCGCATGGCCAAGTCGGTGCAGGACGCGGCATTCGGGATGTTCCTGTCCCGGCTTGAAGCCAAGACCCGACGTGCGGGGCGCACGTTCGTGAAGATCGACCGATACTTCCCGTCCACTCGCCTGTGTTCGGCGTGCGGTGCCCTGACCGGACCCAAGGGACTCGACGGTCTCGGTATCCGTCGGTGGGAGTGCGGGGCGTTCCACGACCGGGACGCGAATGCCGAGATCGACATCAGGCGCGAAGGCCGGCGCCTGGTGGCCGCGGGACACGCGGACACCTGAAACGCCTGCGGAGGGCCGGTGAGACCGGGGAGACCCGGCGCGGCCCGTCGAAACAGGAACCCACCCGTAGCCGGGACGCCACGCGCGGACCGCAAGCCGGGAATTCGCCGCCTTCAGGCGGGTGGAGGAAGTCAAATGGCAGACCAATCACGTCAGGGGGCAACCGTCTGTTGATATCGTGCCAGACAGGCCGGTTTCGCATGAGAGGTGACACAGCCCCCCACCGCTGTGGCGACACCCGGCGGCCATGGCACTACTCTTCGGCCGCGAGCACCGGTCCGGAACAGGACGTGCCCATGCACGGCTCGCAAGCTTCGCCATGGTCGGGAGGACCACATGACCGAATTCATCGAAGTTCCCCGAGGCCTTGACCGCGTCATCGTCGCCGACACCGAGATCGGCGACGTCCGAGGCGAAGAGGGCTTCTACCACTACCGCCAGTACAACGCCGTCGAGCTCGCCGAGCACTGCTCCTTCGAGCAGGTCTGGCACCTCATGATCCACGGCGAGCTGCCCGACGACGGGCAGCTCGCCGACTTCAAGGCCACCGTGGCCCCCTACCGCAGGCTCACCCCGCAGCTGGCCGAGCTCCTGCCGCACCTCAAAGGCGCCTCACCGCTCGACGGGCTCCGCACCGCCCTGTCGGCCGCCTGCGCCGCGCGCCCCATGCGCCCGCTGCTCGACATCGACGACGAGGCCCGCCGCGACGACGCCCTCTACGCCTCCGCGGTGACCCCCGCGATCCTCACCGCCATGTGGAGGATCGGCCAGGGGGCCGAGCCGCTCCAGCCGCGCGAGGACCTCGGCTACGCCGCCAACTACCTGTACATGATGACCGGCGAAGTGCCCACCGAGGAGAACGCCCGCGCCATCGAGCACTACCTGATCCTCACCATCGACCACGGCTTCAACGCCTCCACCTTCACCAGCCGCGTCATCGCCTCCACCGGGGCCGACCTCGGCGCGGCGCTGGTCGGCGGCGTCGGCGCGCTCTCCGGCCCGCTCCACGGCGGCGCCCCGTCCCGCGCCCTCGACGCGCTCGACGCCATCGGCTCGGTCGACAACATCGACAACTGGATCCGCACCGAACTCGAGTCCGGGCGCCGCATCATGGGCTTCGGCCACAACGTCTACAAGACCGAGGACCCGCGCTCGAACCACCTGAGGGACGTCGCCACCGGACTCGACGGCGACATCGTCGACTTCGCCAAGACCGTCGAGCGCCGCGTCGTCGAGATCCTCGCCGAGGTCAAGCCCGGCCGCAGCCTCTACACGAACGTGGAGTTCTACGCCGGCGTCGTCATGGAGCTCGCCGGGGTCCCCCGCGAGATGTTCACGCCGACCTTCACCACCAGCCGCGTCGTCGGCTGGAGCGCCAACATCCTTGAGCAGGCCCACGATTCGAAGATCATCCGGCCCCGCGCCCGCTACGTCGGCCCACCGCCGCCGCAGCCCGTCCCGGTCGTCCACCCGTAGGCGCCACCGCGTCTCGGTCCCAGGCAAGGTCACAGGTGAGCCGCCGCGCAGATCGCCTGCGCGGCGCCCACCGGATGGATAGCGTTGAATCCGTGGCTCAAAGTCTCTATCTCGCAAGCCTTGACACCAACAGCGGCAAGTCCGGCGTCGCCTTCGGCGTCATGGACCTGCTCACCAAGCGGGCGGGCTCCGTGGCCGTCTTCCGGCCGATCGTCCGCGACGAGCACGCCCGCCCGCCGACCCCCGCCGTCCCGAACGGCCTCGAGGCCCCGCCGGCCGTCGGCGACCCCGTCATCACCCTTCTCCGCGGGCACTACCGGCTCGCCCAGACCTACGAGAGCGCCGTCGGCGTCACCTACTCCGACGTCCGCGCCGACGCCGAGGAGGCCCTCTCCCGCATCGTCGACCGCTACCACGCGCTGGCCGACGCCCACGAGGTCGTGCTCGTGGTCGGCAGCGACTACTCCGATGTGGGCGCCTCGGTCGAGTTCACCTTCAACACGCGCGTCGCGGTCAACCTCGCCGCGCCCATGCTCCTGGTCATCACCGGCTACCGGCAGAGCCCGGCCGACATCGACGCCGCGCTGCGCTTCGGCGTCGCCCAGGCCGAGGCCGACCACGCCACCGTCCTGGGCACCGTCGTCAACCGTGTCGACCCCGCCGACGTCGAGGAGGTCCGCGCCGCCCACCCCGGCACCGGTGTCATCGCCGAGGACCCGGCCCTGGGCGCCCCCACCGTCGCCGAACTCGTCGAGGCGGCCGGAGCGACGCTCATCTCCGGCGACCCCGAGGTCCTCACCAGGACCGTCGGCGACGTGGTCGTCGCCGCCATGACCCTCCCCAACCTCCTGCTGCGCCTGGCCGACGACAAGGCCGTCATCCTCCCCGGCGACCGCTCCGAGGTCCTGCTCGGCCTGCTCGCCGCCCACCAGGCCGAGGGCGCCCCGAGCCTGTCGGCCGTCTTCCTCACCGGCGGCATCCGCCCCGCCCCGCAGGTCCTCGACATCGTCGCCGGGCTCGACTCGCGCCTGCCGATCGCCCTCGTCCAGCACGACACCTTCGACATGGCCAACCTCGTCGGCGACGTCACCGGCTCGCTGGCCTCCGGCGGCGAGCGCAAGGCCGCGCTGGCCCTGGAGGCCTTCGCCGCGGGCGTCGACGGCGACGAACTGCTCGACCGCCTGCGCCTGTCGAAGTCGACCGTGGTCACCCCGATCATGTTCGAGCACTCCATGCTCGGGCGCGCCAAGCGCCTCGACAAGCACATCGTGCTCCCAGAAGGGACCGAGCCGCGCATCATCAAGGCCGCCGAGATCCTCGCGCGACGCGACGTCGCCCGCCTCACCCTGCTCGGCGAGGAATCCGAAATCCGTTCGCAAGCGGCGCAATTGGGCGTCGACATCAGCGCCGTGAAGGTGCTCAACCCCGGCGACCACGAGATCCGCGAGCGCTTCGCCGAGGAGTACGCGCGCCTGCGCGCCCACAAGGGCGTCACCGTCGACGCCGCCTACGACACCGTCGCCGACGTGTCCTATTTCGGCACCATGATGGTCCACACCGGCATGGCCGACGGCATGGTCTCCGGCGCCGTCCACACCACCGCGCACACCATCCGGCCCTCCTTCGAGATCATCAAGACCAAGCCTGGCGTCGCCGTGGTCTCCTCGGTCTTCTTCATGTGCCTGGAGGACCGCGTCCTCGTCTACGGCGACTGCGCGGTCAACCCCGAGCCCGACGCCGCCCAGCTCGCCGACATCGCGCTGTCCTCGGCCGCCACCGCCGCCGAGTTCGGCGTGGAGCCGCGCGTGGCGATGCTGTCGTACTCCACCGGCAGCTCGGGCAGCGGCGAAGCGGTCGAGAAGGTCCGCGAGGCCACCGAGATCGTCCGCTCCCGCCGCCCCGGCCTGCCGGTCGACGGCCCGATCCAGTACGACGCCGCCGCCGACGCGGGCGTCGCGGGCACCAAGGCCCCCGACTCCGAGGTGGCCGGGAAGGCCACGGTCTTCATCGTCCCCGACCTCAACACCGGCAACAACCTCTACAAGGCCGTGCAGCGCTCGGCCGGCGCGATCGCCGTCGGCCCGGTCCTCCAAGGGCTGCGCAGACCCGTCAACGACCTCTCGCGAGGCGCCACCGTCCCCGACATCGTCAACACCGTCGCGCTCACCGCCATCCAAGCGGACAGCCGGGCCGACGCCCCCCAACCCTCGCCACAAGCGGAAGGACAGCAATGAGCGCACCGGTCCTGGTGATCAACTGCGGCTCGTCGTCGATCAAGTACCAGCTGGTCGACGGCGACACCGAGGAAGCGTCGACCTCCGGCGTCATCGAGCGGATCGGACAGTCCGAATCGGTCGTCACGCACACGACCGACGACGGCAAGCGGGTCTGGAACGAGCACGTGGCCGACCACGCCGCCGGACTCGAGGCGATGGTGCGCGCCTGCGAGGAGTTCGGGACGCCGCTGTCGGACGCCGGGCTCATCGCCGTCGCCCACCGCGTCGTCCACGGCGGCGAGCGCTTCGTGCAGCCGGTCGTGATCGACGACGAGGTCGTGGACGCGATCGAGGAGCTCGCCGTGCTCGCGCCGCTGCACAACCCCGGCAACCTCGAAGGCATCCGGGTGGCGCGGCGGCTGTTCCCCGAGCTGCCGCAGGTCGCGGTGTTCGACACCGCCTTCCACACGACCATGCCCGAACGCGCCCACGTGTACGCCGTCCCCGAGGAGTGGCGCAAGCGGCACGGGGTGCGCCGGTACGGCTTCCACGGCACCTCGCACGCCTACGTCTCCCGCAAGGCCGCCGAGATGCTCGGCAAGGACCCCAAGCAGGTCAACGTGATCGTCGCGCACCTCGGCAACGGGGCGTCGATCACCGCCGTCGAGCGGGGCCGCTCGATCGACACCTCGATGGGCCTCACCCCGCTCGAAGGGCTGGTCATGGGCACGCGCTCGGGCGACATCGACCCGGCGATCGTCTTCCACATGCACCGGAGCACCGGCGCGTCCTTCGACGAGCTCGACGAGGCCCTGAACAAGCGCTCGGGGATGCTCGCGATGACCGGCGTGATCGACATGCGGGGGATCGACCGGGCCGCCCGCTCCGGGGACCGGGCCGCGGAGCTCGCGCTCGAGATCTACTGCTACCGGCTCAGGAAGTACATCGGCTCCTACATCGCCGCGCTCGGAGGCGCCGACGCCATCGCGTTCACCGCCGGGGTGGGGGAGAACAGCGCCGAGGTCCGGGCGAGGGCGCTGGAGCCGCTGACGGCCCTCGGCGTGAAGCTCGACGAGAGCGCCAACCAGGCCGGCGGGCCGATCATCTCGACCTCGGACTCGCTCATCACGGCCATGGTCGTCCCGACCGACGAGGAGGGCGAGATCGCCGCCCAGACCGCGTCCCTGCTGCGATCCTAGAGCGGGGTCCGGCCGGAAGGAGGCGGCGTCCTCGCGAGGCGAGGCCCGGTGCGGCCGCGCCGGGCCGGACACCGCTCCGCGGGAGCGAACGCCGCCCGACCGAGCGGTGCCGCCCCGCGCCGCCCGGACATGCGAAGGGGCGGCCGGTTCCCCGGTCCGCCCCCTTCAATCCGTCCTCGCCGCGTTAACACCCCTCCGGCGAGCAGCTTCGTCAACGTGGAGTCCAGGTCCACATGCGCCGATTCGCGGCCCCGCGGCACCAGGCTGTACGCCCGTCTGAGGAACCGCTGCACGACCGCCCGGTTGATCTCGAACAGGGCGTTCCCGTCCGGGGAGGAGAGCGCCAGCGCGATCGACTCGCCCCTCGGCGTCGTCCACGGCCAGACCCGCACGTCCCCGATGCCGGTGGGCTCCTCCAGCCCTTTCGCGAGGAGCTCCCGCGAGAAGGACCACGCCACCTGGTCGGCGTCGGAGCCGTCGGGGTGGAACATGACGCAGACGGCGTACGGGTCGTCCGGGTCGTAGCGCAGGCTCGCGCGCACGCTGACGGTCGCGAAGTCGGGTGCGACGAGTCGCATGGTCGTGCCGATGTCGACCGTCGCCGATCGTGCCATGCTCATAGCGATACCCCCCAGTGTGCGGCGGACTCCCCGAAGTCGCCGGCATTCCTGCTCCCGCCCGCCGATGCCGATCAGGATCCACGGCGGTGAACATGTCGTGGTTCAGGTCTATCATTCAAGCCGTTGCGCCGTACGGCGATCGGCAAGACCGACCCCGGCGCGTTCTGGTGATACGGGGGCAAAAACCTACAAAAGACTATTGTTGGTTTTCCGTCCATCCGGTAATTACAACGCCGTTGTTCACGCTTTAGGGGTACCATTTCCCGCCGCCGCCGAAACCTGCCCGCGTTCGGCGGGGCCCGCCGAACGCGGTGTCCGCACCGGAGGTCGCGGCGCTTCGGCGGCGGCCGCCGCCGAAGCGCGGGTGATAGCGTTTCCCGATAACGACCGGAACTTCGCGGAAGGGGCACCCATGGGCCAAGCGCAGTGGACCGAGGTCGACGCGTTCCTCGACTCGCTCCTCATCGGAGAGGACGACGCCCTCACCGGAGCGGTCGCCTCGAGCGACCGGGCGGGCCTGCCGCCGATCCAGGTCTCGGCCGCCCAAGGCAAGCTGCTGTACCTGCTGGCGAAGGTCCAAGGCGCCCGGCGCGTGCTCGAGATCGGGACGCTCGGCGGCTACAGCGCCATCTGGATGGCCAGGGCCCTGCCCGAGGGCGGCCACCTCATCAGTCTCGAGGCCAGTCCCAGGCACGCCGAGGTCGCCAGCGGCAACGTCGCCCGCGCCGGACTGGTCGGCACCGTCGAGATCCGGGTGGGCCTCGCCGCCGAGAGCCTGCCGAAGCTCGCCGAGGAGCGGCCCGAGCCGTTCGACATGGTGTTCATCGACGCCGACAAGGCCGGCTACCCGCTCTACCTGGACTGGGCCCTCAGGCTGACGCGGCCGGGAAGCCTCATCGTCGCCGACAACGTGGTGCGCGGCGGAGCGGTGGCCGACGGGCTCAGCCGGGATGCCAACGTGCAGGGCGTGCGCGCCTACCTCGAGGCGGTGGCCGCGGATCCGCGCCTGGAGGGCACCGTCATGCAGACCGTCGGCGTCAAGGGCTACGACGGCCTGTCGATCGCCCGCGTGCGCGACGAGAGGGCGCCCGCCGACGGTTGACGGCGCCGCGTTCTGGGTACAGCGGCCTCATGCGAAGCTCCAGCCGTCCCAGGACGCCGATCGGCGGTGAGCGCCCCGGTATCTCCACTGTAGAGAACGCCGCGGCGCTCGGCCGCGCCCGCGGCCGTCCCTTCGACCGCGGCGGCGCGCCGTGAGCGCCGAGCGGCTCCGCGTGCTGTCCTGGCACGTCCACGGCTCCTGGCAGCACTCCTTCGTCCAGGGCGGCCACGAGTACCTCCTGCCGACGCTCCCCGACCGCGGCCCGTGGGGCCTGGGCCGGGCCGGCAGGCCCTGGCCGCCGAACGCCGTCGAGGTCCCCGCCGCCGAACTGCGCGAGACCGAGGTCGACGTCGTGGTGCTCCAGCGCCCCGAGGAGATCGAGCTGGCCGAGCGCTGGCTGGGCCGCATCCCCGGCGTCGACGTGCCCGCGGTGTACGTCCAGCACAACACGCCGCACCGCGGCGCGGCCACCACCGAGCACGTCCTGGCCGACCGCGGCGACATCACCGTCGTCCACGTCACCGAGTTCAATCGGCTCATGTGGGACTGCGGCGAAGCGCCGACCACCGTCATCGCCCACGGCGTCGTCGACCCCGGCCCGCTCTACCAAGGAGAGCTCGACCGGGCCGTCGCCGTCATCAACGAGCCGGTGCGCCGCGGCCGCGTCGCCGGGGCCGACCTGCTGCCCCGCTTCCGCACCGCCGCCCCGATCGACGTCTTCGGGATCAGAGCCGAGCAGATGCGGATCGACGCCCAAGAGGGCCGGTTCGAACTGCTCGGCGGTCCCGACCTCCCCCTCGGCGAGCTGCATCGGGAGATGGCCCGGCGCCGCGTCTACGTGCACCCGGCCCGCTGGACCTCCCTCGGGTTGTCGCTGCTGGAGGCGATGCACCTGGCCATGCCCGTGGCCGTCGTCGCCGCCACCGGGGCCGCCTCGTTCCCGCAGGACGTCGGCGTCGTCTCCTGCGACACGGCGACGCTGGTGGCCGGGGTGCGCGAGCTGATGAGAGACCGCGAGCAGGCCGTCGCGGCGGGCAAGGCGGCGCGCGAGTACGCGCTGGCCAACTTCGGCCTCGGCGACTTCCTGCGGCGGTGGGACGCGCTGCTGGCGGAGCTCGCCGCGTGAGCAACCGAGGAGGCGACATGAAGATCGCAATGGTGTCCGAGCACGCCAGCCCCCTCGCCGCCATGGGCGGGGAGGACGCGGGCGGCCAGAACGTCCACGTCGCCCAGTTGGCCGCCGCGCTGACGCGGCAGGGCCACGCGGTCTCGGTGTACACGCGGCGCGATCGGCCCGAGCCCCCCGAGCGCGCCGAGGCGCCCGACGGCTACGAGGTCGTCCACGTCGAGGCCGGCCCGCCCGAGCGCGTCCCCAAGGACCGCCTGCTGCCGCACATGGGCGGGTTCGCCCAGCGGCTGCGGGATGCGTGGGCCGCCGAGCCGCCCGACATCGTGCACGCGCACTTCTGGATGTCCGGGCTGGCCGCGCTGTGGGCCGCCGACGCCGCCGAGCTGCCGGTCGTGCAGACCTACCACGCGCTCGGCACGGTCAAGCGCCGCCACCAGGGCGAGGCGGACACCAGCCCGCCCGCCCGCGTCCGGCTCGAACGCGACATCGGCGCGCGGTGCGCGGGCGTCATCGCCACCTGCCGCGACGAGCTCGCCGAACTCGCCGACATGGACGTCCCCGAGGACAAGGTCGCCGTCATCCCGTGCGGAGTGGACCTCGAGCACTTCACGCCGGTCGGCCCGGCCGCCGGGCGCGAGGGGCGCCACCGCGTCCTCGCCGCCGGCAGGCTCGTCCCCCGCAAGGGCCTCGACACGACGATCAAGGCGCTCCGGGACCTGCCGGGCACCGAACTGCTCGTCGCCGGGGGACCGGCCGAAGGCCCGGTGGAGGGCGACCCGGAGGCGCGGCGGCTGCGCCGCGTCGCCGAGGAGACCGGCGTCTCGGACCGGGTGCGCATGCCCGGCCGCATCCCGCACGAGGAGATGCCCGCGCAGTTCCGCTCGGCCGACGCGGTGGTCTGCACGCCCTGGTACGAGCCGTTCGGGATCGTGCCGCTCGAGGCGATGGCGTGCGGCGTGCCCGTCGTGGCCGGCGCGGTCGGCGGCATGAAGGACTCCGTCGACGACGGCGTCACCGGCGCACTCGTCCCCGACGCCACCCCGCAGGCGGTCGCCGCGGCCGTCCGGCCCTATCTGGAGGATCCGGAGCTGCTGCGCCGCACCGGCCGGGCGGGGCGGATGCGGGCGTGCGCGCTCTACTCCTGGGACGCGATCGCCGCCGAGACGATCAAGGCGTACGAGCTCGCCGCCGCCTGACCCTCGCCCTCACCGCGGCGCCGCCTCCGCCGTCTCCAGCCGCTCGATCGCGGCCTCGAGCTCCGCCGGGAGGCGCCGGCGCCTGGCCAGCACCGCCGGAAGCCGGGCGAGCAGCTCGGCCAGCGCGGTGGCGGCGCTCCGGTCCCGCAGTGCCGCCGCCGCCAGGGACCTGGTGTCGCGCAGGCACACCCCGAGCGGCCTGCGGTGCCAGGAGGTGAGGGCGGCGTTGCGCATCTCGCGGGCGCGGCGCCACGCGGTGTCGGGGCGCTCCGCAGAAGGCTGGTGGCGGGCGATGACGTCCTCGGCGTAGCACAGCCGCCAACCGAGGGCGGCCAGATCGTAGGCGAGCAGCTGCTCCTCGCCGTAGGAATGCAGCGCGTCGCTGAAGCCGCCCGCCTCGACGTACGCCGAGCGGCGGACGACGGCGGCGCAGGCGAGGAAGCCGAGCACGGCCGGACCGGGCATCCCCTCAGGAGTGCCGAGCGCGCCGCGCGCCAGAGCCTCGTTGAACGGGTCGGGGCGGGCCTCGTCGCCGACGAGGGCGCGGGCGGCCACCAGGCCGAGCCGCGGATGGGCGTCGAGGAGGTCGGCGGCCCGCGTCAGCGCGCCGCGCTCCCACCACGAGTCGTCGTCCGCGAAGGCGACGTACGGGGTCGTGACGGCGCGGACGCCCACGTTCCTGGCCGCGGCGCCCTCGTTGCCGCGCAGGCGACGGTAGTGCACGTGCGGGCAGCCGGCGGCCAGAGCGCGCATCTGCGGCGCGGTGTCGTCGGTCGAGGCGTTGTCGACCACGAACACCTGCGGCGTCGGATCCAAGGACAACAGCTCCACAATGCTGCGCTTGAGTTCGGTCGCTCGATTCCTGGTGGCGATCACGACACTGGTCCGTTCGTCGAACATGAGAAGCGGATACCCCGATCGCGGCCCCGCACACCTGCGCGATCGCCGTAACGGCTCTCAACTGGCCGATGTTTACGAGCGAAGGCACAGGGTAGCTACCGCCTACCGAAGCGACGCGCGATCTTGCGAGTCCGGTGAACTCGGGGGGCTGAAGTGAAGGTTCTGGGTGTCAACGCGGTCTTCCACGACTCATCGGCGGCCCTGGTCGTCGACGGGATGATCGTCGCCGCGGCCGAGGAGGAGCGGTTCAGCCGCCGCAAGCACGGCAAACGGCCCGTCCCGTTCGCCGCCTGGGAACTGCCCGACCAGGCCATGGCCTGGTGCCTGGCCGAAGGCGGCGTGGACGTCGGCGAGCTCGACGCGGTGGCCTACGCCTACGACCCCGACGCGGTCGACCACGAAGGCCAGGGCCTCGACCCGCAGTGGGAGCCGCTGCGCACCACCTACGCCAGGCGGGCGCCGCTGTTCCTGAGCACCGCCCTGCCCGGCCTCGACGCGTCCAAAGTGGTGTTCGTGCGGCACCACGTGGCGCACGCCGCCTCGGCGGCGCTGGCCGCCCCGTTCGCGGCCGCCGCCTCCGACTGCGCCGTCATCGTCGCCGACGGCCGTGGCGAA
Organism: Glycomyces tenuis DSM 44171; assembly: GCF_000427885.1. GTDB lineage: Bacteria > Actinomycetota > Actinomycetes > Mycobacteriales > Micromonosporaceae > Glycomyces > Glycomyces tenuis. The sequence goes on from NZ_ATYW01000004.1 coordinate 226,324, forward strand.
TGCGCCTCCCACCTCACCGGGCAGTACATCGACGGCAAGCTCGTCGAACTGGCCTCCCAAGGGCTCCCGCACTCCCTCGGCCTGCTCTACGAGGACGTCACCGCGCACCTTGGATTCGCCCGATCCAGCGACGAATACAAGGTCATGGCCCTCGCCTCCTACGGGACGCCGCGCTTCGAGCCCGAGCTGTCCGAGGCCGTCCACGCCACCGGCGACGGCGGATTCCGCACCGAGCCGATCGACTGGGACCGCTTCGCGCCGCGCCGCGAGCCCGACGCCGAACCGACCGCCGCCCACGCCGACCTCGCCGCGAGCGTGCAGCGCCGCGTCGAGGAGGTCCTGCTCGACCTGGCCCGCTGGACGCACCGGCGCACCGGCGCCTCCAATCTCGCCCTCGCAGGCGGCGTCGCCCTCAACTGCGTCGCCAACACCCGCCTGCACGACGAGGGCCCCTTCGAACGCATCTGGGTCCAGCCCGCCGCCGGCGACGCCGGCACCGCCCTGGGCGCCGCCCTCCACATCGCCGCCGAACTGGGCGACGATCCCGAGCCGATGCGCACCGCCGCGCTCGGACGCGGCTGGAGCGACGAGGCGATCGAGGCCGAGCTCACCCGCGCCGGCTTGCTCTACGAACGCCCCGACGACCTCGCCGACGTCGTCGCCGCCGCCCTGGCGGCCGACGAGATCGTCGGCTGGTTCCAAGGCCGCGCCGAATACGGGCCCCGCGCCCTCGGCCAGCGATCCCTGCTCGCCCACCCCGGCCGCGAGGAGAACCTCGAACGGCTCAACGCCGTCAAAGGCCGCGAGTCGTTCCGCCCGATCGCCCCGATGGTGCTCGCCGAGCGGGCGCCGGAGGTCTTCGCGCGCGGCCCGATCCCCTCGCCGTACATGCTGTTCGTCCACGACGTCGACCCGGCCTGGCAAGGCCGCCTGCCCGCGGTCACCCACGTCGACGGGACCGCCCGCATCCAGACCGTCGACCGCGCCGACCACCCGCTGCTGGCCGCGATGCTCGCCGGCTTCGAACGCCGCACCGGCCTGCCCGCCGTGGTCAACACCAGCTTCAACACCGCCGGCCGGCCCATGGTCGACCACCCGAGGGACGCCCTCGAATGCCTCGGCTCGGCGCCGATCGACCTGCTCGCCATCGGCCCGTTCACCGTGAGGCGCCGATGAGCACCGTCACCGTCGTCGTGCCCACGGTCGTGAGGCCGAGCCTGCGCACGCTGCTGCTCGCCCTGGCCGCCGCCGAGGGCCCCGCACCCCGGCGGGTGATCGTCGTCGACGACCGGCCCCGGCCAGCGCCGCTCGACCTGCCGGACCTCCCCTTCCCCTGCGAGGTCATGCGATCCCACGGCCGCGGCCCGGCCGCGGCCCGCAACGTCGGCTGGCGGGCCGCCGACACCGAATGGGCGGCCTTCCTCGACGACGACGTCATCCCCTCCTCCACCTGGCTCGCCGACCTCGAAGCCGACCTCGCGCCGCTCGGCGACGACGACGCCGCCTCCCAGGGCCGCATCGAGGTGCCCCTTCCCGGCGACAGAAGGGCCACCGACGCCGAACGCGGCACCGCCGCGCTCGCCGAGTCCCGCTGGATCACCGCCGACATGGCCTACCGGCGGGAGGTCCTCCAGGCCGTCTCCGGTTTCGACGAGCGCTTCACCCGCGCCTTCCGCGAGGACTCCGACCTGGCGCTGCGGGTCGTGGACGCCGGCTGGCGCCTCGGCCTCGGCGCGCGCCTCTCCCGCCACCCGGCGCGAGACCGAGGCTTCCTCGCGAGCGTCCGCGACCAGATCGGCAACGCCGACAACGCCCTCATGCGGGCCAAGCACGGCTACACCTGGCGCCAGCGCGCCGGCGAGAGGCCCGCCAGATTCCTCAGCCACCTCGCGACCACCGCGCTCGGCACCGCCGCGGCCCTCGGGGCGCTGCGAGGCCGCCGATGGGCCCCGGCCGCCGCCGCGGCATGGGGCGTCCAGACCGCCCGCTTCGCCGCGAACCGCATGGCCCCCGGCCCGCGCACCCCCGCCGAGCTCGCCGACATGGCGCTCTCCAGCGCCCTCATCCCGCCCGTGGCGACCTTCTGGAGCGCGGTCGGCGCCCTGCGGCACCGGCCCGCGCCGCGGCCCGACGCGGTCCTGTTCGACCGCGACGACACGCTCATCGCCGACGGCCCCTACCTCTCCGACGCCGAGAAGGTCCGGCCCATGCCCGGCGCCGAGATCGCCATGCGGCGCCTGCGGGCCGCCCAGGTCCTCGTCGGCGTCGTCACCAACCAGTCCGGCATCGCCAAAGGCCTCATCACCCACGCCGAGCTGAGCGAGGTCAACCGCCGCGTCGACGAACTCCTCGGGCCCTTCGGCGTGTGGAAGGTCTGCCCGCACACCGCCGAGGACGGCTGCCGGTGCCGCAAGCCCGCGCCCGGCATGATCGCCGCCGCCGCCGCGAAGCTCGGCGCCCGCCCCGAACAGTGCGTCATGATCGGCGACACCGGCGCCGACGTCACCGCCGCCCTCGCCGCCGGCGCGCGGGCGATCCTGGTGCCCACCGACGCCACACGGCCGAGCGAGACCGCCATGGCCCGCCGCCGCGCCACCGTCGCCGCCGACCTGTGCGAGGCGGTCAACCTGGCGTTGGGGGACATCGCATGAGCGGCCGCGTCCTCATCGTCAGGCAGGACAGCATCGGCGACGTCCTGCTCGCCGGTCCGTGCGTGCGGGCCGTCGCCGCCTCCGGCGCCTCGGTCACCGTCCTCGCCGGACCGCGGGGGGCCGCCGCCGCGGCGCTCCTGCCGGGCACCGAGGACACCCTCACCTGGTGCGCGCCGTGGATCGACCCCGAACCGCCGCCGGTCACCGGCGACGACATCGACGCGATCCGCGGCGACATCGCGCGCCGCCGCTTCGACGCCGCGCTCATCCTCACCTCCTTCCACCAGTCGCCGCTGCCGACGGCGATGCTGCTGCGCCTCGCGGGCCTCCCGTGGATCGGCGCGATCAGCGAGGACTACCCCGGCGCCCTGCTCGACCTGCGCCACCGCGTCCCCGGCGCCCTCCCCGAAGCCGAACGCGCGCTCAGCCTCGCGGGCGCGGCCGGGTACCGCCTGCCCGAAGGCGACGACGGCCGCCTGGCCCTCACCGAGCCGCTGCCCGACACCGGCCACCTCGGCCTGCCCGAGCGCTACATCGTCGTCCACCCCGGCGCCTCGGCCCCCGCGCGGCGCATGTCCGTGCCGCGCCTGGCCGCCGCCGTCGACGCGCTCTGCGACGCCGGGCACCCGGTCGTCGTCACCGGATCGGGCCCCGAGCGGCCCCTCACCGCCGCCGTCGCGCACGGCCGCGCCACCGACCTCGGCGGACTGACCACACTGGATGTCCTTGCCGCCGTCATCGCCCGCGCCGACGCCGTCGTCGCCCCCAACACCGGCGCCGCCCACCTCGCGGCCGCCGTCGCCACCCCCGTGGTCAGCCTCTTCGCGCCCGTCGTCCCGGCGGAGCAGTGGCGGCCCTACCGGGTGCCGCACGTGCTCCTCGGCGACCAGCACGCCCCGTGCCGCGGCACCCGGGCCCGGCACTGCCCCGTCACCCGGCACCCGTGCCTCGAGACGGTGGCGCCCCAGACCGTCCTCGCGGCCGCCGAATCGCTCATGGCCGCCCCGGTCGAAACCTGAGCACCGCCCGACGACGAAGAGAGGAAGGGACAACATGACCGACACGTGCAACGCCGAGCAGCACTGGCGCCGACTCGGCGCCGCCATGGAGCAGCTCCAGGCCGAAGCGCCGCGCGTCCGGCGCTGGGGCCGGCACCTCGCGCGGACCCTCTCCGACGGCGGGCGGCTCCTCGCCTGCGGCAACGGCGGCTCCGCCGCCGAAGCACAGCACCTGACCGGCGAACTGGTCGGCCGCTTCCACGCCGACCGGCCGCCGTTCTCGGCGATCGCGCTGCACGCCGACACCTCGGCGGCCACCGCGATCCTCAACGACTACGGCGAACACGAGTACTTCGCCAGGCAGGTCCGCGCGCACGGGCGGCCCGGCGACATCCTCATCGCCCTGTCCACCAGCGGCACCAGCCACAACGTCATCACCGCCGCCAAGGCCGCCCTCCAAGAGGGGCTGATGGTCTGGGGGATGACCGGGCCCGCCCCGAACCCGCTGGCCACCCTCGCCGACGAGGCCATCGCCGTCGACGCCGCGACCACCGCCACCGTCCAGGAGGCGCACCTGGCGATCGTCCACGCCCTGTGCGCCGCCTTCGACGACGCGATCGGCGCCGGCTCGGGAGGCGCGACATGAAGCGGCTCGTGATCGTCGGCGACGCCTTCCTCGACATCGACGTCCACGGGCGCTCCGAGCGGCTCTGCCCCGAAGCGCCCGTGCCCGTCGTGGACGCCGCCGAAGAGGTCCGCCGCCCCGGCGCCGCCGGACTGGCCGCCCTGCTCGCCGCCCGCGACTCCCCGCGCACCAGCCTCGTCACCGCGCTCGCCGACGACCGGGCCGGACGGCGGCTGCGCGAACTGCTCGAGCCGCACGTCGACCTCGTCGCCATGCCGCTCCAGGGCGCCACCGTCCGCAAGATCCGCATCCGCGTCGGCAACCAGCTCATCACCCGCGTCGACCACGGCGACGGCCGCGCCCCCACCGGCGAGCTCGACGACGCCGCCGCCATGACGCTCGCCCGCGCCGACGCCGTCCTCGTCGCCGACTACGGCCGCGGCGTCGCCGAACACACCGGCCTGCGCCGCCTCCTGGCCGAACTGGCGCCCGCCGTCCCGATCGTGTGGGACCCCCACCCCGCGGGGCCGCCGCCCGTGCGCGGTCTGCGGCTCGTGACGCCCAACCAGGCCGAGGCCGAACGGCTCGCGCCCGGCACCGCCGACCACCGCCGGCTCGCCGAGCACCTGCGGAGCGTCTTCGCCAGCGACGCCGTCGCCGTCACCCGCGGCGCCCAGGGCGCCACCCTGGCGACCGCGACGCAGACCACCCGGATCCCCCCGCCCGACGACGCCGCCGTCGCCGCCGAGCGGTGGATCGACACCTGCGGCGCCGGCGACCAGTTCAGCGCCGCCGCCGCGAACGCCCTGCTGACCGGCGGCGACACCCACCGCGCCGTCACCGCCGCCGTCGAAGCCGCCTCGCGCTTCGTCGCCGCCGGCGGCGTGGCCGCCCTCCACGGCGACGGCACCGAGACCGGACCCGGCACGGGCGCCGTCGCCGCCGACGCCTTCGAACTGGCCGCCCGCATCCGGTGCGACGGCGGTACCCTCGTCGCCACCGGCGGCTGCTTCGACCTGCTGCACCCCGGCCACGTCAGCCTCCTCCGACGCGCCCGCGCCATGGGCGACGCCCTGGTCGTGTGCCTGAACTCCGACGACTCCGTCAGAGACCTCAAGGGCCCCGGCAGGCCCCTCCACACCGCCGCCGACCGGGCCAGGCTCCTCGCCGAACTCGCCGTCGTCGACGCCGTCGCCGTCTTCGACGAGCCGACCCCCGCCCGGCTCCTCGAACGGCTGCGGCCCCACATCTGGGTCAAGGGCGCCGACTACGCCGACCGGCCGATCCCCGAATCGCACACCGTGCACCGGCACGGCGGCGAAGTCGTCGTCGTCCCCACCCTCGACGGCCACTCCACGACCAAGCTCATCGCGACCATGAACGCTCGCGCCTGAACAGAACGGAGACCGAATGATGCCGGGCAACGTCCTCGTCACCGGCGGCGCCTCGGGACTCGGCGCCGCCACCGCCGCCGAGATCCTCGCCGCCGGAGGCACACCGCTGATCCTCGACCGCAAGGCGCCCGACGAGAAGGTCCCCTACCGCAAGGCCGACCTCGCCGACACCGCGGCCACCGCCGAAGCCGTCCACGAGCTCGCGACCGAGGCCGGGCGCCTCGACGCGGTCTTCACCGCCGCCGGCATCGACGCCTGCGGCGCGCTCGCCGACGTCCCCGCCGACGACTGGGAACAGGTCGTCAAGGTCAACCTGCTCGGCACCGCCGCCACCGTCCGCGCCGCCCTGCCGCACCTCGCCGAAACCCGCGGCAAGGTCGTCACCTGCGCCTCCACGCTCGGCGTCAAGGCCGTCTCCGACGCCACCGCCTACTGCGCCTCCAAATTCGGCGTCGTCGGCTTCACCAGGGCACTGGCCGCCGAGACCGCCGGCCGCATCGGCGTCACCCTCCTCGTCCCCGGCGGGATGCGCACCGGCTTCTTCGACGGCAGACCCGAGCAGTACAGGCCCGCGCCGGACGCGAAGCTCAACGACCCGCGCGACGTCGCCCGCGCCGTCCTCTTCGCCCTCGGGCAGCCGCCCGGCTCCGAGCTGCGGGAGATGGTCGTCTGCTGCTCCGAGGAGACCTCCTGGCCATGAGCGGCACCGTCCTGGTCCTGCGGGCCCTCGGCGTCGGCGACCTCCTCACCGCCGTCCCCGCGCTGCGCGCGCTGCGCAAGGAGTTCGACGGCCGACGGATCGTCCTCGCCGCGCCCGAGCCGCTGCGCGGCCTCGTCGACCTCGTCGAGGCCGTCGACCGGCTCCACCCGACGCCCGGCCTCGGCGGGCTCGAATGGCGCGCCGCGCCGCCGTCGGTGGCGGTCAACCTGCACGGCGAGGGACCCGAAAGCCTGCGCGAGCTGCTCGGCGCCGGACCATCGGCCCTCATCTCGCACCGCAACCCCGCCGTGCCGAACGTGCCCGGGGCCCCCTGGAGACCCGAACTGCACGAAGTCGACCGCTGGTGCCGCCTGCTCGAGGAGTACGGCATCCCCGCCGACCCCACCGACCTCGCGCTTCCTCCGCCGCCCGGCCCGGTGCCGCACCGCGGCGCCGTCGTCGTCCATCCCGGGGCCGCCGCGCCCGCCCGCCGCTGGCCCGCCGAGCGCTTCGCCCTGGTCGCCCGGCACCTGCGGGACGACGGCCACGACGTCGTCATCACCGGCGGTCCCGCCGAGACCGGACTCGCCCGCTCCGTGGCCGAGGCCGCCGGCGTCGAACCGGAACGGGTCCTCGCCGGCCGGACCGGACTCGGCGAACTCGCCGCCACGGTCGCCGCCGCGCGCCTGCTCCTCAGCGGCGACACCGGTGTCGCCCACCTCGCCACCGCCTTCGGCACCCCCTCGGCGGTGCTGTTCGGGCCCACCCCGCCCGCGCTGTGGGGCCCGCCGCCGGGGAGACCGCACCACGTCGCGATGTGGGCCGGACGCACCGGCGACCCGCTCGGCGACCGGCCCGACCCCGGACTGCTCGAACTCGAATCGGAAGCCGTGCTCGAACGGTGCCGCGAGCTGATCCGCCGCCACGGCCCCTGAACGCCGAAACGGCTCGGAGCGTTCGCGCCGCCGCTTACGCCCGGTGCGTCCGGGTACGCTGATGGTGATGTCCCTGCCGACCAACCCGATAACGCGACGGATCGCCCTCCTGGGCTGGTCGATCCGACGGTTCAGCCTCACGGTCGCCGCCGCCGCGCTGCTGGTCTTCGCGCTCCTCACCGGCACGCTCGTCGTCTTCTGGGTCGGCATCCCCCTCACCGTCGCCGTCATCCTCACCATCCGCGGCTGGGCCAACCTCCAGCGCCGCACCATCGGCGCGCAGCTCGGCATCGACATCCCCGAGCCGTACAAACCCCTGCCCAAGACCAGGCTCGACCAGCGGGCGCTCGCGCTCATCCGCGAGAGCGCCACCTGGAGGGACGTCTCCTGGCTCGCCATCGACGCCACCCTCGGCCTCATGGTCCACCTCGTCTACCTCGGCACCTTCGGCCTCGCCGTCTACTACCTCGTGCAGCCGCCGCTGCTGGCGACCGTCCTCGACTCCTCCCACCCGGCCGTCAACGACCTGCGCTTCTACGACTTCGACACCCCCGCCAAGACGCTGCTGCTCGTGCCGCTCGCGCTCGGCTTCGGCGCGGCCTGGTGGCGCTGGGGCGAGCTGTTCCTGCGCTGGTACGCCCACCTGGGCGCCAAACTCCTCGGCCCCACCGCGAACGCGCTGCTCACCGCCCGCGTCTCCGCGCTGCGCGAATCGCGCGACCAGACCGTCGACCACGCCGCCGCCGAACTGCGCCGCATCGAACGCGACCTCCACGACGGCGCCCAGGCCCGCATCGTCGCGCTCAGCCTGACCCTCGGCATGGCCGAGGAGATGCTCAGCGAGTCCCGGCCCGCCGAGGCCGCCAAACTCGTCGGCGAGGCCCGCGAGGCCTGCTCCGAAGCGCTCAACGACATCCGCCACCTCGCGCGCGGCATCCACCCGCCCGTCCTGGCCGACCGGGGCTTCTCGGGCGCGCTCCACGCGATGTCGCTCGACCACCCGCTGCCGGTCACCGTCGTCGACCGGCTCCGCGAGCAGCTCCCCGCCCCCGTCGAGGCGGCCGCCTACTTCGCCGCCAACGAGGTCCTCACCAACATCACCAAGCACGCCGCGGCCACGAAGGTCCGCGTCCTCGTGGGACACGTCGACGGCGAGCTGATCGTCGAGATCTACGATGACGGCCGGGGCGGTGCCACGGCCGCCCCCGGCGGAGGCCTCGACGGCGTGCGCCGGCGCCTCGCCGCCTTCGACGGCACGCTCGCCGTGGTCAGCCCCATCGGCGGACCCACGGTCGTGACGATGAAGATCCCGTGCGCGCCCAGCCCCGTCGCGGCCGGCCCGGCCGGCGCCGCCGATTGACCACGAAACCACCATAAGGGACCACCATGGACGTCGTCCTCGCCGAAGACCACTCGCTGCTGCGCGACGGACTCACCCGGATGCTCGAAGCCCACGACTGCACCGTCGTCGAGGCCGTCGACAACGGGCCCGCGCTCACCGCCGCGCTGCTGCGTCACCGGCCCGACGTCGCCGTCGTCGACATCCGGCTCCCGCCCACCTTCACCGACGAGGGCCTGCGCGCCGCCATCGAGGCCCGCCGCACCATCCCCGCCCTGCCGATCCTGGTGCTCTCCCAGTACGTCGAACAGCTGTACGCGCGCGAACTCCTCGGCGACCGCCGCGGCGGCGTCGGATACCTGCTCAAAGACCGCGTCTCGAACGTCGGCGAGTTCATCGAGGCGCTGCGGCGCGTCGCCGCCGGGGGCACCGCCATGGACCCCGAGGTGGTCGCCCGCCTGCTCGGCAAGCAGCAGAACCGGCTCGACGCGCTCACCGCCCGCGAGCAGGAGGTCTTGGGCCTCATGGCCGAGGGCCGCACCAACGCCGCGATCGCCTCGCAGCTGTACATCAGCGAGAAGGCCGTCGGCAAGCACTCCGCCAACGTCTTCCGCAAGCTCGGCCTCGGCCAGTCCGAGGACGACAACCGCCGCGTCCTGGCCGTCCTCGCCTACCTGGAGGACAACTAGGTAGGCATAAGCCCACTGCAGCAGGGGGACATAGCCGTCCGGAAAGCGGCGTTTCGACCCACTGCGCGCCGGTCCTTTCCGGACGAAGATTGAGGCATCGATCCACTCGAGGGCGGGGGCGCGCCATGGCGGTACTGACCGATACGGGGACCAAGACGGCGACGGGCCCCAAACCCGTCAAAGGCGAACCGCGCGACGCCGGGCGGCAGTCGCTGGTCTACCTCTTCCTGATCGTGCCGATGGTCGCCCTGGCGGCCGCGGTGCCGTTCGCGTGGACCACCGGCCTGCTCAGCTGGACCGACGTGATCCTCGCGGTCGTGTTCTTCGAACTGACCGGCCACGGCGTCACCATCGGCTACCACCGGCTGTTCACGCACGGCTCGTTCAAGGCGAACCGCCCGCTCAAGATCACGCTCGCGATCCTGGGCAGCATGGCCGTGCAGGGCCCGATCATCAACTGGGTGGCCGACCACCGGCGCCACCACGCGTTCTCCGACAAGGAGGGCGACCCGCACTCGCCGTGGCTGTTCGGCACCTCGGCCTGGGCGCTCACCAAGGGCTTCTGGCACGCGCACATGGGTTGGATGTTCCAGCGCGACAACACCAGCAACCAGGAGCGCTTCGCTCCCGACCTGCTCAGGGACAAGGACATCCTGGCGGTCGACAAGCTGTTCTGGCTGTGGACCATCCTGACCTTCCTCATGCCCGCCGTCCTCGGCGGCCTGATCACCATGTCCTGGACGGGCGCGCTCACCGCGTTCTTCTGGGCCGGCCTGGTCCGCGTCTCGGTGCTGCACCACACCACGTGGTCGACGAACTCGATCTGCCACATGATCGGCGAGCGGCCGTTCAAGAGCCGCGACAAGGCCGCGAACTTCTGGCCGCTGGCGCTGCTGTCCTTCGGCGAGTCCTGGCACAACTCCCACCACGCCGACCCCTCGTGCGCGCGGCACGGTGTGAAGCGCGGCCAGATCGACACCTCGGCCCGATGCATCCGCCTGTTCGAGAAGGCCGGCTGGGTCACGAACGTCAAATGGCCCACCGCCGAGCGATTGGCGAAACTCGCCAACGAATAAAGACCGCCGATCAACCACACGCCGAGCTCCTGCGTACTCGCCGCACGCCCGCGCAGACCACCGATCCGCCCCGCCGCCGCGGCCAACTCGCCGCCGCGGCGCGCGAACGGGTCGGTGACCGCCGGAGGCCGCGCCCGTCGCCGGGGACGCACCACGGCAGCTCCCGCTCTCGCGCTTCGCGGTCAGAACGGCTGCGGCGGCTTCGACGACGCGGGGCCGCCGGGGACGGCGAGCAGGATCCTCGACCCTGGCGTCCAGCTGCGGAAGCCCTTCGTGAAGGTCAGTATGAACACGGCGACCCCCGGCACGCCGACCATGCCCAGCAGGATCCCCATAAGGACCACCCAGCCGCCGCCGTCTTCGGGATCGAAGATCATGGCGAACATGAAGAGCGTCCCGAATGCCGCCGGCGGTACGATCCAGATCCGGATGAGTACTCGGACCCACGACCTGCCGCGTCGCAGTCCGTTCACGGAGACGACGGCCAGGATGAGGAACGCCGCGAGCAGGACGGCCATGAGGTACATCAACGGCAGGTACTGGTCGACGAGGTGTTCTGCCACCGTGAGCTCTTCATAGTGCGACCACTCCCTCTCCTTGCGAATCTCCTGGATGATCAGGGGGACGAGTGACAGCGGGAAGAGCGCGACGATCAGCATGGCGACCTGCGTGAAGGCCACCGCCCTCGGTTTCGTGGCCGGTCGGGGCCTTTCCACCTCGACGACCGTCCCCGGCGGTACGCCGAGTGTCGAAGCCGGAACAGGCTCGGCGTACGCGGTGCCGAATCGGACGCGGTGGACGAGGATCCACCGGCGGGCCGAGCCGGAGCACAGCAGGCCGAACAGCGGTCCGTAGAGCGCGGCCAGCACGGCACCGATCGCCAGCGTGCCGAGCGAGGACTCGGCATCGATCAACGCGATGAAGATCAGGGTCAGTGATATGAGCAGGCCGATGATCGAGCTGACCAGCGACCAGATCCAGGCCCAGCGCTTGCCGCGCGCGATGTGGATGGGGGCCAGGATCGATTGGATCGTGGTGTAGACGGCGAAGACGAGCGCGAAGATCGTCGCCGGATTCGCGGCGTCGACGACGTTGACCACTGAGTAGAGGTCGCCGAGCGCGGCGATCGCTCCGAGCGTCCACAGGATCACCTGGATGCCGGTGACCGTGCGGGGCTTGGACATCGTGGTCTCCGGCGGCGGCCCCTGCCCGGGAACCGGTTGGCCCGCAGGCGCGGCGACCGGCCCGTAGGCCCCGCCGGGCCCTGATGGCGGCCCGCCGGGTCGTGGTGTGTGCTGGAAGGGTGGGACTGTCACGATACGTCCTCGTCGTTGAGTGCTCGTATCGCGCACAGGCTACTCGACACCGGCAACAAGCGGGGTGCAGGGCTTCTCCATCCGCATCTGAGTTCGATGCCGGCGAGGTCGAGCAGTTCGAGCGGGCGGGTGCAGGGGCCGGCGGCGACGTGGTTCATCGCTTCGGGCGGGGTTTTGAGCCCCGTCCGGCCCGGCGGGCGATGGGACGACCCACCACGGCCACCGCCTCACGGCCGCCGCTGCTTCCCAAGCTCGACCAGTACGGCCGGACGGCCACTGCCCATCCCGTCGCCATCGATCCCTCATCGTCGCCGCCACGATTGGAGATCGGTCCCCGGATCGCCGCGGGAACGTCCGTGCGCGAACAAGAAGCGTCCCTTTCACCAGACGTACGCCCACCTATTGCGCTAATCCTGGAAGGACGATGCATCAGGACGCTGCGACTGCCTGCGAGGCCGTTCCTTGTGTGCGTCCGCCATCTGTCGGATCTTGTACAGTCAGCGGTAATTCCGGCCGATCACGGTTTTCGGGGGCCACATCAGATCCGCATCGCGATAATCTGAAATGCCCTCGGCGGTTGGAGACCCATGGCCTCGATCGATGAGCTCATCACCGCGATGGGCGCTGCGAAAGAACGGGTCGACCAGGTCGGCACCGGCATCGCGATAGCGCTGTCGCTCGCGGACGAATTGCGAGACGAATTCGCGAGTCTGGGCGCGACCGACAAGACCGCCGCCATCGAATCGGCCAGGCGGAAACTCGAAGACGGGCAGAGCGTCGTCGCCGTCATCGCCGAGCGGACCGAGCAACTGCTGCTGCGGGCGGCGGCGCTCCGAGCCGGCACCGGCACCTCGGTACGGGGCGGTTCCGTCCCGGCTCCCTCCACTCGGTCGACACCGCGGAGAGGCGACCGCCGCCCGCGCGGTGTCCCGCCGACGTGGACGGATTCGCCTGCCAGGAACGGCAAAGGCCGCGTGTGGCAGCGCCCGGGGGCAGAGGGCAACGCCGACATGCTCAGGCTCATGGACCCCGACGAGGACTACCCGTACGGTTACGTACGGTTCTACAATGAGCACAATCAACCCATAAGGCTCGACGGCAAACCCGGTTCACAATCCGAAACCCATATACCGGTCCGGAAAGACGGGACCTACGACGTACCGCAGGGATGGCACGATGACACAGGTTGAGTTGGACGGTCAGATCATCGCTCGGGTATCGGAGCAGTTTCCGCTCATCCTGTACACCAGCGAGAAATGGTCCATCACCGTGGAATCGGCATTGACGTTCACCGATGCGGGCGACGACACCCGCCGATTCAAAGGGGATGCGCCCGAGGACGTCACCGCATTGGGGCCGCTGCTGCAAGGTCTGACCTTTCGGGAGGCCACCGTCGAAGACGGTTCGCTCCGACTCGCCTTCACCAACGGCGCGGAATTGATCGCCCCGCCCGATCCGCACTATGAATCGTGGGGCGTCACCGGCCCCGCCGGGCAGCGCATCATCAGCATGCCCGGCGGGGAACTGGCGATATGGGCCGCCGAGGAACCCGACCGGTGATCCCGCTCACGCCATCGAGGCGAGGATCGCGGCCAGCCCTGCGGGCCGGATCAGCGGCTCCACGTGGGCGGCCTCGAGCGTGTGGACGTCGAAGCGGTTGTCCGGCGTGAGCGCGTCGGCCTCCTTGATGAACAGGTCCTGGAGCTCCACCGGCATGGACGTGTCCCGTGCCAAGCGGATGTAGGTGCGCGGGATCCGGCCCCATGTCTCGGCCTCCGCCCGGTCCTCGGGCCCTCCGGCGTCGAGGTTCTCGTCGGGTTGGAGCGAGTTCAGGAACGTCAGGAACTCGTCGTCGGTGCCGTCGGCCAGCATCGACTTCTTCAGCGCCGCGAGGTGCACCGGGTCCGCGGTGCGCCAGTTCATGCGGATGGCGCCCAGCTCGGCCGGGTTCGCCGCGAGCACGCCCATCGTCTCCCCGAGCACGCTCGGGGCGTACTCGGGCAGCTCCATGTACTCGCCGGGCGTGCGGTCCACACAGCACCACGCCGACAGGTAGACCATCCGGTCGATCAGGTCCGGGTGCGCATTGCCGAGCGCGGTGAGCGTGGTGCCGCCGCGGCTGTGCGCGAGCACGACCGCCGGCCCGTGCTCGCGGACCCGGCGGAGGAGGGCGGCCACGTGCTCGACGTTGTCGGCCAGAGTGACCCCCGCGATGCCCGACGGCGCGGCCGCGAAGGCGGCCGCGTCCTGCGGGGCCTGGTAGGCCGCCGGGACGGTCGCCTCGAAGCCGTGCCCCGGCAGGTCGACCGCGAGCGAGCGGTGCCCCAGCAGTGCGAGCTCACGTTGCAGGGGAGCCCAGGCGAAGGAGTTGCTGTTGGAGCCGTGGATGAGGACGAACGTCGGTGCCATGGCGTCATTGTCACATCCGCCCCACTCGTCTCGGACGGCTCCTCGGCCGTCATGTGAGGACCGCTCAGCATCTGCTCTCGTTCCGGGTGAGGCGGTCCCGCCGGAGCTTCCCGAACAGCAGCGCCCCGGCGAGTCCGGCGGCGGCCGCCATGGCGATCCCGCGCTGCGCGGTGCGCCGCCGGCCTCCCCAGCCGCCCGTGGCCGAGGCGTCCTCGGCGGACGGCTCGTAGAGGTTGCCGTCGGTGTCCTCCGCCGACCGCTTGCGCGACAGGTGCCGCCGGTCGACCTTCCCGGCCATGAGCCGCTCGGTCAGACCGGGGGCCCGCTTGCGCATCATCGCGAGCTGCCGCGCGCCCGTTCCGGCGAGGACCTCCCTGCGCGGCGACTTCGCCGTCTTGACGATCGCGCGCGCCACCCGCTGCGGGCTGCTCACCGGCGGCATCGGTCGCACGGCGCGCCCGGTGCGGTTGGCGGCGTGGTCGAAGATCGGCGTGTCGACGGTGGCGGGCAGCACCGTGCAGACGTGGACGCCGGGTTCGCCTTCGAGCATCAGCTCGCCGCGGAGGCTCGCGGACAGCGATCGGATCGCCGCCTTCGACATGTCGTACGCCGAGGTGTAGGGCCGGGGCGCCTCGGTGGCGATCGAGGAGACGTTGATCAGCACGCCCGAGCCCTGCTCGCGCATCCAGGGCAGGGCCGCCCGCGCGCCGTTGACGTAGCCGAACACGTTGACGTCGACGAGCCGCCGCAGGTCCTCGGGCGGCATCTCAAGGAACGGCGAGAACATCGTCACCGCCGCGTTGTTGACCCACACGTCGAGGCTGCCGAAGCGGCGCACCGCGGCGTCGGCCAGGCCGTCCACCGCGTCCGCGTCGGTCACGTCGACCTCCACCGCCGTCGCCGGGGCGTCCAGCGCCTCGCACGCGGCCACGGTGTCCTCCAGCGCCGTCTTCCGGCGGGCGGCCAGCATCAGCGAGGCCCCCTCCTTGGCGAAGGCCAGCGCCGTCGCCTTCCCGATTCCGCTGCTCGCTCCGGTGATGACCACCACGGCCCCACGTATCCGCATGTGCTTCCCCTCCCTGAGTGCTCGGCCCGGCCGGGCCGGGGAGGTATTACCCGACTCCGGCGCCGATTACACCGCGTGCCGGATGGATTCGGCTCGGTCACCGGCGCGAATGCCGCTCGAGGAAGCGGTAGACCTCGGTCTCGTCGACGCCCGGGAAGGACCCCAGCGGCATGGCGGCGAACTGCGTGGAGGCCGCCCGCGCCGTCGGCCAGACCTGCCCCGCCCAGGTCTCGGCCAGCTCGCGCGGCGGGTTGCGGCAGCAGTCGGGCTCGGGGCAGCGCGAGACCGACCTGGCGGTCGTCTCCTTGCCGCGGAACCACTTCGCCGCCTCGTACGGCACGCCGATGCTCAGCGAGAACTCCCCGTCCGGCCCGCGCTCGGTCCGGGCGGTGCACCAGTACGTGCCAGTGGCCGTGTCGGTGTACTGGTTGAACGCGTTGAACTTGTCGGGCACGTCGAACACCTGCCGGCTCGTCCAGTACCGGCACACCGGCTGGCCCTCGATCGCCCCGGTCGGGTCGGTCGGGAAGGCCACGTCGTCGTTCTCGTAGGCCTTGAAGACGACCCCGGACTTGTGGACCTTCTGGAAGTGGGTGCGGACGCCGAGGTGGTGCGTGGCCAGGTTCGTGAAGCGGTGCGCGGCCGACTCGTAGGACACCGCGAAGTTGTCGCGCAGGTCCTCGACGGCGATCTCCTTCTCCCGCATGGCCTCCCGCAGCAGCCGCACCGCGCTGGCCTCGGGGATCAGCAGCGCGGCGGCCAGGTAGTTCGTCGCCACGCGCTGGCCCAGGAACTCCAGGTAGGTCTGCGGCACCTCGTGCTCCAGGACGTGGCTCGCGATCGCCTGGAGCAGCACCGTCCTCGGGTCGTGCGAGGAGTCCTTGTTCGGCGTCAGGTAGATCCGCCGGTTGCGCAGGTCGGTCACCGAGCGCGTCGAGTGCGGCAGGTCGTCGACGTGGTGGAGGGTGAACCTGAGATACGCGGCCAGGCCGGAGATCTGGTGCTGCGACAGCGGCCCGCCCGCGTAGTCCACGTGGCTCAGCAGCGCTCGGGCCTCGGCCTCGATGTCGCCGAAGTAGTTGTCCTTCTCCCGCATGCGGCGGCGCAGCTCGGTGTTCGCCCTCCTGGCCTCCTCCGGTGTGGCCGCGTGCAGGTTCACCTGGCGGTCCACCTCGCGGTGCAGGCCGACGAGGGCCTCCAGCACCTCGGTCGGGATGCGCGAGGACGGCTTCACGCTGGGCAGGCTCAGCGCCCGGTACTGCTCGCTGCGCTGGGCGCGTTCGAGCTCGATCTCCAGTGCCACGCGGCGGTTCGGCGGCTCGGCCCCCAGCAGCTCGTCCGAGCTGACCCCCAGCGCCCGCGCCAGGGCCCGCAGCATCGACAGCTTCGGCTCCTTCTTGCCGTTCTCGATGAGCGACAGCTGCGATGGCGCCGTGCCCACGGCCTCGCCGAGGCCGTCGAGGCTCATCCCGCGCCGCTTGCGCAGGTGCCGGATCTGCTTGCCGAGGCTGATGAGGTCGACGGCCGTGTCCTCGTCGGCCGACAGCGCCGCCGCCTCGGCCGCGCCCCACGGCCGGTGCTCCGCCGGCGGCTCCGCGCCCGCCGGAAAATTCTTTGCCATTTCTTCATTATTAGCGAAGAACCGCCGATCTTTCCACAGAGAACGGCTTTCTCGCGCGGTCAGGGCGGGAAAAAATGCTGTTACCTGCAAGTAGTGACCGCCTCGGGGCGGGTCACCAGGGACCTTGGGAGAAGACGATGTCCGAGATCGCACACGAGCAGCGCCTCGCCGCCGAGCGGCTGGCCCTCGAATGGGCCGCCCACCCGCGCTGGGCGCACACCGCCCGCGACTACCGCAGCGACGAGGTCGTGCGGCTGCGCGGCCGCGTCACCGAAGAGCACACCCTGGCCCGCCGCGGCGCCGAGAAGCTCTGGGACCGGCTGACCGCCGACGCCGCCTCCGGCGGCTACACCCACGCCCTCGGCGCGCTCACCGGCAACCAGGCCGTCGAGCAGGTCAAGGCCGGGCTGCGCGCGATCTACCTCTCGGGCTGGCAGGTGGCCGCCGACGCCAACCTCGCCGCCCAGACCTACCCCGACCAGTCGCTGTACCCGGCGAACTCCGTCCCGCAGGTGGTGCGCCGCATCAACAACGCGCTCATGCGCGCCGACCAGATCGAGTTCGCCGAAGGCGTCTCGACCGTCGACGACTGGCTCGTCCCGATCGTCGCCGACGCCGAGGCCGGCTTCGGCGGCCCGCTCAACGCCTACGAGCTCATGAAGGCCATGATCGCCGCCGGCGCCGCCGCCGTCCACTGGGAGGACCAGCTCGCCTCCGAGAAGAAGTGCGGCCACCTCGGCGGGAAGGTCCTCATCCCCACCTCCCAGCACCTGCGCACCCTGAACGCCGCCCGCCTGGCCGCCGACGTCGAGGGCGTCCCGACGCTCATCATCGCCCGCACCGACGCCGAGGCGGCCACGCTGCTGACCTCCGACGTCGACGAGCGCGACGCGCCCTTCCTCACCGGCGAGCGCACCGCCGAAGGCTACTACCGGGTCCGCGGCGGTCTGGAGCCGTGCACCGCCCGCGCGAAGGCCTACGCGCCGTACGCGGACCTGCTGTGGATGGAGACCGGCACGCCCGACCTCGAGGCGGCCCGCGCCTTCGCCGAGGCGGTCAAGGCCGAGCACCCCGAGCAGATGCTCGCCTACAACTGCTCGCCGTCCTTCAACTGGAAGCGCCACCTGGACGACGACACGATCGCGAAGTTCCAGCGCGAGCTCGGATCGATGGGCTTCACCTTCCAGTTCATCACCCTCGCGGGCTTCCACGCCCTCAACTACTCGATGTTCGACCTCGCCCACGGCTACGCCCGCGACGGCATGAGCGCCTACGTCGAACTCCAGGAACGCGAGTTCGCCGCCGAGGAACGCGGGTACACCGCCACCAGGCACCAGCGCGAGGTCGGCACCGGCTACTTCGACCACGTCACGAGCGCGCTCAACCCGAGCGGCTCCACCCTGGCGCTGGCGGGCTCCACCGAGACCGGGCAGTTCTGACCACCACCGGCACTCGCACCACGCAAGGAGAACACCGATGAACACCATCACCGAGACCCGCCCCGCCGAGGCGGTGACCGTCGCCGGCCCCGCCGTCGAACGCCAAGACGAGATGCTGACGCCGAAGGCGCTGGACTTCCTCGCCGAACTGCACCGCGCGTTCGTCGGCCGCCGCCAAGAGCTCCTGCAACGCCGCCAGGAGCGCCGCACCAAGATCGCGAACGGGATCGACCCGCACTTCCTGCCCGAGACCGCCGCGATCCGCGACGACCTCACCTGGTCGGTCGCGCCGCTCGCGCCCGGCCTGGAGGACCGGCGCGTCGAGATCACCGGCCCGTGCGACCGCAAGATGACGATCAACGCGCTCAACTCGGGCGCGAAATGCTGGCTGGCCGACCTGGAGGACTCCTCGACGCCCAGCTGGGCCAACGTGATCGGCTCCCAGCTCAACCTCATCGACGCGATCGAGCGGCGCATCGACTTCACCACCGACGAGGGCAAGAGCTACCGCCTGAGCGGCCGGGGGCTGACCGACCTGCCCACCGTCATCGTCCGGCCGAGGGGCTGGCACCTGGCCGAACGGCACCTGAGGATCGACGGCGTCCCGATCAGCGGCAGCCTGGTCGACTTCGGACTGTACTTCTTCCACAACGCCGAGCGCCTCGTCGAACTCGGCCGCGGCCCCTACTTCTACCTGCCGAAACTCGAGTCGCACCTCGAGGCGCGGCTGTGGAACGACGTGTTCGTCCTCGCCCAGGACCTGCTCGGCATCCCGCAGGGGACCGTCCGCGCGACCGTCCTCATCGAGACGATCACCGCCGCCTTCGAGATGGAGGAGATCCTCTACGAGCTGCGCCGCCACTCCTCGGGCCTGAACGCCGGCCGCTGGGACTACATCTTCTCGGTCATCAAGAACTTCCGGGAGCGCGGCGCCCGCTTCGTCCTGCCCGACCGGGACCGGGTGACCATGACCCAGCCGTTCATGCGCGCCTACACCGAGCTGCTGGTCCGCACCTGCCACCGGCGCAGCGCCTCCGCCATCGGCGGCATGGCCGCGTTCATCCCGAACCGGCGCGACCCCGAGGCGAACGCCGCGGCGCTGGAGAAGGTCAGGGCCGACAAGACCCGCGAGGCCGACGACGGCTTCGACGGCTCCTGGGTGGCCCACCCGGACCTCGTCCCGGTCGCCATGGACGTCTTCGACGAGCACCTCGGCGGCCTGCCCAACCAGATCGACCGGCTGCGCGAGGACGTCGTCCCCGACGCCCGTGCCCTGCTCGACGTCGCCGCGACCGAAGGGGACGTCACCGAGCGGGGGATCAGGGCGAACATCGAGGTCGGGATCCGCTACGTCGAGTCCTGGCTGCGGGGCGACGGCGCCGCCGCCATCAACGGCCTGATGGAGGACGCGGCCACCGCCGAGATCTCCCGCTCCCAGATCTGGCAGTGGATCCACTGCGAGGCGTGCACCGACACGAAGCGCGTCGTCACCCGCGAATGGGTCGCCGAACTCGTCCGGGAGGAGTTCGCCTCGCTCGAGCGCTTCGACGGCGACCGCTTCGACGACGCGCTGGCGGTCTTCACCGAATGCGCGCTCGGCGAGGACTACCCGACGTTCCTGACCCTGCCGGCCTACGCGCGCTACCTCGGCTAGCCGCGTCCCAGCCGCCGCGCACCGGTCGGCCCCGCCCGGACAGCTGGCGCCCGGGACCCGAGCGGCCGCCGTGCGACACGGCGCACCGGCGCCGGGCGACGCGAGTCGCCCGGCGCCGTTCGGCTACCTCCAGTGGTCCGAGACGCTGCTCCACGGCATGCCGGCCGCGGCGCTGCCCGGATCGTCCAGCAGACCGCCCAACTGCATATTGATCGTGCGCAGCCGCTCCGGCTCGCCCCGGTCGATCGCCTTGCGCCCCTCTTCGAACAGGCGGTCGGCCTGGGCCGGGCTGCGCATGTCCGAACGGCGCTGCGCCAGATCGGCGAAGAGCATCGTCTGGAGCACCGGACCCCGGTCGAGGACGCGCATCACGTGCTCCTGGAGCTCGGCGATCCGCTGCCGCAGCAGATCCGGGTCCCGCGAATCGACCGCCTCCGCGATCCGCCGCTCGTACAGCGGCAGGTTCTCCCGGTCGCTCTCGCTGCCGTGGGCGGTGATGAGGTCCCGCGCCTCCGCCGTGACGGCCTCGGCCTCCTCCACCAGCTCCGGCCAGCGCAGCTCGTCCTCGACCGCGTCGATCGCGATCCGCAGGTCGATGATCCGCTTGTGCGCGGCCAGCGCCTCGTCCTGGCTCGCCCGGGCCGCCCCCACGAGCGTGACGACGTCGTCGGCCAACCGCTCGTCGTCGATGCGCGCCAGGTGGATCTCGGCCAGCGGGCTGTCGACCGCCCGCTGGCGGTCGCGGACCACCGCGAGCCTCGCCAGCTCCACGCCCGACAGCTCCTCGAGCTCGGCGTGGCTCGGCGCGGACTCGGTGTTCAGGTTGATCGTGTGCTCGAAGACCTGGTCGAGCAGCGGGACCTCGATGCTGGCGCGGACGATCCTGGAGGCGTCCACGTCGACGGTCAGCTTGACCTCGCTCCCGACCGGGACGGTGCGGGAGACCTGCCCGGCGTGGATCTCGATCCTGCCGATGCGCCTGTTGCGGTCGCCGCGCGCGTGCTCGCCCTCGAGGACCGGGATCGGGATCATGCCGCCGCTCTCGCCCCGGTGGAGGGTCACCGTGGTGCGCAGCGGGATCACCTGCCTGGTCGGCAGCGGCGTGCCCTGCGGGATGAGCGTCTTCATGCGATTCCCGTCGAGCCCGACGCCGATCGTGGTGCCGAGCGTCTGGCTCTCCTCGACGCCGCCGACGGTGTACGTGAGCCGGTCGGGACTGACCGGCAGGAGCGTCCCGTCGGCGTCGGCCAGCTCGATCGCGTAGGTGTGCCTCCGCCCCCTGGTGGCCCACAGGCTCGTCGAGAAGTGGCCGCGGTCGGTGAGCCTGATCTTGCCGCTGCGCCAGGCCGGGTCGGCTTCGCGGTCGACCAGTTCGACGGTGAGCCCCGCCGCCGGCGATCCGTCCTCGCCGGATACCCGGCCCATGACGACCGGGTCGAGGTCGGGACTGACCCTGGGGTATTCGAGCTCGACGGTGTACCCGCCCGGCGCGGGCGCGTCCTCGGGTCCGGCCTCCAGCGGCTGCGCGCCCGCGAAGATCGCCGCGCCCCTGGCCACCACCGTCATCGGGTCCTGATCGAACTCGAGCGGGATGCCGAGGCCGGCGACGGGGTCGGCGACGCGCTCGCGCAGGTACGGCATGGCGGTCTGGCCGCCGACCATGATGACCTTCTCGATGTCGCCGGGCCCCACGCCGAGCCCCGCCAGGGCGTCCCTGCACAGGTTGACGGACTTGGCCACGACCGGCTCGGCGAGCCGTTCCACGTCGGCGCGGCGCAGCTCGCATTCGAACTCGTGGCGCCGCCCGCGCCGGTCCTCCAGTTCGAGCTCGAGCCACGTGCTCTCCAGCATGGACAATTCGATCTTGGCGATCTCGGCGTTGCGCTTGAGCTTGCCGACCGCGCCCGCCCAGCGGGCGTCGCCCCGCGAGAGCCCGCTCAGCGCCGGGACCTGCCGGACGGCCTCGGGGATGAGCAGCTCGTCGACGATCTTCCAGTCGATGACCTTGCCGCCCAGGAAGTTGTCTCCGGCGTGGCGCACCACCGAGAACTCGCCGTCGCGCAGCCGGATCACCGCCGCGTCGAAGGTGCCGCCGCCGAGGTCGTAGACCAGCCACATGGCGTTCTCGTCGGTGGACTGGAAGCCGTAGCTGTGCGCCGCGGCGGCCGGCTCGGGCAGGAGCGGCGAGGACCGGAGCCCGGCGAGTTCGGCGGCGCGCCTGGTGGCGTCGCAGGCGCTGAGGTCGAACGCGGCGGGCACGGTGATGACGGCGGAGCGCACCTCCTCGCCGAGACGGCTCGCGGCGGTGGCGCGCAGTGACTTGAGGACCTCGGCGGACAGCATCTCGGGGGTCATCGGCGTCCCTGCGAGGGTCTTGACCGGGTCGACCTTGCCCATGCGCAGCTTGAACTCGACGCAGGTGTGCTCGGGATCGGACTCGCTGCGCTCGCGCGCGGCGCGGCCGATGTGGAGCCGCCCGCGCCGGTCGGCCCACACCGCCGAGGGCGTGGTCTCGTCGCCGTCGTTGTTCTTGAGGACCTCGGTGCCCACGTCGCGCAGCACGGCGATGGCGCTGTTGGTGGTGCCCAGGTCGATCCCGAAGTCGATGGTGGTCCTGCTCATTCGTCCTGCTCCTTGTCGGCCGGGGGGTCGGGCTCGGTCTCGGGGATGCCGACGATGACCTCCCCGAGGCGGATCGGCTCGCCCCGGACGAAGACCGCGGGGCTGACGGTCTCCAGGACCCGCTCGCCGTCGAGGCCGGGGGTCGGCTGGAACGCGAGGACGCGCAACCGCATCCCCGAGTCGTAGGCGACGCCGTCGTAGCCGCGGGCCTCGACCCCGGCGGCGGCGAGCGCGTCGCTGACGCCGAGGACGTACCGGTGGAGCGGCCCGTCGGGAACCTTGTTCCCCAGCCGCCACACCGCGGTGGCGACCTCGGCGAGCGACCGCTCATCGATCGGGACCGGCATGGTGGAACCTCCTTGGTGGATGGTCATCGGACGATCAGCCAGCCGCCGGCCAGCATGACGTTCACCTCGGGGTCCTCCGCGAGGCGCGAGCGCCGCGACTGGCGGTGCTCCTGGACGAACTGGATCAGCAGGATCGCGACGCCCATGCCGAACATCCACCACGAGACGTCCGACAGCGCCAGCGAGGACATGAACATCACGAGCGCGAGCAGCGTGAACGCGGCTGTGAAGAGCAGCCCCTTCACGATCCGCAGGAGGGTCACGCCGAGGCGCTTGCGCAGGCACCGGTGGCAGCACGGCACGGCGAGCTGGTGCACGTCGGGCCGGGGCGCGCCCGGCACGAGCCTGGCCATCAGGACCTCCCTGGTGTGGCGGGCGACGGCGCCGCACAGCACGCAGTGCGGGGACCGCGGCACCGACTGTCCATAAGGGTCTTGACCGAATCGGTCCGCCAGGCCCAGCTCCTCGAGCAGGCGTCCGTGCTCGGTGCCGCGCAGGTGCGCGAACGGGTCGGCGCTGTGGCGCGGGAACGGCTCCGGGGCCGGCCGCGAGACGGCCTCGATGTCGCGGATCGCCTTCGTGATCTGGTCGCGCAGCTGCCGGTCGTTCGCGAGTTCGAGCGCCCCGCGCAGCGCCGGGAGCACCGTCGAGGCGTCCGCCCCGGACCTGATCCGCCCGTTGGCGAAGTCGACCAGGATCACCAGCGACGTGCCGGCGACCTCGTCGCACAACCGAGCGTGCGCGTCGGCCTCCAGGCGCCTGAGGCGCTTCAGCGGCTCCCGGGTCTCCTCGATGAGCCGCCGCTGCGCGGCCGGGTCGTGGTAGTGGGCCCGCGCGGGCTTGCGCAGCGCGGCGTTGCAGCAGGCGATCACGAGGTTGTAGGTGATCGTGGCCGTGTCCGCGTCGATCCGATCGGTCGCGACCCCGCCGCCGAGCTTCGCGGCGCGTTCGAGCCAGTCGATCGCCCGCCGCAGGTCGTCGCGCCGCTCGGTGGACTCGTCCGAGCCGAGGCGGTTGACGGCGGCGACCACGCAGTGGCGGATCCCGGTGGCGAGCTTGTCGGCCACGCCGGAGACGGTCGGATGGTCGTCGCCGAGGACGGCCCGCAGCGTCGTCAGGCCGGTCTTCGCGCCGTCGAGCACGGGGCCGCAGACCTCCCAGTAGTCCTCGCGGACCCCGGCCGCCTCGGTCGCCTGCTCGGCGAGCGACCTGAGGCGCGCGATCTCGGGCTGGACGGCCGCGGTCAGAGCGCGGTCGATCGCGTCGTCACCGAGCCGGGACTTGCGCGCCGCGGCGACGAGCTTGCCGGTGCGGGCCGTGCTCCCCGACGAGACGGCCAGCTGCGCGTGGGCGCCGAGCAGCGCGTCGGGCAGGCCCGCGCGGATCGCGGCGACGGCCCCGGCCTTGAGCTGCGGGTCGCCGGTCGCCTCGACGCGCCGCGCCAGCCAGTTCCAGCACTCCTCTTCGGCCAGCACCCGCCGCCAGCGCTTGTAGGCGGTCTGCCAGCGTGCGGCGATGTGCTCGGTCCCGTACCGGCCCTCGACGGCGCGGAGATGATCGGCGATCGCCAGGTTGTGGGCGCCGACGGCGGCGTCGAGCGCGTCGTCGCCCCCGAGCATCCGGTGCCACAGGTTCCTGGCGCCGGTCAGGGTCGCGGGCCGCTCCCGGTCGGGTTCGGGCCACAGCCAGAAGAACTCGTCGAGGATGCGGACCGTCGGGTCGCGCAGCCGCCGCAGGGCCGCGAGGACCTCGGCGGCGGACGGCTTGGGCGAGGCCCGCATCAGCATGTCCTCGATCCGCGGGGGCTCGCCGCCGAGGCGCTCGGCGGCCTCGATCTCGTTCGCGCGGCGGCGGATCTGCCGAGGCGCGGCGTCCACCGGCAGGCCGCTGAGCCGGAAGGCGTTGCGCCGGTAGAGGTCGACGCTCGCGATCGAGGTCAGGTCGATTCCAGTGTGGTCAAGGCGCCGACTCTCCTGCATGCCCGGCTCCGCTCTGCTGCGACGGTAACGGCGGCGAGTCTCGAGACTCCCACGGCCACTGCGGGACCGGTCCCGAGGCGTTCAGGATAGGAATCGTGCGCCAGTCCTCAGTGGCGGAGCGGTGCGGGGCCGTGCCCCGGCGAGGGCGTCCTGGCCGTCACCTCGGCGCCGTTCGTGAGCGACGCGCAGGGCTATTCGTCGACCCAGTAGTTGTCGTGGTACTCGAAGAACGCCTTCCGCTCCTCCTCGCTGAGCTCGCCGAGGGTGGCGAGCCCTTCGAAGTAGCCCTCGCGGGGCGCGCCCGGCGCGAACAGCAGCAGCATCGAGGCCGGCTCGCCCGAGACGTTCCGGAAGCCGTGGACGCCGCCCTCGGGCACGTACAGGAAGTCGCCGGGGGTCGCGTCGATCCACGTCTCGCCGTTGTACAGGCTCACCGTGCCCGACAGGATGTAGAACGACTCCGAGATCGTCTTGTGGAAGTGCGGGTCGGGTCCGGACCGGCCCGGGCCCATGTTCCACTGGTACAGGCCGAACTTGCCGCCGGTGGAGGCCCCGGTGGCGAGGTAGTCGGCTGATCCGCCGTTGCGGAACAGCAGCTCCGCGGGGTGGTCGGCGGCCCGCATGACCGCGCTGACCTCCCCGGTCTCGCCGAAGTACTTCGGCTCCGGATACGACATCGATCAGCTCCGTTCGCTCGCCCTCAGCGCCGCCTCGTGCAGGCGCCGCATAGAGCGTATCGCCGAGCGGATCTCCTGGAGATAGCCGCTGGAGGTGTACTCCCGTCGGAAGTGCGCCTCGGGAAGAGACCCCGTGTCGACGCCGACAGTGTCGACGGCGGCGCCGTAGGGCAGTCCCAGGTGCGCGACCGCGTCGCAGTGCTGGAAGGGCACGAACAGCGCCGAGGTGACGACCAGGACGCTGTCGCCGGGGGCGAGCTCGGCGACGTGGTCGGCCCAGAACCGGCAGGTGTCGACGGTGTCGGCCCGGCGGCGGTCGGGGTCGGAGGACGGGGCGGCGACGGCCTGGACCGCGAGCGGGCCGGCGGTGTAGGCGGCGACCTTCCAGGCGCGGCCGGGGTCTGCGGCCGGATCGCCCTCCCGCTCGACCGCGGGCGCGCCGGTGAGGCCGAAGGCGCGCCGGAGGCCCTCCTCCATCGCGTCGACCTCGTACTCGCCGCCGGTGTACCCGGCGAGCTCGGCGAGGCGGGCGTCGGCCGCGCCGAGCGGCCGGAAGCCGCCGACGCCGGTGACGCGCTCTGCCGCAGTGCCCTCTGCGAGCAGCTCGGCCGCGAACCTGGTGCGGAACAGGCAGGAGCTGACCAGGCCGCCGAGGACGAGCAGGTGCGTGTAGCGCCCGCGGGGCGGCACCGTGACGCCGCCGAGGCCCAGGGCGGTCGCCGCTTCGACGACGGTGCGCTCCTTGACCGGGTCGAGGCGCTCGGCGTCGGTCTCGTACCGTTCGCGTCCGGCCCGGAAGTCCCAGTGCCGCGCGGAGAAGGCGTCGAGGTAGTCGAGCCTCGCCGCGACGCCGTCGGGCGCCTCGCCGCCGAACTCGTCGAGGAGTTCGCGCATGGGCTTCGAGGCGGTCCATGTCTCGATGCCCGCGATGACCGACGTCGGGTCGGCGCCGTCGTAGTGCGGCAGCGGCACCGGGTCGTGGTTGGGCATGGCGGTCCGATCCGGTCGGGTGGCGGGCACGTCGCCGGACAGCGTAACGTGGCCCGGCGAGCCGCCGGGGACCCGCCTCGGCCGCGTCCGGCCCCGCGCCGGCCGCCACCGGTTCGACGGCGCCGTGCCGGGCGATTGGTGATACCTTTTCGCGCTAGAGGGTGACAAGGAGGGGCGTATGACGACGACCTGCCTGGTGGTGATGGGCGTGTCCGGTGTCGGCAAGAGCACCATCGCGAAGCGGCTCGCCGACCGGCTCGGCTGGGCCATGGCCGAGGGCGACGAGTACCACTCGGAGGAGAACATCGCGAAGATGGAGGCGGGGACGCCGCTCACCGATCAGGACCGGATGCCGTGGCTGCGGAACATCCGCGACTGGATCGGCGAGCAGGACGCGGCGGGCCGGAACACCGTCGTCACCTGCTCGGCGCTCAAGCGCTCCTATCGCGACATGCTCCGCCGGACCTCCGCGCGCGTCCTCTTCGTCCACCTCAGCGCCTCCGCCGAGGTCATCGCCTCCCGTCTCAGCGAGCGCACGGGGCACTTCATGCCTCCGCGGCTGCTCGACTCCCAGTTCGGCGACCTCGAGCCGCTCGCCGAGGACGAACCGGGGATCACCGTCGACGTCGCCGACTCGCCCGAGCACATCACCGACGAGGTCCTCAAGGAGCTGCGGCTCGCCCCCGAAGGGACCGCCTGAGCCGTGCTCCGGCGGGCCGCCCGGGCGCCCCGCCGCGACAGCAGGGGGACGCCCGGAGCGGCGCCGCTCAACTCCAGGCGCTCTGGACCGCCTGGTACTCCTCGTAGGTCAGCGGCAGGACGCTGCCGTGCCGCGGCCGTCCGGGCAGGCTGTAGCCCGAGACGGGCGTCCACTGCCCGCTCGAGAGATCGGTGGTCTCGAAGGGGATGTAGCCGCGGCCGCCGTACTCGTCGATGAACATGTACCAGCGGTCCTCGGTGTTGGACTTGAAGATCAGCGGGCCCTCGCCGTGGCTGATCGCGCCCGAGCCGATGCACTCGGTCTGGAAGGACCAGTCCGTGTTCGTCAGGGACGTCGAGGTCTCCGAGAGGATGAACTTGCCGCACGAGGTGCCGCTGCGCTCGTCCTTGGTGTAGCGGTAGTACGTCCCCTCGTGCTCGGCGACGGTCGAGTCGATGGTGGAGTAGCCCTTGTCCACCCACACGCTCGCCTCGCTGAAGTCCCGGAAGTCGGTGGTGGTCGCGTACATCATCCGGTGATGGGTGTCGTCCGAGTGGTCCGAGGTGCTGTAGAGCTTCGAGGCCCAGTAGACGACGAAGGCGTTCCGCGTCGGGTCCCAGTAGGCCTCGGGCGCCCAGGTGTTGCCCGCCGACGACGGCGAGACCCGCTCCAGGCGGGCCGAGCTCCAGTTCACCAGGTCGGTCGACTCCCACACCACCAGTGACAGGCTCCC
This sequence comes from Glycomyces tenuis DSM 44171, assembly GCF_000427885.1. Taxonomy (GTDB): domain Bacteria; phylum Actinomycetota; class Actinomycetes; order Mycobacteriales; family Micromonosporaceae; genus Glycomyces; species Glycomyces tenuis. Next base: position 254,284 of record NZ_ATYW01000004.1, read on the forward strand.
GTGGCGCTGCGCGCGGTCCCAGTCGCCGTTGCCGTGGATCTTCAGGTCCGTGGCGATCATGTAGTACTTGCCGTCCTGCGGCGAGCGGACGATGAACGGGTCCCTCGCCCCCTGTTCGCCCACATCGGAGGTCATGACCGGCTGCCCGCCGTTGAGCGCGTCGTAGGCGAGGGGGTCGTTCCCGCGGCTGAGCGCGAAGTAGACCTGCTCGCCGTTCGCGCCGCCCTCGCCGTTCATGTAGGCGAAGAGGTAGCCGTACGGGTCCTCGGCGCTGCCGGAGCCGTCGTCGACCGGCACGAGCCGCCACTGCTGGTTGGCCGCGCCGGTGGGCGTGTACTGGGAGACGCGGGCCCCGGCCGAGGCCGACTGCTGCCACACGTCGAGGGCCTTGCCGGAGAAGCGGTTGACGAAGGTGGCGTAGCCGTCGGCGTTCTCGGTGACGCGCCACTGCTGGTTGGTGTTGTTCAGGTCGTTCCACTGGACGACCTCGGCGCCGTTCGCGGTGTCCCAGTCGTAGACGTCGAGCACGTGGCCCGAGTGCCCGGCCTGGATGCGGTAGTAGCCGCCGCCGGCGTCGATGAAGCGGAACTGCTGGTTGGCCGCGCCGGTGCGGTTCCATTGGATGAGTCCGGCGCCGGGCTCGGTGGAGGCGCCGTCGATGTCGAGCGCCAGACCGGAGCTGCGGGACTCCAGGACGTACCAGGTGCCGGTGTCGACGGCGGCGCCGGCGGGCGGGCTGATGAGGAAGACCGAGGCCAGTGCCAGCGCCAGCGCGGCGGCGAGGCGGTGCGGTCGTGGTCGGGTTCGCGGTCGCATGTTCGCTCCCAGGCGTGCGTTCGGGTGGGGACAATGAGGTCGGTGCCCGGGCGGGCACCGGCGGCGCTCGCGCGGGCGTGCCGGGTGGTGCCCTCGATCGCCGTTATATCAATACACATAGAAATATCAATGCTTATGCTAAGGGTTCAGAGGTTTCCTGGCGGCTCCCGGGGTTCCAGTCCTGGGAGGACCTGAGGTGATCGCCTCGCTCGCGGTCCTGCGGAGCGGGACTGCGAACGGGTAGTGATGGCGATCATATTCATTGGTCGGCTTCTGTGCGCTGCTCGTGTCGTACCTGGTCGTTACTGTTGTGGTCGTGGGCAAGCAGGTGGTGGCCGTGAAGCTGCTGCCGTCGCCGGAGCAGGCGGCGGCGCTGGAGCGGACCCTGCGTGCGGCCAACGAGGCGGCGAGTTGGGTCTCGACTGTGGCCTTTGCGCGTGGCCTGCCACGGGAGTACGCGCTGCGCCAGCACACCTACAGCGAGTTGAAGGAGCGCGGGCTCGGCTCGCAGATCGCGCAACTGGTCATCAAGAAAACCTGCCACGCCTACGCGACCATCGCCGGTTTGATCAAGGCTGGTCGGCTGCAAGGCAAGCGGGCCGTGAAAGCGACGGCGAAACCGGTGGTATTCCGGCCCGAGGCGGCGCAGGCGTTCGACGACCGGTGCCTCTCCTGGCAGATGGACGCCCGCGCCGGGAGCGCGGAATTCGCTTCGCCGGTCACCCCGACCAGCTCAAGACCCTGGAGCGGTACCGCAAGGGCGAGTCGGACCTGGTTTTCCGCGGCGGCAAGTGGTACCTGATCGCCACGGTCGAGGTCCCCGATGCCGAGATGAACACGGACCCGGCCGACTTCCTCGGTGTCGACATGGGCATCGTCAACATCGCCACGGCATCCGACGGCGACAACTACGAAGGGGCCGGGCTGCGCCGCTACCGCCAGCGCATGGCGAAGGTCCGATCCGAGTTGCAGGTCAAGGCCACCAAGTCGGCCAAGAAGAAACTCAAGGCCCGCGCCCGCCGGGAGGCTCGCGCGGTCAAAGACGTCAACCATCGAATATCGAAGCAGCTCGTCGCACAGGCTGAACGCACCGGACGCGGCATCGGCATGGAAGACCTTGCCGGTATCCGTGACCGGGTACGGCTCCCAGCCGCCCAGCGAGGCGAGCTCAACGCGTGGTCCTTCTATCAGCTCCAGGCGTTCATTCGTTACAAGGCGAGACGCGCCGGGGTGCCGGTCGTGGTCGTCGATGCGGCGAACACTTCGCGGCGGTGCCCGCGGTGCGGGCACACCGCCAAGGCCAACCGGCCGATCCGTGATGATTTCGCCTGTCGGCGGTGTGGGCTCGCTGGAGCCGCCGACCAGGTAGCCGCGGTCAACGTCAGAGACCGCGCACGTATGACCTGGGCTGTTGTCAACCAGCCTATTGTCGCCGACACGCCGCGGCCAGCGGCGGACACGAGCGACAAACCCCGGATCTTCAGACCGGAGTAGTCGACTGTAAGCCTCCGACGAGGCCGTGCATAGTCTCCGGGCGTTCTGGGAGGGCGTCCAGAACGGCGCTCTTGTGCGCCGTCGGGGCTCAGGACTTGATATTGATGTCTCTCTATGTTAGAGTGGGAGCGCTTCTACGGCATGTTCCGACGACGGCCAACCCTAGGCGTCGGCACCACAGGGGGTGCCCGCCGCCGTGATCCCCGCTGTCGTCCCGCACCCCGAGGGGATTTCATATGGCTTCAACCGCTTCAACATCAACTCCCACCGCCGCGCTGCGCGAGCCGGACGCTCCCGCGCCCGCCCTCCCCCCGCGCTCGCTCGCGGTCGTCAGGATCGTCCTCGGCTGGGTCTTCCTGTGGTCCTTCCTGGACAAGACCTTCGGCCTCGGATACTCCACACCCGACGGGCAGGCCTGGATCGACGGCGCCAGCCCCACGGCCGGCTTCCTCGCCAGCCGCGACGGCTCCTTCGGCGAGCTGTTCCGCAACATGTCCGATCAGGCCTGGTCCGAGTGGCTCTTCATGGGCGGCATGGCCGGGCTCGGCATCGCCCTCACGCTCGGCATCGGCCTGCGCCTGGCCGCCATCGGCGGCACGGTGCTCATGGCGAGCATGTGGATGTCGATGCTGCCGCTCAAGGACAATCCGATCGTCGACGTCCACGTCTTCTACATGGTCGCGATGATCGCGCTGGCGATCACGAGCGCCGGGGACCGGTGGGGCCTCGGACGCTGGTGGAAGGACCTCGGGCTGGTCCGCCGCCTCCCGATCCTGCGCTGACGCGACGCGAGACGACGCCCCGCGCCTCCCGGCGCGGGGCGTCGCCGTGTCAGGCGGTCACCACCACAGGCGCGGGATCCAGAACCCGCAGTGGTGCCCTTCGGCGATGCTGATCGATTCGATCGCCTCGGTGGAGAACGACATCGCGTTCCCTCGGTGGTACTGCTCCCACCCGCCGCCCGGGTCGCCGGTGCGGGCGAACTCGCCCCAGTGGTCGGTCAGCGTGTCGGCCAGTTCCAGCCGCTCGCCGGTCAGCGGGTTCGGAGCGAAGCGGTTGCCGAAGAAGTACCTGTCGTCGGCGCCGTGCCTGGCCCCCAGCGGGAAGTCTCCCGCGACCTCGCCGGTCGGCTCGGCGAACTCGTAGGAGTACACGGGGGCGTGCCACGAGGCCGCCTCCAGCGCCGGCACCTGCGAGCAGGTGCCCGCCAGGCCGCCGTAGTCGGTCAGCAGCGTCGCCAGCGCCAGGCTCGGCGTCTCGTGATCGCCCAGCGGGTACAGGTTCAGGATGGTCCGCGCGTCCCTGCGCCCGAACAGGTCCTCGACGATGCCGGGGTACTGCTCGGCGGTCACCGGCGTGCCCGGCCACTCGTAGGTCTTGGCGACGGCGATGCGCGCCTCGTCCTTGGTGGAGCCGTGGATGAGCGGTATGTCGGCGGCCTCGCCGCGGCTCAGCGCCACGATCGGCTGCCTCGGCAGCGCCTCGGTGCCGGCCACCGGGAACCACGGGTAGTCCGAGCGGTGCCGCGTGACGTGGGCGATCTCGTCGGCGCGCCACAGCACCAGCTCGGCCGGGTCGGTCTCGGCCAGGCACGCCATGGCGTCCTCGGCGTCGCCGCAGCCGACCGCCTCGGCCAGGTCCTCGCCCCTCGCCCCGGCCTCGTCCTCGGTCAGCACCTGGTTGGCGCAGCTGGCGCTCTGCACGATCGCCTTGTCGAACAGGCCCTCCGCTCCCGGGGCGGCGAGCTGGGCGCACACGGCGTAGCCGCCGCCGGACTGGCCCCACAGCGTGACGTTGCCGGGGTCGCCGCCGAAGGCCGCGATGTTCTCCTCGACCCAGCGCAGCGCCTCCTGCTGGTCGGCGAGCGCGAAGTTCCCCGCGTAGGGGTCGTCCATGTCGGGGTGCGACAGGAAGCCGTACGCGCCGAGCCGGTAGTTGGGCGTCACGACGATGACGTCGGAGCGCTCGACGATGCGGGCCGGGTCGTACAGCACTCCCTGGCCGCTGTTGAGGCCGCCGCCGTGCAGGAACACCATGACCGGCAGCGGCCCGTCGGCGTCGAGCGGCGCGTCCACGTTGAGGTACAGGCAGTCCTCGCTGCCGCCGACGGGCTCGCCTTCCTCCCAGCCTTCCTGGAGGCACGGCGATCCCGGCCGGGTCGCGTCGCGCACCCCGGTCCACGGCTCGACCGCTTCGGTGGCGCGCCAGCGCAGATCGCCGACCGGCGGGGCCGCGTAGGGGATCCCGAGGAAGGTGCGGTGGCCCTCCTCGACGGTGCCCTGGAGCAGTCCGCTCGGGGTCTCGACGAGCGACGGGTCGTCCGCGTAGGAGGGGGCACCGGCTACCGTGATCGTTGCGATTGCGGCCGCGAGGACCGCCAGGACTTTGAACGGTGTTGATCTCTTCATGCCCTCCACGGTTGCGGCCGAAGGCCGCTCGCGGCGTCAGCGGGCGCGCGTATCCGCGCTACGCCGCTGTGCGTAGGCGCCGCTCCGCCGCGGCCTCAGATCCAGCCCTCCTCCCAGGCGCGGTGCGCGGCCGCGTGCCTGGAGGAGACGCCGAGCTTGGTCATCGCCGACGACAGGTAGTTGCGGACGGTGCCCGGCGCCAGGTGCACCCGCGCGGCGATCTCGCCGACCGAGGCGCCGGTCCTGGTCTCCCGCAGCACCTCCAGCTCCCGCTCGGAGAGCGGGCAGTCGTCCTCGCTCAGCGCCGACGCGGCGATGTCGGGGTCCACATAGCGCTTCCCGGCGGCGATGTCGCGGATGATCTCGGCCAGGCGCGAGGCGGGCGTCGTCTTCGGCACGAATCCGCTGACGCCCGCGGCCAGGGCGCGGCGCAGCACCCCCGGCCGGGCGTGCCTGGTGACCAGGACGATCCGGGTGGGGAGCGCGGCGCGGATCTCCTCGGCGGCGCGGAGCCCGTCGGCCGGCGGCATCTCCAGGTCCAGCACCGCGATGTCGGGCCGGTGCTGTTCGGCCAGGCGCACCGCGTCGGTCGAGGTGGAGGCCTCGGCGACGACGTCGAGGTCCGCCTCGAGGGCCAGGAGCGAGGCCAGGGCGCCCCTGAGCAGGTCCTCGTCGTCGGCCAGCAGGATCCGTATCACCTTGCCTCCATTGCATCGTCCGCTGTGTTGCCGGGAGTCCTGCCGAGCGGGAGCGAAGCGGTGACGGCGAAGCGGCCGCCCTCGTGCTCCCACGTCAGCTCGCCGCCCGCGGCCGCCAGGCGTTCGGCCAGGGCCCGCAGGCCGGTGCCCGAGCCGTCGCCGTCCGCCTCGCCCGCGCCGTCGTTCGCGATCCGCAGCCGGGCGGCGCCGTCCTCGATCCGGTAGTCGACCTCGGCGTGCGCGGCGCGGCTGTGCCGCAGCACGTTCGTGGTGGCCTCCCGCATGACCAGGCCCAGCAGGTGCCGGGCGGTGGGCGGGAGCCGGTCGATGCCCGCTGCGGCCGCGGGCTCGAGGTGCATCTCGGCGTCGATGTCGGCGGCGGCCAGGACCTTGGTGGCGTTGGCGAACTCGTCGTCGAGGGCGGTGCGCCGGTAGCCGCGCACGACCGCCCTGGTGTCCTCGAGCGCGTCGACGGCCAGTCGCTGGACCTCCTTCATCTCGGCGGCGGCACGGTCGGCGTCGGCCTCCGCCAAGCGGGCCGCCAGCTCGCTCTTGAGCGCGATGACCTGGAGGTGGTGGCCCTGGATGTCGTGCAGATCGGCCGCGAAGCGCAGCCGCTCGTTCTTGACGGCGAGCTCGGCGGCCAGCTGCTGCGTCTCGTTCAGCCGCCTGGCGATGTCCCAGGCCCACAGCGGGCCGAGCACCATGACGGCGATGAACAGGAGCAGCCCCAGGGGCATCAGCGCCGCGTGGACCACTCCGTCGTCGCCGGAGCCCACGCTGATGATCCAGCCGGGGAGCGGGGCGACGACGGCCGCCGCGGCGAGCAGGACCAGCCGCGGCCGGGGGCGCAGGAACGTCGCGGTGATGGCCACGGTCGTCGCGGGCACGACCGCCCAGATGCCGTAGTCGCGCAGGGCCAGCGAGACCACGCCGATGACCGCCGATCCGGCGTTCGCGGTGACCAGCCACCACATGGTCGAGCGGTCGAGCGGCGGCCTCGGCCTGAGCGCCATGCGCCGGTTGAGCAGGACCACGCTCGCCCAGGTGGCCGCGGCGAGGGCCGCCACGCGGACGGCCCGGAGCCAGACCGGCACGCTCTCGTCCATGACCCAGCCCGCGCCGAAGAACACCAGGAAGAACGCGGTGGTGCCGGGGACCATCCACCACGTGTAGCGGCGGAGGCCCGTCAGCTCCGTCGCCCGGTCGCTCGCGGTGTCCTGCACGCGAGTCATTGTCGCAGCTCACCGCCGGAGGCGACAGGCCGATCCCGACGCGGGCATGACAGATGTCATCCGGCGCCGTGACCGGCCCACGCCGAGTCGTCGGCTTTCGGCACTACTGGCGGCGCCGCGCGGCTGCGACCGTGGATGCAACGGGCGGATACCCCGCCCCCGTACGAAGGAGTTTCCCATGCAGACCACTGAGCGCCGCCCGGCGCACCACACGCACCACCATGGAGCCCAAGGCAAACGGCGCTTCCTGATACACTACGTCGAGATGGTCGTCGCGATGCTCGCCGGGATGTTCGTCCTCGGCGGCCTCGTCCGCGGCGTCGTGGCCCTGGCCGGCGTCGAGTACGGCATGGCCACCCACCCCGAGCTGACCATCCTGGAGATGGCCCTGGACATGTCGATCGGCATGGTCGTCTGGATGCGCGTCCGCGGCCACGGCTGGGCCGGCACGCTGGAGATGGCCGCGGTGATGATCGCCCCGGCGCTCGTCCTCGTCCCGTTCGTGCGGCTCGGCGCCCTCGGCGCGGACACCGCGATGCTCCTGGAGCACCTCGCGATGTTCCCGCTCATGTTCCTGGCCATGCTGCGCCGCCGCGGCGAGTACGGCGGGCGGCCGTCATGAGCACCACTGCGACGCAAAGCGAACGCGCCGGCCGGGGCCGCTGGCTCCTGCGGCGCTGGCCCACCGCGATCGCCCTCGCGTTCGGCGCGCTGATCTTCGGCTCCGGCGCGATCGACGCCGAGATGGTGACGGCCTTCGGCGAGCTCATCCCGCTCCTGGCCCTCGAGTACCTGCTCATCGCGAAGTTCGGCCTGCGCCGGTGGTCGTGGCCGGTGGTCGTGGCGCTCTCGGCCGTCATGACCGCGATCCAGTTCATCGGCCTGGTCCGGCCCTCGCTGGTCTTCGGCGCCCTCGCCGCGGTCGTGCTGGTCTGGGGCGCGGTCGACGGGCGGCTGTTCAAGGACGGCATGGTCCGCCTCCAGGCCGTCGGCATGGTCGCGTTCGGCGCGCTCACGCTGCTCGCCCTGGCGCTCGACTCGGAGGCGGCCCGGTACGTCGTCGCCGCGGCGTGGCTGGCCCATGGTGTCTGGGACTTCGTCCACCACCGGCTCGACAAGGTCGTCTCGCGCTCCTACGCCGAGGCGTGCGCCGTCATCGACGTCATCGTCGCGGCCGGGCTCGTGTTCCTGGCGTAGCCGTGCGACCCGCCGCCGTTCCGCCCGCGGGTCGGCGACCCGGACGGCTCCGCAGCGGAGCCGTCCGGGCCGCGCCCGGGGAGCCGCTAGGCGGTGGCCCTCAGGATCCGGGGGCGGAACAGGGCGACGGCGTTGTAGACGACGCCGAGCATCTGGTCGACCGTGGCGCCGCGCGGGTACTTGATGTTCAACTGGGCGTTGATGGTCACCGTCACGTTGTCGAGCAGCTCCAGCTCGTTCTCCGTGAGGTAGTTCTTCGCGATCCGCGCCGAGGCGGCCGTGAACGAGCCGTCGCGTTTGCGGTCGCCGTCCCGCTGGACGCGGCTCTCCCGGATGACGGCCGCCGTCATCCCGAACAGCCCGGCGTAGAGCGTGTTCTGGATCAGGCGGTAGTCCTCCGAGACGGCGCCGCCCAGCTTCAGCGAGTGCAGGACGCCCCGGTAGTCGGCCCGCTCCTGGAACCGCGTGAACCGCGCCGTCTCCAGGCGGCGGTCGACGGCGGCCGACTCCTCGGCCGACAGCAGGAACCGCCGCACCTGAGCGGCCACGGGGGAGTCGGGCAGCAGCTGGCCGGCGGCGAGCACGGCCCCGCGGGACCACACCGTCAGCTGCGAGGACCGGAGGTCGTGCTCGGACAGGCGGCCCGCGTGCCGCCCCTTGAACGCCCGCAGGCGCTCGCCGCGGAGAGCGGTGAGCCCGGCGGCCTGGAGCTCCCTGCGGTGCTGCCGGATGAGGCCCCGGACGTCCTCGACCGGCACCTCGTAGAACCGCGCCACCCGCTCAGTGGTGACGTGGACGTCGTCGGACAGGAACACCAGCGCGCCGACCTTGTCGGCGGCGTCGGCGTGATCGGCCGGGAGGGCGCTCTCCGCCTCGGCGGACGCGCGTGCGCGGACCGGCTCGGGCACCGGCGCGCGAGAATCGATCTGAACCATGTGCAGGCAACTCCTCTTCCCCTCGAGTACACCCTTATCCCCAATTTTAGTTCCTATGTACGACAAATTGCCAGCTTGCGACGCATATCCGCCCCCTTTTTCGCCGCCGGAGCGGGCTCGTAGCCTGGGATCGTGCAATTCGGAATTCTCGGGCCGCTGACCGTGTGGAACGACCGCGGCGAACCGGTCGCGATCCCCGGCCGCAAGGTCCGGGCGCTCCTGGCCGACCTGCTCCTCCACGAGGGCCGCCCCGTCTCGGCCGACCGCCTCGTCGAGGACCTGTGGGGCGAGGCCGCGCCCGCCGACCCGGCCGCGGCGCTCCACGTCCGCGTCTCGCAGCTGCGTCGCGCCCTGGCCGGGGCCGAGGCCGGAGGCCGCGAACTCGTCGTCTCCCAGGCCCCCGGCTACGCACTGCGCACCGCCCCCGAGGCGGTGGACGCCCTGCGCTTCGCCGCCCTGACCGACCGGGCCCGGCGGGCCGCCGAGCCGAAGACGCGCGCCGCGCTGCTCGGCGAGGCCCTCGGCCTGTGGCGCGGCCCCGCCCTCGCCGACTTCGCCGACGAGGCCTTCGCCCGCACGACCGTCGCCAGATGGGAGGAGCAGCGGCTCTCCGCCCTCGAATCCTCCGCCGAAGCCCGGCTCGAACTGGGCGAGCACCGCGAACTGACCGGCGAGCTCGCCGAGGCCGTGGCGGCGCACCCCTACCGGGAGCGGCTGCGCGCCGCCCACATGCGGGCCCTCCACCGCTCGGGGCGGACCGGTGAGGCCCTGGACGGCTACGCGGAACTGCGCCGCCTCCTCGCCGATGAACTGGGCCTGGACCCCGGCCCCGAGCTGGCGGCCCTGCACCGGGCCGTCCTCGCCGCGGATCCCGCCGAGGACCCGCCCGCGCCCCCGCCGCGCGCCGTCGGCCCCGCCGCGAACGTGCCCGCCCCGGTCACCGAGCTGATCGGCAGGGACCACGCCCTCAGGCGCATCAGGGAACTGCTCGCTGCCGGCCGGCTGGTCACCCTCACCGGGCCGGGCGGCGTCGGCAAGACCAGCGCCGCCGTCGCCGCCGCCAGAGCCCAGATCGAGGCCTGCCCCGAGGGCGTGTGGATGGTCGACCTGACCGCGTGGGACGGGGCGGGCGAGGCGGCCGGGCCGGTCCTGTCCGCACTGTCCATCCCAGACGCGCCGGGCAGCGCCGAGACGGAGCGCGAACGGCTCGCCGCGGCCCTGCGGCACCGGCGGACCCTGCTGGTGCTCGACAACTGCGAGCACGTCGCCGAGCCCGTCGCGGACCTGGTCGCCGAACTGCTCGCCGCCGCTCCCGGACTGCGCGTGCTCGCCACCAGCCGGGAACCGCTCCGGCTGCGCGGCGAGGCCCGCTTCGAGCTGCCGCCGCTCGAACTCCCCGACACCGACGACCCCGAGCGCCTCGCGAACGCGCCGGCCGTGCGGCTCTTCCTCGCCCGCGCCGGACTCGGGGCCGAGCCGCGGACCGTCGCCGCCGCGGCCGAGGTCTGCCGCCGCCTCGACGGCATCCCCCTCGCGCTCGAACTGGCCGCCACCCGCGCCCCGGCGCTCGGCGTCGACGAGCTGGCCGCCCGCCTGCGCGTGCCGCAGGACCGCTTCGGCCTGCTCGGCACCGGACCGCGCGACGCGCCCGACCGGCAGCGCACCCTCGCCGCCGTCATCGACTGGAGCTGGCACCTGCTCACCGACGCCGAACGCGCCGTGCTGCGCCGCCTGTCCGTCCACGTCGGCGGGTGCGTCCTCGCCGCCGCCGAGGCGGTGTGCGCCGGGGAGGGCGTCGCCGAGGCCGAGGTGCTCGACCTCGTCGCGGGACTGGTGGACCGCTCCCTGGTGGCCCGCGGCGACGATGGCCGCCTCCGGCTGCTGGAATCGGTCGGCGCCTACTGCCAGGGACGCCTCCGCGAGGCCGGAGAGGAGGCCGCGCTGCGGCGCCGCCACGCCGAGCACTACCTGGCCCTCGCCGAGCGCGCCGACCCGCTCCTGCGCGGACCCGAGCAGCGACAGTGGCTCCACCGCCTCGACGCCGAGGCCGCGAACCTGCGCGCCGCCCTGGAGACCTTCCGCCGCGAGGGCGCCGCCGAGCACGCCCTGCGGCTCGCCGTGGCCCTGGTCTGGCACTGGCACCTGCGCGGCCGCCTCACCGAGGCGCGCCGGGCCCTGGAGACCGCGCTCGCCGTCGAAGGCAAGGCGCCCGAACCGCTCCGCGCCATCGCCGGGGCCTGGCACACCGCCTTCGCGGCCCTCCAGGGACGGGCTGAGGCCGCGCTCGCGGTGGCGGCGGCGCGCGAGCTCGACGGCTCGGAGGACCCGGACGGGCACACCCGCCTCGCGTGGTTCCTGGCGAACGCCGTCATCGACTTCGGCGACGAGGCCGTCACGATGGAGCTGCTGGAGCCGGCGCTGCGCATGTCGCGGTCCCGAGGCGACCGCTGGGGCGAGGCCGCGGCGCTGAGCACCCGCGCCATGCTCGGGCACTTCCACGGCGACCTGGCCGCCCTGGAACGCGACGCCCGCCGCAGCGCCGAACTCTTCGGCGAGCTCGGCGACGACTGGGGCGCTCTCCAGGCCGGCGACTGGCTGATCGGCCTGGCCGATCTGACCGGCGACTACGCCGGGGGCGTGCGGATCGCCCGCCAGGGCCTCGACCTCGCCCAGGACCTCGGCCTGTGGTCCGATGTGGCCGGGCAGCTCTCCTGGCTGGCATGGCTCTCGTTCCAGGTCGGCGACCTCCATGCCGCCGCCGAGCACGCCGAGCAGGCGAAGCGGCTGACGGCCGAGCAGGGGCCGCTGGCCGTGGAGGTCTTCGCCACCATCACCCTTGCCTTCGCCGCCCGGCGCGACGGCAGGCTCGACCTGGCGGAGGAGCATCTGCGGTGGCTGCTCGAGCGCGCCGACGAGCAGCGGACCGACGGCGGCCACCCGATGTACCTGACGATCGTCCTGGTCGAACTGGGGCACCTCGCCGCGCGGCGAGGCGATCCGGACGCGGCCCTGGCATGGCACGGCCGGAGCTGGGACGTGGCCCGCGGGCAGGGCTCGGGCCGCGAGGCGGCGCTGGTGCTGACGGGCATGGCCGAGGCGCTCGCGCTGGGCGGCCGCTCCGAGGCGGCCGCGCGGCTGCTGGGCGCCGCCGAGGCCATGCGGAGCGCCTCCGAGGTGCCGCTGTCCGACATGGACCGGGCCGAGGTCGAGCGGATCACCGCCGCCGTCCGCGCCGCCGAGCCGCGCTTCGACGAGCTGTTCGCGAGCGGCACCGGGCTCGGAGCCGACGAGGCCCGGTCCCTCGCGGAGGGGGACCGGGCCTGAGTCTCGTGCGGCGGAGGTCTACTTGGGAACGTAGACGTGCACGGCGATGCCGGAGTCGAAGCGCTCGATGTCGGCCAGCTTGAGGTGGGTGGTGTCGAAGCCGGCGCCTTCGAACAGGTGCCTGCCGGCGCCGACGACGACCGGGAAGTACCAGAAGTGGAACTCGTCGATCAGGCCGTGCTCGACGAGCGCGCGGTCCAGCTCGCCGGTGCCCCACTTGAGGATGTCCTTGCCCGGCTGCTCCTTGAGCTCCGCGACCGCCTCGGCCACGTCGCCTTGGAGGACGGTGGCCTCGTTCCAGTCGATCTCGGTGATGGTCCGCGAGGCGATGTACTTCGGCGTGTTGTTGAAGACCTCCGCCTCGGGTCCCTCCCTGGTGGACCAGGCCTCGGCGAACGCCTCGCCGGTGACCCGGCCCAGCAGGAAGGCGCCGGCCGAGCCCAGCAGCTTCCCGGCGTAGTTGTTGTGGTCCTCGTCCCAGTACGGCTGGCCCCAGTGCTGCGGTTCGGCCCGGGAGGCCGTGGAGGGGTCGGTGTCGCTGATGACGCCGTCCAGTGACACGAACGTGGATTCGATGAGCTTGCGCATGGCGGTTCCCCTTGCGTTCCCGTCGGCGGCCCGGTGCCGTCGACCTGATGAGACCATCGTGCCGCCCGGCCCTTACGGTTTTCTTACGATCGCCTGACTGCCGCCACCAGGCGGGGGAGGACCTCGCCGATCGGCTCGCGCAGCACCGCGTGCGCGTAGCGGTCGTACGGGGTGGGCTCGGCGTTCACGATGACCAGCCGGGCCCCGACCTCGAGCGCGCAGTCGCACAGCCCGGCCGCGGGGTGGACGGTCAGCGAGGTGCCGATCGCGATGAACAGCTCGCATTCGGTGGCGGCCTTGACGGCCGAGGCGATCACGTCCTGGTCCAGCCGCTGGCCGAAGGAGATCGTGGCCGATTTGAGGATCCCGCCGCACCGCAGGCAGGACGGGTCGTCCTCGCCCGCCTCGATCCTGGGGAGCACCTCGGGCATGGGGGCGCGGTCGCCGCAGTCGAGGCATGCCGCCCATCGGGCGGTGCCGTGGAGCTCGACGACCCGCTCGGCCGCCGAGCCGGCCCGCTGGTGCAGGCCGTCGATGTTCTGGGTGAGGATCGCCGTCAGGCGCCCGTCCGCCTCGAGCTCGACGAGGGCCCGGTGGGCGGCGTTGGGCTCGGCCTCCCAGACGGGGCTGGCCAGCCGGGCCCGCCACGCCTGGCGCCGCACCTCGGGGTCGGCCAGGTAGTTCTCGATGGTGAACAGGGACTGCGCGGCCGGGTTCTTCGTCCACACGCCCTGGGGGCCGCGGAAGTCGGGGATGCCGGAGTCGGTGGAGATCCCGGCGCCGGTCAGCACGGCGACGGCGGCGGCCTTCTCGAGCCAGCGGGCGGCCTCCGCCTCGGGGGTCATGGGGGCGGTCACTCCACGAAGGTACCGCTTCGGCCCGGCGGGCCGGGCGGCCCCTCGGGCGCGGGGCACGTGATAAGGTCATCTACAAACCGACCAGACGGTACGGAGTTGTGCATGGATCGATTCGCGGGCAGAGTCGCCCTGATCACCGGAGCGAGCCGGGGCATCGGCCTCGCCGTCGCCCGGCGCCTGGTGTCCGAAGGGGCCTCGGTGGTCGTCACCGGACGCGACGAGGACGCCCTGAAGGAGGCGGTCGCCGGCCTCGGCGAAGCGCGCGCCTCCGGCGTCGCCGGACGGGCCGACGACGCCGCGCACCGCGCCGCCGCCATCGCCCACGCCGTCGAGCGCTTCGGTGGACTCGACCACCTGGTCAACAACGCGGGTGTCAACCCCGCCTGGGGGCCGCTCGCGGAGCTCGACGCGAACGTCGCCCGCAAGATCTTCGAGGTCAACGTCCTCGCGGCACTGGAGTGGACGCGCGAGGCCCTCGCCGCCGGGAACCTCAGGTCCGTATTGAACACGGCCTCGATCGCGGGCACCGCCGCCAGCGACAACATCGGCTTCTACGGCGTCTCCAAGGCCGGGCTGATCAACCTGACCGCCCAGCTCGCCGAGGAGCTCGCGCCCGCCGTCCGCGTCAACGCCCTCGCGCCCGCCGTCGTGAAGACCAAGCTCTCCAGGGCCCTCTACGAGGGCCGCGAGGAGCGGGTCGCCCGAGCCTACCCGCTGGGCCGCCTCGGCGTGCCCGAGGACGTGGCCGGGCCCGCCGCGTTCCTCCTGTCCGACGACGCCGCGTGGGTCACCGGCCAGACCCTGAAGGTCGACGGCGGCGCGAGCATCAGGCCGGTGGGGTGAAGGATGGGAACCATGAAGACCACGAACGTCGCCGACGACGTGCTCCGCGCCGCCCTCGAACTGTTCGCCGCCCAGGGGTACGCCAATACCAGCGTGCAGCAGATCGTGAAGGCCGCGGGCGTCACCAAGGGCGCCATGTACCACTACTTCACGTCCAAGGACGACCTGCTCTTCGCGATCTACGAGCGGATGCTCTCGCTCCAGAAGCGACGGCTCGACGAGATCATCGAGCAGGGCGGCGACACCGCCGTGGACGTGCTGCGGGCCGTGTGCGAGGACGTCGTCGTCACCTCCATCGACTTCCTGCCCGAGGGCACCGTCTTCTTCCGCAGCCAGCACATGCTCACCCCCGAGCGGCAGCGCGAGGTCAAGCGCCGCAGGCGCGAGTACCACGACGAGTTCGCCGAGCTCATCGCCCGCGGCCAGGCCGAGGGCGCCCTCCGCGACGACGTCCCGGTCTCGGTGCTCATCGCGCACTTCTTCTCCGACGTCCACTACCTATCGCACTGGTACTCGCCCGAGGGCCCCGAGGACAAGACCGAGGTCGCCCAGCAGCTCACCGAGCTGTTCCTGCGCGGCATCAGGAGGACCGATGGCTGAGACGATGCGGGCCTGGCACGTCACCGCGCACGGCGAGCCCGAGCGGGTGATGGCGCTCCGGGAGGTCGAGGCGCCGAGGCCCGGTCCGGGGGAGGTCCTCGTCCGGGTCCGCGCCGTGGCCGTGAACTTCCCCGACGTGCTCTTGGCCCGCGGCCGGTACCAGGAGCGCCCCGAACTGCCGTTCACCCCCGGCATCGAGCTGTGCGGCGAGGTCGCCGCGCTCGGCGAGGGCGTCACCGGCCTGGCGGAAGGGCAGCGCGTCGTCGGATCGAAGATCGGCGTGATGGCCGAGTACGCGACGGTGCCCGCCCGGGCGGTCCGCCCCGCCCCCGCCTCGCTCGACGACGCGGCCGCCGCCGCGCTGACCATCGCCTACCAGACGGCCTGGTTCGGCCTGCACCGCCGCGCCGCGATCCGCCGCGGCGAGACCCTCCTCGTGCACGCCGCCGCCGGAGGCGTCGGCACGGCGGCCTGCGCGCTCGGCGCCGCGGCGGGCGCCGAGGTGGTCGGCGTGGTCGGCGACGAGGCCAAGGCCGAGGTCGCCCGGGCCGCGGGCGCCGGGAAGGTCCTGCTGCGCGAGGACGACTGGGCGGCCGCGGTCAAACGCGACCACGGGGGCGCCGACGTCGTCTTCGATCCCGTGGGCGGCGCGGCGTTCGAGGGCTCGACGCGCTGCGTCGCCTTCGAGGGCCGCATCGTCGTGGTCGGCTTCGCGAGCGGCGAGATGCCGACGGTCCCCGCGGGCCACGCCCTGGTGAAGAACTACAGCGTGCTCGGCCTGCACTGGGCCCTGTACCAGCAGCGGCGCCCCGAGCTCGTCGACCGGGCGCACGAGGAGTTCACGCATCTGGCCGAGGAGGGCGTCGTCCGCCCGGCGGTGAGCGAGGTCGTGCCGTTCGAAGCGGCGGCGTCGGCGGTCCAGCGGCTCGCGGGCGGGACGACGACCGGGCGGCTCGTGGTGCGGGTCGCGTCATGAGTATGTCAACTGTGGATATATGCGCGTCGACGGTGCGGTGAAGGAGCGGCAGTGGCGGACATGAGCGGGCGCGTCGCGGTCGTGACCGGCGGATCGCGCGGCATCGGCGAGACTTACGTTCGGGCCCTGCACGAGGCCGGGGCGCGCGTCGTCATAGCCGACGTCCTCGCCGCCGAGGGCAAGGCGCTGGCCGCCGAGCTGGGGGAGGGCGCCCGCTTCGCCGAACTCGACGTGACCGACGAGGACGCCTGGGCCCGCGTCGTCGCGGAGACCGTCGAGTCCTTCGGCGCCGTCGACGCGCTGGTGAACAACGCCGGGATCGCCAACGCCGCGCCGATCGAGCACTTCTCGCTGGAGAAGTGGCACGCCGTGATCGGGGTGAACCTCACCGGCACCTTCCTCGGCTGCCGGGCCGTCGTGCCCGCGATGAAGGCCGCCGGGCGCGGCTCGATCGTCAACGTCTCCTCAGTGGAGGGGCTGCGCGGCAGTGCCCGCCTGCACGGGTACACGGCCTCGAAGTTCGCGGTGCGCGGGCTGACCAAGTCCCTCGCCGTCGAGCTCGGGCCCTCGGGCATCAGGGTGAACTCGATCCACCCCGGCTTCATCGCCACGGACATGACGACGCGGATCGACCCCGAAGCGCTGGTCATCCCGCTGTCCCGCCCGGGCGTCCCCGCCGACCTGGCCGGGGCGGTCCTGTTCCTCGCGAGCGAGGCCTCGGCGTACCTCACCGGCACCGAGCTCGTGGTCGACGGCGGCATGACCGCGGGCGTCCCGCACCGCTGAGTTGTCGGCGCGGCGAGGTGAATTCCCTGCGCCAGTGACATACCGTCCGGTCGGTATTTCATGTAGAGTGACAGACATTACCCCCCGACACGAAGAGGTGCCGAACCCGACGATGACGACCACGACCCCTCCCCGCAGCGCGGTGCCCCGACTCGAGGTCACCGGCCTCGAAGTGGCCTTCGGCGGCCTGACGGCCCTCGACGGCGTCTCCTTCGCCGTCGGCGACGGCGAGACCGTCGCCCTCATCGGACCGAACGGCGCGGGCAAGACCACCGTCTTCAACGCCGTGTGCGCCCTGGTGCGCCCCCGGGCCGGGAGCGTGCGGATCGCGGGCCGCTCGGCGCCGCCGCGGCCCACCCGCCTCCTCGCCGCGGGCGTCGCCCGCACCCTCCAGGGGCTCGGCCTCTTCGAGCGGATGACCGTCCTCGAGAACGTCCTCGTCCCGCTGTCGAGCCTGGGCGGCCCCGCCGCCCGCCGGACAGAGCGGGCCCTTGCCGCCCTCGCCGAGCTCGGTCTCGCCGAGGCCGCCGACCGCCCCGCCGGGACGCTCCCGTACCCCGAGCGCAAACGCCTCGCGCTCGCGCGCGCCCTCGTCACCGAACCCAGCCTCCTCCTGCTCGACGAGCCCGCCGGCGGCCTCGGCGAGGCCGACATCGCCGCCCTCGCCGCGACCGTCCGCGCCGTGGCGGGCGCCGGATGCGCCGTCCTGCTCGTGGAGCACCACGTCGACTTCGTCATGGACGTCGCCGACCGCGTGGTCGTCCTCGACTTCGGGAAGGTCATCGCCTCCGGCGAACCGGACGAGGTCCGATCGGACCCCGCCGTCGAAGAGGCCTACCTCGGCCTGGAGGCCGCCCCATGAGCACCTTCGCCTTCCACGAGCTGACCGTCGGCTACGGCGACGGCGCCCCGGTCATCGCCGGTTTGAGCCTCGAGATCCCCGACGGCGCCGTCGTCGCCCTGCTGGGCGCGAACGGCGCCGGGAAGACCACCCTCCTGCGCGCCGCCTGCGGCCTCGTGCCCGCCCGCGGCGGCCGGGTCCTGCTCGACGGGGAAGACCTGAGCGGACTGTCCACCGAGGACCGGGTGCGGCGCGGCCTCGCGCTCGTCCCCGAAGGACGCAGCGTCGTCGCCGAGCTCACCGTCGAGGAGAACCTCCGCCTCGGCGCCCTGTGGCGCCACCGCGGCCCCGCCCGCACCCGCGCCGTCGAGGCCGCCTACGAGCTGTTCGAACCGCTCGCCCGCCGCCGCGGCGCGGCCGGGCACACCCTCTCCGGCGGCGAGCGCCAGATGCTCGCCCTGGCCCGCGCGCTCGTCGCCGACCCCACCGTGCTCCTGCTCGACGAGCCCTCGCTCGGGCTCGCCCCGCTCGTGGTCTCCCAGCTCCTCGGGGTCCTGCGCGACACCGCCGAACGCACCGGCCTGACCGTGCTCCTCGCCGAGCAGAACGTCACCGGCGCCCTGTCCGTCGCCGACCGCGGCGTGGTCCTGTCCCTCGGCGAGGCGGTGGCCGACCGGCCCGCCGCCTCCCTCGCCGCCGACCCCGCCCTCCGGCACGCCTACCTCGGATTCTGAAAGGAGCCCAGTGGACCGCTTCGTCTTCCTCCTCTCGACCGGACTGGCGCGCGGCGCCGTCCTGGCGCTCTTCGCCCTGTCCCTGGTCATCGTGTGGCGCGCGGCCAGGGTGGTGAACTTCGCGCAGGCCGCCATGGCGGTGGTCGCCGTGTACGCCGCCTTCGCCCTGACCGCCGCCTCCGGCTCGTACTGGCTCGGGCTCGCGGGCGGGCTCGCCATCGGCGCGCTCCTCGGCGCGGCCGTCGAACGCGGCCTCATGCGGCGACTGCCGCACCTGACGCCGCTGCCCGGCATGATCGTCGCGATCGGACTGGTGATGGTGCTCCAGTCCGGGCTCGCGATCGCCTTCGGGCCCGAGCACCGGCCGATGCGCCCGCCGTTCTCCGAGCGCCCCTTCGTCATCGGCGGCGTCCCCGTGCTCTCCCCCTACGAGCTGTTCGTCCTCGTCACCGCCGCGGCCGTCATGGGCGCGCTCGCGCTGCTGTTCACCCGGACCTCGCTGGGCCTGCGGCTGCGGGCCGCGGCCTTCGCCCCCGAGACCTCCCGGCTCCTGGGGGTGCGCGTGCCGCGGATGGTCACCCTCGGCTGGACGCTCTCGGTGGCGACGGCCGCCCTGGCCGCACTCCTGCTGGTGCCCACCGAACTCGGGCTCAACCCGCACGCCGCCGACCTGCTCTTCGTCAACGCCTTCGCCGTGGCCGTGGTCGGCGGGCTCGACTCGCCGCTCGGGGCGCTCGCGGCCGGGATCGGCGTCGGCGTGCTCTCCGGCCTCGTCACCGGGTACGTCTCGGCCTCGGCCGCCCCGCTGGCCGTGCTCGCGCTGCTGATGGTCGTGCTCCTGCTGCGGCCCGGCGGCCTCTTCGCGCCGAAGGAGGCCAGGCGGGCATGAGACTCACCCTGCGCGCCGCGCTCATCACCCTCGCCGCGATCGCCGCGACCTTCGGACTCGACCCCTTCCGCAACTACCAGCTCGCCACCGCCGCGGGCGTCTTCGCCGCCGTCGCCGGCCTGACCGTCCTGGTCGGACTCACCGGCCAGCTCTCCCTCGGCCACGCGGTCCTCATGGCCGCGGGCGGCTACGGCTACGCCGCGGCGGCCACCGCCGTCGAGGAGACCGCCCCCTGGCCGCTCGTCCTCCTCACCGGGCTCGGCGGCGCCGCGGCCGCCTCCGGCGTCCTGGGACTCCTGCTCGGCTTGGCCGCGGCGCGCCTCCGCGGCCCCTATCTCGCCGGGCTCACCCTCGCCCTGGTCATCGCCCTGCCCTCGGCGGCGAACGTCCTGCCGCTCGGCGGCGAGCAGGGCCGCCCCGCGCCGTTCTTCCCGGTGCCGGAGGCGCTCTCGGCCCTCATCGCGGTCGAGCAGTGGCACGCCTGGCTCGCGATCGCCGTCAGCGCGGCGGCCGTGACCCCGCTCGTCGCCCTCCGAAGCGGGCGGGCGGGCCTGCGCATGCGGGCCGTGCTCGGCGACGAGACCGCCGCCCGGCTCTCCGGAGTGGACCCGGCGCTGGTCAAGACGGGCGCGTTCCTCGCGAGCGCGATCCCCGCCGGACTCGGCGGCGCGGTGCTGGCGATCGCCACCCAGCAGGTCGCGCCCGGCGGCTACGGACTCGCCTTCTCCCTGCTGCTCGTGGTCGCCGCCGTCATCGGCGGGCTCGGCAGCATCGGCGGCGCCGCGATCGGCTCCGTCCTCGTCGTCGCACTGCCGTGGCTGGTCGACACCGCCGCCGAGGCCGTCCCCGCCGACCTCGGGCAGCGGCTCACCGGGAACCTCGCCGTCCTCCTCTTCGGCGCGGTCGTCATCGCGGTGACCCTCGCCCGGCCCGGCGGCATCGCGAGCCTCCTCACCGGCCGGACCCGAACCGGAAAACCCATCAAGGACCGAATCCCTTCCGAAGACGCAGCGCTTTCCACGAAC
Organism: Glycomyces tenuis DSM 44171; assembly: GCF_000427885.1. GTDB lineage: Bacteria > Actinomycetota > Actinomycetes > Mycobacteriales > Micromonosporaceae > Glycomyces > Glycomyces tenuis. The sequence goes on from NZ_ATYW01000004.1 coordinate 274,530, forward strand.
ACAGAGAGGTGATCGGAATGCACACCCCCGAGAGCAGGGCGGCCCTCGCGGCCCTGGCGACCGCGGCGCTCCTCGGCGCCGCCGCATGCAGCACCCCCGACGAGGACGAGACCCCCGGCGTCACCGACGACACGGTGACCATCGGCACCCACCAGCCCCTCACCGGCCCGGCCGCGGCCGGATACTCCACGATCTCGGCGGCCACCGAGGCCTACTTCGCCTACGTCAACGACAACGGCGGCATCCACGGCCGCGACATCGAGTACATCGTCAAGGACGACGCCTACGACCCCGCGAACACCCAGGATGTCGTGCGCGAGCTCGTCACCGAGGACGAGGTCCTCGCCATCGTCAACGGCCTCGGCACCCCCACCCACACCACCGTGCTCGACTACCTCGACGAGCAGGGCGTGCCCGACCTGTTCGTCTCCTCCGGCTCCCTCAACTGGAACCAGCCCGGCGTCTACCCGAACACCTTCGCCTTCAACGCCGACTACGTCACCGAGGGCGCCGCCCTCGCCCAGTACGCGATGGAGCAGCACCCCGACGCGGCGATCTGCGTGCTCGGCCAGGACGACGACTACGGCGAGGGCATCCTCGAAGGCGTCGAGGCCGTCGTCGGCGGCAACCAGATCGCCGAGATCCAGACCTACTCCACCTCCAACGAGGACGTCTCCGCGCAGATCGGCGCCATGATGGAGGCCGGCTGCGAGGTCAACGTGCTCGGCACCATCAACGGCTTCACCGCGCTCGCCGTCGGCACCGCCGCCGAGCTCGACTGGTTCCCGCAGTGGTACGTCTCCTCCTCCGGCGGCGACTACCCCACGCTCGTCGGCTACCTCGGCGACGACCTCGCACCCCAGCTCCTCCAGGGCATGGTCAGCGTCAACTACCTGCCCTTCAGCGCCGACGACCCGTGGGTCGAGCTGTTCCGGCAGATCAACGACGAGTACAACGACGGCGCGCCGTTCACCGGCAACACCGTCTTCGGCATGAGCGTGGGCTACCTGTTCGCCGAGGCGCTCGCCGCCGCCGGGGAGGACCCCACGCGCGAGTCCCTCGTCGCCGCCGTCGAGTCCGGCGAGCTGCTCGGCAACGGCATCGTGCCGCTCTCCTACGGCGAGGACGACCACGCCGCGTACCGCAGCGTCGGCATCACGGCCGTGAACGAGGGCGTGCAGGACTACGTGGACGCCGTCTACAGCGTCGACGCGGGCCGGGTGACGCCCGTCGAAGCCGAACCGGTGCCGCTCGAGAACGAGGGCGTCCCCGCCGGAGGACTCCGGCGAGTGACCCGCGCCCCGGCGCAGCGCCGGGGCGCACGACTGGAAAGGAAACCGCATGGCGAAGTCGACCGCGGCGCCCGGGCTCGACGTGGACGGCCTGGGCCGGTGGCTGACTCGGGAGCACCCGGAACTGGCCCGCGGCCGCCCGCTGACGGCCGCGCTCATCGGCGGCGGACGCAGCAACCTCACCTACCGGGTGGACGGCGCGGCCGTGCCGCTCGTGCTGCGCCGCCCGCCGCTGGGCCACGTCCTGTCGACGGCGCACGACATGCGCCGCGAGCACCGGGTCATCTCGGCGCTGCGGGGCGTCGTCCCCGTGCCGTCCACCGTCGACCTCGTCGACGACGCCGAGGCGGGCGAGGTGACCGGCACGGACTTCTTCGTCATGGAGCACGTTGCCGGCCGGGTGCTGTCCGATCCCGCGCAGAACCGGGAGTGGACGGCCTCCGGCCTGCGGCGGCTCGGCCTCGAACTGGCCGAGGTGCTGGCCGAGCTCCACGCCGCCGACCCCGAGGCGGTCGGCTTGGGCGACTTCGGCCGCCCCAGCGGCTACCTCGACCGGCAGATGGCGACCTGGCGGCGGCAGTACGACGCCTCCCGCTCGCGCGAACTGCCCGCCCTCGACGCGCTCCAGGACCGCCTCGCGCGCTCGGTGCCCGAGAGCGGGAGGCGCTCGGGCGTCGTCCACGGCGACTACCGGCTCGACAACCTCATCGTCGCCGGGGAGCCGGACGCGCCGCGCGTCGCCGCCGTCCTCGACTGGGAGATGGCCACGCTCGGCGACCCGCTGGTGGACCTCGGCATGCTCGGCATGTACTGGCACATCCGCGAACTGCCCGGCGGCCCGGTCGCCTCGAGCGCGATCGCGCCCGGCGCGGGCTACCCCGAGTTCGACGAGGTCGTGGACGCCTACGCCGCCCGTTCCGGGACGGCCGTCCCCGATCTGTCCTGGTACCGCGCCTTCGCCTGCTACAAGCTCGCGGTGATCCTCGAGGGCATCCACTACCGCTACACCGGCGGCCAGACCGTCGGCGAGGGCTTCGACAGGATCGGCGCGCTCGTCGCGCCGCTGGCCGAGGAGGGGCTGGCGCGCGCGTCGGCCGGAAAGGACGCCTGATGGACTTCGCCCCCGACGCGCGCACCGCCGAGTTGACCGAGCGGACGCGCGCCTTCGTCGACGAGCTCGTGCTCCCCGCCGAGCCGGTGTTCGAGGCCGAAGTGGAGGCCGCCGCGGACGACTGGTCGACTCGCCCCGCCGTCCGCTCCCTCCGGCGAGAGGCCCGCGAACGCGGGCTGTGGAACCTGTTCCTGCCCGGGGAGCACGGCGCCGGGCTCACGAACCTCCAGTACGCGCCCGTCGCCGAGCTGTCCGGGCGCAGCCCCAGGCTCGCCCCGGCCGCGATGAACTGCGCCGCACCGGACACGGGGAACATGGAGCTGCTGGCCCACTTCGGCACGCCCGAGCAGCGGTCCGAATGGCTCGAGCCCCTGCTGGACGCGCGGATCCGCTCGGCGTTCTGCATGACCGAACCCGCCGTGGCCTCCTCGGACGCCTCGCGGATCGCCACCCGCATCCGCCGCGACGGCGATGCGTTCGTCATCGACGGCCGCAAGTGGTTCGCCACCGGCGCCATGAACCCCGACTGCGCCCTGCTCATCGTCATGGGCAAGACCGACCCGGCGGGGCCGCGGCACCGGCAGCAGTCGATGGTCCTGGTCCCGCGCGGGACGCCGGGCGTGACCGTGGTGCGGCCCTTGACCGTCTTCGGCTACGACGACCGCGACCACGGCGGCCACGCCGAGATCGCCTTCGACGGCGTCCGCGTGCCCGCGTCGAACCTCCTCGGCGAGGAGGGCGGCGGCTTCGCGATCGCGCAGGCGCGCCTGGGCCCCGGGCGCGTCCACCACTGCATGCGGGCGCTCGGCATGGCCGAACGCGCCCTGGACCTCGTCCGCGCCCGCGCGGCCGAGCGCGTCGCCTTCGGTGGGCCGCTCGCCGACAAGGGCGCCGTCCGCGCCTGGGCCGCCGAGGCCCGCATCGAGATCGAGGCCCTGCGCCTCCTCGTGCTCAAGACCGCCTGGCTCATGGACACCGTCGGCAACCAGCGCGCCATGACAGAGATCCAGGCCATCAAGATCGCCGTCCCCCGCGCCGTGCAGCGCATCCTCGACCGGGCGATCCAGCTGTTCGGCGCCGCCGGGCTGTCCGGCGACCGGCCCCTGGCCGCGATGTTCGCCGCCGCGCGCGCCATGCGCCTCGCCGACGGCCCCGACGAGGTCCACCTGGCCGCGCTCGGCAGGGCCGAGCTGCGGCGGCAATCCTGAAAGACTCCCTTTTGGAGGAAAGCATGACGCACCGAACCGACACCGCCGTCGACGGCCCCGGCTACGGCACCCTCTCGATCGCGAGCATCCTCGCCGAGACCGCCCGCCGCGCCCCCGAGAGGCCCGCCCTGCACTTCATGGGCCGCACCATCCCCTACGGCGCCCTGTGGGACCAGACCCGCGCCTACGCGGGCGCGCTCGCCGCGCGGGGGATCGGCCCCGGCTCGCGCGTGGCGATGATCGTCCCGAACGTGCCCGACTTCCCGCGCGTCTACTACGCCGCCCTGTCCCTCGGCGCCGTCGTGGTCCCGATCCACCTGCTGTTCAAGGCCGATGAGATCGCGTTCGTCCTCGCCGACGCCGAGGCCGACCTCGTCGTGGCCGCGGCGCCCATGCTCGCCGAGGCCGCCCCCGCCGCCGCGCGGGCGGGCGTCCCGCTGGCGACGGTCCTGGCCCCTGACGGGCTCGAGCTCGGCGGCGCGCCCGTCGCGCGCCTGGAGGCCGAGGCGGAGGCGGCGACCCCGATCGTCCGCCACACCCCGATGAACCCGCTCGCCGCCGCGACGATCCTGTACACCTCGGGCACCACCGGCACGCCGAAAGGCGCCGTCGGCTCGCACCTGGCGATGATCGAGCAGGTGCACTGCTCCCTCATCGACTCCTTCGACATGCGAGCCGACGACATCGTCTACGGCGGCCTGCCGTTCTTCCACTCCTTCGGGCAGATGGCCGTGCTCAACATCGCCTTCCGCGTCGGCGCCTCGATCATCCTGCTGCCGAAGTTCGATCCCGACGAGGCGCTGGAGCTCCTGGTGCGGCACGGGGCGACCGCGTTCACGGCCGTCCCGACGAACTTCGCCGGCATGGTCGCCGCCGCCGCGCGCAACCCCGAGCGCCCGCCGCTGCGGTACGCCGTCTCCGGCGGCGCGGCGCTGCCCCCGGCGCTGCTGGAGGCGTTCCAGGAGGCCTACGGCGCCGAGGTCCACGAGGGCTACGGTCTGACCGAGACCTCGCCCTCGTGCACCTTCAACACCGTCTTCGAGCCGATCCGGCCCGGCACCGTGGGCCGTCCCATGTGGGGCGTGGACGTCGCCGTCGCCGAGGCGAAGACCGAAGGGCGGATCGAGCTGATCGCCGAGCCGGACACGCTCGGCGAGATCGTCGTGCGCGGGCACAACCTCATGAAGGGCTACCTCGGCCGCCCCGACGCCTCCGAGGCCGCCGTCGTGGACGGCTGGTTCCGCACCGGCGACCTCGGCACCGTCGACGCCGACGGCATCGTCACGATCGTCGACCGCAAGAAGGACATGATCATCCGCAACGGCTACAACGTGTACCCCTCCGAAGTGGAGGCCGTGCTCGCCGCGTACCCCGGCGTGGCGCTCGCCGCGGTGTTCGGGCTGCCGCACGAGACGCACGGGCAGGAGGTGCACGCCGCCGTCGTCCCCGCCGAAGGGGCGTCCGTGGACCCGGCGGCGGTGGTGGCCCACATGAAGGAGAAGGTCGCGGCCTACAAGTACCCGCGGGTGGTGCACGTCGTGGACGAGCTCCCGCTGGGTCCGAGCGGCAAGGTTCTCAAGCGGGAGCTCGTCGCCCGGTTCACTTCCTAGCGTGGACCTCGAGCCGCTCGGTCACCGCCGAGCGGATCGGCTCGGGGACCGGGACCGGGCGGCGGTCCTCTCGGCCCACGAACACGTGCGTGAACGTGCCGCGGGCCAGCGCCCCGCTCCGGTCCGGCGCGCCGCGGCGCAGGATCGCCAGGTCCCAGGTGATCGAGGTGCCCCCGAGCCGGGCGACGGCCACGTCCACCTCGAGGACCTCGGGGAACGAGGCCGAGGCGAGGAACTCGCACGAGGACGCCCGCGCCACCCCGATCACCGGGCCTGACACCTCCAGGCCGGCGTGGCGGATCATCCAGGTGTTCACCGCCGTGTCCATCGCTTCGTAGTACACGGTGTTGTTCATGTGGCCGTACTGGTCGTTGTCGTTCCAGCGCAGCGGGAACGGATGGCGGTAGCCGGTCATGGCAGCTCCTTCGGGGCGGCGGTGCCCGATTGGCGCGGACCCGCTCTACGCTGGGTCCGACGATGCGGATAATGTTGCATACTAGACACAGACCGACCGGTCGGAATGTGCGGCCCGGCTCGGCGAGGAACGGAGAGACGATGACGCTGCTGGACGCCGACTGCTACGCCTTCCAGGACCTGCTCACGCCCGTGGAACGGGAGGCCGCGCTGGCGCTGCGCGAGTTCATGGAGCGCGAGGTCCGCCCCGTCGCGGACGAGTACTGGGACCGCGCCGAGTTCCCGCACCACCTCATCCCCGGCATCGCCGCGACCGGCGTGGTCGGCGCGGCGTGGCCCGAGTCGGCCCGCTTCGAGAACAGCGCCGTCTTCCGCGGCTGGGCGGGCCTCGAGCTCGCGCGCGTGGACGCCTCCTTCGCGACCTTCGTCGGCGTGACCAGCGGCCTGGCGATGACCTCGATCGGCGTCGGCGGCTCCGAGGAGCAGCGCGCCGAATGGCTGCCGCGCCTGGGCCGCTGCGAGGCGATCGGCGCCTTCGGCCTGACCGAGCCGCTGTCCGGCTCCGACGTCGCCCGCGGCCTGCGCACCACCGCCACCCGCGAGGGCGATACTTGGATCCTCAACGGCGCCAAGCGCTGGATCGGGAACGCCACCTTCGCCGACGTCACCGTCATCTGGGCCAAGGACACCGCCGACGACCGGGTCAAGGGCTTCCTCGTCCGCAAGGACACGCCCGGCTTCGAGGCGGTCAAGATCGAGCGCAAGCAGTCGCTGCGCTCGGTGCAGAACGCCGACATCACGCTCACCGACGCGGCCGTCCCCGAATCCGACCGGCTCCAGCGCGTCGAGTCCTTCCGGGACGTCGCGCAGATCCTCAGGCTCACCCGCACCGGAGTCGCCTGGGAGGCCGTCGGCATCGCCGTCGGCGCCTACGAGGCCGCCGTGCGCTACGCCGCCGAGCGTGAGCAGTTCGGCAAGCCGATCGGCTCCTTCCAGCTCGTGCAGGACAAGCTCGCGAACTCCCTGGCCGACATCACCGCGAGCCTGGGCATGTGCGTCCGCGCCTCCCAGATGCAGGACGAGGGCCGCCAGAACGACGAGCACTCCGCCCTCGCCAAGGCCTTCGTCACCGCGCGGATGCGCGAGACCGTCGGCCGCTGCCGGGAGATCCTGGGCGGCAACGGCATCCAACTCGACCACGGCGTCGCGCGCCACTTCGCCGACGCCGAGGCCGTCTACTCCTACGAAGGCACCCGCGACATGAACAACCTCATCGTCGGGCGCGCGATCACCGGCCGCCAGGCCTTCGTCTGACCGCTCCGACGCCACCACCGCAAGGAGGACCACCATGACCGAGGCCTACATCGCCGCCACCGCGCGCTCGCCCATCGGGCGCGCCCACAAGGGATCGCTGAAGGACGTCCGCGCCGACGACCTCGCCGCGCTGATGGTCCGCGCGGCCGTCGACAAGGTCCCCGGACTCGACCCGGCCCGCGTGGACGACCTGCTGCTCGGCTGCGGCATGCCCGGCGGCCGCCAGGGCATGAACATGGCCCGCATCGTGGCCGTCCTGCTCGGCTGGGACACGGTGCCGGGCGCCACGGTGACGCGGTACTGCTCCTCCAGCCTCCAGACCACCCGCATGGCCTTCCACGCGATCAAGGCCGGGGAGGGCGAGGTGTTCGTCTCGGCCGGCGTGGAGTCGGTGAGCGGCATGGACATCGGCTCCAGCGACCGCATTCCGGGCACGGAGCTGGAGAACCCGGTCTTCGCCGATGCCGTGGCCCGCACCGCGAAGCGGGCCGGAGGCGGCGATCCGCAGTGGACCGACCCGCGCGAGGCCGATCGCCTCCCCGACCCGTACATCGCGATGGGCCAGACCGCCGAGAACGTCGCCGCCCTGCGCGGCGTCACCCGCGAGGAGCAGGACGCCTTCGCCGCGCGCAGCCAGCAGCGCGCCGAACGCGCGATCGCCGAGGGCTTCTGGGCCCGCGACATCACCCCCGTGACGCTCCCCGACGGCACGGTCGTGGCGGCCGACGACGGCCCCCGGCCGGGCACGACGGTCGAGAAACTGGCGGCGCTGGACCCGGTGTTCCGGCCCGGCGGCACCGTCACCGCCGGGAACGCCTGCCCGCTCAACGACGGCGCCGCGGCCCTCGTCGTGGTCTCCGAGCGGATCGTCGACGAACTCGGGCTCGATCCCATCGCCCGGATCGTCTCGACGGGCGTCGGCGGCCTCTCGCCGGAGATCATGGGCCTCGGACCGGTGGAGGCGAGCCGCCGCGCGCTCGCCTTGGCGGGCCTGACGATCGACGACATGGACCTCGTCGAGATCAACGAGGCCTTCGCCGCGCAGGTGATCCCCTCGGCGCGGGAACTCGGCGTCGACGACGAGCGCCTGAACGTCAAGGGCGGCGCGATCGCCGTCGGCCATCCCTTCGGCATGACCGGCGCGCGCATCACCTCCACGCTCCTCAACGCGCTCGCCGACACCGGCGGACGCTACGGCCTCGAGACGATGTGCGTCGGCGGCGGCCAGGGCATGGCGATGGTCCTCGAGCGGCTGTGAGCCGAGCGCGCCGGGCCGCCCTTGCGCCACGAAATGTTAGTGAGTAACATTTATTGCGTGGAGCAGCCGAGCAAGCGTGAGCGCACGCGCCGAGTCCTGGCCGAGCACGCCCTGGAACTGTTCGAGCGCCAGGGCTTCGAGGCGACGAGCGTCGGCCAGATCGCCGCGGCGGCCGGCGTCACCGAGATGACGTTCTTCCGGCACTTCGGCGGCAAAGAGCAGTCGGTCCTGACCGACCCGTTCGACCCCGTCATCGCCGAGGCGATCGGCGCCCGGCCCGCCGCCGAGGCGCCGCTCGCCCGCACGGCCCGCGGCCTGCGCTCGGCGCTGGGCGAGCTGTCCGAAACCGAGCTGGGGACGGTCCGGCGGCGCGTGCGCCTCATCGCCTGCACCCCGGCGCTGCGCGCGGCCGCCGCCGCCCAGAACGAGGCCACGACGGCCGCGATCGGCGACCGGCTCACCGCCGACGGCGCCGACCCCTTCGCCGCGCGCGTCGCGGCCGAGGCCGCGATCGCGTCGCTGACGGCCGCGCTCTACGAGTGGGCCCGAGGCGGCCGGCGCACGCTCGCCGAGACGATCGGCGCCGCCCTGGACGTCCTGGAGACCGACCGTGCCTGACCGCCTCCGGATCACCGGCGCCGTCCGCGCCTACGGCCCCGCCGCCGGGGTGCTCGGAGCGTCGCTGCGCGTCCGCGAGGGGCAGATCCACGCCCTGGTCGGACTCAACGGCGCCGGCAAGACCACCCTGATGCGCGCCGTGCTCGGCATGATCCGGCTCGATTCGGGCGCCGTCCGCATCGGCGGCGTCCCCCTCGACCGGATGCCCGCCTCCGACTGGAGCCGCGTCGGGCACCTGCTGGACCGGCCCTTCGCCTACCCCGAGCTGAGCGTCCGCGCGAACCTCGAAGTGGCCGCGCGCCTGCGCGGCATCCCCGCCGGGCGGGCCGCGGACGCGGTGGAGGGCGCCTTGGCCGGGCTCGGCATCGCGCGGTACGGCCGGGTCCGGGCCGCCCGCCTGTCCAAAGGCAACCGGCAGCGCCTCGGCCTGGCCGCGGCGCTGCTCGGCGACGCGTCCCTGCTGGTCCTCGACGAGCCGACCGACGCCCTCGACCCCCAAGGGGTGATCGCGCTGCGCGAGGCGCTGCGCGAACGGGCCTCGCGCGGCGCGGGCGTCCTCGTCTCCAGCCACCACCTCGACGAAGTCGCGCGCGTCGCCGACCGGATCTCGGTCATGAACCGCGGCCTCGTCATCGGCACGCTCGACCGCGACCGCGCCGACCTGGAACGCGCCTTCTTCGACCTGGTGCTCGAAGACGACCGGCGGGCCGACCGCGGGGACCGGCCGTGAACGGCCTGGGCGACGCCCTGTGGGCCGAGGCGCGCAAGGCCGCGGCCTCCCGCGTCCTCCGCACCGCCGCCGTCCTCCTCGTCGCGGGCGTCGCGGTGCTCGGCGCCGCCCTGACCGCCGCGGTCGGCGCGGGCAGCGAGCAGATCGCGGCCAAGCTCGGCCCGCTCGCCGACGCCACCGGCTGGGCGCTGCTGCTGGCCGTCGTGACGCAGATCGTGGCCGCCGGGGCGCTGCTGACCTTCGGCATCACGCTGAGCTGGAGCTTCGGCCGCGAATTCACCGACGGCACGATCAACGGCCTGTTCGCGATCCCGACCACCCGCCCGGCACTGGTGACGGCCAAGCTCCTGGTCCACCTCGCCTGGACCGCCCTCGTCGGGCTCGCCCTCACCGTGCTCGTCGCCGGGGTCGGCCTCGCGATCGGACTCGGCGGCATCGACGCGGCGAGCGCCGCCGGGCTCGTCCGGCTGTTCGCGCTGACCGCGCTGAGCGGCCTCCTCGCGACCCCTGCGGCGTGGGCCGCCACGCTCGGCCGCGGTCCGATGGCCGGCGTCGCGACCGCGGTCGGCCTCATCGTCGTCGCGCAGACCGCGGCCCTCGCCCTCCCGCGGCAGGGCGCCTGGCTCCCGCTCGCCGCACCGGCCTTCTGGGCCTTGGACCTGAACGCGGTCACGCCCGCCCAGCTCGGCCTGGTGCCGCTCACCGCGGTCGCGTTCGGCGCCCTCACCGCCCGCGCCTGGAACCGCCTCCAACTCGACCGCTGACGCGCGGCCCCTCGCGGGCCTCAGCCCTCGGGGACGTAGAGCGTGATCGTCCGCGCCACGAGCGCGGGCTTGGCCGAGCCCTCGATCTCGACGGTCACGTCGTATCCGGCGCGCACGCCGCGTGCCGCGGGCTCGGCCGAGGCCAGCTCCACGACGGCCCGCACGCGGGCCCCGGCCGCCACCGGCTGGAGGAACCGGAGCCGGTCGAGCCCGTAGTTCACCGACATGGCGAGCCCGCTGATCGTGAAGAGCCCCTGGGTGAGCGCCGGGAGGAGCGACAGCGTCAGGTAGCCGTGCGCGATGGGCCCGCCGAAGGGCCCGGCGGCGGCCCGCTCGGGGTCGACGTGGATCCACTGGTGGTCGCCGGTGGCGTCGGCGAAGGCGTCGATGCGGGCCTGGTCGACGGCGAACCACTCGCTCACCGCCCGGGCCCCCAGCGCCTCGGCGAGCGCGGCGGGGGAGTCGAATTCGACGCCGCTCATGCCTTCGGCCCTCCCGCCACGTACAGCACCTGCCCGGAGACGAAGCCCGCCTCCTCGGAGCAGAAGAACGCGACCGCGGCGGCGATGTCCTCCGGCCGCCCCACGCGACCCACGGGCGTCTCCTTTGCGGCGGCCGCGAGGAAGTCCTCGAAGGGCACGCCGACGCGTTCGGCGGTGGCCCTGGTCATCTCGGTCTCGATGAAGCCGGGCGCCACCGCGTTCGCGGTGACGCCGAACCTGCCGAGCTCGAACGCGAGGGTCTTGGTCAGGCCCTGCATCCCGGCCTTCGCGGCGGCGTAGTTGGCCTGCCCGCGGTTGCCCAGCGCCGAGGTGCTGGACAGGTTCACGATCCGGCCCCACTTCGCCTCGACCATGTGCGCCTGCGCGGCCCGCGACATGAGGAAGGCGCCCCTCAGGTGCACGCCCATCACGGCGTCCCAGTCGGCGGCGGACATCTTGAACAGCAGGTTGTCGCGCAGGATCCCGGCGTTGTTGACGAGGATGGTGGGCGCGCCCAGCTCGGCGGCGACCCGGTCGGCGGCGGCGGCCACCGCCGCCTCGTCGGCGACGTCGACGCCGATCGCGAGCGAACGGCCGCCGTCGGCCGCGATGGCCGCCGCGGTCGCCTGGGCCTGGTCTTCCAGGAGGTCGAGCACGGCGACGGCGTGGCCGTCGGCGGCGAGGCGGCGGGCCGTGGCGGCCCCGATGCCGCGGGCGGCGCCGGTGACGATGGCGGTGCGTCCGGTCATGTGTCGGTCCTTTCGGCGGTGCTTGCAGTGCGGTGTCAGAAGGCGATCAGCTGGCGCAGCGCCTCGCCGGAGGCGAGGCGGTCCAGCGCGGTCGGGAGCTCGGCGAGCTCGATGCGGTCGGAGACGAGGCGGTCGAGCGGCAGCCGGCCCGAGCGCCACAGTTCCACATAGCGCGGGATGTCGCGGCTCGGCACGGCCGAGCCGAGGTAGGAGCCGACGATGACGCGCGCCTCGGCGGTCAGGCCCAGCGGCGCGATGCTCGCGCGGGCGTCGGGGTGCGGCAGGCCGACGGTGACGGTGGTGCCGCCCGGCGCGGTGACGGCGCAGGCGGTCTCGAAGGCGCGGGCCGATCCGGCGGCCTCGATCACGACGGGGGTGCGCAGCTCGGCGTCGGCGGCCCCGGCCGGGGTGTGGGCGGCAGCGCCGAGCTCGCGGGCCAAGTCCAGTTTGGCCGGCACGGCGTCGACGCCGATCACCTTGTGGCCGAGGGCGAGGGCGACGAGCAGCGCGGCCATGCCGACCCCGCCGAGGCCGACGACGGCCACGGCGTCGTCGGGGCCGGGCCGCCCCGCGTTGACCACGGCGCCGCCGCCGGTGAGGACGGCGCAGCCGAGGAGGGCGGCGATGTCGGGCGGCACGTCGTCGTCGACGGGGACGACGGACGTCTCCGAGACGACGGCGTGCGTGGCGAAGGCGCTCACGCCCAGGTGGTGGTTCACCGCCGCGCCGCCGCGGCGCAGGCGGATCCCGCCGCCCACCAGGGTGCCCGCGGCGTTGGCGGCGCTGCCGACCGAGCAGGGGAGGCGGCCCTCGGTCCGGCAGGCGTCGCAGCGCCCGCAGCGGGGGAGGAAGGTCATGACGACGCGCCGCCCGACCGCGACGTCGGCGCCCGGCCCGGCCTCCTCTACGATGCCCGCGGCCTCGTGCCCGAGCAGCATCGGGGTGGGCCGCACGCGGCTGCCGTCCACGACGGACAGATCCGAGTGGCACAGTCCGGCCGCCTCGATCCGCACCAGGAGTTCGCCGGGCCCCGGCGGCTCCAGCTCGAGCGGCCCTATGGAGACGGGGCGGGACTTCGCGAACGGCGCCGGAGCGCCGCAGTGCTCCAGCACGGCACCGGTGATCTGCACGGGGGCCTCCTCTTGGAGATGGGTGAGCGTTCGCTCGGGTTCGGGTGGCGGGCTTGCGGCTCTGGACGGTGACAACATCATACCGACCATCCGGTATGTAGCGCCACCCGGCGTTTCCCATTCGCTTGCGCATCATTACTCGATCCCGTATACTCGAATTCGAGTATACGGAGACGAGGTGATTCCGGTGGCGAAGCGGCGCAAGGTCGGCAACCTGACGGCCCTGGCGGTGCTCTCCGTCGTGGCGCACCGGCCGATGCACCCCTACGAGATGGCCAGGGCCCTGCGCGGCTGGGGCAAGGACCGCGACATGCCGGTCAAGTGGGGCTCGCTGTACTCGGTCGTGGAGCGCATGGCCGAACGCGGGCTGATCGAGGAGGCCGGCACCTCCCGCGAGGGCCGCCGCCCCGAACGGACCGTCTACCGGATCACCGAGGAGGGCCGGGAGGAGCTGCTCGACTGGACGCGCGAGCTGCTCTCGGTCGCCGAGCGCGAGTTCCCGCGCTTCCGCGCCGGCCTCTCGGTCATGGCCGCCCTCCCGCCCGACGAGGTGGCCGCGCTCCTGCGGCGGCGCCTCGAAGCGCTGGAGGCCGAGGCCGCCGGGCTCCGCGAGGCGATCGCCGCGGAATCGCGGGAGGTGCCGCGGCTGTTCCTGGTCGAGAACGAATACGACCTGGCCATGGCCGCGGCCGAGGCCGCGTGGATGCGCTCGCTGCTGGAAGAGATCGAGTCCGGCTCGTTCCCCGGCCTGGCGGAGTGGCGCGAGTTCCACGCCGGCGGCGCGGTCCCCGACGGACTGCGCGAACTGGCCGAGAGGAGCGCCGACGACAGCAGTTCATGACAGCGGCCCCGGCGGCGGTGCTGCAACACCGCCGCCGGGGCCTTCGAAACCCCGAACCGGCGATCATGCGGGAGCACGAATCCGGCCCGAAGGCGGCAACCTCGAGGATAACCGGGTCTTCTCCCGTGCCGGTCCGCACGACGAACCGCACCACATGAGGAGAAAGCAATGTCGACAGTACGAACCGCCGCCGTCATCGGCGGCGGCATAGCCGGACCCGTCGTCGCCTCGGCCCTGCACCGGGCCGGGATCGAGGCGACCGTCTACGAGTCCCACCCGCGCCGCTCGGACGCGGCGGGCGGCACGCTCGCCCTGGCCCCCAACGGCTTCGCCGCACTGGAGATCGTCGACGCCGCAGCGGCGGTCGACGCCCTCGCCCAGCCCGTCGCGCGGCAGGCGATGGCGATCGGCGACAGCAGGCGCTTCGCCCTGCCGGGGCTGCCCGACGTCGGACCGATGCGGGTGCTGCACCGCTCCGAGCTGTACCGCGTGCTGCACGACCGGGCCGCGGCGCACGGGGTCCGCATCGAACACGGCAAGCGCCTGGTCGACGTCCGCGAGGACGGCGGGACGGCGACCGCGCTCTTCGAGGACGGCACCGTCGCCACCGCCGACGTGCTCATCGGCGCCGACGGCGTCCACTCCACCGTCCGCCGCCTCATCGACCCGGACGCCCCCGGCCCGAACTACACCGGCATGCTCGGCTTCGAGGGCGTCGCCGATTTCGAGGCGCCGGGCGACCGCGGGACCATGACGTTCTCCTTCGGCAAGCGCGCCTACTACCTGTACTGGCGCGAGGCCGCGGGCGGCACGAGGTGGGGCGCCAACCTGCCGCACCGGCCGCTGTCGCTGACCGAGGCGCGCCGGACGCCCAACGAGGAGTGGACGGCGACGCTCCGCGAGGTCTACGGCGAGGACACCCCCGGCGCGGAGCTGATGCGGCGCACCGATCCCGCCGGTCTGCAGGTGGTCGGCGCGCTGCACACGATGCCGCCGGTCCCGCACTGGCACCGCGGGCGGATGGTCCTGGTCGGCGACGCGGTCCACGCCCCGTCCAACAGTTCCGGGCAAGGCGCCTCGCTCGCGATCGAGAGCGCGATCCAGCTCGCCCGGTGCCTGCGCGACTTCGACCGGGCGGGCGAGGCCTTCGCCGCCTATGAGCGGCTGCGGCGCGCCCGGGTGGAGCGGATCGCCGCCCAGGCGGCCCGGACCAACCGCGCCAAGGCCCCCGGGCCGGTCGCCCGCAAGCTCATGCCGCTGCTGATGCCCCTGCTCATCAAGGCGGCCATGAATCCCGAGAAGACCTTCGGGCCGACCCAGCGCCACCGCATCGACTGGGATGCCCCGGCCACCGCCGAAGGGGCCTCGGTCTGACCGCCGAGGCGGCGCCGGCTTCCGGCGCCGCCTCGCACGCGGGGGAGACCGGCGATTTCGCCGATGCAGACCGTCCGGTCGGTATGTGACAGTGATTCGCATCATCCTCAGCGAGCTTCGTCAAGGAGGACGAATCATGCACGCAAGCACTCTACGGCGCCGCGCCCTGCGCCTCATCGGCCTGACCGCGGCGATGGCCGCCATGCTCGGCGTCGGCGTCCTGGCCGGCCCCGGCACCGCCGCCGCCCAGGAGAACCCCTACGAGCGCGGACCGGCGCCGACCGAGTCCAGCATCGAGGCGAGCCGCGGCCACTACTCGGTATCGAGCGACTCGGTCTCCTCGCTGGTGATCGGCTTCGGCGGCGGCACGATCTACTACCCGACCACCCAGTCGGACGGCACCTTCGGCGCGGTCGCGATCTCGCCGGGCTACACCGCCTCCCAGTCCACGATCCAGTGGCTCGGGCCGCGCATCGCCTCACAGGGCTTCGTGGTCATCACGATCGACACCAACACCCGCTTCGACCAGCCGGGCCAGCGGGCGGACCAGCTCCTGGCCGCGCTCGACTACCTGGTCGAGGACAGCGACATCGCCGACCGCGTCGACCCCGACCGCCTCGCCGTCATGGGGCACTCGATGGGCGGCGGCGGCTCGATCGAGGCCACCGACGACCGGCCCGAACTCCAGGCGAGCATCCCGATGACGCCCTGGCACCTCGACAAGACGTGGACGGGCGTCGGCACCCCGACCCTGATCTTCGGGGCGGAGAACGACTCGATCGCCCCGGTCTCCTCGCACTCCGAGCCGTTCTACGGCTCGATCCCCAGCTCCACCGACAAGATGTACATCGAGCTCGACGGGGCCTCGCACTTCGCCCCGAACATCTCGAACACGACCATCGCGAAGTACTCGATCTCCTGGCTCAAGCGGTTCGTGGACAACGACACCCGCTACGACCAGTTCCTCTGCCCGCTGCCCTCCGACGGCGCCATCGAGGAGACGCGCGGGTCCTGCCCGCTCGGCTGACCGCCGAACGAGCGCCCCCGGAGCCGGGCGACGGCCGCGCACGCGGCCGCCGCCCGGCAGGCCGCGCCGAAGCCTTCCGGACCGACTGGTCGGTTTTGTACCATTGGTCCATGCGACGGCGCCCCCCGCACGCCGCTGCCCGGGCGACGGCGTCCGCGCAGCCGCAGCGGTCTGCCGTGGCGGCGAACGTCCGCCGGCTCGACGACGGCAGCCTCGCCCTCGTCGTGACCGACACCGACGCCCACCTCCTCGACGAAGCGGCCCGCTCCGGCGGGCCGCTGCTGGTGCGCGTGGCGCCCCCCGACGCCATCCGCGCCCAGGTCGAACTCGCCCGCGGCCTGAAGGCCCTGGGAGACGGACCGGCGGACGACGCCTGCGGCTCCCTGCTCCTCGCCGCCTCCCTCTCCGCCCGCTCGCCCGGGGCCGATCCGCGCCTCGCCCTCACCGCGATCCTCGGCGCCGCCGACGCCGCCTGGGCCGCCGGCGACCGCCCCACCTGCCTGACCGCGCTGGCGGCGGCCCGGCTCGCCCTGGCCGGACGCCCCGCCGACTGCGAGCAACTGCGCGACCACCTCCTCGGCCTGCGCGCCCTCATCGAGCAGCGCCCCGCGGCCGCCGCCGAGGCGCTCCGCCGGGTCCTCGCGCACGGCCAGAGCGACGACGCCCCCGATGCGCTGCACCGCGCCTCGGTGGCGGCCCTGCTCCTCGGCGACGTCGAGGCCGCCTGCCGCACCGGCGCGCGCGCACTGGCGGCGTCGCGCTCGCAGGGACGCGACGACCTGGCCGCGCAGACGCTCGAGTACCTCGCCTACGCCGAGATGCGCGCCGGGCGCCACGGCCGCGCCCGCACCCACGCCCGCGAAGGGCTGCGGACCGCACTGCGGTCGGGACGGGCCAACACCGCGGCGCACCACCGAGCGGTCCTCGCGCTGACCGCCTCCGTCGAAGGCGACACCGAGGAGGTGACCGCCCAGGCCGCGCTGGCGCTGTCGACGGCCCGGCGGCACGGCCTGGAGCAGACCCGCACGCTCGCCGAATGGGCCCTCGCCAGGGCGGACCTCGGCCGAGGGCGGCCCGAGGCGGCCGCCTCCCGGCTCGGCGGGCTCGTCCGCCCCGGCGGCGGTCACTTCGCGGTGCGTCCGCTGATCGTGCCCTGCTTCATCGAGGCCGCCGTGCTCGCCGGGCGGCCCGACGTCGCCCGCCCGGCCCTGGACGCGCTGCGGCTGTGGGCGGGCTTCGGGATCGACCGGGCGGCGAGCGCCAGGCTCGCCCGCTGCCGGGCGCTCCTGGCCTCCGACGACTCCGAGGCCGACGCCCTGTACCGGCACGCCCTCGAACTGCACGAGGCGGACCTCGGCGACTACGAGCGGGCGCGCACGCGGCTGCTGTACGGCAACTGGCTGCGGCGGCACCGCCGACCGCGGGACGCCCGCCTCGTCCTGCGCGAGGCCCTGCACGGCTTCGAGCGCTGCGGGGCGAGCGCCTGGGCGGACCAGGCCCGCTCGGCGCTCCGGGCCACCGGGGAGCCGTCGCCCGCCCCCGACGAGGCGATCGCCCTCGGGGTCCTGTCCTCGCTCACACCGCACCAGCTGCGGATCGCCCGGCACGTGGCGACGGGAGCCACCAACCGCGAGGTGGCGCAGGCCCTCTCGGTGAGCGTCCGCACCGTGGACCACCATCTGCGCAACATCTTCACCTCGCTCGGCGTGCGATCCAGAGTGGAACTGGCCCGCCTCGTCGCGGGGACGCCCGAGCGCTGAACCCGAACCGCTTCGGCGCCGAGGGGGCCCGCCCGGCTGCGACATTGCTGCGACACGGTGAGGACCGGCTCCGGACATCGCCGGGACAGAGTCGGGCGCATGAGCCAAGCGAGCCCCACCCCGTCCCTCCGTTCACCCGCGCGGCCCCGGCACGTGCCCGGGCTCGACGGCCTCCGCGGCGCCGCGATCGTCGGCGTGCTCCTGTTCCACACCGATCTCCTGCCCGGCGGCTTCCTCGGCGTGGACCTGTTCTTCGTCCTGTCCGGCTACCTGATCACCGATCTGTTGCTGCGCGAGTCCGCCCTGACCGGCCGGGTGTCCCTGCCCGCCTTCTGGGGCAGGCGGGTGCGCCGACTGCTGCCCGCACTGGCGGCCATGCTCGCCGTCGTCACGGTGGCGGCCTGGGCGCTGGGGCCGCCGGACGTGGTGCGGACGACGCTCGCGGATCTGCCGTGGGCGCAGGTGAACCTCCTCAACTGGCACCTGCTCGCCGAGTCGGCGGACTACTGGGACCGCTTCGGAGCCGAGCGCGTCTTCGAGCACCTGTGGAGCATCGCGGTCGAGGAGCAGTTCTACCTGGCGTGGCCGCTGCTGGTGGCCTCGCTCGTCCGCTTCGGACGGCGACCGGGCCGCGCCGTCGCCGTCGCCGCGGCCCTGATCTCGCTCGCCTCCCTGGTGCTCATGGCCGCTCTGGCCGCCGATCCGAGCCGCGTCTACATGGGCACCGACACCAGGGCCTTCTCGCTGCTTTCGGGCGCGTTCGTCGCCGCGCCGCCCGTGCGCGAGCTCCTGGGGCGGACGCTCGGCCGCCGCGCGGGCGCGGCGGCGGCGCTGGCGGCCTCCGGCCTGGTCGCGATGTGGCTGCTGGCGGACGGCACCGGAACGCCGTGGCTGTTCACCGGCGGCCTGTTCGCGCACTCGCTGCTGGCGGCCGTGCTCATCGCGCTGGTGGCGGCCGGACCGGAGATGGCCGTGTCGAAGCTCCTCTCCCAGCGCCCCCTGCGGTGGCTGGGCCTGGTCTCGTACAGCCTGTACCTGTGGCACTGGCCGGTCATCGTGCTGCTCTCGCCGGAGGCGACGGGCCTGGACGGCTGGTCGTGGACCGCGACGGTCTGCGCGGTGTCCATCGCCCTGGCCGCGCTGTCGAAGTACCTGGTGGAGGACCCGATCCGCTTCCGCGCGGGCTGGGCCCGGGACCGGCGCGGCGCGCTCGCCTTCGCCGCCGCCATGGCCGTGCTCGCTCTGCTGTGGATGCTCCTGCCGGAGCCGGCCCCGCCGGTCGTCGACGTGACGGTGCTTTGACATCCTCGCCGCCCTGAAGGGACGGCGATTCCCGGCTAGCGGCTCGTGGAGACGAGCCGGGTACGGGTGGGTTCCTCATTCTGTCCCGCGACGCGGGTGTTTCGGGCGGTGCCGGGCATCCCCGGTCTTACCTGCCCTCCAGAGGCGTTTACGGTGTCCGCCTGCCCGGCGGCCACCCTCCTGCCTTCTCGCAGAATATTCACTGCGGCATTACGATCACGGTCATGGACCGCACCGCATTCACATCTCCACTCGCGGACCCGCAAACCATCCAAACCTTTCGGGCCTGCAAGGACACCACACGTTGAGCACAGCCGCGTCGAGGGGAAGAACCGATCGACCTTCACAAACGACCGTCCGGCACGGGCCGCCTTCGATTCGAGCCGGGCCGAAAACATGCCCAACGCGGCGTCGTGGATCGACTTCGCTCCCCGGCCCCGGGCGAGTCCTTTGACCGAAAGGTCCTCGATGTAGATGCCTTGGCTCTCGGCAACTATCTTCGCGACCTGCTGGTTGACCCAGTCGTCCCGTTGATGCTTGGCCTTCTCATGGACCCGCGCCACCTTCGCGCGGGCTTTCGCCCGGTTCGCCGAGCCTTTCGTCTTGCGCGCGAGCACCCGCTGCGCCTTCTTGAGCTTGCGTTCCAGCTTGCGGAAAAACCTGGGGTTCTCGATCACGCGGCCGTTCGACAGGACCGCGAAGTCGTTGAGCCCCAGATCGATCCCACACTCGGCCTCAACCGGCCCCAAGGTCTCGTCCCCGTCGAGACTGACCACGAAACTCGCGTAGTACTTCCCGGTCGCGGTCTTGGCGACCGTGACCGAGGTCGGCTCGGACGGCAATTCCCTCGACCACGCGACCTTCACATCGCCGATCTTCGGCAGTCTGAGCCTGCCGCTTTCCAGGACGCGGAACCTGGCGTTGCGTGTGAACCGGATCGCCTGCACCGCAGTGCGCTTCTTGAACCTTGGCGGCCCCATCCGTACCCCGGCCCGCTTGCCCCCAACCGAGTCGAAGAAGTTCTTCCAGGCCCGGTCGCAGTCAGCTAGTGCCTGCTGCAACACCACCGTGCTGACCTCGCCGAGCCAGGCCCGCTCGGGGGCTTGCTTCGCCTCGGTGATCAACGACTTCGACAACACGGCCGTCGCCGGGTACGGCATCCCCTCCGCGTGCGCTCGTCTCCGGGCCGCGACCGCGTCATTGAACACGACCCGCGCGCACCCGAAGTTCCGGGCAAGGGCCGCGCGCTGCGGACCTGTCGGGTAGAGTCGAAACCGGTATCGGAGAAGCACCACCAGATCCTATCGTCCGGGTACGACAAGTCCCGCTGACGCGGGACGTCGAGCAGGCAATCGACCCGGATTCACCTCCGTCCTGAAGGCCGGAGCACTCCCCGGGATACCCGGTAGCGCTCACCCGATGAGCGGGCAGGTCCGCGGTGCGTCAGAGCCCGGCTCGCCCAATGTGAAATGGATGCGCACCGTCGCCTCGGGCGAGCCGCCGCTCTGGACGTGGGCGGCCAGCGCCGTGCAGACGATCTGGTCGACGCCCAGCGGCGACACCTCCTCGGCCGACAGCGGCACCCGCAGCTCGATCTCCTGCTCGCCGACGGTCACCTCGACCTTCGAGGACGAGACCACCGCGATCCCGGTGTCCAGGCCCGAGTCGCCCGGCCCCCACAGCAGCAGCGCCATAGCCTCGCCGATGGTGCCGAGGCGGCCGGTGTCCCGCAGCGTCGCCCGCAGCTCGCCGTCGCCGTCCACGAAGTACAGGGTGGTGCCGGGGGCGACGCCGGTCGGGGCCGGCCCCTCGTCGCTCACCCCCGACTCCGCGATGCCGCAGCCCCCCAGCAGCAGTGCCGCGGCCGCGATCCAGATCCGTCTCACGATTCCTCCGGGTTCCTCGGGAGCCGCAGCATGAAGCGGGCGCCGCCGCCCTCGGTGTTCTCCGCGGTGATGTCGCCGCCGTGGAGGCGGGCGTTCTCCAAGGCGATCGCCAGTCCGAGCCCGCTGCCGGGGGTCCGGGCGCGCGCGTCGTCGGCCTTGTAGAAGCGCTCGAACACATGCGGCAGCACGTGATCGGGCAGCCCGGGGCCGCGGTCGGCCACCTCGATCCGCACCTGCGAGTCGGACGCGGCGAGCCGCACGCGCACGGGCGGGCCGCCGTGCCGCAGCGCGTTGCCGACCAGGTTCGCGACGACGACGTCGAGCCGGCGCCGGTCCGCCCGCAGCGCGATCCCGGCCGGACCGCTCAGCTCGACGCGGCCCAGCCAGCCCCTGGCGCGCAGGGCGTCCCGGACGGCCTCGACGGCGTCGACGTCCTCCAGCCGCGGCCGGACCGTGCCCGAGTCGAAGCGGGAGACCTCCATCAGGTCCTCGACGAGCCGCACCAGCCGGTGGATCTCGGTGACCGCCAGGCGGGCGGACTCGGCGGCGTCGTCCTCCATCCGCTCGGCCGCGTCCTCGAGGACCTCGGCGACCGCCGTCAGCGTGGTCAGCGGTGTGCGCAGCTCGTGGGAGACGTCGGCGGCGAAGCGCTTGGCGTCGGCCTGCATCCGCCGCATCGCCGACATCGAGCCCTGCAGGGACTCGGCCATCTCGTTGACGGTGACGGTGAGCTGCGCCAGCTCGTCGGCGCCCAGCGGCGCCGAGCGGGCGTCGAGGTCGCCGTCCGCCAGGCGGCGGGCGGTGTCGCGCAGCTTTCGGACCGGCCGCAGGACGCTGCCCGCGGCCAGGAGCGCCACCACCGCCGCGAGCGGCAGCGCCAGCGCCGCGGTGCCGATCGCGGACGCGGCGAGGTCGTCGATCTGCGCCTCGACCTCGCCGAGGTCGCGCACGGCGTAGACCTCGATGCCCGAAGGGCGTCTCGTCCCGTCGGGCTCGGTGATCATCACGGGAGCGCCGATGAGCAGCAGAGGGCGGCCGTCGGCGGTGATCCGCTGTGCCACGAGCCGCTCCCGTTCGCGCACGGCGCGGCGGAGCTCGTCGGTGACCAGGCCGGTGTCCTCGCCGTCGGCGGAGCGCAGGTCCTCGAAGACCACCGAGGCGTCCGCGCCGACGGCCGCGCGGAGGCGGTCGAGCGTCGCCTGATCGGGCGGGTAGCTCAGGGTCGGGGCGACCGCGGCGATCCGCTCGGCGAAGGCCTCGGTGAGCCGGCGCTGGTCCGACTCCACCAGCGCCTCGCTCGCGGACTCGGCGCTCGCCCAGGAGGCCGCCCCCGCGCCGAGCATGGTGACCAGCGCGAAGGCGACGATCAGGCGGGCGCGCAGCCCGCGCAGCGGAAGCCGCCTCCTCATACCGGCCCGAAGCGGTAGCCGAAGCCGCGCACGGTCTGGACGTACGCCGGACTGGCGGGGTCGGCCTCGATCTTGGCGCGCAGCCGCTGGACGCAGTTGTCGACCAACCGCGAGTCGCCGAGGTAGTCGTGCTCCCACACCGCTTCGAGCAGCTGCTGGCGGCTGAAGACGCGGCCGGGGGAGCCCGAGAGCGTCAGCAGCAGCCGCAGCTCGGTCGGCGTGAGCGCGACCGCCTCGCCGTGCAGGCTCACGCTCAGCGCGGCGGTGTCGACGCACAGGCCCCCGTGCTCCCGGACGCCGTCGGGGTCGGCGCCGCCGCGGCGCAGGACGGCGCGGACACGGGCGTCGAGCACGGTGGGCTGCACCGGTTTGACGACGTAGTCGTCCGCGCCGGCCTCCAGGCCGCCGACGACGTCGAAATCGTCGCCGCGGGCGGTCAGCATGATGATCGGCACTTCGCTCGCCGAGCGGATGCGGCGGCAGACGGCGAAGCCGTCGACGCCCGGCAGCATCAGGTCGAGCACCACCAGCTGCGGCGGCGAGGCGCGGAACGCCTCCAGGCCGTCCTCGCCGGTCGCGGCCGTCCGGACGGTGTGCCCGTGGCGCCCGAGGGCGAGTTCGAGCCCGCGTCGCACCAGGGGGTCGTCTTCGATGAGGAGGATAGCGGCCACCGGGCCAGTATGCCGGGCCCCGGGCCGGTCCGACCGGGTCGGCGCCGGTCTGCGACACGATCGCGACATCGCGGCGGCGCCACCGGGACACGCGCGCGGCAGCGTGGGGCGCATGACCAGATCACGAACCATCATCGTCGGCCTGTGCGCCCTCCTGCTCGCCGCGACCGCCGCCTGCTCCGACCGCGGGGAGGTCGAGCGGCCCTCGGAGGGCACGACGGCCCTGTCCGATTCCGGTCCCGGGCTGTCCAGGGTGCTCATGCTGGGGGACTCGATCGCCATCGGCCAGGCGCTGCCGCTGGGCTTCGCCCTCGACGCGGGCGGCGTGGAGTTCTCCTCGATGGCCTCCGAAGGCGGCGGCAACGTCGTCGGCCCGACCTCCGAGGAGCTGTGGGAGACCCTGCCGGACCAGATCGCCTCCGCGAAGCCCAGCACCGTCGTCTACCAGATCACCACCTACGACTGGGGCACCGAGGACGAGCAGCGGGCCGCCTACGAGCGCCTGGCGGACACGGTCGCGGCGGCCGGCGCGACGCTGGTGTTCGTCACGGCGCCGCCGATCGTGCCCGACGAGTTCTACGAGCCGCACATGGACGAGCTCGAGCGCGCGCCCGAGGTCGCCGGGGCGGTCGCCGAGGACTCCGGCGGCGAAGCGGTCCTGCTCGACGCCGCCGAGGTGTGGGGCGAGGAGTACGAGCAGACCAGGGACGGCGAGCCCGACCGCAGCGACGACGGGATCCACACCTGCCCCCAGGGGGCGGCGCGCTTCACGCAGTGGCTGCTCGGCGAGTTCGCCGAGCTGTACCCCGACTTCACGCCGCCCGAGCCCGAGGAGTGGGCGAACGTCGGCTGGTCGGGGGACGAGCACTTCGTGGGCTGCTGACCGGCGGACGGCGGGGGCCCGGCCGAGCGGCCGGGCCCCCGCCGTCCTTTCCGGACTCAGAGGACGCGGCGCACGGCCGGCGCCTTCCGCAGGGCCGCGGAGACGACCCAGCTGAGCGGGGCCGAGACGACCAGGCCGAGCAGGAACTTCAGCACCGGGGTCGCCTCGATCGGGGACAGCGCCGCCACGACCCCCACGATGATCGGCGCGTGGACCAGGTACACGGCATAGGCGTTCTGCGACAGGAAGCGGGCGAGCGGTCCCGCCCCGGCCGCGAACCGCTGGAACAGGCGCAGCAGGACCAGCATGGAGCCGACGGCGAACATCGCGTCCCACAGGCCGAAGGCCAGATGGCTCGGGTCGACGCCGGGCGGCGGGTTCTCCAGATCCAGCGCCGCGTACCCGCCCAAGGCCATCGGCGCGATCGAACCGGCGATGAGGGCGGCCCCGAGCAGGCCCGCGCGCTTCGGCAGCTCATGGAACCAGCCGCGCCGGTACGCCACGATCCCCACGGCGAACATCGCCGCGTACTGCGGCATGTAGGACGCGCTCGGCAGGCCCAGGATCGGCACGTAGAGCCCGGTCGGCACCGCGATCCGCCACAGCCAGGACGCGACGCCCAGCGCCAGCGTGAAGGCCAGCACGTGCCGGGCCCGCAGCCGCTGCGGCTCCGCCGCCTCGCGCGGCGCCTCGGGCCTGCGCGAACGGAACCACGCGTACAGCAGCGAGAAGACCAGCAGCACCTCGACGAACCACATCGGACCGATGTCCCTCTCGGTGAAGTAGTACTCCAGGAACGAGGGCCGCTCAGGGGCGGGCATCTCCAGGTAGTTCGGCAGCTTGTACAGCGGGCGCAGCAGCACCAGGAAGATCAGGAACGGGATTCCGAGCCGCCGCAGCCGCTCCATCGCGTAGGACTTCGAGTCCCTCCTGTCGAGCGAGCCGGGTGTGAAGTAGCCGGAGACCAGGAAGAAGAACCCCATCATGTACGACTGGTTGAGCAGCGCGAAGAGGTCCAGCGGCAGGCCCTCGGCCGAGTGCTCCGGCGCGTCCCAGTACGGCCAGACCGGCAGGTTGCCGTAGGCGATCGCCACGTGATGCGCGACCACGAGGAAGGTCAGGTACACCCGCAGGTTGTCGAGGTAGTGCAATCGCGTCCCGGCCTGCGGGCCGGTTCGGGTCAGGGTGTCGGCCATGCTCGCTCCTAGGCGTCGGTGGTGGTCTCCATGGGAGTGGCCCTGGTGGCGTGGTCGAAGAGGGTGACGACCTCGGCGGTGAAGGCGTCGGCGTCCATGTCGGGGTGGGCCGTGATCTGGAAGGTGAAGCCGTCGATGACCCGGCGGACGGCGATCGCCATGACCCGCGGGTCGAAGCGCCGGAACTCGCCGGCCTCCTGGCCGGCGATGAAGATCCGCGCCAGCTCCTTGTGCAGCTCCTCGTCCCACGCGGTGCCGAACACCAGGCGGCCTTCGGCGTCGCGGTGGTTCCTGACGATCTCCACGACGGCGCCGACGTCGCGCGGGTTGGCCGCGATGAAGCCCAGATTCCCCTCCAGGTAGACCCGCAGCGCCTCGCTCGCCGGGACGTCCGGCGGGACGTGCGCCCCCCACCGCCGCATCACGAACTCGGCCCCTCGGGTGAACACGTCGCGCACGAGCGCTTCGAGCAGCTCGTCCTTCCCGGCGAAGTGGTACGAGATCAGGCCCTTGCTGATCCCCACGTGATCGGCGATGCGGTTGAGGGAGGCGCCCGCGTAGCCGCGATCGGCGACGACGTCCACCGTGTGGCGCAGGATCTGCGTCCACCGCGCCGCGCCGGTGACCGTCGCCTCCCCATCGTCCTGACCACTCGTGCTAAAAATTGACCACATGGTCAAAACCGTACCCGCCAAGGGATCGGCTCGCAAGCGGAGCACATGCGCACGCCGAAAGCCCGCGCGCTCAATCCCTTTCGGGCGAGGCGCGGGCGGTGAGAGTGCCGTCGGGAGCCGAGGTCAGCGGCCGAACCAGGTGGCCGCCATCGCCTCCAGCGTCTCCTCGGCGGGGGCCGGGAGGATCCCGAGGTACCACGGCAGGTTGGACTCGACGTGGAGGAGCAGCTGGGCGAGCAGTTCCTCCGGGGCGAGCGCCTCGCCGTAGGCGGCCATGATCCGTTCGAGGAGGCGGGTGTCGCCGCGGGCGGTGAAGACGCCGACGGCGGCGAACTCGTAGGCCCGGTCGCCGACCATGGCCGGCTCGAAGTCGAACAGGCCGGTCAGGGCCCAGGTCTCGGGGTCGACGAGCAGGTGCTCGCGCATGACCTCGGTGTGCAGGAGCGAGCGCTCGTCGCCGTGGACGAGCGGCACCGAGGCCAGGAAGTCGGGGATCTGCTCCAGCCAGGGCTCGGGCAGGCGGTGGGCCCGCTGCCGCTCGACGGCCGTGGCGCTCTGCTCGGCGACGAAGGCCCGCCAGTCCTTCGGGCCGATCGACTCGCCCAGGCCGGTGGTGTCCAAGGCGTGCATGGCGGCGAGCATCTCGCCGATCGCATCGGCCAGCCGCTCGCGGGCCGCCTCGGGGATCCGCTCCCAGGCGGGGGCCAGCTCCTCGCCCGCCAACTGTGACATCAACACGTAGCGCCAGCCGTTCTCGTACTCGCCCTCGGCCAGCGGTTCGGGGGTCGGCACGGGCAGCTTGCCGTGGAGGTGCTCGAGCGCGCGGGCCTCGGTGGCGGCGCTGTCGGCGCAGACGGTCGGGTAGAGCTTGAGCACCCGGGAGGCGCCGACCGCGTAGACCGGCATGCTGCCGGTGGCGTAGCGGTCCAGCGGCTGGTCGGCCAGGCCCAGGCGCCCCAGGATCTCGGCGGCGGCCGGGCGTACGACCGCGTCGTTCTCGACGACGGCCTCCCATCCCGCTTCGTCATGCACGGCAGGCAACATGGGCCGACCATATTGGATGCCTGAGGCCGCCGCAAGCGATTAACCGGCGGCGCCCGGCCGCGCTTCGCCCGCCTTCCAGGGGATTCGTGGATCGAGATATTGACAAGCGTCATATGCGAAGACTAAACTATATTTAAGGTTTAGCGCTAAACCTAAATTGAGCAGGACTCAAGCCAGATGCACAGCAGGGACCGGCACCCACCGATCGAACGGAGCGAGCATGCATTCCCGACTCCCGAACCCGACCGACGACGCCCGGCGGCGGACCGGGCAGCGCCAGACCTCGCCGCGCGGCCTCGCCGACGGCGGCGGGAGGTGATTCCGATGCGGAAGCCTCCCGTCCGCGCGGGCGCGGCCGCCCGCGCACTCTCCCCGAGCGCCCGGCGCCGCCCGCTGCGGACCGCCGTCGTGGCCTCGGCCGCGGCGATCACCGTCGCCGCGGCGCTCATGCCCCTCGCGCCGGCGGCGGCCCAAGGCCCCGACCTGGCCTCGGGCAAGCCGATCAGCGCCTCGTCCCACGTGTACGACTACACCGCGGAGAACGCCAACGACGGCGACGTCTCGACGTACTGGGAAAGCGCGCCCGGGCAGTACCCGAGCACGCTGACGGTCGAGCTCGGCGCGAACACCGAGCTCGAGCAGATCGTCGTGAAGCTGAACCCCGACCCGATCTGGGGACCGCGCACGCAGACCCTGTCGGTGCTCGGCCGGGACCAGAGCGGAGGCGAGTTCGAGACGATCGAGGAATCGGCCGACTACGCCTTCGACCCGGCCACCGGCAACACGGTGACCATCCCGGTCTCGGGGACCGCCGCCGACGTCCAGCTGCGGTTCGACGCCAACACCGGCGCCCCGGGCGGCCAGGTGGCCGAGCTCGAGGTGTACGGCACCCCGGCCCCCAATCCCGACCTGCTCGTCACCGGGCTGTCGTGGAGCCCCGAATCACCGGTCCAGACCGACGAGTTGACGCTGTCGGCCACAGTGGAGAACGCGGGCGACCTCGCGTCCCCGGCGACCGACGTCGCCCTCTTCCTCGACGGCACGCTGGTCGGCACCGCTCCCGTGGGCGAGTTGGAGGCGGGAGCGAGCACGACCGTCTCCACCGCCGTCGAACCGCGTCCGGTCGGCGAGTACGAGCTCAGCGCGGGAGTCGACCCGGACGACGCGGTCCTCGAGCGGGACGAGGGCAACAACGCCCTCACTCACCCCGAACCGCTGGTCGTGGAGGCCATCCCGACCTCGGACCTGGCCGCCTCGGCGGTGACGTGGTCGCCGAGCAACCCTTCCGCCGGTGACATCGTCGCCTTCTCGGTCTCGCTCGAGAACCAGGGCAGCATCGACTCGGGCGAAGGGCCCCACGGCATCACGCTGACCGTGACGAACGACGACACCGGCGAGGCGGTGGCGACGCTCTCCGGTTCGCACGGCGGCGTCCTCGCGCCGGGCGAGGCGAGCGGCCCGATCGAGCTCGGCACCTGGACGGCGGCCGACGGCGGATACACCGTCACCGTCGAGATCGAGCCCGACGCCAACGAGCACCCGGTGCAGCAAGGCGACAACGTCAGCACCCACTCGCTCTTCATCGGCAGGGGCGCCGACATGCCCTACACGCTCGACGAGGCCGAGAACGCCGAGGTCGGCGGCGGCGCCGAGGTGGTCGGACCCAACCGGACCGTCGGCGACCTCGCCGGCGAGGCCTCCGGACGGCAGGCCGCGGTGCTCGACGCCACCGGCGAGTACGTCGAGTTCACCACCACGACCGACACCAACACGCTGGTCACCAGGTTCTCCATCCCCGACGCGCCCGGCGGCGGGGGCATCGACGCGACCCTGAACGTCTACGTCGACGGCGAACTGCTCCAGCCGATCGACCTGAGCTCCACGTACGCCTGGCTCTACGGCGCGGAGGCCAGCCCGAACAACTCGCCGGGCTCCGGCGCGCCGCGCCACATCTACGACGAGGCCAACGTGCTGCTCGACGAGACGATCCCCGCCGGCAGCACCATCCGGCTCCAGAAGGACGCGGAGAACGGCGCGGCCTTCTACGCGATCGACTTCATCAGCCTGGAGCAGGTCGCGCCGATGGAGAACCCCGACCCCGCCCGGTACGTCGAACCGGACGGCTTCACCCACCAGGACGTGCAGAACGCCCTGGACCGGTACCGGATGGACACCTCGGGCGAGCTGCTCGGCGTGTACCTGCCGCCGGGGGACTACCAGACCGCGCAGAAGTTCCAGGTCCACGGGAAGGCGATCGAGATGATCGGCGCCGGGCCCTGGTACACCAGGTTCTACGCGCCCCAGGACCAGCGCAACACCGACGTCGGCATCCGGGCGGACTCCACGGCGAACGGGTCCACCTTCTCCGGCTTCGCCTACTTCGGCAACTACGACACGCGCATCGACGGACCGGGGAAGGTCTTCGACTGGCAGAACGTCTCGGACATGACCATCGACGGCATGTGGGTCGAGCACCAGGTCTGCATGTTCTGGGGCGCGAACATCAGCGACTCGGTGATCCAGAACTCGCGGGCCCGCAACCTGTTCGCCGACGTGCTGAACATGACTAACGGCAGCACGGACAACCTGGTGCGGAACGTCGAGTCCAGGGCCTCGGGGGACGACAGCTTCGCGCTGTTCGCCGCCACGGACGCGGGCGGCGGCGACCAGACCGGCAACGTGTACGAGAACCTGACCTCGCTCCTGACCTGGCGGGCCGCCGGCCTGGCCGTCTACGGCGGCTTCGGGAACACGTTCAGGAACATCCACATCGCGGACACCCTGGTCTACTCGGGCGTCACCATCAGCTCGCTGGACTTCGGCATCCCGATGGACGGCTTCGGGGCCAGCCCGCCGACGAGCTTCGAGAACCTCTCGATCGTGCGCGCCGGCGGCCACTTCTGGGGTGAGCAGACCTTCCCGGGGATGTGGATCTTCTCGGCCGACAAGGAGTTCCAGGGCATCCGCGTCAGCGACGTGGACATCGTGGACCCGACGTACTCGGGGATCATGTTCCAGACCAAGTACACCGGCGGCCAGCCGGAGTACCCGGTCACCGACACGGTGTTCACCGACGTCACGATCACCGGGGCGCGGCTCAGCGGCGACGAGTTCGAGCACAAGTCCGGATTCGGCATCTGGGTTAACGAGATGCCCGAGCCGGGCCAGGGCCCGGCGGTCGGCTCGGTGACCTTCCACAATCTCCAGATGAGCGGCAACCACCAGGACATCGAGAACACGACCGACACCTTCGAGATCATCATCGAATAGCGAGCGGGCGCTCGGGCCGGAGGAGCACCGGCCCGAGCGCCCGCCCCGCCTCGGTCCGCCGAGACCGCTCGGGCACCGACGCGCCGAGCCGCGCGCAGCGGCTCGGCGCGGTTGACCGCCCGAAGGTTTTATGCTTAAAATCGCCGACGGCGCCCCACCGGACGCGGCGCCGTGCCCCGAACGTCGGGACCGCGCCGAACCACACGGAACGGAGGACGGCGGATGAGCGACCGGTCGTCCCCCGCGCGGCGGAAGGCGAGCATGGCGGACGTCGCCGAGCTCGCCGGCGTCTCGGCGATGACGGTCTCGAACGTCATCAACCGGCCGGAGGTCGTCTCCGAGGCCACCCGCGGGAAGGTCCACGCCGCGATGCGCGAACTGCGCTACCGCAACAACCTGGTCGCCCGCAGCCTCAGGCTCGCGCAACCGAGGCAGATCGGCTACGTGCTCCCCGAGCAGGACCCCGTCGGCAACCAGTACATGGACACCTTCCTCCACGATCTCGCCGCGGGCTGCCAGGCCGCGGACCGCAACCTCACCCTCATCACCGAGCGGGACACCGAGGCCCTCATGGCGGCCTGCGAGGACCTGTACTTCGGCCAGTCCGCGGCCGGATTCATCATCTCCAATGTCGAATCAGCTGATCCGCGGCCCGTCGAACTGCACCGGCGCGACATCCCGTTCGCGGCCTACGGCCGCACCGACGAGGCCTTCGCGAGCCCGTGGAGCTGGGTCGAGGGCGACGCCGCGCTCGGCATCGAGACCGCCGTCGACCACGTCGCCGAACGCGGGCACCGGGAGCTGGCCTTCGTGGGCGCCGACCCCGCCAGCGTCACCATGGCCCAGCGCGAGACCGGCTACCGCGCGGCCTGCCGGCGCCTGGGGCTCACCCGATCGCTCGCCTCGGGCCGGATCATCGCCTGCGCCACCGACGTGGCCTCCGGCTTCCGAGCCGCCACGGACCTGCTCGGCTCGTCCTCGCCGCCGACCGCGATCCTCTGCATGTCCGACCCCCTCGCGGCGGGCGCCGTCATCGCGCTCCAGAGCCGGGGCCTCGCACCGGGCAGGGACGTGGCCGTCACCGGCTACGACGACACGCCGCTGACCTCGTTCGGCACGGTGGGCATCACCTCGATCCGGCAGGCCTCGGCGGCGATCGCCGCCGAACTGGTCCGCCTCATCGTCGACCGGCCCGAGACCCCCGAGCACCTGCTGCTGCCGCCCGCGCTCGTCGCGCGCTCCAGCACCGACCCCGGCTCATGACCGGCGCCGCCGCGCGGATTTTAAGCTCACAAACCCCGAACACCCCATAACAGAAGGAGAAACAGGAAATGGACAAGCAAGCGATCCGCGTCGTCGTGTGGGGCGAGAACCGGCACGAGCAGCTCGAGCCGTCCGTGGCCGAACGCTACCCGGACGGCATGCACGGCGCCATCGCGAAAGGCGCGGGCGAGTGGCTCGGCGACAAGGCGAGCATCACCACCCACACCCTCGACGAGCCCGAGCACGGACTGACCGCCGAGGTCCTGGCCGAGACCGACGTGCTCGTCTGGTGGGGCCACGCGGCCCACCACGAGGTCGACGACGAGGTCGTCGAGCGCGTCCACCGGCACGTCCTCGCCGGCATGGGACTGGTCGTGCTCCACTCCGGGCACTGGTCCAAGATCTTCGTCAAGCTCATGGGCACCACCTGCACGCTGCGCTGGCGCTCAGAGCACGACCGCGAACTGGTGTGGACGGTGAACCCGCAGCACCCCATCGCCCGCGGCATCCCGAACCCGATCGTCATCCCTGAGCAGGAGATGTACGGCGAGTACTTCGACGTGCCCACCCCGGACGAGCTCGTCTTCATCAGCGGCTTCAGCGGCGGCGAGGTCTTCCGCAGCGGCATGACCTACCGCCGCGGCTTCGGCCGGATCTTCTACTTCAGCCCCGGCGACCAGGACTACCCCGTCTACCACCACCCGGATGTGAACCACGTGATCGCCAACGGCATCGAATGGGCCCGGCCCGACCGGGAACGCGAGACGCCCACGCTGCTGCGCTACGAGACCGACGACTTCTTCAACGGCCACGGCTACCGGGGAGCGTTCGAGCGATGAGCTTCCGCACCATCGAGACCGAAGGGCCCGTGCGCCTCGTCGTGGTCGGCGCCGGCGGCATGGGCCGGGCCTGGGCCCGCACCATCCGGGACAGCGGGGACGCCGAGCTCGTCGGCATCGCCGACCTCTCGTCCGCCGCCGCCGAAGCGGCCGCGGCCGAGACCGGCGTCCCCGGCCTCGCGCTGGGGTCCGACGCGGTCGGACTCGCCCGCCGCACCGGCGCGGACGCCATCGTGAACGCCACCGTCCCCGAGGCGCACCACCCGGTCACGGCGGCGGCGCTCCGGGCGGGCCTGCCGGTGCTGGGGGAGAAGCCCGTCGCCGCCAGCGTCGCCGAGGGCCTCTCCCTCGCCGCGACGGCCGAGCACACCGGGCGGCTGTTCATGGTCAGCCAGTCCCGCCGCTACCACCACTCGCTCCACCGGGCCAAACGGCGGCTCGAGACGCTCGGCGCCGTCGGCGTCGTCGCGGTCGACTTCTACAAGGCCCCGCACTTCGGCGGCTTCCGCGACGAGATGGCGAGCCCGCTCCTGCTCGACATGGCCATCCACCAGTTCGACATGGCCCGCTTCCTGCTCGACGCCGACCCCGTCTCGGTCTCCTGCGAGGAGTACAACCCGCCGTGGAGCTGGTACGCCGGCGACGCGGCCGCCACCGCGGTCTTCGCGATGGAGGGCGGCGCCCGTTTCGTCTTCAACGGCAGCTGGTGCAGCCCCGGCCTCGAGACCTCCTGGAACGGCTCCTGGCGGATCTCGGCCGAGCGCGGCACCGTGCTGTGGGACGGCGAGGGCGAACCCCGCGCCGAGCCGGACGAGCCGGGGCCGAGCGCCGACGACCCCGGCCGGGAGATCGCCGGATCGCTGCGCGAGTTCCTCGCGGCCCTGCGCAC
The DNA here is from genome assembly GCF_000427885.1 of Glycomyces tenuis DSM 44171. Classification (GTDB taxonomy): domain Bacteria; phylum Actinomycetota; class Actinomycetes; order Mycobacteriales; family Micromonosporaceae; genus Glycomyces; species Glycomyces tenuis. The sequence goes on from NZ_ATYW01000004.1 coordinate 307,538, forward strand.
CGGCCGGGAACCCATGGGGCGCGTGCACGCCAACGTCATGAGCCTCGCTATGGTCGAGGCCGCGATACAGAGCGCGTCGCAAGGGAAGCGGGTCGCGATCGACGACGTCCTCGCCCGCTCCCACGAGGCGGCGCTCGCCGCCGAGCGCGACGCCGACGCGCTCGCCGTCATGAAAGCCTGGCCATCCGTCCGCGATGCCCTGAGCCAGAAGGAGCCGCAATGAGCGAAACCGAGTCCCTCAGAGTCGGCATGATCGGCTACGCCTTCATGGGCGCGGCCCACTCGCACGCGTGGCGGACCGCGCCGCGCTTCTTCGATCTGCCGCTCGCACCGCGCATGACCGCGGTCGCCGGGCGCGACCCCGAACGGGTCGCCGCCGCGGCGGCGAAGCTCGGCTGGGATTCGGCCGAGACCGACTGGCGCCGCCTGATCGAGCGGGACGACATCGACCTGATCGACATCTGCGTCCCCGGCGACCTGCACGCCGAGATCGCGATCGCCGCGCTCGAGGCCGGCAAGCACGTGCTGTGCGAGAAGCCCCTGGCGAACTCGGTGGCCGAGGCCGAGCGGATGACCGCCGCCGCCGAGGCCGCCGCGCCCGGAGCGGTCGCGATGTGCGGTTTCAGCTACCGCCGCACGCCCGCGCTCTCGCTCGCGAAACGCCTGGTCGAATCCGGCGCGCTCGGGCGGATCCGCCACGTGCGCGCCCAGTACCTCCAGGACTGGCTCACCGACGAGAACGCGCCCCTGACCTGGAGGCTCGACAAGTCGAAGTCCGGTTCGGGCTCGCTGGGCGACATCGGCGCGCACATCATCGACGCCGCCCAGTGGATCGCCGGGCAGCACGTCACCGGCGTCTCGGCGATGCTCGAGACCTTCGTCGCCGAGCGCCCCGTCGGCGGGGACTTCGTGGGCCTGGGCGGCCACGGCGGCGCCGACGGGCCCCGCGGCCCGGTGACCGTGGACGACGCCGCGATGTTCACCGCCCGCTTCGAGGGCGGCGCGGTCGGCGTCTTCGAGGCCACCCGGTTCGCGCTCGGACGCAAGAACGCGATGCGGCTCGAACTCAACGGCTCGAAGGCGTCCCTCGCGTTCGACTTCGAGGACATGAACTCGCTGTGGTTCTACGACTCGGCCGAGGAGCCCGACGCCGGTTTCCGCCGCATCCAGGCCACCGAACCCGAGCACCCGTACACGGGCAACTGGTGGCCGGTGGGGCACGGGCTCGGCTACGAGCACGCCTTCACCCACCAGGTCGTCGACCTCGTCGAGGCGATCGCGAACCGCGAACAGCCCGCCCCCTCGTTCGCCGACGCGCTCCGCGTCCAGCGCGTCCTGGAGGCGGTCGAGGCGAGCGCCGCGGACCAGAGCCGCTGGACGGAGGTCTGAGCCCGGCTCCGACCGCGCCGAACGGGGCCCGGCCGCATTCGCGGCCGGGCCCCGCCGCTCGGTTTTCCGCCGCCTCCTGCCGGGTACGCCCCCCGGACGCGAGCCCGCCGAGGCCGTGGTGAAGGAGACGAGCGACATGGCGCCGCAGACCGTTCACATCGCCGACCACGACATCAAGGTGTCCAAGCTCGACAAGGAGTTCTACCCCGACGACCACTTCAGCAAGGGCGACGTGATCGACCACTACCGGGCCGTCGCCGAGGCGATGGTCCCGCACCTGGCCGGCCGCCCGCTGACCATGCGCCGCTACCCCGACGGCATCGACGCCGACGGCTTCTTCCAGAAGGACGCCTCGGACTACTTCCCCGACTGGCTGCGCGTCGTCGAGGTGCCCCAGCGCGGCGGCGGCACGGTCGGCCACGTGGTGTGCGACGACGCCGCCGCGCTGGTGTACCTGGCCAACCAGGCCACCATCGAGTTCCACGTCGGCCCGGCCACGGTCGACGAGCTGGAACGCCCCGACCGGCTGGTGATCGACATCGACCCGCCGCCCGGCGTCCCGACGGCCGTGCTGCACGAGGTCGCCCGCCGGGTGCGGGACCTGTACAGCGAGGTGGGGCTCGTCCCGTTCACGCAGGCCACCGGCGGGCGCGGCTACCACGTGGTCGCGCCGCTGGACCGCTCGGCCGACTTCGAGTTCGTCCGCGAGCTGGCCGACGGCATCGCCGACCGCCTCGCCGCGCGCGATCCCGAGCTCCTGACCACCGCGCAGCGCAAGCAGCGCCGCGGCGACCGGATCTTCCTCGACGCGGGCCGCAACGCCTACGGCCAGACGTTCATCGCCCCGTACTCGCTGCGCGCCCGGCCCGGCGCCGCGGTGGCCACCCCGCTGGACTGGGGCGAGCTCGGCCGCTCGGCCCCCGACCGCCACACCGCCGCGACGATCCGCAGGCGCCTGGCGCGCAAGGCCGACCCGTGGGCGGACATCGACGAGCACGCCGCCGCCCCGGCCGCCGCCCGGGACCGCCTGGACGCCCTCGACACTTAGGGGCTCAGCCGAGCGGGACGCCCGTGTACGCCTCGAGCCGCTCGATCAGCTCGTGCTGGAAGTCCGGATCGGAGGCGGCCGGATGCGAGCGGGCGATCCGCCGGTGGTGCCAGTAGCCGCCGGTGCGAGGCGTGATCGCGCCGTCGGGGGCGGAGGCGAGCCACGCCTGGGTCCGGTGGCCCTCTTCGAGGTCGTCGGGGGCGCCCGGGCCGCCCATCCGCGTGGGCACCCAGCCGGGGTCCACCACGTGCGCGACGGTGTCGGCCCAGCGGCGCGCCACTGCGAACGCGAGCGTGGTGACGTAGAGCTTGCTGTCCTCGTACGCGCCCGGACGTGCGCGCGAGTCGCCGAAGTCGATCGAGCCCAGCTCGGTGGATCCGGAACGGTGGTAGCCGCTGCTGAGGTAGATCAGCCGCCGAGGCTTGGCCATCGCGGCGGTCAGGAGGTAGGGCGCGACGGTGTTGACCTGGAGCGCGCCCGGGGCGCGGTAGACCCCGGCGTTGTGGATCACCGCGTCGAAGCGTCCGAAGCGGTCGGCCTGCCCGGCCATCGCGAGCGTCTCGTCCATTCGCGACAGGTCGCCGTAGACGGCCCCGCCCATGCGCTCGAGGACGGACCGGTCGGGGAATCGGTCGCGGCCGCGCGCGTGCACCACGACCTCATGCCCCTCCTCGGCCAGCGCCTGGGCGGCGGCCAGGCCGAGCCCGGTCGAGGCCCCGGTGACCAGGATGCGCGGCATGCGTGAAGTCCTTCCGGTCCGAGTGTGCAAGCCGAAGGTACCGGACGGTCCGGCTCCCCGGCGACCGCCAGAGCCTCAGTCCGAGCGCTCGCGCAGCCACTCCATGGCGGCCTCGGCGTGGTCGAGGATCGACACGTGGCCGTCCTCGGGGGACAGGCGCAGCTCGGCGGTCGGGCAGCGCTCGGCCAGCCAGCGGCCGTGCGAGACGGGCACGACCAGGTCGCGCTCGCCGTGGAGCAGCAGCAGCGGCGAGGCGATGTCGGCCGGGTCGAAGCCCCACGAGCCGACGTAGGCGAGATCGTCGTCGATCAGCCCGTCCAGGCCCGAGAGCAGGCCGGATCCGGCGATCTCGCCCAGCCACGACCACTTGCCCTCGAGCGCGGCGTGGTCCCTGTCGCCGAACATCGCCGGGTCGTACTCGGCGCTCGAGGCGTGCTCCTCTTTGGCCTCCCGCCCCGAGAGCGCGGCCTTCAGGGACGCGACGCCGCCGGCGAACATCTCGGCGAACCAGTCCAGCCCGCTCGCGTTCCGCGGAGCGAGCCCGGCGATGTTGACGGTGGCGGTGACGCGCTCGCCGAGCAGCGCCGCGCCCGCGAGGACGTGCGAGCCGCCGCCGGAGTACCCCATGGCCGCGAACCGCTCGAAGCCGAAGTGGTTGGCGAGGCGGGCCGTGTGGGCCGCCGCGGAGGCCACGTCGCGCCCAGGCTGCGAGGTGGAGCCGCCGTAACCGGGGCGGTCGTAGGAGACCCAGCGCAGCCCGAGCCGGTCGGCGGCCTCGAACAGCGGCTCGGGCGGCGCGCCGAGGTTCGGGGTGCCGTGGTGCCACACCACGGGGAAGCCGTCGCCGCCGGCGTCGTAGACGTGCAGCCGCCCGCCGTCGGGCAGCGGCAGATCGGACTCGTTCACCATGACCAGAGACTATCCGCGGGGCCCGCGCCGCCCGCGAGTCGACCGGGCGCGTCGGCGAACGACGTTCCTTCTACGGCTGCTGCAGTCCGCGCAGGTGCTCGGCGGTCGCGGTGGCGATCGTCGCGTCCACGCCCAGATCGCGGAGGTAGGCCGCGGCCTCGTCCATCTCGGAGGCGCGCCGCCGAGCGTGGACGACGCTGCCGCGAAGGCCAATACACTGGAGCGGTCGGACCGAACCTCGGAGGCGGCATGGAAAAGGTCGACTACGACGCACGACTGCACACCGTCTACACCGCCGGCCGGCGGATGTCACCCGATGCGCTGCAACGCTGGATGGAGTCCTTCGCCCGCCACCTGCCGGAGCGGCGGCCGCTGACCTGGCTCGACCTCGGCTCTGGCACCGGGCGCATGGCCCCCGCGTTGGCGAGCGCATTCGGCGGCCCCGTCCACGGGATCGAGCCCTCGGACAAGATGCGCGCTCAAGCCCTCGCCCACGCCGTCCATCCCGCCGTCGACTACGCGGCCGGCTCCGCCGAGCGCATCCCCTTGCCGGACGCCTCATGCGACGCCGCCCTGCTGTTCTTCGTCTGGCACCACGTGAGCGATCGCGAGAGCGCCGCTCGGGAGCTGCACCGGGTCGTCAAGCCGGGCGGCAGGCTCTTCGTGCAGACGAACTTCGCCGACAGGATGCCCGACGTCTGGTGGTTTCGCGTCGTACCCGAATGGAGGGAGGCCGACCTGGCGCAGTTCCGGTCCCGCGAAGCGGTGACGAGCGACTTCACCGGCGCGGGGTGGACGCTCCTCTCCCGTGACGAGGTCACCTGGCCGCGCTCGGCGAGCCTGAGCGAGGACTTCGAGAGGCTGAAGCTGCGCGCCGTCTCGGTCTTCGAGCACTTGAGCGCCGAGGCCGCCGAAGCGGGCTTCGCCAGGATCGAGGCGGCACTGCCCACACTCGACGACGGCCCCCAATACGAGACGAACGAGCTGCTCGTCTTCCAGCGCTAGCGGCCCGAGCGTCCGATCCTTGCCGCTCAGTCCGCGCGGCGCAGCTCGCGGACTTCGGGGCGCGGCCGGAAACCGTCCACCGCGCCGGCGGGCCGCAATCGGTTTGCAGCCGACCCCTTGCCCCGCACCGCTTCCGGAGCTGTCGAATGCGGAACGGGTTTACACGCTCCTTGTAATATGTTACACATTACCGAGGCTCGTGAAGGACGCGAGCTCCGCAGAGAACCTCCCGACAACCCCCTTCCAAGAGTCGCGGTTCGCCTCCGATCCGACGGCGCATCGCCCAGAACAGTGGAATATCACGCATCACATATGACCCCCAGGTGAAAGGCCACCGCCTATGAACCGTCGCAGGACCCCCTTGCGCGCCAATGCCGCGGCACTCCGCACACCCGGCCCGGACCCGGCGGCGCCGAGCGTCCGACCGCGGCGCGGAACCGTTCGACCCCCATCGTGGACGGAGCGATCGAAGTGAAGACCCTCAACGCAAGAACAGGCGGCGTGGCCGTCGCCTCCGCGGTGCTCGCCTCACTGCTCATGAGCGCCGCTCCAGCCCTCGCCGGACCCGAGGCCCCGACCGTGATCGCGGTCGACGAGCACGGGATCGCCGCCACCGACCCCTCGTTCGACGGACCGCGGGTCACCGAGGTCCGCGTTGTCAACGAAGGCGAGTTCCTGGAGATCTACTGGGACCGCTACGTGGACGAGGAGGCCGCCGTCAGCCCGGACAACATCACGCTGACCAACGGCGACACGGACATCGCCCTCGAAGCGAAGCCGCCCACCGGCCCCACCGACACCATCTTCTTCGACAAGGACAACCGGCAGATCGCGGCCACCGAGGCCGACAGCATGGCCCGCCTGCCCGAAGACCTGCACCTGTCCAGCATCGCCTACTCGGGCACCATCGACCCCGCCCTGCCCCTGACGCTGACCGTCACCGGCTCGAACATCGAGGACGCCGACGGCCGAGCGGCCCAGGACGCCACCTACACCGACGTGCCGATGCTCGACTACTACACCCAGTCGGTCACGACCGAGACCGGCATCGAGGTGAAGGCGGGCCCGCGCGTCGAACCGTCCACGCTCGACCTCGCCGCGGCGCAGGTCGACGTCGAGCTCGCCAAGGGCGACAACGGCATCGCCGAGACGATGGCCGACTACGGCTGCTCGCTCGCGGTGTACGCCTCGCGCGAGAACGCCTACCTCGTCCCCGAGCACCGAGGCGGATACGACCCCGAGATGTACGACGTCGAAGGCTACGGCGGCAGCACCTGGAACGACTGCGTCTCCTCGATCTCCGAGCGGAACGTCCTGCGCACCCGCGGGAACGCCGACGAGTTCCTCAACACCGCATACCCGAACGAGAACATCCTGATCCACGAGTTCGGGCACGCCGTCCGCCTCGTCGGCATCGAGACCCAGGACGACAAGTCGCTGTCCGACGAGCTCTACGCCGTCTACGAGAACGCCTACAACACCGGCCTGTGGCCGAACACCTACGCGATCTCCAACATCGACGAGTACTTCGCCACGCTCTCGACGGTCTGGTTCGACGTCATGGCGGAGAAGCCGGACTGGTCCGACGGCGTGCGCAGTCCCATCAACACCAGGGCGGAGCTGAAGGAGTACGACCCGATGGCGTACGAGTTCTTCGCGAAGGTCTACCCGGCGGACCTGACCCTGCCGGCCCCGTGGGACGAGACCAGCCCGGACGAGCACCACGGCGACTACACCGAGGAACCGCGGCTCCCCGAGCGGGAGGCCGCCGAGGACGTCGACTACGGCAGCGACGTCTTCCGGATCATCACCGACAGCCTCGGCACCGAATACCAGATCGACCGGTACGCGGGCGACGCCGAGCACCCCGAACGCGACATGGTCGTCTGGGCCAAGTGGGGTGGCGGCGTCTGGAGCCTGGCCCACGAGGACGGGCGGTACACGATCAGCGCCTCGGACGGCAGCGGCGTCCTCTCGGCCGTGTCCGACACGGAGGTCGCGTACCTCGGCATCGAGCCGGACGCGGACGACCCCGGACAGCAGTGGACCTTCGTCCCCGCCCCCGAGACGGAGACGAAGCGCTACGACGGGACGCTCGTCAACGCCGCGAACGGACGCGCGCTCGCCCTCGACGGCCGGGCGGAGTCGGGCACGTCGTTGACGCTGACCGAGCCCGAACACGGCACGAGGTGGCTGCTCGAGGACACCACCCGGACCGAGGTCCAGGGGACGGACGCATACCTCCTCCCCGGTGCGTCCGAAGAGGACGCCACCGCTCCCGAGCTGTCCCACACCTGGCAGTCGCCGTCCAGGAAACTGCTGGCCTTCGAGGCCGTCGACGAGGGATCCGGTGTCGCCTCGATCGAGTACCGCGTCAACGGCGGCGAGTGGACCGCGTACACGGGCGAGATCCGCATCGGCCCGCACGACGTCGTCGAGGCCCGCGCGAGCGACCGGGCGGGCAACACCTCCGCCGTGCTCACCGTGACGCGGAAGGGGAACCCGTGATCACCGCGCCGCGCCCTGAGCGGTCCTGACCGCCGAGGCGGATGAAGGCGCTTCCGCTGCCGGCCTGGGCGTCGTCCAGGCCGGCAGCGGAGGTGCCGCGCTCGCGTCAGGCGACGGCGGTCCCCTCGAGCTCGACCATCTGGCCGGGGATCGCCAGCCGCGTCACGCCGAGCATCGTGGTGCTCGGTGCCGCCTGGGCGGCGCCCAACCGCGAGGCCAGCACGCCGTAGTGCTGGAACAGCAGATCGACGTCGGTGGTGTAGACGTTGATCCGGACGAGGTTCGCGAGGGACATGCCGGCCTCGCCGAGCACGGCCTCCACGTTGTCGAGGCTCAGCGCCAGCTGCGCCGCCATGTCGCCCTCGTGCCTGGGCTTGCCCTCGCCGTCCATCGCGGTCTGGCCGGAGCAGTACAGGGTCCGGGTGTGCCCCGAGACCAGCTCGCCTTGGTTGAATCCCATCTCCACCGACCAGTTCACCGGGTTGACGGCCGTTCGTTCCATTGCCACGTGGCTCCATTCGTTTCGTTGCGGGTGCGAACGCCCGGCGGCTCGGCGGCCGCCGTCCTTGACGTCGTGTCGAAGAGCCTCGCAGCAAATCACGACATCCTCCGTCATGTATTCCGGTTACAGTTCTCGCATGCGCGCCGATCGTCTCGTCTCCCTGGTGCTGCTGTTGCGCCAGCGCGGTCGGCTGACCGCGGAGACGCTGGCCGGCGAGCTGGAGGTGTCCACTCGCACCGTGCTGCGCGACATCGAGGCGCTGTCCGCGGCGGGCGTCCCGGTCTACGCCGAGCGCGGCCGTCACGGCGGCTTCGCCCTGCTGCCCGGTTTCCGGACCGAACTGACCGGGCTGAACCACGATGAGGCCCTCGCCCTGCTGACCGCCGGGTCCGGGCGCGGTGAGCAGGTGTTCGGCCTCGGCTCGGCGCTCGCCTCGGCCATGCGCAAGGTGGTCGACGCGCTGCCCGAGAGCCATCGCGCCACCGCGAGCGACGCGGCCCGGCGGTTCCTCGTCGAACCGGAGACCGACCTGCTCTCACGCCGACCGGACACCGAGGAGGTGCCCCGCGCCGTGATGATCGAGATCAGGCGCGCGGTGCTCGCCGGACACCAGCTGCGCATCCACTACACGGCCGCCGATCAGACGCCGCGGTGGCGCACGGTGGACCCGATCGGGCTGGTCACCGTCCGCGACCGGACCTACCTGCTGGCCACGAGGTCAGGCGCGGACCGCACCTACCGGCTGTCGCGGGTGTCGGCCGCCGAGGAGCTCCCCGAACCGGCGCAGCGGCCGAACCGGGTCGACCTCGACCGGATCTGGCGGGAACGCTGCGAGCGGTTCCTGTCCGACGGCCATATCACCGTGTCGGTGCGCGTGGACCCGGCGCGGCGGGAAGACCTGCTGGACACCGCACTGGCCGTCCGCGCGGAGGAATCCGACGTCGACGGTCGGCTGCGGCTGGAGGTGGCCTTCCAAGACGCGCGGCACGCCGAATGGGCGCTGTGGCAGCTCGGCACGGACGCCGAAGCCCTCGCCCCGCAGTCGTTGCGCGCCGCTCTGCGCGACCGCGCCGCCGCGATGGCCGCCCGCTACAGCGCCGAAACCTGAGCGTCGACAGGTGCAACCGCCGCATGAGGCGCCTCCAGCAGCAGCTCGGAGCGCATGTCCGCCGCACCGTCCCAACGGGCGCCCGGATGACCGAGGTAGGTGCCGAGTTCCCCGGACGCGGCGAACGGGTCGGAATCGGCCGCTGCGAAGGCGGCGATCAGATACGCGCATGCGGCGGCCTCCTGGCGGGCCCGCTCCACGGTCCACCCGTCGACGATCTTGTGAACGGCGCCCAAGCCCTCGGACGTCTCCCGGTCTTGCAGTCCCCGTCCTGATGCGCCGATGCGGCCTCGGCACCGATGCGGCGCGCGTCCCATCCGACCGTGAGCACCACGGCGAGCACGAGGCCGCGGCCAGGCCGCGCCGGCCCAGGATCAGATAGCCCAGGCCCGTGAGAGCGGCGTTGCCGACAGCGGCGGCCGTCGGAGCCTTCTTGGCCCACTGTGGAATCAGCCGGCCGGGTCGGCGCAGCAACGGGAGGTTCGCAGGTGAAGCCACGAGGGTGTTCCTTTTCGACCGGAGATCGCAATCGGGCACCGATCGACTCCATGGTGACCCGTCCCGTCAACCCCACTGCCGCAGGCGATCGCATTCGACGCCGTGCGCGCCCGGCGACCGCCGCCCCGACGGCGGTCCGGTTCGGAGCGCGCACGCGAGCGCCCATCCGGGAACGGGCACCATCCGGTCGCGCGGATCAGCCGCGATGGTCGGCGCGCACGGTTTCGAGCGCCCCCGTCGGGCTCAGTCCATCAGCTCGGAGAACATCCCGCGGAAGTCCTCGTCGGTGTACTCGGAGGCCATCATCATCGTGCCGTCGGTGGACGCGGAGAGGTAGATGGTGTCGTAGGTGCCGTCGAGGCGATTCGGGCACGGGTCGCCGATCTCGCGGGTGTAGTCCGCGACGAGCCCCCCGGTCCTGAATTCGTAGGCCTTGATGTCGAACTTGTGGGCGTAGAAGACGGCCCAGAAGGTCTGGGAGGGCGATGCGTAGCGGCAGGACTCCTGGAACTCGCCGAGCTCGGCCTCCACGCACACCACCAGCGCCGTCTCGTCCGCGGTCTCCGCCAGCCAGGAGTCCGGGAAATCGCGTCCCTCGGCGGTCCAGCCGAACATCCGCATCGGGTGGGGCCCTTCGCCTCCGTACTCGGGGGCGCCCTGGTAGGCGACCGGGTCCCCGCAGTACGCGCCGGAGTCCAGGACGCCGTCGGCGGCTTCGCCGGCCAGTTCGTGCTCGGGGTACTCGGCGAGGAACTCGCGGTAGAGGACCCCGGCCCCCGCGTCGTCGCCGGAGGCGGTGCGGTCCTGCGCGCAGCCGAGCATCCGGACGGGCACCTGGCCCGAGGCGGCCGCGACCGGCTCGGTGAGCTCCGGTTCGTCCCAGGTCTGGTCGGACAGCCAGTCGTCGACCTTGTGGCCCTCGCAGGGCGGGGCCTCGGCGAGGCCCGCCATGAACCTCTCGACGGTCGACCTCACCGTCTCGGACCGGCCGGGGAGCCGCTCGAGCGTCGTCGACAGCTGCGCGAAGGCCTCCTCGACAGTGGACAGATTGGGCTCCTCGGCGGCCATCGCGGCGTCGAACAGGAACTCGGCCCGCTGGGGGCCCGCGCCGTCCCAGAGGGCGCCCGGGTGGGCCATGTACTCCTCGATGGTGTCGGCGCCGTCGGCGGGCGCTTCGTCGAGGGCGGTGAGGAGGAGCTCGCAGGCTTCGGTCTCCTCCTCACCGCGCAGGGTGATCGGCCCGAAGGCGACGCGGTGGACCGCGTCGAGGCTTTCAAGGGCGGTCGTGGCGCGGTCGCAGTCGCCTTCGGCGTGGGCGGTCGCGGCGTCGTGGGCGATCCACCACGCGTCGAAGCGGAACCAGGCCACGGTGAGCAGCACGAGGGAGGCGGCGGTGACCGCGAAGAACCGGGGGCGCCTGGCCGGGTCCGGTTCGACGAGGTCGACGAGGCGCTCAACGCGCGTGCGGCGGGTGAGCCACCAGGCATGGAGGACCATGGCCAGTCCCCAGGCCGGCAGCAGGGTCCTCCAGAGTGGATTCTCTGTCTGGACGGCGGCGGACCACAGCAGGAACCCGGTCCCGACCAGGGCGAGGGCGGCGAGGATCGGGCGGCGCATGAACATGTAGCCGATGCCGAGCATGGTGGCGTTGCCGGCGACGGCGGCGACCGGGTCGGTCGCGCGGCGGGGCGGCGCCGGAACCGACGGCAGGGGTTCGGCCTGCGGCTCGGGTGGGACATGGTCGGGGTACATGGTGGCACTCCTCGGGCCGTCGGGACCCACCCAGTGGAGCACGAACCGCCCGGGACCGGTCCCGCCGCAGACGAGCGGATCGGCTTTGAACGCCGAAGGAAACTCGGAGGCCCCGAGAGGGTCGTTGCCGATTCGATGCCCACTCCATCCCAGGTCAGCGCCTTGGCGAGTGCGACAGGCGCAGCTCGGCGCGGGAGACGCCTCGGTTCCCGCTTGTCAACTGATTAGATATAAGTCAAACTAGACGCATGTCGAAGCAACGTCTGGAACTCCTGTCCCCGGCTGATCTCGAGGACTGTCGCATCCCCCTGGTCGCCGAACCGCTCAGCGCCGATCAGGCCGAACGGCTCGCGCCCTCCTTCAAGGCGCTCGGCGACCCGGTGCGGCTGCGGCTGCTCTCGCTCATCGCCTCCCATGAAGGCGGCGAGGCATGCGTCTGCGACCTCATCGAGTCGTTCGACCTGACCGCCCCGACGATCTCCCACCACCTCAAGGTCCTCAAGGAGATCGGCCTGGTCACCGCCGAGCGCCGCGGAACGTGGGTGTACTACCGGGCCCGCCGGGAGGCGTTCGACCTGCTCTCGACCGTCCTCGCGGTCCCTGGGGGAGTCGCCGCATGACCGCGGGACCCGACACGGCGGCCCCGGCCGCCGAGGCCGCGGTGCGCGGCGGGCTCTCGACGCTCGACAAGTACCTGCCGGTGTGGATCGGCGCGGCCATGCTCGCCGGGCTCGCGCTCGGCCAGTGGGCGCCCGCGGTCGGCGAGGCGCTCGACGCCGTCCAGATCGGCGGCATCTCGCTGCCGATCGCGGCCGGGCTGCTGATCATGATGTACCCGGTGCTGGCGAAAGTCCGCTACGACCGGCTCGACACCGTCACCGGCGACAAGCGACTGCTGGTCGCATCGTTGATCCTCAACTGGATCGTCGGCCCCGCGCTGATGTTCGCGCTCGCCTGGACCTTCCTGGCCGACCTGCCCGCCTTCCGCACCGGATTGATCATCGTCGGCCTCGCCCGCTGCATCGCCATGGTCATCATCTGGAACGACCTCGCCTGCGGCGACCGCGAGGCCGCCGCCGTCCTGGTGGCGCTCAACTCGGTGTTCCAGGTGATCGCCTTCGGCGCCCTCGGCTGGCTCTACCTCGACGCCCTGCCCCGCTGGCTCGGTCTCGACGCGACCGGCCTGGAGGCCTCCGGTTGGGAGATCGCCCTCAACGTCGCGGTCTTCCTCGGCGTTCCTCTAGCGGCCGGGTACCTGACCCGCGCCATCGGTGAACGGCGCAAGGGCCGCCGGTGGTACGAAGAGCGGTTCCTCCCCAAGATCGGGCCGTTCGCGCTCTACGGCCTGCTGTTCACCATCGTGATCCTCTTCGCCCTCCAAGGCGAGGCGATCATCGCCCGGCCCTGGGACGTCGTCCGCATCGCCGTCCCGCTGCTGGTCTACTTCGCCCTCATGTGGGCGGGGTCCTTCGTCCTCGGCAAGGGCATCGGCCTGAACTACGAGCGCACCACGACGCTCGCGTTCACCGCCGCGGGCAACAACTTCGAGCTCGCCATCGCCGTCGCCATCGCGACCTTCGGCGCCGCCTCCGGCCAGGCCCTGGCCGGGGTCGTGGGTCCGCTCATCGAGGTTCCCGTCCTGGTCGGCCTGGTCTACGTGAGTCTGTGGGCCCGGCGGTTCTTCCGCCGACCGGCCCTCCAGGAAGCCTGATCGCGCGTCGCGCGTTCTACCGAGTGAACACCGATTCGCAAGCAAAGGAAACGCCAGTCATGTCCGACAAGCCGTCCGTCCTCTTCGTGTGCGTCCACAACGCCGGGCGCTCCCAGATGGCCGCCGCCTGGCTCGCCCACCTCGCCGGAGACCGCGTCGAGGTCCGCTCCGCCGGCTCGGCCCCGGCAGAGCAGGTCAACCCGGTCGCCGTGGAGGCCATGAAAGAAGTCGGCATCGACATCGCCGACCGGACACCCGAGATCCTCACCTACGACGCGGTCGAGGCCTCCGACGTGTGCGTCACCATGGGCTGCGGCGACGCCTGCCCGGTCTTCCCCGGGAAGCGTTACCTCGACTGGAAGCTGGACGACCCCGCCGGCCAGGGCATCGAGGCGGTCCGCCCCATCCGCGACGAGATCAAGACCCGCATCGAGGGCCTGATCGCCGAACTCCTCCCCGAAGACGGGGCCGAGCATGAGCACACGTGACGTCATCATTGCCGGTTCGGGGCCGGCCGGGTATCTCGGCGTAGGCGGCGCAGTCGTTGTGGTTGCCCGGCAACGGGGAGCCGACAACAACCACCATCTGGGTGCCGGCGTCGATGACCACCTGGTGATTGGTGGGGTACCCGTGGTTCCTCGACTTCGCCGCGAGCGCGTGGTCCCTCGTCGGGACCGGCCTGCCGTCCACGATGAGCACCGCCTCGGGGGCGAACCTCTTGCGGGGCCGAAGCGCGAGTTCGGGGGCGAGGTCATCGATGATGCGGGCAGCGGTGGACTTCGAGGTGCCGAACAGCGCGGCGATCTGGCGCAACGTCAAAGCGGCCCGCCCACACGCCGAGATCATCACCGCACTGCCGGGCATGGGCTCGATCCTCGGCGCGGAGTTCGTTCTGCTCCCTGGTCTACTCGTACATCGTGATTCGGTTGCCGTCTGAATCCAGACCTATATCGAAGGCCTCGTCAGGGACGGCTGGCCTCGTTCGCCGCGTAAGCGTCCGCGTCGAATTCGTTGAGCTCCTGCATCATTGACCTGAAACTTGTTGGTTGAGCATCTCGTGTGGTTGGTGTGGGCGAAGTTCTGAGGGTGGCGATGCGCAGGCTCTTGCCGTCGCAGCAGGAAGCTGCGACAGCGGGTCAAGGGCGCAATCCGGGTCGGCATGGGCCGCTGAACGGCGACCGGCCCGGCAGGTGGAATCGGGTTTCGTTCAAGGCCCGCCATTGGGAGGATATCCGTGTGAGCGACCATGAAGCGACCTTTCACCTGTACTGCCTGATCCACGCCCGGCCCCGTGCCGAGCGAGAGGCGGCGGCCTCGAGCACTGACCGGTTTCCGCTGACGCCCGAGGGGTGGCGGTCCGCCGAATGAGCCGCCCACCCGATTCGGACGACACCGCTCCCTCCACGCCGACACCCAGCAGAGAGGACATCGCCGCCGCCCTGACCTCGCATTGGGGTCTGACGGGCGCCGAGGTGGCACCCTTGATGGGCGGCATGAACTCCGCAACATGGACCGTCCGCCGTGGCGCTACCCGTTGGGTCGCGAAGACGGTGCCGCAAGGGGCCGAAGCGAAGCGGTTCCGCTACGGGCTGGAACTCTCGGCCAAGGCTGAAGCGGCCGGAGTCCCGTCCGGCGCGCCGGTCATCTCGGGCGGCGGCCACATGACAAGGCCGGTCAAAGGCCACGCCCTCGCGCTTCTACGCTGGGTCGAAGGCCGGGAGCTGGACGCTCGTGACGAGACCGACCAGAAGCGCATGGGGACGGCACTCGCTCGCGTCCACCGGGTGTTCGGGGCGCGACCGGTCGAGCGAGGCTACGCAGCCGCGCAGTTCGAATTGCTGGCCCACTACGCCGACGAGGTCGTGGACTCTCGGCCGTGGATCCGCTCGGCGGTCGAGGCGGCATCGGAGCGCCTGCGGCGACTCAGGCCGGAGACACTGACATGGGGCCCCCTGCACGGCGACCCCGCTCCCGAGCACTTCCGGTTCGATTCCGACACCGGCCTGTGCGGCCTGATCGACTGGGGCGCGGCGAATGTCAAGCCGCGCTTGTACGATGTGGCCACGGTCGTGATGGACGCCGGAGGCCCTGAGGGCGCCGGGCCGCTGCTGCGCGCCTATCTCGCCGAGCGTGCCTTGGCCGCCGACGAGCTGGAGCGGGCCCTGACGCAGCTGCTGGACTTCCGATACGCGATCAACGCCTTGTACTACGCCGAACGGATCCTGCGCGGCGACATGACCGGCGTCAATGACGCCTCCGGCAACGAGGACCGCCTGGAGGAGGCCCACCGGTGGCTGACCCGGCCTGCGGCCGGCCGACGCACCGCTCGCCGTCCCGCCGGTCCATGAGCGAGAATCCCTTCTCTGGCGAGAATATTGATCCGAGCCTAGTTGGGAGCTGGCGTGGTCCGTATGCGGTGCTTGGAAGTAGCCGAGTACGCGGGCGGGGGAGTTGCCGAGTGCGGTGGAAGAACGCCCGGACCGATCGCTCCGTCTGGGTCCGGTCGGTGATGACCTGGGCGGCGAGGGTGCGTTTCCGGTCGGGCCGCTCGGCGACCCAGGCGGCGACTTTCTTGGCGCGGTGCGCGGAGTGCCCGTTGACCACGAGGTGGATCTCCTCCTCGAACTGGCCCGGGAGCCGGTCGAGGAAGACACGGCCCCGGTCGGCGGTCTACTGGCTCTTCCGCACCGGCAGGCCAAGGGAGTCTGGGTGCTGATGGTCGAGCTGACCCTGGCCTTACTCGACAAAACCGGTGCGCTGGCCCGGACGGTCAGCGCTCATTCCACAACGGCTCACCGGGTCACCGCGGAAGCCGGGACGCATCCGGTCGAGGGCGAGTCCGCTGAATCGCCGAGGGTCGAAACGGCGGCAGACCCCGTCGTTCGACCGCGAGGCCTACCAGAAACGCAATACCGCCGAGCGGGCAATCGGTCGACTCAAGGTCCAGACCGCCGGGGCCAGAGCCGAACGTTTGGATCGCCCGCAACCGGCCAGCCGGTCACAAGTGGACCTGACTAAATCGGCGCGCCTTTCGCAGTTCACGCCCGATAGAGTCTTCACGTTCGTCGTCAGCCACGGATCGGCTGTTCCCTTTGATGTGCGAGGTCGAGGTGGTCGCCATGTTCGACAGATGGTCCCAGGCAGACGGCATGGTGATGCTGTGGGCGCTCGAGGACGGCGTCGAACATGCCTGCGGCTACGACATCAACCCCGGTGAAGCCGGCCTGTGGATCCTCAACGCGATGTACGAACAGGAACGCCCGACCACCCACGAAACCCATGACGAGCGGCACCGGCGGCGTTTGGCGGCGGGGGAGGTCGAGCCTTGGCGGTTCGGCGATTTTGACGAGCGCAACCACCCTGAGCTCAAGGTGCCCGGCGGCGGGCTCGGCTGGGGCGGCCATCCCGGACCAGGCTGGAAGCGTCTGCGCTGGCGGGAATTGTCCGAGCGCATCGGCGACTCGATCGTCAGGTTCGACCATGAGACCATCTGCCCCATTCCCCTCCGACATGCCTTCCCATCGGTGCGGCGAGACGGCTCGTGGCCAGCCTCGATTCAACCACCGACCGAAGGCAGCCTCGACTGGGAGAGCTTCCGCGCCCTTGCCGGAGTGCTCCGGGACTTCTCCGGTCCCGGGACGGTCGTGTACGCCCATTGGTGCGAGGTGATCACGACCGAGGGGTTCACCGTGTTCGAGGGGCGACTCGCCGATCTCGAGACGCTTCGGTCACTGCCGCTCGACCGCGGCCCGTCGGGCAGGCCGTTGCCGTTCGGCTCGAGTCCGTCGAACCTTTGGCCCGCTGACCGGTCCTGGATGATCTACACCGACTGGGACCTATGGGGCACCAAAGTGACCGGCCCGCCTGAGCTCCTCGCCCGCCTCGAAGCCGACGAATTCCTCGAGACGGCTTGGCTGCCCGACTATCGGGCGATGCTCGACAAGAAAAGAGTCTGACATATGGGCCGGGAGCTCGTTGGCTAGACGCCTCATCTCAGCGGGCTCGATCGGGTGCTCAGGCGCTACCAGACGACCTCGTCGAGTGCCGGCCACGGCGGCCCCTCCCGCAGAACGTGAAGGAACGCCACTCCTGATTCTCTGCCGCTGGGGTGCCGTTCATCGACACAACTCCTTGAGTTCCGGTCTACCCGCGGCACTGCCGCTGCCACGCCGAGCCTCAATCGAGTTGCCCGAAACGAGCGCCTCGCGTCCGGCGGTCTGAGGGATGCCATGGGCACGCTTGCGCCATGAGGCCCACGTCGCTAATCTCAGACGAGTTCCACGGCGTGCCCTCACCTCCCGTCGGAGCCCGATACGAGAGGAACGACCATGTCCTATTCCAGGACCGAAATTCGGGTTGCCGCCATCTCGGCGGCCGTTGCAGCAGTCATGCTGGCGGGGGCCACAGCACAGGCCGAGCCGAAGGACTCCACCCTGCGCGGCGAAACGCCGATCGATCTGAAGGTCGGCAGCGCTGTCTGGGGCCAGAACCAGCTTCTGGACTTCGACCCCGAGAACCCCACTGAATTCCAGAGCATTCTCGGCGAAGAGTTCGACTCAGTGACCCCCGAGAACGACATGAAGTGGGCCGAGATCCACCCCGAGCCCGACGTCTACGACTTCTCCGGCGCGGACGCCGTCGTCGCGTTCGCCAAAGCCAACGGCCAGGAGGTGCGCGGTCACACGCTGCTGTGGCACAGCCAGAACCCGGACTGGGTGACCGAGGCCAGTGATGACTGGACCTGTGAGGAGGCGCGCGACGTCCTCGAAGACCACATCAGCACCGTCGTCAGCCGCTACGCCGGCGACATCTACGAGTGGGATGTGGCGAACGAGATCATCCAGGACACCTGGGACGATGGCGGCGTCAAGCTGCGCACCGAGGCCAACCCCTTCCTCAAGGCCTGCTCGGAGGACCCGGTCGGCCTCATCGGTGACGCCTTCCGCTGGGCACACGAGGCGGACCCCGAGGCGGTGCTCTTCCTCAACGACTACAACGCCGAGGGCGTCAACGAGAAGACCGACGCCTACTATGCCTTGGCGCAGGAGCTGCTCGCCGACGGCGTGCCGCTGCAAGGCTTCGGCGCCCAGGGGCATCTGAGCCTGATGTACGGCTTCGACGAGTCGATGCAGGCGAACTTCGAGCGGTTCGCGGACCTCGGGCTGCAAGTCGCCGTCACCGAGGCCGACGTCCGCATGCCGCTCGGCGAGGACGGAAACCCGACCGAAGAGCAGATCGCGCTGCAAGCGGAGCGCTACGACGGCATGCTCCAGGCGTGCCTCAACGTCCCGGCCTGCTCGAGCTTCACGGTCTGGGGCTTCGATGACGGGCACTCGTGGGTGCCGGGTGTCTTCGACGAAGGCTACGCGACGATCATGACCGAGGAGTACGAGAAGAAGCCGGCGTACTTCGCCCTGCTCGACGGCCTCTCGGACGCCACCCCCGGCAGGTCCCCGCGGACGCCGCCGGGACTCGACAAGTAAGCCTCACCGAGCGACGACCAGCGGCGCGTAGGGCCGAACGGGCCTCGCGCGCCGCCGGTCGCCTACCGGCGCAACTGCCGAGGCCCGCACGGCGCAGCACCCGCCGGGCCGTGAGCGCATCGCCCAGAGCGTCGTTCGCATCCTTGCGCCAGGGCGGCGAGCAATTGACATTTATTTATTGACATATAAGTCAAGTAGTGACGTTTGAACCGGTCGCCCCTCCCGACCGTTCGAGAAGCAGCGCACGAGAGGAAGTCGACCATGATGGAGTCCCATGCACGGCGACCGGTCCCGCCGGACCGCCCCAGACCCACAGTGCTCGCCGCCGTGGCGGCGGTGGGAGCAGGCGCATTCCTGGCGGTATCGCCTGCCACAGCCGCCGTGAGCAGCGATCCGTGGGTGACGGTGGTACCGGACAACCCAGTGGAGAACGTATACCGCTTCACCGTGCCCACCGAGGTCATGACCGAGGTGACCGGCGTCGAGGACGGCCAGGTGACCGTGCAGGGGAACTTCGGACCGGGCAAGACCTGGACCGAGTTCAACGCCGACGGCGACGCGGAACGCGTCGCCACGATGGGCCCGCTCGAGCCCGGGCTGTACTACTACCAGTACGCGGTGCGGCCGGCTCCGGACGAGGAGGCCGTCACGTTCCGCAATCCGGAGACCGACCAGGAGGTGACGGCGCGGCCGAACCTCAACACGCTGTTCGTGCCCGGCCCGGGCGCGGAGTGGTTGGCCGACGTCGCCGACGGCGGTGAGCTCGACACGATCGAGTACGGCGCGGGCTCCGAGGCGCTCGTCTGGACCCCGCCGGGCTACGACGCGGATCGCGCCGAGCCGTACCCCACGCTCTACCTCCTGCAGGACGACGGCCAGAGCCACCGTGAGTGGGTAGAACTGGGCCGCCTGAAGCAGATCCTCGACAACCTCGTGCTCGACGGCGACGCCGAGCCGATGGTGGTCGTGATGGCCGACGGCGACGGGCGCTCGGAGAAGAGGCACCTCACCAAGGAGCTCGTCCCCGCCACGGAGTCGGCGTTCCACGTCTCCTCCGACCCGAGCGACCGAGCCGTCGCCGGCATCGGCAGGGGAGCGGAGCAGGCGCTGGAGACGCTCGTCTCCGACACGGGCGCCTTCACCGGCGTCGGATCCTTCTCAGGCGGCCTCGACCTGAAGATCAGCAACGGCAAGGCGCACCAGATCAACGACCGCACCGACCTGATCCGCGTGTACGGCGGCAACGTCACCGACCCCGCCTACGACGACATCGTCGCGCTGGAGGCCACGCTCGCGGAGGCGGACGTCGAGTTCCAGTCGGACGGATCGAATCCCGCCACCGGCGGCACCTGGGAGACGTGGCAGGCGAGCCTGCACGACTTCGCCCAGCGGCTGTTCCGGTCGGTCGACGAGCACGGTCCGAGCGAGGGCCACCTCCCCTTCACCGCCCGCGAGGTCCCCGCGCCGGGCACGGCACCCGCCCCATGGGTCGACGAGAACGGTGTCGTGACCTTCGAGGCCGGCCCCGAGTTCGCCGACGCCTCCCGAGTCACCGTCTGGGGTAACTTCGGCCCGGCGGGAAGCTGGCCGCGTACGCCGATGACCAAGCAGGACGACGGCTCGTGGCGCCTGTCGATGCCGCTCGAGGGCGGTTCGTACTACTACAAGTTCGAGGTCGACGGCGTCGATCAAAAAGACGAGGACAACCCGACGTCGGTGTTCTCTGAGCCCGCGTGGAGCACGTTCACCGTCGCCGGTGACACGCTCCGGGGCCGGTACACCGCGGAGGTGCCCGCCGACGAGCGCGGCGAGGTGAGCGTCATGGACTACACCAGCACCGCCGGCGAGGAGGAACGCTCGGCCTACGTGTGGACGCCGCCGGACTACGACGCCGACCGCGCCGAGGCGTACCCGGTGTTCTACCTTCAACACGGCGGCGGGCAGACCTGGACCGACTGGCTCGAGGTCGGTTACGTCGACCGGATCCTCGACAACCACTACCGGCAGGGCGGCATGGTGCCGATGGTCGTGGTGATGGCCAACGGCAACGGCGTCGACTTCCCGACCGAGATGACGACGCGCATCGCCCCGACGGCCGAGGAGCAGTACAACGTGAGCTCGGACCCGCGGCGGCGCGCGCTGGCGGGCCTGTCGATGGGCTCGGGGCACACCCTCAGCACCCTGTGGGCCCACCCTGGCGAGTTCGCTTACATCGGTGCGATGTCGGCTTTCGGCGGCCCGCCGCAGGGCACCGACGTCGACGCCGTCAACGCCGGCACCGAGCTGATCCGGGTGTATTCCGGCGACCGGCAGGACTTCACCTACGGTGCGACTCTCGAGCTGATCGCGGCGATGGAGAACAGCGGTATCGAGCACGAGTTCGCACCTGTCATCGCCGGTCCCCACGGCTGGGACGTATGGCAGGAATCATTGATCGACCTCCTGCCGCGCTTGTTCACGGCCACAAGCTAGGAGCGCGTGCCGTCCGGGGCCTGCCTGACCGGCCTCGGACGGCACGCCGTGCGGATCCAGGCGATCACAAACGGCCGCATGGGCCCGTGGGGGTGCGGTACTGCATTCTTATGCGGACCCGAATCCCCGTCTAGACGCCTCATCGCCTCGCCTCGCGGAGCCGGCCGAGCCCTGGATCTCGGATTCGGGCCCTTCATGGAAGCCGCACCCCGATGGCGATGTCGCCCCTGACGACGCGCCACCCGTATCGCCACGCTCGCTCAGTCGGAGACTGTCGGCCGAACAGTGCACAGCCCTGATCGACGCGGACAGCGGAGGCGTGCCGCAAAAGGCCGCAGCGGTCCAGGACCGAACAGGCTGTCCGGCAATCTCACCCGACCTGGCAGGTCGCGACTACTTCAAATCCGCGCCACCAGCTGTCGCTTCATGACTGCTCGTCGGCCTCAGGACCTCCAGCCGCTCCCTCGACGGCTTCATCGGAAGGCGGATAGGCGTCGCGCAGACGGTGCATGGTCGCCGTCACGACGGCACGGATGTCCTTCTCGTGCAATGAGGCGGAGGACAGCGCGGAACTGAACGAGAAGCCCTCGATCAGGGTGAGCAGCAGGAGCGCCTCGCGGTGCAGCGCCTCCTCGTCGACGGCGCGGTCGGCCAGTGCCTCGCGCAGCAGCGAGTGGATCACCTCTTCGGCCGCGAAGGACGTCGCGGCGATGTCGGCCGCGAGCTCCGGGTCCGTGCGCGCCATGACGCGGTATTCGACGAGGGCGATGTTCTCCCGGTGCTCCTGGTCGCTGGTCGGCGCGACGAAGGCGATCACGTCCACAATCCGTGCCACCGGGTCGTCGGACAACGGCGTGGCGCGGCGCGCGGCGCGCTGCATGAGGACACCCATCGTGAAGCGCATGACCTCGCGGAGGGTGTCGCCGAAGTAGTGCCGGATGCTCCCGATGGCCAAGCCGGCGCGTGCGGCGATCCGGGCGAGGGTCACCGAGCGGATCCCATGGGCGGCGATCTCCTCGATCACGGCGTCGGCGACCAGCTCCCGGCGGGCCTCCGGGTCGACTCTCTTGGGCATGGCCTCATCCTAGTCAGTTTTATTAGCATGGCCATGCTAATCTATTTGGCATGACCATGCTAAAAAATCGTCGCGACGACGCCTCCTCCCGTTGCGACCACGGACAGGACCAGACGTGAGCGACTGGCACGGCCCCTGGGGCGGTGCGGCGCGGAAGGGGCAACCCGACAAGGGCTGCGACGGTCTCGACGGACTCGGAGGTCTCGACGACGACGCGGGAGTCTGGTCGACGCCCGCTCCTGAACCGGGAGCGCCGTTGCCTCCGTTCCGCCGTTCCCTCTCGCTGCGGCGCACGCGCTTCGCGATCGAACTCTCCGACGCGTCGACGGCGACGGTCGACATCGATCACCTGGAAGGCCGGGCCTCGCTCTACCGGGACGACCGGCACGTGCGGACCTCCGACATGCCGGTCCGGTTCCCACTCGGAACGGACGGCATCGAGGTCGCCGCGAGCAGGTACGGCATGCAGCGGATCCACCTGATCTGCGCGGACGGCACCCAGCGACGTCTCGATCCCGCACCGGGAACGCCCGAGCACTGGCGCGCCCAACTCTCCCGGCGACACCCCGGGATCGGGCGCGTCCTGGCCGCCGGCGCCGTCATCGTGCTGACGATCAATCTGATCCTCCTCGCCCCACAGCTGCTCGAGCTGGCCACCCACCTCCCGCTGTGGGCTGAACGCTTCACCCCGTTCGTCTCGCCCATCGACCTGCCGGCATGGGCGAACACAGCGCTCACCATCACCGCGGCTCTCGCGGGGATCGAACGAGCACTCACCTTCCGCCAGCACCGGCTCCTGGACGCCGAGACCGGCGGCATCGAGAGCTGACGTCCCCCCACCGGCCGATCAGGTGCGGTCCACCAGGAAAAGCCACATCAACCGCCGCACCCTCGGACACGACTGCGGCTTGACACAGGAACAACGCATGCGACCACGTCTTCCACTCACGAATCGAACCCCGCGCCTCGCGACCGGGCTCGCCGCGGCGGTACTCCTCCCGGTCGCCGGCTGCACGTCTGCCGATCCTCCACCGGACCCCGGCACGGACGCGGACCTCGACGCCTACCTCGCGCAAGACCTCGACTGGGGCGGATGCGAGGACACCGCGACGAATGCGGCGGACGCCGAGCTGTTCGCGAACCCCGCGCTCGAGTGCGCCTCGGTCGAGGTGCCGCTCGACTACGACGAGCCGGACGGCGAGAAGGCGAACATCGCGCTCCTGCGCCTCCCCGCCACGGGCGAGGCCGAGGGCTCGTTGCTGGTCAACCCGGGCGGCCCCGGGGGCTCGGGCACCAATCTCATCGCGTCCACCTTGCCGCTGTGGCAGGCCGGCCCCGTAGCCGAACGCTTCGACATCGTCGGCTTCGATCCGCGCGGGATCGGGTCGTCGACCCCGGCCCTCGACTGCTACACCGATGAGGAATACGACGCGGGCGACGTGCCGCAGCTCGGTGCGGTGTACGACGTCACCAGCGCCGAGCAGGCGGCCGAGTTCGCAGAACGCTGCGTCGACGGCTCCGGCGGCGTCGCGAACCTTGTGAACGCCGGGTCGGTGAACGTCGTGCGCGACATGGACATCATGCGAGCGGTGCTCGGCGACGACCGGTTGACCTACCTCGGCTACAGCTACGGCTCCGAGCTCGGCGCCATGTACGCCGCGACCTACCCCGAGAAGGTCCGCGCCGTCGTGCTCGACGGGGCCGTCGCGCCCCACCTGACGGCAAGGGAGTTCCGCCTCTCCCAATTCGCCGGCTTTCAGGCGCGGTTCGACGACCTCGCCGCACTCTGCGCCGAATCGCCCGACTGCGTACTCGGCACCGATCCCACGGCTGTGAACGATCGCCTGCACGAGATCGTCCGACCGCTCATCGAGACGCCGCTGACCGCCGACGGCAGAGCGGTGAGCGTCTGGGACGTCTACGCAGGTATTTCGGTCGGCCTGTACTCGGAAGCGATGTGGCCCGACGTCATCGCCGCGCTCACTGCCCTCGAGGCAGGCCGGGCCGACGAGATGCTCGCCCTGCGCGATGCCTTCTACGCCCGCCACGCGGACGGTGCGTACGGTTTGGACCTCGACACGAACATCGCCGTGCGCTGCATGGACTGGCCCCGCCTGACGCCGGAGGAGCAGACCGCGCTCGCACACGAGCTCGGGGAAGCCGCGCCGATGTTCGACCTCGATGTGTTCACGGCAGGGAACTTTCACAGCGAGTGCGAGGCGTGGCCCGCGCCGCCCACGCGCGACGAGCCCTGGCTCGGCGATGTCGAAGGCCTCCCCGAGACGCTCGTCGTATCGGTCACCGGCGATCCCGCGACACCGCATGAGGGCGGCATCGCGATGGCCGACGCGCTGGGCGGAAGCCTGCTCACCGTCGACGGCAAGCAGCACGGTGCCTACCTCCTCGGCGGCAGCGAGTGCGTCGACGAGGTGGTCAACGCCTACCTCCTCGACCTCGAATCCCCGCCCACCGATGCACGCTGCAGCCTTTGAACCCCGCCCCGCTGCGCGTCACGAGCTTGTCGCAGTTGGCTTGCGGGTGAGGCGGTGGTCGCTCCTTCGTCAGGGCTGGTGTGCTGCGGGGAAGAGCCGCTGGACGGCGGTGACGACGGCGGTGCGGCGTTCGCGCAGGAACCTGTCGCGTTCGGCGGGATCGGCGGGGTCGAAGTCGGTGTACGCGGCCCAGGAAGCGGCTATCTGGTTGAGCAGGACCAGGATGTCGATCGGGTCCCAGGACTGATCGAGGATGCCGTCCTGCTGCGCCCGGCGGAGGCGTTCGAGCTTGCCGGCCATGGTCGCGCGGACCGGGTCGTCGGCATCGGTGCTGTCGGGGTCGAGTTCGAGGCGGCCCCACTGCATGAGCCGGAATCGCTCAGGGTGCGCGGCGTAGTAGTCGTGGAGGCGACCCGCGTACCCGGGCAGGTCGGCCGGGTCCATGCCGGTCGCCTCCACGATCGCGGTCAGCTCCTCGGCCGAGACCAGCCGGTAGAGGGCCTCCTTGCTGGCGAAGTAGGCGTAGACGCGCTCCTTGCTGGTCTTTGCCGCTTTCGCGATGCGGTCGATGCGCGCACCGGCGATCCCGTAGCGCGCGAACTCGGCGCGGGCGGCGGCCAGAATGCGGTCGCGCGTGGCTGTAGTGCTGGAGGCGGGCGGCATCGGACCAGCGTACCCGCCCGAACCGAACGGTTTGACGATCGAGCTTCTCCGGAGTACGGTTCAAACCGAACCGTTTGGTTTGATGAAGGGAACTGTCATGCAGCACCGCACACTCGGCGCCCAAGGACTCGACGTCTCCGCGATCGGCTACGGGACGATGGGCCTGACCATGGCCTACGGCCCCGGCGACGAGACCGAAGGTCGCGCTGCGATCCGCCGCGCCCACGAGCTTGGCGTGGACTTCTTCGACACCGCCGAGCTCTACGGCTGGGGCACCGGCTCCAACGAGATCCTGCTCGGTGAGTCGGTCAAGGACTTCCGCGACGAGATCACCATCGCGACCAAGTTCGGCTTCGATCTGAGCGACGTCCAGAACGGCTTCGGCCTCAACAGCCGCCCAGAGAACATCCGCGCCGTCGCCGACAACAGCCTCCGCTACCTCGGCACGGACCGCATCGACGTGTTCTACCAGCACCGCGTCGACCCCGACGTCCCCATCGAGGACGTCGCCGGCACCGTGAGAGAGCTCATCGACGCCGGGAAGGTCAAGTACTTCGGGCTCAGTGAGGCCGGCCCGGAGACCATCCGCAAGGCGCACGCCGTCCAGCCCGTCTCGGTCCTCCAGACCGAGTATTCCCTGTTCGAACGCGATGTCGAGCAGCTCTTCCCCGTGCTGGAGGAACTCGGCATCGGCTTCGTGGCCTACTCGCCGCTCGGCCGCGGGTTCATCACCGGCACCGCCAAGCCCG
Source organism: Glycomyces tenuis DSM 44171 (assembly GCF_000427885.1). GTDB lineage: Bacteria > Actinomycetota > Actinomycetes > Mycobacteriales > Micromonosporaceae > Glycomyces > Glycomyces tenuis. The sequence goes on from NZ_ATYW01000004.1 coordinate 333,641, forward strand.
CCGCCGAGTACGACGAGACTGACTTGCGCCGCGTCGACCCCCGTTGGCAGGCCGGCAATTTCGAGCGGAACGTCGCCGCCGTCGACCGCATCGCCCAGCTCGCTGCATCGAAGGGGATCACAGTCCCGCAGTTGGCCCTGGCCTGGATCCTGCACCAGAAGGACTACATCGTCCCCATCCCCGGCTCGCGCAGCCGGACCCGCGTCGAGGAGAACACCACCGCGGCCGGCGTCAACCTCACTGACGCCGACCTCGCCCAGATCAAGGCGATCCTGCCGACCGGCGGTTTCGGCGCACGCTACACCCAGATGCCCGAATGGGTCTGACATGCGATGACCGAACCGCGGGGTGACCGGCGGTGACAGGTCACCCCACGGCATTGTCCCGACGCCCCTTTCGCAGAGAACCGGAACGGTGGACCAGTTCATCAAACGGCCCACGCCCGCCGGGCTCGGGGCGATCACCGCGCACACGAGACGCGCTCAGGACGGTGGGATCGCCCGCCTCGGCACCGCCACCGTGGACGCCGCCGGGTGTGTCGAGGAACGTCCGGGCGCTTCCGCGCCCGGGCGTTCGATCTCTCTGGGGCCGGTCGCGCATCGAAACGGTGGAAAGCCGGGCCCTCAGGGTTCGAGGTCGGCGACACCGCGGCCGGTCGCGATGTCGAACGGCACCGAGACCTGGTCGTGGGCGATGCGCCATTCGCCGCCGGTCCGCTTGAGGCAGTACGTGGCCCGGACCCACATGCCCTCGGTCGCGCCCCCGTTCGCGAGCGTCCCGCTCAGACGGCCGAAGCCGTGCGCGAACGCCACCTCACCGTCCGCGGTGACGGCGAGATCCCGCAGCTCGTAGCGCAGTTCACGAAAGATCGCGAAGGCGTTCGCCCAGTTCCGGAGTTTCGCGTCCACACCGACGTGCTGGAGCGGCGGTTCGATGTCGAACGAGACGACATCCTCGGTGTAGCAGTCCTTCAAGTCGCCGAGGCTCTTCGCCTCGAGGGCCTCGACGATGCGGCCGAGGCACCGGCGGATGGCGGTCTCGGCTTCGTCTGGTGCAGGCATGGATGCCCGTCCTTCCATTCGATCCTGATGCTTCTTACACCTCTTTGACGAGACAGGCCGCCGGAATGTGAGGCGAGCGTCTGCCTGACATTTCCGCGCGCTGTCTCGTCGTACCGGTGCAACCGAAACCGCATCGGCCCGATGCCGGCCGCGAAGGAGGAGACCATGAACGACTTCCAGGCGATCGCCGTCCGCGTCGAGATCGAGGCGCTGCGCGGCGAGTTCACCGACGCGGTGAGGATGCGCGACTATGACCGCATCGCTGCCATGTTCACAGCGGACGGCGCGTGGCGGATGCCCGGCATCCCAGCCGAGGTGCACGACCGAGAGCAGATTCGAGCCTGGGGGCGGCGCGCCCCGGGCTCGTCGACTTCCTCGTCCAGAACACCCACCCCGGCCTCATCGAGATCGACGGCGACACCGCCACCGGGCGCACGTACATGTCCGAGGTCGGGCGCGGTACCGACGGCCGATCGGCGCTGAACTGCGCGATCTACCACGACCGCTACGAGCGGACCGCGGACGGCTGGAAGTTCGCCGAGCGGACCTACGAGATCCGCTACCTCGACGAGACCCCGCTGACCGGCGCCGTGCCCGGCCGCGACGACCACTGACGGCCCCTACCCGACAGGAGCACAGACATGACCAGGATCGGCATCATCATCGGCAGCACCCGCCCCGTCCGCAACGGCGAACAGGTCGCCGCGTGGGTCCACGAACTCGCTTCGCGGCGCGCCGACGCCGAATTCGAACTGATCGACCTGCGCGACCACCCGCTCCCGCACCTGGACGAGCCGAAACCGGCGATGTGGGGCAGCTACCAGCACGAGCACACCAAGGAGTGGTCGGCCAGGATCGGCGCGTTCGACGGGTACGTCGTCGTCACCCCCGAGTACAACGGCACCGCGCCCGGTGCGCTCATCAACGCCTTCGACTACCTGTTCGCCGAATGGACCGACAAGCCGATCGCCCTCGTCTCCTACGGGGTCCTCGGCGGCGCCCGCGCGGCCGAACAGCTCCGGTCGATGTGCGGCACTTTGCAGATGGCCGTCGTGGGTCCGCAGGTGCTGCTGTCGTTCGCCACCGACTTCGAGGGTCAGACGGCCTTCCGGCCGACCGAACGCAGTGTCGCCATGCTGAACACTTTGCTGGACAAGACGATCTCGTGGAGCAACGCGCTCGCCCGCATGCGCGAGCAGGTCCTCTCCGTATCCTGAAGGCGAAGGTCGGCGGTCCGCCGAACCTGCCGACGGCTGCTCAAGGTGGTGGTCACAGTGCGCGGCCGGTGAACGCGAGCAGGCGCCGGTGGGCCGGGTCCTGATCCGAGGGGCGCCGTGCCGCCTGGCGTCGGCCCGGAGCGCTCCCGGAGACCCTCCGTCTCGGATGTCCGACACCGGCTTCTCCCGCCCCACCGGGAACGTCCTCGCCCGCGCGACGGTCCGCGCGATCGGCGGCGTCATGTCGCCGACCGTTCGGCGGCGACTTCGGCGAGGAGTGTCGGCAGCCGTCCAAGTCCTCAACGACTATGAAGGGTGCTCAAAATGCCCGCGGTAGTCCGGTGTCGGCCAAGGCGAACGGGCCCGTGGCCACGACCGGTGTCCGAAAGGGGAGTCACTGCCGGTTCAGGCCAAGGTGAATCCGGTTCGCTGTGGCGAAACGGCTCCGCCTCGAAGCCCGCAAACCAGGGGCGATGATCTGGATCAAGGGCGGCCCGCGGACCGCCGCACCGACCAAACGGAGCGTGGAGAACGCATGAGCACTACCGACGAGCACGCCGAGCGGTTCACCCTGCTGCGGGCGCGGAGCCGCCGCCGCGACCGAGCAGATCACCGAGCGGTTCATGGCCGCCGTCGGCGACCTCGACGGACTACTCGAACTGCTCGCCATGACCGACACCCACCGCATCAGCCGCCGCTGAACCACGGCGCCACAGCCACAGAACGGAACGATGATGACCGAGAAGACGACCGAGACCCAAGTGGTGATCGCCGGTGCCGGGCCCACCGGACTCATGCTCGCGTGCGAGCTGCGCCTCGCCGGAGTCGACGTGCAGGTCCTCGAACGCGAGGCCGAACCACGCACCGCCGAATCGCGCGCCGGGGGCCTGCACATCCGCACCCTTGAAATCCTCGACCAGCGGGGACTGCTCGACCGCTTCCTCGCGCACGGGCGCCCGAGGTCCGGCGTGCACTACGCCGGGCTTCCGCTCGACCTCACCGACGCGCCGACACGGCACCCGTACCTGCTCTTCATCATGCAGTCCGAGGTCGAACGGCTGCTCGCCGAAAGGGCGGCCGAGACCGGAGCGGCGATCCGCCGCGGCACGGAACTCCAAGGCTTCAGCCAGGACGAAACCGGCGTCACCGCCGCCCTCGCCGACGGCTCGCACGTTTGCGCGCAGTATCTCGTCGGCTGCGACGGCGGCCGCAGCACCGTGCGCCGCCTCGCGGGGATCGGCTTCCCCGGCACTCGGGCCACGATGACCGCCATGCTCGGCGACGTCCGCCTCGCCGAACCGCCCGGGCGCGACATCTTCCAGGAGCGGCGCGAGCGCGGCAGTTTCTCGGTGCTCCCGTTCGGCCCCGACTGGTACCGGGTGATCACCAACGAGTTCGACCACGTCGCCGACCGGGACGAACCGGTGACTCTCGAAGCCCTCGCCGCCGTCCTCCGCAAGATCGCCGGTACGGACTTCGGGATGCACTCCCCGCGTTGGCTCTCGCGCCACGGCGACGCGGCCCGCCAGGCCGAGCGCTACCGCGACGGCCGGGTCCTCCTCGCCGGGGACGCCGCGCACATCCACTTCCCCGCTGGCGGCCAGGGCCTGAACACCGGCGTGCAGGACGCCGCCAACCTCGGCTGGAAACTCGCCGCGGTCGTCCGCCGACAGGCCCCGGACGCCCTGCTCGACACCTACCAGACCGAACGCCACCCGGTCGCCGCCCGCGTCCTCCAGAACACCCGCGCCCAGACCGCGCTCTGGCGCGTCGACGAGCACACCACCGCACTGCGCGAGACGATGACCGACCTCATCGAGATCGACGCAGTGCGGCGGCGCCTGGCAGGTGAGATCACCGCGACCGACCTCAGATACCCCATGGGCGGGACCGACGACCTCCTCGGCAGGCGCATGCCCGACCTCGACCTCGACGACGGCCGCCTCTACGAACTGCTCCACCAGGCCCGCAGCATTCTTCTGGATCTCATTGGCCTGCAAGCACTCGACACCGTTGCCGCTGGTTGGGGAGGCCGGGTCGACCTCATCCGAGTCCGTCCCGCCGAGGCCGCGAGCCTCGGCGCGGACGCCGTCCTCATCCGCCCCGATGGACACGTCGCCTGGCTCGCCCGCACCGGAGCGGCGCCGGACCTGGACGCGCTCCGAACCTCCCTGACGACATGGCTCGGCCCGTCCGATCGAATTGAGCAGCAGGCAATCACAGTGGCCCATCGCACGATCCGATGAGGAGCAGATCGCGCCTCAGCGGATATAGACGAGGAAGTGCCGCGTCCTCGCGGCTTCGTCCGCTCCAGGGCCTTCTCCAAGCAGAGTGCGCATTGTGCCGGAACACGTGCGAGAGGCATTACAAGGCAAAAAAGGACCTTCAACATGAAGATCCTTCTTGTTCTATATATCCGTTTGTGGTCGATACTGGGATCGAACCAGTGACCCCTCGCGTGTGAAGCAGAGTTAGGACTTCCATCTGCCCTGTCCGCCTAGTTGCGTAGCAGGTCAGAGCTGGGATTATGCCATCCTTGATGCCCGACATTGTCCGTGGGTGACCGATCGGAACCACAGTGTTTAGCTCCCAATATGGCTCCTGTTGTCGCACGGCCCTACATGCATTGTTTCCATCCACGGTCCGTGGTGAAGTCTGTAAACCGGCCTCCCTAGTCTACGAGACCAAGGGCTCGCGCATGTTCGCATCCTTGCCATGAACGGGGGCCGGTGGGCCATATGGTTGCGATTTCAAGGGTCGTCAGGAACTCGACGTAGGCGGGCCCGGGGTACTCGGACAGCGCTGCGACGAGAATCGTGTCAGGATCAGCGAGGAAGTGCCGATACTCGAGTAGCTGACCAATGCACTCTCGGAGCCCTAGGTGAGGTTTGCCGGCGGGGAAGACCTTGACCTCGACCAGGCAGTCTGGGCCCTGCTGTTGATGCAGCACAAGGTCACGTGGGTGCACCTGGCGGGTGTTCGGCTCGAAGCCGCGGGGGCTCGCCCACGTCCCCAACCGGCCCACCAAGGTCTCATGGGATCGTTTTCGTTTCTGTACCGTCGACCTGATGTGGACGCGATAGTCTGCATCGTCCTTCGGCTTGAACTCCCGTAGCTGTACCTTCGGGGCAGGATCTGATTCGGGCTCGGGTAGTTCGACCAGCTCTTCAGTGAGGGCTTCCTTTTTCGCCTCGACGGCCTCTGTGTAGAGATCGAGGAAGCGCCTGACCTCTTCCGCTATGGCCTCATCGGAGGGCAGGTCGCTGAGCTCCCAAGTCCGGGCGTAGATGTTGCCTGCCTCGTACTTCGAGACTAGATCCCCGGCGCCCAAGATCAATTTGGTCGCCAGTCCCTGTGTATCGGCATCGAGAAGATCTCGCACGGCCTGAGCTTCGTTCCGAAGCAGTTGTTTCGCGGTCATCTTCCGCTCACGTGCTAGCGCTGGCGCTACGGTAACGCCCTGGTTCAAGCTCAAGGAGACTTGAGTGCGTTCGGTGTTGAACAGGAAGACAACATAGACGCCCCTGGTGGGACTGCTCGTTACGTCGGGATCAAGGATTGCAACCCAGAGCCCAAGCGGCAGACTGCCGACCCCTGTGCTGTGTTTGATGGTGTAGTGGCTTGGAGCTATGCCGTAGAGCTGGTCCACGATGCCTTGGAGGGTCTGGAAGATCGGCTGTTGTTTGTTGCCTTCTCGGTTGTAGTCGGCTGTCCCGACTTGTGCCAGCAGCGTGCGAATCATGAGAATCCTTCATCTTAGCGTCGAGGACAGCACAGTAGCGCACACTGCCGACACCGACGGGACAGCTTGCTGCTCAACGGTGGTGCCACCTATCCGCAGCCGCCGACTCCGTCGTCGGCAAGTACCTTCACCTGCTCCCTACAGCAGTGCCGCTGCCCGCCACGCTGCTTGCCCATGAGGGGATCCGGACGCCGTTCGGGTCGGCCTCGAGTTCGACGCTGCCTGGAGTCCTCCACTGGGCTCGACGGTCTGGATCTGAGCAGATTCACCGGTCGCGGCTCGGTTCTCGTCACTGCCTTGGCGCCCCTGCGCCCACATGAATCTGCACTCGCCTTCGTGTCGACTGTCTTCATTGCGCCGCCGCTTCCTCCGCCGCCGGCGCCGGACGGGACCGGCGCCAGTCGTACGCCCGTCCGAGCGGCGAGCGGCGGGGCGCGCTTGCGCGCCCCTTGAGGACATCGAAGTGTTGCCGGTCTCGGCACACCACAAGGCCATGATGCGCACCGCCTGGGAACTGGGCGGCCTGGAGGTAACGCCGCACTGGGCTTGCGCCGCTGGGCGCACATGCTCGGCTTCCACGGCCACTTCCTCACCAAATCCCGACTCTGGTCGACCACGCTCGCCGAGCTGCGCTCCATCCGCTTCCGCTACCGCCTGCTCGAGGCCCTCGCCGAGCTCGAGGTCGACGAGACCGACGTGATCGTCGTCAACGACTGGGAAGCCGTCGCCTTCGGCCACGCCTCCGACGCCGAGCGCGAACTTGCCTCCGCGATCGCGGAAACCATGTGCAACAACAACTCTCTAAAAAGGACTCAAGGAAGGATCGACACTGATGGGAGTGAAATATCCGCTGGTCGTCGCCGATGACCGGCTTCGCGAACGCGTCGAGGCGCACTGGGACTACCTGTTCGACATCGAGGTCTACCCCTCGGTCGAAGCCGCGCTGGAGGCCACCGGCTGCGGCGCCATCTACCGCGACAACGGCCACGACCAGACCGTACTCGCCTGCGAGGTGACCGGCTGCCCCTTCGGATGCATCTTCACATCGAAATGGCTCGACATCGACACCTTCGGCGGCATCGCCACCAACCGCCCCGGCTGCCCGGCCGTCACCGAAAGGCGAGAGCGATGAATGGGCGTGGTGCACCTCGGCGGCTGGAACCTCGAACTCAAAACCACCAAGACACGAGAGACCAGCCTCGTTCAAGCCTACGGCCGGCTTGTCAAATGGCGGGAGGCGATCCGATGAGTCCGCGTGTCATCGGCGTTGAAGATGCCGCCGCGTACCTGTCGGTGCCGATTCGGTTCATCCGCCGCATCGTCCATGAGAAGCACGTCCGTTACTACAAGTTCGGGCGTTATGTCTGCTTTAGCAAAGTCGATCTGGGCGCCTTCCTCGATGCCAACCGGATCGAGGCCGGCCGTGGCTGAGGACGACTCGGAGAACCGGCCGAAGAAGAAGGCTCGCCACGGCGACGGCACGGTCTTCTGGGACAAGGCCAAGGGTTGCTATGTCGGTCAGATCTCGCTTGGCTACAAGCCGGATGGGACGCGGTTGCGGCCCAAGGCCGAAGGTCGCACCAAGAAGGAAGTCCACGACAAGCTCAAACGGATCAGGGAGGATCACGAAGCCGGGCTCGAGCTGGGGGACAAGTACACCGTTGAGCAGGCGTGCCGAGACTTCCTCAAACGCGGACTTCCCAAGCAGGGGGCCTCGACGGTTTCCGGCGTCAAGACGCATCTGGAGGTCCACATCATCCCCGGCCTGGGCAAGGCGAAGTTGAAGCGGCTCTCGGCTGACGACGTTGACGACTTCCTCGCAGGCCTGACCTCGAAGTGCTCGACCAGCTATATCGGCCGGATCCTCGGGACACTGCGGCGGGTCATCCGGTTCGCGCAACGGCGGAACAAGGTCGCTCGGAACGTCGCCGAGCTGGTGGAAGCACCCAAGGGCAAGGCAGGCCGACCGAGCAAGGCGCTCACGCTCGAGCAGGGCAAGGCGATCATCCGGGAGAGCCACGGGACGTGGTTGCACGCCTACATCGCAGTTTCGATGTTCACCGGCGTCCGGACCGAGGAGGCGCGGCCGCTCAAGTGGGCGCACACGCACCTGAACCCGATCGTGGGGGAGGAGTGCTCGTGCGGGGCGGTCCACCGGGAGGACTTGCCGCCGCATATCGAGGTGTGGCGCTCGGTCCGCGTTCACGGCGACACTAAGAATGAGACGAGCCGTCGCACGGTCGCGCTGCCGGCCTACGTGGTCGACATCCTCACCGCCTACCGGAAGCGGCAGATCGAGGAGCGCAAGCGGAACGGCCACAAGGGGGAGGGCATCGTCTACGTCTTCGGCACCCGGCATGACACGGTGAAGGAGGCGAAGAACGTTCGGCGCTATTTCAAGGCGGTGACCGAGGCGGCCGAAATCGAGGGGAACTGGGTTCCGCGGGAGCTGCGGCACACCTTCGTCTCGTGGATGTCCGACCAAGGCGCGAGCGATGAACTGATCGCCGATCTCGTCGGGCATAAGAAAACTTCGACGACGCGGACGGTCTACCGCCACCAGCTCCGGCCGGTCATCACCAAGGGCTCTGAGCTGCTCGATAAGGCCTTCGGAGACGGGTTTGAAGAGGCGGATTGAGGGCCTGTTGGCTCTCTGTTTGGCAATAAAACGCCCCCGGCCACTCGGTGCCGGGGGCGTTTGTCGTGGTGGTCGATACTGGGATCGAACCAGTGACCCCTCGCGTGTGAACCGATTTAGAGGCGGAATCGTGGGAGGTTGACGCCGCTGGCAGTGCCTTGACCTGCACTGGTGTGTCTTTGCTCGTCCGCTGAAGTCCGGTGAGGTGTGTCTCCCATGGCCCCGGGTTTGGCCCCAAGGTTGTCTGCAGGGGCTGAAACATAGGGCAGCTTGCTTCGTTGGGCGGCTGGCTGACCGTGAAAGAGTTCAAAGGGTCCAAAGTTTCAGGTCTTCTTTTCTAAAGCAGTAGTCATTTCTTTGTGAGGTATCTATAGGGGGCGCTCGGATCAGCTAGCAACACGTTCTAAGCGTCGCAATGGGGGTATACCAACATAGGAGCAAGGCCTAAAAATCGCTCTACGTGGCTCTCAGCGGGATATGTTTCCGCAGGTCAGCTATGCAGAACCGAAGAAAGCGGCGATTCCAACGACGATCAGTCCGCCATAGAACGGAGCGACTGCCCACGATAGCCAAACGCTCCGGCCTGGGACCCATCTCTGAACGAGTCGTCTCAACTTCTGCCGACGCTTTACCGATGGAGGGCTTGGATCTAGCGCATGAGTCGGGTTAAGCGAAAACAGTGGCACCGGTCGAGATTGACGTGCCACGCAATCGTACAAAACTCTGTACGATCGTTCCTGGCGAAGATAGTTTGCATCAAGCAAGCTGAATATGAGTACAGCCGCAATGCCTAGTAGTGATATTGGCTGGGAATCTTTAGTTAGGGCGTACCCATATGTGGCTGTAGCTACTGGCAGAAGCCAGCCTTTTACGGTTGACGATGCCGCTGACATTCGTGTAATTACTGCCTGGATGTAATCCAGATGTTTTCGCCGGTCTTCGGGATCCATTGTGCTCGTCTCTGAATCCCGGATCAAATTGAAGCCTCCTTCTGGCACTCTTTCCGCAGGATTTTCCAGGCGCGATCCTGCTCGTCCTTGGAAAAGATTGTTTCGGTAGGCCAAATATCTCCCATTGCATCGTTCTTCCACCGTGGTACCACATGAACATGAAGATGAGGGACTGTTTGCGAGGCAGCTTCGCCATTCGACTGAATGATATTCAATCCGTCTGGTTTAAAAGTTCTACGGGTGACATGAGCGATCAACAAGGTCGCCTGTGTTAGAAGAACCGCAGATTCCTCGTCAAGATCCCAGATTTCTGGAATGTGTGTACGAGGTACTACGAGCGTGTGTCCTAGTGTTGCAGGGTTAATTGGGAAGAATGCCGCTGTATGTGGGTCTTGATAAACAAGACGTGCTGCCGGATCGTCACCCCTAACGATCCGGCAGAAGGGACAAATTCCCTTGGAGTCCTTCACCAGCGGACTTTGCCTTGACTTGACCACCCTTCCAGGTTATCAGCCAGCCGGTTGTAGGTCGCTTTCGAGTCGATCTTCCCGCTGTTGTCGTAGCGAGTCGGATCGAAGACGGGCACATCGTTCTCGATGCCTGCTTTAGCGAAGGGGTTGACGCCCGCACTGTCGGTCTTGCCGAGCGATGATAGGCCGTGGATACGAACGCCGAGCAGCGGTTTCTTGTCAGACCACGCCTTCTCGATCTCGTAGATTACCCAAGGTCGGGAGGCGGTCTGCTTGCCGATGAGCACGATCACGGCCTTCTTGTAGGCCATCTGGTCGTGAATCCACTTCTCGACGGCAGCGTTGCCCGCGCCTTCGATTTCCTCCCATTCCTGAGGATTTAGGAGAGGTTGTCCCTCCAGGGCGTTGATATTCCGGACAAGTTGGACGCGATGAACATCGTGCTCGTAGTGGAAGCTGTAGAAGATTGACTTGGCCATGATGCTCTCCTCTCTCGTGTCAAGCAGCTTACACTCTTTCTCTGCAAAGCGCGCTGATGACTACCTCTATTGAACGCGGAGAGTTGGCTCAACTTCGAATGGATTGCGAATTCGTCTATATGCTCCCAAATGTCAGGTCAACTTGTGCTAGATAATGCCTGATGATCCTGGCAAGATGCGATGTCGAAAAAGGCGTTCCCTCTGTCTATAAGAAGCGTTCTCTGTGGGTCAAGTTCTGGCGGTTCCGGAACGAAGCTTGAGTTGAGGAAGTGGTGACTGATCTAAACTGTTAGGATTTTGTGTATCAGCGCTGTCTTGCCCGAATGTTTCAGCCTTCTCGGGAATTTTCTGTTCGTTAGCCTTTCGAAGCTTTGCACCTACCAGAACGATGATTAGTCCTGCGATAACCTGAATGCCGGGATGCTCTCCTAGGAAGACCATGCCGAGCACTACGGCTACCACCGGCAACAGATAGACGACGATCGAGGCCGCAGTTGGGCCGTCGTCTGTGATGATCCGGTAGTTGAGGACGTAGGCGATGCCTGTGCCGAAGGCTCCGAGGGCGCAGATGGCGAGGATCGGGCCAAGGTCCCATTGGGACGAGGGCCAGCCCAGTATGGGCACCATGATGAGTGTGATGGCCGTAGCGCAGATTAGTTGTCCTGCTGCCATGCTCAGCGATCCGAGCTTGCGACGTGCCAAGTAGTGGCCGATATAGACGTAGCTGACGCCGTACGAGGCCGCCGCCGCGAGGCAGGCCAGGCCTCCCCAACTGGCAATCTCTGAGCCATAGCGCCACGGGGAGAAGATCAGTAGTACGCCAGCAAAGCCAAGCGCGAGGCTCCATGCGTTCTGCTTGGCGGATCGGCCACTTCGATACGCCAGCACGGTGAACAGGACTGTCCATAGCGGGGCTGAGGCGTTGATGACTCCGGCCGTAGCTGAGGAGACCGTCTCTTCCCCGATGCCGAAGAGCAGGTAGGGGATCGCGTTACCGAAGAGTGCCGCAACGGCGAGGTGGCCCCAAGTGGTCCATCCTGCGGGGAGGCCGAGGCCCCGGAGCCGCAGGATGGACAAGAGGACTGCGGCTCCGAGCGCCATGCGAAGCACGGTGATCTGGATTGGCGAGAAGGCTTCTAGGCCTATCTTGATCCAGAGGAAGCTCGATCCCCACAGCACTGCGAGCGCAGCGACGCGAAGCGCTCCGAGATGCCGCAGCGCCACCTAATCCTCGATCCGGATCCGGTAGTCAAGCCCGTTGATGTCAGCCCTCATCGTGAAGTGAGTGACCTCGAATGGCTGTTCATCCTGGTCGATTCCGGTGTGTACGACGTCGATGACCGGCACGCCAGCGGGGACCTTCAGACCTTCGGTCTCCTCCGGGGTTGGCATTCGAGAGGAGATCTCCTCCCGGATTGAGGTGATGCGGTGGCCTTGATCTTCGAAGCGGCCGTACAGACTGCCCTTACCCATGTTCGCCGAGGTGGCGAGCACGGTTCCCTCGGCGATCTCCCACGGGATGTAGGTGATGCCGATCTGCACGGGTTCTTCGTCGGCGAAGTACCAGTTCTCGCGGCGGACCACGAAAGCCTCATCGGCTGAGATGCCAAGTCGTTCGGCGACGTATCCGGGAGGCCGGATCTTCTCGATGGACGGGCAGTCGACCCGTGGAGTCTTCCCCTGCTTCTCGACCTCGGACCGGAACGGTGACTTCCCGGTCTCCTCGCGGAGTCGATTCGAGTAGCGCTCAGCGCCCAGCCTCAGGAGCCGCCGCCGCTCGCGGACTCGGGGCCGGGCTCGGTCTCGGCTGTCGATCAGTCCTTCGGACTCGAGGATCTTGATCGCCTCGCCTGCGGTATTGCGGGCGACGCCGTACCTGTCGGCGAGGACGCGCTGCGAGGGCAGCAGTTCACCCGGCCGGTACACCTCGTTGTTGATGTCGTCGCGGAGTTCGTTCGCCATCCGCCGTCGCGGCGGCAGCTTCTCGGCGGGCTCGCGTCCCGTCTCCTCTGCGTCGTGGCTGTGCTCAGTCATGCGTTTCACCTCGTTGACCAGCGTATCTCAACTGGCTTGGGCCAGATGCTTGCGTGGGCTGAATCATGCATGGTATAACTGGCTTAAGCCAGATCTGGCTTAAGCCAGATTCTCTACCTGGGAGGTACGCATGGATTTCAACGGCTCGCACCCGGTCGCGTCGGCGGCGGCTCGCCTGTGTCGTTCGCTGCACGACCACTCGCCGTCTTGGGAAGACGTGGCGTGCCCCGAGTGCTGGGACGCCGCGCTGCTCGCGGACAAGGAAGCTGCCACCGAGGCCGGTCTCGATCTCGAGTGCCCTGCCGACACGGCCCTGGTCGATGAGGTCGCCGTGTCACGAGCCGTCGCCGGTGAGGCGATCGAGCTGACCGTGGCCGAGTGGCACGCAGCCAGGTCGGCGCTCATGAAGCGCCGAGGCGTGTGCGTGCGTCACGCCAAGTTCCTGCTGGCGCGCAACGTCACTGTGGTTGACGCGCTCGGCAACCCCTTGACCCCGCCGGTCCTCGGTGTCGCCGCCCGTGGCGTCGCTTCAACGGCTCGCATCGTCAATCTCGCCTCCCAGGCCCGTACGCGCCGCAAGACGGCCCGACGGGCCTCGTTCATGTCCACTGCCGCCGAGCTGGCTGCGTGAGAGGACCGATCATGACCACCTTCATCGAAGCCCGGGCCGAGGCCAAGGCCCGCGAGGTCGCCGCTGAGACCGACGCGAAGATTGCCGCTCGGGACGCCACCGTGGAGCGCAAGATCCGCGCCCGTGAGGCCGAGGCTGAGCTGGCGCGCAAGCGTGCCGAGACGGCCCTGGCTGAGCGTGAGGCCAAGGCTGCCGCAAAGGACGCTGAGGCGGCTCGGAAGGCGCAGCGGCGCGCCCAGCGTCGCGAGGCCCGCGCGGCCCGCCGCTCCGAAGCGCTCGCCTCGGTCATCGGTTACGCGCGCGGCAACGCACCCGCTGTCTACTCCGCCGGGATCTACGGCATGGCCCTGTACGTAGCCGTCTCCGGTCAAATCTCGGTCGCCACCGAACGCGGCTGGCCGGTGCTGATCGGGATCGGCATGGCCGCCTTCCTGGAAGGCACCGCGCTGTCGATGGCGCTGACGGCCCATCAACAGCGCCTCAAGGGCGAGCGGGCCTTGACCCCGCGCGTCATGACCTGGGTCGCCGCCGGGTTCGCCGCCGCGATCAACTTCGGCGCGCACGCCGACGACCTGGTCATGGCCGCCGTCCTCGGCGCCTCCAGTCTGGCCGCCATCGTGGTGTGGGAGGTCCGCTCCGGCGCCAAGCACCGCGACGCCCTGCGCCGCCTTGGACTCATCCCCGACCCGCCGGAGCGGTTCGGGTGGCGCCGCTGGGTCCGCTACCCGCGCTCGACCTTCGCGGCCTGGAGCTTGGATGTGCGCTCGCGCGCCGGGACCGGCGCGGCTGAGCTGCTCGCCCGGGTCGATGCCGACCGGACCGAGCGCCAGGCCGCCAAGGCCGCCGAGCGGCGCGAAGCCGAAGCCACCCGGACCGCCGAGCGCGACGCGAAGACGGCCGAGAGGGCCGCGCGCCGCGACGCCGCGAAGCTGGCCCGCTCGGAGCGGAAGGCCACCAAAGGGGCTGACCGGACCGCCAAGGACGTAGCCACCGATCGGCCCGACGCCGGGGTTTCCGCCAAACCGCGTCGCCGGGCCCGTACCGCTACGGCCAAGTCCAAGCGCGCCATGGCCGACGACGCGGCCCTGGTCGCCAAGTTGCGGGCGATCGCCGAGGAGACCGGTACGGCCGTCTCGATCAACCGCGCCCGTACCGAACTGGGCGTAGGCACCAGCCGAGCCAAGCGCCTGCTCACCCTCGCCGCCGCATCCGCCACCGACCCGGCCGCCGAGGCCTCCAACTGACTTACCGCTCAGGTGGGGCCGGGCCGCTGCTCGACCGGCCCCACCGCTACCGCCCCGAACTGGAAGGGAGCCAAACACAATGACTATGGAGAACTTCGACTGGCGGGCCGCCGAGGACGACGTCAACGGTCGCAAGCCCGAGATCGAGACCATCGAGCCCGACGAGGACGGCCGCGCCGACGCTGGCGCGGTCCCGGTCGACGACGCAGCCGCGCACGCGGCGTGGCGCGCACCGGTCACCGCTAAGCGCGCGCCGATCCTGCCGGTGTGGGCGAAGTCCCGTACCGGTCTGCTCACCGAGGCGTCCCGGTACGGGCGGCTCGCGGCGTACCGGTGCGCGTACCACGCCGTGCGCGTACCGGTCTATGGCGCGCGGCTGATGGCGTGGGCCCCGATCGGTACGGCCCGCGTGGTCGGATCGGTCCTGCGGTGGGCCTCGGACGCCGAGGGCCGCCCGGCCCGCTCCGACGCCGTGTCCGGTCACGACTGGCAGGCCTACCAGTCGCTTGCCAGGCTGCGGGACCGTCGCGTCCGGTTCCGGGGGTTCGTGTGCGCGTGCACCGGCCTCGGTCTGGTCGGCATCGGTACGGCCGTCGCCCTCGCCGCCCCGCCGCTCGCCGCGTGGGGGACCGGCGCGGCCGTCGTGGCCGGGCTCGGTCTGGCTGGGAAGCCCGCCGACAAGCCGCTCGTCACCCGCGCGGTGGTCAAGGCCAAGCTGCGGCCGCTCACCGCGCCGATGGTCGAGAAGGCCCTGACCCGCTTGGGGATCGCCTCGCTCAATGCCGCCGCGAAGGGCGACGAGCGGATCCACTTCCCCGACCCGATCACCCGCGACGGCAACGGCTGGCGGGCCGTCATCGACCTGCCCGCCGGGACCACGGCCGGTGAGGTCATCGACAAGCGCGACAAGCTCGCCGCCGCCCTGGCCCGTCCGCTGGGCTGTGTGTGGCCCGAAGGGCAGTCCGAAGTGCACCCCGGCCGCCTGGTCCTGTGGGTCGGCGACAACGACCTGGCCTCCTCCAAGCCCGTGGCCTGGCCGTTCGCGAAGTCCGGCACCATCGACCTGTTCCGGCCCTTCCCGATCGGCGTCGATCCCCGGGGCCGGACCGTGACCGGCGAGCTGATGTACACGAACTGGTTGGTCGGGTCCATCCCGGGCATGGGCAAGACCTTCCTGGTCAAGCTGCCCGTGCTCGCCGCCGGGCTCGACGAGCGCGCCGAGGTGTGGGCCTTCGAGCTCAAGGGCACCGGTGACCTGTCATTCGCCGAGGCCTACGCGCACCGTTACGCCTCCGGCTTCGACGACGAGGAGATCGAGGCCGCCCTAATCGCCCTGCGTGACCTCAGGTCCGAGTGCAAGCGGCGGGTCCGCATCATCAAGGGCCTGCCCAAGGACCTGTGCCCTGAGAACAAGGTGACCCCCCAGTTGGCCTCCCGCAAAGACCTGGGGTTGCACCCGCTGGTCGTGGCGATCGACGAGTGCCAGGAGCTGTTCACCCACGCCGAGTACGGCAAAGAGGCCGCCGAGCTGGCCGAGAAGATCGTCAAGCTCGGTCGGGCCCTGGGGATCACGCTCATCCTTGCCACGCAGCGCCCCGACAAGGACTCGCTGCCCACGGGCGTCTCGGCGAACGTCGGGACCCGGGCGTGCCTGCGGGTGATGGGGCAGGTCGAGAACGACATGATCCTCGGGACGTCGGCCTACAAGAACGGCGTGCGCGCCACGATGTTCACCAGCCGCGACAAGGGCCTGTTCTACCTCGTCGGCGCTGCTGACGAGGCGCAGATCGTCAAGGGCGCGTTTGTCGACGGCCCGCTCGGCGAGGCCATCGCCGCCCGCGCCCGGGCCCTGCGCATCGCCCGGGGGACCCTGTCCGGTCACGCCGCAGGCGAGACGGCCGAGGTCGAGGGCCCCAAGGCCAACCTGCTGGACGACCTCGCCGCCGTGTGGCCCGCCGGAGAGGCCAACGTGTGGAACTCGGTTCTGGTCGATCGCCTCGCGACCCTGCGTCCCGAGGTCTACGGCGCGTGGGGCGAGCTGCCCGACGAGGACAAGACCGAGACCCTGACAGCCGCCGTCAAGCCCTACGGGCTGGCTTCCAAGGGCGTCTCGCGCCGCTCCGGCAACCGCCAGATCGGCCGTCGCGGCCTGGCTAAGGCCGACCTTGACGCGGCCCGCGAGGGCCGGACGGGAGGCCGCTAAGGGCCGCTAGCGCTAGCGGGCCCGCCGCTACCGGTAGCAGGCCCGCTAGCGCACAAAACCACCACTGACCAGGGCGCTAGTAGCTAGCACCCTCACCCGACCTCACCCAAAAACCGCTCGAAAGGAGCACCCGTGACCCTCACGCTCGTCGCTACCGCCTTCAGTCTCGCCGTCGCTTACGCGCTGCGCTGTTGGGCCTTTCCTTACGGCCGCTGCGTCTGGTGCCGAGGCGACGGCATCCGGGGCGGCACCTACTGCCGCCGCTGCGACGGCTCCGGACACCGCGTCCGCCTCGGCCGCCGCATCCACGACCGCATCCGCGCCGAGTACCGCAACGGCACCCGCTGATCCACCACGGCCCGGCCTCACAGGAGGCCGGACCCGATCCGAATGGAGCGACAACCCATGAGTGACAACCATCTGTTGAAAGCGGCCCTGGCCGCCGCCCGGCGCGGCTGGCCGGTCTTCCCGCTCGTGCCCGGCGGTAAGCGCCCTGCGATCAAGCATTGGGAGGCCCGCGCCACCACCGACCCCGAGCGGATCGTGCGGTGCTGGAGCGCGGGGGAATGGAACATCGGCCTCGCCTGCGGCCCCGCCGGGCTGCTCGTGGTCGACCTCGACCGGCCCAAGGGAGGCCAGGAGCGCTACAACGCCGACGGCTCGATCTACACCGGGGCCGTCGGTTATGACGCCCTCGCCGCCGAGGCGAACGGTGCGAGCGGGTTCGGCGAGACGTTCACCGTCGCGACGCCGAGCGGCGGCTGGCACCTCTACTTCACTCGGCCCGCCGAGGCCGAACTGCGCAACACGGCCGGATCGCTCGCCTACCTCGTCGACACCCGCGCGAGCGGCGGCTACGTCGTAGCGCCCGGCTCGATCACCGATGCCGGCGTCTATGCCGCGATCTACAAGACCGCTGCCGCGCCGCTCCCGGTCTGGCTCGCTGAACGCCTCGCCCCGACCCCGAGAGCGCCGCAGCGCCGCCCGAACCAACCGACCCCGGCCCCGCTCAGGGCACAGCGCTCAGGGAGGAGATCGGCACGTATGGAGCGCTACCTGGCCGCCGCCGTCGACCGCGAAACCGCCTCGGTCTCCCAGGCCGCCGAGGGAGGACGGAACCACCGCCTCTACTGCGCCGCTGTCGCCCTCGGACAGCTCGTCGCAGGCGGCTACCTGACCGAACCCGACGCCACCGAGCCGCTTACCGAGGCCGCCGCCACGTGCGGTCTCGGAGTCAACGAGGCCGCCCGCACTATCGCGTCCGGCCTCGCCGCCGGGGCCAAGAACCCGCGCCACCTGCCCGAGAACGACTAAGCCGCGCAACCGGAACCGAAGGAGAACCACCGTGTTCGACCACACCGACACCGCACCGCCCGCCGAGAAGATCGAGCCGTTCGAACCGCCGAAGCGGCGCACTGCCTGGTCTGCCGCCGACCTCATGGCCGAGGTCTTCCCCGAACCGAAGTGGGCCGTGCCCGGGATGATCTGCGAGGGCCTGTCGCTGCTGTGCGGACCGCCGAAGGTCGGCAAGTCCTGGGCCTCGCTCGCACTCGGTCTCGCCGTCGCGAGCGGCGGCAAGGCCTTCGGCGCGCTCGACGTCGACCAAGGGGAAGTTCTGTACCTCGCCTTGGAAGACACCGCGCGTCGCCTCCAAGCTCGCATGCGAACGGTCCTCGCCGGGGCCTCGGCGCCCGACGGCCTCACGATCGTGACCGAGTGCCCGCGGCTTGATCGTGGCGGCGCTGAGGCCATCGACGGGTGGCTCACCGACCACCCGCGCGCCCGCCTGGTCGTCGTCGACGTGTTCGCCAAGGTCCGTCCCGCCCCGGCCCCGGGCATCGGCGCATACGAGGCCGACTACGCCGCCGTCGGCGCGATCAAGCGCTTGGCTGACAAACACGCCGTAGCCGTCCTGGTCGTTCACCACGTCCGTAAGGCGGGCTCTGAGGACTTCCTAGCCGAGGTCTCAGGTACGAACGGCATTGCCGGGGCCGCCGACGCCACGCTCGTGCTCAAACGAGCCCGAGGCCAAGCCGACGGCATCCTGCACATCACCGGCCGCGACGTCGAGGAGATCGAACACGCCCTCTCCTTCAACCCCGCCAACGGAACCTGGCAGTTGCTCAACGGCGACCCGCGCCAGCTCACCGCGACCGACAACCAGTCCACCGTCGTCGCCTGGCTGCGCACGCACCCCGGCTCGGGGCCGAAGGCGATCGCGGAAGGGACGGGCCTGCCTGAGAACTCGGTCAAGACCGTGCTCAAGCGGTCCTCGCTCGACGGGTGGATCACGCAGACACGACGCGGCCAATGGGAGGTCGCCGAGGACGGCACCGAGGCCGAGGAGCTGTGGTGACCCGTTCGGGTCCAAGCCCTCTGAAACCTTGAGCCCTTTGAACCCCTTCACAGGTCAGAGGACACGTAGAGGGGTTCAACGGGTTCAGCAGGACAAGGAAAAGGCCCCGGCGCGAGCTGCAAACCCGCCGAGGCCCTTGAAAGAAAGGTTCTGAGCCCAGCATGACATACGCACAAGTCACTGAGGCGGCCGAGGTCTCGCCACTCTACACACCCGAGGAAGCGGGCCGCGTCCTGCGAATCGGACGCTCCCGGATCTATGACGAGCTGCGCCGCTGCCGACTGCGCTCGATCAAGGTCGGCCGCTCCCGTCGCATCCCCGCCGAATGGCTCAACGAATACCGAACCCTGCTCATCACCGAAGGCACCGAGGAGGACTAGCCATGAGCGACAAGCCGCAGCGCCGCAAGAAGGCCAGTCACGGCGACGGCACCATCTACTGGAGCGACGCCGAAGGCTGCTACATCGGCGAGATCTCTCTCGGTTACAGGCCCGACGGGAGCCGCAACCGTCCGAAGGTCCGAGGCCGGACCAAGGCGGAGGTCAAGGACAAGTTCAAGCAGCTCAAGGAGGATCACGCCAACGGGATCGAGCCGGGGGACAAGTACACGGTTGCGCAGGCGTGCCGTGACTTCCTCGCGCGAGGTCTGCCGCGACAGGAGGAGGGGACGGTCAAGGGCGTCGCCATCCATGTCAACAACCACATCATCCCCGGCCTGGGCAAGGCGAAGCTGAAGCGGCTCACCGCCGACGATGTGGACGACTTCCTATCTAAGAAGAAGACCGAGGTCTCGACCAGCTATCTCGGTCGCATCCTCGGGACGCTGCGACGGGTCATCCGCTTCGCTCAGCGGCGCAACAAGGTGGTGCGCAACGTCGCCGAACTGGTAGAGGCTCCCACTGCCAAAGAAGGCCGACCGAGCAAGGCCATGACGCTTGAGCAGGGGAAGCTGCTGGTGCGCAAGTGCCGTGCGAGCCGAGAGCCCTGGATTTACGCCTACGTGGCGCTTTCGATGTTCACCGGCGTCCGCACCGAGGAGGCCCGGCCGTTGAAGTGGGAGCACACGCACCTCAACCCCGCCAAGGGCGAGCGGTGCTCCTGCCGCCGGGTCCACAAGGAAGACCTGCCACCGCACGTCGAGGTCTGGCGCTCGGTTCGGAAGAAGGGCGACACCAAGACCGAGAAGAGCCGCCGTACTATCGCGCTGCCGTCCTACGTGGTCGCGATCCTCACCGACTACGCGGTGAAGCAATTCGAGTCGCGCAAGCGCAATAACCACGAATACGAGAACATCATCTACGTGTTCGGCACTCGCAACGACACGGTGAAGGACGCACGCAATGTGGCGCGCTACTTCCAAGCGATCGTGACCGACGCCGAGATCGAAGGGGAGTGGGTCCCCCGGGAACTGCGGCACACCTTCGTCTCCTGGATGTCCGACCAGGGTGCGAGCGACGAACTCATAGCTGACCTGGTGGGACACCGGAAGACCTCTACCACGCGCACCGTCTACCGACACCAGCTCCGGCCGGTCATCACCAAGGGCACCGACCTGCTTGACGGAGTCTTCGCGGAGGAGTTCCGAGAGGCCGAATAACACCGGCAATGGCCCCGGATTTGGCGACAGAGAGGGCCCGGCGGATTCCCGCCGGGCCCTCTCTGTGCTGGTGGTCGATACTGGGATCGAACCAGTGACCCCTCGCGTGTGAAGCGAGTGCTCTCCCGCTGAGCTAATCGACCGGGACGGGGTGAAACTCTACCGGAGGCGTTGGAGGAGTGCCGCACTGGGGGCGGGGTGGTACCCGTGGTCACATGTGGGGCGGATTTCGGTGTGATCTCCGTCTTGACAAGGGGGTGTTCAGTCGATAATCTTCGATGCGTTAAATCGTTTCAATTGAGCTTGGCCGGTCACGCGACCCCGTTCGCCACTTCGGCGCGCCCCGACCGGCTTCGCGCGAACTCTAGGAGCCCCTTCATGAGTCCTCCCAAGAAACGCACTCGCATCGCGGCGGTGTCCCTGGTCGCCGCTGTCGCCGGTTCCGGTGTCGCCGTCGCCGCGCATGGGCACGGCGGATCGCATGGTGATGAAGGCAGCGGTGTTCAGCTCGAGAATCTCGATCGGGGCCTGGTCGCGGCCAGCACCGAGAACGGGGTGTTCCTGAGCTGGCGTCTGCTTGCTGTTGAAGTGTCCGGTTATAACGATTCAGGTCTGACCGGCACGGACTTCAACGTCTACAGGGACGGTGCGCTGCTCGCCACCGTCACCGACAGCACCAACTATCTGGACGCGGAGGGCGACGGCGACTCCGAGTACCGGGTCGTCGCGGTCGTCGACGGCGAGGAGGTNGACTTCTCCGATTCGGTGAGCCCGTGGTCGGAGTCCTATCTCGACATCCCCATGCAGAAGCCCGGCGACGGCGTCACGCCCGCCGGTGAGTCCTACACGTATGCGGTCAACGACGTCAGCGTCGGCGACCTNNNCGGNGACGGNNANTACGAGTACNTCGTCAAGTGGNACCCNNNNAACNCNAAGGACNNCTCGCANNTNGGCTACACCGGCNCGNTNTACCTCGACGCCTACACCCAGGAGGGCGAGCGGCTGTGGCGCATCGACATGGGCGTCAACATCCGCGCGGGGGCGCACTACACGCAGTTCAGCGTGTTCGACTTCGACGGNGACGGCGTCGCCGAGGTCATGGCCAAGACCGCNCCCGGCACGAAGACCACGTCGGACGTGGAGGGCGAGGAGCGGTATGTCACCCTGCCCGAGGACGACGTCGAGGCCGGNGTNACNNANGAGGACGACTACCGCCTCNNNGCNGAGGGCTACTACGANCACCTGGTCGNGNTGTTCNNGGGCTGGAGCGAGCATCCCGAGGTCGTGAACGGCGACTGGCCCGCCACCNTNGAGGCNGCNCTNGGNGCCGANGACCNGTTCGACTTCGAGTACCCGCTGTCCCNNGAGNACGCNGAGNCGCTCGNCGACNACTTCATCGACGTCTACGCNCCCTCGCGNTCGNNNNGGAACNANCTGCGGAACTTCGANGGNTNCGTNCTNNCNGGNCCGGAGTACCTGACCGTCTTCGACGGCGCCACCGGCCTGGAGGCCGAGACCGTCGACTATCCCGTGCCGCGCGGCGACGACGGCCTCCTCTGGGGCGACTACGCCATGTCCCGCATCGAGCCGGGCAACCGCGTCGACCGCTTCCTGTCCGCGGTCGCCTACCTCGACGGCGAGCACGCCTCGGCGGTCTTCGCCCGCGGCTACTACACGCGGGCCACCGTGGCGGCCTACGACTGGGACGGCGAGCACCTNACNNAGCGCTGGCTGGCCGANTCNGGCCATGCNNCNATGNNCAACCCGTTCAACGNCGGNCCGCACGGCGTCGAAGGGCCGGATCCCGAGTGGGGCACGCTCACCACGCAGGGATTCCACTCCTTGAGCGCGGCCGACGTCGACGGCGACGGCAGACAGGAGGTCGTCTACGGCTCGGCCACGCTCGACGACGACGGGTCGCTGCTGTACTCCTCGTACGACACGATGCCCGAAGGCTCGGCCGATCCGGGCGCGACCGCCAAGCTCGGCCACGGCGACGCCCTGCACGTCGGGGACCTCGACCCGAACAACGAGGGCTTGGAGATCTTCACCGTCCACGAAGGCGGCCAATGGGCTCCGTACGGCTACGCCATGCGCGACGCCGCCACCGGCGAGGTCCTGTGGGGCGGCTACTCCGGCCGCGACACCGGCCGCGGCATGGTCGGCGACATCGCTCCCGACACGCCCGGCCTCGAAGCGTGGGCCTCGCTTCCGCCCAACGAGGAAGGCGAACCCGAGGGCCTGTTCAGCGCCGCCGGCGAACCCATCGAGGGCCCGACCCCGGGCACGAACATGAGCATCCGCTGGGGCGCCGACCTGACGACCCAGTTCGTCAACGGCACCGCGACCGACGTCCTCCAGACGCCGACCATCGACGACTACACCGACGGCACGGTGCTCGAAGCCGAAGGCACCCTCACCAACAACTGGACCAAGGGCAATCCGAGCCTGGTCGCCGACATCTTCGGCGACTGGCGCGAGGAACTGGTGGTTCGCACGGAGGACTCCTCGGCATTGCGGGTCTACCTGTCGACCGAGGTCACCGAGCACAAGCTCTACACCCTCATGCAGGACCCGCAGTACCGCGTGGGTGTGGCCACGCAGCAGACCGCGTACAACATGCCGCAGTACACGAGCTTCTACCTGGGCTCGGACATGGACTTCGCCGAAGTCCCCCTCCCCGACTTCCACACCCCCGGCGCCTTGGACGAGCTGCGGGACGCCTTCGAGGCCTACGCCGGCGAGCTGCGCTGGTCGGACCGGGTGATCCTGTCGCTCAAACTCTCGGCCGCCGAATGGCAGCTCGAACGCGGCAAGACCGCCCAGGCGATCACCTC
>NZ_ATYW01000034.1 GCF_000427885.1 Glycomyces tenuis DSM 44171
CCCCGCCCCGCGCCGACGAGACCGACCAGGACGGGGCCCTCCCGGCCGCCGCGAACCGCAGAGCCGAGGCCCTGCACCAGATGCTCACCGTCTACGCCAATGATCCGACCGCGCCCAAGCGGCACGGCCAGACCTGCCACCTCAACCTGTCGGTGGATGCCGACACCCTCCAAGGCAAGAACACCGGCCGAGTCCCCATGCTCGAAGGCAAACCGATCTCGGTCGCCAAAGCCCGCCTGCTCGCCTGCGAGGCCAGGGTCATCCCCTCGGTGTTCGACTACACCACCGGCGAGGCGATCGAACTGGGCCGGGCGATGCGGCTCCCCACCGTCGCCCTGCGCCGCAAGCTGGAGCTGGAGCAGCCGCAGGGCTGCCCGCAGGAGACGGTTTCACAAGTGCGTTTCCGCAGGTAGATAGCATATCATGATCTTTTCCGCCCGATTCCACGGCTGGCCCGCGCAATGCCGTCGGTGAGGAGCCGCCTCGTGGCAATCCGATCGGAAATCAGGTCTCTCGGGATGCTCGGATGAGGTTCAGGGGGACGCCGAGCTCGCCTTCAAGACGTCGGGCCGCCTTTCGGCTGCCGGCTTCGTCGAGTTCGGTGATGGCTGCCTCCACCAGTCCCGAAAGGCGGGCTACTTCACCTCGGAGCTCGGCCAGTTCATCGCGTCGCGCTCGAATCTCTGCGCCGCACCAGGTTCGCAGCAACTCCCACTGCGGGGCGTACTCACGATCCACCTCGATGCAGATCTCAGGTTCGATGTACTGAACACCTGACCGCGAGTGGTAGTGCCGGCCGTAGATGGCTTCACGCTGTCGATCCCGTTCCTCCTGGTCGGCGAGATCCAACAGCTTCTCGGCATTCACACGAGCCAGCGCCTGGGCTGCGACCCTCAGCGCGGGCCAGGCGGCCACAATCTGGTCATCCTCGCTGTACGCCGCCGAATACGCCAGGAGGTCTTCATGCTTGAGGCCAGTCTCGGCCTCGAAGCTGACGAGGTTTTTCGTCCGCAAGACTGCAAAGCGGTCCGCTGACCGCCAGTCAACGTATAGCAGCGCCCGTAGGTGTTCGAGAACCAAGATGCAGGTCTTGGCTTCGAGCGTATCGACGGCTTCGGCGGATGCGTCTTCGACCGCCCGCCAGCGCTGTTCGGCCGCGAAGAAGCGCGCTCGGTCGTCCCACCGCACTTTCAGCCTCGACGGCGGTACCCAGTCCTCGTGCCCTTCATACTCGTCGTCCAGGAACCTGATCTTGATCCGAGCCGGCCGTTTGGTGCCGATCTTCAGCACCTTCACGCAGGTCAGGTCATCCCTTGCTCGAGCGCGGTACCCCCACAGATCGCCGGGTTCGAACTCGATTTTCTGCTGCATGCGCCAATCGTGAAGGATGTCTACAGCAATCTCAACCCTGGAATCTGCATCCCCTTGGCGCCTGAGACCATCTCCCGTGTTGACGGCCCTCCGGAGTTCCTCAACTTGGTACGTGACGCTATAACCTCTCCACTGATTCGGGCACGGTGGCGACTATCAGCCACGCCGTCAGTCGTTCAACATGTCCGCAGCTCAAGCGCGATCCGCTTGACCCCACAGGTTTCCGGATCCAATCCAGGCCGCCTCGACTGTTTCGGTCAGTGCCGCGTCAGTCTTGGACTCATTGGTGTACTTGCTGCCCGAGGTCACCTTGATTCCACCTCGCAGCTGAGCCCACCAGCTCGGTGTTCAAAGAATCCCCTCAAAGGTGGAAGCCCCCGCATGAGTCGTAACTCGGGCTGGGAGAGTGGGAGCTGAAGCCAGTGGCGGACCCCTGCTCGGTATAGAGCGGCCGGACGGCCTCCGTCTCTCCCGGTTGTCTTTCCCGTCGGCTCCAGGAACCCGTCGATGCGGGTCACCTTGCGGTGGAAGTTGCCCGGGTCCAGCTTTGTCTGCCAGACGATCTCGTAGACGTGCCGAAGCTCGGAAATTGTAAATTCCTTGCCGCAGAAGGCCGTCGCAGCGGTCGTGTACTCCAGTCCGCGCCTGGCATGTTCGACAGCGTCCGAGAGGATGCGGTGGTGGTCGAAGGCGAGTTGCTCTCCTAGCGCCCGGTTGACGGGGAGCCATTGCGCGGCAGCGGCATCACCGCCCGCCTGTGCCCTCGGCGGGTTCGGGACCATGGCGACGTAGGCGACGCTGACGACCCGTTTCCGCGGGTCTCGGTCCGGCTCGGAGTAGACCCCGAACTGCTCCAACCTCGCCTCCTTGGCCCAGACCGAGGTCTCCTCGCGGACCTCGCGGTCGGCAGCCTCGTCGACAGTTTCGCCGGGCTCGACGAATCCCCCGGGAATCGCCAACCCTCCGACGAACGGCTCCTTGCCGCGTCTGATGAGCAGTACCTCGAACTGCTCGTTCCGGATCGTCAAGATCACCACGTCGGCTGCGAGGTGCACCAGCAGATTCTTCCGGTCCCCCATGTTCCCCTCCTTCTTGATAACTTGACAATAAGCCATATCGGTCGTACGCTCATACGGACCATATTTTGTCAGGACGACAATATAGCCGGTCGAAGTCGAGCGCTGTCACGCATCCGACAACCCCGCACCCCCACCGTCGAATCCCCTGGAGAACTTCATGAACCACCTCCCCACCGCCGTCCTCTGTACCCCGCTCGACCGCGAACACCGGGCCGTCCTCGCCCTACTGGACACGAACCGCATCACCGAGCAGACCGTCGACGGCACCGTGTACGAACTGACCGAACTCCACGGCCGGCACACGACTTGGCGGCTCGTGATTGCACTGACCAGCCGCCTGAACGAGTACACCTCCGCGGCAGTCGAGCGCGCCATCGGCACCTGGGAACCGCAGATCCTCCTGCTCGTCGGCGTCGCCGGAGGACGGCGAGACGCCGCCGTCGGCGACGTTATAGCCGCCACCAAGGTCTACGGCTATGAATCCGGTCGGGACACCGACAGTGGATTCCAAGCGCGGGTCGACGCCCTCCGCTGCTCGAACATGCTCGACCAACGGGCCCATCGGGTGTCCGCGGACACCGTCTGGACCGACCGGCTCGATCTTGAGCCGGACCAGGCCGCTCCCCAGGTCTTCCACCGCCCCCTAGCATCCGGGAACAAGGTCATCACCGGGAGCGCCTCGGCCACCGCCGACCTCATCAGCCGGACCTGCGACGACGCCCAAGGAATCGACATGGAGGGCTACGGGGCGATGGTCGCCGCCTCGAACAACAGCGGCGTGGAGGCCATGGTCGTCCGCGGCGTCTCCGACCTGATCGACGACAAATCCAAAGCAGCCGACCGCACCCGCCAACCGCTCGCAGCCCGCCACGCCGCCGCATTCGCGCTGGCGCTGATCGAAAGCTGCGATCCGGAACCTTCAAGCCGGAAGGCCCTCGCCGCACACTCCGACGGGCCGATCTACATCGGCGCGATCGGCGACGGCGCGGTCTCCAACGTTGCAGCCTCTGGCCCCCACGCCCGAGGACACCAGCAGATCAACATCAACCGCTGATCCGAACCCCTCATCGGAGACCCCGTGGAAACCAAAACCGAGGCCATCTTCAGCAAACCCCGATCCGGCCAGATGCGCGAAAGCGACGCAACCATGCACCTAGCCGCAGCCGCCTACCTGGACCCGCAGTTCCGCAAGGACGTCATCGAAAAGGTCTACGCCCCACTCGCCCAAGCCATTGCACCGAACCCCGGCATGGACACGGCATATGTCCTCAGCCATGTGCGACATGCAAGGAGGCTGGAGATCGCCGAGCACCTGCTGCTCACGTCACTGCTCCTCCTCTTCCTGCTCCACCCGGCCTTCCATCCGCTTTCCCTGACCGTCTGCCTCCTGGTGTGGCTGCTCATCGCGCTCAAGGCCCGCAATGTCGACCAGGTCCGCTACAACGCCGCCGACCGGAGATCCAAGGCCCGCGAAGTCGGCGGCAATGCCGACTCCTCCCGCATCCGACTCCGCGACTGGATGACAAAGCCACTCAAGTGGGTCAAGTCGAAAATGACCGTCCCGAAAACCATCGCGGCGGTCATCATCCTGATCGCCCTCGTGTGGGTCGATCTTCAGGCAGCGGGCGCTCCCGTGTGGTACTGCCTTCTGACACTGGCCTTGTGCACCATAGGGTTCGAGCTCACACGGAGGTACCGTCTGGGACGCGTTCCAGGCGGGCCAGAAACCCGGCGACAACCCGGGCGGGTAAAGGAAGCCGACGCCGCCCAGCGGTCGCCCGTAGTCACCCGCCCCGGCGGCGAGGAACGACGAATTCCCGGCCTCGGCGTCTACATGGGAGCCAACCAGATCGCCCTGCCCCTCCGATCAGCGGACAAGGAGACCTCCTGGGTGAAGTTCGAGACCGCCGAACTCTACCGACACATCAAACGGAAGGCCGAGTCCCTCAGCGAAGACTCCGCGGTTACACGCGGCCTGCCCGACCTCGAGGTTGCCGACCAGGTGACCGTCTCGGGAACCAAGGTCTCCTGCCCCGCCTATCGACTCGAAGACCTCACTGCAGCCGACACGCCGCCGCCGACATTCGAGACGGTCATGGGGTCCAACGTCTCCACACTCCGGTACCACCTTCGCCTTCAGGTCTCGGCCCGAGGCGGCGAAGTGGTGGTGACACTGCTTATACATTTCGACCTGGCAGGGGACACGCTGTCCCTGGACTTCTCCGGCTACAACCTCTTCCCCACCGATGAGAGCTACCACGTGTTCAGGGCGGGAAGGATTCCACGGGCCAGGGCGATGCTCTGGGGTGGGGCCCTGGCGTTCGTGACCATGCCAATTGAGGTCCTCCGCAGCCCCCTCGATACCGTTCTCGACGGCTACCGCGCGATCAAGCACTGGGTGCTCGGGAGGCCGTGGCTCCGAACCTGGCGCCCGCCGGACCACGGCGCGACAACCAGCATTCGCGAGCTCGGATACGACTCGGAATCGCATCGCTTTCTCCCGCCGGAGACGACCCGGTACCTCCTGACCCTCGAGAACCAGGTCTTCGACGCGCTCAAGGAGTTCCTGCGTGAGCACGGCATCGACACCAGCGACCTCGACGACCGCATCACGGCAATAGTCAACCAGGGCGGCGTCATCAACTACGGCGAAATGGCCGTCGGCGCCTTCGGCGCAGGGTCCCAGGCGAACGTGGGAGCCCTCGGCAAGGGCAGCACCGGCACGGTCAACGAATCAACTGCGAAGGGAACGGAATGAACGACAACATGGGCCGAGAGACAAACGCCGGCCAGGGCGGCTACATCATCCACGGGAACATCGAGACAGGAGCGTTCGGTGCTGGAGCCTCGGCGAACGTCGGCGCGATCGGGGAGCACTCGCGCGGATACATCACCATCGGGTCCGATCCTGCGGCTCAGCGGCGGCTGATGGAGCTGCTCAACGCACTCGAGGAACTGGTAGAAGCGGTCGAACGGCACCGCGAGACCATCGACGCCGAGCTCTACGACACCGTCGAGTCAAACCTCGAAGACCTCCAAGCCTCGATCGAGGAATCGAAGCCGGCCAAGAAGATCCAGTCGAAGCTCAAGACGCTCCAGATGCTGCTCGCCCCATTCGACACGCTGGTATCACTGGTGACGAAGATCCTGGAGCTGGTGCAAAAAAGCGAAGCCTGACCAGGCGATAGAACCCTCAAGTCAGAGTCCCGGGACGCCTGCGGTTTTCCCGGGGCTTGTAATCAAACAGAGCAATGTCGTAGTTGCCCGTAGGAGACAGTTACACCAATGCGTTTCCGCAGGTAAACAAGGATACCATGCGCGAAATCGTGCATTTTCAATCGCCTACCTGGGTCAACCAAGAGTTCAACGTCTTGAGTGTGGTCGGGCGTCCTCCAAACCCACCTGCAGGCGAGTTACGCGAGCGCCCTCTACCCGCATCGACTTTCGGCGGAGCCCTGGCTGGTTCACGGGTCCACCGAGTTCGCTGTCAGCTCCCGTAGTGAGCTGCGATGGCTTTGCATTGTCCTACCCAGAACAGCAGTTTGGTGTCCTTGGTGGGATTTGGTTTCAGAAGGCCGAGTCGGACGGCTTCCTTGTAGAAGCCTGGACCGACGTCGTTTTCACCGAGGTAGTACACCAGCGCGGAGATCATGAAGTCCGTATCGGTCCGTGAGCGGTGCAGCTCGGAGATCTCCCCTAGTAGATCACCGACGGCGCGGCGCTCGCTGTCGTGGTCGAAGTTGAAGGGGCGCAGACCTGTTCGATTGACAAGTACGGTGTTGAGCTCGGTGTAGCTGCTGGGGCGAACATTGCCACGGGCGTCGGCACTCCTGGCTCGTTCGACCAGAAACGCGAGCCCGGTCTCGATGAGGAGGTTCCATTCGTCGTCATCGCGTCCGTGTCGGGGCATGGTGATGGCCTTTCTGAGAGGGGAGTCAGTCCGAGAGTGGGTGGGGACGGGCGCTGTCCCAGAGAGTGTCGAACTGGTCGGCGAACAGGTGGTACCAGCGGCTGTCTCGCTGGGCATGCAAGCTGAACGAGGGGTTGGCTTCGAGTGTGCGGTGCTGGTAGATCTCGACATGGATCCGTCCGTGTTCGTCTGAGGCGTCCAGCAGACAGAGGCCGAAGGTGGGGACGAAGGGGAGCAGGCGCAGTTGTAGGTTCGTTGCCGATCGCGCCGAGCCGGCGAGCACGCGAAGCAGATCGATGCTCGCCGCAGTGCGATGGCGGTAGAAGTCGGGGGCGTGGGCCTTCTTGCTGCGAGCTACCGCTTCGGTCTCGGCAGTGCTGTCGACGTCGAGAAGCAGGACCCGAACCGAGGCACCGGCCTGTAGTCGGCGGTCGAGCATCGGGAGCGAGTCGCGGATGGTGCGCGTCAAGGTCACTCCGACAAGCCAGATCTCGGTCGCGGCCGACATCTCCTGCCCGAGTGAGGTATGGCCGGGGGTGAAGAAGCGGTCGGCTGGGGCTGGCCCGGACCCAGCTTCGAGCAGCTCGTCGAGTTGCCTGCTGATGTCTCGGGATTGGTGGCGGTCAGCAAGCCGCGACGTGGCCAAGAGCGCCAGGACCGCGAGCGTGGCCGCGGCAACCACGTCGGGGTTGGCGACGTTAAGGATGCCCAGGATCGCGATCGACAAGGCGATCGTGACCGTCACATACAACTCGGCATTGCGGCCGCCACGCAGGTCCGCGAAAGCACCCACCAGAGCACGTTTGGTGGTGGGAGGACCCGGTGACTTCGAGGCTTCGGTTTCAGGGAGGGGTGACATCCCTCGATCGTCGCACAGACTGAGCATTCACACGGAAGCACGATAACGTGCCTCGACATCAAGGCAATTGGGGCTAAATGCGCTTAACTCACAGGCTCATCTAGCCCTTCGCGAGGGTCTCGGCCCGCAGCGATGAAAGCTTGGCGATGCTCATGGGTGCGCTCGATGCGGATTGTGTCTCTCTCGACCCGGCCGTGGGCATCACGCACCACCCAGGGCGGATCAGACGCTTGTGTCTCAGCCGCTGTAAGACGAAGCGATGCTGTCACCACGAACTGCATGCAGAAGTCGAAATCTTCCTGGGTTGGGGCGTAGCCCGAAGGGGCGGCCCAGTGGTAGAGGGCATGGACGTAAGGCTTGTCATTCTGAGGAGTGAGGAGATCGAACCGCAGGTACGCGGTGTAGTCGATCGATAGAACAGCGAGGCGCACTGCTATCTGCAACGGCTGCACCACATCGATGATGGACATGAAGTCATCTTCGAGGTCCAAATCATCTGCGGCCGCGCTCGGAAATGTGAGTTTGGGGCCGAAAGAAAATACCGAACGCTGCACGTAGGCGGCCGGTTGATGAGCAGCGAATAGTTGTTCGAAGGCTTCGCGTAGCCGCATCATGCCGGTGACGATATCCCCGCTGGCCACAGCAGCCTCAGCTTCCTCTGCAAGCTCGTGCGGCAATGGTTGGCTCACCAGATCCACCATCGAGATGCTCTCGTACTCGACGTTGAAGACGAGCCGAGCGCCCTCAGCCAAGAATGTGCCAGCGTCTGAGATGAGCTGCTGGATGGTGGTGAGGCTGGGGTGTGCACCGTAGTGCTTCAAGTTCACGCGGACTTTGTTCAGTCGAGACATCCCGGCCCTGATTGGGAGATCGATGCCCCGTGCCTGGAAGTCGGTCCAGTACTTGTCGAACTCTCTAGGTGCGACACCGACATGCTCGCCCGCGAGCGCGAGAAACGACTCGACGGCGTCGTGGAGCAACAGGATGCTGACAGACGCTTGCGGGTCGGGCAACTTCGCCTGGTCGACTGCAAGCTGATGTAGGTATCGGGCGTGCGCCATTCGTCGCCGTTGGAGGATCGTCAATGTCATGGTTTCGATTCTCGCATCACGACACGAGAGCGGAGAGCTCCACCCAACGGCCCAGATCGGGGTTTCAGACGCAGACATCATGGCGGCGAAGGCTGGAGGGACTGCCTCGCCTCGACGTTCAACCCGTGTTACCCCTTGACTACATAATCGATTCGGTGTCCAATAGCTTGAAACCGAAGCCCCGATTGGAGGATGCGCCCTGCAACCCCCAGCAACCTCTCAACCGAGCACCGCGCCCGATGCCGAGCACAACCTCGACCAGATCCAGGGGAGAACCGCCGAGCTTGTCGCTGAGGCCCTCTGTTTCAATCTTGGCTACAACCCGATGCGTCCATCTCTGGACCGGGACGGGTTTGACTTCTGGCTTCATGCAGGCGAGACGTTCGCGATCCCTTGCATCGCAGTACAGGTCAAGAGCTGTCGTACCCTCAAAGAGCGGAATGATTGCTGGGTATACGATTTGTCGGCAAAAGCCTTCAAGTATCTGGGCGCTCCCAAGCCAAACGGGCCACCCCGCTACCTGTTTCTCGCGAAGGCGCCTCAAGATCCGCTTGAAACGGCGAAGATAACCGAGATGGGCACAACCTTCCCAATGCCGATCTACTGGCACTCGCTCGAAGGTCAAGCCGACGGGTCAGAGCCGAGTTCTCAGAAGAGGATCTACGTCCCCCGGGCAAATCTGCTCACACCAGACGCGCTGTCGGGGCTGGTTGCGGGTGCCGAGGCCGGGTACACCCCTATGCTGCCGAGACAGGATGCAGGAGGAGCCAGATGACTGACCGTGCACCTTCGGTCTCGCCCGAAGCCATCGCGATGTACCTGGAGTCGCGGAGTTGGAATCCCGTGGGCACCTGGCGCGGCACTACCGTCTGGAAAGGATCGGATCCAAGCACCCCGCAACTGTTGCTACCGCAGGAACCCGAACGTGAGGACTCCCAGTCCCTGCTGCTTCTGGCGGTCGAACAGTTGGCTGCTTTTGAGGATCGACCCGTCGAGGGGCTCCTCGCCGACTTGGCCCAACCTTCTGCCAATATGCAGCGCTTCCGGCTCCTCCCAGCGACACCGTCCGGCACGATTCCACTTCCTGACAGCAAGCGGGCGGTCGAGTCGATCTTGGAGTTGCACCGGGAGGCGGCAAAGTCGTTCTTCCGAAATGTTCGGCCTGTAAGCGGGGAGCCTCGGCGCCAGTCCGAGAAGGTCAGCCAGTTCTTGTCCAGGGTGCAACTGTGTCTGACCAAACCGGGCAGCTACATCTTCACCACTAAGCTGAACGATCCGACCTCGATGGCCGGCCCAGTACAAGACCCGATCTTTGGCCTCTCAGAAACAGCTCCCGAACCGGTTTACGACCATGAAATCGCAGCAGAACTCCAACGATCGATCGGGAGCGCACACCGAGTGGCAACCGTCCTCGTAAGCGTAGGCGACATCGAACATCCCGCCGATCAGGGCGTCTCTCCCGGACTGTGCAGCGCACTGGCTAATCTTGGCGGCATGCGGCGGAATCGCCCCTTCGAAGTCACCTTCGAGTGGAGGCTGCAACCGGATCACATTCAACGCAACCAGACGGTTTGCTTCTCGGGTTCGATGGCGTCACAACTCCATGAGTTCGCGATGAAGCTTGAGCGCCTCGGACGCACCGGCTCGGCTGTTCTCGAGGGCAAGGTCGAGGGCCTTTATGTCGACAAGAAGACCCGCAAGCGGCGCATCCTAATCAGCGGTCGAGTCTTCCTTCATGGTAGATGGAGCGATGCCTCGCATTGGGCGGTGGTCTCACGACGTCTCTACGACGAGGCGCTCGCTGCCCACAGTAACGATCGCTCAGTAGTGCTGAAGGGTGACCTCAAGAGAGAAGGCAAGGGGTACCGGCTGCACAGCCGCCAGGAAGAACTCGAATACCTTGACTAAGTTCCGTCGGGCGTCTGGATTCACCAACCGCCGGAGAACTATTGGCAAGCAGGGCTTCTCCGTTCTCATTTGAGTTCGTATCGGAGTTCGATGTTGGCGAGGTCGAGTAGTTCGAGCGGGCGGGTGTAGGGGCTAGCCGCGACGTGGTTCATCGCTTCGGGCAGGGTCTTGAACCCCAGCTGGCCGAGCAGGGCGATCGCGAAGTTCCGCAGGGAGGCGGCGTTCCCCGGGGTGTGCCCGACACGGATCTGAGCCGCGTCCTCGCCGAAGGAGACATCGCGGATATGGTGCAGCACTTCGACCTTCCAATGTTGTCGGATCAGCCGTGCCAGTTCGGCGGGCCGGGCGCGGTCCGCATCGAGGCTGGTGATGCCGTAGGCGTATTCGCGTTCGACCTTGCCGGTGGTGCGCGAGCGGCGCCACCGGTGGATCCGGAACGCGGTCTTGGCGTCGGGGAAGTCGACCCGCGCGGCCTGCCCGAGGGCGATGGTGGTGATCGTGCGGGTCTCATCGCGGTCGTGCCCGCGCTCCCGCTCGCACCGGTCGACGTCGAGCTCGCCCCAAGGCAGGGATTTGACCTGCGCCTGCAGGGTCGGCTGGTTGCCCTTGGCCAGTAGCACCCAGTCGCCGCCGGCGCCCAGGATCGCCTTCGCGGTCTTGGTTTGGGTGTGGTGCGCGTCGGCGGTGACCACGATGCCGGTCAGGTCATGGGCGGCCAGCACGCGACGGCCGGCGCCGATCTCGTCGCCGTCGTCGGCCCGGACCTGGCCGACGACCTGATGCTCGGCCCGGACGGCGGCGACCAGCAGCACCTTCTCCTTGCCGCGCCGCGAGCCGCGCAGGCGTTTGCCGTCCAGCGCCCAGTGCTCGAAGTCGGCCAGCTCGTCATCGGCGATCTCGAGCTTCGCGGCCAGGACCGCCAGACCCAGCGGCGAGACCGCCCCGATCACCCGCCGCAGGGTGTTGTACGAAGGCGGGGAGCACACTTCACCGATCTGACTGCAGCCCAACGCCTCCAACGTTAGGTGCGGGGCATCGACCGCCCACTGGTGGATCGCCGAGAACGTCCGGCGGCCGGCCAGGATCGCGCAGCAGCAGATCGTGACCACGCTGAACAGCGAGTGCCGCCGCCCATGGGCCGAGCGCGGGTCGACAAGCTCGGCGACACACGAAGCGAAGACGGACATGGAAACATGACGCGTGGGATGCTTGTACCGCAACGGGATCCTTCAGCAGACGGGCGACTAGACACCCCTGTCAACGAAGATTCCGTTGCTTCAGTTACGCCCCTCACCAGGTAAAACCCTACACTCCTATGTACTTTGAAGAAGCCCTGCTTGCCAGACCTTCGCAAGAAATTGGCTAGATTAGGACATGTGCGTAGATATGCCTAGCTCGGTATGACTCCTTGAATTGGCTTCATGGGGTATGATTACATCCGTAGTTTAGACTTTTTCCACTACCTCAGACGTGTTAAGGTGCTCATAATGCTACCAATGGGTCGCAACTTCAAGAGTCTCTATTTCGGAGAGATAGCCGCTGAAGACGAAGCTGAAAAATGGCCAAAAATGTTTGTCGATGGCTTCTACGATCTGCGAAATGTGTCATCCTCCATCCGAGAGGGAAACACACTTCTTCTCATAGGCCCAAAGGGCGCTGGGAAGTCGAGCTATATTGAGTATCTGAAACTCAGTGCCGAGAACCAACAGAGCCAATTTATCAAGCGTGAGGACCTTAGTGAGCTTCGCGGGGCCTGGAAAACGGACCGTCTTCTGGACGAATCTGGATCTGAAATCTCCGAAAATGCGTGGTCTGTCTGGATTTGGTGCAGGATATTCAAGAGTCTTATGGATGATGCTGCGTCGTCGCTTCATTCCGACCCCAGTATCGGTCAACTCTATCGACAACTGCAAGCGGCAGGAATTGTAGAAGGGGACTTTCCTAGTATAGTCAAAGAAGTTCGCCTTCGACGTCACAAGTTCAGCATCCCGAAAATTTACGAATACTCAACTGAGAACACTGGTTCCAGCTCCATGAATCTATTGCACCTCAGGGATACGCTTGCCAGTATCGTCTCCGAAGCCCGGACCCCCAATACCCATATTCTGGCTCTAGATGGACTCGACAGTGCCGAGATCGGTTCCAACTCATACTGGAAGCAGCTTGCGTCGCTTCTGCGGTCTTCAGCTGGCATTCATCGACGCTTGCGGAACTCGAGTTCAGTGATTCGTCTTTGCCTTCTTTGCCGGGTCGATGTATTTCTCCGCATTCCGATCGCGGATTCCAACAAGATACGTCAAAGCTGGGGTACTGAGTTGAATTGGTCGGATGGTCTCGACACCCCTGAAGACTCGTCACTATGGGATCTCTTGGAATCCAAGGCATCCGCTCGAGGCCCGAACATCTCCAATCTCGTTGATACATATTTTCCAAATGTAATGGAGGTCGGTCAACGAGGAGAAAAGCCTCGCCACATCTTCATGCCAAAGTACCTAATTGACCTGACTAGAAATACTCCCCGAGACGTGATCATGCTGATGAAGAGTATTCAATCTCAAATCCTTCCGGATCAGAGTTTGAGCGTCAAGCGGATCCGTGCTGGAGCGAATTCCTACTGCCAGAACTATTTCGTGAATGAAATAAGCAACGAGCTTGTCGGAATGCTTCCACAAGACGTGTCAGCAGGAGTGATTGGATCAATGTCACGACTCCCTGGCCGCGGTTTTAGCCGAGATCAGTTTACAAAGGTATTCTCAAGCTTGGCGAGTGAAGCTGATACGTCGATTGATAAACTCCTGACTCAGTTGTATCTAGCGGGAGCAATCGCGAATGTGCGACGGTCGTCCGATTCAGAGTATGTAAGGTTCTATCATCGCAGGAACTTCGCGGAAATTGACCTTGAAGGACCATTCATCCTTCATAATGCGCTTGCTCTGGCTCTAAATCTGCACTGGACCCGCGCCTACGAAAGGTAGCCTGCTGCAGGACCCCCTTCCTTAACAACACCGCAGCTCGAACCGACAAGTTACCTTAATGGCAATCCACCACCAAGTATTGCGTCGCCGCTTCGAACGCAGCTATTTGAGTTTGAGAGCAAGTAACGCGATCTTAATGATTTCAAGAGATCAAGCCGCCGGCTAGACCGCTTCAAGGGCGCGCAGGTCATGATGGCAGATTCACGAGCACCAGGGCAGCTGCATCCACGTCGTCACGAATGCGAAGTTCGGGGAGGTCTGAGCCATCGAGCGACGCGGCGAGCATTCGAACTTTCGCTTGCTCGAGTGACGACGCAACTGACTGAGCTGACGCGATACCTGAGTAGAACGCTGACGCGAAGACGATCGCTGAGGTGTCGTCAATGGTGTCGGACATTCCGATCGCTGCGGGCACGGTCTGGAGCAAGTCGTCGGCGCCGGCGAGGCTTTCACATGCATTCAGGACTACGAGCCGAGGCGGATCGTCTGTTGCACCAAGCACGCGGGCGAGGAGCTGGAATTCGACGTCGGCACCGAGCTCGTCACCAGCGTCGTTCTCCATGAGCAGACCCGTGATGCCCGCATGGCCGGAGAAGTGGACTATGTGGGGTCGGTGATCGTTGAGCCCATCGATCAGGTCGTTGATCGTTGCGGCAGGGGCGTGCTCAACCTCGACGAGGTCACGGTATTTCGACCCACGCAGAGCTTGACGGACCTGCCGAACTTCCTGGTCGACGCGTAGCCAGGTTCCATAGTCCTGCACGGTGCCGTCGGGGCTGGTGACGGTAGTCTCAGTTGCTTCGGGATTGGCCGTCAAGTAGAGCACCCGAAGCTTTTCAGGCTCAGGTGGGCGCACCGCAACGTACCGGATCTGCGGCGCAGGACTACTCAGGCGGGCCACTTCGCGCACGTGACTCAGTTCTTCCCGACGCCGACGAGAATCGGTTTGCTTCTGCGCCGCTTGCGCGCTGCGGCGCTCGCTAGCTTCTGCGGCAGTGAGTGAGGTCGTTTTGGAGGCGATCGTCTTCTCTATGGCGCCAAGGCTTTTCCGCGCCTTGGCGATCTTCCCCTCCGCAGAGGCAACCTTCTTGTCTTCCCGTTCTGCAGCGGAACTGGCCGATCTCGCCGTGGCGGCACTCTTGGTACGAGCGGCCTGATCGCGCTTCTTCCGAGCCGCTTCGCGGGCGTTCCCGGCATCCTTCTCGTACTTTGCAATGTCTCCAGCCAGTGCCCCTTTGCGAACCTGCAGTTGAGCAATCTCTGTGCGCAGCATGTCACTACGAGCCATCCAACGTCTCCTCTCGCGAATCCCACCACATCGTTTGCGTCAGACGGTGCAGGTGCGCTCTCGAGTCCAAGCTGAGAGCGCACCGCAGTCCAAGCTCACCAGCGGATCGTGTCCGACCTGATCTCGATTCTTCTGCCGTCGCTGATGAGCTGAGCCCATTGGGACAGCTCCGGATCGGTGATGGATCCGCCATCCTTCGCGAACAGACGTTGGAGAGCGGCCTTGATCTCCTCGATCGGACGACCGGTGTACTCCTCACGTAGCTGGTCAAGCTCACGGGTTTGCTCGCGGGCGAGGTCATCAACGGCCTCCTGCGCCTGAGACTGCATGAGACGCTTGAACCCGCGTTCATCGAATTGGAACGAACTGGCCATGGCATGACCACTCTCTGCCCATACGGGCCGGAACTCGCGAGGAGGTACAAGTCAACAGCGCTACCGCGACGAAGGGCGCAGCAGGGATATCCAGCATCGGCCAGCACCGGAGGACCCTGCCAGCACCCTACCCCTTGCCGAGCGTCGAGGCCGCTTTCGATTTGGCCGGCTTGCTGGACGAGTTCGACGCAAGCGTCGCTCCCGCCTTACTCAGCGCAGCCTTCGAAGGCTTCGACGACCGGGGCGATGACTTCGCCATCGACACGCTCCCCTCTGCGAGAAGGTTGGAACAGATTCACGCAGTCCAGACGAATCTGGCTCACGTAGCGGCGCTCGGGCCCCTAGAGTCAACGCGTCGTACTTCAGGTGCTTTGTCCCTGATCTGTTGTTTGAGAGCCGTGCTTGACTAGCAATCGATCGCGGCTCTCAGTGTTGTCCGGCATGCTAGCTGCTGGCACCGACATTCAAGCTGGAGCGATCTGGAAATTCGTGTTCGAATCCCAGTGAGGACCCAAGCGAACCAGTGGTATCGAGCGCCCCGAGCAGCAGAGGATGGCACACCGTTCCTGTCGTCACGGCCGCCCCTATCCTTAGCTATCTAGCAGGAGTCTGCCTTGATCTGCGGCAGGTCCGCGGCACCGGGAATGAAGTCGACCGCGCCGGTGACCACGATTGCGCCTTCGTCGAGCTTGTCGTTGTCGATGACAACCTTGCCGTGGCTGCCGTCGGCGGCGACCAGTGTCCAGCGATAGTCCTCGGCGGACTCGGGTGGGAAGAGCACACGCTTTTTGACCCTGGTGGCGAGTTCGATGGCGACCTGCAGGTGGGCGGGGGTGCCGGTGTGCTCGGCGAAAGTGTCGAAGCCAACGAACTCGGCGAAGGCGCCCGGGCCCGAGCCGGGGGCGACCTGTGCGATGACCGGTTCGACGACTGGAGCGGCGAATTCCTGCCCGTTCCAGATTTCGATCTGCTCGAGGGGGATCGCGAAGGCGTCGGCGGCGGCTTGCGCCAGAGTCTCGAGGTCCACTGGCTCGATGAAGGTGACGGTGTAGTCGCGCATCAGGTCATTCCCTTCCCCTGCTCATACGCGCTGCGGGCGTATGCCCAGGTTTCGTCGGTCATGTGCCGGCGAAACCGGGCGATCTTCGGATCCTGCTCGGCGACGGTTCGGTCGCCGTCGTACGTCGTCAGGCCCTTGAAGGCGGTGAACTGCAGCTTGTCCATCTCGATGAAGCCCTCGCCCCTCACAGGGTAGACCGTGCCCGAGGGGGTCTCGAGGCCGTAGACGCGCCCGTGTATCTCATAGAGGTTGTCACGGAGATGCCGCGCCTCTCCGGTCTTGATCGCGGCGACGTCGGCTTCGGTGTCGACGTGGGGCAGCACGATGGTGTTCTTCTCCTTGGCCGGGCTGTTCATGCGGATCTGCTCGAACGGGGCTTGATCCCTTGGTGTTGACACCCTGATGCTTCGGACCAGTAAGGTTCGGGGTGCAAGGAGTGAAAGTGTCGACCTCGAAGTATCACCGTCGTTTTCCCGAGGAGTTCAAGGCCGAAGCGGTCAGGATGTATCTCGACGACCCCGCCACCACCTACACGGCGGTCGCGAAGAATCTGGGCGTCTCGTCCGAGACGCTGCGCAACTGGGTGAAACAGCACCGCAAGAAGCAAGGCGAATCACCCCAGTATCAGGCGCCGACCAGCGAGAACGAGGGCCTCGTAGGGTACGAC
>NZ_ATYW01000035.1 GCF_000427885.1 Glycomyces tenuis DSM 44171
CCTTCTCCGCGCTGGTCACCCCAGACTCCAGGCCCCGGTCAATCCGATCCTGTCGCCGCCAGGTGTAGATCGTCTGATCGCTGATCCCCAGATCATGCGCCACGTCGGCGACCTTGCGACCAGCCTCGATCAAATCCAGCACCTTCCGCCGGAACTCCGGCGGATACCCACGTCGTCCCATACCACCCTCTCAAGACCAAGTGGCATAAGAACCCAACAATCAGACTCTGTCAAACCCGGAGCAGACCAGTTTCATCCCAGGAAGGATGAGCGTCATGGCGGCACCGAGGAGTTGCGTGAGCAGACTGCACGGACGGCGATCGATGCCAGGAGGACCCAAAGGCGCGGACCGGCGCGGCCCCCGGCCGACCAGCTCGGGGAGCATCGGGAGGCGTCGCGCGCCGGGGGCAAGCGCGCCGAGATCGATGCCGGTGAGCGGCCGGGCACGACCAGCGACGACACAGCCCCGATCGCCGAGCTCGAACGCGCGGTCCGGGAGCTGCGGCAAGGGCCACCCCCTGAAGACGGCCTCGGCTGGCCTCGCGGCGGAGCTGGACCGCCCCGCGAACCAGGCTCGCGGCATCATTCGCCACCGGTGCAAAACAGAAGCACCTGGCCATCCAGTATGGCGTCAGCATCCGAAGTGTCAAGCGCCTGATCCGCGCAGCTCGCGACAAAGAGGCAGCAACCCTTCGCACACGAGCGTTCTCACTCCCCCTCCGGCAGCGCGACCTCGCGACCGAGTTCGGCATCTCGGCCGCCACCGCGCGGCGGCGCAACCGCGAGGCCATCTACCTGCTCGCCAGCCTCGCCTTTGGGCATGATGGCGATGCTCCTCTGCACCCTCGCCGAGGCGCACGAACTCGCCCGCACCGCATGGGATCCGAACCGTCACCCGCCGAAAGAACCGGGCAGGCCATCCCGGCTGACCTGCCGCCCGTCCCACCGAACCGCTACGAGGTCCGCGCCCGCCTCGCCTACCCACCCGCACCAAGCCCGCTGGTCGATCTGACGACGCCGTTACCCCGCCCGCAACCGCTGACGCCACCAAACCCGCCTACGACTCGTACTCGCCGCGTGACACACCGCGAAACCTGGACAGCACTGCTTCGGCACCCGCATCACCGGCTCGACCGGGCGCGATTGGGCGCCTTGCCTCGAGTCCCCTCCACCGAGG
The DNA here is from genome assembly GCF_000427885.1 of Glycomyces tenuis DSM 44171. Classification (GTDB taxonomy): domain Bacteria; phylum Actinomycetota; class Actinomycetes; order Mycobacteriales; family Micromonosporaceae; genus Glycomyces; species Glycomyces tenuis. Next base: position 1,178 of record NZ_ATYW01000035.1, read on the forward strand.
GAGGAGCCTCCCCCGTGAGCGGGGGGCGATCGATACGACTGCGCCGCAAGCTGAAGACATCTTTAATTCAACACCCATTGAAATTCAATGCGATCGGAGACCCCATGTCGCAAGAAACCAGGATCTTCGCTCCCGAAGCGGCCGACGAGTTCATCTCATTTCTGCGAGAGGAGATCACCAGGATCCAGACCGACGTCATCGAGGAGTACTTCGAAGACGGCCCATTGGCTCGGATGCCCGCGTTCGGCATCGGCGAAGGCGCCGACAACCTCCGTCTCGACTACACCCGACTCCATGCCGGGGTCTGGGGGGACATTCAGGACCTGCTCGCCTCATACCAGGCGTTCATCGATGCCCTCGAGGAGATCAAGGAAGCCAACGCTGAAACCGAAGACCTCAACGCCGCGGACTTCGAGGCACAGCTGTAGGAGGAGACCAACATGACAGGCCAGGAGACCACGTTCGAAGCCGACCCGAATCCTCCCGAGATCGAAGCGGACAGGACCAGTGACGAGTTCCAGACACTGAACTCCAACCGGGCGAGCGATTTCGAGGGGGAGACTCCCCGGCAGCCCTGCACCAACGGCGACTGCCCCTACGCCGACGACCCCAGGCACTACCAGGAGGAGACCTGGATCGAGCTGATGTCGCCGGTCCCGAAGGTTCATCAGTCGATCACCCTCGAACCCAGCCCCGGGGTCGCGCAGCCGAACCCGCTCATCTTCGAGGAGATCAGGGACGCCCTCCGTCCGCTGGGTATTGCAGCCCACTCGATCGAAGCGGTGCGGTTCGGCTGGGAGCAGCTGCACGAGGCGTTGAAGGACACGCCGAACCGACTGAGCAGCAAACTCGTCGACCTCTCGCAGGAATGGGAGGGCGACGACTTCGACGCCTTCGCCGAACAAGTCGAGATCGCCGGTTCGAACCTCACCGAAGCCCTGGACGAGATCGACACCGCGAAGGTCGAACTCCAGTACCTGGAGGATCGGATCTACGCCGACCAGGGCGGGGACTCCTGCGAGATTCCCTTCCCCGCTCCCGATGTGTGGCGAGCCGGCGACAGCATGATCAACGACTCCAGGATCCATGTGCGTCCGGCGTGGGCCAGCGGCGACTGCACCAAGGACAGAGGGGAGGGCCAGAGCTGGGAGAACCTCGGCCTGCCCCAGGACTTCACCCAATCCCTGGAAGAGCTGGTCGACCAGCGCGCCGAGCAGTACACGCAGACCGGAATGGACCCGACGTCGGCCCGTCTCCAAGCCTGTTCGGACTACGACCAGAGCCTCTTCGATTTCGGCGAGCACTTCAGCGAAACCATGAAGCGGGCCTCGGACCAGTACAACGAGGGCATCGAGGCACTCCACACCGACATCGCGACGGCCCAAGGCGATCCCGCATTGGAGCACAGCACCCGCACCCCGCCGGCGATCACCGACATCGGTTTCAAGTTGCCGCCGCCGGAGCTGATTCCGCCCCCGGAGATCGATCCGCCGCCGATCAGCGATTTCGGCGACTACGAGCCGGAACCGGTCGATCCGCCCGAGCTTCCCGCCCCGGATTCGAATCTCGGCGGCACGCCGACGATTCCCAGCAGCAGTGGACTGGAACACGGCGGATTCGGCTCACCCGGCTCGGTCACCGGCGGCACCGGCTGGGATGCCGACGACAACCCATGGGGGGCGGCATTCGACGACGACGACGAGATCAGCGGCGGTCTGGCCTCCGGAGGCGCGGGGGCCCCCTCGGGCCTTCCGAGCGGCGCCGGCGGAATCGGTGCGCCGAGCAGTGCGGGTCCGGGCGGCGTCGGCGGCGCGATGATTCCAGGCGGGAACGGCGGCGCTGGAGCCGGAGGCCGCGGGGCGGCAACGGGAGCACGAAGCGCGACCGGTGCGGGCCGTGGCCGCCCCGGAATGATGGGCGGCGGCGGTCGCGGAGCCGGATCCTCCGGCGAGAACGAGAAGGGCCGGGAGACCTGGCTGAACGAGGACGAGGACGTCTGGGGCATCGTCAACGAGGACGACGACCCCTATGCATGACCGAATCCCGACATCCACGCCTGGGGGCGGCTCGGCCGGCGGCCGAGCCGCCCCCAGGCGTGGAGCGGGCCTCAACACCCGTCGACAAGGTGCAGTGCGAATCCGGAGGCGCCGACGGGCGGCGTTCCAGGTGCGCCCCCGATGGTCCGCAGCGGCAAGAAGACCTGAGTCGCCCTGGGGATGAGGGCGAGCCCGACCCCCCTGCGAGGTGGACCGTTCGGAGGACACGGGCCGTTCCGTAGACGTGGAGACCCGCCAGAAGTTGGCCTTTATCGCAAAGCGGCTGGGGGGCGGCCGCTGATGCTGGTCGTGCTGTGCCCACCGCCGGAGGTGGCGCGGCGCCGCAACGCGACCCGTCCGGTCGAGGACCGAGTCGACCTCGCCTTCGCTCCGCTGGCCAAGAATCAGCGACATGAAGTGACCCGGGTTGATGGCTCGGCTCGGGCGAGCTGACCGAGGAGGAGACAGCCGAGTTGATCGTGACCGAGGCCGCCGAGCGCGCCGTCATCACCGAGGACCAGGTGCGGACGTAGGCGGCGTCGGGTCGGCTCCTCGCCAGTATCGGCTCCGACTCCGAGAAGACCCGTGCAGCGTCTCGTTCGGGTGAACGAGTGTCCGGGATAACCTGCTGCGAACCGAAAGCGGCAGCGGGCGTGCGGATCCCTCGAGGTTGTGAGCGCTCAAGGAATCAAAGAACGGCCTTCGATCTGCAGATCGAACACTATGAGTGGCCAAGAATGTTGAGGATGTGGCCATCCGGGCCCATTACGAAGAACCGCCGCACACCCCACGGCTCATCGGTCAACGGATGGGCGATCTCCGCGCCCATCTCCTGCGCCAGCCGATACGTGGCATCGACGTCCTCGACTTCGATCGAGACCTCGGGCACGATCGAAGCGGATTCGTCGTGCGAGGAGACACTCAACTGCCGCGCCTGGTCGCTCGGGTCGGCGAGCGTGATGATCCACCCGTGGTCCATCACGGGCTCCAGTCCCAGGAGGCGGGAGTAGAACTCGGCCGAGGCCCGGACATCGGGACTTTCGAAGTCGGGAACGATGCGACGTATGGTCATGCTTTCAGGCTAGCGGCTCGCGACCGCGCCGGGCCGGCGAAGACCGGCACCTTGTCCGCGGGTCCGGCGGGCACGGGTGCCGTCCTCGTCGAGCGCGACCGCCGCCTCGGTGGCAGGGTCAACCGCGGTCATGTGGGCGTGGTTCGCATCGAACCGGGCGGTGCGGGGTGCGGGTTCCAGGCGTGCGATCCGCTCGTCGCTTGCGGCGTGCCTGGTTCGATCTGGGGCGACCGCGGAGACTGGTAGGACGTGCATGGCATGTCCGGCGAACACGAACGCTTCGACAGCGATGTAGGCGTCATCGTTGGTCAGGTCGAGCGCACCGAGCCACACGGGCGTTCGGTGTTCCGGTCGACCGGTTCGATCTCGAGGTCGGCCACACTCGCGGGGATTGCGGACGTCACCGGACGCCAGGGCCCCATCGTGTTGCCCGGTATAGGCCGAGCGTCGTTCGGCGATCTTTCCCGGATGCGTCCACCCGGAGAAGCACCAGGCCGCTCAGACCCCGCAGCCGACCTCAAGACCTCACAGCGAACGGCCATGGCCGGACACAATCGCGAAATTGTACCCGGCTACCGCCGTTCACACGCGGTCACAAAGTCGGGTCGACAGTGTGCTGGTTCAGGACATAGGAAACCTATTGTCTCGGGTCATTGGAAACTTTTCGGGGTCTGATCTGGAGCATGTCGAAAGCCCGTCTGATCATCACCGCCGTCATCCTCCAAGGCCGGTCCCAGGCCGAGGTCGCCCGCGAATACGGGGTCTCTGCGAACTGGGTCTCCAAGCTCGTCGCCCGATACCGCGCCGAGGACGCTGCGGCATTCGAGCCCCGCTCCAAGCGCCCGAAGACCTCCCCGAAAGCCACCGATGACGCGACGGTCGCCCTGATCGTGGAGCTGCGCGAGAAACTCACCGCAGTAGGTCTCAATGCCGAACCCCACACCATCGCCTGGCACCTGCAACCCCACAAGACCACCATCTCGACCACGACCATCCACCGCTACCTCGCCCGGGCCGGCCTGGTTGAACCAACGCCCCAAGTCCTCCTACATCCGTTTCGAAGCCGCCATGCCGAACGAGTGCTGGCAGGCCGACTTCACCCACTGCCGACTCGCGACCGGCGCCGATACCGAGATCCTCACCTGGCTCGACGACTGCTCCCGCTACGCGCTCTCGGTCACCGCCCGCGAGCGCGTGACCGGACCGATCACCCGCGACACCTTCCGCACCGCTGTCGCCGCCCACGGCGCACCCGCCTCGACCCTGAGCGACAACGGCCAGGTCTAACCACCCGCCTCGCCAACCACAAACGCGGACGGAACGCCCTCGAGACCGAGCTCGCCCGCCTCGGCGTCACCCAGAAGAACTCCCGCCCGAACCGGCCCACCACCTGCGGCAAAGTCGAACGCTTCCAACAGACCATGAAAAACACCTCGCCGCGCAAGCCCCTCAGCCGACGACCATGGATCAGCTCCAGGTGCTGATCGACACGTTCGCCGAGGCCTGCAACCACCACCGGCCCCCGGTCGCTCCCACACCGAGCGACCCCGCCACGGTCTACAACACCCGCCCCAAAGCCGCCCCCGGCGAGGAACTCGACACCGCGAACCCGGGCCGGATCCGCACCGGCACCATCGACAAAGCAGGATCAGCCACCCTGCACCACAACGGCCGGCTCCACCACATCGGCATCGGACGCATCTACGAAGGCACCCGCGTCCTGCGCATCATCGAAGGCCTGCACATCCGCGTCCTCAACGCGGCCACCGGCGAAACCCTCCGCGAACTCACCCTCGACCGCCAACCCACCGGCCGACCCAAAGGACCCACCAGACCTACATAGCAAAACAGGCCGAACCCTTGCAGGTTCGACCCGTTTCCTATCTCCTGAGACATCACACTGAACCTCTCTCATCGTGATTGGCGTTCGTGGCGGTTCAGCGTGGCGATGGCGCGGGCGATCTGGGTGGCCCGATGGGGATCGCAGCGGAGTTTCCGCAGGAGGCGCCATTGCTTGAGTTCCGCGAAGGCGCGCTCGCCCGGCCCGCGCAGCCGAGCGTGGAGCCGGTTGTGGGCCTGCTGGTACTCGGGCTTGCCTTTCCCCTTGTATGGCGTGACCACCAGGTCGTGGTCCAGACCCTGGTAGGCCTTATCGGCCAGGGCGAACAGGCCATGCTCGCGCAGCAGTCTGGGTATCTGCCAGATCCGGGCCGCGGCGACGTCGTGGATCGAGCCGCGGATCGCGCCCGAAATCCACAGCAGGTTCCCGTCCGCATCGGCCACCGCTTGGAGGTTCATCCCGTGAGATCGGTGCTTGACCTGGTAATACGGGCGGTCGGCGGCGAGGCGGTCGGTGCGGATGAGGGTGCCGTCGAGGATCACGAGCCCCGGCCCGAGCGTTTGGCTCGGCGCAGGCCGGTCCGAAGCTGTGGGGCCTGGGCCGAGAGCAGGTCGATGACTTCGTTCACGCGCCGCGCGGCGGTGGCCCTGGAGATCCCGAATCCGGGGGGCGAGCTGGTCGTAGGTATGGCCTTGGTGCAGATACGCCAAGGTCAGCAGTGCCTGCTGACCTGGATCGATAGCCCGCCAGCGCGACCGGATGGCGCGGCGGTGGGCGCGGATGGGGCTGGCGGTGTAGTTCAAGGTGCGCGTCGAGAGCGGCAGTGCGGCCTGGTACAACAACATCGGGAAGCTCCTGGGAGACAACGTGTTTGGCGACTGTTGTTGTACCAGGAGCTTCTTTGTTGCCGCACAACGGAACTCACTCACGATGAGAGAGGTTCAGTCATATCATGCCATGGTGCGTGTGGTGACGGCATTTGACGAGTGTTGGATCGAGCCCTTCTCCAGGGCTGCGAACTCGCGTTTTCTCCCGCCTGGTGCGCCAGTTGGTACGTGAGGGCGCCGACGCGACCCGGCGGGGCCGCCTCTGGAGCCTGCCCCTGGCCGACCGGGTGCCGCCTAGGCAGTGTTTACGAACTGAGGGTGCCGGGCTCGCCCATCGACTCGAGGTTGACGGGTGCTCATGCTTTCGATTATTATTAGACCGACGGTTGGTCTATTTATGGAGTGAGATGGCTCGGACACTGGACCCGGTGGCGCATGCCCGGCGGCGCGATGCCTTCCTGGATGCGGCCGAGCGACTGCTGCGATCCAAGGGATACGAGGGCATGAGTATCGCCGACGTACTCGAAGAGCTCGACACGTCCAAGGGCTCCTTCTATCACTACTTCGACTCCAAACAAGACCTCGCCGCAGCGGTCATGGACCGCACCAGCGAGCGACTCGCGGCCGCTTTGTCCCCGGTGGTCGACCAGACCGGGCTCGCTCCCCTGGACAAGCTCCAACAGTTCCTCGCTGCCGCTGGGCAGTGGAAGACGCACCGCCGTGAGCTCCTGCTCGAACTGGTCGGGGTGTGGCACTCGGACGCCAACGCCGTGGTCCGGCAGCGGCTGCGCCGCGCGATCACCGGCCGGATCGCCCCGCTCCTGGCCGAGCTGATCGACCAGGGCGTCCAGGCGCGCGTCTTCACCGCGAGCGATCCCGAATCCAGCGCCGTAGTCCTCCTCGACCTCGCCCTGGACTTGAACGACCGACTGGCCGAAGCGCTCCTGACTGGCACCGAGGCCGGCGACGCCGCGCGCACGACGGCCGCTTACACCGACGCCCTCGAACGGATCTTGGGCGTGCCGTCCGGTTCGGTCGTGCTGATCGACCCGACCGTGCTGGCCGTGTGGTTCCCCGACCGCACCGAACAGAAGGGAGGACGCCGATGACCGTCGTCCTCACCGTCCTGCTGATCCTGTACTTCCTCCAGAGCCTAGCCAAGTTCGCCGTGTGGGCGGCCCTGCCCTACCACATCCGCATCAGGCGGGTCGGGTCGTACTACGCACGCGGCCAGCGCATCATACGCGGCTTTGACACCGTGTCGCTGGTGCTGGTCGTGGCCATGACGGCGCTGATGTTCGCCTCGGGAGTGGAGGTGACGAGCTTCACGGCCGGACTGATCATCGGCATGACGCTCATCCAGGTCTTCGTGCACCGGTTCGACCGGCCGCTGACCGACGAGCAGATGCCGCCCGAACCGGTCCGGCCCAACCAGCACACTTCGTATGCGATCCAGGCCAACCCCTGGCTCGCCTGGCGCGAGATCGCACTGATCAGCCTGTTGTCGATCTGGGCCATCTACGCCCTGATCGCCGACAACATCGTCAGCTAGGCTGCCGCTCAGGCCCGAGGTCGCCAGCCGAGGATGATAGCGAACTGGATGGCGGCCTCGTAGCGGACTTTCAGGTTCTTTGTGGGCGAAGGTGGTCGGTTCTGATTCGAGCGTTCGGTCTGGGTCGTGACGCGGTCGCCGAAGCACAGGGCGAACTGCTGGAGCGAGGGTTCCGAGGAACCTGGACTTGACTCCTCGCCTTTCCAAGACGCTGCCTGATGACAGGTGTCAGGGGGGTGTGGAGAGGCCGGGCCTGGCGCGCCTCGGGCTCGGGGCCGTAGAAGGTCGGGGTTGGATTCGATCTGTTTGATCGTCGCCAGTGCGGCTAGTACTCCAGTGAGAGTTCAGGACGTGAGCTGCGGGGATGCCGAGACTGAACGGCCGTCGTGATCATTGCTGTTGTGAGACAAGAGAAGAGAACGACGGCCTTCGAGACGAGTGTAGACGCAGACCGCTGGCTGTCGGACCTGGATGCGCTGTGGGGGCACCTGGCTCCGGCGTTCGCCCGGATCGAGACCAGGTGGAACGCCAAGCGCTTGGCGCAGGCGATGATGGCGCATTTGGAGCGGCGGAACTGCTGGACGCTGGCCGAGCACGCGGGCGAGGCCGGGCCGTGGCGGTTCCAGCACCTGCTCTCACGCGCGGCCTGGGACGAGGGCCGGGTCCGATCCGAGATCCGCGCCTGGGCCTGCGAACACCTGGGCACCACAGCGGGACCGCGGGTCCTGGCCGTGGATGAGACCGGTGACCTCAAGAAGGGCGATGCGACGGTCGGGGTGCAGCGGCAGTACTCGGAGACCGCGGGCCGGATCGAGAACTGCCAGATCGCGGTCTACCTCGCCTACGCGACCGCGGCCGGGCACGCGGCGGTCGATGTCCGCCTCTACCTGCCGAGAGCCTGGACCGACGACCGGCACGCTGCGCCTCTGCCGGGGTGCCCGAACAGGTCGGCTTCGCCACCAAGCCCGAGCTGGCCGGGGTCATGATCGAAGCCGCGCTCGATGCGGGCGTCACCGTGGACTTCGCGGTCGGCGACGAGGCATACGGCGTCAACCCGCAGCTGCGGGCCCGGCTCCGGCGGCGGGGACTGTCCTACGTCCTGGCCGTCGCCTCCACCACGCCGGTGGTCGTCGCGGCGGGCAAGACCACCTCCGCCGCAGCGATCGAGCAGGCCGGGGTCGCCTGGCAGACCCGTTCGGCCGGCGACGGCGCGAAGGGGCTGCGTCGCTACGACTGGGCCTGGATCGACCTGGACGGCGAGGGTGAAGGCCACGTGCACTTGCTGGCGCGCCGCAACCGGCGCACCGGCGAGCTCGCCTCCTACCTGACCTGGACCCCGACACCGGTCCCGCTCCAAACACTGGTCACCGTCGCCGGGATGCGTTGGAGGATCGAGGAGACCTTCCAAGGCGCCAAAGAACTGGCCGGACTCGACGAGCACCAGGTCCGCACCCGGACCTCCTGGCACCGGTGAGTCACCCCCGCCATGCTCGCCTACGCCTTCCTCGCCGTCACCCGCACCCGCAAAACCGACCCAGGCAAACTCAACTTGATCCCGTTGACCTGCAACGAGATCCGCCACCTACTGATCACCGTGATCGCGCCCAGCCTCGACTGGTCGCACCGGCTCCATTGGTCGACCTGGCGCCGCCGCCACCAAACGGTCGCGAGACAGCTGCATTACTCCCGGCAGCTCTCTCGTTGCGTGAACACCATTGCGGTTGGGACAAGCGGAGTTCAGGCCCTGTGACAACATCAGCAACCGGGCCACCCGGCCCGTCCCGACCCGCGACCAAAAGGAATGACCTCATGCTGATCCGGGGCGTGCTTTTCGACATCGACGACACCCTGTTCGACTCGGGATCAGAAGCGGACAGTGTGCTCGCCTACCTGGCGATGCAGGGCCTGCTTGACCGGTTCCCCGATAGCGACGCGGCGCTCGGACTATGGCGCGAACTCAAGGAGCGGCACTACGACCGCTTCCTGAACGGCGAACTCACCTTCGCCGAGCAGCAGCGCGAACGCACCCGCGAACTCCTCGCCCGCATCGGAGCGTCCACTCAAGCCGGGCTCTCCGGCGAGGAGGCCGCCGCATGGTTCGCCGGGTACCAAGCCCACCGCCACGCGACCCGGGCACCGTTCCCCGACGCCGAACCTGCGCTCAAAACGCTCGAGCCCGACTTTCGCCTGGGGATCGTCTCCAACTCCTCCGCCGACCATCAACGCCGCAAACTCGACACCATCGGACTGCTCTCCTACTTCGGCGACCGGATCATCTGCTCGGATCAGCACGGCGCCGCCAAACCCGCCGTGAGCATCTTCCTCGCCGGATGCACCATGCTCGGTCTCCAGCCGCAGGAGGTGGCCTACGTCGGCGACAACTTCAAGACCGACGCGATGGGGGCCCACCAAGCGGGGCTCCGCGGCATCTGGCTCGACCGAGCGAACGACAACGCCAGCGTCGCGGTCCACGCCGACATCGGCGTCATCCACTCGCTCAACGAACTCAAGGGCACCCTCGTCGCACAAAACTCAGACTTACAACCGGAGTACTAGACATAAATAATATTCAAGAATGACAATATGTTGTCGTCCTTCGCTTATTTGAGCACCCCACCGCAGACAGACGGCCTGCCCATTCGCTTGCCCGGCCCGTGCCGGTGATCGTGACGCTTCTGGCCCTTCCTGGCGCTCCGACAGCAGCGCCCCGTTCACCATCGAGGATGTGGCGGAGAGGCGCCCCGCACCATGGGTGGTGCAGTGGACGGCCCGATTCGCGACATGCACAACCGCACCTCGCCGATCGGAATCCGTTGCTGTGCAAACAAACCGCGACGGCCTTGCAACAAAACCAATGCTCCACACCAGGGTCGGGCCGTTCGCCGCATCCGGGACCCCTCCCGGCCACGGCGCCTTAGCTTCGTCAGATGCGGCCGAAACGCCTCTTGGAACAGCTGCCCGCCACAGCGCGGTACATCGGACCGCTCGGGCTGGTATTGGTGGGCTTGTTGTTCCTGCTGCCGCGCACGGCCACCGGCCTCCTGGCGCCCGTTGCCGCCGGCATCGTGATCGTGATCGCCGAGGTCCAAGCGATGAGCGCCCTCTCCAAAAGGGCTGGATTCCTGGTCTACCCGTTCAGCTTCGACCACGACATGGAGACCGACCCCGGCGACCTGGTGGCGACCGGCCCCGGCTTCTGGCTCCCCCTGATCGTGCTCGCCCTGGTCGCCACCGTGATGATGGCTTCGGGCTTCATCCGACCCCCGGTCACCGAAATCAAATCCGAGGATGAGACGCCCTAACGTGATTTTTGACCTTTGTGGCTGTCGGACGAACCCTGGAGGAGTGCGAAATGAAGGCCGGGCCTGATGAGGGCGTCGCGGTCAGGCCAAAGGCCACCGGCAGCGTTTCGTGCAGCACTCAGCGAACGCCTGACCACAGAGCCGCGCACCCCGATCCCATCGAACCAAATTCGGTTTGCGCAGGTAGGAGGAGCGGGCCGTGTTCGGCGACTCGCTATCTGCGTTCACGCGGCCGCGGATAATACCTCGCGGTGCTCGATCACCACCATGTACAACCGAGCACCAACGAGCACCACGTCAGCCTAACACTCGCTTATTCGAACCCAAACCCCCAGCTAGACGGCCTGCTCGAACATCTAACGAGCCCGTCGCCCACCTGCACTGAGCATCCGGGCCCCTCATACGACGCCGAACGCGAAGGCGGCGGCCTCATCGAGACCAACTACGGCAGGTCGCCCCGCCCTCTCAACAAGCGCTTCTCCCCCAAGGCGCGATCCGAACTCGCCACCGCCTTCGCTTCAGGAGTCAAGCAGAAGGACCTCGCCCTCCAGTATGGTGTCAGCATCCGCAGCGTCAAGCGCCTGATCCAACAAGCCCGACTGGCAGGCACCATCTGACGAATGCCGAGTCGATGCGCACGAGCACTTCGAGCAGTCATCGTGCAGGGGTGGAGTCTCTCAGGCCAAGAGGTGAGGTGCCCTGGGGATGCCGGACTGACAGCCTAGAATGGCTGGTAGGAAGGATGATCCGTTTCCATGACCAGGCCCACTCCGCGGACCTACAAGCCCGAGTTCAAGCAGATGGCCGTCGCGATGGTCCTCGACCAGGGCAAGACCGTCGCCTCGACCGCGCGGGAACTCGAAATATCGGCGTACACCCTGCACAACTGGGTCAAGAAGGCCCGCGCTGAGCGCGGCATCGAGCCGCCAGCGCTTGCACCAGCCGATGACGACGCTCGGAAGAAGGTGCGTGAGCAGGAGAAACGCATCGCGGAGCTGGAGCGGGAAGTCGCCTTCCTAAAAAAAGCAGCAGCGTACTTCGCGAAGGATCCACAGTAGCCTCCAAGTATGAGTTCATCGAGCTCATGCGATCCGATCCTGCACCGGAGTACGCGTTCCCGGTGACCTTCATGTGCCGCCAACTGGGGGTCTCTACCAGCGGTTTCTACGAGTGGCGTACCCGGCCTGAGTCGGCTGCGGCGCGTCGACGCAAGGAACTGACCGCCCAGATCATCGACGTCTTCGAGCTGTCGGACGCCACCTACGGGTACCGGCGCATCCGGGCCCAGCTGGAGCGCAACGGCGTCGAAGCGAGCCTGGAGCTGGTCCGGTTCCTGATGCGCCAGGCCGGCCTGGTCCCATGCCAGCCGAAGGCGAAGCGCCGCAACCTCACCGACGGCATCGACAGCGATCTGCCGGACCTGGTCGGCCGCGACTTCACCGCCGAAGCACCGGGGATCAAATTCGTCGGCGACGTCACCTACCTCTGGACCGACCAGGGCTGGTCCTACCTGGCGACCGTGCTGGACTGCTGCACCAAGGAAGTGGTCGGGTACGCCCTCGGTGAGCACTTCCGCACCGAGCTGCTGGTCGAGGCGATGGAGATGGCCCGCCGCGACCGGCGCTTCGCACCCGGCGCGATCTTCCATTCCGACCGGGGCTCGAACTACCTCTCCGGGGCCTTCGCCGCCTACTGCCGCCGCCACGACATCGCCAGATCCGTTGGCAGGACAGGCGTCTGCTGGGATAACGCGATGGCCGAGAGCTTCTTCGGGGTGTTGAAGAACGAGCTGGTGTCGCGGGTCTCATACGCTACAAGAGCCGAGCTCAAGCGAGATATCATGGCTTGGATCGAGTTGTGGTACAACCGAAGACGCCTTCATTCGGCTAACGGGTACCGCCCGCCGATCGAAGTCCGGGAAGCGTTCGAGCTCTCCGGCTCATAACCCAGGACACGTAAGACAGATTCAACGAAGCAGTGTCCGGATTCTCCAAGGCCCCTCA
>NZ_ATYW01000036.1 GCF_000427885.1 Glycomyces tenuis DSM 44171
CTGGGCGATCTTCTTCTTCGCGGCGGTCAGCTCGGCCTTCTCCGCGCTGGTCACCCCAGACTCCAGGCCCCGGTCAATCCGATCCTGTCGCCGCCAGGTGTAGATCGTCTGATCGCTGATCCCCAGATCATGCGCCACGTCGGCGACCTTGCGACCAGCCTCGATCAAATCCAGCACCTTCCGCCGGAACTCCGGCGGATACCCACGTCGTCCCATACCACCCTCTCAAGACCAAGTGGCATAAGAACCCAACAATCAGACTCTGTCAAACCCGGAGCAGACCACCTCCACCAAACCCAGGGCGATACATTTCGAACCTGCCGACATCGTCGGCTTCATCGAGGCATGGACCGAATTCGCGCCCCCGGGCGCGCAGCGGTGCATCGCTCCGGCCCGCCTCCGTGCCCGGTGTGCCAGCAGCCTGTGGTGGAACGTGTTCGATCCCACCATCGAACGATGGCTGGCCATGCTCCCATGCTGGGTCCGCTACTGCGCCGACCGCGACAGCCTCGCTCCACACCTCACCGAGGCCGCACTCGAGGCGCTGCCGTGCAGCATCGAGGAACTCGACATACCCGAACACAAACGCCTCTCACACATATGGACCGAAACGCCATAGATTGCGTGGCAATTCTTCTATAGCGCTGACACTTTGTGGCCCGATCGTAGGGCTCGGCGAACTGGAAGTGGAGGGCGAAGGACCAGAAACGATATCCCGAGAAGCTGAAAGCCGAGGCGGCCCGGATACACCTTGAGGAACCTTCAACGGCCTCTTCGTCGGTAGCTGGTGTCACAATCGATCGATGGACTTCCGCTTGCCCGAGGGTGCCTCCCATGAGGGTCGCAACAGCGCTGGGAACGACGTCTTCCGCATCTCCATCCCACTTGACGAGGACGGCTTCTTGGGCCGACAGTGTCCCTCCTGCGACCAGGTCTTCCGAATATCACAGGAGGACTATGGACCGCTGCCGGATGTTCTCGTGCTCTATTGTGTGTACTGCGGGCACCATGAGGGCCACAGCGAGTTCATGACTCAGCAGCAGCGCGAGCGTCTTCAACAGGCAGCCAAGGGCATCGCCCTGCAGATGGTCAGCAAAGCGCTCGAGGAATCCTTTGGCAGGAGACCCCGCCGCCCTCGACGGTCGGGGGCCGGTGTGCAGTTCACCTTCCGCTCGAAGCCGATCTACCCGGAGCCGTTGCCGGGAATCGAGGAGGAGCAACTGGTCCGCCAACGCACCTGCAGCTCCTGCAGTATTCGATATGCCGTGTTCGGAGACCACCGGTTCTGCCCGATCTGCGGGCCACTCGACGCCCTTGAAATCGCGCTCGACGCACTCGTGGCCGAAGCCGCCAAGCTCGACGCGCTGGAGTTGATCCCGGCGGAGGCGCGACCGCTTCTACGCGAGCAGGGAGTGTTTGATCGGCTGTTCGTCGACACCCTCGGCAGAGTGGTCGGCATTGTAGAGACGCTCAGCGGGAGCCACTTCCGGGCCCATGTCTCCGGGGCTGAGGTGATCCTCAAGGGCAAGGGGAACGTGTTCCAACGCTTGGAAGACATGGCTGGTCTGTACTCAACGCACCTGGATATCGACCTGCGCTCGGCATCCGGGGTGGTTTGGGAGGACCTGCTGGAGCTGTGGGCGACCCGCCACGTCCATACACACAACGACGGGATCGTCGACGTCCGCTACCTTCGGGCGGTTCCTGGTTCGCCCCGCAAGGAGGGGCAGCGCCGCATCGTCACCGAGGCTGACGTCCGACTTGCGATCACCCAGGCTCGCGCATTGTGCGTAGCAATGAACTGAACGGTCGAGTCGCCCTAATTCTGCGCCTCCGTCGTGAAGCGGGCATCATTGAGCTTCTTCGGGCAAGCTGATGGGCCCGTTCGGTGATCATGGTCCGTTGGGAGACAACGAAACCTCCTGGTAGAAACTGGAGCTGCTACGACAGCAGTTCCCCGCCAAGAGGTTTCGTGTCCATTCGCAGGGAGCAGGATCGCGAGCGTCGGATGCGGGCACTCGTGCGGCATCCGGTGCACTGGACCTGGGCGGAGGTGAACAACCCGGAGCGATTGGCGCAGGAGCTCGGGGTGCAGGGATTCCGCGCCGAGAGGGCTGGCCGCCGTCGTTCCGCTTCGCGTGGCTGACGCCGGGACTCAGACGAGCCGGCGGCCCACCATGTCGGCGCCGTCTTCGAGCACCGCCCGGAACAGGGCGTCGTCGCGCTGCTCGAGCCAGCTCAGCGCCGCCCCGAACAGCAGCGTCAGCGCCTGTTCGACCACCAGAACGACGTCGGTCTCCCACCGCAGGCCCGCTCGTTCGGCCAGGTCGTTGAACAGGGCCACCATAATCCGGCGGTACTCCTGCTGGGACTGCACGACCAGATCCCGCAGCCGCTCGTCGCGGGCCGCCATGAGCGAGAGCTCGAAGTAGGCGGTCTCCTTGTCCGGATTGGCCATGACAGAGTCCGCGTAGGCCGCGAAGAGGTCGGCCACGGCGGCGGCCACGTCCTCCGGTCCGTGGATCGGCCGGTCTTGCTGTGTCTGCACCAGGTCCGAAAGGTGCGTCAGGTCCAGACGCATCACCGAACGCATCAGCTCGTCTTTCGAGGAGAACGCGTAGTGCACGGACCCGTGGGGCACCCCGGCCTCCTTCGCCAGGGCCCGCGTGGTGAGCGCCCACGCTCCCTCGCGTGCCATGACCGTCACGGCGGTCTCGGTGAGCTCCCGACGGCGTTGCTCGATCGGAACATGCGCGCGGCGTGACTCAGCCACGGGTCACCTCCGCACCGGCGTGGCCCGCGCTCCCGGCGGGCGGCACGTCCGCGTCCGGCCCGGCCGGGGCCGCCCGAGACTCCGAGCGCAGGCCGCGCCAGGCCAACACCAGGGTGATCGCTGCCGTGCCGATGCCGATCGCGGCCACGAGGTCGATGCCCGCCAGGAAGGCGGAGTCCGCGATCTCGCGGAGGCGGGCGCCGCCGTCGGGCAGCGTCTGGGCGATTTCGTGGGCCCCGGCCAGGGTCTGGGAGGCGGCGGTCGCGGCTTCGGTGTCCATGCCGGGCAGGGAGGCGGTCTCGACCACGCGGCTTGAGTACACGGCCATCCCGGCGGTGCCGAGCACGGCGGTGCCCATCGCCCCGCCGAACTCGTACCCGGTCTCGGAGATTGCTGCGGCCGCGCCGGCGCGGCCGCTCGGGGCGGCCGTGAGGATCACGTCGTTCGTGAGGGTCTCGGCCAGGCCCACGCCGATGCCGAACGCGGCCGACAGGAGCGCGAACAGGACGATGGTCTCGGCGGTGTCCAGTCGGGTGCCGATGACGAACGCGACGATCACGAGGGCCAGGCCCGTCATGATCACGGCGCGCACCGAGGCCATCCGCGCCAGGGCGGGGGCCAGCATGGTGCCGACCACGGTGGCCAACGCGAGCGGGAGCATCCACAGGCCGGCCTCGGCCGAGCCCATGCCGCGCACGAGCATGAGGTACTGCGGGAGGAAGAACATCAGCCCCATGAACGCGAACATGGAGATCACGTTGATCGATAGGGCCGAGGTGAACGCGAAGTTCCCGAACAGGGAGACGTCGATCATGGGGTTCTCGCGGCGGCGCTGGCGGGTGACGAACCAGGTCATCGCGGCGATGCCGAGAACGAGGGCGGCGAGCACCGTCCCGTCCAATCCTTTCACGCCGGTCTTGAGGGCGTAGACCAGGGAGATCATGCCCGCGATCGAGAGGATCACGGAGGCCGGGTCGAACGGGCCCGGGTTCGGGTCCTTCGCCTCGGGCAGCAGGAACGGGGCGGCGAGCAGGAACAGCACGATCACCGGCACGTTCAGGAGGAACACCGAGCCCCACCAGAAGCTCTCCAGCAGCAGTCCGCCGAGCACCGGGCCCACGGCGGCACCCCCGGAGAGCGCGGCGGCCCACACGGCGATCGCGGTGCGACGCTCGGTGCGGTCCGGGAAGATCGCGCGGATCAGGCCGAGGGTGGAGGGCATGAGGGTGGCGCCGCCGATGCCGAGCATGGCACGGCCGAGGATCAGCATCTCCGGACTGGTGGCGAAGGCGGCCACGATGGAAGCAGCGCCGAACAGGGGCGCGCCGATCAGGAGCATCCGTTTGCGGCCGATCCGGTCTCCGAGCGAACCCGCGAAGATCAGCAGGCCGGCGAGCAGGAACGAGTAGAGGTCGATGACCCAGAGCAGCTGGTTCGACGTCGGCTGCAGGTCGGCCGACAGCGCCGGCACGGCGATGCCGAGCACGGACATGTCGATCGAGATCAGCAGCACGGGAAGAACGAGGACGAGCAGGGCCGTCCAGCGGCGTACGGGAGACACGGGGCCACCTCTCCAGGGACGGTCGGACTGCGGGCGGTGTGCACGCAGCGTTGCTGAGGTGTTCCGCACCCCGGCGAGAACCATCCTGACATGAAGTTGGCCATCCGGCCAAAACTTTTTTGGCCGGATGGCCAGAAGTATGGGGGACATCACGGGCGGGAGGGGAGCCCGGTTTCGCTGAAATGCCCGCGCGCCGGGTGGACAGACCTGACGATGGCGGTCCCCTCCGCCTAGGCCCGTTTCCGAGTACGCACTCGGTTGCGGTATCGACGACGGGTACCTCGCGACATGCAAGGTCCTTCGCGTCAGTACCACCGTGGACGACGGTCTGATCATCGACGACGAGGTCCAGCGGGGCGCCGAACTCATTGTTTCGGAGAGAACCACGCCCTGGGAGACGGGAACGAACCTCTACGCGGCTCGCATCGTGAGCGAAGAGCGCGATACCATGCCCTGCTGGAACAGTTCCCGCTTGCGAGCAGCAACGAACCCGTTGCAGTCACAACCGTCGATCTCATCTCGACCGGCGTGAACGCTCCCTCCGTGCGCACCATCGTCTTCATGAAGCCGATTGCGCCTTTCCGGGCAATTCATTGGGCACTGTGAGTGAGGTGGCGGCGGGGTTGTTCGATACGGAAGAGGGCGAGGCAGGCGCGGGCGATGGTCCCGATTTGCCAGGGGTTGAGTGAGACCTTCTGCAGGCAGCGGAAACGCATCTTCAGGTCGGCATTGGCCTTCTCTGCCAGGGCTCGCTTGGCACGGACGAGCCGGTTCCATTCCTTCTGGGCCTCGGTGAGCTTGCCTCGCGCGGGCGTCTTGTGGGGCACGACCACGGCCGGGAACGCTCGGAACTTCTCATACCCCAAATCGACCAGGACCAACAGGTGCTCCTCGGCGTCGACGCCGATGTTGAGCAGGGCAATCACGGCCTCGACGCCGGTCTGGTGCGCGGCGTTGGCGTCGTGCTCACGGCCCGGTCGCGCCTCGGCGATCCACAGCGGGTCTCCATCGGGAGCGGAGATGACCTGGAGGTTGACCCCGTGGCGGTGATGCTTGCCGGACCAGAACAGGTCGACGCCCCGGGTGGGGCCTTCAACCTGTGCTCGGGTGGTGGGGATGAGGGTGCCATCCAGGCCTATATGGCCGTCACCGGCAGCACGGGCGGTGTCGATGGCATCGTGCAGGCTCGGGGCCGATCGGGCGAGGACTTCGAGGCCTTCCCAGAGGTTGTCGTAGGCGGTGGTCGCAGCAAGGTGGTTGTCGGCGGCGAGTTGGGCGATGCGGGTGCCGTCAATGAGGAATCGGAGCACGAACACCGCCTGCGACCAGGGAGTAAGGCGACGAGTGCCCTTCCGTGTCTTGCGGTTGCGTCGGTGCTCGGCGAGCCTGCGGGTAAACCAGTCGCAGGCGGCGCGGTCGACGGGAAGGAAGGCGGTGTATGCGACACTCAAGGACACGAAACCTCTTGGTGGGGAACTGCTGTTGTAGCAGCTCCAGTTTCTATCAGGAGGTTTCGTTGTCTCCCAACGGGTCATGATCACAGAACGTGCCCATCAGCTTGCCCGAAGAAGCTCATTGGACGCGTTGTGCGGCGGCAGGCGTGTGAACAAGACGTGTCAAGTGCGTGCGCAAGGTGGCTGCACCGCTACAGGTACGACGATATTCGTGCAAGTAGATCTGCACGACAGGGGCAATGATGTACACGCTCGGGGAACCCCCGGCTTTCGTGAAGTCATTGGTTGCTGAGACCAATGACTCGGTGTCTGAGCTGGCGGGTAGGTGGGGCGGGGGTGCCGGTCAGGGGGCCGGAGTCATGGTCTGTCCACATGGACAAGGGTCGGTTTTCCACCTGGGTGTGTCCACGGAATCTGGCAACCAGGGGCATTCGGTGGCACTCAGTCGCACAGGTGTCGGGCAAATAAAATGCCCCCGGTTCGATCATTTGATCGGAACCGGGGGCGTTATTGCAGCTCAGAGGCTTGAGCGGGCGACGAGAATCGAACTCGCGTCATTGGTTTGGAAGACCAATGAGACATGTCATTTGACCTGCATATACGCGGCTTGCCCGACGATTTCCACCTGGGTCCATCCTCGATCAAAACGCAGACGTGGTAGGTGGAATTTATAGCTCTTTGACCGAATGCTCTCCGCATTGAGCCGCAGGGCTTGTTCAAGTTCCGTGGTGGTGTGATGGGCCTGGCTGGGAGGGGTTGGGGCGCATAGCAAAGCAGGCGCGGGGTTCGTGATCATTGCGGTGTCTTAAGCCTGATGATCATGAAAGCATCCCGTGCCTGCCCGCTCATCCTCTCCGATCCCTGTCGTGCTCGCGAAGCTGGGTCCGCTCGAACCTGACACCATCACCGACCTGCGCCCTTACCTCGACTCCGTGCCCGACCCGCGCTCCCGGCGGGGCCGCTGGTATCCCTTGGCCGCGATCCTGCTGGTCTGCGCCTGCGCGACGCTCTCCGGCGCGAGGAGCATCGACGAACTCGCCGAATGGGGCGCGCGGGCCGGAGCCGAGATCTTGGAAGCGGTCGGGATCCGCCGCCACCCGCTGCGCTGGCGCACCTCCCCGTCCCGAGCGACGATCGGCCGTGTGCTCGCATCGCTCGACGGCGACGCGCTCGACCGAGCCGTCGGCGCCTACCTGGCTGACCGCCACCACTCCGCAGCCGACAACACCGACCCCAGACCGCCGCGTCGGATCATCGCCGTCGACGGCAAAGCCCTGAACGGCTCGGCCCGCCTCGACCGCAAGCGCCGCCACCTGCTCTCCGCGCTCACCCACGGCCTCCCAGTCACCTTCGCCCAGGCCGAGGTCGGCGCGAAGACCAACGAGACCACCCACTTCAAACCCCTGCTCGCGCCGCTCGACCTGGCCGGCGACGTGCTCACCTTCGACGCCCTCCACACCGTCCAAGACCACGCCAAATGGCTGGTGCGAACCAAGAAAGCGCACTACATCGCCGTGATCAAGACGAACCAGCCGACCGCGCACACCCAGAGCAGCGCCTTGCCCTGGAAGCAGATCCCCATCGCCCACACCGCCTCCGGACGCGGGCACGGCAGGAGGGAATCACGCTCGATCAAGGCCATGGCCCTCGCCGACAACCTCGGCGGCCTGGCTTCCCCCGAGGCCAGACTCGCCCTCCGTGTCCACCACCACCGCAAGGAGTCCGGCAAACCCGAAACGAGAGAGACTGTCTATGCCGTGACCAGCCTCGACGCTCACCAGGCGAGACCGGCCGACCTCGCTGCCTGGATACGGGGCCACTGGACCATCGAGAACTCAAGCCACCACATCCGCGATGTCACCTTCGGCGAAGACGCCTCGACCATCCACGCCGGAACCGCGCCCCGCGCCATGGCCGCGTTCCGCAACCTCGCCATCGGCGCCCTCAAGATCCTCGGCGCGATCAACATCGCCAAGACCACCCGCGCGATCAGGGAAGAACCCGGGCGAGCACTCCCGATCCTGGGCATCAACCAATAGCCGAACCCCTCAGGAACTGAGACAAGCCCTGCCGGGTGAGCCCGGGATCGCTGGCCAAATACAGGGCCGTCTACCTCGACAAAGCGCCATCGGCATCCCAGCGCCGCGACGGTCCGCTCCGAGAATCCGCTCAGGTCCATCAGGTCGCCAGTACCGAGGGTCCGAGGCCGAGCATGCCCAATACGTCCTGGTCGAGGCCCACGACTTCAATCTCGTGCCGGTGGTTGGCCTCCCAGTCCGCGCGGCCCAGCCGCCAACGCTGCTCGGTGCGTCGGACACCTTGCACGACAGGGAACTTGAGTCCGTCTTCGCGGTAGCCGAGCCTGCGCGAGACACCGGCCGAGGCGTCGTTGCCCTCATAGGAGCCGCTGGTGGCGTAGTCGGCGCCGAGTTCGGCAAACGCGAGGTGGAGGACCGCGGCGCGCATCTCCTTGCCAAGACCCTTTCCTTGGTGGGCGCGACCGATCCAGGAGCCGGTGCTCACCTCGCGAGTGATGGCGAACTGCAGGCCCTTGATGTCCTGGACGCCGATCGGCTCGCCTTCGCAGAAGACGGTGAACGGGAAAGTCCAGCTGTTCGCGTCCCAGCGCCCGATCACGCGGTGGTGCCAGGAGATGACATTGCGGGCGACGACGTCGGGGCTGCCTTCGGTCCACGGCACGCCGAAGGGCATGAAGGCAGGGTCGTGGACTCCCGCGGCGGCGGCCTCGGCGAGCTCCCCGAGCTCCTCGAAGTCGGGCAGGCGCAGCTCAAGACGTTCAGTGCGCAATCGGAGCCGGTAGATGGGGAAACGGTCGGCGAGCATCACCCGATTCTCCCGACCGACTTCGAGAGCGGCAATCGATTAACAACCGGCCATTCACCCCATCACGGAACTTGAACAAGCCCTGGGAATGACGACCCAGTAAACATCAACACTCGGCTGTGAGCGGCGCTACTCCCGCGGGAGGGGGGCGACGTAGGTCCGGCGCGCGAGGTATCCGAGGTGCCAGAGTTACCCCCGCGTGGGCAGGGACGACGTGCACATCGACGTCGAGACGCTGAACCAGCTGGAGCTACCCCCGCGTAGGCGGGGACGACCCGGTGATGCGGACGCGGGACAGGTCGCCCATGGAGCTACCCTCGCGTGGGCGGGGACGACAGGTCCCAGCGCTCGACGTCGACGTGGCCCCACGAGCTACCCCCGCGTGGGCGGGGACGACTCGCGACTGAAGACCCTGATCGAGATGTGGGGCGAGACCGGCCGCTGGGAGGTCTGCCTGATCGACTGCCCGCCGAGCCTCGCGCTGCTCTCCGACAACGCCCTGGTCGCCGCCGACCAGATCATCATCCCGGTCGAGGCCGAGGACTCCTCGCTGTTCGCCCTCGAGCTGCTCATGGTGCAGCTCAGCTCCATCCGCGCCGAGCTGCGCATTGACCCCGAGGTCCTGGGCCTGGTCGTTAACGCCTACGACAAGCGCCGCGGCTACGAGGTCACCTCCACCTACGCGGCCCTTGAAGCGTTCAAACTGCCGATCCTCGCCACCGTCAAGGACCTGGCCGACCTGCGCCGCGCCTGGCGAGCCGGCGACTCGGTGTTCGACGTCGACCCCGACGGCCCCGCTGCCCAGTCCTACACCCAGCTCGCGAAGGCCTTGATCGCCGCGGAGTGAGGCCGGTCCAAGACGCCTCAGCCACGGCTCCAACTACTAATCCGGAACTGTGAAGTTGGGTGGCCTAGTGTCACTCCGGTTGGGCCGCAGTGATGTAGGTGAGTTCGGGATGGCTGAAGAGGCGTTTGACGGTCTCGGGGAGTTTCTGGAGGCTGCGCAGGGCGCCGAGCGCGACCCGGTGCATATCGCCTCCGTTCCGGAGGACGGCTTTTCCCATGCGGCCGTTCTTGACGGTGTTCCAGACCAGTTCGTCGGGGTTGAGCTGGGGTGAGTAGGACGGCAGATAAAACAATCGCAGACGGCCCTCGGCCTGCGCTTCGAACGCTTTGACGATCTTGGCGTGATGGACGCGGGCGTTGTCAACGATGAGGAACACCGGCTTGTCGGTGGTGGCCATCAATCGCTTGCAGAAGTCGATGAACGCGACAGCGTCGAACGAGCCCGAATGCAGCCGGAAACGCAACTGTCCTTTACGCGAGATCGCCGAGACCATCATGATGGTCTTGCGGCCACCGACCGGACCCGAAGCGGTCACGACCGGGGTCTGTCCTTTCTTGCCCCAGGTGGTCCCGGCATGGAACCCCAGCTGGATGGCGGATTCGTCACCGAAGAAGATCTCGGCGCCCTCCTCGCTGGCCTGGGCAGCAATTGCAGGGAAGGTCTCGGTTCGCCATCGCTCGACCGCTGCAGGGTCGGCCCGGTCCGAGCGGTACCGCGGTCGCTGCGGAGTGAATCCGAGATCGGTCAGTATCCGCCCGACCCACTTGGGCGAGAAACTGATGCCGAACCGTTCCTTCACCAGGGCCGCCGCGATCTCGCGGGTCCACAGCAACGAATCGAAGCCGTGCTCCTCAGGCGTGGTCGACTCGATGATCCCCGCCAGCTCGGTGCGCATCGGCTCGTCCATCGCGCTCTTGCGCTCGGGTCGCTTGTCGTCCAGTCCCGCAGGCCGGCCCTCACGGGCCCATCGCGCCCAGTTGTAGACCGAGTTCGGCGAGACGCCCAGCGTCCCAGCGATGAACGCGGCCGTATACCCACCCGCTCTCATCTCCAGCGCCCGAGCTCGAAGCTCCGCACTCGCTCGCGGCTTTCCCTTTGCCATGCAAGCATTCTCGCATCACCACCCAGAACCCAACTTCACAGATCCGGATTAGTAG
>NZ_ATYW01000037.1 GCF_000427885.1 Glycomyces tenuis DSM 44171
GCCACCTCCGGCCCCTGCACCACCATCCCCGACCGCAACACGGCCACCGCCGCCGCAATCTCCTCATCACCGATAAACGGCCGAGCCGGCGGGATAAAGGTCTGTTCCTCAATTGGCATTCGACTACCTCAGTTGGTTCCGTGGGTCAGCGACGGGCGCAAACGGTAGTTCACGAACGTTAACCCAAATCGAACTCCCGATGACCGTAACAAGGCTGCAAACCGGCCAAATCAGCTGGCGTTCGCCTCTGGTCCATGATGCCGCGGCACCCCTCAGGTCCGGGCGGCTTCCAGCCCTTCACGGGCGAATCGCAGGGATTCGGCGAGGTCGGCGGCGCGGCGGGTGCGGTTGCCGGCTTTTCGCGTCGAGACCTCGACGGTCACCGAGCCGTTCCAGTCGGCGGTGGCGAGCTTGCCGAGCAGTTCGGCGCACGGCTGCGAGCCGCGGCCGGGCACCATGTGGGCGTCGCTGCCGGGGGCGGTGCCGTCGCACAGGTGGATGTGCCGCAGGTTCTCGCCCATGCGCTCGGCCATCGCCAGCGCGTCGGCGCCCGAGGCGGCGCAGTGGGACAGGTCGAGCGTGTAGGCGTCGTAGCCGTGGCGGGTGGGGTCCCAGTGGGGGCTGTACGGGACGAGCTTGCGCTTGCCGAGCTTGAGCGGGAACATGTTCTCCACCGCGATGGTGATGTCCGGGTAGCGGGCCTTGAGGCTGTCGAGCACCGAGGAGAACTTGCGGGCGTAATCGCGCTGCCAGGAGAACGGCGGGTGGATCACGACGGTGGGCGCGTCCAGGTACTCGGCGGCCTGGACCGAGCGGCGCAGCCGCGTCCAGGGGTCGGCGCTCCACACGCGCTGGGTGACCAGGAGGCAGGGGGCGTGCACGGCGCCGACCTTGACCCCGTAGTGGCGCGAGAGGCTGGCGGCCGCTGACGGGTCCTGCGAGATGCGGTCGGTGAAGACCATGAGCTCCACCCCGTCGTACCCCAGCTCAGCGGCCAACTCGAAGCCCACGGAGGTGGGCTCTGGGTAGACGGAGGTGGTCGAGAGCAGAACCGGGACGGACTGGGTCACAGCCCCTAGGGTACGCCGCTCCCATCGGGAGGACCTGGACACCGGCTCCTATACCGTCCGTGCGCTTCGCCGCGCATGCGCGTTTCGACCGGTCCCGGTGGGTACTGTTGACCGATGACCGACGAGGTGGAGCCGAACTTCGACCGCGAATGGGTCGAGTTCTTCGATCCCGACGACCCGGAGACCTTGGTCCGGGCCGACCTGACCTGGTTGCTCTCGCGTTGGGGCTGCGTGTTCGGCAGAGCCCCGGAAGCGGGCGGCTGCCCGGGCATCGACTTCGGCCGGCCCGCCGACGGCTGCTGCCTCCACGGGGCGTTCTACACCGACGCCGAGGACATCGCGCGCACCCGCCGGGCGGTCAAGAAGCTCACGCCCGAGACGTGGCAGTTCCATCGGCGCTGGAAGGACACGATCGTCGACGACACCCTCGAGAACGACGAAGGGGTCGAGGAGGCGGCCCGGAAGACCGCCGTGGTCGACGGCGCCTGCGTCTTCCACAACCGGAAGGGCTTCCCCACCGGTTCGGGCTGCGCGCTGCACCAGCAGGCGCTGCGCGACGGCGTCCACCCGATGGCCTACAAGCCCGAGGTGTGCTGGCAGCTGCCGGTCAAGCGCGACTTCAAGACCGAGCAGCGCGCCGACGGCACCAGCGTGGAGGTCACCCTCATCACCGAGTTCGACCGGGCCTCGTGGGGGCCGGGCGGCCACGACTTCGACTGGTGGTGCACCGGCTCGCCGCTGGCGCACACGGCCGCCGAGCCGGTGTGGCGCTCCTACGAGACCGAGCTGACCGAGCTGCTGGGCAAGGCGGCGTACGACCGGCTGGCGGAGCTGTGCGCCGAGCGGGAGAAGCACGGCCAGGTCGCCCCGCACCCGGCGAGCGTCCGGGCGAAGGAGCGCCTCGCTCCCCCGCGCCGCCGCTGAGGGTGAGCGACCTGCGCTTACAGCTTCCGGACAGCGCTCGCCTCTTCCGCCCCGTGCTAATGTCCACTATCATGTCAGCGTTCTCAACCCCAGGGGCCCCTCGCTCCGAAGCAGCCCCCGAACCGGGGAGCGGCGAGCGGCGCCCCCATCTGATCTACCTCGCGGTCGGCTTCCCTCCGGCCGCGAAGAGCTGTGCGTACCGTATGCGGGAGACCGCCAACCAGTTCACCGCTCAGGGTTGGGACGTCACGGTCGTCACCGTCGAGGACGAGTCCTGGGAACTGGAATCGGGCATCGACCACACCCTCTCCGAGAAGGTCGACCCGCGGGTGGAGACCGTCAAGCTCCCGCTCCGCCGGGAGGACCTGGAGACGGACATCCGCCGCTACAGCGAGCAGCGGGCGATCTCCCCGGCGAAGTGGGTCAAGTCGCTGCGCGAGCGCCAGCAGGAGACCTTCCCCGAGCAGAACTTCGGCGAGTGGCGGGGCACGTTCGAGGACGCGGTGCTGCGCGTCCACCGGGAGAAGCCGGCCGACCTGCTGCTGGCCACCTGCGTGCCGTACATGAACCTCGCCCCGGCCTGGAGGCTGTGGGAGGAGGCCCGGGTGCCGTACGCCGTCGACTTCCGGGACGGCTGGTCGATCGACGTGGTCGACGGCCGCGAGGCGTTCGGGCCCGATTCCGAGGAGGGCCGCTGGGAGGCGCGCGTCCTCGGCTCCGCGGTCAGCCTGTGGGTCGTCAACGATCCGATCGCCGAGCACTACCGCGCCCGCTACCCCGAGATCGCGGACCGCGTGCACGTCGTGCGCAACGGGTACGACGTCGACAGCGCCCCCGGCCGGACGCACAACCCCGACCCCGAGTCGGGCCTGGTCTTCGGGTACCTGGGCACGGTCAACTTCTCCAAGCAGCATCTGGAGGCGGTCCTCGAGGGCTGGCGCGCGGCCCGCGGGCGCGAGCCTCTGCTGGCGAACGCGCGGTTCGAGGTCCGCGGCCACATCGGCCACGGTGCCAACCGCGGCTCCAGCCCCCAGGCCGAACTGCTGCGGGACGCCGAGGCGGACGGCGTCAGCTACGGCGGCCCGGTGGCCAAGGCGGACGTCGCCTCCACCTATGCCCGATGGGACGCGATGGTGCTCATCCTCATCGGCGGCCGCTACGTGACCTCCGGCAAGGTCTACGAGTACATGGCCACCGGCCTGCCGATCGTGTCCGCCCACGCGATCGACCACGACGCGTCGAACGTCCTGGAGGGGCACCCGTTGTGGACGGGCGCGCGCGGCATCGACTGGGAGGCCATGGCCGACGCCTTCGTCGAGGCGGCGCACCTGGCGGTGGAGTCCACCGATGAGCAGCACGCGGAGGCCATGGCGCACGCCGACCGGTTCACGCGCGAGATCATCATGTCCGCGGCCGTGAAGAATCTGGTCAACGAGTTGCAGCTTGTGAAAGGCCGCCCCCAGTGATCGACGTTCTGTTCATCAGCAGCAAGAGCCCGTCTGCCAGCGTGGTCGCCGACACCGTGCCGAAGCTCAATGCCGAGGGCGCCCGGGTCTCGTTCGGCGGCACCGTCACCGCATCCTCGCTGGCGGAGCTGGCCGGCGTCGAGTTCGCCGAGACGCACCTGCTGCCCCGCTCCAACCGGCGGCGCGCGGTCAAGCTTCCGCTCGGGGAGCGGGTCTGGTTGCGCAGCCGCTCGGACTCGTGGCTGCGCGCCCGGGCCCGCGCGGCCCACGTGCTCGTCGCGCTCGACGACGGCGCCGTCTACACCGTCTGGCAGCTCGCCCAGCGCAACCGCTCGGCCAAGGCCGTCTTCGGCTTCGCCCCCGCCATCGACGCCGTCCGCGAACTCAACCGGCGGGGCGGGGCCCCCGCGCGCCGCGGCGGCGCCTTCCGGCCTCCGGCCTCGCTCGTGGCTCGCGAACTCGCCCGGGCCGCGCAGCGGCTTCCCGCCTCCGCGGCGCGCCTGCTCACCGCCCGCCCCATCATGCGCAGCTCCCTGGGCGCCCGCCTCTGGCGCCTGCCGCTGCGGGCGCCCGGCGTGCCCGCCCGAGTGCGCGTCGCGACGGGCCGCCGGGTGGCCGAGGCCATGAACTGGGCGGGCCGGCACAGTGGAGGGGCGTACGCGCTCGCCTTGGCCGCCTCCAAGATCTCCGACCCGGCGATCAAGGCCGAGCTGCTCAACGAGGCGGTGACACAGGAGATCGGCCGGGGAGCCGCCCCGAAGCACATCGACCAGGCGGTGCGGGCGCTGCTCGCCCGCGCGGACGAACTACAGGCCGCTGAGCAGTACAAGGACTCGGCCAAGGCCCTGCAGCGCGCCCTGGCGCTGGGTTTCCACAGGGTCATCCACATCGACCGGCTCTCCTCGCCGCTGGCCGCCGACCCCGAGGCCTTCGCCGAGCGGTTCCACGGCTCTCGCGCGATGAAGACGGTCATGACCCCTCGCGGCCGGATCCGGTCGGCCGCACCGCCGCCGAGCGACCGTCCGCTGCGGCTACTGGTGACGACCAGCTCGAACGACAACTTCCTGCGCCACATCCTCGACCGCTACCGGGATCACCCCGGCGTCGAGGTGCGCTACCTGGACGTGGCGACACAGCCCTCGCTCAGACGGATCTCGTGGGCGGACCAGCGGCCCATACGGGAGCGGATGGGCGACTGCGACGAGTACGCCGAGCTGGTCGAGGACCTGATGCGGCCGCACCTGGACTGGGCCGACACCGTGTTCCTCGACTGGTGCGTGGGGCCCGCCGCCATGCTGACGACGATCGATCCCGGCGACACCCGGATCGTCGTCAGGCTGCACAGCTACGAGGTGTTCACCCGCTGGCCGCAGCTGGTGGACTTCTCCCGCGTCGACGACCTCGTCTTCGTCGGGGAACACGTGCGGGACCTGGCCGGTGCGCTGGTGCCGCAGCTGCGCGGCCCGCAGGCGCCGCGTACGCATGTCCTGCACAACGCCGCGCAGCTCAGTGAATTCGCCAGGGAGAAGTCCCCGGACGCCCGCTTCAACCTCGGCCTCATCGGTGTCGGCCAAGTGGTCAAGGACCCCCTATGGGCGGTCGAGGTGCTGCGTCTGCTGCGCGAGAAGGACGAACGCTACCGGCTCCTGCTGGTGGGCGGCGACATGGACCCCAAGACCAGCCATGCCACCAGGAAGTACCGGAACAGGATGGAGAACGAGCTGGCTCCTCTGGTCGAGGCCGGTGCCGTGCTGCGGCTCGGACCGACCGACGACGTCCCGGACAAGCTCACCGACATCGGTTTCATCCTCAGCTCGTCGGTTCGCGAAAGCGCCCACTTGGGACTGATGGAGGGCGCCGCCAGCGGTGCGGTGCCCGTGGTGCGGGACTGGCCGTTCTTCGCGGGCAGGGAGCACAGCGCCCGCACGGTGTACCCGGACGGCTGGGTCGTGGAGACGCCGGAGGCGGCCGCCCGGCGGGTGCTGGAGATCAACGCCACGGAGGAGAGCTGGCTGGACAGCGGCAAGCTCGCCTCGAAGCACGCCCTGTCCACCTGGGACTGGTCCGTGGTCAGCGCCGGCTTCGACCGGCTGTTCCTCGGCGAGCAGCGGTAGCGGATACGCAAGAGCCACCCGGGCCGTCGGCCGGACGCGGGCTCTCGACTGCGTCACCGCTCGGCCCTTGCCGTTCCCCGAGCCCCCTGCCCGCCCCTCCATAGGTGAGGCTTCGTACGATCCTTCGATGAGGATCGATGCGCGCCAGTGGACGGCCGGGCTTGTGGTGGCCGGGTGCGTCTCCGCCGCCGCGGCGTTCCTGCAACCGTGGCTGACGCATTGGATGACGGTGTTCACCTGGCACAGCCCGTTCTGCGGCTCCGCGGACGGCGGCGAGGTGCTCCCGGTCAACTTCATGTGGACCGTGTGGTGGACGACCACCTCGATCGTGGTCGGAGCGATGGCCGGACAGCTGACGGGGCGCGGTCGGTCCGGGCATGCGGTCGCCACGCGATTGCAGTTGGGGATGGTCGCAGCGGCGGCGGCCGGAAGCCTCACGGTCGTCGCGGCGCTGCAAGGTCTGTTCAGGGTCTCCGCAGCGGTCGCCGATCGCCGCGACATGGCCTCGTGCCTGGAGCTCTCGAATTTCGTCCCACTGGTGGCGTGGGGGATCGTGTTCGGTGCGGCCTGTGCCGTCGCGGCGCTGTGGGTGCCGGAGATCGCGATCGGGCTGGGCTTCGGCTGGCTCATGGTGTGGGCCGGGAACGTGTTCATCGGCATTCACGAGTCGACGCAGCTCGAGCGGTTCGTGGGCGCCATGCCGCTCGACCTCATGTACGTGTTCGGGGACCGGATGTCCCGGTCCTGGGCGGAGGGCCTGACGAACGCGGTGGTGTTGGGGGGACTGCTGCTGGCCGGCCTGCTCGCCTTCTGGGCCAAGCGCAACTGGCGCCGGGCAGTCCTCGGGGCGCTGTCGGTCCACCTGATCGTCATCGTCGGTTTCTTCAGCGGCCAACAGAGCTACTACTGAGACCCTGGTCCCTCCAGCGGCCGGATGGGTCATTTCGAGAACCGGAACTCACGAGAGAAGTCGGGGAGGGGCCGCACCGGTCCGCTACGAGTCTTCCGAACACCGTGGCGGCCAGTGGTTCAGCGTCTAGCCAGTGTTCCATGTTCGAGAGGTCGGGTTTCCGGTCGAGGACGGGCCCCTCGCCTCCCATGCGCGCACGCCTGTCTCCGCCGCTTGCCTGTCGTGCTGGATTTGGTTTCGGCGAGGCGGGTGCTCGGGCGGGTCTGCTTCGCGGTGCGAGCTAGATGGTGCCGTCGCCTCGGATGTCGTAGGAGATGACCACGCCGTCGCTGAAGCGCCGGTAGCTGATGCGCCTGCTGTCGACGCTGTTCAGGGCGGCGCAAGAGGGGCATCTGACCGCGGTGGAGTTCTGGTACCGCACGCCGTCCTCCCATTCGTGCCCGCAGTTGCCGCAGCGCACGCAGACGATGAAGTTGTCGCCGCTGCCGTCGTCGATGGAGACGAAACCGGTCGAGCCGGTCAGCACGCCGATGATGTCGCCCTCGTGTTCGGCAGCGGCGACGTTCCGTTGCCATGGGAGCAGGTTCTCCAGGTACAGGCCGTCGATATCCTTGCCCCAGTTGCCGTTCGGGGTTTCGACCACGTAGTAGGTCAGTTCGCGGGTCACGTTGACCTCGTCGCGCAGGTACTGCTTGGCCTTCTCGGTGTCGCTGCCGCGGAACACGTAGTAGGTGCCGCTGGCGTTGCGCAGACTCCCGTACCCGGGTTCCAACCCGGCCGCGGCCTGCTTCGCCTCGGCCGCTTCGACTTCGGCGCGGGTCGCGTAGACGATCGGCCCGGCGTCGTCGGAGCGGCGCTTCTTGAACCAGCCCATGTGCTCTCCTCGGGGAGGGTCTGACAGGTGAGTCGAACCTAGCTCGGGAGCCGCGGGAGGGGTCCCGGCTTCAGATCGTGTTCACGAGTTTGGTCTCCAGTCGAGGATCGTCCAGGTCGGGACGCCGACCTGGTCGAGCAGCGCCAGGGTCATCGTTGCGTTGACGCCGTGGGGGTCGTTATCCGCCGAGGGTGATGTGGTGGCGGCCTTGCCAGGCGGTCGGGTCGGTGATCCGGCGCCCGTCGAGCAGGACCTTCACCTCAGGAAGATCCGCCGG
>NZ_ATYW01000038.1 GCF_000427885.1 Glycomyces tenuis DSM 44171
GCATCCCGCAAGTGTACAAAACATTTTCCGTCGACGGAAAATGATTTACCGGAGAACGAGGTCTCCGAGTGCGAAGGCGAACAGGGCGATCGCCACGACGCCGTTGGCGGTGAAGAAGGCCCGGTTCGCCTTCGACAGGTCGTCCGCTTTCACGATCGCGTGCTCGTAGACGAGGACGGCGGCGACCAGTGCCAGGCCGATCCAGTAGGGGACGCCGAAGCCGGTCAGGGCCCCGAACCAGGCGAACATCGCCCAGGTCACCACGTGCGTCACCGTGGAGGCGCCCAGCGCGGCCTTGACGCCCCACCTCGCCGGAGTCGAGCGCACGCCGATGCGCCGGTCGACCTCGACGTCCTGGCAGGCGTAGATCAGGTCGAAGCCGCCGATCCACAGCCCCACCGCCAGACCGAGCACGATCGCCGGACCGGAGCCTTCGAAGGTGCCGGTCACCGCCAGCCACGCGCCCACCGGCGCGACCATCTGCGCCAGGCCGAGGACCGCGTGCGGGTAGTCGGTGAAGCGCTTGGCGTACGGGTAGACGATCAGCGGCGCGACGGCGAGAGGGCTCAGCACCAGGCACAGCGGGTTGAGCAGGGCCGCCGAGGCCAGGAAGACGACCAGGCTCACCGCGCAGCCGATGTAGGCGGTCCGCAGGCTCACCGCGCCGGTCACGAGCTCGCGCCCGGCCGTCCGCGGGTTCTTCGCGTCGATCTTCCTGTCGATGATGCGGTTCGCGGCCATCGCCAGCGTCCGCCCCGAGACCATCGCGACCGTCACCAGGGCCAGCACGCCCCAACTGAAGGCGTCCTCCAGCTCCATGGCGGTGAGCGTCGCGAGGTACGCGAACGGCAGGGCGAAGATCGAGTGCTCGAAGGCGACGAGTTTGAGGAAGTCCCGGACGTGGTTCGGCCGGGAGGCGGTGTCAGTCAAGTCCGTATTCTTTCCAGCGGCGGTCGACGGTGGCCCTCACCGCAGAGCTCATCCGCGTCTCCTCGGGCCAGCCGCGCGTGTAGCCCTCCTCGGGCCATTTCGCGGTCGCGTCGATGCCGGCCTTGCCGCCCCAGAACTGGTGGTACGAGGCGTGGTCGAGGTGGTCCACGGGCCCTTCGGTCAAGAGCAGGTCCCGCGAGTAGTCGACGTTGCCCAGGGCCCGCCACGCCACCTCGCGGTAGTCGTGGACGTCGCAGTCGGCGTCGACGACGACGATGAGCTTGGTCAGGCTCATCATCTGGAGGCCCCAGATCGCGCTCATGACCTTCTGGGCCTGCTTGGGGAACTTCTTGTCGATCGAGACGATCACGCAGTTGTGGAAGACGCCCGCGGCCGGCATGTCGTAGTCGACGATCTCGGGGATCATGATCTTGACCAGCGGCAGGAAGATCCGCTCGGTGGCCTTGCCGAGCCCGTGGTCCTCCTGCGGCGGCGCCGAGGTGATGATCGTGTGGTAGATCGGGTTCTGGCGCATGGTCATTGCCTCGACGTGCATGACCGGGAACGGCTCGATCGGCGTGTAGAAGCCGGTGTGGTCGCCGAAGGGCCCCTCGGGGAGGCGCTCGGCCGGCTCGGCCCAGCCCTCGAGGACGATCTGCGAGGTGGCCGGGACCTGGAGCGGCACGGTCAGGCAGTCGGTCATCTCGACGCGCTCGCCGCGCAGGAAGCCCGCGAAGAGGTACTCGTCGATGTCGGGCGGCAGGGGCGCGGTGGCGGCGTAGGCCATGACCGGGTCGGGGCCGATCGCCACCGCGATGGGGAGGCGCTCGCCGCGCCGCTCGGCCTCGGCGTAGTGGCCGGTGGAGTTCTTGTGGATCTGCCAGTGCAGGCCGAGGGTGCGCTCGTCGTGCTGCTGGAGCCGGTAGAGGCCGACGTTTCGCTTGCCGGTCGCCGGGTGTTTGGTGTGCGTCAGCCCGAAATTGTGGAACACGCCGCCGTCGCCGGGCCATACTTGAAGGCCGGGCAGCCGGCTCAGGTCGACGTCGTCGCCCTTGTACACGACCTCCTGGCAGGGGGCCCTGCGGACCTTCTTGGGCGGGACGGACTTGAGCTGCATGAGTTTGCCGAGGCCGTCGCGGATGCCGGCCCAGCCGACGGGCAGCTCGGGCCGGGCGAGCTCGCCGATGCGCTCGCCGATCTCGTCGAGGCGGCGGACGCCGAGGGCCTTGGCCATGCGCGGCAGGGTGCCGAAGAGGTTGATCGCCAGGGGCATCTCGCTCCCGGCGGGGTTCTCGAACAGCAGCGCCGGGCCGCCGTCGCGGATCACGCGCCGGGTGATCTCGGAGATCTCCAGGTTCGGGTCCACTTCGGCGGAGACGCGGGTGAGCTCGCCGTCGGCTTCGAGCGCGGCGAGGAACGATTGGAGGTCGTCATACGGGAATTTAGCGGCCACGAGGCCATTGAACCACTTGCCGCGAGGGCGCGGAATCCGGAAAGACGCGATGTGTCGGCGGCGGGCGGTAGATTTCCCTGTGAGCTATATTACGATACGGTACCGTATCGTTTCGAAAAGACTTAGTCTGTCTCCAACACCACCACGCGAGGCGTGGCAGAGCGAATCGAACGCACAACCGCACGCAGAATGGAAACCCCGTGACCGAAACCCGTTCCGACCCGACCGCCGAGGACACCGGCCACCCGCGCAGGTGGGCCATCCTCGCGGTCCTGGTGATCAGCCTCATCGTCGCCGTCCTGGACAACACCGTCCTCAACGTCGCCATGAGGACCCTGGCCGACCCGAACGAGGGCGTCGGCGCCAGCCAGAGCGAACTGGCCTGGATGATCAACTCCTACACCCTCGTCTTCGCCGGCCTCCTGTTCGCCGCCGGCGTCATCGGCGACCGGATCGGCCGCAAGCGAATGCTCCTGGGCGGCCTGTTCGTCTTCGGCCTCGCCTCGCTCCTGTCGGCCTACGCCTCCACCCCCGACCAGCTCATCTGGTACCGCGCCCTCATGGGCGCCGGCGCGGCGATCATGATGCCCTCGACGCTCTCGATCCTGCGCGACGTCTTCTCCAACCGGGAGTTCCCCAAGGCCCTCGGCATCTGGACCGGGGCGGTCGGCATCGGCGGCGCCCTCGGCCCGATCGTCGGCGGCGCGCTCCTGGAGCGGTTCTGGTGGGGCTCGGTCTTCCTGATCAACGTCCCGATCATCGCCTTCGGCCTCGTCGCGATCTTCCTCCTCGTGCCCGAGTCCAAGGGCCGCCAGACCCGCCCCGACCTGGTCGGCATGGCCCTGTCCATGGTCGGCCTGGTCAGCCTCACCTACGGCATCATCGAAGCCGGCGACACCGGCTCGTGGACCGGCGCGGAGGTCTGGGGCACCATCGGCCTCGGCGTGCTCGTCCTGGTCGCCTTCGTCCTGTGGGAGCGGCGCACCCCGCACGCCTCCCTGGACATGAAGCTGTTCAAGAGCACCCGCTTCTCGGCCTCTTCGGCGATCATCACGCTGACCTTCTTCGGCATGATGGGCGTGATGTTCTTCATGACCTTCTACCTCCAGATGCTCAAGGACTTCTCGCCGCTGCAGACGGGTCTGCTGTTCCTGCCGTTCGGCGCGGCCATGCTGGTCTTCGCGCCGCTGTCGAACACGCTCGTGGAGCGGTTCGGCGCCAAGGCCGTCGGCATCGTGGCGATGCTGCTGGTCATGACCAACCTCCTGGTCACCGCGCTCGCCTACGAGGCCGACACCCCGGTCTGGCTCATCATCGCGATGTTCTTCGTCACCGGCATGGGCATGGCGAACCTCATGCCGCCCGCGATGAACACGCTCATGTCCTCGGCGCCCAGAGACCAGGCCGGCGTCGCCTCCGCCCTGGCCAACACCCTGCGCCAGACCGGCGGCGCGATCGGCGTGGCCGTGCTCGGCACCGTCATGGCCCAGGCCTACCGCACCCAGATCGCCGACACCGCCCCGCAGCTGCCAGAGGCGGCCCGCTCGGACCTGCCCTCCACCTACGGGGCGCTCGAGTCCGGCGCGATCCCGCCCGAGGCGGTGCCCTCGATCACGGACGCGGCGAACACCTCGTTCATCGACGCGCTCCACACCACCGCGTTCGCGGCTCTGGGCGTCTCGGCCCTCGGCCTCATCGTGATCGCGCTGTTCTTCCCCGGCAAGAGCCGCGGGCAGGACCGCGCCGCCGAGCCCGAGCGGGCCGCCGAGCCCGTGCTCAGCGAGGTGTGAGAGAGAATCGACGCATGGAACCCGTGCTCGGCGAGACCGACGACCAGATCCGCGCCAAAGGCCGCCCGCGCAGCGAGGCCGTGAGCCGGTCGATCCTGGAGGCCACCTTGGACCTCATCGCCGAGCACGGGACCGTCGCCGACGTCAGCGTCGAGGGCGTCGCCGAGCGCTCCGGCGTCTCAAAGGCCACGATCTACCGCCGCTGGCCCTCCAAGGAGGCGCTGGTGGCGGCGGCCGTCGAGAGCGTCAAGGCGCCGATCCCGACGGACCTGCCGCGCACCTCGCTCCGCGACGACCTGGTCTTCATCGGCGACAACATGCGCAAGGCCGCCGGCCCGAGGGACAGCAAGGTCTTCAAGTGCATGATGCTGGTCGCCAAGGACCCCGAGTACAAGCGCTACCACGACCGCTTCGTCGAGCGCCGCAGGGCCTTCATCAGGGAGGTCTTCGGCTACTGGGCCGAGCGGGGGGAGGTCGGCGACCAGGTCGACCTGGATCTGGCCGTCGCGATGTTCAACAGTCCGCTGCTGACCATCCTCGTGTACGGCCAGTACGCGGACCTCAAGAGCGCCGACATCGTCGAGCGGATCGTCGACCTGCTGCTCGCGGGCATGGCCCCGAGATAGGAACGGGGCCCCGCCGTCCCGCGGGGCCCCGTATTCGGAAGGAACCGAGAATCCGGTCTATGTGACGGCTCGGCGGCCACTCACGTCGCCGAGCCGTTCCTTGTGTTCAGTCGGTCGCTGTCGAGAACCGTCGCCCTAGAGCGGCGGGTAGGCGTTCGCGAGGAGCTCGGCGAACTGCTCGGAGGACCAGTGGCCCGACAGGGGCATGTTGTCCCTGGCGCCCGAGGGGTTGTTCCCGTTGCGGGGGTTGCCCTGGTAGTCCGGGTCGCACATCTCGTCGAAGCCCTTGCCCTGGTCGTTGTCGATCGGCTCGGAGGCGCCGTCGGACTCGCCCGGGGGCTTGATCCACACGTAGGCGTCGATCGTCGGGTACTCCGGGTCGGGGCTGGCCTGCGGGCGCTCGCCGAGGCCGGCTCCGGCCTGGTTGCACCAGTTGCCCTTCTGGATGCGCTGGTCGATGCGCGACTCGTCGACGTAGGTCACCGGGTCGTCCGAGGACGAGGTGCCGGTGGGCCGGTAGTCGCCGCCCCAGCCGTTGCGGCTGGTGTCGATCAGCACGCCCATGTCGTCGTTGTAACCGGCGTCGACCATCGCGTCGCGGAGGGCGGTCGAGAAGTCCGACTCGTTGTTGAAGTCGTTCCAGTCCACCCACGGCAGCTCGGGGTTCTGGTTCAGCGCCTGGCCGCCGACGTTGTCGTCGACGTTCCAGTAGGGCTCCTTCAGCGCCGAGTAGTTGGCGGTGTTGGAGATGATCCCGTGGACGTCGTCGGCGGTCATGCCGTTCATGCCGATGAGCGTGCCCATCAGCTCGGCGGTGGCGAAGAAGTTGTCGTACTCCGGGTTGGTGTCGCCCCAGCCGATCCAGCCGTGGTGACCGGCGTCGATGTAGTTGTAGGTGTTCGGCAGCGCGCCCAGCTCCGCGGCGGCGTAGGAGATGCCGTTCTGGTAGTTGCCGTTGGCCTTCATCTCATCGCACTTGTCGGTCGCGGTCGGCCGCGGCGAGACGTTCGTGACGAGGTTCGGCAGCGAGTCGATCTCGATCACGTTGACGATCCTGAGGTCCGCGTAAGCGGGGTCGCTCATGATGTCGACGATCACGTCGATGTACTCGGTCTTGTACGCGTCGATCTCATCGGGGCCGAGCTTGCCGTTCGAAGCGAGCGCGGCGCAGTCGCGACCGGGCAGGTTGTAGATGACGAC
Source organism: Glycomyces tenuis DSM 44171 (assembly GCF_000427885.1). Classification (GTDB taxonomy): domain Bacteria; phylum Actinomycetota; class Actinomycetes; order Mycobacteriales; family Micromonosporaceae; genus Glycomyces; species Glycomyces tenuis. The sequence goes on from NZ_ATYW01000038.1 coordinate 6,000, forward strand.
CTGGATGAGGTCGGCGCCCTGCGTGACGGCCTCGTCGAGGTGCTCCTGAAGGCCCCAGCCGCCGGTCGAACCCGGGTCGCCGTCGCCGTGGACGGTGGCAGTGGAGTCCATCCACACACCGGTCGGCTGGTCGGCGATCGCGTCGCCGCCCGGCTCAGCCCTGGCCTGGTCGGCCCACTGCGGGTTGACGTAGACCTGGGCGCCCTCGTACGGGTTGTCGACCTTGTCGCCCGGCTCGCCCGGCTCGTCGGGGGTCGTCGGGTCGTCCGGGTCCGTCGGGTCGTCGGGGTCGTCCTGGTTGTTGCAGACGTCGCCGTTGATGGTGAACTGGCCGGGCGCGGTCGAGCTGCCCGAGCCGACGAAGCCGAAGACCTCGCGGCTCTGGCCGGAGGCGATGGAGCCGTTCCATCCGACGTCGGAGCCGGTGAAGGTCGAGCCGCTCTGGCTCCAGTCGACGTTCCAGGCGCTCTGGACGGAGGTGCCGGAGGGGAAGTCCCAGGCGATCTCCCAGCCGTTGATCGGCTCGTCGGCGGTGACGACGATGTTGGCCTGGAAACCCCCGCCCCAGCTGCTGATGACGTTGTAGTCGACCTCGCATCCCGCTTCGGCGGACGCCTGGTTCGCCGAGGCGATGGTCAAGGCGCCGGCACCGAGCGCGGCGACGGCCGCGGCGGTGACCGC
>NZ_ATYW01000039.1 GCF_000427885.1 Glycomyces tenuis DSM 44171
TCCGGCGGCCAGCAGCAGCGCGTCGCCTGCGCCCGCGCCCTGGCCTCCCGGCCCGAGGTCGTCTTCGCCGACGAGCCCACCGGCAACCTCGACACCCGGTCGGGGGCCGAGGTCCTCAAGTTCCTGCGCACCAGCGTCGACGACTTCGACCAGACGATCGTCATGGTCACCCACGACCCCACCGCGGCCGCCTACGCCGACCGCGTCATCTTCCTGGCCGACGGCCAGATCGTCGACGACATGAGCGATCCGACCGCCGACGCCGTCATCGACAAGATGAAGCACTTCGAGGAGCTCGTCGCGGCCAGCGAAGGAAAGGCCGCCTGACCATGCTGCGCGCCACTCTCAAGGGCATGGCCAGCCGCAAGGCCCGCCTCGTCCTCACCAGCCTGGCCGTCGTGCTGGGCACCACCTTCGTCGCCGCGGCGATGATCCTGACCGCCACCATGGAGAAGTCGGTCCGCGGCCTGATCTCCGACGCCTATGTGGGCGTCGACGCGGTCGTCACGCCCGCCGACGCCGAGTTCGACCAGGGCTTCGGGACCTCGGCGAACATGATCCCGGCCGAGACGATCGACCAGATCGAATCGGTCGACGGCGTCGAGACGGCCAGCGGCGCCGTCGAGGGCACCGTCAACGCCATCGGCTCCGACGGGAAACTCGTCGGCACCTTCGCGCCGACCGTCGGACTCAACTGGGACTCCGGTCAGAACCAGGAGGGCTACCTCGAGCTGAAGGAGGGCCGCGGGCCCGAGGCCGACGACGAGGTCACCGTCTCGACCAAGTTCATCGCCGACTCCGGCCTCGAAGTCGGCGACACGGTCACCGTCTACTCCTACACCGCCGACCGCACCGAGTTCACCATCGTCGGCGCCTACGGTCTCAGCGGCGACCGCGACTCGCTGGCCGGCGAGACGCAGATGGCGTTCACCACGCCCGCCTCGCAGCAGCTGATGGCCGAGGGCGAGAACGCCTACACGGCCGTCTACGTCTACGGCGACTTCTCCACCGACGACATCGCGGCCGCCATCGGCGACTACAAGGTGCAGACCGGCGAAGAGGCCAGCGACGAGGCCGCCGAGGGCCTCGCCGTCCTCACCGACGTCATGGGCTACATCTTCCTCGGCTTCGGCCTCATCGCGGTGTTCGTGTCGGTGTTCCTCATCATCAACACCTTCACGATCATCGTCGCCCAGCGCCAGCGGGAGCTGGCCGTGCTGCGCGCGATGGGCGCCGGACGGGGCCAAGTGGTCCGGTCGGTGCTGACCGAGGCGCTCATCGTCGGCGTCATCGCCTCCGTCCTCGGTCTGGGGCTGGGCCTGCTGCTCGGCTGGGGGCTGTCGCTGGCGGTGGGCGAGTTCATGTTCGCCGGCGGCCTGTCAGTGCAGTTCGTCGTGCCGGCCACGGTCATCTGGGCGCTGGTGGTCGGCATCGGCGTCACCGTGCTCTCGGCCCTGGTCCCGGCCGTCAAGGCCTCCGGGGTGCCGCCGGTGGCGGCCATGCGGGAGGCGGTCAACCCGCCCAAGCCGCTGCGGACCATCACCATCGCCGGTTCGGTCGTGGCGCTGGTCGGCGCCGTCCTCATCGCGCTCGGCCTGACCGACAGCCTCGGCGACGACAACAAGATCCTCGGCGTCATGTCCGGCGTCGGCATCGCGTTCGTCGGGGTCACCATGCTCACGCCGATCATCTCGCGGCCTCTGGTGGGGGCCCTCGGCGCGCTGATGTCCTGGTCGTTCTCGGGCAAGCTCGGCAGGCTCAACGCCGGGCGCAATCCGCGGCGGACCGCCATCACCGCCTCGGCGCTCATGATCGCCGTCGCCCTCATCACCGGGATCGCCACCGTCGTGTCGAGCCTCAAGGCCACCACCGCCGAGGCGCTCGAGACGAACCTGAACTCCGACCTGATCGTCAGCGGCCTCCAGACGGGCGCCAACATCCCCACCTTCTCGCCCGAGACGCTCGACGAGATCAAGGAAGCGCTGCCGGAGACCACGACCGTCGGCGACGTCTACGCGGACTTCTTCGGCGCCGAGGTCGACGGCCAGACCGCCGCGCTGTCCTCCAGCCAGGACCTGAGCTCGACGCTCGAGGTCTTCGGCGCCACGGTCGCCGAGGGCTCGGTCGCCGATCTCCAGCCGGACGCGGTGGTGGTCGACGAGGGCACCGCCGAGGACCGGGGCCTCGCGCTCGGCGACACGGTCGAGGTGACCTTCAGCGACGGCACGACCGAGACGCTGCAGGTCGCGGCGATCCTGGACGGCTACGACCTGACCAACGGCTGGTGGGTCGCGCCCGAGCAGATCGAGCACTTCGCGATCCCCAAGCCGATGCAGGCCTACATCGACCTCGACGAGGGCGCCGACATCGACTCGGCTCAGGCCGAGGTCGAACAGGCCCTCGCCGACGAGCCCGAGGTCGGCGTCACCAACAACGCCGAGTTCACCGAGCAGCAGACCAGCGGGCTGGACACCATCGTCGGCGCCGTGCAGATCCTGCTGGCCCTGGCCATCATCATCGCCATCATCGGGGTGGTGAACACGCTGATCCTGTCGGTCCTCGAACGGACGCGGGAGCTGGGGCTGCTGCGGGCGGTGGGCATGACCCGCGGGCAGGCGTGGCGGATGATCACCGTCGAGAGCATCATCATCTGCCTGTTCGGCGCCGTCCTCGGCATCGCGGTCGGCATCGGCCTGGGCTGGACGGTCCAGCAGGCGCTCGAGGGCGAGGGGCTGACGCAGTTCGCGCTGCCGTGGGGCCTGATCATCTCCTACCTGGTCGTGTCGGTCGTGGTCGGCCTGCTCGCCGCGCTCGCGCCGGCCGCCCGCGCCGCGAAGCTCAACGTGCTGGGGGCCATCGCCTACGAATAACTTCACTCTCAAAAGGGAACCGGAATAAGAGGGGGCGGCGCACAGCGCCGCCCCCTCGACTCGTCCGCGGTGGCCCGCTTCGCCTTCCCGTCGGGCGCCGCGAATCGCGCGGACGCACCGGACGAATGCCGGGCAGCTCGCGTCACTTCGCCGCTCCCCCAAGGCGTTCGCGCCGATCGGCCGTCTCCGCCATTCGGCCGAGCCCGCGGCACCGGCTCCCCCTCGGGGATGAGCCGAAGTCCGGTCCGCTGGCCGAAGCCGACGTTCACGCAGGTCCATAGCCTTGTGGTCATCCGAAGAGGAACACTGACCCAGAAAGGCAATCCCGTGCCACTTGCGAATCCCCCCGCCCCTCCCGCGGTCCGCGCGGCCGTGACCGCTTCCGGCCTCTGGCGGGCCTACGGTTCGGGCGAGGCGCAGGTCGTCGCGCTCCGCGACGTCTCAGTCGACTTCAGGTCCGGTGAGTTCACCGCCATCATGGGCCCCTCGGGCTCGGGCAAGTCGACGCTCATGCACTGCCTGGCCGGTCTCGACACGACCGACCGCGGCACCGTCGCCGTCGGCGGCACCACCATCACCGGCCTGGGCGACAAGGCGCTGACGAAACTGCGGCGCGACAAGATCGGCTTCATCTTCCAGCAGTTCAACCTGCTGCCGACGCTGACGGCCGAGGAGAACATCACGCTCCCGGCGGCCATCGCCGGCAC
>NZ_ATYW01000040.1 GCF_000427885.1 Glycomyces tenuis DSM 44171
CTGGACAATGAGGTCGTCGGTCTCGCGCAGGGCCTGGCGACGGTCGCGGTCTCCGAGACCATGCTCCGCTCCGCCCAAACCGGCCAAACCATCGCTCTCGAAGACATCCACAACGGGACGCTGGGCCAGAGCGCATGAGCCGGACTCCCGACGTCAGCGTCATCGTGGCCGTGTACAACACGATGCCGTACGTCACCCGGTGCGTCGAATCGGTGCTGTCCCAGACGATCGGCGCCGACCGCCTGGAACTGATCGCCGTCGACGACGGCTCGACCGACGGCGGCGGCGAGGAGCTCGACCGCTTCGCCCGCGAGCACCCCGACACCGTCACCGTCGTCCACCAGGAGAACTCCGGCGGCCCGGCCGCCCCCAGCAACGTCGCCCTCGGCCTCGCGCAAGGGCGCTACGTGTTCTTCCTCGGCTCCGACGACCACCTCGGCCCCGAGGCGCTGGAGCGGATGGTCGCCGTCGCCGACGACAACGAGTGCGACGTCGTGCTCGGCAAGATGATCGGGGAGGGCGGACGCCGCGCCCCCAAGGCCGCGTTCGAGGAACCCGGCCTGGACGTGCCCTTCCCGCTGTCGAAGGCGGTGTGGGCGCTGTCGAACACCAAGCTGTTCCGCCGCGAGCCGATCGAGCGGCACGGGCTCCGGTTCATGGAGGACGTGGCGGTCTACAGCGACGTGCCGTTCACCATCGAGGCGATGGCACTGGCCCGCCGGATCGCCACCCTGACCGACTACGAGTACTACTACACCGTCGAGCGCGACAACGCCGCCAACGTCACCTACAGCTCCAAGCTCTCCGAGCGCCTCCACGCCACCCGCCGCATCGTCGAGACGGTGACCAGGCTCTACGGGCCCGGCGAGGAGCGCGACGCGCTGCTGTACCGCGTCTTCGCGTACGAGCAGTGGATCCTGCTCCAAGAAGGACTGCTGGACCTCGACGAGGAAGGCCGCCGCGGCATCTGCGACGGCGTCGCCGAGCTCGCCGACGCCCACCTGACCGACGCGATGCGGGCCAAGCTCCCGGTCGAGAAGCGCGTGCGGTTCGCCTACGCGCAGCGGCGCGACCTCGACGGACTCCGCGCGGCGATCGAGTTCGAGGGGCCTCCGCGGTTCGTCGCCGAAGGCGAGCGCGCCTTCGCCCGCTACCCGGGCTTCCGCGCATCCGGCGGCCCGGCCGACGAGAGCTACGAGCTCATCGGCGACACCGTGCTGGGCCGGATCGCGAACGGCACCGAGCCGGTCTCGACCGCCTGGACCGGCGAAGGGGGCGGCCCGTGCCTGGAGCTCGTCTTCCGCGTCCCCGTCAGCGGTCTCGCCGAAGCCGACCTCAGCGTCGGAGCGGTGCGCCTCAAGCAGGGCAAGCGCCCGCGCAAACGCCGATCCGTCCCCGCCGAGGAGCGGCTGGCACCGCAAGTCGAGGCCGAGGTGGCCCTCACCCCCGACGGCGAGGCCACCGTCGTCCGCGCCCGGCTGCGGCTGCGCGAACTCGAGGCCGCCGCCCGCCCCTCCCGCTGGTCGCTGCGGTGGTACCTGCGGCTGGCCGACCGGCGCTACGACCTGCCGCTGCGCGCGCCCCGCTCGCAGCCCTCGGCCCTGCGGGGCCGTCGCCGCTCGGCGGTCGAACGCGACGACCGCGACCGGATCATCGTCCGGCTCCACAGGCGCGGCCCCAGGGCCGCGCTCAAGCGGTGCCTGCGGCGCCTGGGACTGCCCGTCGGAGGTCGAGGATGAACCGCCCCGACGTCACGGTGATCATGGCCGTCTACAACACCATGCCCTACCTGAGCGAGACCCTCGAATCGCTGCTGTCCCAGACGATCGGCGCCGACCGTTTCGAGCTGATCGCGGTCGACGACGGCTCGACCGACGGCAGCGGCGAGGAGCTCGACCGATACGCCGCGAAGTTCCCCGACACCGTCACCGTCGTCCACCAGGAGAACTCCGGCGGCCCCGCCGCACCGAGCAACCTCGCCATCGAGCGGGCCTCGGGCCGGTACATGTTCTTCATCGGCGCCGACGACCACCTCGGCCCCGAAGCGCTGGAGCGGATGGTCGCCGCCGCCGACGAATACGAGTCGGACGTCCTGGTGGCCAAGATGGTCGGCGTCAACGGCAAAGGCGTCTCCAAGCAGGCGTTCGCGAAGTCCGGTCCCGACGTCGGCCTCTACGACTCGAAGCTGCCGTGGGCGCTGTCGAACACCAAGCTGTTCCGCCGCGAGCTGATCGAGGACCACCGGCTGCGCTACCCCGAGGACATGCCCTTCGGCTCAGACCAGCCGTTCACCATCGAGGCGATGGTGAAGGCCGGGCGCATCTCGGTGCTCGACGACTACGACTACTACTTCGCGGTCCGGCGCGCCGACGGCAGCAACATCACCTACAGCTCCGACCACCGCCGCCGCCTCGAATGCGCCGCGCGCATCATGGACTTCACCGCCGAGCTCCTCCCTCCCGGCGCCGAACGCGACGCGCTGCTGCAGCGGCACTTCTACGTCGAGCTGTGCAACCTGCTGCGCTCCGACCTGCTCGAACTCGACGAGGCCGTGCAACGCGACGTCGTGGACGGCGTCGGCGCCCTCGCGGACCGCTATCTGACCGAGCGGATTCGCGACGCGCTCGGCGTCCACCGGCGACTCAGGATCGGCCTCGCGCAGCGCCGCGACCTGGTCGGGCTGCGCGCCCACCTCGAATCGGGGGACTGGCCGGTGTTCCACATCGAAGCCGACGGTGTCTTCGCCGCCTACCCGGCCTTCCGCGATGCCGCCGCCGAGCTGCCCGACCACTGGTTCCTCCTCGGCAACGAGAAGGCCACCGGGCGGCTGGTCAAACGCCTTCGCGTGACCGCCCTCGAACCCGAAGACGGCGCCGTCCGCATCGAATGCCGGATCGGCCTGTCCGGGTCGCCGACCGTGCGCCTGGGCGCCGTCCGCGTGACCCGTCACGCCGGTGGACCGAAGCGGAGCCCGATCGCCGAAGCACCGGGCTTCGACATCGACACCGAGTCGACCTCCGCCGTCGAGGACGGGGAACTGGCCGTCCGCGCGATGGTCCCGATCGAGCGGCTCGCCGAGGCGGGCACCGCTTGGGCGATCCGGGCCCACGTCCACCTCGGCGAATGGGTATACGATCTGCCTCTGCCCGCCCAGGCGGAACCTTGGCGGCGCGAAGCGCGCCGAGGACTGCGCCGCTGGCGGCTCGCCACCGTGAACGATCCTCGCGACCGCTTGGTCGTGACCGCCGAAGCCGTCGCCACACCGATCCGCCGCGGCATGCGGCGCCTCAAGTCCACTATGACCGGGAAGTGAAGATGAAGATTTGTGTTGTCGCTTTGGGGAAGATTGGGTTGCCGTTGGCGGTCCAGTTCGCGTCGAAGGGTCATGAGGTCGTCGGTGCCGATGTGAACAAGCGGGTGGTCGA
>NZ_ATYW01000041.1 GCF_000427885.1 Glycomyces tenuis DSM 44171
CACGCGATCGTGAAAGCGGACGACCTGTCGAAGGCGAACCGGGCCTTCTTCACCGCCAACGGCGTCGTGGCGATCGCCCTGTTCGCCTTCGCACTCGGAGACCTCGTTCTCCGGTAAATCATTTTCCGTCGACGGAAAATGTTTTGTACACTTGCGGGATGCGATTTCTCAACAGGGCCTACGAGCTGCAGTTGCTCCGTGAGCGCATCGAGTCCGACCGCGCGGACTTCCTGGTGGTGTACGGGCGTCGGCGCGTTGGGAAGACCGAGCTGCTCAATCGTCTCGCCGAAGACGTCCGATCCTTCGTCTTCGAGGGAACCGAGACCACCGAGACCGACCAGCTTTCGGCGTTCGCAGCGGACCTGGCGCTGGCCGCTGGGGACGATCCCGACGAAGCACCCCCGCCGGCATCCTGGCGGGCCGCGCTCAATCGCCTCTCCGAATTCGTGGGCGATCGACGCACGCTGGTGGTCCTCGACGAGTTCCAGTTTCTGGCGAGGCAGTCGCAAGGGCTCGAAAGCCTGATCAACGTCTGGTGGCGCAAGTCCGGTCGGCACTTGCCCATCACCTTCGTCGTGTCCGGCAGCGAGGTCTCGTTCTTCGAGGACGAAGCGCTGGCGGGGACCATGTACGGTCGCCGCACCGGGCAGCTCAAACTGGAGCCGTTCAGGGTTCCGGACGCGGCGCTGTTCCATCCCGGATACAGCTTCGAGGACCGGATCAGGGTGTACGCCGTCTGCGGCGGCATCCCCTACTATCTCGACCGTTTCACCGATGACGCACCTGTCTCGGAGCACCTGTTCGACGAGGTCTTGAAACCGACGGGATTTCTGAGGAACGAAGGCGAACTGCTGCTCAGGCAGTCGTTGCCGAACCCCGCGCACTACATAGCGATCCTCAAGGCGATCGCACAGGGGCACAACCGGAATTCGGCGATCGCCGACAGGACCGGGCTCGAACCCTCCGCCGTCACGAAGGCGCTGCGGGTGCTCGAACGCCTGGGGCTGGTGACGGAGCTGAAGCCCATCACCGCGCCGGTGAACTCGAAGAAGACCGCCTACCGCATCGCCGACCAGTTCATGCGCTTCCACTTCCGATTCGTCGACCCGAGCAGCGGCCGTCTCGGCACCGATCGGCTGGCACTGGCATATCTGGAGAACACTGTGATGCCGTCGTTCGACCACTTCGTCTCCGAGACGTGGGAGGAGATCTGCCAGGATTTCACGCACCGGGTCGAAACCGAGCTGTACAAGGTCGGCTACTGGTGGGGCAAGGTCCCCACCGGCGAGGGTCGCCGGGTGGAGACGCGCGAGATCGATGTCGTCGGAGTCGACCATGACGGCCGGGCCACCGTGGTCGGCATGTGCAAGTGGACGAACAATCAGGTGGACTTCGACGAGCTCAACCTGCTCGACCGCTTGGCGCCGCATGTCGAGCGATGCGTAGAGTCACCGAAGCGGTACCTGTTCTCGCGCAGCGGTTTCACCGAACGCCTGCGCCGACACGCCGAGGAGGACGAGCGACTGGTCCTGGTCACCCCGGCCGAGATCTACCAGGCGGAGCCGTGAGAGCTGGAACCGCGAAGGGGCGGCCCTTCCGTTTTCCGATACCGGCCGCCGCGCTGCGGACCGCCTACGTCGGCGTGCGCTCGACTCCGGCGAAGTGGGGCGTCAAGGCCGCGCTGGGCGCCTCGTCGGCGACGCACGCGGTGACCTGGGCGATGTTCGCCTGGTTCGGGGCCCTGACCGGCTTCGGCGTCCCCTACTGGATCGGCCTGGCACTGGTCGCCGCCGTCCTCGTCT
>NZ_ATYW01000042.1 GCF_000427885.1 Glycomyces tenuis DSM 44171
TTGTGGCGTGTTGTTTGAGAACTCAACAGGGTGTTTGGATGGTCAGCGTGTGGGCTGGCTGTGGATCTTTCGGGGTTCATGGTTGGTACTGTTTTTGACTGTCTTTTCCTTGGGGCGTACTGGTTTGCTGAACTGGTGGGTCTCGGATGATCGGTCAGGGCATGCTTCGGCACATTGCTTCGCGCTGATGCTCGGTTTCGGGTGTTGGTGTGTTTGGTTTTGGTTGGAGAGTTTGATCCTGGCTCAGGACGAACGCTGGCGGCGTGCTTCACACATGCAAGTCGAACGGAAAGGCCCAGCTTGCTGGGTGCTCGAGTGGCGAACGGGTGAGTAACACGTGGGTAACCTGCCCCCATCTTCGGGATAACCGTTGGAAACGACGGCTAATACCGGATACGACTGCCGGTCGCATGACCTGGTGGTGGAAAGCTTTTGTGGTTGGGGAGGGGCTCGCGGCCTATCAGCTGGTTGGTGGGGTGATGGCCTACCAAGGCGGTGACGGGTAGCCGGCCTGAGAGGGCGGTCGGTCACATTGGGACTGAGATACGGCCCAGACTCCTACGGGAGGCAGCAGTGGGGAATTTTGCACAATGGGCGGAAGCCTGATGCAGCGACGCCGCGTGAGGGATGACGGCTTTCGGGTTGTAAACCTCTTTTATCCATGACGAAGGCTTCGTTTTTGCGGGGTTGACGGTAGTGGTTGAATAAGCGCCGGCTAACTACGTGCCAGCAGCCGCGGTAAGACGTAGGGCGCGAGCGTTGTCCGGATTTATTGGGCGTAAAGGGCTCGTAGGCGGCTCGTCGCGTCTGTCGTGAAAGGCTCCGGCTTAACTGGGGTTTTGCGGTGGATACGGGCGGGCTTGAGGCCAGTAGGGGAGATCGGAATTCTACGTGTAGCGGTGAAATGCGCAGATATGTGGAGGAACACCGGTGGCGAAGGCGGGTCTCTGGGCTGGTACTGACGCTGAGGAGCGAAAGCGTGGGGAGCGAACAGGATTAGATACCCTGGTAGTCCATGCTGTAAACGGTGGGCGCTAGGTGTGGGGCCACGTTGGTTGGTTCTGTGCCGTAGCTAACGCATTAAGCGCCCCGCCTGGGGAGTACGGCCGCAAGGCTAAAACTCAAAGGAATTGACGGGGGCCCGCACAAGCGGCGGAGCATGCGGATTAATTCGATGCAACGCGAAGAACCTTACCTGGGTTTGACATCACCCGGAAAGCCTCAGAGATGGGGCCCTCTTCGGACTGGGTGACAGGTGGTGCATGGCTGTCGTCAGCTCGTGTCGTGAGATGTTGGGTTAAGTCCCGCAACGAGCGCAACCCTTATCCCGTGTTGCCAGCAGGTTAGGCTGGGGACTCGCGGGAGACTGCCGGGGTTAACTCGGAGGAAGGTGGGGATGAGGTCAAGTCATCATGCCCCTTATGTCCAGGGCTTCACGCATGCTACATTGGCCGGTACAGCGGGTTGCGATACCGTGAGGTGGAGCGAATCTCTGTAAAGCCGGTCTTGGTTCGGATTCGAGTCTGCAACTCGGCTCGATGAAGGTGGAGTCGCTAGTAATCGCAGATCAGCAACGCTGCGGTGAATGCGTTCCCGGGCCTTGTACACACCGCCCGTCACGTCATGAAAGTTGGCAACACCCGAAGCCTGCGGCCCAACCCGTTTGGGAGGGAGTGGTCGAAGGTGGGGCTGGCGATTAGGACGAAGTCGTAACAAGGTAGCCGTACCGGAAGGTGCGGCTGGATCACCTCCTTTCTAAGGAGTCCCGACCCGCCCTGTGGGCGTGGTCAACCATCCG
>NZ_ATYW01000043.1 GCF_000427885.1 Glycomyces tenuis DSM 44171
GTGTCTGGTGGGGGTGTGTCGGTGTGTCTGGGCATGGGGGAGGGCTCGGACCCTGCTGGGGTTCGAGTTGAGCGACCTATGGGTGTTTCCTTCCCCGCCACGGGCGTTCCGTGGCGGGCGGGGTAAGGCGGGGAGTGAGGCCGGTTCGGGTGCGGGTCGTATCCCGGTCCTGGTCCTGGTCCTGGTCTGGGTGTCGGGGCCGGTGGTGGTCTCGCCTTCGGGAGGGGTGGTGGTCTCGGTGTTGGTGCTGGGGGCCGGTTCGGGTTGGCCTGTCGGTGCTGTGAAGCGTGCTCGCAGCCGGGCGCGGGCGGCCTTGATCTGGGCTTCGATCCGGGCTTGTTCGGCGGCTTCGGCGGCGGCTTCGAGGTCGGGTTTGAGTGCTTCGGACCATTCTTCGGGGTAGAGGCCGGTGGGGAAGATGTTGGCGACATCATCGGTGAACTCGGCTTCAAGATCTTCGATACTGCGCCAGTCGGCGCAGCCGCACCGGAGGTCGGGGTCGGTGTCGGTGTGGCCGTCGTGGTGGACGATCAAGGCCTGGCCCGGTCCGGTCTTCTCCACGCTCCATCCTGTGGTGTGAATCCTGCCGTGGTGGAATCTGCACAGCAGGATCAGGTTCGCCGCGACCGTCTCGCCGCCGTCGGCCCAGTGAAAAGTTACAGATTTACGGCCTTCATGTATAGTAATTAGTCCGAATAATTATCATTTACGAAATTTGGAGGCCATCGTGAACCTTGACAAGTACCTCGCGTCGATCGGCACCGCCGCAGCCACGGAGTCCCAGCGGGAGTACCGCCGCATTCTGGGGGTCATCCGGCTCTCGCACGAGACCGACGTGACCACCTCGCCCGAGCGCCAGCGCGAGGCGATCATTCTGTGGGCGCAGCAGCATGACTGCGAGATCGTCGGCTGGGCGATCGACCTCGACGTTTCAGGCGGGGTAGATCCATGGGAGCGAGGTGAACTCGGGGAATGGCTGAAACATCGCAGCCACGAGTTCGACGGCCTGTGCGCCTGGAAACTCGACCGATATTCGCGCTCAGTGTCCCACTTCTCGAAGTTCCTCGACTGGGCGAAAGAACACGGGAAGATGGTCGCCACTTCGGACAACGTGCTCGATTCGACCACGCCGACGGGGATGATGCTCGCCTATGTGATGAGCATCTGTGCCGAGTGGGAGCGAGTGATGGCCTCGCAGCGCTCGGCCGATATGCGGGCCAAGGCCCGACGCGAGGGCCGCTACGTGGGTGGTCGTCTCGCCTACGGCTACCGTGCGGTGCGTCAAGCGGACCGGTCGTTCCTGGTCGAGCCTGATCCTGACCAGTTCAAGGTCGTGCGCGAGATGATCGCCTGGCGTCTGGACGGCTGGTCGATCGGGCGGATTCGCCGCGAGCTCAACGACCGGCAGACACCGACGCCCCTCGGCGGGGCGTTCTGGCAGCAGAACACGGTCAACCGGCTCCTGACCAGCCCCACCCTGCTGGGCTACACGATGCATCAGGGGCGCGTGGTCTGCGGCGAGGACGGCATGCCGGTCCAGTTCGCCGAGCCCCTGGCCACCGAGGAGGAGTACAAGGCGCTGCTGACGATGGCCGACGAGTCCAAGAAGACGAAGTTCTTCGGTAACCGCCCCAAGAAACCGGTCACCGAAACCTACCTCTTGAAGGATCTCGCCCGGTGCGGCAACTGCGGGGAGCGGCTCTACCGGTACACACGCTCACGCCCGGGCAACCAGCCGGATGAGCCGATCTACCGGTGCGCGCAGC
>NZ_ATYW01000005.1 GCF_000427885.1 Glycomyces tenuis DSM 44171
GCGATGGTTTGGCCGGTTTGGGCGGAGCGGAGCATGGTCTCGGAGACCGCGACCGTCGCCAGGCCCTGCGCGAGACCGACGACCTCATTGTCCAGGCCCAGGACCGCGTCACGGAAATGCTCGTGCTCGACCAGCAACGGCTCCCGCTTACGGATCGCATACCGGACCATGTCACCCTCGGACACGCCCCGGAAGGCGCGCAGCGCCTCCCACTCGGTGTGCTCGACACCATTGGCATAGAACGTCAAATCCCCGGTGAGCGTGTCCGCGATGAAGCAGCCTCGGTCGCCAGTGACGACCGCGGTGCGTTCCTTGAACGGGCTCAACCAGTTCACCGAGTGGTTCGCGATCGTGCCCTTGCTCAGATACCCGATGGCCGAGAGCATGTCCTCGTGCTCGCGCCCCGACCGCGAGACCGTCCGGGCCGTGATCGACTGATACGACTGACCGGTCACCCAACTGGTCAAATCGATGTCGTGCGTCGCCAGATCCTTGACCACACCCACATCAGCGATCCGATGCGGGAACGGCCCCTGACGACGAGTCACCACCTGCAACACCTCGCCCAGCTCACCGGACTCCAGACGCGCACGCAAACTGATGATCGCCGGGTTATACCGCTCAATATGCCCCACCCCGGCGACAAGACCGCGCGATCCGAAGGCCTCGGCCAACAGGCGCGCCGCCTCGACCGTGTGGGCCAGCGGCTTCTCAATCAAGGCGTGCACACCGGCCTCGGCCAGCGCGAGTCCGACCGATTCGTGCAGCGCGGTCGGACAGGCCACCACCGCATAGTCCAGACCCAGACCGATCAGCTCCTCGACCGAGCCGACGAGCCGCACGCCCGCCGGAGCGGACCGCTTGTCGGCCACCGGGTCGGCGACGCCGACCAGATCAACGCCTTCAAGTCCACCGAGAATCCGGGCGTGGTTACGACCCATCGCGCCAAGACCAACCAGACCGGCGCGGAGTTGCGGTGCTGTCACATCTGCTCCAAAGCGTTCACCGCGTCAGCGACACGGTCGAGATCATCCGAGGACAAGGAAGGGTGAACCGGCAACGACAACACCTCAGCAGCGGCCCTGTCCGTCTCAGGCAGATCAGCCTTTGAGTCCCGGTACGGGATCAGCCGGTGAATCGGCGTCGGGTAATAGACCGCACTCCCCACACCAGCGGCCTTCAACCGCTCGAGTGCACCGTCACGGTCACCCTCGATCCGCACCGTGTACTGGTGATACACGTGATGGGCCCCAGGCGCGACCGGCGGCACCACCGCACCAGTGATCGACTTGTCCAAGAACGCCGCATTCACACGCCGGGCCTCAGTCCACCCCTCCAGCCGACCCAACTGCACCCGACCGATCGCCGCCGCCACATCAGTCATGCGCATATTCGCACCCACGACCTCGTTCGCATACCGCTGCTCCATCCCCTGATTGCGCAACAACCGCAGCATCCGCGCCAACTGCGCATCATCAGTCGAGACCATCCCGCCCTCCAGGGCATGCATGTTCTTCGTCGGATAGAAACTGAACGCCCCCGCCGCACCGAACGACCCCACCGGCTTCCCGTCGACCTGCGCCCCATGCGCCTGACAAGCATCCTCCACCACCGCCAACCCATGCCGCTCCGCCAACGGCACCAGCCGGCCCATGTCCGCCGGATGCCCGTACAGATGCACCGGCATCACCGCCACCGTCCGAGGACCGACCAGCGCCGCCACCGCGTCAGGGTCGACGCAGAAACTCCCCGCCTCGATATCAGCGAACACCGGCTCCGCCCCCACCAGCCGCACCGCATTCGCCGACGCCGCGAACGAGAACGACGGCACGATCACCTCATCGCCAGGACCGACCCCCAGCGCCATGAGAGCGAGCTGCAACGCAGACGTCCCCGAGTTCACCGCCACACAATGCCCAGTCCCCGACACCGTCGCGAACGCGTCCTCGAACGCCGCCACCTCCGGCCCCTGCACCACCATCCCCGACCGCAACACGGCCACCGCCGCCGCAATCTCCTCATCACCGATAAACGGCCGAGCCGGCGGGATGAATTCCGGCGGTTCACTAGGCATTCGGTGCCCCCGATGCTGGTCAGTCGCGCGATGTGGACGCGAGGATGATAGCAAGTGCCGTGCGGGCCCCTGCGCGGCGAAAACCGCATCGCCGCCCGAGTCCGCGTCGACGTTGACGCATGCCCAACGCGTTAAGCACCGATCCGGTTGCACGCTCGGAGCATTTGTGTCTTTTCTCGCACATTAGGTTCACACGGCGCGAACGGGCTGACAGATAGACCGGATCAGCGCACTCTCCGTCGCCGAGCCGCATTCTCGTTGTCGCGCAAGAGGATGGTGTCCATCATTTTGCGACAATTCGTGGATTGTGCTCTTTTGCTGCATTGCTGGACCATTGTCTAATGAATGCTGAATTACAGGTTGCGCTCAAGCGAACAGAAGTTGCACGCGTGCTAATGTGACAGGACTCATCGCGCGCCAGACAGTCGTTCGACTGGCCCGCATGGACGTGCCCGACCACGATCTCCCTGCCGCGAGCACTCCGCACCACCCGTCTTCCTCTGGAGGTAAACCCCACATGTACAGTCTGATGCTGCTCAACGGCGGTATCGGAAGCCGCGTCGCGGCCGGCCGCCCCAAGCAGTTCATCGACGTGGCCGGTCGACCCATCATCGTCTACTCGCTGGTCGCAGCCGACGCGGTACCCGAGATCACCCAGATCGTCCTCAACTTCCCCGAGGGGTTCCGCGAGGAGATCGAACGGCTGGTCACCGACTACGCGATCCAGACGCCGGTGACCTACGTGCCGGCCGGCGAGAGCCGCCACGAGTCGGTCGCGGCGATGCTGCCGGCCTGCGAGTCCGACCACGTCCTCATCCACGAGTCGGCCCGCCCCATGGTCACCGCCGCCGACTTCAAGCAGCTGGTCACGGACCCGCGCGACAACGTCAGCCTGATGCTGCCCATCCCCTTCACCGTCGCCCCCGTCGACCCCGACTCCGGCCTGGTCACCGGCTCGCTCGAGCGGGACCGGCTGCGCAACGTCCAGCTGCCGCAGAAGTTCCTCAAGGCCGATCTGGCCGACGCCCACCGGAAGGCCGCGGAGCAGCAGCTGGTGTTCACCGAGGACGCCACGCTGTGCGCCGTCACCGGACACGACGTCCACTTCATCGACGGCCAGGACACCAACCTCAAGGTCACCACCCCCACCGACGTCAAACTGGCCGGCTTCCTCCTGGGAGGGGACGAAGATGTCTAAGTCCATACTCATCACCGGCGCCTCCAAAGGCATCGGCGCGGCCACCGCCGAGCGGTTCTTCTACGCCGACAACGACATCACCGACTTCATCCTGCTGGCCCGCCAGTCCGAGGACTTCGAGAAGCTCATCGGCCGCCTCACCGACGACAACCCCTACGGCAAGCGCGTCCTCCCCCACGTCATCGACCTCAACGACCGCGCCCGCATCGTCGGTCTCATGCGCGACGTCATGGCCGAGGCCGGCAAGGTCGACTACCTGGTCAACAACGCCGGGTACACCGCCCCCTGCGCGCTCCAGCAGATCGAGTTCGCCGACTTCGAGCGCACCATCGGCGTCAACCTGTACGCCCCGTTCACGATCGTCCAGGAGCTGCTGCACTGCGGCAACACCTTCGAGCTGATCGTCAACATCGCCTCCACCGCCGGCATGGGCGGACGCCCCGGCTGGCTCACCTACGGCGCCTCCAAGGCCGCCGTGATCAACATGAGCGAGGCGATGAAGGAGGAGCTGTCGATCTACGGCACCCGCGTGGTGTGCATCTCCCCCGGCCGCTGCGCCACCGACCTGCGCCGCAAGCTCGCCCCGGACGAGGACCCGTCGACGATCATGCAACCCGAGCAGGTCGCCTCGGTCATCGACATGCTCACCTCCGAGGTCGGCACGCTCGTCGACAGCCAGAACCTGGTCGTCCGCCAATAACAGAACCGGACCGATGCTCACCAAGATCACACAGTTCCGGTATGCGCAGGCGCTGCTGCCGGGCACGCTCCCGATCCTGTGCCACGCCGCCATCCTGTTCACGCCGTGGCGGCCCCTCTGGCTCGTCCTGATCGCGGCGACGCTGGCGTACTACTGCTACCCGCAGGAGGTGAACACGCCCGGCCGCCACGCGCAGGGCCGCGCCCTGCTGGCGTTCACGCCCGTGACGGCCGCGGTCGCCGCGGGCACCGGGCTGTCGATCGCCTGGTCGCTGGCGTTGCTCGCGACCGCCGCGATGATCGCCGTCGAAGCGCTCCTGGCCAAGGTCGTCAGCGCCGCCAAGATCGCCACCGCGCACCTGGAGACCCGCCCGGAGACCTCCGACTCGCCGGTGCGCCGCTCGGCCCTGTACTACCTGTCGACGTTCGCGGTGCTGGTCGTGCAGGTGCCGCTGCTCTTCTCGGGCTTCGCCGCCGCCACGCCGTACGCGGTGGTCCTGGCGGCCCTGCCGACGGCGGTGCTGGCGGCGGCCAGGTTCGCCGGGCTGACCCACCGCGTCCTGCCCTCGACAGAGGACATCACCGAGATCGTGGCCGCCGAGCTCGACCGGCGGGCCCCCACGTTCATGGTCTACTTCGCGGGGCCGAAGGACACCACCTACCAGCTCGAGATGTGGGTGCCCTACTTCGAGCGCATCGAAGGCTCGTACTTCGTCATGACCCGCGAGCGGCACCACCTCCCGGCGCTGGCCGCCGCGACCGACGCGCCGGTGGTGTTCGTCCAGGGCCAGGGCCCGATCGACCTGGTCATCCCCGAGACGGTGACCACCGTGTTCTACGTCAACAACGGCATGAAGAACATGCACATGGTGCGCAACCCCGAGCTGCTGCACGTCCAGCTGCTCCACGGCGACTCAGAGAAGATCTCCAGCTACAACCCGGTCACGGCGATGTACGACCGGGTCTTCGTCGCCGGCCAGGCCGGGATCGACCGCTACGCCGACCACGGCGTCCACATCCCGCTCGACAAGTTCGACATCGTCGGACGCCCGCAGGTGTCGGACCTGGAGGTGCCGCGCACCGAGATCGGCTCGGTCGAGTCCCCGACGGTGCTGTACGCACCGACGTGGACCGGGTTCTACGAGGACGCGAACTACTGCTCGCTGAAGCTGGGGCCGAAACTCGTCGGCGCCCTGCTCGAACGCGGCGCGACGGTGGTGTTCCGCACCCACCCCTACACCGACCGCAACGAGGGCGCCAAGCGCAAGCGGATCGAGGTCGAGGAGCTGCTGCGCGCCGACGCGGCCAAGACCGGCCGGGCCCACCGCTGGGGCGCCGCGGCCGAGTCCGAGATGACCCTGTTCGACTGCGTGAACACCGCGGACGCGCTGGTGTGCGACGTCAGCGCCGTCGCCTCGGACTGGCTGTACACCGAGAAGCCGTTCGCGGTGGTCGACGCCCGCAAGGAGGGCGAGGCCTTCGCCGCGACCTTCCCGCCGGCGCGGGCCGCCTATGTCGTGAACGGCTCGGGTTCGAACATCGGGCCGGTCCTCGACGAGCTGCTCGGCACCGACTCGCTCGCGGGCGTCAGAGCCGAGGCGAAGACCTACTACCTGGGCGACTTCCCGGCCGAAGGCTACGACCGGGTCTTCATCGAGACCGCCCAGAAGTACATCGACAACGGCAGGACCGGCACCGCTTAGGCGCTCCTAGGCGGGCGAGCGGACGGTCTCGGGCCGCTCGGCCGCCGGGAGGGCCGACTCGCCGGTGGCGGCCTTGCGGACCGGTTCGGCGTAGGTGGCCTTGACCTCGTCGACGAACACGCCGACGAGGTCCTCGGGCCGGATGTCGCCGAGGTAGTACTCGCGGACCTCTGCTCGCAGCCCGGCCTTCGGGTCGGTCTCCAGCAGCTCGTCGAGGACCTCCTCGACGTTGTCCGCCTCGGCGTCGAACAGGTAGGCGGCCTTGGCGAGCGGGAACTCGGCGAGGTAGTCGGGGCCGAAGTCCTTCGGGTCGGTCATCGCGAACGGCCGGCCGCAGTACAGCCAGTCCGATGCGGTGCCGCTGATGTCGGAGATCGCCACGTCGGCGGCGTTGATGCACTCGCTCAAGGTCACCTCGGACTCGGCCTTGTCGCCCCACAGGTGCGCCCGGCCGGTCCCCGCCGCGTCGGCGGCGATGAGCTCCTTGATCTCGTCGGCGAGGGCCTGGTAGGCGGCGTTGGTGCGCGTGTAGGGGTGGGTGCGGAAGACGACGTCGACGTCGCGGCGCAGCAGGGCCTCGACGATCCGCTTCCCCTGCGGCAGGGAGGAGTAGTTGA
Source organism: Glycomyces tenuis DSM 44171 (assembly GCF_000427885.1). Lineage (GTDB taxonomy): Bacteria > Actinomycetota > Actinomycetes > Mycobacteriales > Micromonosporaceae > Glycomyces > Glycomyces tenuis. The sequence goes on from NZ_ATYW01000005.1 coordinate 6,292, forward strand.
CGTCGGCGGTGAGCCCGGTCCAGGTGGGCGTGTAGAGCACGACCTTGCGGTCCCCGTCGCGTTCGGGGCGGGGCCCGACCTGGAGGTCGTGGAGCTGGGGGCGGCCGATGCGCTTGAACTTGTAGTTGGGGATGTCGACGCCGTGGCGGTGGTAACGGTCGACCCCGGCCTGGCCGGCGACGAAGACCCGGTCGTACATCAGCGACACCGGGCTGCGGCTGATCGCCTTGTCGGAGTCGCCGTGCATCAGCTGCACGTGGATGTACTTGTCGAGCTTGATCAGCTGGGCGTTCTTGACGGCGTGGTTGACGTAGAAGCAGGACCGGACGCTGTCGGGCAGCAGATGGTCGAGCACCGACTGGGCCGGGACCAGCACGATCGGGGCGTCGGTGCGTTCGGCGATGCCGTCGAGCAGGTAGCGGTCGCGGACGATGATCAGGTACGGGTCGCCGACCTGCTCGAAGTACGGCAACCACATCTGGAGCTGGTACTCCGAGGCGCGGGAGCCGGCGAAGTGGATCACGAAGCGGGGCTGGAGCCGTTCGACGGCGTCCCTGACCCCGGCGTCGACCGGGTGGGACTCGCGGCGGCGGCGCAGGTAGTTGTCGAGCACGGCCGACCCGGTCCAGCCGAAGGCGGCGAGGGTGACGATCAGGAAGACCGTGTCGGTCACGGCCGTGGGGGCCGACTGCGGCACGGCCGCGGCGAGCACGTAGGCCACGGCCAGGCAGTTCATGAGCGTCGCGATCGCCGGCGGGGTGGTCATGCGCTGGCGGCGGGTGCGGTGGACCTCGAGGTTGACCGCCAGGAGGTAGGCGATGTTGAGGGCCTTGGCGATGATGTCGGCGTACGCGAAGTAGCAGGTGACCAGCACGCCGGCGAGCAGCAGCGGCCAGTGGTCGGTGCCGCCGGCGATCCAGGCCTCGATGAGCACCGCCAGGGCGGTCAGGACGCGGGCGATCCGCATCGAGGCGACGCTGTGGCGGCTCTGCCAGGCGACCGTCCCGAAGACGACGAGCGCGAGCAGGTAGGTCGGCCAGGACACGCCGCGCAGCGCCACTGCCGAGATGACGGCCGCGACCGCCAGCAGGTTCAGTCGGATGGACCAGGATTTGAGCAGTTTCTTCAACTCGCCGTGCCTCTATCGGAGTCGTGGGACGCCGCACCTCCATGGTGCGACGCTCGCGCGTGCCGGAGCGCGGGTGGGTGGATTTCGACGCGGGGAGGGGGAGAGGGAGGGGTTATTTGAAGCGGCGGTTGACGTCGTTGAGGTCTTCGGCGAAGTCGACCTCGATGACGGTGTGCTGGGAGATGTCGACCGCCTCGAACTTCAGGCCGTCCTTGGCGATGGCCGCCTCGATGCCGCCTTCGAAGTACTCCTGGTCGTCGACCTCGGCCAGCCGCTTGGCGACCACGGCGCGGTCGTCGGCCGAGACGTAGTTGATGCCCACGGCCTCGCCGAGCGCGCCTTCGGTGACCTTCTTGGAGAGCTTGTTGATGTAGCCGTCGGCGCCGAGGGTGTACTTGACCTCCTCGTCGGAGACCTTCGCGGTGTTGACGCTGATGAAGGAGCGGTCCATGGCGATGTGCGGCAGGAGCACGTCGAGCACCTGCGGGTCGAAGACGACGTCGCCGTTGAGCCACAGGACCCCGCCGGGGCCGAGGATGCTGAAGGCCTTGAGCAGGCTCTTGGAGGTGTTGGTGTCGCCGTAGGCCTGGTTGTAGATGAAGCCGACGTCGGGCACCTCCTCCATGATCATCTCCTTCTTGAAGCCGACCACGAGGTGGATGGAGTGGCGGCTGAAACGGGAGGTGAGCAGGCGCAGCGAGCGGCCCAGGATGGTCTCGCCGGTGTTCAGGGGCGTCAGCGGCTTGGGGTGCGGTTTGCCGAGCCGGGAGCCGACACCGGCCGCAAGGATCACGATGTTCGTGGACATTGGCGCCACCTCGTTCGCATAGGCTACAGGACCACAGCAGTTTACCTAGTTAAACGGGCAATTACGAAACGGCCAATCACGGGTAGACGTACCGGTCACATTGCCACCGCTCCCACTCGTGGGTACCGGCCCGCCGCTGGTGACGGTATCCTTCCGCTCGACGCGTCCGCCGACCCGTGAGCACAGGAGTGAGCCCATGCACGCCGCAGCACCGTACCCGCCCGGCGCGCCGACCGTGGCGGTGGTCCTGGCCGGGGGGACGGGCGCCCGGATGGGCGCGCCGGTCCCGAAGCAGCTGCTCGAGGTGGGCGGCAAGCCGGTGCTCCAGCACACGCTGGAGGCCTTCGAGGCCGCGCCGGAGGTCGACCGGATCGTGGTGGTGATGGCTGCGGGCCACCATCGCGCGGTGGCCCCGATCGCCGAGGCGGCGGGGGCGGGGAAGCTGGCCGGGGTCATCGCGGGAGGGGCCGACCGCAGCGCCTCATCGCGCGCGGCGATCGACTGGGCCCGGCGCCTGCTCGGCCCCGGCGAGGACTGCAAGCTGCTGCTGCACGACGCGGCCCGGATGCTCGTCTCGGGGCGGATCATCGCCGAGGTCGCCGCCGCGCTGGACCGGCACGACGCGGTCGGCGTGGCCGTGGCCTCCTCGGACACCGTCATCGAGGTCAGGGCCGAGGGCGGGCGGGAGTTCGTCGCGTCCGTGCCCGAGCGGGCCGCGCTGCGACGGGTGCAGACCCCGCAGGGCTTCCGCCTGTCGGTGATCGAGGCGGCCTACGCGGCGGCGGCGGCCGATCCGGCCTTCAAGGCGACCGACGACTGCTCGGTGGTGCTGCGATACCTGCCGCACGTGCCGGTCGCCGTCGTCGCCGGCGAGGAGCGCAACCTGAAGGTCACCGAGCCGCTCGACCTGGTCGTGGCCGAGGCGCTGCTCGAACAGCCTTAGGCGTGCTCTTTGAGCATCCGCTCGAACAGCTCCTCGTGGAGGCCGACGACCTGCTCGGGCTCGTAGGCGCGCGCGGTGACCCGGCCGGCCTCGGCGAGGCGGCACCGCAGCTCGCGGTCGTCCATGAGCCGCGCCAGCGCCTGGGAGAGCGCTTCGACGTTCTTGGACTCGAACAGCAGGCCGTTCTCCTCGTGGTCGATGATCTCGATCGGGCCGTGCTCGACGGCGCTGGAGACCACGGCGAGCCCCGCGGACATGGCCTCCACGATCACCAGGCCGAAGGCCTCGTAGTGGGAGGTCACGGCCGCGATCGAGGCCTTGCTCCACTCGTCGTCGAGCGGCGAGACCGGGCCCATGAGCTTGATGCGGGCCCGCAGGCCGTACTCGCCGATGAGCTGCTGGAGCCGCTTGCGCTCGGTGCCGCGGCCGTAGATGCGCATGCCCCACTCGGGGTAGCGGTGGGCGATCTCGCCGAAGGCCTCGATGAGGGTGTTGAAGCCCTTCATCTTGGCGAGCCGCCCGGCGGCCATGATCATCGGCTCGTTCTGCGTCGAGAGCTCGCCCCGGTGGGCGGGGATGGAGTTGGGGATGACCGCGATGCGGTCGGCGCAGTCGGGCAGGGCCTCGCGGTAGGCCCGCGCGTCGCTCTCGGTGATGGTGACGATCGAGTGGAGGCGGTGGTAGTTGTCCTTGATCAGCTGCCGCACCGGCGGCTTGTAGTTGTCGAGGTACAGGTGCTCCTGGCCGACCACGATGGTGTCCGGCCGCGCGTACCGGGCGGCGTAGAGGTTGAGCGTCACCTGGGTGGTGACCAGGATGTCGGTGTCGACCTTCTCCATGAACTGCTTGACGCGGCGGTCGAACAGCGCCGAGGACTCGCGCATGTTGTTCACCTGGGCGCGGTCGAGGTAGGAATCCCGCTTGGCGCGGCGCCGGTCCATGAACGACAGTCGCTCACCGCCGTCGCCCGGCTTTCGGACGTCCCACAGGCTGTCCACAGTGATCCGCGGATCGATGTCGAAGTCCGGTACTTCCCGGTTGCGGATGCAGGACACGAGAGTCACGTCGTGGCCGCGCTCGACCAGGGCTTCGGCCGTGTTGATCGTGGTCTTGATCGTGCCGCCGATGCCCCAGATATTGCGGACGAGAAACGTGATTCGCATGGTGTGAGATCCATTCCCAATGAAGTGATGCCGGAGCCGAGGCGGACCGCGTCCGGCGTGCCCCCCCGGGCGGTCCCCTTACACAACGCTTGTGACGGCCCGTTGGGTTGCCTCTGGTTCGGCGGAAGTTCACCTGCCGATCCCGGGCGATTCACCGTCGGGTCCGGATTACACCATATTCACGATTCGCCGCTCTGCGGAGCGGGGTCAGGCGGGAGTGGCGGCCGTCCCCTCGGGCTCGAGGGCGCCGTCGCGCTCGACGTAGCGCTCCCCGCTGCGCGGGCACCGCCACAGGCCCTCGCCCGCCTCGTCCTCCACCAGGCGCTCCCCCGAGCGGCCGACCCAGCCGACGCGCCTTGCCGGGACGCCCATCACCAGCGCGTAGGCGGGCACGTCCTTGGTCACGACCGCCCCGGCCGCGACCATCGCCCAGGCGCCGATCCGCACCGGCGCCACGCACACCGCGCGGGCGCCGATCGAGGCGCCGCGCTCGACGGTCACGCCGACCGCCTCCCAGTCGCCGGCGCGCTTGATCCCGCCGTCGGGCTCGACCGAGCGCGGGTTGTGGTCGTTGGTGAACACCGCCGCCGGGCCGACGAACACGCCGTCGTCGAGGCGGGCCGGCTCGTAGACCAGCGCGTAGTTCTGCACCTTGACGTTGTCGCCCATCGCCACGCCGGTGCCGACGTAGGCGCCGCGGCCGATGATGCACCCGTTGCCGAGGACCGCGTCCTCGCGGATCTGGGCGAGGTCCCACACGGACGAGCCGTCGCCGATCTTCGCCGACTCGGCCACCTGCGCGCTTGGCTGGACTCGATAGCTCATGACTTCCCGGTCTGCTAGGAGCTGGACTTCTTGGCGGTCTTCTTCGCGGCCTTCTTGGCCGCCTTCTTCGCAGTGGTCTTCTTGGCGGCTTTCTTGGCGGTCTTCTTCGCCGCCTTCTTCGCGGTCTTCTTCACCCCGCCCCCGGCGGCGACCTTCTCGCGGCGCTCGGCGAGCAGCTCGGCGGCCCGGTCGATCGTCATGGCCTCGACCGTGTCGGTCTTGCGGATCGAGGCGTTCGTCTCACCGTCGGTGACGTACGGGCCGAAGCGCCCGTCCTTGAGGGAGACCTCCTTGCCGGTCACCGGGTCGGGGCCGAGCTCCTTGAGCAGCGTCTGCGCCCGCTGGCGCCCCCGGGTCTTCGGCTGCGCGAGCAGCTTCTCGGCCTCCTCGAGGGTGAGCGTGAACAGCTGGTCCTCCGATTCGAGGGACCGGTAGTCGCGCTTCTTGACCACGTAGGGGCCGTGCGGGCCGAGCCCGGTGCGGACCTCCTCGCCGTCGGCGTCCTTGCCGACCAGCCGCGGCAGCGTCAGCAGCTTGACGGCGTCCTCGAGCGTGAGCTCCGAGAGCTTCTGCCCGGTCAGCAGCGACGAGGACTTCTCACCGGAGGTGACGTAGGGCCCGTAGCGGCCGGTCTTGGCGTAGACCGGCTCCCCGGTCTCGGGGTGCGTGCCGAGCTCGCCCTCGCCGGAGCCGAGCTCGTAGAGCTCCTCGACCTTCTCCCGGGTCAGCTCGTCGGGCGCCAGCGACTCCGGGATCGAGGTGCGCTCGCCGTTCTCGCCGGCCTCGGCCTGCTCGGGCGTGGTGCGCTCCAGGTAGGGGCCGTAGCGTCCGACGCGGACGACGACCTTGCGGTTCCGGTCGTCGGTGAACAGCCGGATCGAGTTGACGCCGCGGGCGTCGATCTTCCCGAGCTCCTCTTCGACCAGGCGCCGCAGCCCGCCGGAGGCGGCCACGGTGCCCTCCTTGTCGTCGCCGCCGAAGTAGAACTTGCGCAGGAACTCGACGCGCTGCTCCTCGCCGCCGGCGACCTCGTCGAGCTCGTCCTCCATCCCGGCGGTGAAGTCGTAGTCCACCAGGCGCGGGAAGTGCCGTTCCATCAGGCCGACGACGGCGAACGCGAGGAAGGAGGGGATGAGGGCCTGGCCGCGCTTGAACACGTAGCCGCGGTCCTGGATGGTCTGCATGATCGAGGCGTACGTCGAGGGCCGGCCGATGCCGCGCTCCTCGAGGGCCTTGACCAGGCTGGCCTCGGTGTAGCGGGCGGGCGGCTGGGTGGTGTGCCCGGCGGCCTCCAGGCCGCGCTCGCTCAGGTGCTGGCGCTCGGCGAGCTCGGGGAGGCGCTTCTCGACGTTGTCGGCCTCGCCCTCCTCGATCGACTCGACGTAGGCGAGCAGGAAGCCGGGGTTGGTGATGGTCTTGCCGGAGGCGCCGAAGTCGGCGTCCTCCCCCGCGGCGGTGGTGGCGCGGGCGCGCACCGAGGTCGAGTTGCCGGTGGCGTCGACCATCTGGCAGGCGAGCGTGCGCCGCCAGATCAGGTCGTAGAGCCGGTGCTCTTCGGCGGTGAGCTGGCCTTTGAGCTGGTCGGGGGTCTTGAAGCGGTTCCCGGCCGGGCGGATGGCCTCGTGGGCCTCCTGGGCGTTCTTGACCTTGCGGGCGTAGCGCCTGGGCTCGGCGGGCACGTACTGGGCGCCGTAGAGCTCGGCGGCCTGGGCGCGGGCGGCGTCGACGGCGGTGTTCGACAGGTTCGTCGAGTCGGTCCGCATATAGGTGATGTGACCGTTTTCATAGAGCCGCTGGGCGACGCGCATCACCTGCGCGCTCGACAGGCGCAGCTTCCGTCCGGCCTCCTGCTGGAGCGTCGAGGTGATGAACGGCGCGTAGGGACGGCGGCGGTACGGCTTCTTGTCGACCTTCAGCACGGTGAAGTCGCGGCCGCTCAAGCGCTCGGCCAGGCCGCGCGCGCCGGCCTCGTCGAGGTGGACGACATTGCCCTTCGCCTTGCCGGTGGCCGGGTCGAAGTCCTTGCCGCCGGCGATCCTGTCGCCGTCGACGGCGATGAGCGAGGCCTTGAAGACCTGGTCGTCGTCGGTGGCGAGACGGGCGGTGACGTCCCAGTAGTCGGCGGCGCGGAAGGCCATGCGGGCCCGTTCGCGCTCGACGACGACCCTGGTGGCGACGGACTGGACGCGCCCGGCCGACAGGCGCGGCATGACCTTCTTCCACAGCACCGGGCTGACCTCGTAGCCGTAGAGGCGGTCGAGGATGCGGCGGGCCTCCTGGGCGTCGACGAGGTCCTGGTTGAGCTCGCGCGGGTTGGCGGCGGCCTCGGCGATGGCCTGCGGGGTGATCTCGTGGAAGACCATGCGCTTGACCGGGATCTTCGGCTTCAGCGTCTCGAGCAGGTGCCAGGCGATGGCCTCGCCTTCGCGGTCCTCATCGGTGGCGAGGTAGAGCTCGTCGGCCTCGGCGAGGTAGCCCTTGAGCTTCTTGACGTGGGCCTGGCGGTCGGGGTTGACGATGTAGAGCGGCGCGAAGTCGTTGTCGACGTCGACCCCCAGGCGCGACCACGCCTTGTCCTTGTACTTCTTCGGGATCTCCTTGGCGCTGCGGGGCAGGTCGCGGATGTGCCCGAGGGAGGAGTCGACGATGTAGCCGGGACCGAGATAAGAGGAGATCGTCTTGGCCTTCGCCGGGGATTCGACGATGACCAGGCGCTTGAGGTCGGCCACTGCTCCCACCTTCGCTTGGGTTCACTGAAAAATACGCACTCGAATCGTTACGGTAGCTCACGCTCGGCGAACGCGTCCCCTGAGTATGCGGGCGCCCCGGCCCGATCGGAACCTGCGACTCGCAGGTTCGCCGGAGCGGGCCGGGGCGCGCGGTGCTCTGCCGGGGAGGGCTAGCCGACCTTCACGGTCTCACGCTCCTCCTCGGCTCGGTCTTCCCCCGCTTCCACCAGCGCCGAGCGGCGCTTGCTGACCACGATCGAGGTGACCAGGATGAGCAGCGCCGCACCGGCCACGCTCCAGCGGAGCGCGCCGGAGGCGTCGTCGCCGACGGTGGCGACCACGACGGCCGGGGCGATGATGAGCGCCACCAGGTTCATGACCTTGAGCAGCGGGTTGATCGCGGGCCCGGCGGTGTCCTTGAACGGGTCGCCGACGGTGTCGCCGATCACGGCCGCGGCGTGGGCCTCGGAGCCCTTGCCGCCGTGGTTGCCGTCCTCGACGTCCTTCTTGGCGTTGTCCCAGGCGCCGCCCGAGTTCGCCAGCATGATCGCCATGAGCACGCCGCAGGCGATCGCGCCGGCGAGGTAGGCGGCGAGCGGGCCGACGCCGAGGCCGAAGCCGACGATGATCGGCGCGGTCACGGCCAGCAGGCCCGGCGTCGCCAGTTCGCGCTGGGCGTCGCGGGTACAGATGTCGACCACGCGGCCGTACTGGGGGCGCTGCTCGCCGGTCATGATGCCCGGGAAGCGCGCGAACTGGTCGCGGACCTCCTGGACCACGGCGGCGGCGGAGCGGGCCACGGCGTTGACGGCCAGGCCGGAGAACAGGAACACCACGCTGGCGCCGATGATGAAGCCGACGATGTTGGCCGGGTCGGCGATGCTGAGCGCCTCGAACAGCTCGCCGCCGGCGAGGCCCTCGGAGGCCACCGCGTCGGTGTAGGAGCCGAACAGGGCGGTCGCGGCCAGCACGGCCGTGGCGATCGCGATGCCCTTGGTGATGGCCTTGGTGGTGTTGCCGACCGCGTCGAGGTCGGTGAGCGTCTGGGCGGCGTCGCCGTCGACGTCCCCGCTCATCTCCGCGATGCCCTGGGCGTTGTCGCTGATCGGGCCGAAGGTGTCCATCGCGACGATGACGCCGACGGTGGTCAGCAGGCCGCAGCCGGCGAGCGCGACGGCGAACAGGCTGACGAGCAGGACGCCCCCGCCGAGCAGGTAGGCGCCGTAGACGGCGGCGGCGATGAGCAGCGCCGAGTACACGGCGGACTCGAGGCCGAGCGAGAAGCCCGAGAGGATGTTCGTGGCCGCGCCGGTGCGCGTCGAGGCCGAGACGGTCCTGGTGGGCTTGTAGCGCGTGTCGGTGTAGTAGCCGGTCAGGAACATGATGGCCGCGGCGAGCGCGATGCCGATGACGACGGCGATGATGGCCAGGCCCTGCGGGCTGACGGGGATCTCCGAGGCGTCGATGCCGGTGCCCAGTTCGGACCAGTCGGCCGGGACGTAGGCGAAGACGGCGACGGCGGTGAGCGCCGCCGATATGACCGCGGAGATGTAGAAGGCGCGGTTGATGGCGGTGAGCCCGGAGGCGTCGGAGGCCCGCATGCGGGTGATGATGACGCCGATGAGGGCGCAGACGATGCCGACGGAGGCCACGATGAGCGGCAGGACGAGGCCGGTCTCGCCGAAGGCGGCGCGGCCGAGGATGAGGCTGGCGACCAGGACCACGGCGTAGGACTCGAAGAGGTCGGCGGCCATGCCGGCGCAGTCGCCCACGTTGTCGCCGACGTTGTCGGCGATGGTCGCGGGGTTGCGCGGGTCGTCCTCGGGGATGCCCTGCTCGACCTTGCCGACGAGGTCGGCGCCGACGTCGGCGGCCTTGGTGAAGATGCCGCCGCCGACGCGCATGAACATCGCCAGCAGGGCGGCGCCGAAGCCGAAGCCCTCCAGGACGACGGGCGCGTCGGACTTGTAGACCAGGACCACGATGGCGGCGCCGAGCAGGCCGAGGCCGATGGTCAGGAAGCCGACCACGCCGCCGGTGCGGAACGCCAGGTGCATCGCGCCGACGGCCTTGCCGTCGCGCGCGGCGGCGGCGACGCGGACGTTCGCGCGGGTGGCGAGGCTCATGCCGGCCCAGCCGATGAAGGCGCTGAAGGCGGCTCCGACCACGAAGAAGAGGCTGCGGCCGATGCGGACGTCGGTCCCGGCGTCGCCGACCGGCAGCAGGAACAGCAGTACCACGGCGGCGACGACGAAGATCCCGAGCGTGCGGAACTGTCGGCGCAGGTAGGCGGAGGCGCCCTCCTGGACGGCGCCGGCGATCTCGCGCATCTTGTCGGTGCCGGTGCCCGCGCCGAGGATGCTCTTGACCAGTGCGGCGGCGCTTCCCAGCGCGACCAGCGCGAGCACGGCGGCCACCACCACGAGGCTCACGTTGGAGCCTGTGAGCTGGCCTACGCCCTCGTCGCCATTGGCGAGCAACGTATGCATGTTGTTCCTCCAGAGACTGGATGCGCGCGGCGCGCGCGTACGGGTTCAGTGAAGGCCGCCCGCGCGGGGCGGCGTGCTTCGGGTTCGCGCCCGGCGCCGCGCGCGGTGAGGCGTGCGGCCGCGCGGCGGCGCGTCTGTCATAACGAGCGGAGTGTAACGATGTGAGGTCTTTGCGAGTGGGGTCGGTCACTGCGGTCCCGTAGGGGCGCGGCGACTCAGTGCTCGCCGGACTGGGCGCCGCCGGGCAGGGGCCAGCTCATGGAGACGGTGGTGCCCTTCTCGCTGTCGGGACCGGTCACTACCAGGTCTTCGACCAGGCCGCCGAGGACGATGAGGGTGATCTCCTCCGAGAGGGTCTCCTCTTCGAGCGTGTCGTGATCACTCGGGCGCGCATCGCCGCGGCGGGTGGAGGGCGCGAGGCGGTCTCGTGTCTGCGCGCGCATATCGCGCGCGTTGTCGGTGATTTTCGCAACGAAACGATCACCGATCGAAAATTCGATGCGCACAAGATCGTCGATCTCTGAGTCGCGGTGCCGCAGGATCGCTCGCGTGCAGGCCTCGCCGACGGCCTGGCGGACCTCGTCGAGCAGCCCGGTGGCGACCCCGGCGTGCGAGGCGACGTCGGCGGCCACAAGGCGGGCGGCGCGGACGTAGGCGGCGGCGGGCGTGAACGCGAACCGCACCGTCACCGGTTCAGCGCGGTGGTCGTGCTTGGAGGCGTTCACTCGCTGGGCACCGCTTCCCGGACATCGAGCACCTTGTCCAGGCCGGTCAGGTCGAGGAGCTTGCGGATGCGGGGGTTGGCGCAGACCACCACCAGCGCGCCTCCCGCGTCGGTGAGCCGGCGGCGGGCGCCGATGAGGACGCCCAGGCCGGTGGAGTCGCAGAACTCGGTGGGCGTCAGGTCGATCGCCACGCGCATGCGGCCCTCGGCGGAGAGCTGCCTGACGGCTTCGCGCAGCTTCGGTGCGGTGTACATGTCGATCTCTCCGGTCACCGAGATGACCGAGTACGCGCCGACTGTGGACAGGCTAAGTCCCAGTTCGGGTTCGGGCGTTCCGTCACTGGATGATCCCTTCACGCTCTCTCCCAAGGCTTCGATGTGTCCTGGCGCATAGCGTACTGCTTCCGTCATGGGAGCGTGTCGGGAGCACTGAGCCGACGTATGGGCTCGACCACGCTCGGCGAGGACGCACCTTGTGGCGGGGCGGCCGGCGCGGCCGGGAGCGCCGCCTGTCGGAGCGTTGCGGCATCATTGACCGCGTGTCATCGGACCAGCTGATCAGCGCACTCGGTGCGGACGACGAAGGGCTTCGCCACCTCAGGCGCGTCCCGCCGCGCCGCTCCGCGCGCACCGCCTGGCCCGAATGGGTGCCCGAGGAGGTGCGCCGGGCGCTGTCCGAGACCGGCATCGTGGAGCCGTGGCCGCACCAGGCCGAGGCGGCGACGCACGCCTTCGAGGGCCGCGACGTCGTCGTCGCCACCGGCACCGCCTCCGGCAAGAGCCTCGCGTACCTGCTGCCGGTCCTGACCGAGGCCGCCCTCGACTGCGAGGGCCGCACGCTCTATCTGGCGCCGACGAAGGCGCTCGCCGCCGACCAGGCCAGGGCGGTCGGCGAGTTCGACGTCGGCGGGCTCATCCCGGCCATCGTCGACGGCGACACGCCGTACGAGCACCGGCAGTGGGCGCAGCGCTTCGCGAACCTGGTGTTCTCCAACCCGGACCTCGTCCACCACTCGATGCTGCCGCGCCACCGGTTCTGGCGCTCGCTGCTGTCGAACCTGAAGTACGTCGTGGTCGACGAGTGCCACATCTACCGGGGCGTGTTCGGCGCGCACGTCGCGCTCACGCTGCGGCGGCTGCTGCGCCTGGCCGAGCACTACGGGGCCTCGCCGACGGTCGTCGCCGCCTCGGCGACGGCCGCCGAGCCGGCGGCGTCCCTGACGACGCTGACAGGCCGGCCCGCGGTGCAGGTCACCGCCGACTCCTCACCGTCGCCGGGCGCGAGCATCGCCTTGTGGGAGCCCGAGACGCACCTGATCGAGGGCGAGCCGCAGAAGGCCTCCACGCTCTCGGAGACCGCGCGGATGCTGGCCCAGCTCGTCCAGCGGGGCGTCCGCACGCTCGCGTTCGTGCCGTCGCGTCGCGGCGCCGAGATCGTCGCCGCCGAGGCGAAGTCGCGGCTCGGCGCGGACCCGGCCGCGGAGCGCATCGCCGCCTACCGGGCCGGGTACCTGCGCGAGCACCGCAGGGACCTGGAGGCCGACCTGCGCGAGGGGCGGCTGCTCGGCGTGGCGACGACGAACGCGCTCGAGCTGGGCATCGACGTCACCGGGCTGGACGCTGTCGTCCTGTGCGGCTACCCGGGGCGCCTGGCCTCGTTCTGGCAGCAGGTCGGGCGGGCCGGGCGCGGCGAGACCGAGGCGCTGGCGATCATGCTCGCCAAGGACGACCCGCTCGACACGTACCTGGTGCACCATCCGGAGGCGATCTTCGAGCGGCCGGTCGAGGCGAGCGTGTGCGACCCGTCGAACCCGTACGTGCTGGCGGGGCACCTGTGCCTGGCCGCCGAGGAGCTGCCGCTGCGCGAGGCGGACCTGGCGTCGATCCCCGGCAGCCGCGAGGTGGCCGAGGAGCTGTGCGAACGGAAGCTGCTGCGCCGCAGGCCGGGCGGGCGCTACTACTGGGTGGGTTCGGAGCGCCCGGAGGTGACGCTGCGGGGCTCGGGGCCGATGGGCATCGACATCGCGGAGATCTCGACGGGGCGGCTCATCGGCACCGTCGACGCGGCCGCCTCGCACCGGCTCGTGCACAACGGGGCGCTGTACCTGCACCAGGGCGAGTCGTATCTGGTCGACGAGCTGGACCTCGACGACGGGATCGCGCTGGTGCACGCCGCGAAGCCGCCGTGGACGACCAGCGCGCAGGAGATCACGCACCTGGAGATCCTGAGCACGCGGGAGGTCCGCGAGATGGGCGCGGTGACGATGTGCCTCGGGGAGGTGGAGGTGACCACGAACGTCATCTCCTACCAGCGCAGGCGCATCCCGACCGGGGAGGTCATCGACACGCAGCTTCTGGACCTGCCGCCGCAGACGCTGCGGACGGTCGCGGTGTGGTGGACGGTCGAGCCCGAGGCGCTGGCGGGGGTGGCGGACCTGACCGGCGCGCTGCACGCGGCCGAGCACGCCTCGATCGGGCTGCTGCCGCTGATCGCGACGTGCGACCGGTGGGACATCGGCGGGCTGTCGACGGCGGCGCACCCGGACACGGAGCTGCCGACGGTGTTCGTCTACGACGGGCACCCGGGCGGGGCGGGCTTCGCCGAGCAGGCGTTCCGCAAGTGGACGGACTGGCTGGGGGCGACGAGGGACGCCATCGACTCGTGCGACTGCAAGGCGGGATGCCCGAGCTGCATCCAGAGCCCGAAGTGCGGCAACGGCAACGAGCCGCTGGACAAGACGGGCAGCATCCAGGTCCTGGGCGTGGTCCTGGAAGCCGACGACGGCAGGCCGCCGACGGTGATCGAGATCGCCAAGCCCACGGAGGCAGCGCCGAAGGAAGAGGAAGACGACCTCTGGCCCGGCGACTTCTGACCTCCACCGCGCACCGAATCTCGTCTATGATCTTCCCCGATCCCTGAACCCCCTCGGAGCGACAAATGAATTCCCGAATCATCGAGGTCCGGTACCGGACTTTCGTTCCCGTGGCGTACCTGGTCACCGGGTCACTGGCGATTCCCGTCGGCGTGTTCGCGATAGTCACGCAGCTGTGGGACTTGCAGTTCCTGTTCGGTGTCGGTGTCGTGTTCCTGGTAATCGGCGCCAGAATGCGCTCAAGACCGTACGGTGCCTACGATGTCAAGGCGAAGGCCCTGGTCGTCTACTGGTTCTCCACTCGGCGCGTCCGCTGGACCTTCGGCACGCCGAACGGCGAGCGGTTGGTCGTGGACGACGGCAGGATCAGACGAATCGACGCCGACGGCCGCGTGAAGACCGTCGTCATCCTTTGGGACTGCGACCCCGAGGACCGTGCCCGCCTGGTCCAGGTGATCGAGTCCCAAGAGCGGTCGCGACAGGCGAAGGAGGCCAAACGCCGCTGAGCGGCGCTCGGTCGAGAGCGAGGAGGTTCGACATGCGGTACAACGCAATCGCCGAGGCGGCGCCCGAAGGCGGGTGGGTCGTGGCGGTTCCGAGCCTCCGAGGCGCGGTCACGCAGGGTGAGGACTGGGCCGAGGCCGAATACATGGCACGGGACCTCATCGCAACGGTCCTCGATGCCCCGATCGAGACCGTGCAGGTCACGCTGACCGAGGTCGAGACCGGCGAAATCGACTCGCACCGCCACCTTCATTGATGCCGTTTTGAAGCAGATGCTGCTAAAATACATGCATGAGTGAGTTCAGTATGACCATCAGGCATCTTCCCGAGGAATGGCGCGCGGAGCTGGCGGCGCGAGCCGCCCGCCAGTCGCAGTCGCTTCAGGAGTTCATGTTCAAGCAGATCGAGGCGATCGTGGCTCACCCGCCGCTCGATCTGGTCATCATGCGCGCACGCGAGCGGGTCGAAGCCTCCGGCTCCGGCATGACGATCGAGGACATCCTCGAAGCCCGCGACGCGGACCGCCGATGACGGAACCTCCCGCTCTTGTCGTAGACGCGTCAGCGGTGGTCGCGCAACTCACCACGCCCGGTGAACGCGGAAAGTGGTTCGCAGTCCAAATGTTGGACAAACAGCTGTTCTCCTCGGAGATGCTGCATTACGAGGTGACGAACATTCTCCGGAGAGGGCGCCGACAAGGCTCCTTGGACGAGACCGCCGCGAACCTCGCCTTCCAAGACCTTCGCGACATGGCAATACATCTCGAACCGTTCTCGGTGGTGGCCACCCGAATCTGGGAACTCCGCGAGAGTGTCACCGCGTACGACGCCTCTTATGTGGCGGTAGCCGAATGGCGCCGCGCGCCGCTGCTCACGGCCGATCGCAGGCTGACTCGGAGCAACGGGCCGAAATGCGAGTTCATCACGCCGCCGATGACGTAGCCCGGGTCAGCCTTCGACTCGGTCGAGGCGGGCCGAGAGGTGGGGGCTCATCGGCCTGCCCTCGGCGGCCATCTCCACGGCGTACATCAGGGCGCCCTCCACGATCCCGTACAGGCGCTTGGCGGCCGTGACCTCCTTGGCTTGGGGGCTGCGGACCACCGCGTCCGTGGCGATCTCGAACTTCGTGCCGTCCGCGTGGCCGTAGTACAGGTCGAGGATGCCGGTCGGGTGCGCCAGCAGGACCTCCACCTCCGGCTTGCCGGAGTCCTCGCCTTGGACGGGCCGCCACCAGCCGGTCTCCCAGGCCGCCGGGCGCACCGGTTTGCCGTCCTCGTCGACGATCCACGAGCGGGCGTCGTAGCGCAGGAACGGCCGCCCGTCGTGCGTGAAGCGGATCTCCTGGGCGTACATGAAGTCCTCGCCGTCGGGGTAGCCGCCCTGCCCGCGGCCCCTCCAGTGCCCGACCAGGGGCAGCAGCGGCAGCAGGTCGTCGTGCAGGTTCGGGCCGCTGCGCAGATCGGCGGTCTCCTCGAAAGGATAGGGCTCGACCTTCTCGTAGGTCGAGGCGAACTCCGCGGGTACCTCGCCGCTCATCGGTTCCTCCCCGTTCTGATCGTCCAGTAGCCGAAAACGCCCGCCAGCGCGCCGGACGCGATGACGAGCACGGCGGTCATCACCGTCTCCACGGGCCCCACTTTACGTCCGGCACTCGTCGATCCGATCACACGATGGCAAGATGTTGACCATGGATACACCTGGACCGTTCGATTCCTGGCTCTCGGACATGGACGGCGTGCTCGTCCACGAGGGGGTCCCCGTCCCCGGGGCCAACAAACTCATCGAGAAGCTGCAGACGGCGGGGAAGCGGTTCCTCGTGCTCACCAACAACTCGATCTACACCCCGCGCGATCTGCACGTCCGTCTGAGGAACTCCGGTCTGACCGTCCCGGAGGCCTCGATCTACACCTCGGCGATGGCCACCGCGGACTTCCTGCACTCGCAGCGGCCCTCGGGCTCGGCGTACGTCATCGGCGAGGCGGGGCTGACCACGGCGCTGCACGAGATCGACTACGTGCTCACCGACTACCGCCCCGACTACGTGGTGCTCGGCGAGACCCGCCGCTACGACTTCGGCGCGATCACCACGGCGGTGCGCCTGATCAAGGCCGGGGCGCGGTTCATCGCCACGAACCCGGACGCGACCGGCCCGTCCCTGGAGGGCATCCTCCCGGCGACCGGCGCGGTGGCGGCCATGATCTCCGAGGCCACCGGCGCCGACCCGTACTTCGTGGGCAAGCCGAATCCGCTCATGATGCGCAACGCCCTGCGCCGCATCGACGCGCACTCGGAGTCGACGGTCATGATCGGCGACCGGATGGACACCGACGTGCTCTCCGGTCTCGAGGCGGGCCTGGAGACCGTCCTCGTTTTGTCGGGGGTCACTGACACCATGGATGAAGTCGAGAAATACCCCTTCCGGCCGAACCACGTGAAGGATTCGGTCGCCGATCTCATCGATTGGATCGAATGAGGAGACTCACCGAGTTAGGAGCGATCATGCCTCCCGCCACCCACACCCATTCCTCAGCGCGCGCCCGAGCGGCGGACGAGCCGTTCACGGGAGCGCCGCACGGGCCCAAGGCGGCGGGGAGCGCCGTCCGGGCCGCCTCCGAGCCGCCGGGGGGCGGGCCGTCCCGCGAGCCCGAGGCGAAGCTGTCCGGTCTCGAGCGGCGGATCCTGACCTTCGAGGCGCGCTGGTGGCGCGCCTCGGGGGCCAAGACGCAGGCGATCGCCGACGAGCTGGAGCTGACGCCGGAGCAGTACTACCAGCATCTGGCGCGGCTGATCGACCACCCGGAGGCCGCCGCCGAGCAGCCCGCGGTCGTCCGGCGGCTCCGCGCCGCCCGCGACCACCGCAAGAACGCCCGCTGAGCGCAGCGGCGACCCCTCTCAGCGGCGGATGCGCTCGCTGAGCAGGTACCAGACCGCGCCGACGGCGAACACGGCCAGGCCGCCGAAGACGGCGCCCGGCGGGAGGCTCGTGGCGACGAGTATGCAGCCGCCCAGGCCGATCCACGGCACCGGCGTGCGGCTCTGGATCGTGGCCGCCGAGGCGTTGGCGATCGCGTAGTAGACCAGGACGCAGAAGCTGGAGAAGCCGATCGCCCCCGCCAGGTCGAGGGTCGCGACGATGACCAGGACCGCGACGGTCGCGGTGAGCTCGGCCGCCCAGGGGACGCCGAAGCGTTCGGAGACGGCCGCCAGGCCGCCCGGCAGGCGTCGGTCGCGGGCCATCGCGAGCGCGGTGCGGCCGATCCCGGCCAGCAGGCTCAGCAGGACGCCCGCGACGGCGATGCCCGCGCCGACGGCGACCAGCGGCTCGAGGGCCGGGGCCCCGGCGGCGGCGAGGTCGGCCAGGGGCGTCTCGGATCCGGCGAGGGTCCCCGGGCCCAGGACGTACAGGGCGGTCGAGGCGACGACCGCGTAGACGGCGAAGGTGATCCCCAGGGCGATCGGGACGGCCCGCGGGATGGTCCATTCGGGGCGCTTGACCTCCTCGCCGAGCGTGGCGATGCGGGCGTACCCGGCGAAGGCGAAGAAGATGAACCCGGCGGCGGTCAGCACGCCCCAGGGGTGGGGCCGGTCGAGGTCCTGGACGGCCACCGGTCCGGTGAACCCGGCGATGACGACGGCGGTCAGGACGGCGAGGGTCACGGCGGCGAAGACCGCCGCGGCGACGGCGGTCTTCTTGACGCCCAGCAGGTTCACCGCGCACAGCGCGACGACGGCGGCGACGCCGAGGGCTCGGGGCGAGTCCGGCAGCAGGTAGTGGCCGAGGGTCAGGGCCATGGCGGCGGCCGAGGCGGTCTTGCCGACCAGGAAGCCCCATCCGGCGGCGAAGCCGACCGCGGGGTGGAGGCGCTCGGTGCCGTAGACGTAGGCGCCGCCGGCCCGCGGGTGCCGGGCGGCCAGGCGGGCCGAGGAGTCGGCGTTGCAGTAGGCGAGGAGGCCGGCGACGGCGAGGGCGGCCAGGAGCGCCGGCCCGGAGCCCGCGGCTTCGGTGGCCGGCCCCCACACGACGAAGACGCCCGCGCCGAGCATCGAGGCGAGCCCGATGACGATCGCGGAGGGGAGTCCGAGGTGGCGTTTGAGCTCCGGGGGCGGCCGGTTCTCCGGGGAAGGGGCGGGCATGTCCTTAAAGATATCGTTTCTCCGGCTCGAGCCATGTCGGCAATTCGACTGTCTCCCATCGGATGCGTTGGATGACCCGAATGATGATCACCCCGATGAAGACACCGCCGACGGCGTCGGTGAACCAGTGGTAGCCGATGTAGGTGGTCGAGAACGTGACGATCACCGGCGGGGCCAGCAGCAGCAGGTGTCGCTGCCACGTCGTCAGGTGGGCGCCGAGGAGGAACACGAGGTAGCCGTACCAGACGATCGTGTTGAGCACGTGCCCCGACGGGTAGGCGGCCGCGGGGCTCAGATCGGTCAGCAGGGTCGCCTGCTCGACGGTGGCGTACGGGGGCGAGGCGTCGCCGGGCCCGTGCGGGTAGACGCGGGTGAGGATGTACTTGACGACCAGGACCGAGCCGGTCATGCCGTAGACGACCAGGAACGCGATCATGGGGCGGACGCTGCGCATCCGGTGGGCCAGGATCGCCGAGATGCCCAGGGCGACGCCGCCGAGCAGGCCGCCCTGGCCGAGCTTGTTGGTGTTGTGCACGATCAGGAAGGCCCAGTGGGGCCGGTTGGCGTCGGAGAGGTCGCGAATCCATACGTCGAGCTCCACGAGGGTCGAGGGCCACACCAACAGGGCCGAGAGCACGATGAACGCCGCCGCCATGGCGATCTCGAGCCCCCACGAGCGCGGACGCCTGACCAGGAACGGCGTCCACGCGCCCGAGGGGGCTCGAGAGTGTCGTTGGACTACGGCGGTCACGGCCGTAAGCCTAGCGAGCGCCGAGATCGCCGCCGATCCGATACCGTGTCGCGGCGCGAAATATACGCAGCGCTACTACTCCGCGCCGCTCGACGGTCAGAGGTCGGCGACGTCGGCCTGCTTCGCCCGGACGGCCTCGGCGGCCTCCTTGAGGTTGGCCAGCTCGGCCTCGGTCAGGTCGGTCTCGACGACCTCCTTGACGCCCTCGGCGCCGATCTTCGCGTTGACGCCCAGGTAGACGCCGCTGATGCCGTATTCGCCGTCGACCCAGGCGCACACGGGCATGATCTCGCCGGAGTCGGTGGCGACGGCCTTGGCCATGCGGGCGGCGGCGGCGGAGGGCGCGTAGTAGGCCGAGCCGGTCTTGAGCAGCGCGACGATCTCGGCGCCGCCGTTGCGGGTCTTGGTGACGAGTTCGTCGATCTTCTCGGCGGGGAGCAGCTCGGCGAGCGGCTTGCCGTCCACCGATGACCGGCTCGGCACGGGCACCATGGTGTCGCCGTGGGAGCCGAGGGTCAGCGTGGTGACCGAGCCGACCTGGACGCCGAGCTCTTCGGCGACGAAGTTGGTGAAGCGGGCCGTGTCGAGCATCCCGGCCTGGCCGAGCACGCGGTGCTTGGGGAAGCCGGAGGCGAGCTGCGCGAGCGCGGTCATCTCGTCGAGCGGGTTCGAGACGACGATGATGACGGCGTCGGGGGACTTCGCGACGAGGTTCTCGGTGACGCCGCGGACGATCTTGGCGTTGACCTCGAGCAGGTCCATGCGGCTCATGCCGGGCTTGCGGGGCAGTCCCGCGGTGATGACGATGATGTCGGAGTTCGCGGTCGCCTCGTAGCCGCCGCCCTCGTTGTCGGTGGTGGTGCCGACGACCTTGGTCTCGAAGCCCTCGATGGAGCGGGACTGGTTCATGTCGAGCGCCAGGCCTTCGGGCTTGCCCTCGACGATGTCGGTGAGGACGACCTCGTCGAAGATGTCGTACTCGGCCAGACGCTGCGCGGTGGTGGAGCCGTAGAAACCGGCGCCTACGACCGTGACTTTCTTACCCATCAAATGCTCCTCTGCATAGGGACTACAGTGCCACGCTATGACTCGGGTCATGGGGTGCTCACTCGGCCCCTGGTCACGTGGCTCAGGCTACCCGTGGCGGCGCGTCGGGGACGGGTGTGCGAAGGTGCTGTGGGAAATGTGGACACGAGCGCCCCGCCTGCCCCCTCTCGGCGAGGCTTGCGAGCCGTGAACGAGGGCGGGCCGGCGCCCGCGGGCCGTACAATGAACCGGGCCCACGTTCGCGGTCCGCCCGCCCGTCTCGGCAGGTGGACGGTAGTTGACAAGTCCTAGTAGATAAGTGGACTATTGGCGGAACCGAGGAGACCGTAGGGAGCCCCCAGTGCTGACGACCGCCATCATCGCCGGCGCGGCCGGATTCGTCGCCCAGCTGGTCGACGGCAGCCTCGGCATGGGCTTCGGCACGATCACCATGACCTTCCTGCTGGGCCTCGGCATCGCCCCCGCGGTGGCCTCGGCCTCGGTCAACGTCGCCACCGTCGCCACCGGCGCGGTCAGCGCCGTCTCCCACCACAAGTTCCGCAACGTCCACTGGCCCACCGCGCTCAAGCTCGGCATCCCCGGCGCGCTCGGCGGCTTCGCCGGGGCGTGGGCGCTGGCGTCCCTGACGCACCTGGACGCGGCCACCCCGGTCACGAGCTCCATTCTCATCGTCCTCGGCGCGGCCATCGTGTGGCGCTTCGTCAGGGGCAGGTCCACCGGCGTCGGCCCCGCGGGCGGTCTCTTCACCGTCCCCACCGGCCTGGTCGGCGGCTTCCTCGCGGCCGTCGGCGGCGGCGGCTGGGGGCCGGTGACGATGCCGATCATGCTCTCCACCTCCCGCCTGGCCCCGCACCAGGTCGTCGGCTCGGTCTCGACCGCGCAGGTGGCCGCCTCCGCGGCGGCCGTCCTCGGTTTCTGGTGGGCGCTGCCCTCCAGCCTGACGGTGCTGTGGCCGCTGGTGGTCGGCATGGCCGTCGGCGGCATGATCGCGGCCCCCATCGCGGCGTGGCTGACCCGCAAGATCCCCACCGCCAAGCTCGGCTCCACCATCGGGATGCTGGTCGTGGCGCTGAACCTGCGCACGCTCCTGGGCGGCTTCGCCGTCGCCTGGCAGCTCGTGGCGCTCCTGTACCTGGTGCTGGCCCTCGTGTGGGTCGCCGTCCTGGTCGGCCCCTCCCGCGGGCCCGCGGCCGTCCCGGCCCCCGCGTCCGAGCGCGAGGCCGCGCCGGAGCCCGCCCGCGCCGAAGCCTGAGCGATCCTCGCGCCGCGGGCGCCCGGAAGGCGTAGCGTGAGAACGACGGGCTGTCGCACCAGGGGTGATGCCATGGGCACAAAGCTGTCGGAAGCCGAGGCCGAGGTCTACGTGGGCGAGCACTGCTTCACCGCGGGCCGGCCGAGTCGGATCGGCGTGGAGCTCGAATGGCTCCTCCGCTTCGCGCACGACGAGACCGCGCCGGTCGGGCGCGAGCTGTCGGAGTCGCTCATCGTCCCGTTGGAGCAGGGCGGTCCGCTGCCGCGCGGCGGCCGCGTCACCAGGGAGCCGGGCGGCCAGGTCGAGCTCAGCTCGGCGCCGGCCGGGAGCCTCGCCGAGTGCGTCGACGACGTCACCGCCGATCTGGGCGCCATCGCCGAGGCGCTCGCGCCGCACGGGCTCGTGATCGAGGGCGGCGGCCTCGACGCCCGCCGTCCGCCGGTGATCGTCGTCGACGACCCCCGGTACCGGACGATGGAGGCCTACTACGAGGACAAGCAGGCCGCGTACGGGCTGATGTGCAGCACCGCGTCCGTGCAGGTCAACCTCGACGCCGGGGAGGAGGACGGGGTCCTCGGCTGGCGGCGGCGCTGGACGCTGGCGCACCGCCTCGGGCCGGTCCTGAACGCCTCGTTCGCCAACTCCCCCTTGCTGGAGGGGCGGCCCACCGGCCTGAAGTCGACGCGGCAGACGCTGTGGTGGCGCCTCGACCGGGCCCGCACCAGGCCCGCCACCGAGGAGGAGGACGGCGGCGACCCGCGCGAGGCGTGGACGCGGTACGCGCTCGACGCGCCCGTGCTGTGCCTCAGGCGCGAGGCGCCCGAGGAGCCGTGGGATCCCCCGCGCGGCCTGACGTTCCGCGATTGGCTGCGCGGCGAGTGCGAGGAACGCGAGCCCACCATGGAGGACCTGCGTTACCACCTGGGGACGATGTTCCCGCCGGTGCGCCCGCGCGGCTGGCTGGAGCTGCGCATGATCGACGCCCAGGCGGGCGAGGGCTGGATGGTGCCGCTGGCGCTGTGCTGGGCCCTGTTCGACGACCCCGCCGCCTCGGTCGTGGCCTGGGAGGCCACCGAGCCGCTGGTCGGCGGCGACGGACTCCCGGCGTGGGAGGTGTGGCAGCGGGCCAACCGGGACGGGCTCGCCGACCGGGCCATCGGCGAGGCCGCCCGCGCGTGCTTCGCCGCCGCACGGGACGCGCTCGACAGGGACGGCGCGCCCGAGCGGGTGCGGGGCGCCCTGCGCGGCTTCGCCGCCCGCTACGTCGAGCGCGGCCGCTGCCCGGCCGACGACCTGCTCGACGCCGCGGCCCTGGCCGGATGAGCGGGTGTCAGAAGGCCTTGCCCTTGAGCAGCTCGCGGGCCATGACGATCCTCTGGATCTGGTTGGTGCCCTCGTAGATCTGGGTGATCTTGGCGTCGCGCATCATCCGCTCGACCGGGAAGTCGCGGGTGTAGCCGTAGCCGCCGAAGACCTGCACCATGTCGGTGGTGATCTCCATGGCCGCGTCCGAGGCGAAGCACTTGGCGGCGGCGCCGAGGTACGTCAGGTCGGCGTCGGAGCGCTCCGAGGCCGCGGCCGCCTTGTAGGTGAGCTCGCGCGCGGCGCTGATCTTCATGGCCGCGTCGGCGAGCATGAACTGGACGGCCTGGAAGGACGCGATCGGCTTGCCGAACTGCTCGCGCTCGGCCGCGTAGCCGCGGGCGGCGTCGAGCGCCCCCTGGGCGATGCCGAGGGCTTGGGCGGCGATGGTGACGCGGGTGTGGTCGAGGGTCCGCATGGCGAGGGAGAAGCCCTGGCCCTCCTCGCCGATGAGGCGGTCGGCGGGCAGGCGCACCGAGTCGAAGTAGACCTCGGCGGTGGGCGAGCCCTTGATGCCGAGCTTCTTCTCGGGGGCGCCGAAGGAGACGCCCTGGTCGGCCTTTTCGACGACGAACGCGGAGATGCCCTTGGAGCCGGCCTCGGGGTCGGTGACGGCGAAGACCGTGTAGTAGTCGCTGACGCCCGCGTTGGTGATCCAGCGTTTGACGCCGTCGAGGACCCAGCCGTCGCCGTCGCGCTTGGCGCGGGTCCGCATCGACGCGGCGTCGGATCCGGCCTCGGGCTCGGACAGGCAGTAGGAGAACATCGCCTCGCCGGAGGCCACCGGCGGCAGGCAGCGCTCCTTGAGCGCGTCGGAGGCGTCGAGCAGCAGCGGCATCGTGCCGAGCTTGTTGACCGCCGGGATCAGCGAGGACGAGGCGCAGACGCGCGCGACCTCCTCGATGACGATGGCCGTGCCCAGCGCGTCGATGCCGACCCCGCCGTGTTCGGCCGGCAGGTGCGGGGCGTGGAGGTCGGCGGCCCGCAGCGCCTCGTACGAGGCGGTCGGGAAGGACGCGGTCTCGTCGGCCTCGGCGGCGTGTGGCGCGACTCCCGCTTCGCACACATCCCGGGTGGCGTTCCGGATTTCGGAGTATTCTGCTGGCAGCTGGTAAGGGCCGAAACCGGCGCTCATCGGCGTTCACTCCTTCACGGGATCGTGCGGGCGGGGACGGCGGGCGCGGGCGCCGACGGTTCTCCACCGGACGGTCAGGTGTGTTACTCACGAGTAAGGTACGCCGAGTCTAACCCACCGGGCCGCGCGGCGGTGACACGGAACACCGGGAATTCCCCGCCGGTTCCCCGCAACGTCATCGGCCGTTCATGCGTGGAGCTGAATATACGGTGGCGATATCGTAGACGCTCGCGAGCTGTACATTGACTCAGCCGGCGAGCTTGCGGGCCGTACATCGGCACTCGGGCGAGCCCGCGGTCCGTACATTGGCATCCGCGGCGACGTTTGCGAGCCGCACATCGGTTCCCCGCGCGGCGACGCCTGCGGAACCGCATACACGAGCGGGACCCGCCCGGCGGGCACAGCGGTTCCTCCGACACCACGAAAGACAGGGCACGCATCAGATGGGCAACGCGACGCAGACTCCGGAGACCCCGCAGAACACCACCACACGGCCCCGCATCGCCTTCATCGGCTGCGGCTACCTCGGGGCGACCTACGCGATCTGCTTCGCCGAGCTCGGCTACGAGGTCGTCGGCTACGACATCAACACCGCCAAGATCGAGGCGTTCTCCTCGGGCACCGTGCCCTTCCACGAGCCGGGCCTGCCCGAGCTGCTCAAGAAGAACCTCGAGTCCGGGCGCCTGCGCTTCACCACCGACGTGCAGGCCACCGCCGACTTCGCCGACGTCCACTTCATCTGCGTCGACACCCCGCAGCGCCAGGGAGAGCCGGGCGCCGACCTGTCCTACATCGAGGCCGCCGTCACCACGCTCTCGCGCCACCTGACCCGCAAGTGCCTCATCGTCGGCAAGTCCACCGTCCCGGTCGGCACCGCCTCCTGGGTCCAGGAGCTGGTCGACCGCCACGCCCCCCAGGGCCTGGGCGTCGAGGTCGGCTGGTCGCCGGAGTTCCTCCAGGAGTCCAACGCGATGCACGACGTGCTGCGCCCCAGCCGCATCGTCTACGCCGCGCAGTCCGAGTGGGCCTCGGCGCTCCTCAAGGACGTCCACAAGGGCATCCTGGAGCTCGCCGCGGTCGAGGACCGCGAGGTGCCGGTCGTCGAGACCGACCTGGCGACCGCCGAGCTGGTCAAGGTCGCCGCCAACGCCTTCCTGTCGACGAAGATCTCCTTCATCAACGCCATGGCCGACCTGTGCGAGGTCACCGGCGGCGACGTCACCGACCTGGCGCGGGCCATCGGCCACGACCAGCGCATCGGCAACAAGTTCCTGCGCGCCGGCATCGGCTTCGGCGGCGGCTGCCTGCCGAAGGACCTCCGGGCGCTCACCGCCCGCGCCGGCGAGCTCGGCGTCGGCGAGTCCTTCCGCTTCCTCGGCGAGATCGACCAGGTCAACACCCGCCGCCGCAGCCACACCGTGCGCGCCGTCGCCGACCTGGTCGGCCGCCCCGCAGGTCCGGCCGGGCCGGACCTGACGGGCGTGCGCGTCGCCTACCTCGGCGCCACGTTCAAGCCCGACACCGACGACATCCGCGACTCCCCCGCGCTGGCGATCGCGCGCAAGCTCCGCACCGCACGCGCCGACGTGGTCGTCTACGACCCCGAGGGCCTCGACAACGCCAAGGTCGCCGCGCCGGAGCTCAGCTACGTGAAGACCCTCGCCGAGGCCGTCGCGGGCGCCGACGTGGTGTGTGCGATGGTCCCGTGGGAGGAGTTCCGCACGCTCGACCCCGAGGCGCTGGGCCGCCAGGTCGCCGCGCGGCGCCTCCTCGACGGCATGAACGCCTACGACGCCGAGCAGTGGCGCAAGCACGGCTGGACCTACCGCGGCATCGGCCGCTGACCGACTACAGGTTCGGCTGACGCGCGCTGCTGGTGATGCGTGTGAACGGCCAGGCGTGGGGCGGGCGGTCGACGAGCTCGGCGGGCGGTTCGGGCAGCGTGCGCGGCGTCCCCGGTCCGACGACGATCACCACGACGCGCCCCGGCGCGGTGAACACCTCGGTGCGGACCGACTCGCCGAGTCCGGCCGCGCCCTCGGTGAGCACCCATTCCAGCAGCTCGCCTTCGAGTCCGGGGCGGGCCTTGGCCTCCCACATCAGCGTGTCCACGGCGGCTGCGTCCCTTCGGGGTCGGGGTGCTGGGGGCCCAGGCCGGTCCAGCGCCGGGCCCTCGCACTGGGCAGGTCGAACTGGTCGAGGACCCGGACCACGATGTGGTCGACGACGTCCTCGACGGTCTCGGGGTGGTTGTAGAACGCCGGGACCGGCGGCATGACGACCGCGCCCATGCGCGAGAGCGCCAGCAGGTTCTCCAGGTGGATGTCGGACAGCGGGCTCTCGCGGGCGACCAGGACGAGCCTGCGCCGCTCCTTGAGCACGACATCGGCGGCCCGCCCGATGAGGCCCTCGGTGTAGCCGGTGCGGATGCCCGCGACGGTCTTCATGCTGCACGGGGCGATGATCATGCCGTCGGTGCGGAACGAGCCCGAGGAGATCGGCGCGGCCTGCTCGCCCGGCCCGTAGCTGTGGTCGGCCAGGCTCGCGACCTCGGCGGCCGAGCGGCCGGTCTCGAGCTTCAGGGTGGTGCGCGCCCACTTGCTGATCACCAGGTGCGTCTCGACGCCCTCGATCTCGCGCAGGGCCTCGAGCAGCCGCACTCCGAACACGGCGCCGGTGGCCCCGGTCATGCCGACGACCAATCTCATCCGAGACCTCCAGTTCCGCGGGCCGGAGCGGACCGAAAGACGATACCGCTCCCGACTGCACCGTAGAACCCGGCCGCGGCGGCCCGGCGGCGAGGCCGAGCGGAAGCGAAGTCTCTCACGGCTTCGGCGAGCTCATCCGATAGTGCAACAATGTCGCGATATGGGCGACTGTGCGCCATAAGATCACTCCATGAGGCGATTCAGACTCGGGCTCGGCGTCGCCGCCGCCACCGCCGTCTTCCTGCTGCTCGCCGGGGCCTGGCCCGACGGGGCCGACCGGGGCGCGGAGCGGGACGCCGCCGAGCCCGGCGACTCGGCCTCCCCCTCCATCGCGGGCGCGCCCGCGGGCGAGCCCTCCCCCACCGGCGAGGCCGATCCCACGCCGGTCGAGGCGGAGCCCACCGACGGGGCCGAGGAGAGCTCCGCGCCCGCCCACGAGCCCCCTTCCGAGCGCTCCTCGGGAGACGTCACCGCCGAGCCGGACACCCCCGCCAGGGACGCCCACGGCGGCCCGATGGGCACCCGCGACCACACCGGCTCGAACGGCGTCGCCCTCACCTTCGACGACGGCCCCGACCCGAACTGGACGCCGAAGGTCCTCGCCGAGCTGCGCGAGCGGGGCGTCAAGGCCACGTTCTGCGTCATCGGCGCCTACGCCGAGGCCCACCCCGACCTCATCGCCGACATCGTCCACGACGGGCACACGCTGTGCAGCCACACGTGGTTCCACGAGCTCGACCTGGGCGAGCGGAGCACCGAGGAGATCCGGGCGAACCTCCAGCGCACCGAGGACGCGATCGAGAAGGCCGCGCCGGGCGCCGAGGTCGAGTACTTCCGCCACCCCGGCGGGCAGTGGACGGACCGGGCGGTCGAGGTGGCCGCCGAGATGGGCATGGAGTCGCTGCACTGGGACATCGACCCCTCTGACTGGGACCGGCGCACCACCGAGGCCCAGATCCGCGACCGCGTCCTGGACGCGAAGCCGGGCTCGATCATCCTGCTGCACGACGGCGCCTCGAACCAGGAGGCGATGTTCGGGGCCCTGGGCGCGATCCTCGACGAGTTCGCGCGCCGCGAGTACGCGCTGGTGGCGCTGTGATCAGAGTTCTCTGCGCCGCAGCACGGCCAGCGCGACACCGTACAACAGGGCCGCCGTCGCCAGGCAGGACCCGATCTGGACGAGCGCGTGGGGATGGAACAGCAGCATCTCGAAGAGCCGGCCGCGCGCGTCGACCAGCGGCTCCACCACCAGTGAGGCGCCGAACAGCGCGATCAGCGCGAGGAGGGCCGCCCATCCCGCCCACATCCGCAGCGCGGAGGCCAGGGTGTGGACGGCGACGGCCAAGACGGTCAGGAAGGCGAACTGCCGCGCGAAGCCCACTGCCACGTCGTCACCGGTCCATCCGAAGACCTCGCCGAGGTTGAGGACCTGGAACGTCTGCGCCCACGAGTGGTCGAGGGTGTGGTAGAAGGCCAGGTTCACGGCGGACACGGCGGCGGCCAGGATCATGTAGAGCAGCATGGAGCCCGCCAGGAAGTCCGCCTTGGAGGCGTTGAGGTGCATCACCTTGGCCTGGTGTCCGGCGGCCACGGTGATCGGAGCGACGAGCAGGAGGAGGAGGCAGGCGTTGCCGCTGCCGATCAGATAGCTGTCCTCGAAGTACTCGTCCGGCCCCGCCTGCACGATCTGGATCACGCTCGGGACGGTGACCAGTGCGAAGAAGACCGCCGTCACCGTCCACGCGAGGCCGAGGTTGGCCAGGCTGAGACGCGCGACCGCCCAGGCCCTGCCGACCGACGTTCCGCCCGTGGCCCGGGCCGCCTGCGTCATCGTCGCATCACTCATCGACGCCGCCCTCCAGCACACTGAGGAAGTAGTCGTCGGCGGAGGGGAACCGCGCCGCGATGTCGCTCATCGGCGCGCCGGCGCGGACGGCGCCGCCGTCGATGACGATCAAGTGGTCGGCCACGCCGGCGATGTCGTCCATCTGGTGAGTGGAGACGACGATGATCCGCGGACGCCGGTCCAGGCTCTCGCGCAGCAGCGCGCTGAAGCGGCGGCGCATCACCACGTCGAAGCCCAGTGACGGCTCGTCGAGCATCACGACGTCGGTGTTCGCCGCCAACCCGATGATGGTGGACACCATCGTCTGCATCCCGAAGGACAGCCGCTTGTACTTCCGCCTCGGATCGAGCTCGAAGCGCCGCACCATGGCCCGCGCGAACTCATGGTCGAAGTCGTCGTGCAGTCGGCTCGCGGCGCCGAGGAGGCCGGCGGCGCTCATGTTGAACTGAGCGGCTCGGCTCTCGACGAAGACGACCGAACGCGACATCCGCCGAGGCGAGCACGGTTCCCCGTTGACTCGGATCTCTCCGGCGGAGGGCCGCAGGTGCCCTGCGATCAACTTCATCAATGTCGTCTTGCCCGCTCCGTTCCTCCCCAGGAGCCCGTGGACGCCGGCCCGGTCGAGCCGGAGCGTCAAATCGTCGACCGCCCTCAGCCTTCCGTATCGCTTCGTCACGTTGTCGACGTGAATGCTCTGTCTTCTCATCGGATCGGTTCCCCTCCTCGGATCGCCCGCGTGGACTGTCCCGGCCAGCGTGTCACGAGGGGGCGGGGAGTGTCGGTGACGCTGAATGCCCGATCGGGGTGCAGGAAACTCCACCTCGGACGGGTCGACGACATCGCACTTCGTCAGACGGCTCGCCGCGGCCTGGGAGCGCGTCGGCGCGCTCGTCCCGAACCGGCGCGCGGAGGCCTCGACGCCCACAGGTGGGCGGAACGCCGCCGAGCGGGATTCTCAGCGCAGGTTCTCGGGCATGCGGCGGCCCGGCAGCAGCGCCAGGAACGCCAGCGCGATCAGCCCGACCGACACTCCGGCCTGCACCGGAAAGGAGAGGCCGAGCAGTCCGCCCGCGTCGGCGTCGCGGCCGGATTCGTTGACCTCGGGGTTCCCCGGGTCGCCGCCGCCGCTGGGGTCGGAGCCGCCGCCGTCGCCATTGCCGTCGCCGTCGCCGTCCTCGTCGGGTTCGGACGTGCCGTCGCCGTCGTAGCTCGGGCTCGGGGTCTCCGGCGGGTAGACCGGGTTGGTCTGGTCGGCGTTGGTCCACTCCACCTGAGTCGGGACCTCTTCGTGCGGAAGGAATGACAAAGCGCTCACCGCACCGAGGAAGGTCGCGGCGAGCACCAGATGCAGCAGCCGATTCTTGCGCACAGGTACACCTTAGTTCCATTGCACCAGAGCCGCCCGCCCGTTGCCGTGTATGCCCCGAACGGGTTCGCTTGAAGGGCTTGGGGGACCGTCAGGCGCGTGCGGCGCGTACGGTGCCGGTGACGATCGCGCCGACGAAGACCGCCGCGACGTAGACGGCGAGCGCGGCGAACACGGCGGTGGCGACGACGGGGCTCGTCAGGGCGGCGGCCGCCGCGGCGGCGACGGCGAGCAGGCCGCGCGCGGGCCAGCCGAGGCCGAGCTCGCGGCGGGCCACCGGCGAGGCGGCCTTGTCGAGCCCGGCGGCGAGGTCGTAGAAGTACAGGGCGATGACGCCGAGCAGCGTGAACAGGACCGGCCAGGAGACGCCCGCGGCGATCCCCGCGGCGGTGACGACGCCGAGCTCGACGGCGCGCAGACCGGCGGGGATGAGCCAGTCGAAGATGCCGTCGTGGTCGCTGCGGGCCGAGGTGATCCCGGCGAGGACGGCGACCGCGGCGAGCCCGAGCGGCCACCAGGTCCCGCCGGTGGCGGCGGTCTGGACGGCGAGGGCCGCGGCGCCGACGGCGAGCACGGTCGAGACGGCCGGCAGCTTCGCGAAGCGGTGCCCGTTCGGCGGCATGAGGCGCGCGAGGATCCCGTCGTCGCGGTGGGCGGCCCGGTCGGGGCGCCGGAGGGCGGCGGTGCGGGCCGCGAAGGTGCGCAGGGTCCGCCCGAGGCCGGTGTAAGCGAGGGCGAGCAGCTGCCAGACCAGGAGCGCGCCGATGGCGATCTGGGGACCGAAGGCGACGGCGGCGACGGCCAGCAGGAGCCAGCGCTCGCCGACGGGGGCGACGACGGTGCGCTTGGCCCAGTACAGGGGCGAGCGGTGGGCGCCCATGACCTGCTCGGAGGCCGAGCCGAGGCGCTGCCCGAGGTGGGCGGCGCGGCCGACCGGCGGCGCGGTCTCGCGTCTGCGGGCCTGGCGGACGACGGCGGTGTCGAGCAGGACGGCGTACCAGGTGTCGGCGGTGTGCCTGACGGTCTGGGCGATCATGGCGGCCACGGCCAGGCCCCATGCGGCCTCGGGCGCGGTCCCGGTCGCGGTGGCGCCGGCGGCGAGGCCGGCGTAGATGAGGAACTCCTTGGAGCGGTCGGCCATCATGTCGAGCCAGCCGCCGAAGGCCGTGAAGTGCTGGGTGTAGCGGGCGAGCTGCCCGTCGACGCAGTCGAACACGAAGCTGAAGTACATGAGCGCCGCGGCCAGGGCGTACCAGAGCACCGAGGCGTCGGCGCCGCCGACGAGCCCGGACGAGCCGGTGGCGAAGATCGCGGCGGCGCCGACGGCGAGCGCGATGGAGACCCACGTGATGGGGGTGGGCGTGACGCCGAGGCGGGCGGCGAGCTTGACGAGCTTCGGCGACCAGGAGGAGACGGCGTAGGTGGCGAAGAGGTCGTCGTCGTGTTTGACGGCGTTGCGCAGCCGCCAGGCGTCCATGTCGACCGAGGAGAACTCGTCGATGGTCGCCGCCGCGTCGTCGGCGTCGCGGGCGTGCCGGTGCGGCAGTCCGGCGGTGCGGTAGGCGGTCACCGGGACGGCGCGGGCGTGCAGGGCGGCGAGGACGGCGTCGAAGGCGCCGCCCGTCGAGGAGGTGCGATCGGCGGCGGGCCAGTGGCGTTTGAGGCGCCCCAGGTGCGCCTCGGAGACCTTCGCGAGGCCGCCGAGCCGGGCCGGGCCGGGCCCGGGGCCGGTGACCAGGCCGCGTTCGACGCTGACCGGCGGCGCGGCGGGGTCCTCGGCGCCGATCAGGACGCCCGAGCGGCGCGAGGAGTCGGACAGGACGGCGGCGACGGTGGTCTGGGAGGCGACGAGGTCGGCGAAGGCGAGGTACAGCGGCCCGGCGGCGCCGTTGAAGGCGATCTCGCCGATGTGCTCCAGGTCGGTGTCGGGGCCGTCCGACTCGATCTGCGCGGCCTTGCAGGTGATGTCGGTGTCGGGGCGGGTGAGCACCGTGATGTCGTCGCAGCCCGCGTCGCGGATCTGCGTGATCAGCCGGTCGAGGACCGTGCAGTCGTCGGAGAGATCGATGGAGCCGCCTGGAGCCGGCAGGATGACGGCTCTGCTCACGAAGCGGCCCCGGCGGGCTGGCGTTTGGCCTCTTCGGCGGCCTTCTTCTTGGCGGCCTTGCGCTTCGCGTCGGCCTCCTCGGCGGCCTTGTACGAGTCGAGGGCCTCTTGGACGGTGCCGTCGGTCACGAGGCGGCCGGTGTCGAGGAAGATCCCGCGTTCGCAGTACTTCTTCAGGTCGCCCTCGGAGTGGGAGACGAACACGAGGGTGCGGCCCTCGTCGAGCAGGCCGCGGATGACCGTGTGGCACTTGCGCTTGAAGGCGGCGTCGCCGACGGCGAGGGCCTCGTCGACCAGGAGGATCGGGTGTGGCAGCTGCGTGATCACGCCGAAGCCGAGCCGGACCTTCATGCCGGAGGAGTAGTGCTTCAGGGGCGTGTCGATGAAGTCCTCGAGCTCGGCGAAGTCGACGATCTCGTCGAACTTGGACTTGATCTCCTTGCTCGTCATGCCGTGGAGCGAGCCGACGAGGTTGACGTTCTCGCGGCCGGTGAGGTCGCCGGAGAAGCCGGCGGACAGGGCGATGAGCGGCGCGACGCGGCCCTCGCGGCGCACGTAGCCCTCGTCGGGGATGAGGACGCCGGTGATCAGGCGCAGCAGCGTGGACTTGCCGGTGCCGTTGCGGCCGATGATGCCGACGGAGTCACCGGGGAAGATGTCGAAATCGACGTGGCGCAGAGGCCAGAACTCCTCGGCGGCGGCGCCCTTCTTGTTGGCGGCGCGGCGCACGAACAGGTCCTTGACCCGCCCCTTCTTCTGCTTGCCTTTGGCGAAGCGGATTCCGAGGTTGCGAGCCTGGATGATCGGCTCCTCCATGGGGGCGGCCCTCCAGAGCAGGTGGTTGACACGGCGCGCCAATACTACCGCTCGCGCCGTCCCCGGCGACCTCGGCCGAAGCGCCCTGCTCAGCGTATGCGCTCGGGCACGCCCGGCACGCGGGCGGCGTGTCGGCGCTCGGCGGCGAGGCGCTCGGCCTCGACGGCGGCGAGGACGCGCCGGAAGGTGACCTCGGTGCGCTCGTGCGACCTGCGCGCCTCGGCGCGGGCGCGGCGGGTCTCGTCCCACAGCGCGACCACCGCCACGAGTGTGACCAGGCTCATCAGCAGTGACAGTGACGACACGAGGCGGGCGTCGCCGAAGACGGCGGCGGCGACGAACGCGACCGCGGCGAGCGAGGCGAGGGCGGCGGCGAGGAGGCGCGGGGAGGGCCGGCCCGCTCGGACGTAGACGGCTTTGAGCATCGATCTCACTGGAGGTCCTCGAAGGTCGCCGTGTCCGACAGGAGATCGGTCACGAGTTTGCGGTAGGAGTCGTGGCTGAAGCGCTCGCGGACCCGCTGCTGGGCGAGGGCGCTCTGGGCAAGGTACCGCTCGGGCTCGGCGTAGTGGGCGTCGACCAGGCCGATGACGTCGGCGGGCTCGCAGTACAGGGCCGCGTCGCCGAAGGTCGAGGCGAAGCGGGGCGGGAGGACGACGACGCATCCGGCGGCGAGCGCCTCGAGCGCGGCCCGCCCGAAGGCCTCGATCTGCTGGGGGTGGGGGAAGTAGATCCAGAAGTCGAGCTGGAACAGGAAGGAGTCGACGTCGGTCTCGTCGTAGCCGTAGCAGGTCCACTCGGGCGAGGGCTCGCGGCCGAGGATGGCCCGGACGGCGCCGGTGCCGCCCATGACGCGGACGTCCCAGCGGCCGTCCTCGGGGTAGACGAGCGGGAGCTCGGCGGCGACGGGCCACTTCGTCCGGTCGTCGCGGGAGTGGCGGCCGACCACCGGCAGGGTCGAGCGGAAGCCGGTGCGGGCGGGCGCGAGCGCGGCGGTGTCGATGATGCCGGGCATGTCGAAGTCGGCCGGGCGGGCGGCGGTGAGGCCCGCGAGGGCCTCGCGGACCTGCGGCCCCTGCGGTACCCACAGGGGCGCGACGCCGAACATGGTCTCGGCGTTGGCGTGGCAGGAGTCGGGGAGGTAGCGGACGTCGGAGCCGTCGCGCTCGTTCGGGGCCTGGTTGGCGAGGACGATCATCCGCCTCGGCCGCACGTTCGAGCGCTCGCCGGAGCGGAACTGGAGGATCGGCGGGTAGCGCAGGACGAGCAGCTCGCATTCGACGTCGTCGGTGGGCAGGACCTGGTCGACCTCGCCGTCGTTGACCATCCGCTGGATCGCCTCGCACATGGGCCGGTCCTCGGTGGTCATGTGCCGCCACGACTCCAGGTGCATGACGGCGATGTCCAGGCCGTCGGCGCCGAGGGCCCGGATCTCCTCGATGGTGGACTTCTGAGGGCCGCCGAAGGGCCGCCAGTCGAGGGCGAACACGACGTCGAAGCGGCGTCGGCGCTGGTCGCGGGCGGCGACGGCGGTGTGGTACGGGGCCCAGAACGGGCGGTGGTCCGGGGAGCGGGGCAGGTGGGGCTCGGCGGTCCCGGCCGCGATGGCCTCGTGCCACAGCGGGTAGGCCGACTGGTAGGCGCGGCGGGCCGGGTGCTTCCAGCCGGGTCCGAACTCGTCGCGGGACAGCGAGCCGGGCGCCTGGCGCATGAGGGTGTCCCAGCGGTCGGTCATGCGCAGGACGGCGGCTTCGCCGTACGCGGCCGCGACGCGGTGGAGGAATTCGGTGTCGGCGCCCTTGCGGACCTCGTCGTAGTAGCCGATCCGGTCGAGCACGTCGCGGCGGAACGTCATCGACGCGGTGGAGGCGGTGGTGATGACGCGGCCGGGGCGGGTGACGGTGAGGTCCTCGCTGAACAGGAAGGCCTCGGAGTGGGTGAGCCGGAGCGCGGGGTCGGCCAGGAGCGGGGCGATGGAGTTCGCGAGGCGGTCGGGGGCGGCCCAGTCGTCGGAGTCCAGGCCGGTGATGAACTCGCCGCGCGCGGCCTCGAAGGCGGTGTTGCGGGCGGCGAAGGTGCCGCCGTTGACGTCGCGGCGGATGAGGCGGACGCGGTCGTCGAGGGCGGCGACCTCGTCGAGGACGTCGTCGTAGACCTCGCCGGAGGCGTTGTCGTGGGAGGCGTCGTCGACGACGAGGACCTCGAAGTCGGTCCAGGTGCCGGCCAGGAGGGACTCGACGGCGGTGCGCAGGGCCCGGCCGGGCCGGTGGGCGGTCATGACGACCGAGACGAGGGGGCCGCCGGTGTGCGGCGGCCCGGCGTCGGCGCGGAGCCGGTCGAACCACGGCAGGCGCTCGTCGGGGTCGAGGCGCAGTCCCGGTCGGCGGCACAGCGCGCCGAGCCGCTCGATCCAGGCCCGCTCGTCGCCGCCGTGGTCGGGGTGGGCGAGGTCGGCCTCGAGGGCGCCGCGTTCGAGCGCGGGCACGGCCTTGTAGCGGCGCAGCAGGGCCCGCGTCCGCTCGGTCTCGCCGAGAGACCAGGCGAGCTGGGCGTGGACGGCCTGGTGCCGGGGTGCGATGCGCCGGGGGCGGGAGCGGCGCAGCGCGAGTTCGTAGAGGGCGAGGGCGTCGCGGCGGTCGTCCTCGCCGCCGAACTGGAGTCCGACGACGCGGGCGAGTTCGCACAGGGCGGCCGGGTCGGCGTCGGCGTCGCCGCCGGAGCGGGCGGTCTCGAGCAGCCGCGGGAGGTCGAGGGACGGGCAGGCGGCGCGGGCGAGGAGGTGCCGCGCCGAAGGCGAGCGGGTGCGCAGGGCCGTGGCCCCCATGCTGCCGCGTCGGCGGACCGCCGCCTGTGCCAGCAGCGCGTCGGTGATCCTGGGCGGGTACAGCGACGTCTCGTCTTCCGCGTTCATCGGTCCAGTGTCTCCCACTTGAAATTCCGCCCGATGCTCGCGCCTGAATCCGCAAAAGAAGTGAATTGCATTGAAACAATTATGTTCACTTCTGTAAACAGCCGTTGAACAGGTACGCCGGTCAATGGCTCGAAACGTGAACGGGATATTGTGAGCGCGAAATGAACGACTCGCCGAAACGCCCGCGCATCGTCCGCAACGACTATAGGGCCCTCCACCCGCCGAGCTCCAGCGATTGGCGGGCGAGCCTGACCGTGAGCGTAGTCATACCGGCCTACGGAGGCCAGGAGAAACTCGACCTGACGCTGGCAGCCCTTGCCGCCCAGACATATCCGGGCGAGCTGACGGAAATCGTCGTCGTGGACGACAACTCCAGTCCGCCGCTGCGCCTGCCCGAGCTGCGGCCCGAGCACACCCGCCTGGTCGTCACCACCGGGGAGTCCTGGGGCTCGGCGCACGCCGTCAACACCGGTGTGGCGCATGCCGAAGGCCAGGTGATCCTGCGCCTGGACGCCGACATGGTCGCCTGGCGCGACCACGTCGAGGCGCAGATGCGCTGGCACCACGCCGCCGACTACCTCGCCGTCCTCGGCCACAAGCGCTTCGTCGACTACCAGGACGGGGACCGCACCCCCGAGCAGGTCTACGAGAAGATCGTCTGCGGCGAGGGCGAGGCCCTGTTCGAGATCGAGTCCAGCCGGCCCCACTGGATCGAGGGGGTCATCGACGACACCGACGGGCTGACGGTGCACCACCCCGGCAACTACCGGGTGTTCATCGGCGCCACCGGCTCGATCCACCGCGACTTCTTCAAGACCACCGGCGGCCTGTCGACCGAGCTGCGCCTGGGCAGCGACACCGAGTTCGCCTACCGGCTCGCCCAGGCCGGCGCCGTGTTCGTGCCCGAGCAGACCTCCTCGGCCTGGCATCTGGGATTCCCGCAGATGCAGGAGAAGGAGGCCGAAGGGCGGCAGCAGCGCCTGCCCTACATCGCCCAGCGGGTGCCGCTGCACGGCATGCGCCGCGCGGCCCCGTCCCGGGCGTGGCGCGTCCCCTTGGTCGACATCGTCATCGGCGTCGGCGAGGCCACCGTCGCCGAGGTGGACGCCGCCGTGGCGCCGGTCCTGGCCGGCACCGACGCCGACGTCCGCGTCACCCTGGTCACCGGCAAGGCCCCGCCGGGGAACGACCGGGAGGCGATCCTGTCCGGCGAGGGCGCCCAGCTACGCCTGATCGAGGAGCTGTACGACGCCGAGTCGCGGGTGCGCGTCAGCGCCGAGGCGCCCGAGGCGGACCCGGCCGTCCCCTATCGGCTGATCCTGCCCCGCCCGGTCCCGCTGCGCGGCGACAGCGTCACGCGCGTCCTCGGCACCGCCGAGCGGGCCGACGCCGGTCTGGTCCTGGCCGAGCTGCCCGGTTCGGCGCCCGCCCGCTTCGAGCGCACCGCCGCGTTCGCGCGGGCCCGCCACATCGCCGCCGACGAGGACCTCGACCGGGTCGTCGCCGGGATCTGGGGCGCCACCGTCCACAAGGGCCTGGCTGCCGCGGAGCCCGTCGAGACCGCCTTCAATCCCGCCCCGGCGGACGCGGCCCGCCGCCTCGTCCGCCGGTTCCTGAACGCCCGCCAGCGGGCGCGCCTGCGCGCCATGCTGAGGCGTTGAGCGCCAGAGGAGGCCGCGTGTCGTCACCAGCAGCCGGTCCGGTCGTCCGCCGCAACGACTACGCCCCGCTCGCCCCGCCGTCCGGCGAGTGGGCCCCGCGACTGAGCGTCAGCGTCGTCGTCCCCGCACAGGGGAAGCAGGAGCGGCTCGACGTGGTGCTCGCGGCGCTGGCCGCGCAGAGCTACCCGGCCGGGCTGCTCGAGGTCGTCGTCGTCGACGACGGCTCCGAGCCGCCGTTGCGCCTGCCGGAGCTGCGACCGGCGAACGCGAAGATCGTGCCGCCGCTGCCGGGCGGGCGGGCCTCGGCGCACGCCACGAACTCCGGTGTCGCGCGCTCGGACGGCGACATCGTCCTGCGGCTCGACTCGGACATGCTGGCCTTCGGCGACCACGTGGAGTCGCAGATGCGCTGGCACCACGCCGCCGACTACCTCGCCGTCCTCGGCCACAAGCGCTTCGTCGACTACCGCGAGGGCGAGCTGGAGCCGAGCGCGGTCCACGAGCGGGTGCGGGCCGGGGCCGCGGCGGAGCTGTTCCGCCTCGAGGACTCCGAGCCGCAGTGGATCGAGTCGATCATCGACAGCACCGACGGCCTCAAGGCCGCCGACCACCGGGCCTTCCGCGTCCTGGTGGGGGCGACGTTCTCGGTGCCCAGGACCCTGTTCAAGGCCGCGGGCGGGATGGACGCGGACGTGCTGCTCGGCTCAGACACGATCTTCAGCTACCGGCTGCACCAGGCCGGGGCGGTGTTCGTGCCCGACTGCGGCTCCTCGTCATGGCACCTGGGGCCGCGCCAGATCAGCGCCCGCGGCGAGCTCGCGAAGCGCTACCGCAGGCCGTTCATCGCCAACCGCGTCCCCGAGCTCGACGCCAAGCGGCCCAGGGCGATGCGCTCCTGGGGCACGCCGCGCGCCGAGGTCGTCGTCGAAGCCGGTCCGGGAGCCGAGGCCTGCGTCGACAGCGTCCTGGCCGGGAACGTCCCCGACGTGCGCGTGGCGCTGCTCGGCGAGTGGCCGCGGCCGCTGCCGCCGCGGCACGCCCCGCTCGACGACCCCGACCTGGAGGCGCGGCTGCTGGCCGAGTCGTTCCGGGGCGAGCCGCGGGTGCGGACGGTCGCCGAGGTCCAGGACGACCCGGCGGTGCCGTACCGGATCTGGCTGCCCGCCAGGGCGGCGCCGTACCGCGGCGCGCTCGGCGCGCTCATCGAGTACGCGAACGAGCGGCGGCTCGGCCTGGTCGAGGTCGAGCTCCCCGAGGGCGTGGTGCGCCTGGAGCGCACCGCGGCGGCCGCGCGCGCGGCGCACCTGGGCGTGGACATCGCCGAGGTCTGGGGCGGCGAGCGCCTCACCGAGGGGACGATGGTGGACCTGCTCCGGGGCGCGGCGGCCTCAGGAGCGCCCGGCGCCGCCTCCGGCCGGGCCGCCGAGGGACCGGCCGGGCGGGCCCGCGGGCTGCTGCGGCGCCTCCTGCTGCGCCGGTGAGGCCGGGCCGCCGCCCGCCAGGACGCGCCTGGTGCCCTGGCCGAAGCGCCAGACCTGGCGCAGGGCCTCGTATCCGAGGTAGGCGCGGGCGGCGAGCAGGCGCTGCTTGAGGCCGGTGACGCCGGGGGCGGGCCGCCACGCCTCGGGGCCGGGGTGGTAGCGGCGGTACAGCTCCGAGGTGCGGCGGAAGAATTCGCGGCGCTTCCTGGGCTCGACGCGCTCGGTGTTGCCGATGACGAGCAGCAGGTGCCACACCATGTGGTTGAACAGGGCGACGCGCACGCCCGGGTCGGCGACGCCCGCGAAGTCGTCCCAGGTGCGCTGCCACTGGGTGAACACGTCGAAGTGCCGGTCGTCGCGGGTGCGCGTGATGGAGGATCCGGCCCGCTGGCGCCACTGGTAGCAGCAGTCGGTGACCACCGACATGCGCTTGGCGCGGCGCAGCAGCCCGTACGTCCAGGGGATGTCGGTGTACCAGCCGGAGGGGAAGTCCAGGTCGATCGAGGTCAGGAACTCCCGGCGGGAGACCTTCGTCCACGGTGTGTGGGTGTAGTCGACGATCTGGGGCCACTCGTCGAGGGTGAAGCCGTCGAGGTCGACGGGGCTGTGCTCGGCGAGTTCGACGAGCTCGCCGGTCTCGACGGCGCCGGTGTCGCGGACCTTCTCGTGCTGGACGAGGACCACGTCGGGGCGCTCGGCGGCGGCGACGGCGGCGATCACGCGGTCGACCGCGCCGGGCTTGAGCTCGTCGTCGGCGTCGACGAACCAGACGTAGTCGCCGGTGGCGTGGGCCAGGCCGGTGTTGCGGGCGGGGCCGGAGCCGGCGTTCTCCGGTGTGGACACCACCCGGACGCGCCCGTCTCGCAGGGCGTAGCGATCGGCGATGGCCCGCGACCCGTCGGGCGAGCAGTCGTCGACGATGACGATCTCGAGCTGGTCTCCGCCGCCGCCCACGATCGTGTCGAGGCATCCCGCGAGGTAATCCTCGGCGTGGTAGACGGGGATGACGACGCTCAATACGGGCATGGAATAGATACTAGCCCCGCGGGGCCGATGTCGCTGCTCGCCCAATGCAGTCGAATTCGCATTATGGAAAACGCGTTCTGGCTTGTGGACAACGGATTCTCCGGCCCATTCCGCGTTATTCGAACGGAACTCCGAACGAATGCGGGAAGTGGTGAACTCTTGCGGACCGTAAGGTGAACAATCCGTTCGGACAGGCGCTTGATCTCCCCCACTTGACAGAAAGTTGAACGGACGACTAACCGCGGTCGACGCTCGCCCTCGACATGCCAGAGAGCGCCGCTGTTGCTAATCTCGAAGCCGGA
This sequence comes from Glycomyces tenuis DSM 44171, assembly GCF_000427885.1. GTDB lineage: Bacteria > Actinomycetota > Actinomycetes > Mycobacteriales > Micromonosporaceae > Glycomyces > Glycomyces tenuis. Next base: position 46,382 of record NZ_ATYW01000005.1, read on the forward strand.
TGCGCCCGCACCGAACACCCCGCGAACCGCAAAGGACACCACCGTGGCATCGAACGAGCCGGCGAACCAGGCGCCGATCGACCTCGTCGTAGTCGGCCAGGGCTATGTCGGCCTGCCGCTCGCCCAGGCGGCCACCGCCAAGGGGCTCACCGTCGTCGGTCTCGACCGCTCGCAGGCCGTCGTCGACGCCCTGAACACCGGGGTCAGCCACATCGACGACATCGCCGACGAGGCCCTCGCGGCCATGCTCGCGCGGGGCTACACCGCCTCGACCGACGCCTCGGTCCAGGCCCGCGCGAAGGCCGTCGTCATCTGCGTGCCGACCCCGCTCTCCGAGTCCGGCGGCCCCGACCTGGCCGCCGTCACCTCCGCCGCCAAGTCCACCGGTGAATACCTCATGCCCGGCACCCTCGTCGTCCTGGAGTCGACCACCTACCCGGGCACCACAGAGGAGGTCGTCGCGCCGATCCTCGAGCAGCGGGGCCTCAAGGCCGGCGAGGACTTCCACCTCGCCTTCTCCCCCGAGCGCGTCGACCCGGGCAACCCGGTCTACGGGATCGTCAACACCCCCAAGGTCGTCGGCGGCCTCACCCCGGCCTGCACCGCCGCGGCCGCCGCGCTGTACGGCCGCTTCGTCGACACCGTCGTCGAGGCCAAGGGCACGCGCGAGGCCGAGATGGCGAAGCTGCTGGAGAACACCTACCGGCACGTCAACATCGCCCTGGTCAACGAGATGGCCGTCTTCTGCCGCGAGCTCGGCGTGGACCTGTGGGACGCGATCGCGCTGGCGCGGACCAAGCCGTTCGGGTACCAGGCCTTCTACCCGGGCCCGGGCGTGGGCGGGCACTGCATCCCCATCGACCCGAACTACCTGTCCTACAAGGTCCGGACCCTCGGCTACCCGTTCCGCTTCGTGGAGCTGGCCCAGGAGATCAACAACCGGATGCCCGAGTACGTGGTCGGGCGGGCGATGTCGCGGCTCAACGAGCAGGGCCTGGCGCTCTCGCGCTCGCGGGTGCTGCTGCTGGGCGTCACCTACAAGCCCGACATCGCCGACCAGCGGGAGTCGCCGGCCGAGCCGGTGGCGAGGAGGCTCATCGACGCCGGCGCCGAAGTGGCCTACCACGACCCGCACGTCTCGTCGTGGACCGTCGCCGGGCGCGAGGTCGAGCGGGTGGGCGAGCTGGCCGTGGCCAAGGCCGACCTGGTGATCCTGCTGACCCACCACAGCGAGTACACGCCGGAGGCGCTCCCGTCCGGGGCCCCGGTCCTCGACACCCGGGGCGCCCTGCGCGGCGCCGACGGCGTCGAGACCCTCTGAAGACGGAGCGAACCGCCGCGGGCCCGGCCCGCGGCGGTTCGCCGTCTCCTGGTCTCCCTACAGGACCGTCACGCGACGGCGCGGGCGAACCTTCTGGTCGCCCACCACACCAGCAGCACCGCCAGACCGCCGATGAAGGCCGTGGCCTGCCACACGTAGTCGCTGCCGAGGTCGCCGCTGAACAGGGCCCGCGCGGCCTCGACGGCGTAGTAGAACGGGTTGAACTCGGCCACGTTCTGGAGCCAGGACGGGGCCATGACCATCGGCAGCATGATGCCGGAGATGAGCATGATCGGCTGGACCAGGGTGTTGATGGTCGGCGCCATCGCGTCCTCGCTCTTGAGCACGATCGCCAGGCCGAGCGAGACCGCGGCGAGCATGAAGCCGGTGAGCAGCACGATGAGGAGCATGAGCCCCACGCCGGGCCAGTAGACGTCGAGCCTGCCGGTCAGGGCCGCCAGCAGCACCAGGGCGAGGGCCTGGAACACCGTGGAGGTGACCGCCGCGAGGGTGCGGCCGAGCATCAGGGCGATCCGGCTGACCGGGGTGACCCGCATGCGCTCGATGACGCCCTGGCGCAGCTCGGCGATGAGGCCAAAGCCGACGAAGGCGGACCCGAACAGGGCCATCATGATGATCAGGCCGGGCACGAAGGTCTCCATCGCGCCCTCTTCGAAGCCGGGCATGCCGTCCATGGGCTCCAGCAGCGGCGCGAACAGGAACAGGAAGTAGATCGGCTGGATCAGCATGACGATGAGCCAGACCGGCTGCTTCAGGTTGAGCAGCATGGCACGGGAGTAGACGAGCCAGGTGTCTCGCAGGATCTTCACGGTCAGTTCCCCTCTTCGCGCAGCGAGCGGCCGGTCTGCTTCAGGAACACGTCGTCGAGGCTCGGCCGGTGCAGCTCGATGGACGCGGGGGCGATGCCGGCGCCGTCGAGGGCGCGCAGCAGCTCCGGCAGGGCGGTGGCGCCCTCGTCGACGTAGAGGCGCAGCACCGCGACGCCGGTGGCCGGGTCGGGCTCGCCGGACTCGATCTCGCGGACGAAGTCCTTCTCGCCCAGGAGGGTCCGGGCCTTCTCGCCGTCGCCGACCACGCCGACGGCCACGACGTCGCCCGCCACCTCCTTCTTGAGCGCCAGGGGCGTGCCCTCGGCGACGACCTCGCCGTGGTCGATGATCGCGAGCCGGTCGCACAGGGCGTCGGCCTCGTCGAGGTAGTGGGTGGTCAGGAAGATCGCGGTGCCCCGTTCGCGCAGCGAGCGGACCTCGTCCCACATGTGGGCCCGGGACTGCGGGTCGAGCCCGGTGGTGGGCTCGTCGAGGAAGAGCAGCTTCGGCTCGTGCATGATGCCGAGCGCGATGTCCAGGCGCCGCTTCTGGCCGCCGGAGTAGGTCTTGACGTTGCGGTCGGCGTACTCGGAGAGCTGGAAGGACTCGAGGACCTCGGCGGCGCGCTTCGCGGCGGTCCGCTTGGACATGCCGTAGAGGCGGCCCTGCATGACCAGTTCGTCGCGGGCGGTGACCTCGCCCCAGGTGCCGCCCTCCTGGCCGACGTAGCCGATGTCGCGGCGGACGGCGGCGGAGTCGGTGGCGAGGTCGTGGCCGCAGACGACGGCCCGGCCCTCGGTGGGTTCGATGAGGGTGGAGAGCATCCGCATCGTCGTGGTCTTGCCGGCCCCGTTGGGGCCGAGGAGGCCGAAGACCTCTCCTTCCTTCACGGCGAGGTCGACGCCGCGGACGGCCTCGACCTCCTTGCCGCGGGACTTGAAGACCTTCTTCAGCCCCTTCGTCTCGATGAGCATGGCTACCTCACGGGTGGTGGTGTCCGGTGCGACCGGGGGCCGCTTTCCTTGTTCAAGTTTGACTATAAAGGCGGCCCTCCGATGCCCGCAAGCAGGTACCCATGGGATCGGCGGATTAGTCAACGCTATAATATGGGCGTTATGTGGAGCACGCGCCTTCTCGTCCTGGGCCTGGTCAGATGGCTCGGCCCCGTCCACGGCTACCTCGTGCGCCGCGAGCTCGACTCGTGGCGGATGCCGGGGGTCTCCGAGATCGGCGCGGGCTCGATCTACCACGCGCTCAAGAAGCTCACCGCCGACGGCCTGATCGAGGTGGTCGCCACCGAGTCGGTCGACGACCGCCCGGCCCGCACAACGTATCGGATCACGGTGACAGGCGAAAGCGAGTTCCAGCGGCTGGTGCGCGAGAAGCTGTGGGACGTGGCGCAGGCCGACGACCCCTTCCACACCGCCTGGTCGTTCGCGACGGTGCTCACCCCAACGGAGAACGCCGCGCTGCTCCGCCGGCGCGCCGAGGTGCTCTACCAGCGCGTCGAAGCGGTGACGATGATGCTGGCCGCGACGGCGCCGGACTTCGTCGAGGGGGCCGAGTCGAGCTTCCTGCCGGCGCACGCGCGGGCGCTGCTCAAACGCCAGACCGACCTGTGGAACACCGACGCCGAGTGGTGCGAGGACACCGCCGGGCGGATCGAGTCCGGCGACCTCGCGCTCAGGCCCGACCCCGATGCCGAGCAGGCCGCGCACTGGCGCGAGGCGATCCGCAGCGAGCGGTTCGCCGAGGAGTCGGCCCTGTGGCATTCCGTCTTCGACGAGCCGGGTCCTGAACGATCGTTTAATAGATCACGCTAAAAAATACACAACCACTGTTATAGAGAACCTCCAAATCAAGGGCGGTTTATGCCGGTTCGAGCGAGCTGTCGCCGACGGCGTCCGCACTTTCGCGGAGACTCGGCAACTACACTGCGGGACGTGCGCAAGGTATTGATCGCCAACCGCGGCGAGATCGCAGTGAGAGTCATCCGGGCCTGCCGCGACGCCGGCTTCGAGTCCGTCGCCGTCTACGCCGACGGCGACCGCGACGCCCCCCATACTCTCCTGGCCGACGAGGCGTTCGCCCTCGACGGCACCACCGCGGTCGACACCTACCTGCGGATCGACAAGCTGATCCGGATCGCCGAGCGCTCGGAGGCCGACGCCGTCCACCCCGGCTACGGCTTCCTCTCGGAGAACGCCGAGTTCGCCCAGGCCGTCATCGACGCGGGGATCACCTGGATCGGCCCCACCCCGCAGTCCATCCGCGACCTCGGCGACAAGGTCACCGCCCGCCACCTGGCCATGCGGGCCGACGTCCCGCTCGTGCCCGGCACCAAGGAGCCGGTCAAGGACGCCGCCGAGATCCTCGGCTTCGCCGACGAGCACGGCCTGCCGGTGGCGATCAAGGCCGCCTTCGGCGGCGGCGGGAGGGGCCTCAAGGTCGCCCGCGACCGCGATGAGATCCCCGCGCTGTTCGAGTCGGCCGTCCGCGAGGCCGAGGCCGCCTTCGGGCGCGGCGAGTGCTTCGTCGAGCGCTACCTCGACCGCCCCCGCCACGTCGAGGCCCAGGTCCTGGCCGACACGCACGGGAACGTCATCGTCGTCGGCACCCGCGACTGCTCCCTCCAGCGGCGCCACCAGAAGCTCGTCGAGGAGGCCCCCGCGCCGTTCCTGACCGACGAGCAGCGCGCCACGATCCACAGTGCCGCCAAGGCGATCTGCAGAGAGGCCGACTACCACGGGGCCGGGACCGTCGAGTTCCTCGTCGGCACTGACGGCACCATCTCCTTCCTCGAGGTGAACACCCGCCTCCAGGTCGAGCACCCCGTCTCCGAGGAGACCAGCGGGCTCGACCTGGTCCGCGAGCAGTTCCGCATCGCCTCCGGCGAGACCCTCGACCTCACCGAGGACCCCGAGCCGCGGGGCCACTCCATCGAGTTCCGCATCAACGGCGAGGACCCTGGCCGCGGCTTCCTGCCCGCCCCCGGCGCCGTCACGAAGCTGTCCCTGCCGTCCGGGCCGGGCGTGCGCGTCGACACCGGCATCGCGGAGGGCACCGTCATCGACGGGAACTTCGACTCGCTGCTGGCCAAGGTCATCGTCACCGGCGCCACCCGCGAGGAGGCCCTGCGGCGCTCGCGGCGCGCGCTGGCCGAGATGGAGGTCGACGGCCTGGCCACGGTGCTGCCGTTCCACCGGGCCGTCATCGACGACCCGGCCTTCGCCGAGGAGTTCACGGTCCACACGCGCTGGATCGAGACCGAGTGGGACAACACGCTCGCGCCGTTCGACGCCGCCGCCGCCGGCGACCTCGGGGAGGCCGAGGACCGCACCAGCCTCGTCGTCGAGGTCGGCGGCAAGCGCCTCGAGGTGTCGATCCCCGCCGGGCTGCTCAGCCCGGCCGCGTCCTCGAAGCCGCGCAAGCGGGGCCCGAAGAAGAAGGCCGACGCGGGCCCGGCCGTCGGCGGGGACAACCTCCCCTCGCCGATGCAGGGCACCATCGTCAAGGTCGCCGTCGCCGACGGCCAGAGCGTCGTCAAGGGCGACACCATCGTGGTCCTCGAGGCGATGAAGATGGAGCAGCCGATCGAGGCGCACAAGTCCGGCACCGTCTCGGGCCTGGAAGTGGGCATCGGCGACGTCGTCTCGGCCGGCGCGCCGATTTGTCAGATTACGGACTTACGCTCACCCCCCTCCCGCGAGACAATGGAAGTCGTTGTGCGTAGCACCACAACCACTACGACGGCGGCGTGCGAACCGGTTACAGTGCCCGGCGGCGGACACGGAGCCGTACACACCTAGGGGGCCCAGCACCATGCGTTTCATCGACGACCAGCCCGGACACGACCTCACCTACGCGGACGTCTTCATGGTCCCCAACCGCTCGGCGGTCACCTCCCGCCTCGACGTGGACCTGGCGACCGCCGACGGCACCGGCAACGCCGTCCCGATCATCGCGGCGAACATGACGGCCGTCTCGGGCCGCCGGATGGCCGAGACGCTGGCCCGCCGCGGCGGGCTCGCGGTCATCCCCCAGGACATCCCGGTCGACGTCGTCGCCGACGTCATCGCCAAGGTCAAGTCCCGCCCGCTCGACTGCGACACCGCCCTGACGCTGCCGCCGACCGCGACCGTCGCCGAGGCCATCGCGCTGTTCCCCAAGCGGGCGCACGGCGCGGTCATCGTCGTCGACTCCGAGTACCGGCCGCTCGGCGTGGTCACCGAGGCCGACTGCCGCGGCGTCGACCGCTTCACCCAGCTCGAGCAGGTCGCCTCCGACCGCCTCGTCACGCTCCCGCAGGGCGTCAGCGACGCCGACGCCTTCCAGATCATGGAGGACGCCAAGGTCAAGCTCGCGCCCGTCCTCGACGACACCGGGCGCCTCCACGGGGTCCTGACGAAACCGGGGGCGCTGCGCAACACGCTGTACACGCCGAACACCGACGCGTCCGGGCGCCTGCGCCTGGCGGTCGCCATCGGCATCAACGGCGACGTCACCGGCAAGACCACCGCGCTGGTCGAGGCCGGGGCGGACCTGATCGTGGTCGACACCGCGCACGGCCACCAGGAGAAGATGCTGGACGCGCTCAAGCTGGCCCGCAAGGCCGCGCCGGACGTGCCGATCGCGGCCGGGAACGTGGTCACCGCCGAGGGGACGACGGACCTGGTCGACGCGGGCGCCGACATCGTGAAGGTCGGCGTCGGCCCCGGCGCGATGTGCACCACGCGGATGATGACCGGCGTGGGCAGGCCGCAGTTCTCGGCGGTGCTGGAGTGCGCGGCGACGGCGCGGCGCTTCGGCAGGCACGTGTGGGCCGACGGCGGCGTGCGGCATCCGCGCGACGTGGCGCTGGCGCTGGCGGCGGGCGCCTCGAACGTCATGATCGGCTCCTGGTTCGCCGGGACGCACGAGTCGCCCGGCGACATGCACTACGACGCGGACGGCAGGCCGTACAAGGAGAGCTTCGGGATGGCCTCGGCGCGGGCGGTGAAGGCGCGCAGCTCCTCGGACTCGGCGTTCGAGCAGGCCCGCAAGACGCTGTTCGAGGAGGGCATCTCGAGCGGCCGGATGTACCTGGACCCGAAGCGGCCCGGCGTGGAGGACCTGCTCGACTCGATCGTGGCGGGGGTGCGCTCGGCGGCGACGTACGCGGGCGCGACGAACCTGGCCGAGTTCCACGAGCGCGCGGCCGTCGGCGTGCAGTCCGCGGCCGGGTACACCGAGGGCGCGCCGGTGCCGAGCGGCTGGTTAAGCGCGGGCGTCGCGGGCGAGGAGGGCGGCCTGGACGCGGTTGTCGCATCCGAGCTTGGCGAGGATGCGGCTGACGTAGGTCTTGACGGTGGCCTCGCTCATGTGGGCGCGGCGCGCGATCTCGGCGTTCGGGATGCCCTCGGCGAGCAGGTCGAGGACCTCGCGTTCGCGGACGGCCAGGCGTGAGAGCCGCTCGACGGCGTCGCGCCTTCTCGGCACGGACCGGGGCGCGACGATGCCGAGGATGAGTCTGGTGACCGCCGGGGACAGGTAGGCCTCGCCGTCGTGGACGGCTCGGACGGCGCGGATGAGCTCCTCCGGCGCGCAGGTCTTCAGCAGGAACCCGGCCGCGCCGTGCTCGACGGCCGCGAGCACGTTGTCCTGGTCGCCGAAGGAGGTCAGGACGAGCGCGCGGGTGCCGCCGAGGCGTTCGAGGACGTCGAGGCCGCCGAGCCCCGGCATGTTGAGGTCGAGGAGCGCCACGTCGACGCCGTCGGCGGCGGCGAGCGCCTCGCGGCCGTCGTGGGCGGTCGCGGCCACGGTGATGTCCCCGGCCGATTCGAGGACGGTGCGGATGCCCTCGACGACGAGCGGTTCGTCGTCGGCGACCAGGACTCGGATCACGGCTGCGCTCCCGTGACGGCGCTCACCGGGATGATCCCGAGCAGGACGACGAGCGTGACGACCCCGGCCAGCACCGCGCCTCGGGACCGCCGCGACTCGGTCACCGGGAGCATGGCGCTGAGCTGGAAGCGGCCGTCCGCGGTCCGGACGTCGAGGAGGCCGCCGGCCGAGGCGAGCCGCTCGCCCAGGCCGGCCAGGCCGAAGCCGCCGGAGGGCCCGGCCTCGCCGCCGACCGGCTCGGCGAGCGGGTCCGGCACAGGGTTGGACACGCCTACGAGGAGCGCGTCGTCCTCCCAGGTGATCGAGACCGTCACCGGCGTTCCGGGCGCGTGCTTGGCCGCGTTGGCGAGCCCTTCCTCCACGACCGCGTAGGCCGCGCGGTCCGCCATGGGCGGCAGCACGGTCGGCGTCCCGCGCTGGACCAGCTCGACCTCGGTCCCGGCCCTTTCGGCGTCGCCGACGAGCGCGGCCACGCCGGTCAGGTCCCGCGCGGGCCCGGGCGATTCGTCCCTGAGCATGCCCACCAGTCCGTGCAGGTCGTCGACCGCGTCCCGGACGGCGTCGCCGAAGCGGCGCGCGGCCGCCCTGGTCTCGGGGTCGCCCGCGGCGACTTCGAGCGCCCCCGCCTGGACGGCGGCGAGGCCGAGCCTGCGGCCGAGGTGGTCGTGCATGTCGCGGGCGATGCGGAGCCGCTCGCGCTGGACGGCCGCCTCGCGCTCGCGCGCGGTGCGCCGATGCAGCTGCCACAGTGCGATGCCCACCGCCAGCCAGACGAGGAGGGTAGTCATACCGCTCAGCGTACGGGTCATCTTTCGTCGCATCGATCGGCGACGTTCGGCGACTGTCGCCCGGCCGCCTGTTTTCTTACGGTGGCAGCGTGATCGAAGTACACGAGCTGACGAAGCGGTACCGCGGGAAGGTGGCGGTGGACGGCCTGTCGTTCACGGTCGAACCGGGCCGCGTGACCGGCTTCCTGGGGCCCAACGGCGCCGGGAAGTCCACGACCATCCGCCTGATCCTGGGCCTGGACCGGCCGACGAGCGGCACGGCCCTGATCGACGGGAGGCCGTACGCCGAGCTGGAGCGCCCGCTGACGCGGGTGGGCGCGCTGCTGGAGGCCGAGGCGGTGCATCCGTCCCGCAGCGCCTTCAACCATCTGCTGTGGCTGGCGAAGACGAACGGCCTGCCGACATCGCGGGTCCGCGAGGTCCTCGCCGAGACCGGCCTGGCCGACGTCGCCGGGAAGGCCCCGCGCGCGTTCTCGCTGGGCATGCGCCAGCGGCTCGGCGTGGCGGCGGCGCTGCTGGGCGATCCGGGCGTGCTCATCCTCGACGAGCCGGTGAACGGGCTCGATCCCGAGGGCGTGATCTGGATCAGGAACCTGGTCAAGCGCCTCGCGGCCGAGGGCCGCACGGTGCTCGTCTCGAGCCACCTCATGGCCGAGATGGCGTTGACGGCCGAGCACCTGGTGGTGATCGGCCGGGGGCGCCTGCTGGCGGACACGTCCACCGAGGAGTTCATCGCCGCGAACAGCGGCTCGACACTGGAGGAGGCGTTCATGCGTCTGACGGGCGCTTCGGTCGAGTTCCAGGCCGGTGAGGGCCGATGAGCGCGTTGGGATCGGCGGTCGCCGCCGAATGGGTGAAGGTCCGCTCGGTCCGCTCCACGGCGATCACCCTGGGCCTGTTCGCGGCCGTCGCGCTCGGGCTGAGCTGGTTGATCGCCAGGTCGTTCGACCCGGGCGGCCCGGCGGACGACGCGCTCCTGCCGGTCTTCTTCGGACTCCTGACCGCGCAGCTCGTGCTCGTCACGTTCGCGGTCACGACCGTGGGCTCGGAGTTCTCGACGGGCACGATCCGGGCCTCGCTGGCGGCCGTGCCCTCGCGCGGCAGGCTGCTCGCCGCGAAGATGACGGCGCTCGGCCTGACCATCGCGGCCGCGGCGCTCATCGTGGAGGCGGCGGTGTTCGCTCTCGTCCGGGTCTCGATCGGCGATGCGGCGGCGCCGCTGACCGAATGGTGGACGATCGAGGCGCTGCTGGGCGGGTGGATCCACCTCACCCTGCTGAGCGTGTTCACGGCGGCCCTCACGGTCATGCTGCGCAGCACCGTGGTCACGCTGTCGGTCCTGCTGCCGGTCCTGTTCCTGTCCTCGCAGGGCCTGGGGAACGTCGACGCGATCAAACCGGTGGCGCAGTACATGCCCGACCAGGTCGGGATGGTCGTCATGCGCATGACGGTGCCGGGCGACCCGCAGTTCGGTCGCGACTACGGCGCCTGGACCGGGATCGGGATCCTGGTGCTGTGGACGGCGGCGGCGCTGCTCGGCGCCTGGTGGTCGATGCGCCGCAGGGACGCATGAGCGCCGATATGCGACAGTCCGCTTGAACGAAGCCAGAACATCACTCAAAGTTCTCATATAGCTTCATTCCGTGGTCGGCGCGCCGTTCGGCGCGCCGACCGACCGTGCCCGGCCGCTTCGCGGCCGGCGCTTCGTGTCACCGGATGAGAAGGAGTACACGTGAAACGCACAGCCATGTTCGGCGCGGGCTCGATGGCGATCGCGGCAGGCCTGGCCGCCTTCCCCGCCGCCGCGCAGTCCCAGAGCGCGGCGGAGACCAAGACCCTGCTGATCGCTGAGCAGTTCAACGGCGCCGAGGTCGAGGAGGGCTTCGTCTCCCTCGGCGCCTGCCTGACCGCCGCCACCGAAGCGGCCGGACAGAACGGCTTCGGCTCCTGCGAGGACGAACGCGGCGGCCCGGTGCCAGAGTTCGGCGAGGAGCCCGGCTACCTGCAGCTGACCGACACCGGCGAGTACGAGACCGGCGCCGTCGTCTACGACGAGGCCCTGCGCAACAGGGGCGGCATCGAGGTCCACTTCGCCCAGTACCAGTACGGCGGCACCGGCGCCGACGGCATCTCGTTCTTCATCGTCGACGGCGAGACCGAACTGGACGAGGTCGGCGCCTACGGCGGCAGCCTCGGCTACGCCCAGTTCGACGACCGGCCCGGCGTCGAGGGCGCCTACCTCGGGCTCGGCCTGGACGCCTGGGGCAACTTCTCGGCCGACACCGAAGGCCGCGGCAACGGGTGCCCGGCCGACCAGCGGGCGCCCGAGCACCTGCGGGACGACTTCAACCGCGCGCCCGACAACGTGGTGCTCCGCGGGCCCGGTTCGGGCACCGAGGGCTACTGCCTGCTCGCCACCACCGCCACCGACGAGCAGATCGGCACCGAAGGCACCGACACGCTGTGGGGCACCGACTTCCCCGAGGAGCTGAACGCGGACACGCTCGAGGAGTCCAAGCAGCTCGTGAAGCTGAAGATCACCGACGACCCTCTGCCCGAGGTCACGGTCGACATCGACTTCCAGGACGGCGAAGGCTGGCAGCGGGTCCTGGAGACCACCATGCCGACCGAGGCGCCCGAGACGTTCAAGTTCGGCTTCGCCTCCTCCACCGGCGGCGCCAACGACGTCCACCTGCTGCGCCACCTGCGCGTCGAGACCTTCGAGTAGACGCTCGCGGGAGGGGCCCCGCGGGCCTCTCCCGCGCTCAGTACTCCATGAGCTGGCGGGCGGCCTCGGCGATCGAGCCCGACAGCGAGGGGTAGATCGTCAGGGTCCGGGCGAGCTGCTCGACGGTGAGGCGCTGCTCGACGGCCAGCGCGATCGGCGTGATGAGCTCGGAGGCGCGGGAGGCGACGACGACGCCCCCGGCGACGATCCCCGAGGAGTTCCACGCGAACAGCTTCACGAAGCCCTCGGTGCGGTCGACCATCTTGGCCCGCGGGTTGGACGACAGCGGCAGCAGCACCACCCGGCAGTCGGCCTTGCCCGCGTCGACGTCGGACTGGCTGACGCCCACCGAGGCCAGCTCCGGGTCGGTGAAGACGTTCGCGGCGACGTTGGCGAGCTTGAGGGGCCGCACGGCCTCACCGAGCGCGTGCCAGATCGCGATGCGGCCCTGCATGGCCGCGACGGAGGCGAGGGCGTGGACGCCGGTGACGTCGCCCGCGGCGTAGACGCCGGGGACGTTGGTGCGCGAGACCTTGTCGACGGGGATGAAGCCGCGCTCGTCGACGGTGACGCCGTATTCGCCGAGGCCGAGCTCGCCGGAGTTGGGGATGGAGCCGACGCAGATGAGCGCGTGGCTGCCGGTGACGACGGTGCCGTCGTCGAGCTCGACTTCGACGCCGGTCTCGGTGCGGCGGGCCGCCGCGGCCCGGGAGTGGTTGCGGATGTCCATGCCCCGCTTGCGGAAGACCTTGCCGACGGTCTCGGCGGCGTCGGCGTCCTCATGGGGCATGACGCGGTCCCGCGAGGAGATGAGGGTGACCTCTGAGCCCATGGCGAGGTAGGCGGAGGCGAACTCGGCGCCGGTGACGCCGGAGCCGACGACGACGAGGTGCTCGGGCAGCTCGTCGAGGTCGTAGAGCTGGCGCCAGGACAGGATGCGCTCGCCGTCGACCGGCGCGGACGGCAGCGTGCGCGGCGTGGCGCCGGTGCACAGCAGGACGATGTCGCAGTCCATGTCGTAGGCCTCGCCCTCGAGCGGGGTGACGCGCAGCTCGTGGACGTAGTTGTACTGCTGGTCGACGCGCAGCGCGCCGTGGCCGTAGACGATGTCGACCCCGGCGGCGACGACCTTCTCGGCGATGTCGGCGGACTGCTGGGTGGCGAGGCGGCGGACGCGGCCGTTGACGGCCTTGGCGTCGATGGTGGTGTCGACGGCGCCGACGCCCATCGCGGCGCTCTCGTGGATCTCGGTGAGCACGTTGGAGGCCGCGATGAAGGTCTTCGAGGGCACGCAGTCGGACAGGACGCACGCGCCTCCGGTGCCGGTGGCCTCGATGAGGGTGACCTCGGCGCCGAGCTGGGACGCCACGAGAGCGGCCTCGTATCCGGCGGGACCGCCTCCGATGATCGCTACTCGTGCCACTGTTGCGCCTTTCGGTGTCGGGGATGCCGCTGTGCGGGCAGGTTCCAGGGTATCTTCGAGTCGTGCATCTCTATGCCGCCTATGGCTCGAATCTAGACCCCGCCCGCATGCGGGCGACGTGCCCGCGTTCGCCGCTGGTGGGGACGGGCTGGCTCGAAGGCTGGCGTCTGACCTTCGCGGGCGCCGACCTCGGGTGGGAGTCGGCGGTGGCGACGGTGGTGGAGGCCCCCGGTGAGCGCGTGTTCGTCGCGCTCTACGACCTCGACCCGGCCGACCGCGCGGTGCTCGACGAGCTGGAGGGCTTCAACTCGGGGCTGTACCGGAAGATGCACTTGCAGGCGGTGACGCTGGAGGCGAACCGCCCGGTGTGGCTCTACGTCTTCGAAGGCTTCGAGGGCGGCATGCCGAGCCAGTGGTACCTCGACGAGATCATGCGCGCCGCCGAGTCGGCGGGCGCGCCGCAGGACTACGTGGAGGAGCTGCGCAAGCGCCCGACCGCGGAATGACGTGAGGTGAAGGAGGCGGCGGGTTCCCGCCGCCTCCGCTTCCGTCTCAGAACGCCGGGCTGGCGGCCGCGGCGAGCGCGGTGTGGACCATGACGCGCACGCCGTGGGCCAGCGCGGTCTCGTCGATGTCGAAGTTGCCCTGGTGGATGTCGCACGCCACGCCGGGGCGGCCGACGCCGAGGCGGGCCATCGCGCCGGGGACCTGCTCGAGGTAGTAGGCGAAGTCCTCGCCGCCCATCGACATGGGGGCCTCGGCGACGGCCTGCTCGCCGAGCGCGGCGGCGGTGGCCCCGGCGAACATCGCCGAGGCGAGCCGGTCGTTGACCACTGGCGGGACGCCCCGCCGGTAGTCGATCTCGCATTCGACGCCCGCCGAGCGGGCGACCGAGCGGGTGATCTCCTGGACGAGGTCGGGGATCATCTGCCAGGTCTCGCGGCCCTGCATGCGGATGGTGGCGCGCGCAAGGGCCTCTTCGGGGATCGCGTTGGCGGCCTCACCGGCCTGGACGGCGCCGAAGACGATCGCGACGGCCTGCCTGGGGTCGATGCGGCGCCCGACCAGGGCGGGCATGTCGACGATGACGCGGCCCATCGCGTTGATGATGTCGGTGGTCAGGTGCGGCCGGGAGGTGTGGCCGCCGCGCCCGCGCATGCGGATCTCCATGACGTCGCAGGCGGCGGTGAGGGGGCCGTTGCGCACGCCGATCTGCCCGGCGGTGAACTGCGGGTCGCAGTGGAGGGCGAAGATCGCGGCGACGTCGGTGAGCGCGCCGTGCTTGATCATGGTGGGCGCGCCCGAGGGGAACTGCTCCTCCGAGGGCTGGAAGACCAGCCGGAAGCGGCCGGGGAGCTCGCCGCGCGCGGACAGCTCGCCGAGGACGCGGCCGACGCCGATGAGGATCGCGGTGTGGGCGTCGTGGCCGCAGGCGTGGCACACCCCGTCGACGGTCGAGCGGTACGGGACGTCCTTCGGGTCGTGGATCGGCAGGGCGTCCATGTCGGCGCGGACCGCGATGACCCGGTCGCCGTCGCCGATGTCGCAGGTCAGGCCGGTGCCGTCGGGGATGAGTTGCGGCTTGAGCCCACCGGTGGCCAGGCGCGCGGCGACGTAGTCGGCGGTGTCCTGCTCGTGCCGCGACAGGCGCGGGTTGGCGTGGATGTGGCGGCGGTCGGCGACGAGGTCGTCGTAGTGGGCGTCCAGCCAGTCGTCGAGGAATTCGGGCAGCGATGTTGGCATGGCGGGCGGCTCCGATGCGGTGGGACCAGGTGAAGCGCCGAGCGCGGGCAGCGCAGCGGGTACCAGGAGGCGGGGCTCGGGCGACTTCGCACCGGACAGTTGGGCCTCATTGGATTTGGTGGCTGTTCCCATTTCGACGACATTCTCCGCAGTGAGCGTGTACATTCCTTCGCGCCTCTCAATTCGCATCAGTGAATCAGCGCCAAAGGAGACCGATTGGGCAAGCTTAAACCCGATCGCTCTCCGTCGCGGCGGACGCCGGGTTGAGCGACGCCGCCGCACCGATCCGCATAGGCGTGGCACACCGCTCGCCGCGGAAACGAAACATATTGGCACTCAGCGTGATCGATGACTGCGCGCATGGTGGCGCGCCAGCTGCTGACCGTACGTCCGAGGACGCCGTTGTGGTGCATAACGCTTGCCGAGACCAAAAGTTACGGGCTCTGATCCGAATTTCAATGACCGGATGCGCGCCACTTGTCCGCCGCAGCGCGCCCTCGACCAGTATTTACCCTGTTCGCAATGGCGTCATCAGACAGATTGTGCGCTTCCGCCATTCAGTGACAATGGGACTACAAACTGTCGGCGGGGACGTATCGACCCCATTCCTCCGCCAGTGTTCCGCATACCTCACCGACCGTGGCGCCCGCGGCGAGCGCGGCTTTCAGAGGGTGGAGGACGTTGTCCGCGCCCCGGGCCGCATCGCGCAGCGCGGCCAGCGCCGCCTCCACGGCCGCGGCGTCGCGGGCGGCCCGGCGGGCGCGGAGCCGCTCGACCTGGGCGGCCTCGATCGCGGGGTCGACCTTGAGCGGCTTGTAGGGGGCGTCGCCGCCGTTCGCGGTGTAGGCGTTGACGCCGACGACGATCTGCTCGCCGGAGTCGATGCGCTTGGCCGTCTCGTAGGCGCTGCGCTCGATCTCGCCCTTCTGGAAGCCGGCCTCGATCGCCTCGGTCGCCGAGCCGTGCGCGAACACCGCGTCGATGAGGCTCTCGGCCTCGGCCTCGATCCGGTCGGTGAGCGCCTCGACCGCGTAGGAGCCGGCGAAGGGGTCGACGGTCTCGCACAGGTCGGTCTCGGCGGCGATGACCTGCTGGGTGCGCAGCGCGAGCCTGGCAGAGGCGTCGGTGGGCAGGGCGATGGCCTCGTCGTAGGCGTTGGTGTGCAGCGACTGGGTGCCGCCCATGACGGCGGCGAGCGCCTGGACGGTGACCCGGGCCAGGTTGACCTCGGGCTGCTGCGCGGTGAGCTCGACACCGGCGGTCTGGGTGTGGAAGCGGAGCTTGAGCGAGCGCGGGTCGGACGCGCCGAAGCGCTCGCGCATGATGCGGGCCCACAGGCGGCGGGCGGCGCGGAACTTGGCGACCTCGGTGAGGATCGCCGAGCGGGCCACGAAGAAGAACGACAGGCGGGGGGCGAAGGCGTCGACGTCCAGACCGGCGGCGAGCGCGCAGTTCACGTACTCGATGCCGTCGGCGAGGGTGAACGCGAGCTCCTGCGCGGGGGTGGCCCCGGCCTCGGCCATGTGGTAGCCGGAGATCGAGATCGTGTTCCACCGCGGCAGCTCGGCGGCGCAGTACGCGAAGGTGTCGCTGACCAGGCGCAGGCTCGGCGCGGGCGGGAAGATGTAGGTGCCGCGCGCGATGTACTCCTTGAGGATGTCGTTCTGGACCGTGCCGCGCAGCTCGGCGGGGTCGACGCCCTGCTCCTCGGCGACGAGCTGGTAGAGCAGCAGCAGGACCGCGGCGGGGGCGTTGATGGTCATCGAGGTGGAGACCTCGCCGAGCGGGATGCCGTCGAACAGGGCCCGCATGTCATCGAGCGAGTCGATCGCGACGCCGACCTTGCCGACCTCCCCGGCGGCCTCGGGGGCGTCGGAGTCGTAGCCCATCTGCGTCGGCAGGTCGAAGGCGACGCTCAGCCCGGTGGTGCCGTGGGCGAGGAGGTCCCGGTAGCGCCGGTTGGACTCGGCGGCGGTGGCGAAGCCGGCGTACTGGCGCATCGTCCAGGGCCGGGAGGTGTACATGGTGGGGTGGATGCCGCGGGTGTACGGGAACGATCCGGGCTCGCCGAGCCGTTCGGGCAGGTCGGCGTCGAGGTCTTCGGGGCCGTAGACGGGTCGGATCTCGACTCCGCCGCGGCCTTGCGTGGGCGGCTGCATCCCACCGATCCTAATGGCTCGGGGAGCGGCGCGGGAGGCTCGATTTCGTGAACAGGGCGCACCGAGTGAGGGCCCGGCATGCGGACCGTGGCGACGACACGGCAAACTAGTGAAGAGCCCTCGCGAGGAGTTGCCGAATGACGTATTCAGCAGACTACGGACGCGGCGGTCCCAATGCTTGGGAGGACCCCCGCTCCGGGCGCGTGCCGCCCCGGCGGTACTCCCCTGATCCCGCTGAGGCCTATGGCGTCTCGGGCGACGCCGACTCATCATACGGCGCGGCCCCGTCAGAGCCGCACCGCTCCCCCGGCGGCCGCTTCGTCGACAACGCCGCCTACGACAGCGCTTCCCACAGCAGTGCTTCCCACGACGGCGGCTCCTACAACCGGGACCCGTACGGCGGCGGCTCGGGCGCCTACCGACAGCAGCGCTCCTACGGCGGCGACAGCGGCGGTCACGGCAACTACGGGCAGAGCTTCGCCGTCGGCGAGGACGACTACGGCCGCCAGGCCCAGTCGTCCTTCGGCTACAACAGCCCCGGCGGCCACCACGCCTCCCCCGGCGACACGGTCGGCGACCGGTACCGGCTCATCGACCTCGTCGGCAAGGGCGGCAACGGCTCGGTGTGGCGGGCCGACGACACGGTGCTGCGGCGCGAGGTCGCGCTCAAAGAGGTGTTCCTGCCGCCGGACCTGCCGCCGGGCGAGCGCGAGCAGCTCATCGAGCGGTCCAGGCGCGAGGCGCAGATCGCCGCCACGCTGTCCCACCCCTCGGTCATCCGCGTCTTCGACGTCGTCGAGCACGGCGGGCTGCCGTGGATCGTCATGGAGCTGCTCCAGGCCCGCAGCCTCGCCGAGATCCTCACCGCCGACGGGCCGCTGCCGCCGCGCGTCGCCGCGAAGATCGGCCTGGCCCTAGTCGGCGCGCTCCAGGCCGCGCACGAGGCGGGGATCATCCACCGCGACGTCAAGCCCGGCAACGTCCTCATCTCCGTCGACGGCCGCTGCGTCCTGTCCGACTTCGGCGCGGCCCAGATGAACCAGGCCTCCGGCGGCACCACGCCCGGCAAGGTCCTCGGCTCGGCCCACTACATCGCGCCCGAGCGGGCCGTGGGGCAGCCGGCCGAGCCGGCCAGCGACGTCTTCAGCCTCGGCGTGACGCTGTACGCGGCCGTCGAGGGCCGCCCGCCGTTCGACCGCGGCGACGCGGTCTCGACGATGCGCGCCGTCGTCCAAGACCCGCCCGAGAGCCCCCGCCACGCCGGGCCGCTCACGGCGCTGCTCGGCGGGATGCTCGCCAAGGAGCCGCAGCAGCGGTACCCGCTCGCGCAGGTCCGCCAGGAGCTGGCCGGGCTGCTCGCCGGGCCTCTCGCGGGCAACACCGGTCCCATGCCCGCCGGGAGCGCGCCGCCGCGCATCAACGAGCCGACCAGCGGCTACCGGGAGGTCGCCTCGCCGGAGCGGCCGCGGCCGCCCGCGCGCGAGCCCGAGGAGGCCCCGCGGGAGCGGCCCGGCACCGGCGGCACCGGCACCGGCAAGAAGATCGCGATCGCGGCGGTGTGCCTGGTCGTCGTCCTCGGACTGGGCTACCTGGTGTACCGCTGGCAGTTCGGCGGCGACGACGGCGGCACCGCCGCCGAGGACCCCGGCCAGGCCACCGAGGAGGCGCCCGCCGAGAGCGGCGCCCCCGACGAGGGCGGCGGCGAGGACACGAGCACCGAGCCGAGCTTCGAGACCGCGGCCCACGAGGGCGACGGCTTCAGCGTCAACTATCCGTCCACATGGGGCGAAGGCTTGGCGCAGGACGACTTCGTCACCTACTTCAACACCGAGGACGACACCCAGTGGGTGCGGTTCTACTCCGGCTCCGACCGCGGCGCGGGCGACCCCGAGGGCTACCTCGCCGACTTCTACGAGAACGGCCTGGACGACACCACCGACCTCGAGCAGCTGCGGCTCGAAGACGTCGAGTTCGGCGGGATGAGCGGCGCCGTCCTCGAGTACACCGGCACCGACATCGAATCGGGCGCCGAGCGGCACTCCATCTGGGCCATCGTGGACGCCGGGGACGGGACCGCCTTCGGCGTCTTCATCGCCGGGCCCGCCGACTCCTGGGAGCTGTCGCAGCAGGTCTACGACGAGGCGATGCGGTCGTTCCAGACCGGGTGATGCCGCACCGTGCGCAACAGGCGCCCCGGGCGCACCGGGTGTGCGAGGATTTCGGCATGGAGTCCTCGCAGACACGTGAACTGACCGGCGATCTCGACGCGCTGCGCGCCGAGGCGCTCACCTGGATCACCGACGACCCCGACAAGAGCGACCGCGACGAGCTCTACCGGCTGCTCGACGCGCTCCCCGCGTCCGAGGCCGAACTGGCCGACCGCTTCGCCGGCCGGCTCCGCTTCGGCACCGCCGGGCTGCGGGGCCCCTTGCGGGCGGGCCCGAACGGCATGAACCGGGCGGTGGTCCGCGCCGCCGCGGCGGGGCTCGTGCGCTGGCTCGACGCGAAGGGCGAACCGGGCCCGGTCGTCGTCGGCTACGACGCGCGGCACCGCAGCCGCGAGTTCGCCGTCGAGACCGCGCGCGTCGTCACCGGCTCGGGGCGCGTCGCCCTGGTCATGCCGGGGCCGCTGCCGACGCCGGTGACCGCGTTCGCGGTGACCAGGCTCGCGGCCGCCGCGGCGGTGCAGGTGACCGCCAGCCACAACCCGCCGCAGGACAACGGCTACAAGGTCTACCTGGGGCGGGCTCTGGGCGGCGAGCTCGGGGCGGGCGCGCAGATCGTGCCGCCCGCCGACACCGAGATCGAGGCCGCGATCGCCTCGCTCGGGCCGCTCTCGGAGATCCCGCTCGGCGACGACGGCGAGGTCCTCGGCGAGGACATCGTCGAGCAGTACCTGGCCGCGGTCGCCTCCGTGGTGGACCCGGACGACCCGAAGCGCCTCGCGTCGGTCGCCACGCCGATGCACGGCGTGGGCGGGCGGACGCTGGTGCGGGCCATGGAGAGGGCCGGTTTCCGGGCGCCGGTGCTGGTGGGCGAGCAGGCCGAGCCGGACCCGGACTTCCCGACGGTGGCCTTCCCGAACCCCGAGGAGCCCGGCGCGATCGACCTGTTGAAGGCCCTCGCAGCCGAGGAGGGCGCTGACGTGGCGATCGCGCTCGACCCGGACGCCGACCGCTGCTCGGTGGCCGTGCCGACCGGCGACGGCACGTGGCGGCAGCTGACCGGCAACGAAGTGGGCGTGCTGCTGGCCGACCACTGGATGCGCAAGGGCCACAGTGGGACGTACGCGACGACGATCGTCTCCACGACGCAGTTGCAGGCCATGTGCAAGGCGCGCGGCTTCGGCTACGAGGAGACCCTCACCGGCTTCAAATGGCTGGCGAGAGCCGGGGCGGATCTGGCGTTCGCCTTCGAGGAGGCCTTGGGCTACTGCGTGGCGCCGGAGTTCCTGCGCGACAAGGACGGGATCTCGGCGGCGCTGGTGGTGTCGGAGATCGCGGCGGGGCAGGCGGCGAAGCTGTCGACGCTGGCCGACCGCCTCGACGAGCTGGCCGAGGAGTTCGGGGTGTACGAGACGGGGCAGCTCTCGATCCGCGTGGAGGACTTGAGCGAGATCGACGCGTGCATGAAGCGCCTGCGGGCCACGCGACCCGCGGAGCTGCTGGACGAGCCGGTGACCGAGTGGGTCGACCGGCTGCCGGACGCCGACGTGGTCACGATCAGTACTGCGAACGCCAGGGTCGTGGCCCGCCCGAGCGGCACCGAGCCGAAGCTGAAGGCCTACCTGGAGGTCCGAGAAGACGCCGGGGACGATCTGGAAGCGGCGAGGGAACGCGCAAGGGCGTCCCTGGCGGCATTGAGAGCGGAGGTGGCGGGCCTCCTGGGCGTCCCGCACTAGCACACGAACACCGAAACGGGCCGAGCGCGTTAGCGCTCGGCCCGTTTCTTTCACGTGAATGTGACTGCTCGCATATTTTGCCGATTTGCCATCACTTTTCCTCATACGAACGAGTTAGCCCCGCTGTCAACCGATCACCGCTGATGGCAAATCTAGAATCAAAGAGGAGGAAGCGGGACGCCGCCTCAATATCGTCTTGAAGGCGTTGCAGGGCGATTCCGCGAAGATCTTGGAGACGATCATGGCGAAGACCCCGTACAAGTACCACTCGGTCTGGGCGGACAGCCTCCGTGAAGAGGGCCGTAACGAGGGCAGCCTGCGGGAGGCCCGGAAGTCATTGCTGGTGGTGCTCAGCAAACGCTCCCTGGGAGTAACGCCCGTGCAGCGCGAGCGGATCGAATCCTGCGAGGACCTCGACCAGCTCGAGACGTGGCTTGCCAATGC
Organism: Glycomyces tenuis DSM 44171; assembly: GCF_000427885.1. Lineage (GTDB taxonomy): Bacteria > Actinomycetota > Actinomycetes > Mycobacteriales > Micromonosporaceae > Glycomyces > Glycomyces tenuis. The sequence continues at coordinate 67,602 of NZ_ATYW01000005.1, forward strand.
AGTCACCGCCGCCTCCGGCGTCGACGTCTTCCGCTGATGGGCGGGTATCCCTACCACGAGCTCTATTACCAGAGCCTCCAACGGAAAAGCGACCTCAAGCGCACCAGGAAACGGCTGCTCGAAGGTCTCGACGCCCGTTCGGTGGCGACCACTTCAGAGCAGCGGCGACGCGTCAACCTCTGCGAGGATCTGGAGCGGCTGGAACGGCTGCTGGACAAGGCCTACGCCACGGATATAGGTGCCGACCTGTCCACCGAACTGAACGACCTGCCCGAACTTCCCCCCGTTCCCGAGTGGATGGCTGCATGGGGGACAGGATCTGGCAGGCGGATTGGACGGACGGCTTCCTCGAAGGCTTCCGGCTCAGCTCCAGAGGAACCGAGGAGGAGGCTCGGCTGTACGCGGAGCAGGAGCTCTTGGACCTGCAGCTCATGGCCCGGCGACTCGGGGCCACCGACAGGGGCTGGCGCTACATCAAGGGCTGCGGGGACCTCGACCAGGTGCGGGAATGGCGGTCCGTAGTTCCGAATGCCGACAGCCTGGAGGAGATCTTCGGGTTCGACATCAATGACCTCGCGGAATGGCCGCGATCGGACTGATCGGAACGGCGCGGGGGCGGACGCCCGCCCCCGCGCCGTCTGCTCAGAAGCGGCGATAGGCGCCGAATTGGCGGTCTCCGGCGTCGCCGAGGCCGGGGACGATGTAGGCGCTCTCGTTCAGGCCGGGGTCGACCGCGGCGGTGGTCATGCGCATCGTTATGCCAGAGGCGCTCAGCCGCTCGATGCCCTCGGGGGCGGCGAGCACGCACACCACGGTGATGTCGGTGCAGGCCCGCGAGGCGATCATCTCGCAGCAGCGCAGCAGCGAGCCGCCGGTGGCGACCATCGGGTCGAGCACGATCACGTGCCGCTCGGACAGGTCGTCGGGCAGCGACTCCATGTAGGCGTACGGCTCGTGGGTCTCCTCGTCGCGGGCGAGCCCGACGAAGCCCATCGAGGCGTCCGGGATCATCGCCAGCGCCGCGTCGGCCATGCCGAGGCCCGCTCGCAGCACCGGCACCAGCACCGGCGGATTGGCCAGCCTGTAGCCCTTCGCGGGGGCCACCGGAGTGCGGATCGCGTACTCGGCGACGGCGACGTCGCGGGTGGCCTCGTAGACGAGCATGCTGGTGAGCTCGTGCAGCGCGGCCCTGAACCGGGGGGAGTCGGACCGCTCGTCGCGCATGGCGGTGAGCCTCGCGGCGACGAGCGGGTGCTCGACGATCTGTACATCCACGGTTCCCAACCTTAACGGCCGGGCCTCCGAGCTAATGTGAGCTGGTCGGCACACGAAGGCGACGCGAATCGCGGGGACGGATATCATGGGGTTATGAGTGATCGGGTCATGGGATCAATTCTGAGCGGCGCCGAGGCCGTCGCGTTCGCGCGCTCCCTGCCGGGCGTGGACGCCGTCGGCCTCGAGGCGCGAGCGGCCGGCCTGGGCACCCGCTCGATCAAGAAGGAGTCGAAGGCGCACGCGATCGACCTGGCCATCGGCATGATCGACCTCACCACCCTCGAAGGCGCGGACACGCCGGGCAAGGTCCGGACGCTGTGCGCCAAGGCGGTCCGTCCCGACGGCGACGCCCCGCCGGTCGCGGCGGTGTGCGTCTACCCGGCGATGGCCGCCACCGCGGCCGAGGCCCTCAAGGGCTCGGGCGTCAAGGTCGCCTCCGTCGCCACCGGCTTCCCCGCCGGGCAGGTCCCGCTCGACGTCAGACTCGCCGACACCGAGGCGGCCGTCGCCGCCGGGGCCGACGAGGTCGACATGGTCGTCAACCGCGGCGCCTTCCTCGCCGGGGACCTGGAGCGGGTCTTCGACGAGATCAGGGCCGTCAAGGCCGCCTGCGGCGAGGCCCGCCTCAAGGTCATCCTCGAGACCGGCGAGCTGGTCACCTACGACAACGTCCGCCGCGCCTCGCACCTGGCGATGCACGCGGGCGCCGACTTCATCAAGACCTCCACCGGCAAGGTCGGCGTGAACGCCACCCTGCCGGTCACGCTGCTGATGATGCAGGCCGTGCGCGACTTCCGCGCCGCCACCGGCGTCCAGGTCGGCGTCAAACCGGCGGGCGGCATCCGCACCACCAAGGACGCGATCAAGTACCTGGTGTGCGTCAACGAGGTCCTCGGCGAGGACTGGCTCTCGCCGCACTGGTTCCGCTTCGGCGCCTCCAGCCTGCTCAACGACCTGCTCATGCAGCGCCAGAAGCTCACGACCGGCCACTACTCCGGTCCCGACTATGTGACGGTGGATTGACGATGTTCGAGTACTCGCCGGCCCCCGAGGCGGTCCGGCCCGACATCCGGGAGCACTACGGCCTGTTCGTGGACGGGAAGTTCGTCGACGCCGAGGACGGATCGACGTTCAAATCCGTCAACCCCGCCACCGAGGAGACCCTGTTCACGGTCGCCGAGGCGGGCGAGGCCGACGTGGCCTCGGCCGTCGCCGCGGCCCGCCGCGCCTTCGAGACCGTGTGGGGGCCGATGAGCGGCGCCGAGCGCGGCAAGTACCTGTTCCGCATCGCCCGGCTCCTCCAGGAGCGCTCGCGGGAGTTCGCCGTCGCCGAGTCGATCGACAACGGCAAGCCGATCAAGGAGACCCGCGACTTCGACGTCCCGACCGCGGCCCAGCACTTCTTCTACCACGCCGGGTGGGCCGACAAGCTCGACTACGCCGGGCTCGGTCCCGATCCGCGGCCGCTGGGCGTGGTCGGGCAGGTCATCCCGTGGAACTTCCCGCTGCTCATGCTCGCCTGGAAGATCGCCCCGGCGCTCGCCTGCGGCAACACGACGGTCCTCAAGCCCGCCGAGACCACGCCGCTGACCGCGCTCATGTTCGCCGAGCTGTGCCAGGAGGCCGAGCTGCCGCCGGGCGTGGTGAACATCCTGCCCGGCGCGGGCGCCACCGGAGCAGCGCTCGTCCACAGCCCTGTGGACAAGATCGCCTTCACCGGTTCGACGGCCGTGGGCCGCTCCATCGCGAAGGCCGTCGCCGGCTCGAAGAAGCGGCTCACGCTGGAGCTGGGCGGCAAGGCCGCCAACATCGTCTACGACGACGCGCCGATCGACCAGGCCGTCGAGGGTGTCGTCAACGGCATCTTCTTCAACCAGGGGCACGTGTGCTGCGCCGGTTCGCGTCTGCTGGTGCAGGAGTCGATCGCCGAGGACGTCCTGGAGCGCCTCAAGGACCGCGTGGCGACGCTGCGCGTGGGCGACCCGCTCGACAAGAACACCGACGTCGGCGCGATCAACTCCGCCGAGCAGCTGACGCGCATCGAGGCGCTCGCCGAGACCGGCGCGGCCGACGGCGCCGAGGCCTGGCAGCCGGAGTGCGAGCTGCCCGAGCGCGGCTTCTGGTTCCGGCCCACCGTCTTCACCGGTGTCCAGCAGTCGATGCGCATCGCCCGCGAGGAGATCTTCGGGCCGGTGCTGTCGGTGCTGACCTTCCGCACCCCCGACGAGGCGATCGCCAAGGCCAACAACACTCCGTACGGCCTGTCGGCCGGGGTGTGGACCGAGCAGGGCTCGAAGATCCTGTGGACGGCCGAGCGGCTGCGCGCGGGCGTGGTGTGGGCCAACACGTTCAATCGGTTCGATGCGGCCAGCCCCTTCGGCGGCCTGAAGGAGTCCGGTTACGGCCGCGAGGGCGGCCGCCAGGGGCTGGAGGCGTACCTGAATGTCTGAGCAGAGCAAGCCGAAGCGCACCGGGTCCAAGCGCGCCGCCGCTCCCGCGCGCCTGCGCGTCAAGAAGACCTACAAGCTGTACGTGGGCGGGAAGTTCCCCCGTTCGGAATCCGGAAGGAGCTACGCCGTGACCGGTCCGGACGGCGCCGAGCTGGCGAACGCGGCCCTGGCCAGCCGCAAGGACGCCCGCGACGCCGTCGCCGCCGCCCGCAAGGCGCAGCGGCCGTGGGCGGGCCAGACCGCCTACCTGCGGGGGCAGATCCTCTACCGGGCCGCCGAGATGCTGGAGGGCCGGGCCGGGCAGTTCGCCGAGGAGCTGGCCGAGGCCACCGGCGCCGAGCCGCACGCGGCGCTCGGCACCGTCGAGGCGGCGGTCGACCGCCTCGTGCACTACGCGGGCTGGACCGACAAGGTCGCCTCGGTGCTCGGCGGCGCGAACCCGGTGGCCGGGCCATACTTCAACCACACCAAGCCCGAGCCGCTCGGCGTCGTCGCCGTCGTCGCCCCGCAGGACGACCCGCTGCTGGGCCTCGTCGAGGCGGTCGCCCCGGTCGTCGCGACCGGCAACACCGCGGTGGTCGTCGCCAGCGAGGACCGGCCGCTGCCCGCGATGAGCTTCGCCGAGGTCCTGGCGACCTCGGACCTGCCCGGCGGGGTGGTGAACCTCTTGAGCGGCAAGGTCGCCGAGATCGCGCCGCACCTGGCGAGCCACGCCGACGTCAACGGCGTCGACCTCGGCGGCGTCGGGGACGAGGCGCTCGCGGCCGAACTGGAGGCCGCGGCGGCCGGGACGCTCAAGGTGGTGCGCCGCCCCGGCGCGGGCGGCTCCTCGCTGGACCGGGTGCGCCGCTGGGTGGAGTACAAGACGGTGTGGCACCCGGCGGGGATGGCCGCCGGCGTCGGAGGCGGCTACTAGGAGGCCGCCCGGCCACGAGCCGGGCCCCGGGCCTTCGGGCTACCGGTCTCCCTGCTCCCATTTGGCGACGAGCGCTTCGGCGGCGTCGAGGAACGCGTCGATGTTGCCTGAGATGTTCGGGTCGTAGCTGGTCAGCCTTCCGACCACGATCGCCTGAGTGGACAGGACGTCCTCACTTGAGAAGCGCTCGAAGAGGTGCTCCTCTCCGGCGGTCGCCCGGAGGACGCCTTCGACGGTCCAGGAGTCGAACGAGATACCGGCCGCTTTGTAGTCACGGCGGATCCTGTCCACGAACGCCGCGATGGACTGCGGCGTGAGGTCTCCTCGGAAGTGGTCGTCCAGCAGCACGGCGAAGAGGGCTGCGTGAAGCAGGCGGTAGCCGCCCCAGTCCCGATCCGGGAGGGCATCGCTGAGCTCTTGCGCTCGGTCGATGTCACCGGTTGCGAATGCCTTGAGCTGTTCGCGCTGCTCAGGCGTAGTGCTCGGCATCGCTCCCTCTTCCTGCGACGGGGTTGCTGTCGGTCCGGATGTTACAGCGGTCCGGAAGTTCGTATCAGCGCCTCGGTGTCGACCGACGGAAGAGCGAGGGCGGCGGGCAGGCCGGCGGGACGGCTGCGGCATGCCTGTACCGAGTCGGTGACCGAGCAGGGATGGTTCCATGACCGGGCTGTTCAACATCGTCGTGAACGATTCGACGCTCCCGGAAGGACGTTCCTGTGGACACCCCCGATCACGGCACTGGCAGCCCAGGCAATCCCGGCGGACCCGGCGACCCCGGTCATTCAGGCGGCTCCGGCGGCCCTGGCGATCCCGGCGGATCCGGACCCGGTGCCGGGCCGTGGCCGCTCGCGGCTTCCCAGTGGCCTGCTCCCCAGTGGCCCCGACCGGTCCCGCCGCCCACCGCCGCCCGCTCGCGGGGACGGCTCTGGTTCTGGGCCGCCTACACGACCATCGTCACCGTCGCCGCGGTCGCGGCCGTCTTCGTCGTCGTGTCGTCGCAGCCGGACGTCGGCGAGCTCTCCAGCGACCCGGCCGCCGCCATCGCCGGCGCCCCGGCGATCGAACTGAGCTACACCTACACCGCGCCCGACGGCACGGAGTCCACCGGGCGGTTCACCATCACCGACGACGGCCACGCCACCGGCACCGTGCTCGACCAGTTCGCCGGCGCCGCCACCGTCCACACCACGCCCGACGGGTCCGCGGTCCTGGGCGACGAGGCCTGGTGGCAGCGTCGAGCGCCCTCCCAGTCCGGAGCCGTCAAAGACCAGTGGGTGCAGCCGGACGCCGGGACGGCGCTGCCGATCGACCCGGCCGCCGAATTCGACCCGACGTCCCTGGCGGAGCTCATACGAGCGATCGGCGAGCAAGGGACCGTCGACGCGGACATGACCATGTCCCAAGGCGTGCCGGTGGTCGCGACGACATGGCGGGACTGGACCCTGGTCCGCACGGACGCCCACCCGAGCGAGCTGCTGTCCCTGTCGGGCCCGCTCGACTCCGAGCTGTTCCACACCGCCGCCGCGCCGGACGCCACCGGCGAGACCGAGGAGGCCGCCCCCTCGATCTGGGACGGCGAACCGGTCGACACCGTTCGCGCGCAGGCCGTCGCCACCGACCTCGGCAACATCGTGCTCAAGGACGTCATACCCGGCGGTCAAGAGGTCAAGCAGCGCGTCCGGGAGGAGACCGGCCGCACGTTCAACGGCCAGAACGCCGATCCCGGCTCGACCGAGGCCACCGAGGCCCCCGCCGAGGCGCAGCCGCTGCCGCCGCTCACCGACTTCCCCGTGACCGCGCCCGAGTTCACCGCCGTCATCAACGCCCCGTACTGCACGACGCCGACCTGCCCGGTCTCGGCGACCGTCACCAACGTCGGCGACGGGCCGGGCACCGCGCAGGTCACCATGAGCGTCATCCCCGGACTGTCCCCGGTGACCGACGTGCTCGGCCCCATCGATCCCGGCAAGTCGGAGACCACGCCGACCAAGAGCATCCCCAACCCGGCGCCAACGCCCGCCCCCGGCCAGACGAGCACCGGGACCGCGCAGGTGCTGGTCTCGATCTACTCGCCCGAGATCGGCGGTTCCACTCCGGAGCGGTACAACTCGCTGGTCGAGAAGCTCGGCGGCCCGGAGCAGCAGCCCGCGCTCGACCGGGTGCTGGCCCCGCTCGCCGAAGCCGCGAAGACCACGATGGTCGAGGCCATGCACCGGATGCTCGACGCCGAGACTCCCGTCGACGACACGCTGACGGCGGCCGAACAGGCCGTGGAGGCGGACCCCGCGCACGGGAACTACTCCGAGATCCCGCTCGTCCAGCGCCTCGCCGCCGCCGGTGACCGCTTCACCTCGTGGGGCGCGGTCTCGCAGCAGCTGGCGAGCGTCGACCCGGTCGAGCTCCCCGCCTACCTGCCGGGCATCACCACCGCGGTCGAAGAGCTGGCGAACCCGGCCGCCCCGACCGTGTCGCTCACCTACCTCCCGACCGATCTTCCGGCCGAGATCCCGGCCGAGGCGGCGGCCCCGATGGACGCGGTGGTCGTCAGCGACTACCCCGAAGAGCAGCCGACCAGATGCACCGGCATCACCGCCGTACCGGATGCGGATCCGGCCGCCGGCATCGCCCGGGCGATCGCGAACGCCGCCGAACAGGCCGAGGGCTGCACCGTGTACGCACGGCTGGTCATACCGCGCACCGACCGAAGCCTGTGGACGGCGACGAGTCCCGAGCTGGAGGCGTGGCTGCAACCGGCGACCGGTCTCATCTGCGACGGCGGCGACCCCGCCTTCGAAAGTCTCACCCTGGTCAACGGCACCGGCACTCACCAGTGGCCGCTCTCCTCCCTGTGCGCTCTGGCCTCGGCGCCGAGCACGCAGGAGATCATCGAACGGCTCAACGGCATGGGGCTCGAAAAGCCGGTCCTCACCGAGCTGGCCGCCAAGAACCTCGTCACGCTGAGCCCGGACGATCAGATCACCGCGATCAACTGGCGCGATCCCGAGCGCGACTGCACACCGACCTACACCGACGGCGGCGTCAAAACCGACGAACCCGCCAGCAGCCCGAATTATCACGACGGCCCGAAAGCGGTCTTCGCCTCCGCATATCTGTGCAAACCGCTGCGGAAGGGCACGCCCGCAGGCCAATTCGTCCTGTGGGACTGGCCCAAGGACGAAAGCGGTCTGGCCGCCGAATCGAAATCCGTCATCTACCACCGCTGTCACCTGGTCGCCAGGGAGCTCGGTGGGTACGGCAGCACCGAGGCCGATCTCGGCAACCTGGTCACCTGCTTCTGGGGGACCAATCAGGCGATGCGAAACGGTATAGAGCGGTTCGCTCGCCGACAGGTGGCGCAAGGCGAGCACCTCTTTTACCTGTCGGTGCCGCAGTTCGGAGGCCCGGACGGCGAGTTGAGCGGCATCCGCGTCATCGCGGTCGGCAACAAGGGCTACTTCAGCGACGGCTGCTACACCAACGAGTTCTTCGATCCGACGGTGATCGCGGACTCCGCCTGTTGAGGCACCGCGCGGCACCGCTCTCGCGCCGTCGGCCGTCCGGCGCGAGAGCGGCCCCCAGGGGCGGCTTCCGACACGCGTGAGCTGTGGTCGTAGGCTGTTGCACAGCCGACGACTACGGGAGGAACGCGACATGGCAGCCGCATCCGACGATCGGGCCCGGAGCGCCGAGGCCGACAAGCTCTGGAACGAGACCAGTGTCGACCCGGTGGAGATCCACCTGGGCAAGGACTCGGGGTACACCCTGCGCGCCTACCGCATGTCCGACACCCTCCCCGCAGCTCCCGCCTCGGGCCCCGCCGAGGACGCCGAGCAGGAGGAAGAGGTCGTCGAGCTCAAGGAGCGGCCCGAGCGCGAAGCGCAGCCCGACGTCGCCGAGAACCCCGAGGACGAGGACCACGAGGCGCCGCCCGAATCGGACTTCCTCGACGAGGAGGAAGAACTCGACGCGCTCGACGCCGTCCCCGAGGAGGTCCCGCTCTTCCTCACCCGCAAGGGAAAACTACTGCTGTTCCGCGACACCGAGTCACTGGTGCGCTACGTCAAGGAGTCGGACGACAACGATCTGGCGGTCATCGAGGAATACGCCGACCTCCAGAAACGCATTTCCACCAGCGCCATTGCATGTGACGAAGACGACACTTATGAATTGGACCTGGTGACCGCGAATCTGCGCGGCGGTCACGACTCGTGGGAGCCCGAGCTGCTCATCAAGGCCGCCGAGATCGGCCGCGACCTCGGCTATGCACTGCGTCTCGAGTCGGTCGTCAGCGCGCTCGCGCCCGGTTCCCCCTTGGACGACATGGACGAGGCCTTCCGCGTCATTGTGGACGGCGGGATGCGAGGCATGCTCGCCAAGCGCCGCCTCCGCAAGACCGGCGCCGAGCAGGCGGCGATCGCCTGGCGGGGCGTCATCGCCAAGATCAACGGTGCCGTGGACTGGCGCGGTGAGGCCGAGTAGCGGCGCCACCCCTCCCCCGACTCCTCCTCCGACCCCTTCGAGGCGCCGAGCGAGCCACGGTGCCGATCCGGTCACGACTCGACATCACTCAGTAATTCCATAAAGGACTCGCACAAATCCATAAGCCCGCCGCCTGACGGTTTTGCGTGCTATACCCGCAATTCCTATGATGACCCGCACTCGCCTCCGGCTTGCGGATCAGAGTATTCTGCGCAAAACTGATAACGGACTTATAAACGGGCCGGGCGAAAGTCCACGCCGACAGGGTTGGTGTCCGCGCGGACTCGCCCTACGAGAGGAGCTCTGCGGGTGCAAGTTTTCTGCGGCATCACCACGGACCAGCAGTCCGACGGGACCCCGTCGGGCCACAGCGACACCATGTGCGCCGTCGCCCTCGTCGTCGCCGGAGGCGGCCTGCTCGCCGCCGACACCTTCGGCGACGATCCGCGCGGCTGGGTCCGATTCGCCGGCCTGCTCGCCCGCCAGACCCAAGGCTCCCCGCTCTCCATCGCCGTCGACGGCGAGGTCGGCCAGCTCGCCGAGTTCGCCGCCGCCGCCGGACACCTCGTCGTCCAGGCCTCCAGCCCCGCCGCCCGCTCCAAAGACGCCCTCGACGACGCCATCGCCCTCGCCCGCGGCCTGGCCACCGGCGAGATCCAATGCGCCCAACCCTTCGCCCCTCGCAGCGAGGTCGCCTCCCTGCGCCCCATCCTCGACACCGTCTCGGCCGCCTCCCGCGCCCGCCACGACGCCGCCGAGGCCCTCACCTGCCTGCTCCGCGCCGTCTTCCCCGCGGCCCTGGCCGCCTGGGACGACCCGAGCGAGGCCAACGCCGTCGCGATCCTCACCCGCCTGCCCCAGCCCGGCGCGCTCCAGTCGATCTCCACCGAGGAACTGGCCGCCGACCTGGCGACCGTGGCCGACCCCGGCCAGGTGGCGGCGATGGCCGGAGCCCTGACCGAGGCGATCCGCGAGATCGGCGGCGGCGACGACCCCTCGGTCGCGCCGTCCGTGTCCTCCACCGCCGAGGCCGTCTCCGCCTGGGACCGCTCACTGGAAGGCCTGATCGGGCTCCTCCAGGCCAAACGGCCCCGACCCGAGGTCCAGGCCGCCCCGGCGCTCGAACGCACCGAGAGCAGGCGCAGGAGGCGCTCCGCGGAGCCCCCGGAGGTCGAGCCCCAGCAGGCCGAGACCCGCCTGGTCGACACCCACCGGACCGACACCCATCGAACAGTGCGGCTCCCCGGCGACCTCCCCGACCGCGAGAGCCTGCGCGCCCTCGACCCGGCCTCGCAGCTCCACTCCATCGTCCAACCCGACCTCGAGGCCACGCAGGTCCTTCCAGACGAGCCGCCCGTCGAGCACGACGGCTCGACGACGCGCAGCATCCGGCGCCGCCGCTCAGAGCCCGCCGAACTCCCCCAGTCCGAACCGGTCCTCGAAGGACGCCGCCACCCGTGGCAGCCCAAGGAGGAGACCTTCGAAGACCTGTCGGACCTCGCGAGCCTCGCCGGCGACGACGACGGCCTGCTCATCTTCGGCCAGGCCAAGAGCGCCTGGTTCAAACGCCCCGAGAGCGAAGAGCCCGAACCGGAGAGCTGGAGCCTGCCCGGCGACGACGGCTGGCGCACCGCCCGCCACGTCACCGAGGCCCCCGAAGCCGAGGAGGCCACCACCGCCTCCGGCCTGCCCAAGCGCAAACCGCAGGCGAACCTGGTGCCCGGCTCCGTGGTCGCCGACGACGTCGGCCGCTTCGACGAGCCGATCGAGCGCGACCCGGAGCTGCTGGCGCAGAACACCTCCGGCTACTTCAAGGGCTGGGGGCGGGCCCGCGGCGGCCCGCGCGCCACGATGGCGTCCCGCCAGGCTGAGAGGATGGCGAGCCGATGAGCGCGAACCTCGGCGTCTACGAGCGCTCGCTCAGCATGCTGCTGGGCTCGCTCGTGGCCCGCACCCCGGGGCTCTCGCACGCCGTGCTGGTGAGCGTGGACGGGCTGCCCCTGGCGGTCTCCTCAGGGCTCCCCAAGGAACGCGCCGACCAGCTGGCCGGCATCGGCTCGGGGCTGCTGTCGATGGGCGAGGGCGCCGGCCGGGCGATGAACCACGGCCCCACCCAGCAGGTCATCGTCGAGATGGCCGAGGGCGTCCTCCTGGCCGCCCCGGTGGGCCCCCAGATCTGCCTGACGCTCCTCGCGGTGTCCCGGTGTGACCGCGAGCAGCTGGGCTACGAGCTGGGCCAGTTCACGATGCAGGTGGGGCCGCTGCTGAACGAGGCCCTGACGAACACCGGGTCGATCCCGAAGGTCGTCTAGCGAGCATGCGTCGAAGGCCCCGAGGCTTCGCCTCGGGGCCTTCGACATCGGTCCAGGTGGGTCGGGTCAGCCTAGACTTGCCGCCTGTTCTCGTCCGCCGGTCCGGGTCAGTGCTCGGCCCAGGAGGCCGGGAGCCGTGGGCTCACCCGGGCCGGGTCTCTACCCGGCTGCGTCGCTAACCGACACCGACGGTGCGGGTGCGGCGCATCGACAGGACGTACTCGACGAGCTTGATCAGGACTTGCTTGGTGGACTCGCGGTTGCGCGCGTCGGTGTACATCAGCGGCACGTCCTGGGAGACCTGGAGCGCGTCGCGGATGTCCTGGAGGTCGTGCAGCTGCTTGCCGTCGAAGCAGTTGACGGCCACCAGGTACGGAAGCTTGCGGTGCTCGAAGAAGTCGATGACCGAGAAGCAGTCCGCCAGGCGGCGCGTGTCGACCAGGACGATGGCGCCGATCGCGCCGCGGACCAGCTCGTCCCACATGAACCAGAACCTGGTCTGGCCGGGCGTGCCGAACAGGTAGAGGATCAGGTCCTGGTCGATCGTGATGCGGCCGAAGTCCATCGCCACGGTCGTCGTGGCCTTGTCGGGCACGAGGTTGTTGTCGTCGACGCCTTCGGAGGCAGAGGTCATGATCGCCTCGGTCGTCAACGGAGTGATCTCGGAGACCGAACCGACCAAGGTCGTCTTGCCGACGCCGAAGCCGCCGGCGATGACGATCTTGGCAGAGGTCACGCGAGAGGTGTCTGCGGGTGAGTTCATTAGGGTCTAAAGCCTCCTGAGTCCACTGAGAACGCGCTCGAGGAGTTCGGTTCCGACCGATTCATCGGCACCGGGATCGTCGCTGAATCCAGTCGGTTCGTGCACTGCCAACAAGCCATCGGCCGCCATGTCGGCGACCAGCACGCGCGCCACGCCCAAGGGCACTTCCATGCGGGCGGCGATCTCCGCCAGCGACTGCAGCCTGCCACCGCAGAGATCGACGATCACCTTCTGCTCGCGTCCGCCGAGGAACTGCCCCGAGCGTCCGCGTGCGGTGGTCTCGACCAGCGCTTCAAGGGCGATCTCCAATTGGGGTCGCGTGCGGCCGCGCGTGACCGCATACGGCCTGACGAGTGAGCCGGTCGGCTCATCACCACCGAGGACCATTATCCACCTCCAACCGCCGCCGCCGGATCCCACAGTCCGGCGATCGACAGCCATGTCAGTTTTCCGTAAACCGCCGCCTGGGGCGACAGCGGTTCCGTCGCCTGGGGGGACGACGGAGGGGTTGTTCAGTTCGTCCCACTCGCGCTGCTAACCGCAAGTGGAGCCTACCGTGCCGGAGCCTCGCGCGCCAAACCCGTCCGCGGCCGGGGCCGGCCGCCGGGCGGAACCGCGCGCGGGGCACGCGGCCCGTCAGCTGCGCGCCGACGGGGTCAGGGCCTGGCCGACCCTGTCCACGAGCAGAGCCATCTCGTAACCGACCTGGCCCACATCGCAGTTCTTCGAGGCCAGTACGGCGAACGAGGATCCGTCGCTGATGGACATCAGGAACAGGAATCCGTGGTCCATCTCGACGACCGTCTGGAGCACCGCGCCGCCTTCGAAGCAGCGCGAGGCCCCCTGAGTGAGGCTCACCAGACCCGAGGTGACGGCCGACAACTGGTCGGCCCGGTCCCGCGGCAGGTCCCGTGAGGACGCCAGCAGCAGACCGTCGGCGCTGACCGCGACGGCGTGCGCCACTCCGGGCACGCGCTCGGCGAAGCCCGCCAGCAGCCAGCCCAAGTCCTGGACCGAAGTTCCACCAGTGCTCATCGTTTGCGCTCCTTAGCGTCTGCCGTGTTGTAGCTCAGCGACTCAGTTACCGTCATTGCCACGTCCTCGCTGCACCCCACGGTGATAGGCCGACAGCAGTCCCCGAATGCCTTCGGGGTTGCGCTTCTGCGCGCTGACAGTCTCCTGTGATTCCTCCACGCCGCCGGGGACGAGGCGTTCCATCGGGCGGCGTTTGGGGAGTCCCGCCGAGGTGGTCTCGTCGGAGGTCTCGGCGAAGGCGTTGTCGACTCGGCTCCAGCCGTCGTCGGCGGCGGTCCGCCAGGCGTAGGAGGAGGAGTCGGCGTCCGGCTCGGTCTGGAGGCGGCGGCGCTCCAGTCCGGACTCGGCCGGGCTGTGGGTCTCGGCCGCCGGCCGACGCGCGGGCTCGGGCTCCTCGGCTGTCGGGGGCGAGTAGTGCATGTTCGCGCCTTCCGTGGGCTGCGGAGAGGACTGCGAGGCCGCTTCCCATGCGGGGGCGGTGGGCTCGGCCTCTTCTGCGTCCTCACCGTAGCTCGGTTCGGGCTCCGGCGTCACCTTCGGCGCGTCGTCGACGGCCTTCGGGGCGGGCGTGACCGCCTTGAACCAGGCCGACTCGACCTCGCGGAAGATCGGCAGCTCCGTCGTCGCGTCGAGTGCCGAGACCCGGTCGGACCGCATCGACTTGCGCGGCGCCTCGGTGCCCGAGCCCGCGGCGGTCTCCGGCCACGACGGAGGCGCGGGCTCTTCGGCCTGCGGGGCGGCCTCGAGTTGGATCTTCGGCAGCGCGACGTGCTCCGAGGAGACGATCTCGCCGGTGACTTCCATCACCTTGCCGTTGGCGCGGCGCTCGTCGGCCAGCCCGCCGGGCCGGAACATGAAGCCCGGCTCGGGATCCTGGACGGCGTGCTCGCCGGTGAGCGGCTCGGCGTGGCTCGGCTGCCGCGGCGGCGCCGACGGCTCGCTGGGCCGGAAGGAGGGGGGCGGCGCGCTGTGCTGCTGCGGCGGGGACTGGGGGCTCGGCGGGGCGACGGTGTCGAACAGCCCGGCGGGGCTCTCGGGGACGCGCGGCAGGGCGCCGGTGTCCGGGCCCATGCCCGACATGAGCTCGCCGCGCGGGCCGGACTCGCCGAGGACCGGCGGCTCGCCGCCGTCGGGCCGGGAACGCTCGGGCAGCCTCGGCTCGGACAGGACCGACTCGCCGAGGACGACCTCGGCGACGGTGCCGCGCTGCTCGCCGGGACGCAGCTCGACGCGGACGTTGTGGCGCTTGGCCAGGCGCGCGACCACGACCAGGCCCATCATGCGCGAGGAGGCCAGGTCGATGACGTCGGCCGACTCGGACAGCTGCCGGTTGATCTCCTCGATCTGGGCCTCGGGCATGCCGATGCCGGCGTCGGCGATGCGGACCCGGATGGCGCCCATGGGGCTGTCGGCGGTGCGCATCTGCTCGGCCTCGACCAGGACCCCCGACTCGGGCGGGGAGAACGCGGTGGCGTTGTCCATCAGCTCGGCGATCAGGTGGACCAGGTCGTTGACCGCCGCGGGCTTGATCTCCCGGTCGGACTCGAGGCGGCCGAACTCGATGCGGGTGTACTGCTCGACCTCGGACTGGGCGGCCTGGAGGATGTCGCCGATGGGGGCCGGGTGCCGCTCCTGGCGGGTGGAGTCCGCACCGGCGAGGACCAGGAGGTTCTCGTCGTTGCGGCGCATGCGGGTCGCCAGGTGGTCGAGCTGGAACAGCTCGGCCAGGCGGTCGGGGTTCTCCTCGCCGCGCTCGAGGTGGTCGAGGTGGCCGATGAGCCGGTCGACCAGGTTCTGGGAGCGGCGGGCGAGGTTGATGAACATCTGGGAGACGTTGGCGCGCAGGGCCGCCTGCTCGGCGGCGATGCGGATCGCCTCGGTGTGGACGATGTTGAACGAGTGGGCGACGTTGCCGATCTCGTCGCGCTGGTCGATGTCGATGACCGCGCCGGTCTCGGCGGCCACCTCGTCCGGGGACCGGCCCGCGATGGTCTCGGCGTCGCGCATCTGCGCCACCGCCTGGGGCAGGCTGACGTGGGCGACGTCGAGCGCGCCCTCGCGGAGCCGACGCAGGCCGTGGTTCATGTTGCGGGCGATGACGAGGGCGATCACGGTCGCGACGACGAAGGCGGCGAGGATGAGGACGGCCTCCAGCAGCAGCTGGAAGATCTGCGCGTCCCGGTCGGAGCGGGCCTGCTCGAGGACCTCGTTGGACTCCTCGTCGATGTAGTTCAGGCCGTTGTCGAGGATCGCGTCGTAGGCGGCGATGATCTCGGCGTTGACCGTGAGCGGGGTGGTCGTGCCCGCGTTGACCGTCACGTCCTCGAAGTCGAGCGCGGCCTGCGCCTCGGGGGTGCTCAGACCGCCGGGGCGGTAGAAGAAGGCGAGCTGCTCGTCGCGGCTGGCGATGGTCTTGAACTCGGCCTCGGCCTGGACGCGCAGCTCGGCGAAGCCGACGAAGCTCTTCCAGCGGGTGCTGTTGAAGAACTCGTTGCCGTCGCCGACGTTGACGGCGATGGCGCGCTCCTCTTCGAGCTGCTCGAGGACGATGGTGGCCGAGGCGATCGCCTGGAGCTGGCGGGCGATCTCGGGGTCGTTGACGATGCGGGCCGAGACGTCGGTGATCGTCACCAGCTCGGAGACCAGGCGCTGGAAGGCGCGGGAGGTCGCGTCGATCGAGGTGGTGTCGGGGTCTTCCTCCGCCGCGGCGCGGATCTCGAGGAGGCCCTCGTACTGGGTGTCGACGGCGGCGATGCGGTTGGTGATGTCCTCGGAGATGTCCGGCAGCTGCTCGGCCTGCTCCTGGAAGGCGGTGAGGGCGTCGTCGGTGCGCGTCGCCTGGGCGTCGACCGCCGCGCGGTCGTAGTCCGCCGGGTCGATGTCGGCGACGTAGCCGCCGCCGCTGCGCAGGTGGGTGATGAGGAGGCTGCGCTCGCGCTGGAGCTCGTAGCGGAGCTCGGCGGTGACGGTGTTGAACTCCACCAGGCTCACCATGTCGTCCGACTCGAATACGCGGTCGGCGAGGTCGTAGAGGCGAAGACCCGCGACGGCCACGAGGACGAGGAGCGGCACCAGGAGGATCAGTCCGAGTTTGGACCTGATTCGCATGTCGGCGATGCGGGGCAGACCCAACGGCCCTCGTCGAGCCGCTGAACCCGCTCGGTTCGAGCTGCGCTTGCTCACCTTGTCTAGCCTCCTGGGGTGGTCCTCTGTGTCAGACCGGCGCCGGGCATGTGGGCCGGTTCTGTCTCGGGCCGACGGCGCGCGCCGGCTGCCTTCCGGCCGCCGGGACGCGGCGGAGTCGGCATGTGAAGCCCAGCAGATTCCATCATGACGAAAGAGGGCTCCGAAATCCAGGGGCGTACTGGAGTTCCCAAGTCGACGACGTTACCGACGACTCCCGGACACGATCCAGTCTAAACCACATAATTTCGGACACATGCATATGCCGTATTCATCTGTTCAGACCGCAAATCGAGCCGCACGGCCGACCGGGCCTGCCCTGTCGTAGGGTGTTCGGTGCGCTAGCCGGGCGGAGGGCGCGGAACGCTCTGATAGGACACCCCGGAATCGGAGATTCGCACATTTTGTCCGACGGCCCCGGTCGGGCATGGGGCAATGTGGTCTCCGAGCGCATCGAGACAGCGCACTGAGAAGAGGACGCCCATGGAGACGTACGACCTGTCGGCCGCACTCGAGCACCGTCACTTCACGTACGGCCGGCTCACCCAGGCGACGGGCCTCGCCTTCGCCGGGGCCGGGTCGTTCCCGGGACCGGCCGCCGCCCGCCGCGCCCGAGGCACCGCCACGGCGGCCGGCCGGACCTGCCCGGCGTCCTCGGCGTTCGGCGGGATCGGCGAAGCCAGTGGCTCCCATGACGCACTTCATCGCGATGATCGGCTTCAGCGTCGTCGGCTCCCGGATCGCCTACGACGTGAAACCGACCGCGGCCTCCTTCACGCCGGCGGTGCTCGCCGTCGGCCTCGGAGCGGCCGTCACGGGGACCGGGCGCGCTGGCTGGCCGCGCCTGGCCCTGGGCGGCCCGGTGTGCGGCGCGGGCGTGGTCGGCATGCTCCGCGCCGGGGTGGCGTCGACGAGCGCCAGCGGCTCGACGGGCCGAGCGGTCGTCGGCGTGGATCCCTTGGCGCTCTTGCCGCCCGGCCTGCCGTCGGCGACGGTGGCGATCGTCGGCCCGGGGTTCGGGGTGCCGCAAGCGCCGAACCCCGAGCATGAGGCCGGTGGGACGGAGCCAACGGTCCGTCTGGCAAGCGCCACCAGACTGTAGTCGTATAACGTTTCGAATCGCGCAGATCGCAAAAGTGAAACATTCCAGTTACGGGTGTCGACCTTGGGAGGAAGACCGCGGATGGAACACCTCAATCACTTCGCCTATGGGTGGATCAATCCCTTCATGGGTTTCGGGTTCGCATTCGCCGGTTCGCTGCTGGCGCTGATGTGCATGACGCAGGCGCGCAAGCAGTCCGGGTCCGTGCGGGCCACGGCGAGGCGGGTCCGGTGGATCACGCTGGCGGCGCTCGCGCTGGGCGGCACGGCGATCTGGATGATGCACTTCACGGCGATGATCGGCTTCCGGGTGACCGAGTCGGACATCGCCTACGACCCGATGATCACGTTCGTGAGTCTGGCGGTGTCGATCGCGTCGGTCTTCTTCGGACTGGCCGTCGCGGGCATGGGGCAGCGGAACACGGTCGCGAAGATCCTGATCGCGGGGCCGCTGACCGGCCTCGGCGTGGTGTTCATGCACTACTCGGGCATGGCGGCGATCAACATCTCCGGCGAGATCACGCACGAGCGCACCTACTTCTGGGCGGCGGTGGTGATCGCGGTGGTGGCGGCCACGGCGGCGCTGGCGTGCGGGATGTACCTGGACGGCTGGAAGTGGCACATGGCCGCGGCGGTCGTGATGGCCTCGGCGATCTCCGGCATGCACTACACGGGCATGGCGGGCGTGCGGGTGGAGCTGACCGACCGCGGACGGAACGCGGTGGACGGGATCGACCCGATCATGCTGATCCTGCCGATCCTGGGCGTGGCGACGGTGTGCATCATCGTGCTGCTGTTCGCCTTGATGGGCGCGACGCCGAAGACCGTCTCGCGCCGGGAGCAGCTGGGCATCTCCATCGACGAGGACGGCAAGAAGTCCGAGGTGGCGCCGGTGCCGCCGGACGTCGCCAAGGCCCGCCGCTCGGCCGCGCCGGGAGTGCGGCGGGGAGCCGTGCCGCAGCAGGCCGGCGCGGTGCGCCAGCGGCAGTACTCCTCGTGGGGCGCGGGCGCGAACCACGACCGATGAACCGGGGCGGGCGCCGACCGCGCCCCAAGGCATAGACGAAACCATATGCGAAGCGGCCCTTGCCGAGGGCCGCTTCGCATATGCCTTATATATAGGGTCCGCTACGCTCCGCCAAGGGTTCGTGCCTCAGCGGCCTCGGCTTCCGGGTGCGGGCCGCCCGCGGCGCCGGGCCCGTCCGGCGGAGGCGGAATCCCGGGCGAGCGCATGGCGAAGGGCCGGGAGCCCCGCGGCTCCCGGCCCTCGCTCGTGCCTTGGCCGGCTCAGACGCCGGCGTAGGAGTGCAGGCCGTCGAAGACCAGGTTCACGGCGGTCAGGTTGAACAGCATGACCGCGTAGCCGAGGATCGCGATCCACGGCGCGTTCGCCTTCGCCGACCGCCCGGAGACCCTCGCGTGCAGGTAGGCCGCGTACACGACCCACGCGATGAAGGCCCAGACCTCCTTCGGGTCCCAGGCCCAGTAGCGGCCCCACGCGAAGTGGGCCCACACCGCGCCCGCGAAGATCCCGAAGGTCAGCAGCGGGAACGCGAACACGTGGATCTTGAACGTCAACCGCTCCAGGGCCGTCGCGTCCGGCAGGCGCTCGGCCACGTTGAGGGGGAAGCGGATCGCCTTGCCGTCCGAGACGTTCCGGTCGTAGCGGCGCTTGAGCAGGTGCAGGATCGCGAACACGCAGCCGATGAGGAGCGCGCCCGAGGCGGCGATCGCGGCGGTGACGTGGATGACGATCCAGTACGAGTCCAGCGCGGGCACGAGCGGACCGGCCTCGGTGTAGACCCGCACCGAGGTGCCGAGCACCATCGTCACCGCGAAGGTCGCGAACAGGCCGAGGCGGCGCGGGACGTGCCTGGACGAGACCAGGACCAGCCAGGTGATCATCCCGGCGAGGGCCACGCCGACGGTGTACTCGAACATGTTGCCCCACGGCCACCGTCCCGTGTAGACCACGCGGGTGACGATCGACGCGGCCAGCGCGGCCGTGCCGAGGTAGGTGAGGACCAGGCCGAGCCGTCCGGCGCCGCGCGCGGCGGCCGGGGTGATGGGGGCTCCGGCGGCGGGCTCGGAGGCGCGGTCCTTGGCGGCCCGGTCGACCACGGCGTTGCCCGCGGCCACCAGTTCCTTCTCGCTGACGCGCTTCTCGGCGCGCCTGTCGAAGGCGTATTCGAGCGCGTAGGCGAACATCGCCGACGCGTAGACGAGGATGGTGGCGACGAACAGCGCGTTCGCCGCTTCAGCTCCGGTCATGACGTACTCCCGATGGATGCTTCGGAGTCGGTTCTGGGCTTGGGCGGCCGGAAGTCGGGCGCGATGTCGGCGGTCAAGGCGTCGCACTCCTCTTCCAGGCCGTCGTAGTCGTTGCGGTTGAGGCCGGCGACCTCGACGGAGCCGTCGGGGTTCCACCGGATCCAGTACCGCCTGCGCCGCACCGTCAACGCCGGCAGCAGCGCCCCGATGAGGATCACCGCGCCGACGAGCACGATGGGGCCGCCGGGGTCGTAGCGGACCTGGAGGACGGCGTACTGCTCGACGCCGTCGAAGGTGAGCGTGGAGCCGTCGTCGAGCTCCATCGTGTCGCCGACGCCGATGACCTCGGCCTCGTCGTTGAGCTGTTCGAGCTCCCCGGAGGCGACCTGCTCCTCGTTGACGCTGTAGACCGACTCGGGCAGGCCGTCGCCCATGCCGAGGTCGCCGCGGTAGGCGGTCAGGGCCAGGACGGGGTTGTTCAGCTCGGGCTCGCTGCCGAGCAGCATCGCCGTGGAGTCGTCGTAGGTCGGCACGAGGATCGCGTCGAAGCCGACCTCGGCGCCTGAGTCCACCTCGCCGGTCTCGGGGTTGAAGTTCGCGTCGGGGAACTTGAAGGCGCCCTCGGAGTTGAGGGCGGCGTCCATGGACAGGAACGGCTGGTGCCTGGATTCGCTGTTGCCGTACCGGTCGGTGTAGGTGACCACGGCGGTGTAGCCGTGGCCGATGAGGAAGACGTTGGCGCCGTCGATGTTCAGCGGGTGGTTGACGCGCAGGTTGTAGGCGTCCTCGTCGCCGTCGACGGTGTAGGTGACTTCGGCGTCGTAGGACGTGGGGCCGCCGTCGGTGAACTCGGCTTCGAAGTCGTCGAGCTGGAGGCAGAAGCCGGGCAGGCTGGTCTCCGAGACGTAGGCGCCGAGGCCGTACTCGTCGTACTGCTGGAGGTTGTTGCAGAACGCCTGGTCTTCGCCTTCGGAGAGGATCCGGTTGCCGTACCAGCTGAACAGGCTCCCGACGGCGACGCCGACGAGGACGAAGATGATGCTGGCGTGGAACAGCAGGTTCCCGCTCTCGCGCAGGTAGCCCTTCTCGGCGGCGACGGTGACGGCGCCGTCGTCGGCCTCGCGTCTGACGGTCCGGAAGCGGTGCTGCTTGAGCGCGGCCCTGGCCCTGGTCTCGTTGACCTCGCCGTCGAGGCGGCGGTGGTAGGGCAGGATCTCCATGCGCCTGGGCGCCTCGGGCGGAGCGGCGCGCAGGGCCTTGAGGTGGACGCCGAGCCTGGGGACGACGCAGCCGATGAGGCTGATCATGAGCAGCAGGTAGATCGCGGAGAACCACGGCGAGGTGTAGACGTCGAAGGCCCACAGCCGGTCCAGGAACGGCGCGAGATCGGGGTGCTCGGCGTAGTAGCCGTCGACGTCGGTGGGGCTGATCGAGCGCTGCGGGAACGTCGAGCCGGGGATCGCCGCGAGCGCGAGCGCGAGCAGGAGCAGCAGCGCGGTGCGCATGGAGGTGAGCTGGTGCCACCAGCGGCGGGCGAAGGAGCGGATCTTCTTCTTCACAGCCAGATCTCCCCCGCTCCGACGGTGGCCCTGAGCCAGTTGGTGAACTCGGTCCAGGCGCCGGTGACCAGCATGAGGCCGACGACGATGAGCATGGCCCCGCCCGCGATGGAGATGGCCCTGCCGTGCCGCTTCATGAAGTCCAGGGCCTTCGCGAGGCGGTGCATGCCGACGGCGAAGAGCACGAACGGCAGGCCGAGTCCGAAGCAGTAGGCGATCATGAGGCCGACGCCGCGGGCGGTGCCGTCCTGGATGACCGCGAGGCTGGTGATCGCGGCGAGCACCGGCGAGGTGCACGGGATCCACGAGAGCGCGAAGACCGCGCCGAACAGGGGCGCGCCGGCCAGGCCGACGGCGGGCCGCCAGCGCGGCGCGAAACCGCGGTCGGCGGGTATGAGGCCGATGAACATGAGCCCCATGGCGATCATGAAGACGCCGACGACGGCCTCGAGTGTGGAGCTGTTGGTGAGCAGGGCCCGCCCGGCGCTCTGGAGGGCGAAGACGACGGTGGTGTAGACGGCGGTGAACCCGGCGACGAACAGGAGCGAGCCGGTGAGGATGCGGCCTCTTCTGCTGCCTGCGGCAGCGTCGCTGCCGCCTCTGCGGTGTGCGGCGAGTTCCTCGCCGGAAAGGCCGGTCACGTAGGAGACGTAGCCGGGCATGAGGGGGAGCGTGCACGGCGAGGCGAAGGACACCAGGCCGGCCAGCGCGGCGATGCCGAGTGCGAGGAGGAGCGGCCCTGAGGCGGCGGTTTCGGCGGGGTTCACTGTTCGAGCACCTGGTTGACGTCGGCGATGAGGGTCTCGGCGTCCTTGAAGTCCTCCCGCCAGACGCTGAAGACGCGCTGCTCGCGGTCGATGACGAACGTGGCGGGGATCGTCGTCGGGGAGATGTCGTAGTCGACGAACTGGAGGGCGATCGCGCCGCTCGCGTCGTCGAAGGACGGGTAGGTGACGCCGTAGCGCTGCTCGAAGGCGAGGGCGGCGTCGACGGTGTCGCGGATGTTGACGCCGACGAACTCGACGTCCCGGCCTTCGCTGCTCCCCTGATTCTGCTCCGCAAAGTGCTCGTGGGCCTCGACGAGGTACTCGGCCTCGGAGCGGCACGGCGGGCACCACGAGCCCCAGAAGTTCATGACGACGATCGAGCCGGCCCAGTCGGCGGTGTCGAGCGGCTCGCCGGTGAGGCTCTCGCCGGTGACGACGGGCGCCTCGGGGCGGTCGCCGGGGTCCTCCCAGCGGTAGTTGGAGCCGTCGCCGGAGACGAAGCGGTCGCGGTTGATCTCGTTGACCCGGTTGGTGTCGTCGCCGCCCGTGCAGGCGGCGAGGCCGAGCAGCGGGACCGCCGCGAGCAGCGAGCGCCGCGGCAGCGCCGTGCGAGTGTGCGTCCGGGGCCCGCCAGGCATGCTCAGGCTCCCTTGGCCCGTCGTGCCGCCTCGGACTTGAGCAGCAGGTGCGCGGCGGGCTCGGAGTACTCGACGCGGACGAGCTCGGCGCCTTCGTAGACGAAGCTGGTCAGGGACGCCAGTGAGCACTCGCGGTTGCGCGGGTCGTGCCAGAGCCGTCTGCGCTCGGCGAAGCGCCGGGCGATCCAGATCGGCAGCTGGTGGCTGACCAGGACGGCCTCGCAGCTCTCGGCGGCGACGCGGGCGGCCTCGACGGCGACCGTCATGCGCCTGGCGATGTCTAGGTAGGCCTCGCCCCAGGACGGCTTGAACGGGTCGCGCAGCCGCCACCAGTACCTGGGGTGGCGCAGGGCGCCGTCGCCGACGCCGATTCGTTTGCCCTCGAAGGAGTTCCCGGCTTCGATGAGGCCGTCGTAGGTGACGGTGTCGGTCTGGTGGGAGGCCGCGATCGGCTCGGCGGTCTCCTGGGCGCGTTGGAGCGGGGAGGCGCCGACGTGCACGATGTCGCGCCCGGACAGCTCCTCGGCGACGGCCAGCGCCATCTCGCGTCCGAGGTCGGACAGCCCGAATCCGGCGATCCTGCCGTACAGGATCCCGTCCGGATTGTGGACTTCACCGTGCCGGAGCAGGTGAACGATGGTCTTGGAGCCGCTCATGACCGCACCCTAGCCGCCGCTTCGGCGGCCTGTGGGAGGACCTGTTCGATGTGTGACAGGGCTTCCTCGTCCATCGCGGCGGAGACGAACCAGCATTCGTAGGCGCTCGGCGGCAAGTAGACGCCGCTTTCGAGCATGGCGTGGAAGAACGCCCCGTACGCCTCGGTGTCCTGGGCGGAGGCGTCGTCGAAGTTCCGGACGGGTCCTTCGGTGAAGAACACGCTGAACAGGTTCGAGGGCGCCGAGACGCAGTGCGGCACGCCCGCCTTGGCGAGCGCCTCGCCCGCCATGCGGGCGAGGGCCTCGGCGGTGGCGTCGAGCCTGCGGTAGACCGCCTCGTCGCAGGCGCGGAGCGTGGCGAGCCCGGCGGCGACGGCGAGCGGGTTGCCCGAGAGGGTCCCGGCCTGGTAGACGGGCCCGGCGGGGCTGACGAGGTCCATGAGCTCGGCCCGGCCGCCGAAGGCGGCGGCCGGGAGGCCCCCGCCCATGACCTTGCCGTAGGTGTAGAGGTCGGCCGGGGCGGCCAGGCCGCCGGGGCCGACGCGGAAACCGGTCATGACCTCGTCGGAGATCAGGAGCGCGCCGTTCGCGCGGGCGATCTCGTACAGCCGCTCGTTGAAGCCTTCGAGCGGGGCGACGGCGCCCATGTTGCCGGGCAGGGCCTCGGTGATGACCGCCGCGACGGCGCCGGGGTGGGCGGCGAAGGCGGCCTCGACGGCGTCTGCGTCGTTGTAGGGGACGACGATCGTGTCGGCGGCGGCGGAGGCGGGCACGCCGGGCGAGTCGGGGTGGCCGAGCGTGGCGACGCCCGAGCCCGCGGCGGCGAGGAAGTAGTCGGCGTGGCCGTGGTAGCAGCCGGCGAACTTGACGATCTTGTCGCGGCCGGTGGCGGCGCGCGCGAGCCGGACGGCGCTCATGGTGGCCTCGGTGCCCGAGGACACGAGCCGGACCTTCTCGCAGGGGGTGCGCGAGACGATCTCCTCGGCCAGTTCGATCTCGCCGAGGGTGGGCGCGCCGTAGGAGGTGCCGCCCGCGGCGGCCCGGGCGAGCGCGTCCACGACCTCGGGGTGGGCGTGCCCGAGGATGAGCGGGCCCCAGGAGCCCACGAGGTCGATGTAGGTGTTGCCGTCGACGTCCCTCATGCGGGCGCCGCGGGCGTCGGCCATGTACACCGGGTGGCCGCCGACGCCTCGGAAGGCGCGGACCGGGGAGTTCACGCCGCCGGGAATGACCCTGGCGGCGCGTTGGGCATAAGTTGCGGAAGTGCCGATGTCGAGCGGCTGCGGTTTCGCTTCGGTCACCGGATCAGCCTCTCACATCCGCGGGAGGGCGCGGACCGGTCCGGCTCCGGCGATGCGCGCGACACGTCCCCGTGCCGGGGCGACGGGCGCCCCGGCCGATCGGGGACCGCGGTCGTTCGGCATGGCACGGCACGGCGCGTCGCCGGAGCCGGGTGGTCCTCTCAGCGGGCCCGCACCAGGTCGAGGTCGAGCTTGACGACGTTGGCGATCCGGCGGGCGAGGCTCGGCGGCACCTGCGCCGGCTCGCCTCGGCCGCACAGCAGCCACCGCAGCGGCGTCGGCACCCGGTACAGGGCCTGCTCCATCGCGGGCCGCTCGATGACGACCAGGGCGACGTCGACGAGTTCGACGAGGGCCTCGAGGCTGCCGTCGCGCTGGCGGCACAGGTCCAGGACCTCGTCGACGGTGGCGCCGTCGCCGCGCGCGGCGAGTTCGAGCAGCACGGCCCGGGCCGGGCCGGAGATCATCGCGACCGCCTCGTCGATCGCGGCCCGGAACCGTCCGCCCGCGTCGAGCACGGCGACCGGGTCGTCCCGCAGGCGCCGCAGCGCCGTCTTCGGGGAGCCGAACGCGGTGACGTCGGCCAGCGCCCGCAGCGCGGGCACGAAGCCCTCCACCGAGGCGGCCAGACCGCGGCAGTCCGCGGCGGTCCAGGCCGCGCCGCGGTCCTCGCAGAAGCCCGCGAGCATCGCGGCGGCCACGTCGATCGGCGGCGGTTGCAGGGCCCGCTTGGCCTCGCCCGGCAGTTCGAGCGGGCGGACGCCCGCGGCGAGGATCGTCACCTCGGGGCATTCGCGCAGGAGGCGCTCGACGGCCGGGCCGTGGGCCCGTTCGACGTCGTCGAGGACGATGAGCGCCTCGCGGTGCCTGAGGTGGTCGATCGCGGTCTCGAGCGCGCGCCCGAACGCGTCGACGGGCCGCCCCACGGCCTGGAGCAGCGCCGCGCCCAGGTCCTGGCCGGGGCGGCAGTACCGGACGCCGTCGGCGTGGAGCGGCACGCGGCGCCTGGCCCAGGCTCTGACCAGCGTGGTCTTGCCGCATCCGTCGAGGCCGGTGACGGTGACGAGGCGGTGGGTGGCGAAGGCCCGGTCCAATTCGCGGTACTCCTCGGGCCGGTCGACCGGGGCCTTGAGGTCGGCGGGCAGGTTGTGGCGGTGCGGGCGGATCGGCGGCGGCGGGAACTCGCTGGGGAGCCCGGGGGCGCGCAGCTGCACCAGTTCGGTGGTGCCGGGCAGGCCCCGCAGCTCGAAGAAGCCGAGGCGTTCCAAGGACCGCCCGCCGAGCCCGGCCGCGGCGGCGAGCTGAGCGGAGGCGAGGATCTGGTCGCCGTGCGCGGCCGAGCAGATCCTCGCGGTGCGGTGGACCTCGGGCGTGGCATAGCCGCCCGCCGAGGGCCAGGCCTCGCCGGTGTGGAGCCCCATGCGCACCCGCGGGCGGATCGGCCCCTTGCCGAGTCCGAGGTCGGGCCAATCGGCGCGTCTGAGGGCGGTCTGGATCTCGACGGCGGCCCTCGCCGCGCGGGCCGCGTCGTCGAAGGCGACGAAGAACGAGTCGCCCTCGGTCTCGATCTCGGTGCCGCGGTGGACCCGCAGGACTTCCCGGATGAGCGCCCTGTGCCGGTGCAGGACGACCCGGTAGGGCTCGGCGCCGAGCCCCGAGGCGAGCCGGGTGGAGCCTTCGATGTCGGTGAACATGAACGTCACCTCGCCGGCGGGGAGCACGTCGGTGGCCGCCGCCGTCGGCCGGTGAGCTGTCGAATCGCAATTGCCGGGCAGAGAATAGGCTGTGTTTGTCGCGTGCAGTGCCGTTGTCGTATCCACGTGTCGATCAACTTTCGTTCAGCCCCCGTATGCCGGGCTGCGGCGCGCTGCTGCGCGCATACGCGGCCCTGCGGCCTCACAGTGTCTCCCCCATCTCAGTCGGTTACCGGATGTGATGGGCAGTCAGACGCCGCACGACCGGCTGGGTCGCATTCGGCGGCGGCTGCGAGGCTGTTTCGCCCGCGGATCTGCTCGTGGCAACCATGGATCCCATAGGAGAACGATCATGGACGCCCCTGGTCGCGGCCTGGCTCGTCTGAAACAGCATTGTTCGCCGGAAAGCACCTGCCGCGCGGCGGAATGTGGAGAATTGTTCGCGGACAGGCGTTGCCCGGGTGGCGGGCATAGGGAATACTCGCCTTCAGTGCCGGTGCCGGTGTCATCACGGTCGCCGACGCCCTGGTTCGAGTCTCCGGGCGGCGCACATCGCCGTGCCGGTCGTGGCACCCGGCCCGGGTCTCCGGGCGGCGCACATCGCCGGAGGACAGAAAGGGATACTCGCTTCCGTGTGGTTCGCACTTCTGCTCCGAAAGCTCCTCCTGCTGCCCTGGAAGGCCCTCAAAGCGGCCGGCCGCGGCATCCGCGCCTGCGCCCGGGCGCTGCGCACGTCCGCGGGGCGGCTCGCCGTCCAGTGCGCCGTGACGGCCCTGGCGGTCGCCGCCGCCCTCGCCGCCGGGTACTACCTGGTGCCCTCGGCGGGGCCGGCCTGGTCGTTCGGCACCGAGCCCGAGCCGACGCCCGAGGAGCGCCCGCTGGTGCTCACCCCCGAGGACGCGCCCGCGCCGGGGCTGCCGGTCGAGACCGACGAGGCCGCAGACGGCGGCGCGAGCCCCTCGGACGCGGCCACCTCGCCCATCGGGGAGGCCGTGAACGACATCGACACGTGGGCGCGGGGCCTGGCCCACCTCGGCATCCCCGAGCGGGCCCTGGTCGCCTACGGGCGCGCCGAGCTCGTCTCGGGCGTGCAGAACCCCGGCTGCAACCTGTCCTGGACGACCCTGGCGGGCATCGGCGCCACCGAGACCAGCCACGGCACCACCGGCGGCAACCGCATCACCGCCGACGGCACCACCCTGACCCCGATCGTCGGGCCCGAGTACAACGAGCAGGGCCCCATGCAGTTCCTGGAGACGACGTGGGAGGTCTGGGCCGCCGACGGCAACGGCGACGGCGTGGAGGACCCGCACAACATCGACGACGCGACCGTCGCCGCCGCGAACTACCTGTGCACCGGCGGTCGCGACCTGACCGACCCGGCGGACTGGTACGACGCCGTCCACAGCTACAACCCCGTCGACGTCTACGTGCAGAAGGTCTACACCCGCGCCGACGACTACGGCCAGAAGAGCACGGCGGCGGCATGACCGCCGGAACGCACCGGGGCTCCACAGAGTAACCTGAGAGTTTCGCGCGGTGACAATGCCGTCGAGCCTCCGCGGCGCCGCACAAGGCGCCGAGGGTTCCCGGCGGCGACGATATCGGGTAAGGATTGAGAGATGCCCCTGAAGCAGCTCGCGCCCAGCGAGATGACCGCCGATGACATCCGCGACTGGTGCTCGGTGCTCAACGACATGACCGCGGCCGACATGCCCTCCGAGCCGCGGTGGAGGACCGAGCGGCTCCACGACTACCTGGTCGGCACGCTGCCCGACGACCAGCGGTGCCTGTTCCTCTACCGTGACGACGACGGCGACCTGGTCGGCCACGCCAGTCTCATCATGTTCGGCGGCGAGCAGGCGGGCACCGCCGTGGTCGAGCTGTCGACGAGGCCCAGCGCCCGCGGCAAAGGCGTGGGCAAGCGATTGCTTCTCGAGGTCGCCCGGTGCGCCGCCGCCCACGGCTGCCGCGCCCTGTCCGTCGAGGTCATCGCCACCACTCCGGCCGTCGGCTTCTACGACCGGCTCGGTTTCGAGCGGGCCGTCGTCGAGCAGCGGCACCTGCTGCGCTGGACGGAGATCGACTGGGAGAAGATCGAGCGCGCCGCCGGGCGCCTCGCCGCCGGATACCGGCTCGAATACCACGCCGGAGGCGTCCCCGAGCGCCTGCTCGACTCGTACGCGAGCGTCAAGGCCAACCTGCGCACCACCAACGACCCGGTCGTGGTGGTGCCCGAGTGGCGCGGCTCGGCCCAGGCCGACCGGCTCCGCGACTCGCTGGCCACCCTGGAGCGGCGCGGGATGCGCTCGCACATCGTCGTGGCCATCGCCGAGCCGTACGGCAACGTGGTGGGGCTGACCGAACTGGTCGTCTCGGCGCAGCGGCCCACCCGCGCCGACCAGTACGACACCGTCGTCGACCCCGAGCACCGCTCCTACGGCCTCGGGATGTCCATGAAGGCCAGAATCCTCACCGAGCTGCGCAAGGCCGAGCCGCAGCTGGTCGACGTCCAGACGTGGACGATGGAGACCGCCGACGACGTGCGCTGGATCAACTCCGAGCTCGGCTTCGTCCACGACGTCGACTGGTACGACTACGAGACCGATGTGGACGAACTCCTGAAGCGCATCGACGGCTGAGCGCAGGTCGTCCGCGGCGGTGACGGGCGGTTCCCCCTGCGCCCGAACGGGAGGCATGGCCGCTCGGCCGTGCGACCTCGCCTCCGCGAAGCGGGCTCCCGTCGAGTGAAACGTGTTCGCCTGGGAGCGCTGCGTTTGCCGAAACTCAATAGACTGCATTCCATGTACCCCAATACCGTGCCCCCGATCGCCGGTGGACCGGGCGGGCCGCCACCCCACGTGCCCATGGAAGGCGAGGCCGGCTACGAGCGGCTCGTCATCGTCGTCGGCGACAACGGACTGACGCTCCGTTTCATCAAGAACCTCACCGAGCGCTTCTCCTACCGAGTCATAGCGCTCATCAAACCCGGCCCGGGCGCCCAGCGCGACGAGATCCGCAAGGAGGCCGAGACCAATCCGCGCCTGCGCGTCATGGAGCGCGGCCGCATCACCTCCGAGTCCATCAGCGACGCCGGCCTCGTCGAGGCCTACGCCGTCGCCCTCATGGCACAGGACGACGTCGCCAACCTCCACCTCGCCCTGGAGATCCGCGAGATGTCACACTACCTGGGCGACCGGACCCTGCCCAAGCTCGTCATCCGCATGTACAACCGGCAGCTGCGCGACCGCATCAGGCTGCTGCTCGGCGACGAGGGCGTCTACGTCGAGTCCGACGCCGACATGGTCGCCCGCACCTACGCCGCCGCCGCGCTCCAGCAGATCCCGCCCGGCGACATCGACATCTGGGACCGCCGCCTCTACCTCACGCGCGAGCCCGAGGAGCGCGCCCAGGCGCAGTGGGTCGTCGCCAGCGGCAACGGCAGCGGCGTCGAGATGCTCACCGAGGACCGCGAGGAGTCGGTGCGGGTGCTGTGCCTCGACCCCGAGCGGCCGGGCCGCTGGTTCAGGAACGCCCCCGAGGCGGCCGTGCGGTTCCTGCGCCGGAGCATGCACGGCCTGCGACGCACCGTGGACACGAAACTGCGGATCGCGGCGATCGCGCTGATCATCGTCATGTCCGGCGGCTTCTGGACGCTCACCCACTACGCCAGCGTCGCGAACCCGGTGGAGAACGGCTGGGACGCGCTGTACATCATCACGCTCATGGCCGGCGGCGGCATCGATCCCGAGATGGGCGCCGATGCGTGGGTCAGGGTCACCCACGCCGTGGTCGTCCTCTCCGGGGCGCTCATCATCCCCGTCGTCACCGGCGCGATCGTGCAAGCGCTCGTCGCCAGGCGCTACGCGCTCGCCGAGGGCAGGATCGTCGACACGGTGCGCGACCACGTCATCGTCGTCGGGCTCGGCAACCTCGGCACGCGCGTGGTCGAGAAGCTGCGCGAGCGCAAGATCCCGGTGGTGGCCATCGAGAAGGACCGCGACGCCGTCGGCATCCAGGCCGCCCGCGCGGCGGGCGCGCAGGTGCTCCTCGGCGACGCCTCCCGACCGGAGACACTGCGCGAGGCCGAGATCAAGTACTGCCGGTCCCTGGTGGCAATGGCCAAACAGGACTCGCAGAACCTCGAGACCGCGCTGTCCGGACTGGAGTGCAAACCGGACCTGCGCACCGTCCTGCGCATCTACAATCCGGAGTTCGCGGCGCTGGTGCGCCGAAACCTCAACACGAACACCTCCCCGCGGGACGCCTCCCGGCACGCCTCGTACAGCGCCCCCGAGGTCGCCGCGGCCTCGTTCGCGGCGGCGCTGACCGAGGACGAGATCCTCGAGACGATCCCGGTGCGCGGCCAGATCGCCTACATCTGCGAGGTCGGCGTCGGCGCCGACTCGCCGCTCGACGACGCCCCCGCCCACGCGGCCACCGCGATCGGCTCCCACCGGCTGCTCGCCGTCAAGCGCGACACCGGCGGCATCCGCTGGAACCCCGACGCGGCCTTCAGGATCCAGGCCGGCGACAAGCTCCTGATCCTGGCGATCCGGACGGGTCTGGAGGAGAGCCTGCACCTGTGCCGCCCCACCCCCCTCATACCGATCTGAAGCGCCGCAACTTCTCTCCGGCTCGCTCGTTGAACCTCCGACACATCTCTCGTGAAAGGGGCCCTCGGTGGCGGCAGCAGTGCGGAATCATGAGCCGGGACGGGACCGGGGCCGGGTGCCGGCCCGCCGCGGGCGCCGCAGGATCGCCCTGGCGGGCGCGGCCGGGGCGCTCGCCCTCGGCACGGCCGCGGTGGTGGTCCCCCACGCGCTCGCCGACGACGAACCGCTCGGCCTGGGCGAGGCGGTCGAGCGCCTCGACGTCGACGAGGCGGCGCTCGGCCTCCTCGAGATCGGCGAGATCGTCGAGACGGCCGAGTCGCTGACCTACGCGGACGAGACCACCGTGCTCGAGTTCTCCGACCCGGACGCCAGCTACGTCAAACTCCACTTCGAGCGGATGCTGCTCACCGGCGGCGACTACGTCACCGTCTCCAGCCCCGACGGGTCCGAGTCGTACCGCTACGACGACTCGCAGATGAGCCGGTGGGCCACGTCCATCACCGGCGACACCGCGATCGTCGAACTGCACAAGACCGGCGGGGACGCGGTGTCCGACGCTTTGGGCGCCGTGGTCGACAAGGTCGCCTACGGCTTCCCCGAGGACGTCGTCGACGAACTCGTCGACGAGAAGAACCACCGGGCCAGGCCCGCCGAGAGCCTCTGCTCGGACGACGACAAGAAACCCTCGGCGTGCTACGAGAACTCCTACCCGGACATCGTCGACCACACCGAGCCGGTGGCGCGGCTGCTCATCGACGGCACGGTGCTGTGCACCGCGTTCCGCGTCGGCGAGGAGAACCGGATGCTCACCAACAACCACTGCTTCTCGGAGTCGTGGGAGGCGCAGCGCACCGAGGTGTGGTTCGGCTACACGTGCACCAGCTGCGCGGGCGGCGAGGCGACCGAGCCGGTCAAGGTCTCCGGCGACCACGTCCTGGCGACCTCGGAGGACCTGGACTACACGCTGTTCAGCGTCGACGACTTCGCGGCGGTCGAGCGCTTCGGGCACTTGACGCTGTCCGACGACCGGGTCGGGCGCGGCGAGGCGATCTACATCCCGCAGCACCCGGCCGGGCGGCCCTCGGAGATCGCCGTGGAGTCGACGGTCGACGGCGGCAACTGCGTGGTCGACGAGCCGGTCTACGACGGCTATGTGGCCGACAGCGACGTCGCGTACTACTGCGACACCGAGTTCGGCTCCTCGGGCTCGCCGGTGCTGTCGCGGGACACGCACGAGGTGATCGCGCTGCACCACTTCGGCGGCTGCCCGAACTCGGGCGTGAACGCCTCGCTCATCGAAGACGAGATCGGGTACCTGATCTGAGAGCCCACGAAGGCCGGATCGGGCGCCCGATCCGGGTTTGGCTGCGAGTTAGAGGGCTCTTAGCGTCGCCTTAGGGCTCGCGGCGCGACGCTGGTGCGCATGAACAAGAAACTGCTACTCGCAAGCACGGGCGCCGCGGTCATCGCCGCGGCGGGATTCGGATCGATCGCGCTGGCACAGGACGACACGCCGTCCGAGCCGACCGCGGAGCACACCAGCGGGCCGAGCGGCGAACTCGACGCGGTCCCGGACGACGCCACGGCCGGAGACGGCCAGGAGCTCTTCGAGAGCGAGGGCGGCACGGTCCTCGCCGAGTGCACCGCCGACGGGCCCGAGCTCGTCTGGTGGGCGCCTGCCGAGGGCTACACCGTCGACGACGTCGAGGCCGTCCCGTACGAGGACGACGACGGCCGGGACGACGATGACGACCGCGACGACGACGCCGAGGTCGAGTTCACCAACGGCTCGCTGGAGGTCGACTACGACGTGACCTGCGCCGACGGGCAGCCGCAGGCGAACGTCACGACCGACGACGAGTCCGATGACGACCGCGACGACGACGATGACGACGACGACCGGGACGACGACTCCGACGATGACGACGGAGACGACGGAGACGACGACCGGGACGACGACGATGACGACGACCGCGACGAGGACTGACACTCCTGGGGTATGGCGGGGCGCGGGCTTGCAGCCCGCGCCCCGCCGCTTTGCCGTGCGCTCGGCACGAGGGCGGCGGCTTCGGGAACGGCTCAGGGCCGGTCCGGCACCGGTCCTCGCGGCGCCGGGGGGAGTTCAGGTCGGTCCGGGGTCGGCTCGTCGAGTGCGAAGTGCGTGGCGGCGGCTTCGGGAACGGCTCAGGGCCGGTCCCGGGTCGGGCCATGGCCGTCGAGTGGGAGGCACCCGACGGCGTCTTCGGGAACGGCGGCCCGGACGGTCCGCGGCGCTCGGCCGCGGCCCGGGTCACTCGGCCCGGAGTCGCGTCACGATCGTGGAGCTCTCCTTCATGCTTCCGACTATCGTCGAGCCCTACTTCATGCTTCCGACTATCGTCGAGAAGTGCGACCTCACCCGGTCGTCGCTCGGGTCGTCGTCGGGCGTCCAGTGGACCGACATGCGCTCGTAGACCGTGTTGCGCTGCGCGGGAACGCGGTCGGCGGTGCGGATGAGCGCGATGAGCTCCGAGAGCCGCGAGCGGTGCCGCGCGCCCGCCGAGGAGATCACGTTCTCCTCCAGCATGATCGAGCCGAGGTCGTCCACGCCGAGGTGGAGGCTCAGCTGTCCCGCCGCCTTCCCGGTGGTCAACCACGACGACTGGAGGTGCTTCACGTTGTGGAAGTACAGGCGGGCCGTCGCCAGCAGGCGCAGATACTCCATGACCGTCGCCTGCGTGCGGCCCTTGAGGTGGTTGTTCTCCGGCTGGTAGGTCCACGGGATGAACGAGCGGAAGCCGCCGGTGCGGTCCTGCACGTCGCGGATCATCCGCAGGTGCTCGATGCGCTCGTGCGCGGTCTCGCCGGTGCCCATCATCATCGTCGCCGTGGATTCGAGCCCCAGCTCGTGGGCGGTCTCCATGATCTCCAGCCAGCGCTCGCCCGACTCCTTGAGCGGGGCGAGGGCCGTGCGGGGCCGCGCGGGGAGCATCTCCGCGCCCGCTCCGGCGATCGAGTCGAGCCCGGCGGCCTTGATGCGCCCCACCGCCTCCTCGATGTCGGTGCCCGAGACCTTCGCCATGTGGGCGATCTCCGAGGGCCCGATGGAGTGGATCGCCAACTGCGGGTACTCGCGCTTGACCGCGCTGAAGAGCGTCTCGTAGTACTCGACGCCGAACTCGGGGTGGTGGCCGCCCTGGAGCATCACCTGGGTCGCGCCGAGCTCGACGGCCTCGCCGCAGCGGCGCAGGATCTCCTCCAGCGAGTGGTCCCAGCCCTCCTCGTGCTTCGGGGCCCGGTAGAAGGCGCAGAACTTGCACGCGGTGACGCACACGTTCGTGTAGTTGATGTTGCGGTCGATGATGTAGGTGACGATGTTGTCGCCGATGACGCGCCTGCGGACGGTGTCCGCGGCCTCTGCCAGCGCGTGGAAGGGGGCTTCGGTGTAGAGCAGTTCGGCTTCCTCGGCTCCGATGCGGCCGCCGTCGGCGGCTCGGGCGAGGACATCGTCAATCTCGGCCATGGACGAAGCGTATCCGGAGAACCGGGCGCGGCACAGCTCCCCTGTTCGCGGTGACCGACAAGTCTCCTCGGCTGCGGCGGCACGGTCCCGGCGGCAAGGCCGCGGCCGTCTCGGGCGCCGCTCGATCGGGCTTCGGCGGACCCGACAGCCGCGCTCTGCGGCTCGGGCCGTCAGTCGACGTAGTACAGCTCGGTGTGGATCTCGGCGGCGCCGGCCGTCTCCAGCACTTCCTTGACGCCGAGGACCATCTCGTACGGCCCGCACAGGAACCACTCGTCGATCTCGGCCGGATCGACCAGGCCCGCGAGGACCTCGCGGAGCCGTTCGGGGGTGAGCCGTCCGGTGAGCAGCGGGCTCGCGCCTTCAGAGCGGGTGCGGACGTGGTGGAGCCTGAACCGCTCGCCGTGGCGCCGCTCCAGTTCGGCGAGCTCCTCGGCGAACATGGTGGACTCGCCGGTCCGGTTGGAGTACAGGACCGTCACGGTCGCCCCGGCGTCAAGGGCCGCGGCGGCGATGGACAGGATCGGGGTGATGCCCGATCCGGCGACGATCGCGCCGTAGTGGCGGGCCGGGTCGGGTTCGGTGCAGAAGACGCCGA
Organism: Glycomyces tenuis DSM 44171; assembly: GCF_000427885.1. Lineage (GTDB taxonomy): Bacteria > Actinomycetota > Actinomycetes > Mycobacteriales > Micromonosporaceae > Glycomyces > Glycomyces tenuis. The sequence goes on from NZ_ATYW01000005.1 coordinate 102,718, forward strand.
GCGGCGGCAGCACTTCGAGGACGTCGCCGGGGGCGAGGCTGGCCTTGGCGTAGGCGGAGAAGCTGCCCTGGGGGATGAACTTGATGCCCAGCCGCAGCGTGCCGTCCTCGGCGAGTTCGCGCGGCGTGGAGGCCAGCGAGTAGGAGCGGCGGACCTCACTGCCGTCGTCCTCGACGCGCTGGAAGGTGATGTGCTGGCCGGGCTTGAAGGCGAAGGCCTCGCGCAGTTCCGGCGGCACGGCGAGGGTGACTTCGAGGGAGTCCTCGGTGAGAGGCCTGACCCGGCCGACGGAGAGCTTGTGCCACGCGGGGCGCTTGCGGCGCTTGTTGAGCTCGACGGTCATGCGGTGCCCTCTCCAGCGGGAAAGAATTCGGGGCCGCCCTCCTGCATGGGGGCCACATCCGTATAACCGGCGGCGCGCGAGGCGAATTCCCGCAGACCGTCGAGGTGTCGGTCACTCAGCGTGAACTGGAGGCGGTCGAAGTACTCGGCGAGCGCGGCGGGCGCGAACGGCTCCCAGCGGGCGGCGGAGGCGACGACCTCGTCGATCTCGGCGCGGCAGCGCCGCACCGACTCGCAGAACGCCAGGTGGACGTCCTTGACCAGACCGGGGTGGGCCTCGGCGTACTCGCGGCGGACGGCCCACACGGCGAAGACCATCGGCAGGCCGGTCCAGTCCTTCCAGGCGTCGGCGAGGTCGACCACGTGGTTGCCCCCCGGGTCGTGGTGGACGCGGAGGGCCTCGTCGCCGATGAGGACGGCGGCGTCGGCGCCGTCCAGGGCCGAGGCGAGGTCGGGCGGCGTGGTGGCGAATTCGGGGGTGAGGCCGTGCCGCTGCTCGAGGAGCATCCGCGCCAGGAGGACGCCGGTGCGGGAGGTGGAGGTGAGCGAGACCTTCGGCGAGGCGGGGAGCTCGGCGAGCGGGGTCTTGGAGACGAGGTTGACGCTGAGGACCGGGCCGTCGGCGGCGACGGCGATGTCGGGCACGAGCAGGAGCCGGTCGGCGTGCCGGAGGTACTCGACGAGGCTGATCGGGCCTATGTCGAGGTCGCCGTCGACGAGGCGGCGGCTGAGCTCGTCCGGCGGGGCGCGGTGCAGGTCGACGTCGAGCAGCGCGCCCGACCTGGCCAGTCCCCAGTAGATGGGCAGGCAGTTGAGGAAAGCGATATGACCGACCCTGGGGCGCCGTGCGTTGTTCACAGACTCGACCGTAGCCGGTCGCGGGGGCGTTCGGCGCCGACGGCGACACCGCGGAGACGTGGGCCCCTGCGGGGTGCTCTTCGCGGCTCAGTCCTCGTCGTCGACGGTCTCGACGATCGTGACGTCGGCTTCGCCGACCTCGCCGTCATTGGAGACGAGCGCGCTGAGGCGGTCGAGGACCGCCTCGTCGTCGCTGGTGAGGACGATGGCGTCCCCCGGGCGGACGTCCATGGTCAGGACCTGGAGGATCGACTTGGCGTCGTGGCGGCCCTGGCCGGCCTTCGCGATCAGGACCTCGGCGTTCGACTGCGCCGCGGTGTCGACGAAGACGGTCGCGGGCCGGGCCTGGATCCCGACTTCAGTGGTCACTTTCACACGGCGTTCCGCCATGTCTGCCACCCCCACTCTCGGCGAAGCGTTCGGGCCATGCGTTCGGTTCAGCACCAGCATGGCCCGAGACGGGGGCGGATGGGCGACTTTCCGGCCTTTCGCCGATTTCACCCCGTTCGCAGGGCGGGACCGGCCGGTCAGGCCGACGAGTCCCCTTCGTCGGTCTTCTGGCCGCCGTAGACGGTGGGGCGCGGGAGCGGGATGTGCTCGGGCAGCTCGCCGCGGTCGACGATGAAGTTCTTGACCCTCGCGCGGCCCGGCTTGAACGAGCCCGAGTCGCCGTGGTCGTCGGACGGCGGCCACGACTCCGGCGGGACCTTCGCGACGCCGGCGCGGTTGGGCTTGCTCGAGGGCTCCTCGAAGAGGCTGATGTCGGGCGCGTCGACGATCTTCTTCGCCGAGACCGATTCGGCGGCGGCCTTGGGCGCGGGGCCTTCGGCGGGGGCCTGCGCCGCCGCGGACCGCTCCTCCTCGGAGGCTTCGCCAGACGGCTCGGCGGCCGGTTCCTCGGCCCGCGCTCACCGGCCGGCTCCATGGACGGCGGAGTGATGGCCTCCGGCGCCGGTTCGGACTCGTAGTCCGGCGGGGCGGCCTCCGACATCGGTGAGTCGACGCCTCCGGTCGGGAACGGCCGACCGGGCTCGGGGTTCGGGACCGGCTCGGGCGGCGGGACCGGGCCGGGCTCGGGCTCGGGGAGCGGCGGCGCTGGATCGGGACGGGGCTGCGGCTCCGGTGTCGGCGGCGGGCCGGGCGGGGGCACCGGCTCCGGGCGCTCCGGTTCCGGCGCGGGCTCCGGTTCGGGCCTGTCGGGCTCGGGAGCCGGATCGGGGCCGGGCTCGCGGTCGGCGGCCGGGGCCTCGGTGTGGACGGTCTCGGCGGCCTCGACGCTGCCTTCGGGGTGCTCGTCCGCCTCGTCGGAGCGGTGCACCACGTCGACGGTGTCGTGCTCGTCGGTCTCGCTCTCGGGCTCGGCTTCGACGGCGACGACGGCGGGCTCGGCCTCACCTTCGTCGACGATCACGGCCGCGGGCTCGGGTTCTCCCGGCGCTGATTCCTTCGGCTCGGCGTCGTCCTTCGCCTCGGCGGGCTCGGCTTCGGGCTCGCTCTCGCCTTCCGGCGCGGCGGCCTCTGCGGCGGTCTCGCCTTCGGCTTCGTCCTCGGGCTCGTCGTCGGTCTCGGCCGACGGCGGCGCGGGCGGCAGGGACTCGCCGGGGACATCGGCTCCGAGGTCGGCGAGCGCGGCCTCGTCTTCGTCCGAGAGGTCGACGGAATCGTCGAGCACCTCGGGGTCGGGGAGCTCGTCCCACAGGGCGCCGTCCCCGTCCTCGTCGACGGGCGCCGGGGCGGGAGTCGAGGCGGCCTGCGCCGCGGGCGCCGGGGCGGCCTGCGGCGCGGGCTCGGCGGCGGCCGGTTCCGGCTCGAGGTTCACCTCGGGGACCGGCGGCGGCGAAGGAGGCGTCGGCATCAGCGGCGGCGCGGGCTGCTGCGGGCTCGCCGCCGGAGGCGGCGCGAACGGCGGCTGCACGGGCGCGGACCGCACCGGCGAGGGGTGCGCCTGCGGCATGGGCGGCGGCGAAGGGGGCGCGGCCGGTGTCACCGGCGGCAGCGACTGCGACTGCGGGGGCAAAGGCGCCTGCGGAGCCGCCTGCATCGGCTGCGCCTGCGGGGCCGGTGGCGGGACCGGCGCGGAGCCGGAGGCCTGCTGGGCCATCGGCGGAGGCGGCATCGTCGCGGGCGGCACCGTCATCGGCGGGCGGACGGCGGCCGAGCCCGAAGCGGGCGGCGGCTGCGGCGGCTGGTAGGGCGCCTGGCCGCCCATCGGCGGAGGCGGCGGGACCGCGGCGTGGCCCTGCGCGTGGTTCTGCACATGGCCCTGCGGCGGTGGCGGCGCCTGACCCGGCTGCGCGTACTGCGGGGCCGCGGGCGGCGCGTACGACGGCGGCGGCGGGTACTGCGGCTCCGGCGGGAAGCCCCCGATCGGCGGCGGCAGCGGAGCTCCGCACTGCGAGCAGCGCCGAAGCCTGGACGTCAGGCGCTGACCGCAAGAGCTACAGCTGTTGTCGTCCACGGGAGCCTCCTCGGGGATGGAGCATTGCATTGCAGCGGGCTAGCCACCATCGTGCCATCACCGCCCCGCCCCCGGTATCCGCCTTCGGATAACTCGCCGGAAGTCTCACCCGTCTCAGGTTCCCGACTGAGCGTCCCCGAAACCGGGTCGGAGGCGCTCGGGGTCGGCTCGTCGGGCGATTCGTCCTCAGTGGGCGTGGGCTCGTCGGGGCTCGGCGTCGGATCGTCGTCCGGGGTCGGCTCGTCGTCCGGCGTCGGCGAAGTCGACGGGCCGGGGTCCGGGTCCAGCGTCTCGCCGTCGGTCGGCGAGGGGTCCGGCTCATCGCTCGTGCCGTCGTCGCCGGAAGGCCCGCCGCCGCCCGAGGGCTCGTCGTTGTCGTCGCCGCCGTCGGTCTGGATCGCGTCGACGACGCGGTGCGCCCCGGCGAAGTTCTCGAACCAGATGCTGCTGATCTTCACCACGTCACCCGTGCGGGGGGCCTGCACCATCTTGCCGTCGCCGAGGTACATGCCGACGTGGTAGACCGACTGCCACTCGCCGGGGCTGTCCCACCAGAACAGCAGGTCGCCGGGGAGGAGCATCTCGGTGTCGACCGGCTTGTCGCGCGTGAAGTTGAACTGGTCGGCGGCCACGCGCGGGATCGTGACGCCCGCGTAGGCGTAGGCCGACTGGGTCAGCCCGGAGCAGTCGAAGGTGTCCGGTCCCTCGGCGCCCCACTCGTAGGGCTTGCCGAGCTGCGCGAGCGCGTACTCGACGGCCTCCTTCGCCTCGGGGGCGGCGTCCCAGCCGTCGACTTCGGAGGAGAAGTCGTCGGAGTACTCGGCGGCGGCCTCCTCGCGGGCCCGCTCGATCTCCTCGAGCTCTTCGGCGTTGTCCGCGATGAGCTGGTCGAGTTCCGCCTGGGCGGCGGTGAACGCCTCGTTGAGCGCCGTGTAGCGGCCTTCGGCGCGCGATGCGGACGCGGCGGCGGCGTCGTAGGCGGCGTGGGCGACGGACTCGGCGGTCTCGGCGTCGTCGACGGCCTCGGCCAGGCCCGGCAGGTCCCATTCGCTGCCGAGCGGGGTCAGGCCGGTCAGGTCGGGCAGCTCCGTGTCGGGCACGCCGGACATGTCGGTGTAGGCCTGGCCGGCGGCGAGGTCGAGCGCGGACTGCGCGGCCTCGAGCGCGTCGGCGGACTCGGACCAGTCCGCGGCGGCCTCGGTGAGGCGCTCGGTGCGGGAGAGCCACTCCTCCTCTGCGGCGGTGGTCTCCTCGGCCAGCTGCGCGACCTCGATACTGGCGTCGTTGATCTGGTCGGCGAGGGGCCCTCCGGCGGTCTCCGGATTGGTGACCGGTGTCTCCGCGGAGCTCTCGCCGAGCGGCCTCGTGCCGTCGTCGGGCACGGTGACCCCGGGCTCGCCGAACGCGGGCATGGCGCCTCCGAAGAGGACCGTAGCCGCACCCGCGGCCGCGAGCACACTGACGCCCAACCGTTTAACGCGCATATCAGGTGTCCTTCTGTGGGGGTTGCCACGGTCACTCTACCGAAGGTGTGCCACGCTCGGGTTAACCGCGGTCGAATCGTCGGGGTCTGTGCCGTCACGTGCGGCTCGTGCGGCGGCCGCCGCCGGTGACCTCGGCGCTACGCTGGCCGTACGAATGTCTTGGCTCGCAGGCATCGCCGGGTCCGCCGATCCGCGGCTCGCCGGCGCCGTGAGCGACCGGAAGGGATGGAGGCGCCATGGACGACACCGCGGCGTTCAAGGCCGGCATCGAGGAAAAGCTCGCGGCCGGCGAGCGGCTGGACTACGACGACGGCGTCGGGCTCTACGAGACCGACGACCTCGCCTGGCTGGGGCGCCTCGCGCACGGGGTGCGGACCGCCAAGAACGGCGACCGGACCATGTTCAACGTCAACCGGCACCTCAACCTGACCAACGTCTGCTCCGCGTCCTGCGCGTACTGCTCCTTCCAGCGCAAGCCCGGCGAGGCCGACGCGTACACGATGCGCGTCGAGCAGGCCGTGGCGCTCGCCGAGCAGATGCGCGACGACGCGCCCACCGAGCTGCACATCGTCAACGGCCTCCACCCGACGCTGCCGTGGCGCTACTACCCGCGCGTGCTGAGCGCGTTGAAGGAGACGCTGCCGCAGGTCAACCTCAAGGCGTTCACCGCCACCGAGGTCCAGTGGTTCGAGAAGATCTCCGGCCTGGACGCCTCCGAGATCCTCGACGAGCTGATCGAGGCCGGGCTGGAGTCGCTGACCGGCGGCGGCGCCGAGATCTTCGACTGGGAGATCCGCCAGCACATCGTCGACCACGACTGCCACTGGGAGGACTGGTCGCGCATCCACCGCCTGGCGCACCAGAAGGGCCTGAAGACCCCGGCGACGATGCTGTACGGGCACATCGAGGAGCCGCGGCACCGCGTCGACCACGTGCTGCGGCTGCGCGAGCTCCAGGACGAGACCGGCGGCTTCGCCGTGTTCATCCCGCTGCGCTACCAGCACGACTTCCACGACTCCCAGGACGGGAAGATCCGCAACCGGCTCCAGGCCCGGACCACGATGGCGAGCCCGGCCGAGTCGCTCAAGGTCTTCGCGGTCTCCCGGCTCCTGCTCGACAACTTCGACCACGTCAAGTGCTTCTGGGTCATGCACGGTCTGGACGTGGCGCAGCTGTCGCTGTCCTACGGCGCCGACGACCTCGACGGCTCGGTCGTGGAGTACAAGATCACCCACGACGCCGACGACTACGGCACGCCCGACAAGATGAGCCGCGAGGACCTGCTCGAACTCATCCGCGACGCCGGCTACCGGCCCGTCGAGCGCAACACGAGGTACGAGGTGGTGCGCGAGTACGACGCGCCGCAGACGATCGCCGAGCGCCGCGCCGAGCCGCAGTCGGTGAGGTTCTAGTGGCGGCCCCGTCCGGCGAGGCGGCCGACAAGCCGCGGATCGAGACGCTCGGGCAGCTGATCGGGACGGTGCTCGCGTACGTCGTCATGGGCGCGATCGCGCTCGCCGTGGTCGATCTGCTGTTCGTCATGGTCGCCGGCGGGGACTTCGGGCGCATCTCGGGGTGGGTCGCGGCGGTGCCGAGCGTGTTCGTGTTCACCGAGCAGTTCCGGCGCTACGAGGGCGGCTCGAGGTGGGCCGTCGTCATCATCGGCGTCGTGCTCGGCCTGGGCGCCGGGATCGCCTCGACGCTGCTGCTGCCGCCGACGTGGCCGTCGCTGGCCACGGGCGGCGTCGGCGGCCTGGTGGCCGCCCTGGCGTACTCGGTGCTGTGGTACGCAGGGATCAAGATCTACGGAGAGGAGCGGCCATGAATCCGGTGGCCAAGTACTTCCTGGCCCGGCTGGGGCTGTTCGCCGCCATCGCCGCGCCGCTGAGCTTCGTCATGAACGTCCTGCTCGCGCTCGCGATCGGGCTGCTCGGTTCGCTGGTGCTGTCGACGTTCCTGATCAAGGGCATGCGGGGCGAGATGATCGACCACATCGACGCGCGTGTGAAGGAGCGCCGCGAGGAGAAGCAGCGGCTGCGCGCGGAGCTGAAGGGCGAGGAGCCGAAGAGCGAAGAACCGCAGGGCGAAGAGCCGACAGTCGAAGAGCTGAAAAGCGAAGAGCCGAAGAGCGAAGAGGTGAAGGGGGAGGCTTAGGCCTTTCCAGCGGCTTGGTACCGCTCACTCACTGCTTCATGAGCTCGGTGCAGATCTGGAGCGTCTCGGCCGCGCCCGCCTCGAGCGCCTTGCCGTAGTGCTTGAGCCAGGCCCGGACCCCGTCGGGGGTGCCGGTGGACCAGGAGCGCTGCGCGCCGACGTACTCGGGGTGCCGGTCGAGGTGCCCGGCGTTCATGGTGACGAGCAGCCTCGGGTCGAGTCCCTTGCTGGCCAGCGCGAGCCGGGCCGCGCCGCGGGCGACGATGTTGTTGGCCACGGGGAACGGCTGGACGGCGAGGAGCTCGCCGTGGACCACCGCCGCGGTCAGCGCTGCCGGTATCTCCTTGGTGGGGCTGGCGACGAGCGCGCACATCGCGTCGATGCGGGCCGAGCCGGAGCGGTCGACCTCGATGCGGCCGGGCTCGAAGCCGTGCCCGGCGTCGGGGAAGTCGCGGGAGGCCAGCAGGTGCAGTTTCGCCAGGACGTAGCGCGGCGAGGCGGCCCACAGGTCCACCATCCCCGGGAGCGCCTCGACGACGCGCAGGGCGCCGGAGACGATCGGGTCGGTGAAGTCGCCGGCCCGCAGGCGCTCGACGTCGCAGTCGTAGCCTTCCAACGCCAGGTTCGCCGACGCGTCGTGCAGGGCCACCTCGGCGGCGACATGGGCGTTGTCACCGCGGAGGGCCTCGTGCCAGAGCATCCTGTCGACATTGGCTCTGGCGTTCTCAAGGGCGTCGGCGACCTCGGAGAGTTCGAGGAGAGGCGCGAGAGGATCCACGGGCGGAACCTTACCGGTTGGAGGTGAAGCTGATACGCCCCACCGGGCGGGCATGAGGGCAGTGACAAATGGTACAGACTCAGTCGCCGATGCGCTCGCCTCGATTGAGCGCCGTTCGGTGATCGAACGGACACGGACGGTCGAGTCGGCGTCCGTCGTCCCCGGTGGGGCCGGGCGGCCGGGCGGTCCCGGAGGCGGGGTGCGGGCGGAGCGGCGCGGCGGGTGTCACATGAGGCGGGGCCGCGGGCTTCGGGAGCGGGGCGTGGAGCGGTGCCGTTTCGGTCTGGGCGAACTGCTCGGCGAGCCGGGCGGCCGCTCGTCGACCGCTCGCCTCCCGTTCGGCGACGCCGTGAACGTCACCGCTTGTCAAGGACTGAGTTCGCGGTAGTGTAACGGGCAATAGACCTGCCTCACAGTACCGCGCTGTAAGGAGCGAATACCCGTGACCGAAACCCCGCAAGAGACGCTCGCCAACCTCCTGTCGGAGGACCGCACGTTCCCCCCTCCCCCCGAATTCACCCGAACGGCGAACGTCACGGAGTCCGCCTATGACGAGGCCGCCGCCGACCGGCTCGCGTTCTGGGAGACGCAGGCCCGGCGCCTGGACTGGGCGAAGGAGTGGGAGCAGACCCTCGACTGGTCGAACCCGCCGTTCGCGAAGTGGTTCCTCGGCGGCGAGCTCAACGTCGCCGTCAACTGCCTCGACCGGCACGTCGAGGCCGGGCTGGGCGAGCGGGTCGCGATCCACTTCGAAGGCGAGCCGGGGGACACCCGCACCGTCACGTACGCCGAGATGCTCGACGAGGTCAAGCGCGCCGCGAACGCGCTGACCGAGCTCGGCGTCGAGGCCGGCGACCGGGTCGTGATCTTACATGCCGATGATCCCCGAGGCGGCCGTGGCGATGCTGGCGTGCGCGCGCATCGGCGCGCCCCACTCGGTGGTCTTCGGCGGCTTCAGCGTCGACGCGCTGTCCAGCCGCATCGACGACGCCGGGGCGAAGGTGGTCATCACCGCCGACGGCGGCTTCCGCAAGGGCAAGGCGAGCGCGCTCAAGCCCACGGTGGACGCCGCCGCGGACCGGTGCCCGACGGTCGAGAAGGTCCTGGTGGTGCGCCGCACCGGCGAGGACGTCGTCTGGTACGACCGCGACCTGTGGTGGCACGAGATCGTCGCCGCGGCCTCGGACGAGCACGAGGCGCGGGCCTTCGACGCCGAGCACCCGCTGTTCATCCTCTACACCTCGGGCACCACCGGCCGTCCGAAGGGGATCCTGCACACCTCGGGCGGGTACCTGACGCAGACCTCGTACACGCACCACGCGGTGTTCGACCTCAAACCGGAGACCGACGTGTACTGGTGCACCGCCGACATCGGCTGGGTCACCGGGCACTCCTACATCGTGTACGGCCCCATGGCGAACGGGGCGACGCAGGTGATGTACGAGGGCACGCCGGACACGCCGCACCAGGGCCGGTTCTGGGAGCTGGTCGAGAAGTACAAGGTCTCGATCCTCTACACCGCGCCGACGGCGATCCGCACGTTCATGAAGTGGGGCGACGACATCCCGGCCCGCTTCGACCTGTCGAGCCTGCGCGTCCTCGGCAGCGTCGGCGAGCCGATCAACCCCGAGGCGTGGATGTGGTACCGCGAGCACATCGGCGGCAACCGGTGCCCCGTCGTGGACACCTGGTGGCAGACCGAGACCGGCGCGATCATGGTCTCGCCGCTGCCGGGCGTGACGGCGGCCAAGCCGGGCTCGGCGCAGCGCCCGCTCCCGGGCGTGACGGTGGACGTGGTCGACGACGAGGGGAAGTCGGTGCCGAACGGCGGCGGCGGCTTCCTGACGATCCGCGACCCGTGGCCGTCGATGCTGCGGACCATCTGGGGCGACGACGAGCGGTACTTCGAGACGTACTGGTCGCGCTACGAGGGCATGTACTTCGCGGGCGACGGCGCCAAGCGCGACGACGACGGCGACATCTGGCTGCTGGGCCGCGTCGACGACGTCATGCTCGTCTCGGGGCACAACATCTCGACCACGGAGGTCGAGTCGGCGCTGGTCGGCCACGAGACGGTGGCCGAGGCCGCGGTCGTGGGGGCGACGGACCCGATCACCGGGCAGGGCATCGTGGCGTTCGTGATCCTGCGCGGCGCCACCGAGTCGAGCCCCGAGCACCTGGCCGAGCTGCGGAGCCACGTCGCGAGCACCTTGGGGGCCATCGCGAAGCCGCGGCAGGTCATGGTGGTCTCGGAGCTGCCGAAGACCCGCTCGGGCAAGATCATGCGGCGGCTCCTGCGCGACATCGCCGAGGACCGCAAACTGGGCGACGTCACCACGCTCCAGGACAGCTCCGTGATGGCGCGCATCAAGGAGGGGCTGAAGTCCCGCTCGGAAGACTGAACTCGACATGTGATCTATGACACGCGCAGCGTGTCCTGTGTCGGAAGATCAGCCGGAGGCGGCGCGGCCCGGGGCCGCGCCGCCTCCGGCGTGTTCCGAGCGCCTCTCCTCCAAGGCCGCTCGGACGGACGTCCCGGGGCCGCTCGGCGCCGCGCTCGGGCCCCGGTGCGGTCCGGCGTCGCCACCGCCGGGCGTGACCTCGTACGCTTTTGCTCGTGAACCGCAGGAACTTCGCCGACAGCACCGCGCTCAAGCAGGGGCCGTGGACCCACCGCCACATCGACGCCAACGGCTCGCGATTCCACATCGCCGAGGCCGGAGACGGACCCCTGGTGCTGCTGCTGCACGGCTTCCCCGAGTTCTGGTGGGCCTGGCGCCACCAGATCCCGGCGCTCGCCGACGCCGGGTTCCGCGTGGTGGCCGCCGACCTGCGCGGCTACGGCGCCTCGGACAAGCCGCCGCGGGGCTACGACGCCTACACGATGGCCGCCGACGTCGTCGGGCTCGTCCGGGCCCTGGGCGAGCGGGACGCGACCGTCGTCGGCCACGACCTCGGCGGCATCCTCGGCTTCGCCGCCGCCGCGTTCCACCCGCAGCAGTTCCGCTCGCTCGTCGTCGTCGGGGCCGCCCACCCGCTGCGGCAGCGGGCGGCGCTCGCGGTGGACCCCAAGGGGCAGCTCTCGGCGTCCAAGCACCTGTTCGCCTTCCAGATGCCGCGCTACGAGCACAAGCTGACCGCCTGGGACGCGCGGAAGGTCGCCGACCTCATGTACTGGTGGTCGGGGCCGAGGTGGCGCGGCACGAACGACTTCCAGGCGTACGTGCGGGCGTGCAGGGACGTCATCCAGATCCCGCAGGCGGCGTTCTGCGCCCTGGAGGCGTTCCGGTGGCCGTTCCGCACGGCGATGGGGCTGGCGGGCAGGCGGTTCGTGAAGCTCCTGCAGCGGCCGACTCCGGTGCCGACGCTGCAACTGCACGGGGCGATGGACACCTGCGTGCTGCCGCGCACCGCTCAGGGCTCGGGCCGGTACATCCACGGCCGCTACGAGTGGAAGCTGATGGAGGACATCGGGCACTTCCCGCAGCAGGAGGCGGCCGAGACCGTCACCAAGGAGATCATCCGCTGGGCCGACTGAGCGGAGCACTCCACGAAACGGCGAGGCCGCTAGCCGGTCGGCCGGTTTGCAGGGCAGGATGGGGCGGACCCATCTACCGGAAGGCGATTCCATGACCGAGGCTTCCTTCGCCCTGCGCGGCGCGACCATCGTGCCCGTCACCGCCGCCCCCGTCGAGGGCGGCACCATCCTCGTCGAGAACGGCCGCATCAGCGCCGTCGGCGGCCCCGAGCTGCCGGTGCCCGAGGGCGTGCCCGTCACCGACGCGGCCGGCAAGTGGATCGTCCCCGGCCTGGTCGACGCCCACACCCATCTCGGCGTCCACGAGGTCGCCGAAGGCTGGGCGGGCAACGACACCAACGAGATGACCGACCCCAACACCGCGTACGTGCGGGCGCTGGACGGGATCAACCCCGCCGAGCCCGGCTTCGCCGAGGCCCTCCAGGGCGGCGTGCTCGCCGCCTGCGTCAACCCCGGCTCGGGCAACGTCATCGGCGGCGAGACCGTCGCCGTCAAGACCGTCGGGCGCTACGTCGACGAGATGGTGCTGCGCTCCCCCGCGGGCGTGAAGTCCGCGCTCGGCGAGAACCCGAAGCGGGTCTACGGGGAGCAGAAGAAGACGCCGTCGACGCGCCTGGGCACCGCCGGGGTGCTGCGGCAGGCCTTCGTCGAGGCCGAGAACTACCGGCGCGCCGAGAGCCCCGAGCGGGACCTCAAACTCGAGACGCTCGTGAAGGTCCTCAACCGCGAGATCCCGTGGCGCCAGCACTGCCACCGTGCCGACGACATCGCGACGGCGCTGCGCGTGGCCGAGGAGTTCGGCTACGACCTCGTGCTCGACCACGGCACCGAGGCGCACCTGCTGGCGGACCTCATCGCCGAGCGCGGCGTGCCGGTGATCTTCGGGCCGCTGCTGTGCAGCCGCAGCAAGGTCGAGACGGTGAACCGCTTCCCGGCCAACGCGGTGACGCTCGCCGAGGCGGGCGTGACGCTCGCGATCGCCACCGACCACCCGGTCGTGCCGATCGAGCACCTGATCGTGCAGGCGATGCTGTGCGTCAAGGAGGGCCTCGACCGGGACACGGCGCTGCGGGCCGTGACGATCAACCCGGCGAAGATCATGGGCGTCGACGACCGGATCGGCTCGCTCGAGGCGGGCAAGGACGCCGACTTCTGCGTCTGGTCGGGCGACCCGCTCGACTTCTACTCCGAGGTCGAGCAGGCCTACATCGACGGCCGCCCCGTCTAGCGGTGCGAAAAGGCCGGGAGCGGTCGCTCCCGGCCTCTCACGTTCGGCTCGCTCAGGCGGCCCGGCGGACGTCGCCTCGCTTGAGCGGGGCGCCCGCGCGCGACGCCGCCCTGAAACGCAGGGAGGCGATGCGGTCGAAGACCGTGGGCCGGTGCTCGACGACCGGCGCGTCCGGCAGGGCCGAGCGCGCCTCGTCGTGCATGACCTGGAGTGCCAGGATCGCGAGTGGTTCCATCGTGGTGTTCCTTCCGGGCGGTGGTGCGTGTGCGTGCCGCGCCGGTGCGGCGGTGAGCCCAACGATGCAGGCGAAGTGTCACCGGCGCATTACGCGTGAAGAAACCGCCGCGAACTCGCGGTAAAAAGCTCGTGCCCCCGGATGGCCCTGCTCACAGAAGTGCGCGAAGCCGAACGCATCGCACGGGTCGAGAGGACACCGGCCATGGATCTCGACGACTACCGCGTGGTGATCACCGGAGCGGGACGCGACTTCGGCAGGAGCCTGGCGATCGGCCTCGCCGAGCTCGGGGCGGAGGTGTTCCTGTCGGCGCGGGACTTCGACGCCGCCTAGCCGAGGCGGTCGAGGACGATCGGGCCGCGCTCGACCGGCTCGGCGCCGACGCTCCACCGGCCTCGCAAGGTCTCCTTCGCCGCTTCGATGCGCTCGGGGGTGTCGGTGTGGAGCCGGAGCACCGGCTCCCCCACCTCGACCCGTTCGCCGACGGCCTTGAGGATCTCGACGCCGGCCCCTGCCTGCACCGACTGGCCTTGCCTGGTGCGGCCGGCGCCGAGACGCCATGCGGCGACGCCGACAGCATAAGCGTCCATGTCAACCACGAAGCCGCCGGTTTCGGCGGTGATCTCCTCGGTGTGGCGCGCGGTCGGCAGCGGGGCGTCGACGTCGCCGCCCTGGGCGGCGATCATCTTGCGCCAGGAGTCCATCGCGCGGCCGTCGGCGAGCGCGGCGGCCGGGTCCAGGCCCGGCCTGCCAGCGGCGTCGAGCATCTCGCGGGCGAGCGCGACGGTGAGCTCGACGACGTCGGACGGGCCGCCGCCCGCGAGGACCTCCAGCGACTCGCGCACTTCGAGGGCGTTGCCCGCGGTGCGCCCGAGCGGGACGCTCATGTCGGTCAGCAGCGCCCTGGTGTCGACGCCGTGGGCGCCGCCGAGGCGCACCATCGTCTCGGCGAGCTCCTTCGCCCGGTCGAAGTCCTTCATGAACGCGCCTGAGCCGACCTTGACGTCGAGGACGATCGCGTCGGCGCCTTCGGCGATCTTCTTGCTCATGATGGACGAGGCGATGAGCGGGATGGACTCCACCGTGGAGGTGGTGTCGCGCAGGGCGTAGAGCTTCCGGTCGGCCGGGGCGAGGTCGCCGGTGGCCGCGCACACGACCGCGCCGACCTCCTTCAGCTGCGCGACGATACCCGCCTCGTCGAGGTTCACGTCGAAGCCGGGGATCGACTCGAGCTTGTCGAGGGTGCCGCCGGTGTGGCCGAGGCCCCGACCCGACAGCTGCGGGACGGCGACGCCGAACACGGCGACCAGCGGGGCGAGCGGGAGGGTGATCTTGTCGCCCACGCCGCCGGTGGAGTGCTTGTCGACGCACGGCCTGCCGACGCCGGACAGGTCGAGCGTCAGTCCTGAGCGGATCATCGCGGCGGTCCAGTCGGCGATCTCGCGAGGCGAGGCCCCGTTGAGGAAGATCGCCATGGCCAGGGCCGACATCTGCTCGTCGGCGACCTCGCCTCTCGTGTAGCCGTCGATGACCCAGTCGATCTGGTCGGTCGACAGCTCGCCCCCGTCCCGCTTGGTCCGGATGACGTCGACTGCGGTGATCAAGGCATGTCCCTCACTCGTCGAGATGGTCCGGCCCGAAGGCGCCGGGGAGGAGCGTCTCCACGGCGACCGGTCCGGGTTCGGCGTCCACGAGGCAGGCGGGGCCGCCGTGCTCGTGGAGCAGCTGGCGGCACCGGCCGCACGGGGTGAGGGGTCGGCCGCGGCCGTCGACGCAGGCGACGGCCACGAGGCGCCCGCCGCCGGTGGCGGCGAGCTCGGAGACCATGCCGCATTCGGCGCACAGCGTCAGGCCGTAGGAGGCGTTCTCGACGTTGCACCCGGCCACGGTGCGGCCGTCGTCGACGAGCCCGGCGACGCCGACCGGGTAGTTCGAGTAGGGGACGTAGGCGCGGGCGGCCATCTCGACGGCCTTGGCGCGCAGCGCCGCCCAGTCGATGTCGGTCATCACTTGTCTCCCGGGTTGTACGGCACGCCGTCGGCGGCGGGCGCCTTGGCCCTGCCGATGAGCCCGGCGACGACGACGAGGGTCACGACGTAGGGCAGCATCTGGAGGAAGGGGCCGGGCACGATGGAGTTCCCGGCGACGTCGAGGTATTCGGCCATCTGGCTGGCGAAGCCGAAGATGAGCGCCCCCGCGAGGACGCCGAGCGGGTTCCAGCGGCCGACGATCATGACCGCGAGGGCGACGAAGCCGAGCCCGGCGGTCATGTTCTTGGTGAACGCCAGGGAGTTCGCGAGCGTGAAGAACGCGCCGCCGAAACCGGAGACGAGGCCGGCGGCGGTGACGTTCCAGAAGCGGAGCCGGTTGACGGCCACGCCCATGGAGTCGGCGGCGGCCGGGTGCTCGCCGACCGAGCGGGTGCGCAGGCCCCAGCGGGTGCGGAAGAGCAGGAACCACACGACGAACACGGCGACGAGCCCGACGTAGACGAAGATGTTCTGGGCGAACAGGACCGGCCCGACGAGGGGGATGTCGGCGAGGAAGCCGAGCCCGATGCCGTCCAGGGCGTTCGAGGGCACGCCGTAGGCGGAGTTGTAGCCCTCGGTCTTCTTCAGCTGGTCGTACATGAAGCTGGTGAAGCCGAGCGCGAGCAGGTTGAGGATGACGCCGACGACGACCTGGTTGACCTGGTACTTGGTGGACAGCATCGCCAGCAGCATCGTGGTGAGCGCCCCGGCGAGCATGGCGCCGAGCATGCCGGCGTAGACGTTGCCGGTGATGTTGGCGACCAGCACGCCGGTGAAGGCGCCCATGAGGAACTGGCCTTCGATGCCGATGTTGATCACGCCGGAGCGCTCGCAGACGACGCCCGAGAGCGCGCCGAAGATGAACGGCAGCGACAGGAACACCGCCCCGGCGAGGATCGACTCGGCGCGGAAGACCATGCCCGGCTCGGAGACCGACCAGGAGATCAGGGCGAACACGATGGCGGCCACCGCGATCGCCGAGGCGAGTTTGAACAGCCCGCGCCGCAGGCCGAGGAGCATCCACGCTCCGCAGGCGGCCACGACCGCCGCCATGGCGATGACGGTGGGGAGGGTCGGCAGCGTCCAGCTGGCGTCGGTGAGCGTCCGGTCGAGCGTGAAGACGGTCTCGCGGTCGCCGCCGAGGAAGGCGAGCGCGCCCGCGGCGAGGAGGACGCCGATGGCCGCGTAGACGATGCCCGCCTTGAGGTGGCGGACGACGGCCCTCTCGTCGACGTGCGCGGGGGCGGTGGCCTGCGTGTCCGTTGCCATGGGGCTCACCAGCCTTTCGCTTCGAGGGTGACCAGGCCACCGCGCGGGGCGCGCAGCCGCAGGATCGCTTTCACCAGGGCCGGCGCGGCGATGAACAGCACGATGGTCGCCTGGAGCAGGGTCGACATGTCGACCGGCACGTCCGGCTGGGCGTCCAGGGCGCCGGCCTTGAGCGCGCCGAACAGCAGCGCGGCGGCGATGATGCCGCCGGGGTTGGCCCGGCCGAGCAGGGCGACGGTGATGCCGTCGAAGCCGTATTCGAGCGCGGTGTTGGTGGTGATGCCGCCCGAGCCGACGCCGAGGGTCAGCGCGGCCCCGGCGAGCCCGGCGAGGCCGCCGGCCACGCTCATGGTGGTGACGTAGGTGCGGCCGATGTTCATCCCGGCGGTGGAGGAGGCGTGCTCGTTGAAGCCGACGGCGCGGATGCGGTAGCCGAAGGTCGACTTCGACAGCAGCCACCACACGAAGACGGCGGCGGCGACGCCGATGAGGAGCGCGAGGTTGACGCGCAGGCCGTCGTCGACGAAGCCGAGGAGCAGCGGCAGGGACGCGGAGTCCTCGACGGGCTTGGTGACCAGTTCGGAGCGGGTCTCCGAGTGCATGAAGGAGGTGCCGATGGCCCACACCAGGAACAGCCCGGCGATGTTGTTGAGCATGATCGAGGAGATGACCTCGTGGGCGCCGGTGGTGGCCTTGAGGACGCCGGGGACGGCGCCGAACGCGGCGCCCGCGACGGCTCCGGCGAGGACGGCCAGGGGGAGGTGGAGGATCGCCGGGAGGTTCAGGCTGAAGCCGACGATGAGCGCGCCGATCATGCCGAAGATCATCTGGCCCTGGGCGCCGATGTTGAACAGGCCCGCGCGGAAGGCGAGGCCGACGGCGAGGCCGGTGAAGATCAGCGGGGTGGCGTAGGTGAGGGTCTGGGAGATCGGGCGCAGCAGGTCGCCGATCTCGGCGGTGCCCGCGGCCATCCGGTCGATGGTGTTGAAGTTGAGGATCGCGCCCTCGAACAGGGCGCGGTAGGAGTTCGAGACGACCTGCCAGGAGGCTTCGAGGGCGTCGGTGGGCCGGGAGAAGAAGTAGCTCCAGGTGCCGCGGACGGTCTCGTCGGAGACGATGAGGAGGATCGCTCCGATGAGGAAGGCCAGCAGCAGGGAGTAGACCGTGACCATGACCGAGTTCGCCTCGGTCAGGTACCGGCCGAAGAGGACCATGAACGGGGGGCGCTTGTCGGGCCGCTCCCCCGCTTCGGGCGGTTCGGGAGTGGGCGTCGCGGTCTCAGTGGTCACGGTCACCTCCGTTGGCGTCATCGTCGGTGGTCGCCGTGTCGGGGGCGGCGGGGCTCTCGGCGTCGAAGTCCGCGACGGCGGCGCTGTCGGCGGCCTCGGTCTCGGCGCCGTCGGGCTCGGCGCCGACCATGAGCCGCCCGATGACCTCCCTCGGCGTGTCGGGGCCGACCTCGCCGACGATGCGGCCGTTGTAGATCACGGCGATGCGGTCGGCCAGGGCGTAGATCTCGTCGAGCTCGGAGGAGATCAGCAGCACCCCGGTGCCGGTGTCGCGCTCGGTGACCAGTCGCGAGTGGATGAACTCGGTGGCGCCGACGTCGACGCCGCGGGTGGGCTGGGCGGCCACCAGGAGCCGGCGGGGCCGGGAGAACTCGCGGGCGATGACGACCTTCTGCTGGTTGCCGCCCGACAGCGAGGAGGCCGGCTCGGCGGGCCCCTGCGTGCGGATGTCGAACTCGGCGATGGACTCCTCGGCCCGCCTGCGGATCGCGGCGGCGTCGATGACGCCGCCCTTGGCGAAGGGCCGGTCCCGGTACTGGTTGAGCACGATGTTCTCGGCGACGGTGAACTCGTTGATCAGGCCGTCGCGGGCGCGGTCCTCGGGGATGTAGCCCAGGCCGCGCTCGATGCGCTGCGCGGGGCTGTCGCGGTCGACGCGGCGCCCGTCGACGGCGATGGTGCCCGCGTCGGGGCGGATGAGGCCGAGGACGGCGCGGGCCAGCTCGGTCTGGCCGTTGCCCTCGACGCCGGCCAGGCCGACGATCTCGCCGGCGCGGACGGTCAGGTCGAGCCCGTCGAGGACCTTGACGCCCGTCTCGCCCACGACCGTCAGCCCCGAGATCTCCAGGCTGGGCTCGCCGGGCTCGGCGGGGGTCTTGTCGACGGTCAGGGAGACCTCGCGCCCGACCATGGCCGAGGCCATCTCGGTCTCCGAGGCGGTCGGCTCCAGCTCGGCGACGACCTTGCCGCGCCGGATCACCGTGACGGTGTCGGCGACGGCCTGGACCTCTTTGAGCTTGTGGCTGATGAACAGGATCGAGGTGCCCGCCTCGGCGAGCGAGCGCATGATGTCGAGCAGCTCGCCGATCTCGGCGGGGGTGAGCACCGCGGTGGGCTCGTCGAGGATGAGCAGCTCGGTCCTGGGGCCCGAGAGGGCCTTGACGATCTCGACGCGCTGCTGGACGCCCACGGGCAGGTCCTCGCAGATCGCGTCGGGGTCCAGGCGCAGCCCGTACTGCTCGGAGACGTCGAGCACGGCCCGGCGGGCGGCCCGCGCCGAGAGCACGCCCGCGCCGCGGGTGTGCTCTCGGCCGAGCTGGACGTTGTCGGCGACGCTGAAGGGCCCGACGAGCTTGAAGTGCTGGTGGACCATCCCGATCCCCGCGGCGATGGCGTCGCCGGGCCCGGAGAAGGCGACCGGCTCGTCATCGATGAGGATCTCGCCGCTGGTCGGCTTGAGAATGCCGTACAGCATGTTCATCAGCGTCGACTTGCCCGCGCCGTTCTCGCCGAGGACGGCGTGGATCTGGCCGGGCTCGACCGTCAGGTCGATGTCGTCGTCGGCGGTGAACGAGCCGAACTTCTTCGTCAGGCCCTTCAGTTCGAGTCGCAATTGGCGTCCTTCGGGTCCCGGCTAGGAGGCGGCGGGCGAGGACGGCGAGTTCAGCCCGAGCGACTCGTCGCCGTCGATGATGCGCTGCTGGATCTCTTCGAGCTCGGTCTTGGTCTCCTCGGAGACGGCGTCCTCGAACTCGTGGAACGGGGCGAGCGAGACGCCGCCGTTCTCGAGCGTGCCGGTGTAGGAGCCGCCGAC
Organism: Glycomyces tenuis DSM 44171; assembly: GCF_000427885.1. Classification (GTDB taxonomy): domain Bacteria; phylum Actinomycetota; class Actinomycetes; order Mycobacteriales; family Micromonosporaceae; genus Glycomyces; species Glycomyces tenuis. The sequence continues at coordinate 122,194 of NZ_ATYW01000005.1, forward strand.
CTCGCCGTCGTAGGCGGCCAGGACGGCGTCCTTGACGGCCACGGCCAGGCCCTTCTCGGCGCTGGAGAGGATCACCGAGCAGTCGTCGGGCAGGGACTCGCAGCCGTCGACGTCGACCCAGATGACGCTGACGCCCTCGTTCTCGCCGGCGGCGGTGACCGCGCCGGTGCCCGCGGGGCCCGCGACGGGGTGGATGATGTCGGCGCCCTGGGAGATGAAGGTCTCGCTCAGGCTCTTGCCGGCGGAGGTGTCCTCGAAGTCGTCGGTGAAGGTGCCCTCCTGGGATTCGGGGTCCCAGCCGAGGACCTGGACGTCGGTGCCCTTGGCCTCGTTGTGGTAGGCGACGCCCTGGACGAAGCCGTCCATGAAGATCGTCACCGGCGGGATCTTCGCGCCGCCCCAGGTGGCGACGGTGCCGGTCTCGGTCTGGGCGGCGGCGAGGTAGCCGGCCAGGAAGGCCGACTGGGCGGTGTCGAACTGGATCGAGTGGACGTTCTCGACCTCGGAGAAGCCGTCGACGGTCGCGAAGGGGATGTCGGGGTTGTTGGTGGCGGCGGTGTTGACGTTCTCGGTCATCAGGCCGCCGACGCCGACGATGAAGTCGCAGCCGTCGTCGACCCATGCCTGAAGGTTCGGGTCGTAGTCGGACTCGTTCGAGGACTCCTTGTAGTCAACGTCGATGTCGGGGTTCTCCTCGGCGGCGTCGTTCATGCCGGCCCAGGAGGACTCGTTGAAGGACTTGTCGTCGACGCCGCCGGAGTCGGTGACCATGCAAGCCTGGAACGAGGCCTCGGCGTCGTCGCCGGAGCCCTCTTCGGGGGCTTCGCCGCAAGCGGTGAGGGTGATCAGGCCCGTGGCGGCCACGCCCGCCAGGGCCAGCTTGTACGGCTTCACAGCCATCTTCGTCTCCTTCGACAGTTCAGGTGATCCCATCGCGCCTAATCATGGCCGCCGGGACCGTTCATTGACAGTCACTTTGATCAAGTCGTTATCGAAACATCCTATGACTGAGACCACCTGCGAACAGGCGTTTCAGCCTCGTGCCGTTTCGATTGCGATCACGACCAGAAGACGGCCACGCCGGCGGTCACCAGGGCCATGCCGCCGATCGCCCAGAAGTGCCCGGGCGCGACGGTCTTGCGCTTCTTCCACCACGGGACGGCGATCATGACGGCCAGCAGCAGCGCGAGGAGGAACTTGACGCCGAGCTTGGCGTGGTTCGCGTCCTCCCCGGCCAGACCGTAGAGGACGATGCCGGTGGCCAGCTGCGCGGCGATGCCGTACAGCATCGCGGTGTTGATCTTGTAGCGCTTGGAGAGCCAGGCGGTGAACCAGCCGCCGACGACGGCGGCGAAACCGAGAAGGTGCAGGTAGCGCAGGAGCAGCTCGACGAAATCCATACTCGGGAGTATCGCAGAGGGGCCCGCCCGGCTCGGCTCTGGCCGCCGCCGGACGGGCCGGGGTCCACAAGGACCGCGCCGCTCAGCGCACGCGGTGCGCTCCGGCGGCGGCGCGGGCGGCGAAGATCCGCGGCCTCGGCAGGGCGGCGGCCTTGGCGGCCTCCAGCACGGCGGCCTCGGTCTTCGGCGCGGCGGCGGTCTCGACCAGGGCGATCGCGCTGCCGCCGAAGCCGCCTCCGGTCATGCGCGCCCCGAGCGCGCCGGCGCCGAGGGCGGCGTCGACGGCCGAGTCGAGCTCGACCGAGGAGATCTCGTAGTCGTCGCGCATCGAGACGTGCGAGGCGGTCAGCAGCTCGCCGATCCCGGCGACCGAGCCTCCCTTCAGGATCCGGGCGGTCTCCAGGACGCGCTCGTTCTCGGTGAGGATGTGCCGCAGGCGCCGGTTCAGCCGGTCGTCGTCGAGGCGGGCGTCGGCGGGGGCGTCGCGCAGGTACGCCACGCCGAGCAGCCTGGCGGCCTCCTCGCAGTCGGCGCGGCGGGAGGCGTACTCCCCGTCGGCGTGGCGGTGCGGGGCCTGGGTGTCGATGACGAGCATGGTCAGGCCCTCGTCTTCGAGGCGGAACGGCACCTGCTCGCGCGAGAGGTCGCGGCAGTCCATGAACATGGCGTGCCCCTCCTCGCACAGCAGCGAGGCCGACTGGTCGAGGATGCCGGTGGGGGCGCCGACGTACTCGTTCTCGGCGCGGCGGGCGATGCGGGCGGCCTCGGCCCGGTCGATCGCGTGGCCGTGGAGATCGGCCAGCGCGAGCAGCGCCGCGCATTCGAGCGCGGCCGATGAGGACAGGCCCGCGCCGTGGGGCACGTCCGAGTGGATGGCGATCCGGGCGGGGCCGACCTCGTATCCGGCCTCGTTCATCGCCCAGGCGACGCCCGCGAGGTAGGCGGCCCAGCCGCCGACGCCGTCGGCGGACTCGGAGCGGACGATCTCGCCGCCGCCGTGGGTGGAGTGGAACTCCCAGGTCTCGGCCTTCGCGGCGGCGGCCGTGGCGTAGAACGGGAGGGCGAACGGCATGACGAAGCCCTCGTTGTAGTCGGTGTGCTCGCCGATGAGGTTGACGCGGCCGGGCGCGGCCCACACCCCTTCGGGCGCGGCCCCGAACTGGGTCCGGAAGACCTCCTCGGCGGTGGCGGCCAGTTCTGCCGCGTGCGTGTCCGGCATGGCGAGGCCGTTCTGGTCCGAGTGGTGGTGGGCGTCAGGCGTGGGCATGCCGGTAGTACTCCCATGCGTCGGCGACCATGCGGTCGAGTGAGTCGCGGCTGGGCTTCCAGCCGAGTTCGTTCTCGGCCTTCTCCGAGGAGGCCACGAGTTCGGCGGGGTCGCCTGGGCGGCGGCCCTCGACGACGACGGGGAAGTCGGCGCCGGTGACGCGCTTGACGGTCTCGACGACCTCCTTGTTGGTGAAGCCGTTGCCGTTGCCGAGGTTGTAGATCTTGTGCTCGCCGGGCTCGGCGGCGCGCAGCGCGAGCAGGTGGGCGTCGGCGAGGTCGGCGACGTGGATGTAGTCGCGGACGCAGGTGCCGTCCTTGGTCGGGTAGTCGTCGCCGAACAGCACCATGCGCTCGCGCTTCCCGGCGGCGGCCTCGAGCGCGATGGGGATGATGTGGGTCTCCGGCTCGTGGTTCTCGCCGTGCCAGACACCGCTGCGGTCCTCATAGGCGCCGACGACGTTGAAGTAGCGCAGGCTGACGGCGGCGAGGCCGTACGCGGTGGCCTCGGACTGGATCGCCATGTCGCTGGAGAGCTTCGTGGCCCCGTAGGTGGAGGTGGGGGCCTTGACGGCGTCCTCGCGGATCGGGATCTCGGTCGGGTCGCCGTAGACGGCCGCGGTGGAGGAGAACACGAGGGTCTTCACGTCCGCCTCGCGCATGGCCTCGAGCAGGGCGAAGGTCCCGGTGGTGTTGGCCTCCCAGTAGAGGCCGGGCTTCTGCATGGACTCGCCTGCGGCGATGAGCCCGGCGAAGTGGAGCACCGCGTCGAAGGTGCCGTCGAGCACGTCGGCGGCGGCCTGGACGGGCCGCCGGACGAGCTCGGCTCCGGCGGGGACGCGCTCGGCGGCCCCGGTGGAGCAGTCGTCGAGGACGACGACCTCGTGCCCGTCTTCGAGCAGCATCGTGGCGACGATGGAGCCGATGTATCCGGCGCCGCCGGTGACGAGGTATTTCACAGTGCATCCCTCAATATCTGCGCGGCCTTCTCGGGGCCGAGGTCGTTGACGAAACCGCCCATGACCGACTCCGAGGAGGCCAGGAACTTGACTTTGCCCGCCGCGCGGCGGGTGGAGACGATCTCGAGCCGCAGCCAGGCGAGGTCGCGGTGCTCGCCCACGGGCGCCTGGTGCCAGCCGGCCATGTACGGCATGGGCCCCGAGCCTTCGAAGGCGCCGTCGAAGCGGGCCAGGACCTCCAGGTACAGCGGCGCGAGCGCTTCGATGTACTCGTCGGGCAGCTCGGCGAGGTCGGCGAAGCGCTCGTGGGGGTAGAGGTGGACCTCGAAGGGCCAGCGCGCGGCGTAGGGCACGAACGCGGTCCACAGCTCGTTGGCGGCGACGACGCGCGGGCCGGACCGCTCGGAGGCGAGGATGTCGCCGAAGAGGTTCTGACCGGTGGCCTCGCGGTGGCGCTCGGCGGCGTCGAGGTGGGCCCGGGTGTGGGGCGTGACGTACGGGTAGCCGTAGATCTGGCCGTGCGGGTGGTGCAGGGTCACGCCGATCTCGACGCCGCGGTTCTCGAAGCAGAAGACCTGGGCGACGTCGCCGCGGGCGGAGAGCTCGGCGGTGCGCTGGGCGAGCGCGCGGACGACCAGTTCGACGCGCTCGGGGCTCAGGTCCACGAAGGAGGCGTCGTGCTCCGAGGAGAAGCAGACGACCTCGCAGCGGCCGGTGGCGGGCACGCTGATCTCCAGGCCAGGCTCGCCGCTCTGGGGCGCGGTCGTGCCGCTCCCTTCCGGTTGCGTCCCCCCGCTGTGCATGCTGGTTTCAGCGGCTGCGCCGCCGAAACTCGGGAAGCGGTTCTCGAAGACGGCGACCTCGTAGTCCGGGGCGGGGATCTCGGTGAGCTCGTGGCCCTCGGAGGGGCACAGCGGGCAGGCGACCGGCAGCTGCGGGCGGGCGTTGCGCCCGGCGGAGACGGCGATCCACTCGTCGCGGAGCGGGTCGTAGCGCAGCTGCCCCGCTTCGGCCCGCTCGCCGAGGTCGCGCTTGTCGGCGAAGGACGCCCGCCCGGCGTCGGGAGCGGTGTTGAAGTAGATCACCTGGCGGCCGTCGGCGAGGCCGCCGGTCTCGGTGTACACGCGGAGTTCGCTCACGCTGCCCTCTCTTCTCGGGTCCTCATCTGGAGGCGGGAGCGGAGCTCCCGCGGCTTTGGGGTGCGGGCGGGGCGACGACGGGCGTGGGCGCCAGCACGACCTGGTCGACGTGCTCGCTCAGGATCCGCCGGGCCTCCTCGTCGAGGCGCGCGTCGGTGACGATGACGTCGGCGTCGGAGAGGGCCGCGATGGTGGCGATCCCGACGACGTCGAACTTCGTGTGGTCGGCGACGACGACGAGCCTGCGGCCCTTCTCGGCGAGGGTCGCGACGGTCTCGGCCTCGAGCAGGTTCGGCGTGGTGAACCCGGCGCGGGCCGACATGCCGTGGACGCCGAGGAAGACGGTGTCGACGTTGACCCGCTCGAGCGAGGCGACCGCGAACGGCCCGACCAGGGCGTCCGAGGGGGTGCGGACGCCTCCGGTGAGGATCACGGTCTGGTCCGAGCGGCCGGAGCGGTAGAAGACGTCGGCGACGGGCACCGAGTTGGTGACCACGGTCAGGTCCGCGACGTCGGTGAGCCGGTGCGCGAGGGTCCACGTCGTGGTCCCGGCGGACAGGGCGATGGCCTGGCCGGGGCCGACGAGGCCGGCCGCGGCCTCGGCGATGGCCTCCTTCTCGGCCTCCTGGCGGACCTGCTTGACGGCGAAGCCGGGCTCGGAGGTGGAGCCGAAGTCCACCGCGGTCGCGCCGCCGTGGACCTTGGCGACCAGTCCGCGCTCGGCCAGGGTCTCCAGGTCGCGTCGTATGGTCATGTCGGACACGCCGAACTCCTCGACGAGCTCGGCCACGCGGACCGCTCCGGTCCGGTGGACGCGCTCGGCGATCCGGCTCTGTCGCTGCTGCGCCAGCATCTTCGGTGGCTCCTTCGCTTCGAGAGCAGAATACTCAAGATCCAACACAATTAAACATCACTTTGGCCCGTCCCGCAATACCGGGTGGCCGCGTGTCGGGCCCGGATGACAGAATCGAGCCATGACCACCGCAGACAGCAAGCCCCGGGTCTTCTCGGGGATCCAGCCCACCTCGGACTCATTCCACCTCGGGAACTACCTGGGCGCGCTGCGGCAGTGGGTGGCACTCCAGGAGACCTCCGACGCGTTCTACTGCGTCGTCGACCAACACGCGATCACCGTCAGCCATGACCCCAAGGTATTGCACCAGCGCTCCCGGACCTCGGCGGCGCAGCTGCTCGCGCTCGGCGTCGACCCCGAGCGCTCGGCGCTGTTCATCCAGTCCCAGGTGCCCGAGCACGCGCTCCTGAACTGGATCCTCGGCTGCGAGACCGGCTTCGGCGAGGCCTCCCGGATGACCCAGTTCAAGGACAAGTCCGCCAAACAAGAACGCACAACCGTGGGCCTGTTCACCTACCCGGTGCTCCAGGCGGCGGACATCCTGCTCTACCAGACCGACCGGGTGCCGGTCGGCGAGGACCAGCGCCAGCACCTCGAGCTCAGCCGCGATCTGGCCGCGCGCTTCAACAACACCTACGGGCGGACGTTCACCGTCCCCGAGGCGTACATCCTCAAGGAGACGGCCACGATCAAGGACCTCACCGAGCCCGAGAAGAAGATGTCGAAGTCGTCCTCGGGCCCGCGCGGGTGCCTCAACCTGCTCGACGAGCCGAACCAGATGCGCAAGAAGATCAAGAGCGCCGTCACCGACTCCGAGGCGGAGGTCCGCTACGACGCCGAGAACAAGGCGGGCGTCTCGAACCTGCTCGTCGTCTACTCGGCGCTCAGCGGCACCGCGATCGACAAGCTCGAGGACGAGTACCGGGGCAAGGGCTACGGCGACTTCAAGTCCGACCTGGCCGAACTCGTCGCCGAGAGCCTCGAGCCGATCGCCCGGGCCACCCGCGAGTACCTCGACGACAAGGCCGAGCTGGACCGGCTCCTCACCAAGGGCGCCGAGAAGGCCCGCGCCGTCGCCTCGCGCACACTCGCCAAGGCGTACAAGAAGGTCGGCTTCTACCCCCCAGTGGCGAACTAGCGGGGACGGGTCAGTGGACCGGTCGGGGGACGGGGCGTCCGAGGACTCCGTCGACGCGCTCGGCCTGGGGCGGGGCGTGACCGTCGGCGTGGCGATCCCCGTGCCGCAGCCGTGGCGGCGGAAGCTCGACAGCGCCCGCATCGCCTCGGGCGACGAGCTCGGCGGCGTCGTGCCCGCGCACCTGACGCTGCTCGGCCCCACCGTGATCGGGGCCGACTCGCTCGGCCCCTTCGAAGACCACCTGGAGGACCTGGCCGCGAACATGCGGCCGTTCGAGCTGCACCTGCGCGGCACCGGCTCGTTCCGGCCGGTCACCGAGGTGGTGTTCGTGGCCGTCGTCGACGGGATCGCGGTGTGCGAGCAGCTCGAGTCGGCGATCCGGAACGGGCCCATCAGGCCCAGGGAGCCGCGGTTCCCCTACCACCCGCACGTGACGGTGGCGCAGGACGTGGGCAAGGAGGCGCTGGACCGGACGTTCCGGGCGCTGGTGGACTTCGAGGCGCAGTTCGAGGTCGACTCGTTCACGCTCTACACGCACGGCACGGTCGACAGCCCGATCGGGACGGCGACGCCGTGGACGCCCAAGCGCGTGCTCCGCTTCCTCGCGGGGTAGCGGTGCGGGGCTAGTCGAAGTCGAACAGCTCGTCGAAGAAGTTCCGGCGGCGGCGCTTGCGGTAATGCCGGTCGTCGTAGCGGCGGCGGTCGTCGTAACGCCGGTCGTCATAGTGGCGGTCGTCGTAGTACGGGTCCCGGCCGTAACCGGGGGGCGGCGGTGGCGGCGGTGCCGCCGCGGCACGCCGGTTGAACGCCACCTCGCCGTCGACGAGGTGCTCCAGTTCTCCCTTGTCGAGGAAGATGCCGCTGCATTCGGTGCATTGGTCGACCACGACGCCGTTGCGCTCGTAACGCCGCATCAAATTATGACATTTCGGGCACAGCATATCCATGCTGCCAAGATACCGGCCGTCACGCCGTGTGACCAGCTTCAATACGCGCTGGGCAGCACCACCGACGCGGGCCGCGGCCGCTCAAATATGTAAGAAAGCTGACTAAAGCGATTCTTCCGTCGACATCGGGGCATGGTCCGTGAAAGCGTCACGGTGTCGTGGGCCACCCCCACGGCATGACATCGAATGGGAGAGAAACAGTGAAGCGATTCCTGATGGCGCTCATGGCCCTTGGCGCGGGGCTGGCGCTTTCCGCGACGTTCGCCGCCTCCGCCTCCGCCGCTCCGTCCGCGTCTGCGGAAACAGCCGACGCGACCGCGGCCTGCTCGGCAGTGGCCGAGGAGAACCGGTCCGTCTGGGCCTCACCGGGCACCGCGGACGGCACGGTCGGCGCCGTCGTCGCCGGCCGGACGTACACCGCCGAATGCTCGCTGGTCGAAGGCGAGTCCTACACCGCCTGCGGGTCGACCACCGACCTGTGGGCCTATGTGAACTACGCGGGCGACGAGTGGGGCTACCTGCCGAACTCCTGCCTCAGCTGGGCCTCCTAGCACCGACGCGGCGGCGCGGCCCCGGTCGAGAGAACTCGACCGGGGCCGCGCCGTGCTGCTGCCTCCCGCACTTCCCGCCTCAGTGGGGCTGCGTTTTTGCTTCACCCACTTCCTTCGTCAGTGGGTACTGCGCCTTTAGTGGGTGAAGTGCCTCGTCCCGGTGAAGTACATGGTCACTCCGGCCTGCTTCGCGGCGGCGATGACCTCTTCGTCGCGGACCGATCCTCCAGGCTGGACGACGGCCTTCACTCCGGCTCCGGTGAGGATCTCCAGCCCGTCGGGGAACGGGAAGAACGCGTCGGAGGCAGCCACGGCGCCCTTGGCGCGGTCGCCCGCCCGCTCGACGGCGAGCCTCGCCGAGTCGACCCGGTTCACCTGGCCCATGCCGACGCCGACCGAGGCGCTCCCCTGCGCCAGCAGGATCGCGTTCGACTTGACCGACCGCACCGCCCGCCACGCGAACTCCAGGTCCGCGAGCGTCGCCTCGTCGGCGGGCTCGCCGGTGACCAGCCGCCACTGGGCGGCGGCGTCACCCTCGGCGTCGATCCGGTCGGGGCGCTGCGCGAGCACGCCTCCGGAGATCGGCTTCAGCTCCAGCCGCGACGGCTCCCAGGCGGGCGCGCGCAGCAGCCGGATGTTCTTCTTCTTCGTCAGCAGCTCCACGGCCTCCTCGCTGAAGGCCGGAGCCACGACGACCTCGGTGAAGACCTCGGCGATCTGCGCGGCCGCCGCCGCGTCGATCTCGCCGTTGGCGGCGATGACGCCGCCGAAGGCGCTCACCGGGTCGCACTCGTGGGCGCGGCGGTGCGCCTCGGCGATCGAGGCGCCCACGGCGATGCCGCAGGGGTTGGCGTGCTTGATGATCGCCACGCACGGCTCGGCGAAGTCGTGCGCGGCCCTCCAGGCGGCGTCGGCGTCGGTGTAGTTGTTGAAGCTCATGGCCTTGCCGTGCAGCTGCTCGGCCTGCGCGAGCCCCGCCGGGGCGAGCGGGTCGTCGTAGAGCGCGGCGCCCTGGTGCGGGTTCTCGCCGTAGCGCAGGTCGGCGAGCTTGGCCGCCGGAACGGCGTGGAAGTCGGGGAGCGCCTCGTCCCCGGCCTGCTCGGCGAGCCAGGTCGCGACGGTCGCGTCGTAGGTCGCCAGGTGCGCGAAGGCCTTGGCGGCGAGGCGGAGCCGCTGCTCGGCGGTGGTGCCGCCCGCGTTCGCGGCGGTGCGGATCCACTCGTAGTCGGCCGGGTCGACCACGACCGCGACGTTGGCGTGGTTCTTGGCGGCGCCGCGGACCATCGAGGGCCCGCCGACGTCGATCTTCTCGACGATGTCGTCGAAGCCGGCGCCGGAGGCGACGGTCTGGGCGAAGGGGTAGAGGTTCCCGACGAGCAGGTCGAAGGCCTCGATGTCGAGCTCGGCGAGCTGCTCGCGGTGCGAGCCCTTGCGGACGTCGGCGAGGAGCCCGGCGTGGACCTTCGGGTGGAGGGTCTTGACGCGGTCGTCGAGGATCTCTGGGAAGCCGGTGAGGTCTTCGACCTTGGTCACCGGGATGCCGGCCTCGCTGATGCGGGCCGCGGTCGAGCCGGTGGAGACGAGCTCGACGCCTGCGGCGTGGAGGTCTGCGGCCAGTTCGACGACGCCGGTCTTGTCGAAGACCGAGACGAGGGCTCGCCTGATGGGTTTGGGCTGCGCGGACACGGATGCGTCACTCACGGAATGCTGCTCCTGGATCGTTGAATGACTGCGGCCCAGGCGTTCGACCGCAGTAGCAGGTTCAGCAGTGCCGCTCCCCGGTGGTGCTCCACCTGCGAACGTCTCCAGGGTCTCCCCTCAACAACGAGCTGCCCGGTCCGTGCCACGGGAGACCTGCGCTGTCGACGTCCTGCGCCAGTCGCGACGCTTCGAGGCTAACACGCCGAACCGATCCCGGACAGCGGCGGCCGAGCGACCCGTGCAAGTGAACCGCCGTCACCCGCTCGACCGGACCGGTGCGGGCGCTGCGATCTGCCGATTCCGCCACCAGGGCCGGGAGGCGAGCGCGGCGAGGACCGCGCCGAGCGTGTTGAGCAGGACGTCGTCGACCGAGGCGACCCGGCCGGTGCCGAACAGGTACTGCGCCGCCTCGACGGCGAGGCAGCCCGCGGCGGCCCCGAGCGCGACGGCGCCGGGCCCGATGCGGAAGCGGATCGGGGTGAAGAACCCGGCGGCGGCGAACAGCATGAGGTTGCCGACGAGCTGCTCGACGATCGTGCGCGGGTCGGCGGCGGCCAGTTCGGCGAGGTCGACCAGCGGGACGAGCTGCACGGCCCCTTCGCCGTCCCTCGGGGTGAGCACGAGCAGCAGCCACGGCAGCGTCCCGGCGACGGCGCCGACCTCGGCGATCGCATCGCGCCAGCTCTCCCTCCGCTCGCGTCCGGCGCGGATCCTGAACGCGGCGATCGCCCACACGAGCAGCGCCATCAGCGGCAGCAGCGCGATCGAGACGACGACGGTCGCCGATTCGAGGGCGTTGATCGCCAGGGGGTTCGAGGGGTCCATGCGGGGTCTAGCCGAGGCGGACCCGGCGGCCCTCGACGGCCCAGCCGTCGCGGACCATGCGGCCGACCGAGTCGACGAGCTGGGCTCGCTCGGCCTCCTTGATGCGCTCGGTGAGGTCTTCCACGGTGTCGTCGTCCTCCACCGGGACGGCGGTCTGGGCGATGATCGGGCCGGTGTCGACGCCCGAGTCGCAGATGAACAGGGTCGCTCCGGCGAGTTTCACGCCGGCGGCGAGCGCCTCGCCGGGGCCGTTCATGCCGGGGAAGGCCGGCAGCAGCGAGTTGTGGGTGTTGATGTAGCGCCCGGGGAAGGCCTCCAGGAAGCGCGGGCCGCACAGCTTCAGGAACCCGGCCGAGACGACCAGGTCCGGCCCGTAGGACGCGACGGTCTCGGTGAGGGCGGCGTCCCAGGCGTCGCGGTCGGGGTAGTCGCGGACCTTGCGCACGAACGTGGGGATCCCGGCGTCCTCGGCGCGCTTGAGTCCGAGCGTGCCGTCGCGGTCGGCGCCGACGGCGGCGATCCGGGCCCCGTATCCGGGGTCGCGGCAGGCGTCGATGAGCGCCTGGAGATTGGAGCCGGAGCCGGAGACGAGCACGACGAGCGGCTTCGGCGAAGCCTGCGAGCCGTCGGTCGGAGCAGTGGTCACATCAGTACCGTAACGCGTCGTCGCGGCTCGGCGCCGGTTCGGGGATGACGACCGTGTCCCTGCGCACCAGCTCGGATTCGGCGGCGCGGCGGTGGACGGCGAACAGGCGCGCCACGAGCGCGGCGCCGACCAGGCCGATGAGGATCTGGACGCCGCCGAAGGCCGCCACCTTCCACGCGTCGGGGCCGATCTCGGCGAGCAGATCGGTGCCGGCGGCGCCGCCGGAGAGCCACGCCAGGGCGGCCAGGAGCGCGGCGGCGACCGCCGCGGCGAGGATCGCGGCGGTGGTGACGCGCGGGACGCGCAGGTCGGGCGAGCGGTACGTCAGCAGCACCCCGAACACGGACGCGAGCATCAGCGGGAGTCCGATGAGGATCGTCGCGGAGGCGGGGAGCGGACCGGCGGGGACGGCCGCGAAGACCGGGAACGCCGGGAGCGGCCCGAGCTCGACGAGTTCGGCCTGCACCGCGGTGCCCGTGCCGACGGCGAAGCCGGGCCCGCACAGGTAGGCGACGGCCCAGACGGCGAGGTTCGGCAGGTAGAGCAGGCTGAGCAGGGCCACGGCCCAGGCGTCGGAGCCGTAGAGCGCCAAGGTGTCGGCCACGGCGGAGCCGCGCACGGCGAAGGCGACGCCGACGGCGGCCGAGCCGAAGGCGAGCAGGGCGCCGACGACGAGCGATCCGGTGCGCACGCCGCGGCGCAGCCACACCGAGGAGCGGTCCCAGGGGAGCACGCCCGCTTCGCGGGCGGCGCCGAAGGCGGTGGCGGCGACGGCGAACGGCGCGGTCCAGGCGAGGGTGCGCGGCACCGAGACGGCGAACGGCCCGATGGAGACGAGCGCCGCCACGCCCGCGGTGAGTCCGATATAGAGGATCGAGACGGCTCCGGCGGCGGCCCGGACGGCGGCGGCGTCCTTCCCGCCGATCGCGCGCGTTGTCGCGGCGGCGGCCTTGGCGAGCCGCCAGGCGAGGACGGCGGTGATCAGCAGCGGGGTGACCGTCAGGTGGAGTCCGCCGATGTCGACGCCGGCGCCGTGCCCGGCGATCCAGGCGACTCCGGCGGCGGCGACCACGGTGGACACGTCGCCGACGCGCCCGGCGAGCCACCACGCGAGGATGACCAGGACCAGGATCGGCGTGTAGACGACGGTGGCGCACCACAGGACGGTGGCGACCGCCGAGGCGAGCAGGGCGCGGGGCCGACGGGGGCCCGCCGGGCGCTTCGCGGGGTCGACGGCCACCGTGTCCCGCTGCGCGGCGGCGGACGTGTGCGCTCGCTCCTTCACGCCGATCAGTCTGTCATAGGACGGCTCGGGCGGTGGGCACCAGCGCTGCCGCCGGAACGCCCGATGCGAGTCCCCCGCCCTCGCACGGCGAATGCGAGGATGGGTCGGCAGACGCGGCCGCGCGGTGCGGCCGGGCGAGAGAGTGGAGACTGACATGGAGGGTCCCGGCGACTTCTTCGCGACGGCCGAGGCGTACGAGGTGGTGGACGGCGATACGTTCCGCGCCGTCATCGGCGGCGAGAAGACCCGCGTGCGCATCATGGGGATCAACTCCCCCGAGTCGGGCGGCTTCAGGGCCGAGGAGGACTGGGGCGCCGAGGCGAAGGCGTACGCCAAGCGCAAGCTCGAGGGCCGGACCGTCCACTTGTTCACCGACCCGGGCGACCCGGCCTACGACCAGTACGACCGGCTGCTCGCGCACGTGGTCATGGAGAACGGCATGAACTACGCCGTCCTCGCCGTCGCCGAAGGCATGGCGCACACCTACATCCTGCGCCACCAGGAACTGGTCATCGGCGACACGCTCCGCAAGGCCGAGCGTCTCGCGAAGGCCGAGAAGCGCGGCATGTGGGCCTCCCCGGCTCTGGACTAGGCCGGCTCCGGCCGTGCTCGTTCGCGACGCCGCGCCTCAGAGACCGTATCGTCGGCCTTGTTGCTCACGGCCTGAGGCCGCTCTTGGGGGGTTGATTTCGTAGATCGCACCCCTGAAGATCACTCCGAGACTCCCATGTAGCGCTGAATCGCGAGCATTTCGGCGCGGTCATCGGGGTCGTTGGCGAGTCGTTCGGCATCCTCGCGAGCCTGCTTGATCAGTTCGTCGCGATAGGTGTGCAACAGTGCGTAGCGGACCGCCTCGGTCTTGGTGCGGCCCTTCGCGGTCAGCGCTTGGAGAGCCTTCTCCGTCGCCTCGTCGGTGCGTATGTTGAGCGTTGGCACGGCCATATTCTGTCACGGCTCGCCGACGCCGCAAATTCCACGAACAATCCGGCTCCGCGTATCAGCGCTCAGGCGCTCTCGAGGTAGCGCAGGACCGCGGCGACGCGGCGGTCGGTGTGGTCGTCGGGGGCGAGGTCGAGCTTGAAGAAGATGTTGCGGATGTGCTTGTGGACGGCGTTCTCGGTGATGAACAGCCGCTGCGCGATCGCGGCGTTGCCCAGGCCCTCGGCCATGACCGACAGGACCTCTTTCTCTCGCGGGGTGAGCCGCTCGAGCGGGTCGTCGCTGCGGCGCTGCGCGAACAGCTGCGCGACGACCTCGGGGTCGATGGCGGTGCCTCCCGCCGCGACGCGCTGGAGCGCCTCGACGAAGGCGTCGACACGGCCGACGCGCTCCTTGAGCAGGTAGCCGACGCCTTTGGCGCCTTCGGCGAGCAGGTCGGTCGCGAAGCTCTCCTCCACATAGGCCGACAGGACGAGGACGGCGAGCTCGGGGTGGGCGCGGCGCGCCTCGACCGCGGCCTTGATGCCCTCGTCGGTGTGGGTCGGCGGCATCCGGACGTCGACGACGGCCACGTCGGGCCGGTGCTCCTCGACGGCGGCCAGGAACGCCTCGGGGCCGCCGGTGGAGGCGACGACGTCGAAGCCCTCCCCGCGCAGCACCAGGCCCAGGCCCTCGCGCAGGAGGGTGTCGTCCTCGGCGATCACGATCCGCATGGCAGCTCCACTCTGATCTCTGTCGGCCCGCCGGCCGGGCTGGTCACGGTCACGTCGCCGTCGTGGGCCTCGACGCGGCGGCCGATCCCGGCCAGCCCCGAGCCGTTCGCGGCGTCGGCGCCGCCGCGGCCGTCGTCGGTGACGCTCACATGGAGGCGGCCGCCGCGCAGGCGCACCTCGACTTCGGCGCGGCTCGCCCGGCTGTGCTTGGCGACGTTCGTCAACGACTCTGCCACGACGAAGTAGGCGGTCGCCTCGACACTGGCCGGGCAGCGGTCCGGAACGTCGACGGTGACCTTGCACGGCACCGAGCAGTCCGAGGCGAGGGCGCTCAGCGCCCCTTCGAGGCCGCGGTTCTCCAGCACGGGCGGCAGGATCGAGCGGACGACGGCGCGCAGCTCGGCCAGGGCGTCCTCGACGGTGTCCTGGGCGCGGGCGAGGATCTCGTCGGCGCGCTCGGGGTTGCGCTCCACCTCGCGGCGGGCGGCGCCGACGAGGACGGCGACGCCGACGATGCGGTTCTGGGCGCCGTCGTGCAGGGCCCGCTCGATGCGGCGCAGCTCCACGGCGTGCGCGTCGAGCGCGGCGGCGCGCGTGGCGGTGAGCCTGGCGACCCGCTCGGAGAGGTCGGCGTCCGGGTCGGGCCCGAGGAGGTTGACGCCCGGCCGGGCCTGGAGCTCGCACAGCTTCGGGGCGCCGATGAGCCACAGCGCGAACACGGCGACGCCCGCGATGGGCCCGATCATCGCGGCGCTCCACGTCGCGGCCTCGACGGTGCCGTTGAGGATCTCCTGCTGGTCCGGGCTGATGGTGGTCCACCAGATCGGGTAGGTGATGTCGCGGACGGCCGTGAACGGCAGCTGGATGGCGACGATGCCGACGATCAGACCCCAGGTGGCGTGCATGAACAGCCACGACAGGTCCCGGCGCGTCTCCGGATCGGCCAGGGCTCCCCGCAGCGAGGGCTCGGCTTCGACGTCGGGCCCGTGGTAGGGCGATTCGATCTCGTGACCGAGCCGCCGCAGGCGGCTCCGTTCGAGGTCGGCCAGGCGCCGCACCCAGCGCAGCATCGGCAGCGCCATCGGGCGGCCGACGCGCACGAGGGTCAGCACGGCCGTGATCAGCAGCAGCGGGAGGGTGTAGAGCGCGAGGATGCCGATGGCGGCGCCGTAGACGGCGTAGCCGGTGCTGCGCAGTGCCTCGCGCGGCACCCGCCTGTCGTCGCTCACGACAGCGTTCAGCCTGCTCATCGGACTCCCCCTCCGTCCGATCCAAACGCTACCCGGGGGCCTGCCGGTCCGTCGGTACAGCGAACTGTACCGGTGGCCCTACCGCTGGCCCCACCTCCGTTTCACCAGGTAACGGCATTGGGCGGCAAGGCATTCCGCCATACGGTCGAGTCATGTCCGCAACGACCTTCGGAAGGGGTCACGATGACCGACCGATACCGCCTCGGTGAACCGCCGCCGAGCGCCGACCCCGAGACGCGGCCCGCCTCGAACGGCACCGACATGCTGCTGTGGATCGTCCTGGTCCTCGCCCTGGCCCTCAACGGCGCCCTGTCCCTGGTCGGGCTCGACCTGCTGGGGGCCCCGTTCGGCCTGGTGGCGCTCTTCTGCGGCGTCACGCTGCTGATCCGCTACTTCCAGCGGAGGAAGTGACGATGCCGACGCTGCAACAGCCCAAGACCGCGCTCCGCGAGGACCCCACCAGGCCCGCCGCGCTGCTCATGCGGGAGGTCACGAAGACCTACGACGGCGCGGTCACCGCGCTGGACCGCGTCTCACTCCAGGTGCCGCGCGGCTCGTTCCTGGCCGTCATGGGTCCGTCCGGTTCGGGCAAGTCGACGCTGCTGCACTGCGCGGCCGGTCTCGACTCGCCAACCGGCGGCGAGGTCTACATCGGCGGGACCGCGATCGGGCCGCTGAACGAGACGAAGCGGACGATGCTGCGCCGCGACCGGATCGGCTTCGTCTTCCAGTCCTACAACCTGCTGCCGTCACTGACGGTGGAGGAGAACATCACGCTGCCGCTGCGCCTGTCGGGCGCCTCGGCCGACCGGCGGTGGCTCGGCGAGCTGGTGAAGCGGGCCGGCCTGGGCCGGATGCTGCGCCTGCGGCCCGGGGACCTGTCGGCCGGGGAGCAGCAGCGCGCCGCGATCGCCCGCGCGCTGGCGGGGCGGCCTGAGGTCGTCTTCGCCGACGAGCCGACCGGCGCGCTCGGGCCCGAGGCCGCCGACGAGGTCCTCGGCCTGCTGCGTGAGCTGGTCGACGAGTTCGCCCAGACGGTCGTCATGGTCACCCACGACCCGAACGCCGCCGCGCACGCGCACGCGACCGCGGTGATGGCAGGCGGCCGGATCGACCGGTACTTCGCGCGGCCGACCGCCGCCGAGCTGGCCCGGAGCCTCGTCCGCCAGGGCGCGCCGTAGGGGCCGCCCGTGGAAGGCGGCCCCTGTCGAAGGTGTCGGTGCGGTCAGGCGGTCTCGGGCAGCACCCGGCGGCGGCTCAGCAGCGCCGTGGCCGAGGCCAGGAGGCCGATCACCGCGACGGTGGTGACGAGGTAGAGCCCGGGCCGGTACTGGGCGATGCCGGTGGCGGCGCCGCCGGAGATCAGGCCGGTGGCGATCGCCAGGACGATCGCGCCGCCGATCTGGCCGGAGGTCTGGACGAGCCCGGAGGCCAGCCCCTGCTCGTCGTCGTCGATGCCTTCGGTGGCCTGGACCATGACCGAGGAGAAGCCCAGCGCGAAGCCGACGCCGAGCAGCAGGAAGCTCGGCAGGTAGTCGGTGAGGTAGGCCGGCTCGGGGCTGCCGCCGCGGAGGATGAACCACACGTAGCCGAGGACGAACGAGGTCATCGACGCGATGATCATCGGGGTGGTGCCGAAGCGGTCGATGAGCCGCCCGGCCAGCGGCGACAGGAACGCCACGATCACGCCGGCGGGCGCCAGCGCGAGCGCCATCCGCAGCGGGCCCCATTCGAGCGTGTTCTGGAGGTACAGCGACACGATCGTCTGGAAGCTGAGGTAGGAGCCGAAGATCGCCAGGGCGGCGAGGTTGGCCC
This sequence comes from Glycomyces tenuis DSM 44171, assembly GCF_000427885.1. Lineage (GTDB taxonomy): Bacteria > Actinomycetota > Actinomycetes > Mycobacteriales > Micromonosporaceae > Glycomyces > Glycomyces tenuis. The sequence continues at coordinate 139,621 of NZ_ATYW01000005.1, forward strand.
GCACGATCGACTTGACCTTGAGGATGCTGAGCCGCACCAGCGGGTGGCGGACCCGGTTCTCGGCGACGAAGAACGCGCCGAGCAGGACGACGGCGGCGGCGGCCGTGGCGGTCACGAGCGGGGTGAAGCCGGTCTCGGGGGCCGTGACGATCGTGTAGACCGCGGCGAGCATGCCGCCGGTGAGCAGGGCCGCGCCGACGAAGTCGACGCTGCCGCGTTCCCGCTCCCGGTCGCGGGGCACCACGAGGAAGGCGGCGACGATGACGGCGGCGACGACCGCGACGGGCGCGTAGAAGGTCAGGCGCCAGTCGACGCCGGTGAGGAACCCGGAGACGATGAGCCCGGAGGCGTAGCCGGTGGCGCCGAAGACGGTGAAGATCGACAGCGCCTTGTTGCGGTCGTGGCCTTCCTTGAAGGTGGTCGTGATGATCGACAGGGCGGCCGGGGCGGTGAAGGCGGCGGCGACGCCCTTGACGATGCGGCTGGCGATGAGCAGCGCGCCGTCGTCGACCATGCCGCCGATCAGTGAGGCGAGGCCGAAGACGACCAGAGCGGCCAGGAAGACGCGGCGCCGCCCGAAGAGGTCGGCGGCCCTGCCGCCCAGCAGGAGCAGGCCGCCGTAGCCGAGGATGTAGCCGTTGACGATCCACTGGAGGCTCGCGGTCTCCAGGCCGAGTTCGGCGCCGATGGAGGGCAGCGCCACGCCGACCATGGAGACGTCGAGGGCGTCGAGGAACATCGCCAGTCCGGCGACGAAGAGGATGGCCCAGAGCTTGGGGCCCCAGCGGCTCGGGGCGTGCGCCGGGGTGTGGCCGAGGCGGGTGGGTTCGGTTTCGGTGAGTGTCACGACGGTCAAATTACATGCTCGTGCATTGGATGTCAACGCATCAAATGCATGGACATAAAATGTCTTGACATGGTAATCTCCTGGTCATGGACCCTGAATCGGATCAAGACGTATGCACCAAGTGGTCTACGACACTTCGCGTGTACCACGACACGTCCTCCGAGCTGGAGCACGAGCTCCAGTCCCGCCACGGCCTGGGGCTCAGCGAGTTCGAGGTGCTCCAGATCCTCGCGGGCCGCTGCCGCGTCGAGTCCGGGCACAAGGTCAAGATGAAGGACCTCGAGGCGGAGATGTACCTGAGCCAGAGCGCCCTGTCCCGCACCGTCACGCGCCTGGAGAAGTCCGGGCTGGTGGGCCGGGCCGCCTGCGACTTCGACCGCCGCGCCAACTTCCTCATGCTCACGCCCGAGGGCCGCGAACGCTGGGAGGCCGCCCGGCCCACCCACCGGGCGGTCCTCGAACGGCACCTCGCGTGACAGCGCTTCACCTCAATGCTTGCCGAAGTCGGTATTGTGTGACCTGAGAGAAGTCACGACCTGATCCGGCAGGAGTAGCGCTTATGGCTCACCCCGAGAACCAGCAACAGGAAGACGACGACGGCGGCACCTTCAAGCTCAAACCTGGAGCGCAGTCGAAGCCCGAAGCCCCCCAAGGCGAGGAGAGCCTCGACTCGACGATGAAGCTGCGCAAGGCCGGCGGCGCCTCGGTGCCCCCGCCCCCGCCGCCCTCCCCGCTCGGCAACCCCACCGGGCCCTCGAACCCGCAGCCCTCGCCGTTCGCCGAGACCTCGGTCATGCCGCAGTCCGGCGGATCGCAGACCGGCTTCCAGCCGGCCACCCAGCCTCCCGGCCAGTCGAACCCGCTCGGCCAGCCGACCCCGCCGCCGCAGCAGCAGGCCCAGCAGCAGTACGGGCAGCAGCCCTACGGCCAGCAGCCGCCCCCGGGCGGCCAGTACCCGCCGCAGCAGGGCCACATGCCCCCCGCCCAGCAGAGCGGCCCCGGCGGCGCCCCCAAGGCCCTGCAACGGGTCGGCATGCTCGCCATGATCTCCGGTGTCGCCGGTATCGTGTGGGCGCTGCTCGGCTTCTTCACCGGCGAGTTCGGGCTCATCGTCAACGCGGTGGTCTACCTGGTCACCTCGGCCGTCGTCCTGGGCATCTCCTTCGCGCTGCCCCGCGGCGTCCTCAAGAGCAAGCGGTGGCGCCAGTACGCCGTCGGCATCTTCGGCGCCCACGGCCTCATCGGCCTGATGTGGATGCTGGGGTCCATGACCTCCAGCACCCCGGCCTGGTTCCTCGCCGCGGGCTGGCTGCTCATCGCCATCGTCGTCGGCGCGGTCGCCTACGGCATCTTCCTGATCCTCAAGGACCCCGAGATCCGCAACTGGTTCGAAGGCGCCCCCGCCTCGATCCACCACACCGCCGGCGGGGCCGTGCCGCCGCCCACCGCGCCCGGCCAGCCGGGCTCCTACCCGCCGCCCCCGGGCTACCCGCAGCAGGGCCAGCCGGGACAGCAGCCTCCATACGGCCGGTAGCCTTTGCGCTCCGGCCCGTCGCGACTAAGCTCACTCGTATGACGGCCGCGGCAGCCACGGCGACACCGTGGCGCCGCTCGACGGCCCCCGCGGCGACACCCGCGGAGCCCGGATCGGCACTGGTGCCGCGGCCGCAGACGAGGAGGTCACTATGTCTGCATCGCGCGCGTCGAACAACGGTGCGCCCGTCCGGGTGGTCGTGGCGAAGGTCGGGCTCGACGGGCACGACCGAGGCGCGAAGGTCGTCGCTCGCGCGCTGCGCGACGCGGGCATGGAAGTGATCTACACCGGTCTGCACAATTCGCCGGAGCAGGTCGTGGCGACGGCGTTGGCCGAAGACGCCGACGCGATCGGATTGAGCATTCTCTCAGGCGCGCACATGACGCTGTTCCCGCGAGTGCTGCGGCTGCTCGACGAGGCGGATGCGCGCGACATCGTCGTGTTCGGCGGCGGCATCATTCCCGACGAGGACGCCGAGGCGCTGCGCGAAGCCGGGGTGGCCGCGACCTTCGGACCCGGCGCCTCGACTCAGGTGATCGCCGAATGGGTGGCCGAGCACGTCGGCCGCGCCGAAAGCGACGGCGCCGCAAGGGAGAGCAGCGCCTCCGCGGGCTGATCACACCGCCTGGAAAAAATATTTCGACGGGCCCGTAACCGCCCGCGAACAGCCTCGTTTTATTAGTGTCGGACGCAGTGAAAGCGGCGCGAGACGCATCGGAGAGCGAGGCGAGAGCCGCCGCTCATCGGTACAGCAGGGCTCACAGAGCCATGCCACAAACTGCCGATGCCCTGTCGATTGAGGGGTGGCGATAGGGCATCGTGCCTAAAGGGAATCAAGCCTTTGAGGGGTGGGCTTGATTCCCGACTAAAAGGGGACCGGACGCCTGAGGGGTGCGTCCGGTCCCCGCTCATCTGCCCCCGAGTGCGAATCCCCCGCAAGTTCGGCGGCATCGCCGACTCGTCTCGGCGCAGTGCTGTCGGGGAGTTCACTCCGTCACTTTCACGCTGTGCGATCTTCGATCTCGTCACACCGGTGCACCGCCACGCCTCCGCACCGCCCGCCCGCGCGTTACGCTGCGCTAACGGGCACCTGACAGATGCTCCGGCCCGCGGGGCCCGGCCGCCGAGTCGCGGCGCGGGGAACCGCCCGGTCGAGCCAGGCGACCCGGTCAAGGAAGACTAGCTAGTGGAGCGGACTCTACAGTGGATCTGTACGAATACCAGGGCCGCGCGCTGTTCGCCCGGCACGGTGTGCCGGTACTGGACGGCGGTGTCGCCACCACCCCGCAGGAGGCCGTGGAGCTCGCTGAGCGCCTCGGTGACCGGGTGGTCGTCAAAGCGCAGGTGAAAGTGGGCGGGCGAGGCAAGGCGGGCGGCGTCAAACTCGCCGACACCGTCGCCGAGGCCGAGACCCACGCCACGAACATCCTCGGCATGGACATCAAGGGGCACACGGTCGAGAAGGTCATGCTGACCGTCACGGCCGACATCGACTCCGAGTACTACTTCTCCTACCTCCTCGACCGCGCGAACCGCACCTTCCTGTGCATCGCGTCCACCGAGGGCGGCATGGAGATCGAGGAGGTCGCCAAGACGGCCCCCGAGAAGGTCGTCAAGACCCCGATCGACGCCGGCGTCGGCGTCACGCCGGAGATCGCCGGCCAGATCGCCGACCAGGCCGGGTTCCCGGTCGACCTGCGCGACCAGCTCGTCGACATCTTCGTCAAGCTGTGGGACGCCTTCGTCGCCGAGGACGCCACCCTGGTCGAGGTCAACCCGCTGGTCCGCACCCCCGAGGGCAGGGCGCTCGCGCTCGACGCGAAGGTCACCCTCGACGAGAACGCGGCATTCCGGCACCCCGAGCACGCCGAGTTCGAGGACAAGTCCTCGGTCGACCCGCTCGAGCAGCGCGCCAAGGACGCGGACCTGAACTACGTCAAGCTCGACGGCCACGTCGGCATCATCGGCAACGGCGCCGGCCTGGTCATGTCGACCCTCGACGTCGTCGCCTACGCCGGCGAGAAGCACGGCGGCGTCAAGCCCGCCAACTTCCTCGACATCGGCGGCGGCGCCTCGGCCGCCGTCATGGCCAACGGCCTCGAGGTCGTCCTGTCCGACCCCCAGGTCAAGAGCGTCTTCGTCAACGTCTTCGGCGGGATCACCGCCTGCGACGAGGTCGCCAACGGCATCATCGGCGCGCTCCAGATGCTCGCCGACCGCGGCGAGGACGTCACCAAGCCGCTCGTGGTCCGCCTCGACGGCAACAACGCCGAGGTCGGCCGCAAGATCCTCGCCGACGCGAACCACCCGCTCGTCACCGAGGTCGACACGATGGACGCCGCAGCCGACAAGGCCGCCGAGCTCGCGAACCAGGAGGCATAGGCAATGGCGATCTTCCTCACCGAGAACAGCAAGGTCATCGTCCAGGGCATGACCGGCTCCGAGGGCATGAAGCACACCCGCCGCATGCTCAAGGCGGGCACGAACGTCGTCGGCGGCGTCAACCCGCGCAAGGCCGGCCAGAAGGTCGACTTCGACGGGCAGAGCCTGCCGGTGTTCGCCTCCGTGCAGGAGGCCATGGCCCAGACCGGCGCCGACACCTCCGTGGTGTTCGTGCCCCCGGCCTTCTCCAAGGCGGCCGTGGTCGAGGCGATCGACGCCGAGATCGGCCTGGTCGTGGTCATCACCGAGGGCATCCCGGTGCACGACTCGGTCGCGTTCTGGAACTACGCGCAGGCCAAGGGCGGCAGGACCCGCATCGTCGGCCCGAACTGCCCGGGCATCGCCAGCCCCGACAAGTCGAACGCCGGGATCACCCCGGCCGACATCACCGGCTCGGGCCCGATCGGCCTGGTCTCCAAGTCGGGCACGCTGACCTACCAGCTCATGTACGAGCTGCGCGACATCGGCTTCTCGACCTCGGTCGGCATCGGCGGCGACCCGGTCATCGGGACGACCCACATCGACTGCCTCAAGGCCTTCGAAGAGGACCCCGAGACCAAGGCGATCGTCATGATCGGCGAGATCGGCGGCGACGCCGAGGAGCGCGCCGCGGACTTCATCAAGGCCCACGTGACCAAGCCGGTCGTGGCCTACATCGCGGGCTTCACCGCGCCTCCGGGGAAGACGATGGGCCACGCGGGCGCCATCATCTCCGGTTCGGCCGGGACCGCCGAGGCGAAGAAGGACGCCCTCGAGGCCGCCGGGGTCAAGGTCGGCAAGACGCCGAGCGAGACCGCGAACCTCATGCGCGAGATCGTCAAAGGTCTCTAGCGGACCACAGGACGACAAGGCCGGGCGGCGAAGCCGCCCGGCCTTGTCGTTCCGCGGCATAGAGATACGATCGGTTTCTTCGTATCAGGAAACACCCACCCGACGGAGGAACCATGTCAAACATCCCTGTGGTGACCACCGGGACCAGTCTGGCTCAGAACATCTACGGGACGATCGCCGGCGACGACCGGCTGACGTCCGCCGCCGCGATCCCCGGGGAGATCTTCGGCCTCGCGGGCGAGGCGCTCATGGCGATCAAGGATCCGGTCTACGCGCTCTCGGCGGCCGGGCTCAGCATCGTCCTGGAGCTGGTCGAACCGTTCAACGACGCGATCGAGGCGGTCTCCGGCTCCCCCGGCGACATGGAGCGCGCCGAGACCGCCTGGGGCGAGGTCGCCCAGTCCCTCAACACCCTCTCCAGCGACACCGCCGCGGTCGTCAGCGGCAACACCACCCAGTGGCAGGGCGCGGACGCCACCGCCGCCACCGAGCAGCTCAACGCACTGGCGGCGGCGATCGCCGCCGCGGGCAACGAGGCCTCGAACGTGCAGCGGATCGTCTCGTGGTGCCGGATGCTGGCCGAGGCCATCAAGGCGGTCATCGAGTCGATCCTCGCCGAGCTGGTGTCGTGGCTGATCACCCGCGGGCTCGCCGCCCTGGCGACCGGGCCGTGGTCGTTCGGCGCCAGCGTCGCGGCGTTCATCACCGCGGCGTTCTACAAGGCGACCTCGATGTTCCTGCGCGTCATGAGGAAGTTCGAGTCGGCCACGGGCATCTTCGGCAAGATCATGAACGTGCTCGTCACGCAGGGGCTCAACCGCAAGGGTCCCTTCCACACCCGCGCGGGCCAGATCTTCGGCGTCCGCGACGGCGCGGACTACACACTGTGGAAGGGCGTGCTCCTCAAGGCGGGCATCGGCGGCGGGCTGAGCCTGACGGGGAACGTCGGGGACGCGGCCACGAACCTGATCGGCATGGTCACCGGGCCTTCGGGCGGCGGTGGCGGTGGCGCGGGCGGCGGCGCGATCAACGTCGACCTGGACGAGCTGGACTCCTTGCAGTCCGAACTGGACGGCATGCGGGGGCAGGCCGAGCCGATCCACGCCAAGGCCTCCGAGACCATGGCCGAGGAGATGACGTGGGGCGTGCCGGGCATGCTCGGGCTCGAAGGGCATTACACGTCCACGTGCGAGGGCCTCGACGAGGCCATCGGCGAGATCGTGTCGGCCTTCGAGGGCCAGGCCATGCGCATCGGCGAGTGCCGCGCCGACCACGAGGCCGCCGACGCCGAGGCCGCCGACGCGCTGAACAAGCTGCTGAGCGAGTTCTGAGCCGTGTCCGGCCGCGATTACGACCTGCGCGAGGACGCACGCAGCCTCATCGCGGGCCAGTGGCTCCGGGACGGCGAGCGGCTGCGGACCTTCGCGCCGACCGGGCGCGGGAACTACCGGTCCGAGATCCGCGGCTACCCGTCGTTCGCGTGGCGGGCCTTGACCGTCGCGGGATGGTCGGCGCTGAAGCTCGTGAGCCCGGTGGGCATCGTGACCGGCGGCGTGCCGTACTGGAACGAGATCCGGCGCTTCGAGGGCGAGCCGCCGCCGGTGGTCGCCTTCGGGGAGGGCAGGCGGTGCCGGGCCGCCGAGGTCCTCGGTTCCGGCCCGCACCGGAGCGGAGTCTGGGCGCTCTCGCACGAGCGCTTCGGCTTCGCCGCCGACAAGCGGCAGGGGGAGCCGCACCCGAAGGCGCTGAAGCGGGCCGGGGACACGTTCGTGGTGCTGGAGAACGTCATCGACGTGCCCTCGACGGAGTTCGACTTCGAAGGGCAGGTGGAGCGCGGCTCGCGCGGGACCGTGTACCTGCGCATCCGCTTCCACGACGGCTCGGGGGTCGACGTCCGCGGCAGGCGCTCCGAGTAGCGGAGGGGGAGGCCGGAGCGCTCACCGGCGCACGGGAAGCGCGCAGGGCCGTCCGGGAGACCGGGCGGCCCTGCGGTGTTCCGTCAACGGTGGCGCACTCGCATCCCGGTCACTGCGGCAGGGAGTCCCAGTGAGGGTCGGGGGCGGGAGCGGACCAGATCGGGTCCTCGGCCGTGCCGTCCACGCTGGTCCAGACGGGGTCGGGGGCCGGGGCGGACCAGATGGGATCGGGAGCCGGGGAGGACCAGGTGGGGTCCTCGGCCGGGCCGTTCGCGGCGGCGGCGAGGCCCGCGAAGGCCAGCGCGGCGGCGGCCGTGGCGATCATTTTGCGTCGCATGAAGGTGTTCCTCTCGATTCGATGGAATTCCTGCCCACGAGACACCCGAGCCGCTCGATCCGTGACATCCTCTTCGCGGCGATTTCAGACGCCCGGCTTCGGCAGTGGCCCGCCGAGGCGGCATATTCCATCGAAACACGTTGCAACACAACGGATTACATAAAAGTCTCCTCAGATCACGAGCACGGCCCGGGATGGCGCGATGGAGTTCGTTGAGACCGACATCACCACCGGGCGGCTGGCATGCCCCTCACCGGCGGCCGGAGACGGGTCACGGCGTGCCGACACGGCTTCCCCGATCATCCGGCCGCCGAATGGGCCAGCGCCCAGAAGAGGGGCACCCTTCGAAGGGCAGAGGACGGCAAAACGGCCACGACCGCAAGCGGTCGTGGCCCGTGGAGTTCGTGGGAGCTGTCAGGCCGCGCTTGCTGCGCGGAGCAGGCTCGTGAAGTCATCGGCGGCGAGGTCGAAGACCGGCGAGTCGTGGCCGAGCTTCGAGTCGCGGACCTGGAAGCCGGTGGCTGCGGTGCGAGCCTCGACACAGTTCGTATTGTTGGTGCCGCTGCTGTAGGTGCTCTTGCGCCAAGTCTGGCGGCACTCGACGCAGTTTGGGTCGTTGTTGCCGCTGCTGCGGGTGCTCTTACGCCAAGCGGTCGCGCTCTGCATCGAGAAATTCCTCCAGAGGTGTCGCACGAAGCCAGTTCGGCTTGATCGATTCATGGTACAACTTCACCCGCTTCGGCTCCTCAAGACACCAACTGCGATCACGGATCTCGGTGTAAACGAAGGCTGGCCCGGCGGTTGGGCTGCCGCTCGGCAAGAAGATCTCGTACCCACTACCGAGCGTGTCAGGGCCTGGCATGATACGGATCTCCCAGCCAGGTCGGTTACTGCACTCACGAAGAAAGTCAAGCTGTTCTTGACGCCCATCCGGGTCCATTGCGCGCAGCCATAGGAAAGCGGCCTCCCCGATGACGATGTTCAGCTCAAACGTGTCGGTGCGGTTGAGGATTCCCTGAACACGCCGCATTTTGGATGCCCAACTGAGTTCGGCGACTTCATCGCTGGTGCCATCGAGTGGTTGAAGTGCCTTGAAGTGGAAGTCTCGTGTCTGCACAATGCCTGGCAGGATGTTAGGCCACCACTTGAAAAGTTGCCGGAAGTGCAGGTCCCCCTTCCTCAACATGAGCATGTTGAACCTGGCATCGGCCTCCAAGACCCGCAGGTCGGCCTTCTTGTTGCGCACGACCTGCTGCATGTACAGCATCGCTTCCTCATCGCCGTCGCCGTAGTGCGCGAAGAACTCCCGCGCGTCGCCCACCGTCGGTTGTCCCGAGCCCTTGCGCCAGTTCGCGATCGTCTGGGGCGAATAGTCGAGCCGTGCGGCGACTTCCGCATCCGATGCCCCGTGTGCGTCCATGCGGTCGATGAGTTCGGCCCGGACATACCAATCCGACAGCGACTGTCGCGCCATGAGAGATACCCCGCATTCGGTGGGAGGACTGCTGGTGGTCACACATGATGGCATGTGACGGCGACTTGCGAAACCCCCGCTGCGCCTCTATGGAGAATGGACCCAAGGATTTTGGCCAAATTTTTTGGCTCAAGATTTTGACACCTCCCGCTCCCCTATGAAGTAGCGTCTCGTGTCCCCTTGCGACCTGCGAAAACGCCGCTTAGATTGAGTTCAGCGCAAGCACTTCCATACGGCTTGCGACAGGTGGGGAAGGCCCGGGAGTCGTCGTGTCGGAAAGTCGACACGCGACTTCCGGCACATTCACTACAGCAGTTAAATTGCGAACCGATCGCATCGAGGTGGGGACACGGAAATGACCAGAACATCCATACCGGACTCAATTGAGCGCGGAACGTTCTCGGACGGCGCCCGCACTTTCTCGGTCCGCGCCTCCTCCGAGGACGTACCGGACTCGTTCCAGGTCTACGACGCCGAGAGCGTGGCCGAAATCGTCCTGGTCGTCTCCGGGATCAACTCGGGCACCCTCAAGGCCACCTGGGGCCTCAACTGGATCACCGCCTCCGAGGAATGGCGCGAATGGTGCGAGGCCGAGGCGTTCATGGTGTTCTACAACGGCACCAAGCCCGCCGTGGGCAGAGTGCGGGTCTGCAATGGCTGAACGACCCGACCCGAGCGGCCCCGAGCCGATCGAACCCGACGGGGCCTACCTCGGCGAGTTCCGCCGCGGCCCGGCGATCTTCACCGTCTTCCGCATCGCCGTCAAACCCGACCGCTACCGCGTCATGTGCTCGGACGGCAACGGCCCCGGCCCCGTCTGCGTCTTCGCCGACCAGCCCGGCTCCGAACCGCGCTGGCACGGTGCCTGGAACGGCGACGAGTGGTGCGCCTGGATCGAGGCCGAGGCCCGCAAGGTCATCGAACGCTTAGCGACTCGGGTGCGGCGGCGGGCCGACCGTTGTCGTCGTTCGCAGCCTTCACAGCACCTCCCGCTGTGCCGCCGCACCCGACCCCATGTCCTCGCGCGGCGACCCCCAGGGCCGCGGCGAGGGCCCGCGGGCCGGTCGATCATGGTGGAGATCGACCGGCCCGCCTCCGCTCCCCCGGCCGCTTCGGCAGGTCGGGCGAGGAGCCGCCCCTTCGCCGCCGGGCCGGGGTGAGCGGGTTCACCCCGCCCTGCCGGCGTTCGGCCTTGACCCTGACGCGGCCGGAGGCTTCACGATCGGGGCATGAGCGAATACACCAGCCCAGTACCGCCCGCCGGCCCGGACACACCCGCTCCCGAGCCGTACCGCGAGTTCTATCCCATGCCGATGTTCGTCAACATCCCCACCGCCGACTTCGCCGCGTCGAAGGACTTCTGGATGCGCGGGCTCGGCTTCATCGACCTGTTCTCGATCCCCGACCAGCTCACGCACCTGCGGCGCTGGGCCTTCCAGGACGTCCTCCTGGTGCCCGGCGAGCCGGCCGAGGAGGCGCCCGCGATCAGCGTCAGCTTCGCGTGCGTCATGAACGAGGTCGACGGCATCGCGGCCCGCTGCGAGGAGATCGCGCCCGGCTCCGTCACCGGACCGGCCGAGACGCCGTGGAACACCATCGACGCCACGATCGTCACCCCCGAAGGGGCGCGGGTCGTGATGACGGCCGCCAAGCCGCTCGACCGCGACGGTGAGAAGGGTGCCGCCATGCGCGAGATGGGCTTCGACTTCGTATGACGGTCCAGGCGGTCCTCGGCGGCGAGGGGCGCGACAATGGGCCGATGCCCGCGTATGAATCGGCCGCCTCCGAGGGCCTCACCGTCGGCCAGGCGGCGGCGCTGGTCGGGGTCAGCGTGAAGACCTTGCACCACTGGGACGAGATCGGCCTCGTCCGCCCCGGCAGCCGCACCACCGCCGGGTACCGGGTGTACTCGGGCGAGGACATCGCCCGGGTGCACCGGGTCCTGGTCTACCGCGAGCTGGGGTTCGAGCTCGCCGCGATCGGCCGGCTCCTCGACGACCCGGACGTCGACGCGCGCGAGCACCTGCGTCGGCAGCGCTCGCAGCTGCTGGAGCGCATCGGCCGCCTGGAGCACATGGTCGGCGCCGTCGACCGCATGCTGGACGCCTCGCGCCGCGGCCTCCTGCTCACGCCGCGGGAGCAGGTCGAGATCTTCGGCGACCAGTGGCGGCCCGAGTGGGCCGAGGAGGCCGAGCGGCGCTGGGGTGACACCGCGCAGTGGCGGCAGTACGCCGAGCGGGCCGCCACGATGTCGCCGCTGGACTGGAAGGGGCACGCGGCCGACGTCGACGCCCTGAACGCCGAGCTGGCCGCGGCCGTGCGGGCCGGGCTCGCGCCCGGCTCCGAGCGGGCGGCGGCCCTGGCCGAGCGGCACCGGCGGCAGCTCTCGGCGTACTTCGACTGCACGCACTCGATGCACGTCTGCATCGGGCGCAGGTACGTCGACGAGGCGGGGTTCGCCGAGTACTACGACGCGATGGCGCCGGGGCTGACGCGGTGGCTGCGCGATGCGATCTTCGCGAACGCCAGGGCCCACGGCGTCGACCCCGAGACCGCCGTCTGGGAGTGAGCGGCTCTCCCCGCCGCGCGGCCCGCTATTGCGCGCAGGCCACCTTCCACAGGAAGCCGTCGGGGTCGGTGAAATGCCCCGAGTAGCCGCCCCATTCCTGTTCCACCGCAGGTGTGGCGATCCGGCCGCCGGCGGCGTCGGCCCGCTCCATGAGGGCGTCGACATCGGCGCGGGAGGCGGCCGTGCGGTTGAAGGCCACCGCGCGGAAGCCGGCGCCGCCCTCGTCGGCGCCGACGTCCTTCGCGAGCGCCGCACGCGTCATCAGGCCGAACCGGCACGTCCCGGCGGCCGGGAGGAAGTCGATGTACTGGTCGCCGTAGTCCCGGTCGGTCGTCATGCCGAGGGTCTCGTAGAAGGTCTTGGACCGCTTCGGTTCGGCGACGCCGAGGAGCGCCGCGGTCTCGGTCGGCACCGGAGGCTCCCCCGCGGGGCCGGTGTCCTTCTTGGTGGGCGCCGAGACCTTCCAGATCGAGCCGTCCGGCGCCTCGAAGACGCCGGAGAAGGCGCCGAACAGCGCCTTCTTCGCGGGTTTGAGGACCTTCGCGCCGTGCCGCCCGGCGGCCTCGACCACGGCCTCGACCTCGCTGGGCTGCTTGAGGACGTACGAGACGACGTAGCCGCGGAATCCGGACGGGGCGCCTTCGGCGCCCGCGTCGGCGGCGAGGTTCTCGGTCCCGTACAGGCCGACATGGCCGGTCCCGTGCATGTCGAGGTCGACCCATTCGCCGTAGTCGGCGACGAGGGGTGCGAGCACCCCGGTGTAGAAGTCGTGCGCGGCCCGCACATCGGGCGTGCCGAGCGTGATGACGTCGAGCGAGAGCATCGTGTTCGTTTCCATAATGGCCACGCTACGGCCGTCGGCGGGCCGGTGCTTCTCGATTCCTGATCGATGACGGAACGGCTGAAAGGCCGGAGTGACGCGCTCAAGGGACACCGGCGGCCTCCCCGGGGCACTAGGATGGCGCGATGGAGTTCGCGGAGATCGTCATCGCCACCGAGCGACTGGAATTCCCCGCGCTGGCGGCCGGAGACGGCCCCGTCGTGGTGTGCTGGCACGGATTCCCCGACCATCCGGCCACCTTCGGGCCGCTCGCCGAGCGCCTCGCGGCGGCCGGGCGCCGGGTCGTGGCGCCGTTCCTCCGCGGCCACCACCCCGCGCACGCCGACGCCATGGCCTACGCCGACGGCCTCACACTGGCCGCGGACGCCGCCGCCGTGGCCCGCGCGCTGAACCCCGAAGGCGTCGACATGATCGGCCACGACATCGGAGCCGGCATGGTGGCCCGCACGGCCGCGGCCTGGCCGGAGCTGGTGCGGAGCGCGGTGACCATGGCGGTGCCGCCGCCGGCGGCCGTGACCGGCATGTTCGACGACCCCGCCCAGCTCAAGCGGCTGTTCTACATGTGGCTGTTCCAGGTGCCCGGCGTCGCCGAGATGACGCTGAACCGGAAGCTCGTCGACTACCTGTGGGCGACCTGGTCCCCCGGCCTGGACCCCGGCGGGCATCGCGAGCGCGTCCACGCCGTGTACGAGGACGCCGCCTTGGCGGCCAACGCCTTGCGGATCTACCGCGCCAATTTCGACACCTCGCTGCACGACCCGGGCCTCGCCGAGCTGGCCGCGACCACCGAGGAGCCGGCCTCGGTCCCCATGATGGTGCTCGCCGGGGCGGAGGACGGCTGCATACCGCCGTCCGCCTTCGCCGACGCGGAGGCCGGTCTGGCGCCCGGCTCCAGAGTGGAGACCCTGCCGGACGCGGGGCACTTCATGCACCTCGACCGCCCCGACGAGGTCGCGAGGCTCGTCCTGGAATGGCTGCGGTGATCCGCTGACCGGCACCGGCCGAAGGCCCTGATCTCACTTCCCGGCGGGGCCTTCCACCGGCCGGCGGAAGGCCCCGCGGCGCTCAGACGACGGCGACGGCGTCGATCTCGACGAGGACTCCCGGCCCGAGGGCCGAGACGACGTGGACCGTGATCGCCGGCGGCGGGTCCTCGCGGTTCCACACTTCCTGGAAGGCGGCCACGCCCTCCTCGAAGGAGTTGCCCTCGACCGTGGCGATCCTCCAGTGGACGATGTTCGCCAGGCTGGCGCCCTCGCTTTCGAGGATGGTCGCGAGGTTGCGGAACACCTGCACGGACTGCTCTCTGACCGTGGGGCCGACGACCTCGCCTTCGGCGTCGACGCCGTTCTGCCCGCCGATGTAGATCGTCTTCGTCGGCTGCTCGACCACGACGGCCTGGCTGAACGCCGGGCTGCGGTGGAGCCCCTCGGGGTTGATGTGTCTGACTGCCATGGCTTGCCTCCTGGACTGACGTAACCAGTTAAAGTGGTTCGTTCGATGAAACCTATTATACTGGTTTCATGCGACGAGATGGAACCGGACGACGACTGCACGACCCCAAAGGGGGATCGTTCTGGTTCGACGCCGGAGCGGTCTGCCTCGACTTCGCCCACACCGGAGGCGAGGGCCGGTACGCGGTGTTCGAGACCCTCCACAAGCCCGCCGACCTGGGAGAATGGCTGTCTCAGCCTCCACTGTCCGCGGCGACCGCGGATCCCGTCACGCCACGCGACCTGAGCGCGGCGAAGACGCTCCGCCAGGCGATCTGGGACACCGCCCACGCGCGGGCGGCGGGCCGGCCCCTCCCCGACAAGGCCGTCGCGGTCCTCAACCGGACCGCCGCAGCCGCGCCGCTGGCCCCCGAACTCGCCGCCGACGGCACCACCGCCGGATGGGCGCCGCCGGTGCGGACGGCGCAAGCGCTGTCGACACTGGCGCGGGAGATGATCGAACTGCTGTCCGGGCCGCTCGCCGAACGCATCCGCGAGTGCGCGAGCGACGACTGCCCGCTGGTGTTCGTCGACTCCTCCCGCCCCGGCGCGCGGCGCTGGTGCTCGATGGAACGGTGCGGCAACCGCCACAAGGTCCGAGCCCACCGCGCCCGACAGGCCGGTGAGCGGTGACAGAGTCCTAGGGCGAAACCGGAAGGCCGCCAGCTGGAATAAGGCCCTCCAAGCGTTCGCCCTCTACTTCGGCGATCGCATCACCGACCAGACCGAGCGATAGAATCAGAATCGATCACCCTGGCCCACAAAGAATCTTCCCCGCACTGGCCTCGAAGCGCTCGATCTGGTCGTGAAGGGGCCCCCTGTGGCAGGCGCACCAGTACGTGTTCGCGATCCTCACGCTCGAATCCGAACCGGTCGACCCGCGCCTGTGAATCGCCGCGCGCTCATTCATGTGCCTGGGACAAGGGGCGACTCGACCACCACTTGCCTGAAAGGTTCGGGGCCGTCTAGAAGGAGAAGTACGTCCCGTGTCGGCATCTGGATCCATCGGGACTGATACCGGCAGCGGCACTACCAGCCCATCGAGTTGAGGAAGTGCCTGGTGGCTGCCGCGCCTGCCTCCCTGATCGCTGCCTCGGCGGCGGCGTCGAGCAGCGTCGGCTTGTCCTGGATGTCCGAGGAGGCGCCATCTTCGGGAATCGGGCGCATGAAACTGAACGGTGCTCCTCCGGGTTCGGCGACGGCGATCCGCGTACGGAGATCACCGCTGATCCAGAGCACGCCGAAGCCGTCAGGTGTGCGCTGCCACGTGTCCATCCACATGGCCCCATGGAAACGCCGCACAGGCCGCTGGTCGGGGTCGAGCAGGGTGATCCTGGCGGCAAGGAGGCCCGGTCGCCGCACCTCGCGGGGGAGCCGGATGGTCGGGTCGCTTGCCACCTGGCATGGCCATGCCTGCCAGGGATGTTCGGTGAGCTGGGGAAGTTTTTTCAGCATCCTTCGCCGGCGCTGGGTAAGCAAAATGGCGAGTCCGGCGAAAGGGAACGGGAGGACCAGCATGGCGACCATCAGTAGGACGCTGATGTCGGTGTTCCATGCGTAGGCAGCACCCCCGATGGAAAGTGCGATCCCGCCGGTGAAGACGAACCAACCGACGCGTCGGACCTTTCGGGCTCCGCCCTGGATCCACTGCATCGTCGCCGGGTGGTCGGCTGCCGCGCGCTCCGATACCCAGTATCCGTATTTCTTGGCGAGCATGGGGCCTCCACTCGAACTCCTTCAAGTGTAAGAGAAACCGGCGCCGATCGGTGGGGTGATCATTACGGGTGCAAAGGCTCAGGACCTCTTTGGCCCTTCGTCCTTGGGACATCGTTGACACTTCGAGGGCGGTCTCAGGGTCAGGACTACGGGGCCTTAGGCGGTCTCGGTTCGGGGTTCTGGGACTTGCTGGTCGTCTTGATCCCGGCCAATGGCCCGGTGGTCTTGCATTGTCGGACAGCGAGTTCTTCTGCCCCGTACATGATGTGGAAGCAGCCGTCCTCGATGACGACCGCGACCTGCTTGCCGACGTTGCGTTTTCCGAGCTTCATTCGTTGACCGCCGACCATGATCCGCCCCCCTTTGTCGATGGCGCGCTCAGCCTGGGCAGGCCCGGCAGGCGCTGGCAGGTCGGTGGTCACGGGACGGGCACCACGAAGTCCTGCCCGGTCCGAGCGGCGTGACACACCGCCTGTTCTGGCGGAAGTGACCCGAACCGATCCGGGCGGCGGTGCCCCGCCTACCGGCGAGAGGCCGGCACCAGCGCTCCTTCGGCCCTGGCATGTGCCGCAGACGGTCGACGGCGGGGTTCAGGCCGCGGTGCGGTGATCGGCCAGGAGAGCGAAGCCGTATCGATCGACCGAGGCGGCGGTGGCCGAGAGGATCACGACGCCGACGCCCGCGTCGCGGTCGAGCCCCAGCCACGACCGGAAGCCACCGGTGCCGCCGTTGTGCCAGGTGATGTCCCGGCCTTTCACCCGGATCGTGATCCATGCGGCGCCGATGCGGGAACCGGCGCCGAAGGGCGCGATCGGATCGAGCGCCGTGACGCCGGGGGCGGTGCCATCGAGCAGCGCACCGGTCAAGCGGGCCATGGCGCCGATGGAGGCCCGGATGCCGCCCGCCGGCGCGACAGCTTCGCCGGTCCAGGTCCCGCGGGGCCGCCCGCGGCGGCTTGTGCCGTGCAGCGCGCCGGGTCGCAGCTCGTCGGCCCCGGCCGGGGCGTAGCAGCGGTCGAGTCCCAGCGGCTCGGTGATCCGCTCGCGCAGGAGTGCGGCATAGGTCGTGGCGGCGGCGCCGGCGAGGGCGTGGCCCAGCAGTTCGAACCCGAAGTTGGAGTAGCGGGGCCGAGGCCTGCCGAGCCGTACGCCGCGGGCCTGGTCGAGGAGCTGCGCGAGATCCTCGCCATAGGGGTTGGCGCCGTGTCGCCACAGGGCGAGGGTGCGCCTGAGCGGGTGCGAGGAGGATGGCAGCGACGGCAGACCCGACCGGTGCGTGCTCAGCGACTCCAGCGTCACCCGGCCGACCGGGGTGCCCTCCAACGGGAGCAGCTCCGCCAGTCTCGTCGTGGGCTCGATCTCGCCTCGCGCGATCGCTTCGGCGTACAGCAACCCGGTGACGCCCTTGCTGATCGAGCCGATCTCGAAATCGGCCTCAAGACCGGTGCCGAGGCCGGCCGTTCTCGCCGCGCCGGGCGTGACCACGGCCGCGGCGGCGACCCGGTGAGCGGGCCCCGGCAACGCGCTGAGCCTGGCGGCGAGTCGCTCATCACCGCCGGTCACAGCGGTCACGACCGGCCGCCGTGCTTCTTGTGGACGGCCTGCTTCGAGACGCCTAGGACGGCGGCGATCTGCGCCCAGCTGGCGCCGTCGTTGCGCGCGCGCCGCACCAGCACGGCCTCGAGACGCTCGGTCTCGGCGCGCGCCCGCGCCACGGCCCGCAGAGCCCGCAACGGGTCGGGGTCGGCGGTCGACGCCGCCAGGGCGGTGAACGCTTCGGTGTCCATGCGTCAACCATAGTTGACGTTCCGCCCATCGTCAACTGAGGTTGACGACCGTCATGCGCACCCGCCCGGATCCGGGACAGGCCGGAGCACGCCCGAGACGCAGCTGGCGACGGCCCACCCCACCGCGCTCACTGCCGCCTTGCGCGGGCGACCTGAGAGCGGATCCGCGAAGCCCGACAGAGTCGGCGGCACTGCACCGCGCGGCTGGAACTTCGGCCCCGTCCCTAAGGTGAGCGTATGGAAACCGGCGGGCATGTGACAACGGACGAGGACAGTGAACTGCGGGAACGCCTGCGGCATGTCCGCTGGATCGGGGGAGGCAGCGGGGCCGGCAAGTCCACCACCGCCGCTCGGCTCGCGGACGAGCACGGCTTGCGCCTGTATGCGACCGACGATGTGATGTCGGACCACGCCCGCCGAAGCTCCGCGGAGCGGGCGCCGCTCCTGCACCGGTTCATGGCCATGAGCATGGACCAGCGGTGGGTGGACCGCTCCCCGGAGACGATGTTCGAGACCTTCCACTGGTTCCGCGGGGAGGGCTTCGACCTCATCGTCGAAGACCTCCTGCGCCTTCCGGCGAGCCCCGGTGTCATCGTCGAGGGGTTCCGCCTGCTGCCGCCGCTGGTGCGACCGCTCCTCGCCTCGCTCGATCAGGCGGTTTGGCTGCTGCCCACACCGGAGTTCCGGCATGCGGCGATCCACGGACGGACCGACGCCGGACCGGGCTTCGTCCACCGGACCAGCGATTCCGAGCGGGCGGGGCGCAACATCGCCGAACGCGACCGCCTGTTCACCGGCAGGGTGCGCGAGGAGACCCGCCGTCTTGGACTGCACGTCATCGAGGTCGACACGACCATGACCGAAGACGACACGGCTCGGCGAGTGAGCGCGTTGTTCGGCCTTTGAGATCCGGACCGTACAGTCCCGGTCTGGAACCGTGCCCCGGCCCCACCGCACCTGCCCGCGCTCTCGGCCGTCCCGTCGAGCGCGGCGAGTGCTCTACCGAGATGCGCAGTCGAAGGGCGGCCCCGAACGCGCGATGTCGTGCTTGGACACCCGGTCCTCGCCGATGGCCGCCTCGGTCGAGGGCCGGGGCGCCCTCGCGCGCCACGCCTCCAGCGCCTCCTTCGATTCCCAGCACTCGAAGACGTTCACCCGACCGGCCTCGACCGGATCGGGCGAGATCGACATATCGAGACAGCCCGGGGCCTTGCGCGCCCCTTCGACCAGGGCGCGGTGGCCCTCGACGAATCGGTCCCGCTCCGCGGGATCGACGTAGACCGGTCCGGCGACGATGACTCGCATGATTGGTCTCCTTCCTCAAGGGCTCCAACAGCCCCACGGGTGACACCTGTTGAGACGAACTCGGCGCCGAAGATTCATCGGCGTCCGGACCGGCGGCTAGCGGGTCAGGGCGTCGGCCAGCGACACCGCGGCCGAGACCAGCAGGACCGGGCCGACCATGGCGCCGACGACCGCGCTCGGCGTGATCCCCTTGGCGCGTGCGAGGAACACCGCACCGATCGAGGCGGCGGTGATCAGCGCCCCGGTGACGTGCACTGAGGGGATCTCCAGGACGGCGGCGACCGGGAACAGGTGGACGCCGACGACGAAGGCGATCCACGCCGAGATGAGCTCGGCGCGCTTTCGCCAGGCCAGCAGGCCCGCACCGAGACCGGCGGCGGCGAACTCGACGCCGACGACGATCCCGAACGTCTGGCCGACCCGCTCGTCGAAGACGGTCCCGTCCGACCAGTACCGCCACGCCAGCAGCACGCCGCCGATCAGCACCAGGCCGCTGAGGATCGAGCCGGCGCGCAGCGGCCACAGCCAGCGCGAGGGCGGCTGCTCCTGCGCCCAGCCGAACCACGCCATGGCGAAGAAGCCGAACACCGCGGCCAACGCGGCGGCGTCACGGACATGCTCGGGGGTCATCATCTGTTCCGTTCGGTCGGAGCGGCGGGGGTCCAAGGGGTTCCCCGCATTGTCCGCCAAGGGCCGCGCCGTCGCGCGGGGACTCCTCCCGGCGGTGGGTCAGTACGATCGGCAATGCCCCCGAACCGCTCACGAGATCGGATCCCCCATGCGCGATGAAGACGGCGCGTCGGCGGCGCGGCGAGCCGGACTCGGACGGAAGCTGCGAACGTACCGCCAACGGCGGAAGAGCCCCTGGCCCGGATACGGCGCCGTCATCGGGAGTCTGATCGCGCTCGTGTCCTACTACGGCGAGAACGATCTGGAGCTGTCCTACCGGCTGTGGGCCGTGCTGGCCCCGCTCGGCCTCGTGCTCGGGCTGGCCTACAACCACTTCGCCGCAATGCCGGTCATGCCCGACGTCCGCGGCCGGCTGCGCCTCGACCTCCACGAGCACGGCGTCCTCATCAGGCCCCGGAACGGCGGGCCGAGCGCGGTCGAGCCGGTCGTCCTGACCGCCGGGCGGGACGTCGAGATCCGCTGGGACACCCCGAACCTGCGACTGGTGTGGAACGACGAGGCCCACGGCGGCGCGAAGGTGCACACGCGGCTCGACGAGTTCGGCGGCAGCGGCTCACTGCGGCGGGCGCTCGTCGACGGCCTCATGCCGAAGTCGCCGCTGTCGGGAGGGGCGCTGGCGCTCGGGGCGGTCGCGCTCGTGCTCGTGCCGCTCTACGTCTGGATGTTCGTCCCGCTGCCCGTGAGCATTCCCGAGAACGCCGAGCACCTGGAGCGCTTCTGCTCGGACGAGGACATGACGTTCGAGGACTCGCCGCGCTTCGACGGCACCGGCGATCACGCCATCGTGGACTGGGTCGACAGGGACGGCGACATGTACGAGGCGACGGACGAGGAGACCCAGGAGCCCGAGGTCGCCTCGCCCGAGGACGAGCGCGACGCGGCGCTGATCGCCTGCGGCGAGGCGCGGCTCGGGGACCGGGTCGACGTGTGCGAGTACTCCGAGTTCTCCGCCGACGGGGACGTCGAGGGCTCGACCGTCGACGCCTACGCGGTCACCTTCGACTTCGTCGTGTACGAGGCGGCCACCCACGAACGCGTGGGAGAGGTCTCGGTCAAGCCCCAGCCGGACGACTCGCACTGCCCGACGCTCCTCGAAGGCGCGGTCGCCCGGATCCTGGTCGAGCCCTCGCCCGAGGACGTCTACGCCGCGATCGTCCCCTTCACCGAAGAGGGCGCCGACGGCTAGTGCCGTCGGCGCCCCGCACGTTCACGGATCGCTGTGTTCTTGATTCGATCGCAGATCGCTGCGCCGTCCGTTCGATCAAAGATCACCGTGCCTTTGATTCGATCAGAGATCACTGTGCCGTCCGTTCGATCACAGATCGAAGTGACACGCCACCTTGTGGCCGCTCGCGGCCTCGCGCCATTCCGGTTCCTTCTCGGCGCAGACATCCTGCGCCCACGGGCACCTCGTCCTGAAGCGGCAGCCCGAAGGCGGGTTCGCCGGGGACGGCAGGTCGCCTGTCAGGATGATCCGCTCCCGGCTCGCCTCGACCTCCGGATCCGGCTGCGGCACCGCCGACAGCAGGGCCTTCGTGTACGGGTGCCGCGGGTGCTCGTAGATCGTCTCCGAGTCGGCCTCCTCGACGAGCTTGCCGAGGTACATCACGCCGACCCGGTCCGACAGGTGCCGGACCACGGCCAGGTCGTGCGCGATCACCAGGTACGTCAAGCCGAACTCGTCCTGGAGCTCGTCGAGCAGGTTCATCACCTGCGCCTGGATCGACACGTCCAGGGCGCTCACCGGCTCGTCGCACACGATCAGGTCCGGGCGCAGCATCAGGGCGCGGGCGATCCCGAGCCGCTGGCGCTGCCCGCCGGAGAACTCGTGCGGGTAGCGCTCCAGCACCGAGACCGGCAGGCCCACCGCCTCCAGGGTCTCCCTGGCGAGGTCGCGCCGCTCGGTCTTGCTGCCCACGCCGTGGACCTTCAGCGGCTCGGCCAGCAGCATCTCCACATTGTGCCTGGGGTTGAGCGAGCCGAGCGGGTCCTGGAAGACCATCTGCATCTTCGAGCGGAAGCGCCGCAGGCGCTCCGGCCGCAGCCCGGTCACCTCGGTGTCCCCGAGGGTCACCGTCCCGGCGGTCGGCTCCTCCAGGCGCAGCACGGCCCGCCCGAGCGTGGTCTTGCCGCAGCCGGACTCGCCGACCAGGCCGTAGGTCTTGCCCGCGTCGATGCTCAGGCTCACCCCGTCGACGGCCCTGACGTGGCCGACGGTGCGCTCCACGACGATGCCGCGGCGGATCGGGAAGTGGACCTTGACGTCGTCGACGGTCAGCAGCGCCGTCTCGGTCTCGCCTTCGGTGACGGTGTCGACGCTCATGCGACCTCCTCGGCCATGACGCAGCGGTGGAAGTGGCTCGCGCCGATCAGCGGCGGCTCGCCCTCCACGCATTTCTCGGTGACGCGGTCGCACCGGGGCGCGAACGCGCAGCCGTCCTGCCAGCGGATCACGTCCGCGATCGAGCCGCGGATCGGCTTGAGCGGCTCGTGGATCGGCAGGTCCAGCCTCGGGATCGAGTTCAGCAGGCCGACGGTGTACGGGTGGGTCGGGAGGGCGAACAGGTCCGGCGCCGTCGCCGACTCGACGACGCGCCCCGAGTAGAGCACGTTGACCTCGTCGCACAGCCCCGCCACGACCCCCAGGTCGTGGGTGATCATGAGCAGCGCCGTCCCTTCGGCGTCGACGAGATCCTTCAGCAGCTCCAGGATCTGCGCCTGGATCGTCACGTCGAGCGCCGTGGTCGGCTCGTCCGCGATGAGGAGCCGCGGCGCGCACGCCACGGCGATCGCGATGAGGACCCGCTGGCGCATCCCGCCGGACAGCTGGTGGGGGTACTCCCCCAGGCGGCGGCGCGGGTCGGGGATGCCGACGCGGTCGAGCAGGTGCTCGGCCTCCTTCGTCGCCGCCTCGCCGCGCAGGCCGCGGTGGCGTTCGAGGACCTCGGTGATCTGGGTGCCGATCTTGACGACCGGGTTGAGGCTCGAGAGCGGGTCCTGGAAGACCATCGCCAGGTCCGAGCCGCGGCGGCGGCGCATGTCCGATCGCGGCAGCGTGAGCAGGTCGACGCCGTCGAAGCGGGCCCTGCCGGACACGGTGGCACCGCGCCTGGGGAGGAGCCCCATGATCGCCAGGCTCGTCACCGACTTGCCGCAGCCGGACTCGCCGACCAGGCCCACCACTTGGCCCTGGTCGACCTGGAAGTCGACGCCATCGACGGCGGTGGTGCCGCCGAAGGCGACCCGCAGGTCCTCCACTTCCAACAGTGCCACTACTGCTGCCTCCTCAACCTCGGGTCGAGCGATTCGCGCATGGCCTCGCCCAGGAGGGTGAAGCCGAGCGCGGTGATGATGATGCCGACGGCCGGGTAGATCGCCAGTTGCGGTGCGCCCGAGAGGAACCGCTGCGCGTCGGCGAGCATGGTCCCCCACTCGGGCGTGCCCGGGTCGGGGTTGCCGAGGCCGAGGTACGACAGCGCCGCCGCCTCGATGATCGCCGTGGCCAGCACGAGCGTGGCCTGCACGATCACCGGCCCGAGCGAGTTGGGGAAGATGTGCGTCAGGACGATGCGGCTCTTGGGGACGCCGAGGGAGATCGCGGCGAGCACGTAGTCCGAGTGCGCCTGCGCGAGCATCGAGCCGCGCAGGAGCCGCGCGAAGATCGGGATCTGCGCGACGCCGACGGCGATCATGACCGTCGACAGGCTCGGGCCGAGGAGCGCGGCGACGCTGAGCGCGAGCAGCAGCATCGGGATCGCCAGGGCGATGTCGACGGTGCGCATGATGACCGCCTCGATCCGCTCGCCCCACCGGCCGCCGAAGCTGCCCGCGGCGGCGGCGACGCCGCCGACCAGGGCCCCGGCGGCGAAGCCGATGAGGGTGGCGACGACGCCGACGAGCATGGTCTGCCTCGCGCCGACGATCATGCGGGAGAACATGTCGCGGCCGAGGTGGTCGAGCCCGAACCAGTTCTCGGCCCGGGGCCCGGGGAAGATGTTCTGGTTGAGGAAGACCTCGTCGCCCCAGCTCTGGGCCGTGGGGCTGTAGGGCGCGATCCACGGGCCGAAGACCGCGACGACGAGGAAGAGCCCGACGATGGACGCGCCGACGAGGGCCATCGGCGAGCGCCGCATGCGCCGCAGCGACTGGCGCCAGAGCGACCCGGACTCGGCTTCGCGCGCGGTGGCGCTGGCCTCGACGAGGCGGTCGAGGCGTTCGATCTTCGCGAGTGTCACGATCGCACCCTCACTCTCGGGTCGAGGAAGCCGTAGGACAGGTCCACGATCAGGTTCAGCACCACATAGGACACGGCGATGACGAGGATGAAGCCCATCAGCGCCGGATAGTCGCGTTCGGTGGTGGCCTGGTAGATGAACGAGCCGATGCCGCCGAAGGCGAACACGCTCTCGGTGAGCACCGCGCCGGCGAACAGGCTGCCGAGCAGCAGGCCGATCACGGTGACGACCGGGAGCATCGCGTTCTTCATGACGTGCCGCCCGCGGATCGTCGCCGGCTTGAGGCCCTTGGCGTCGGCGGTGCGGACGTAGTCCTCGCCCACCACTTCGAGCACGCTCGCGCGGGTGATGCGGACGATGACGGCCAAGGGGATCGACGCGAGCGCGACCGCCGGCAGCACCAGGTGCTGCGCGGCGTCCCAGGCGACGTCGAACTCGCCGGTCAGGATGCCGTCGAGGACCCGCAGGCCGGTGATCTCGGTGTACGCCAGGCCCGGGGAGAGCCGGAACGCGGTCGGAAGCCAGGCGAGCTCCTGCGCGAACACGACTTTCAGCATCGCGGCCAGGAAGAACACCGGGATGCAGATCCCGACGAGCGAACCGGAGACGGCCGTGAAGTCGAGCCACGAACCGCGCTTGCGGGCGGCCAGGTAACCGAGCGGGATGCCGACGCCGACGGCGATGACGATGGCCCACATGGACAGTTCGATGGTGGCGGGCAGGCGTTCGGCGAGTTCCGTCCCGATGGGCCGACCGCTCGACAGCGAGGAGCCGAAGTCGAGGCGGACGATGCGGGAGAGGAACTCGCCGTACTGGGTCCAGATCGGCTCGTCCAGACCCAGTGCCTGCCGCAGCGCCTCCCGCTGCTGGTCGGTGGCGTTGTCGGGGAGCATGCGGTTCTCGGGTCCGCCCGGCAGGGCTTTGAACCACGCGAACAGCAGCAGCGACAGTCCCAACAACGCCACCGCCAGCTGCAGGAGGCGCTTGATCGTGTAACGCAGCATATTCGGCTAACTGATCGGTGTTACTCGGCAGCGAACGACAGATCGGAAAAGTCCTCCTGCGTGAGCGGTGAGACCTCCATCGGCTCCACGTTCGGGGCGAACGCGATCGACGGCGGCGAGCTGGAGATCGGCAGCCCGGGCAGCTGGTCCATGATCGTGACGTTCAGCTCGGCCCACATCTCGGCGCGGACCTCCGGGTCGGGCTCGGCGGCGGCCGCGGCGAGGCCGTCGAAGATCTCCGGCTCGTTGAAGCCCCACTCGGTGGTCTCGGAGGAGAACCAGGTGCCCAGGAAGTTGAAGGCGTCGGTGAAGTCGCCGGTCCAGCCCAGCAGGTACAGGCCGCATTCGCCGCTGCGCGTGGCGGGGATGTAGTCCACCCAGGTGATCGGCGTCGCCTCGACGGTCACGCCGACGGCCTCGAGGTCGGCGGCGATGATGTCGAAGATGTCCTTCGGCGCCGGCATGTAGGGCCGGGTGACGTCGGTCGGGTAGCAGAACTCGACGGTCATGTCCTCCTGGCCGGCCGCGGCCAGCATGTCCATCGCCAGCTGCGGGTCGTACTCGTAGGTGGTCACGTCCTCGGACCAGCCCTCGATCGTCGGCGGGATGAACTGGGTGGCGACCTCGCCGCCCGGCGGGAGCACCGAGTCGACGATGCGCTGGCGGTCGATCGCGTGCGAGAGTGCCACGCGGACGTCGTGGTTGTCGAGCGGAGCGGTCTGCTGCTGGTAGGTCATGTAGAGGACGTTGAACACGTCGCGGATCGGGACCTGGAATCCGGCGTCGATCAGCGGCTGCACGTCGGCGGGCGCGACCAGGTCGTAGCCGTGGATGTCGCCGGCCTCCAGGGCCTGGCGGCGGGCGGTCTCGTCCGAGATGGTGCGGAAGATCAGGGTCTTGACCTTCGCCGGCTCGCCCCAGTAGTCGTCGTAGCGCTCCAGGGTGATGGCCTGCTCGCCGTGGTCCCACTCGGTGAGCTCGTACGGCCCGGTCCCGGCGAGGACGCCGGCGGTCTGGGTGTACTCGGGGAGCGGGTCCTCGGCGGTGACGACCTCGTCGTCGGTGATCTGCTCCAGCGAGGCGGGGCTGACGATCGCGGTGGTCGCCATGGTGAACGCGCCGGGGAAGTTGGCCGTGTACTCGGTGAGGCTGATGGTGGCGGTGAGCCCGTCGGCCTCGCAGCCGGCGTAGATCGACTCGGCCTCGATGCCCATGTCGGGGTCGTTCTCGGCGAAGCCGCCGAAGAAGCTGGAGTAGTAGTAGGTGTAGTTCGGGGACTGGTAGCCGCCGGTGAAGTTGTACCAGCGGTCGAAGTTCGCGCAGACCGCGGCGCCGTCGAGCTCCGTGCCATCGTGGAAGGTCACGCCTTCGCGCAGGTTGAAGGTCCACTCGGTGCCTTCGGGGTTCTGCTCGTAGCTCTCGGCCAGGCCGGGGACGATCTCGGTGCCGTCGTGGTCCAGGAGCGTGTCGAAGACCTGGCGGGTGACGCGGAAGGTCTCGCCGTCGGAGGCGAAGACGGGGTCCATCGACGATGGGTCGCCGGGGCTGCCGAAGATGAACGGCTGGGTCTCGTTGAGATCCTCACCGCTATCCCGTTCGCTGGCACACGCGGCGATGAGGCCCAGCGCGAGTACCGCGCTCGCCGCAGCGCCGACGGCGCGTCGGGTCGGAGATGTTCGAGACATGCGCATAGGTTTTCTCACCCGTCGATCGTTGGGTACTGGGAGGTACCTGACAGCGTATTACTCGGTGAGCTGGGCCACTATTAAGTGTTATGCAACCGTGACCAGATCGGCAACTATTGTTACCAATTGTGCGCAACCTTCACTTCCGAATAGATGCGTTGGGCCGCAATGGTTCCCAGAAACGGCACGCGGGGGCGCGCAGGCCCGCCCGCCGGGCGGCGAGGTCTCCTCAAGGGACGGGCAGCGGCGCCGCTCGGCAGCCGCGGGCGTGGAGGCATCGGCCGGTCGCCGCCTGCGGCGGCCCCGGCCCGCCCGCCACCGCGAGACCGGAGGCGGGCGCTGCGCCGAGGACGGCCTCCTCGGCGCGGCGGCACGGACCGGCTTCGAACGCCGTGCCTTCAGGCGATGACGCGGGGCCCCTTGGAGCACGCCCGCGAGCGCGGCCTCGTCACGGCGCGGCGGTACAAGGCGGCCGCTGTGCCGCAGGCGGCGCTTCGCCGGTCAGTCGACGTCGCGGCGACCCGAGAACGCCCTGCCGAGGGTGACCTCGTCGGCGTACTCGAGGTCGCCGCCGACGGGCAGGCCGCTCGCCAGGCGCGTCACCTTGAACCCCATGGGCTTGACCAGCATCGCCAGGTAGGTGGCGGTGGCCTCGCCCTCGGTGTTCGGGTCGGTGGCGAGGATGATCTCCTTGGTCTCCCCGCTCTGGAGCCGCGTCATGAGCGAGCGGATGCGCAGGTCGTCGGGGCCGATGCCCTCGAGCGGGTTGATCGCGCCCCCGAGGACGTGGTAGCGGCCCCGGAACTCGCCGGTCCGCTCGACGGCGAGGACGTCCTTCGGCTCCTCGACCACGCAGATCTGCTCCTCGCTGCGGCGCTGGTCGCGGCAGATGCCGCACCGCTCGGACTCCGAGACGTTGCCGCACACCTCGCAGAACCGCACCTGCTCCTTGACGCGGTGCAGCGCCGAGACGAGCCGCTCGACCTCGACCTTCTCGGCCGCGAGCAGGTGGAAGGCGAGACGCTGGGCGCTCTTCGGGCCGATGCCCGGCAACTGCCCCAATTCCTCGATGAGGTCGCCCAATGCGCCGTCGTACACGGTTCTCCTTCTCCCGAGCGAGCGAAACTGGATCCTATAGGTGAGGTCCTACAGGAGGTGGGATCGATCCCCGATGGTCACATGCCGGGCAGGCCGAGGCCGCCGCCGAGCCCGCCGAGGGCGTCGCCGAGCGGGCCCATCTTCTGCTCGGCCAGGCGCTTGGCGTCCTCGGTGGCCGCCTGCACGGCCGCCAGCACGAGGTCTTCGAGGGTCTCGACGTCGTCGGGGTCGACGGCCTTGGGGTCGATCTTGACGCCCTTGAGCTCGCCGTCGCCCGTCACGGTCGCGCTCACCAGGCCGCCGCCCGCGGAGGCGGTGACCTCGGAGGAGGCGAGTTCCTGCTGGGCCTGCATGTAGTCGGCCTGCATCTGCTGCGCTTGCTGGAGCAGTTTCTGCATGTCTCCGCCACCGGGGAACATGTGCATCACTTCCTTGAACTCGAACGTCGTGGTGGTGCGTCAAGCCTAGTGGCTCTGAATCTGCTTCGCCCCGAACGCTTGGGCGAGCAGCTTGACCGCCTGCTCCTCGCTGGTGCCGAAGGAACCGGGCGCCACCGGGTCGTCCGGCGAGGGCTCGTCGTAGTCCTCCGGCGGCGGCTCCTCGGACGCCGGCGCCTGCGGCCGCTGCCTAGGAGGCGGGGCCGCCTGCGCTTTTGGGGACGACTTCGGGATCTGCGCCGCCTCCCCCACTTCGCAGCGGACCTTCCACGAGCCGCCGAGGACCTCGCCGAAGACCTCGGCGACGGTCCCGTAGGCGGGCTCCTTCTGGAGGGCCCCGGCGTGGAAGGCGTGCTTGAACACCAGCACCACCTCGCCGTCGGAGGCGTCGGCGACGGTGGCCTCCGACAGGATCGCGGCGGTGGTCTTCTTGCGGTCCTTCATCGCCATCATGATCCGGTCCCACTGGCGCCGGATCGAGGCGGCGGTGACGCCGTCGCCGGCCGGCTCGGGCCCGGCGGGCGGCGCGACCGGCGCGGGCGCCTCGGATTCGGGCTCGGCCTCGGGCGCGGCGGCCTCGACCGGCGCGGCGGCGGGCTCGGGCTCCGCGGCGGGCCGCTCGGGCGCCTCGGCTTCGGCGGCGCGTCCGGCCGGGCGTTCCGGGGCTCGCTCGGCCGGGCGCTCCACGGGGCGGGCCACCGGCGTCACCGGCGCGGCCGCGACGGCGCCGCGCTGCTCGAGCATCTCGAGGCGCTGCAGGAGCCCGGCCATCGACTCGTCGGCGCCGGGCAGGATCGCCCGCACGCACGCCAGTTCGAGCAGCAGCCGCGGCGCGGTGGCCCCGCGCATCCCGGCCAGGCCGTCGGCGACGACCTCGGCCATCCGCGTCAGCATCGAGGTGCCCATGCGGGTGGCCTGGCTGGTCATGCGGGAGAGCTGGTCGGCCGGGGCGTCGATGAGGCCGCTGGAGGTCGCGTCGGGCACCTGGTTGACGACGATGAGGTCCCGCAGCCGCTCGAGCAGGTCACCGGCGAAGCGGCGCGGGTCGTGCCCGCCTTCGACGACGCGCTCGACGACCTCCATGACGGCCGCGCCGTCGGCGGCGGCGAAGGCCTCGCACATCTCGTCGAGCAGCCCGCCGTCGGTGACGCCGAGCAGCGCCGCGGCCCGCTCGTAGGTGACGCCCTCGGCTCCGGCACCGGCGATGAGCTGGTCGAGCACCGAGAGCGTGTCCCGCGCCGAGCCGCCTCCGGCGCGCACGACGAGCGGGTAGACGTCCTCGTCGACCTTTGCGCCCTCTTCCTCGCACAGCTTCTTGCACAGCTCGCGCATCGACGGCGGCGGGATGAGCCGGAACGGGTAGTGGTGGGTGCGCGAGCGGATCGTCGGCAGGACCTTGTCCGGCTCGGTGGTGGCGAAGATGAACAGGACGTAGTCCGGCGGCTCCTCGACGAGCTTGAGCAGCGCGTTGAAGCCCGCCGCGGTGACCATGTGGGCCTCGTCGATGATGTAGATCTTGTAGCGCGAGTCCACGGGCGCGAACACGGCGCGTTCGCGCAGCTCGCGGGCGTCGTCGACGCCGCCGTGGGAGGCCGCGTCGATCTCGATGACGTCGACCGAGCCGTGCCCGTCGGCCGCCAGCGCCCGGCAGGAGCCGCATTCGCCGCACGGGGTGGGGGTGGGCCCGGCGGCGCAGTTGAGGGAGCGGGCGAGGATCCGCGCCGACGAGGTCTTGCCGCAGCCTCTCGGCCCGGAGAAGAGGTAGGCGTGGTTGAGGCGCCCGGCGCCGATCGCGTTGATGAGCGGCTCGGTGACGTGCTCCTGGCCGACGACTTCGGCGAAGGTCTGCGGCCGGTATTTGCGGTACAGCGCGAGTGCCACGGCTTCCTCCAGCTCTCAGTCTGCTCTGCCTTGCAGCCACGATACGGCGTGGCTCCGACAATGCGGGCTCCGACCGGCCGGGTTGCCGCCGGGGGCACACGGGCGCCCGCCGCCTCGGGCCGCGGATCGGCCCGAGGCGGCGGGCCCGCTCACGACGCCGTCAGCGCCTCGGTCGGCGAGAGCCGCGAGGCCCGGATCGCCGGGTAGAGCCCGGCTGTCGCGCCGATGAGGAGCGTCGCGGCCAGGCCGCCGCCCGAGGCCCAGGCGGGCACCACGGCGGGCCACTCCCGCGAGGAGGCGTACAGCGCGGTCACGGCGGTGCCGATGAGGATCCCGCCGACGCCGCCGAGCGCCGAGAGCAGGAGCGACTCGGTCAGGAACTGGAGCCGGATCTGGCCCCGCGTCGCCCCCAGGGAGCGCCGCAGGCCGATCTCCGAGCGCCGCTCCAGCACCGAGATCACCATCGTGTTCGCGACGCCGACGCCGCCGACCAGCAGCGCGACCGCGCCGAGGCCGAGCAGCATCCCGGTGAACGCGGTGTCCACGGCCTGCTGCGCCTCCAGCGCGTCCGAGGGCCGCGAGACCGAGACCTCGTCGGGCGCCTCGGGGTTCGCGGTCGTCGCCAGCACGGCGGCGACCTGCTCGACGTAGGCGTCCTCCGAGCGGGTGTAGACCGTCGTCGGGTGCCCGTCGAAGCCGAGGTGGGCCGCCGCGGCCTCCCAGCCGACCAGGACCGACAGGTCCAGTTCGGGGGCCAGCGCCACCGGTTCGAGGACGCCGACGACGGTGAACCACTGCCCGCCGAGGTAGACCTCGACGCCGTCGCCGACGCCGGTGACGCCCAGTTGCTCGGCGGCGCTCGCGCCGAGCACCGCCGCCGGGTACCGCGCGGTGGCCGCGTTCAGCCAGACCCCGTCGGCCAGTTCGGCGCCGACGGTGTCCAGGAGGCCGAGCTCGGCCGCGCGCACGCTCAGCCCGCCGGTCCGCCCCTCCGGGATGCGGTCGGTGCGGTAGACGTCCGCATCCGACACGTCCCCGGTCGCCGCCACCTCGTAGACCGGGGCTATCCGGGCGATCATCTCGACCGACTCGACCGGCAGGGCCCCCTCCTCGCCGCTGAGCATGGAGGTGCCGGGCGCGACGGTGAGCAGGTTGGTCCCGAGCGCGGCGAGCTGCCGGTCGAGTTCGGCGCGGCTGGACGAGGAGATCCCGACGACGCTGATCATCGCGGCGATGCCGATGGCGATCCCCAGGGCCGACAGCCACACCCGCAGCGGGCGGGTGCGCAGGCCGGTGGCGCCGACGCGGACGACGTCGCCGGGGCGCATCCGCGCCGGGCGGAGCGGGGCGGCCACTCAGACCACCCGCCCGTCGCGCATCGCGACCTGCCGGGGCAGGGACGCGGCGATCTCGCGGTCGTGGGTGATGACCACGACCGTCGTACCCGAGCGGTGCAGCTCGCGCAGCAGGTCCATCACCCCGGCCCCCGAGGCCGAGTCGAGGTTCCCGGTCGGTTCGTCGGCCAGCAGCAGCGCCGGGCCGCCGACCACGGCCCGCGCGATGGCGACCCGCTGCCGCTCACCGCCGGACAGCTCGTTCGGCAGGTGGTCGAGGCGGTGGTCCAGGCCCACCCGGGCCAGCGCCTCGCCGGCCCTGGTCCGCCGCTCGGAGGCGCCCGCGCCCGAGTAGAGCAGGCCGTCGGCGACGTTGTCGAGGACCCGCTGCCCCACGGCGAGGTGGAACTGCTGGAACACGAAGCCGATGCGGGAGGCCCGCAGCGCCGACAGCTGCCGGTCGCGCAGCTTCGCGACGTCGAAGCCGTCGATGCGGACGTTCCCGCCGGTGGGCCGGTCGAGCGTCCCGATCAGGTTGAGCATCGTGGACTTGCCCGAGCCGGAGGGCCCGACGATCGCGACCATCTCGCCGGCGTCGATGCCCAGGCTGACTTCGCGGAGCGCCCGCACCCCGCCCGGGTAGGACCTGGAGACCGCGTCGAGCTCGACCACCGGCCGCGGCCCGGCCTGCGGCCGCGCCGCCTCGGGTCCGGCGACCGCGCTCATGACGGCACCACCACCGAGGCGCCCGCTTCGAGGCCCTCGCCGCTGACCTCCACGCGGCCGTCGGCGAACAGGCCGGTCTCGACGGCGATGACCTCGGTGGTCTCGCCGGTCGCGAGCTCGAGGCCGTAGCCGCCCTCGGCGAGGCCGAGGAGGGCCTCGACCGGGACGGTGAGGACGTCCTCGGCGCTGTCGCCGGCGAAGCCGACGTCGACCGCGGCCTGGTCGAGCCCGTCGAAGACGCTCGCGTCGTCGGCGGCGACGGTGACTTCGAGGACGGTCTCGGACTCGGCGTCCGGGTCCGAGCTCTCGCCCTCGACGGTGACGGTCTCGGAGGCGGTGACGGTCCCGGTGGCCTCGGTGCCGTCCGGGAGGGTGATCCGGACCGGCTCGCCGATGACGACCAGTTCCTGGTCGTCGAGGTCGACCTGGACGGTGACGACCTTGTCGAGCCCGGTGTAGTCCAGGACGGCGGTGCCGGGGCCGGTCTGGCTTCCGAGCGCCGCCTCGACCGCGTCGACCCTGATCTCCGCCGGGGCGTAGGCGATCCGGCCCAGGTCGACGGTGCCGGTCTCGTCCAGGCCGAGGTCCTCCTGCCACTCCTCGACCGCCGCGGCGGTCTTGGTGGTGTACTCGTCGTCGACGGTGAAGCCGCCGTAGCCGAGCTCGGCGAGGTTCTCCTCGAACTGCTCGACGTCGTCGCCCTCGACGCCGGGGAAGAGGGACCGGTAGGCCGGGAGCGAGCCGTACATCAGGATCACGGGCCGGTCGTCGACCGCGTAGAGCTCCTCGCCGCGCCCGATCGCGTCGCCGACGGCGGGCAGGCCGGTGATGGTGCCGTTCAACCGGCAGCCGAGGGCGACCGCGTCGCCGTAGTCGAGGTCACCGGCGGCGGTGACGGTCTCGGTGAGGGTCTGCCGGGTGACCTCGGCGGTCTGGGGGGCGGCCTCGGTCGGCTCGGCCTCGGCGGGGCGCCCCAGGGAGGTCAGGTCGAATCCGAGCGCGGCGGCCCCGGCTCCGGCGGCCGCGAGGACCGCCACGGCGGCGGCCACGGCCTTCCCGGCGCGGCCTCTTCTGCGCCTGCCGCTCATGCGTCCTCTTCCTCGTTCAGGCCGGGCTCCTCGGGGCCTTCGGGACGGAGGCCCCTGCAGGTCTCCTCGGCGGCCTCGAAGTCCTCGTCCTCTGTGAACCCCTCGTCGAACTTGATGCCGCCGTTCGGTTCGGGGTCCGGGAAGTCCTCGACGCCGTTCTCCCGCATGCACTCCGAGTATTCGATGAGCGCCTCGTACATCTCCGGGTCGATCGTGTCGCCCTCGCCGGGCCCGGGCATGAGCTCCTCGCAGGCCTCCTCGGCCGCCTTGAACTCCTCGCTGCCGGAGTCGATGTCCTCGGGCAGGGACAGCGACATCCCGCCCTCGCCCTCCTGCTCGGGGTCCGGGAAGTCCTCGATGCCGTTCTCCCGCATGCACTCCGAATAGGCGAGGGCCTGCTCGAAGGCGCCCTCGGGGCCGGCCTCCCCGTTCTCCGCGCTCGCCGAGGCGGTCGCGTCGTCGGCCGAGGCCACGCCGCCGCCGTCGTCTTCGCCGCCGCACGCGGCCGCGAACAGCAGCAGCGGGCCGATGAGCACGAGCGCCGTCTTGATGCGCATCTCGTTCTCCTCTCGTCCGCGGCCGGGACGGTCCCGACCGCGGCATCAGTACAGCGACCGGCGCGTTTCCCGGCCGTAAGCGGAGACGGTGACGCGAAGGAAACACCGCGTCGGCCAGGATGGTGGCATGCGAATCCTGGTTGTGGAGGACGAGCCGCTGCTGGCCGAGGCGGTGGCCGAATGGCTGCGCGGCGAAGCGCACGCCGTCGACGTGGCCCTGGACGGCGGCGAGGCGCTCGAGCGCGTCGGCGTCAACGACTACGACGTGGTCGTGCTCGACCGGGACCTGCCGGTGGTGCACGGCGACCAGGTGTGCCGGGCGATCGGCGACGAAGCGGGCGAGACGCGCGTGCTCATGCTCACCGCGGCGGCCGACATCGACGACCGGGTCGCCGGGCTCGCGCTCGGCGCCGACGACTACCTGCCGAAACCGTTCGCGTTCCGCGAGCTCGCCGCCCGCGTCGCCGCCCTCGGCCGCCGGGCCCGGCCCGCCGCGCCGCCGGTCCTCGAGCGCGCCGGGATCCGACTCGACACGCACCACCACCAGGTCTTCCGCGACGGCAGGTACGTGCCGCTGTCGCGCAAGGAGTTCGCCGTGCTCGCCGAGCTCATGCGCGCCGACGGCGCACCGGTCTCGGCCGAGCAGCTGCTCGAGAAGGCCTGGGACGAGCACGTCGACCCGTTCACGCACGCGGTGCGGATGGCGATCCTGAAACTGCGGCGCAAACTCGGCGAGCCGCCGGTGGTGCTGACCGAGCCGGGAGTGGGGTACCGCATCCGATGAGACGGCCCCGCCTGACCCTCCGCGCCCGCCTGACGCTCGTCTACGGCGGGCTGTTCCTGCTCGCCGGGCTGGTGCTGCTGGGCCTGACCTACCTGCTGGTCGAAGGGCAGTTCCCCGACGAGGGGCAGGTCGTCAGCGACGCGGTCCACACGGAGCAGAACCCGCCACCGGGCGCCGAGGAGGAGTGGTCGCACCTCCAAGGCGTCGTCGACGTCACCTGGGACGAGGCGCTCTCGGCGATCCTCACCCAGGGCGGGCTCGCGCTGTTCCTGGTCGGCGCCATCGCCATCGCGATCGGCTACCTGGTGGCCGGGCGCATGCTGCAACCGCTCCAGCGCATCACCGACACCGCCGGGCGGATCGCCGAGGCCCCGGCCGCGGACCGCGGCCTGCACGAGCGCATCAAGCTCGACGGGCCCCGCGACGAGCTCGGGGAGCTCGCCGAGACCTTCAACGTCATGCTCGAGCGGCTCGACCACTCCTTCGACGGGCAGCGGCGGTTCATCGCGAACGCCTCCCACGAGCTGCGCACGCCTTTGACGCTCACCAGGGCGCTCCTCGAAGTCGCCCTGCACCGGCCGAACGCCTCACCGGAGGTGCGGCAGCTCGGCGAGACGCTGCTGGAGATCAACGGACGCCACGAGCGGCTCATCGAAGGGCTCCTGCTGCTGACGCGCTCGGACCGCGAACTCACCGAGCGGTCCTATGTCGACCTGGCCGACCTCGCCGAGCACGTCGCCGCCCAGACCCCGGCCGAGGGCCGCGAGATCGCCGTCGAGGCCGCCGAGGCCCCGGTGACGGGCGACCCGGTGCTGCTGGAGCGGCTGGTGCACAACCTCGTCGAGAACGCGGTGCGCTACAACGTGGACGGCGGCCGGGTGCGGGTGCGGACCGGCGCGCGAGGCGGGGCGGCGGTGCTGGAGGTGTCCAACACCGGCCCGGCGGTGCCCGCCTACGAGGTGGCGGCCCTGTTCGAGCCGTTCCGGCGGCTCGGGGCCGAGCGCCTCGCGAACACGCCCGGCGCGGGACTGGGCCTGTCGATCGTGCGGGCGGTGGCCAGAGCGCACGGCGGCGAGGCCGACGCGGCGCCGCGCGAGGGCGGCGGCCTGACCGTCACCGTCACGCTGCCCGCGGCCGAGACGCCGGTCAGTTCGGCATGAGCTTGGCGACCTCGGCCTCGAGGCGCTGGCGGGTCATCCGCAGCTGCTCCTCGGCGACCTCGACCGCCTCGAGGAAGCTGCGGGCCTTGACCAGCTGCCTGATGCGCTCCTCGGCTTCGCTGTCGCCCTCGCCCCGGTTCTGGTCGCGGTACTCGGCGACCGCCCGGTCGGCCTCGACCTGGGCCTTCTCCTGGGTGCGGCGCATGAGCTCGGCGGCCTGCGCCCGCGCCTGCCCGATGATCTGCCTCGAGTAGTGCTGGGCCTGGTCGACGTAGCTCTCGGCCTGCTGCTGGGCCCTGGCGACCAGCATGACCGCGTTCGTCGTCGGCGTCTGGACCGTCTGCTGGAGCCGCTTGTCGCTCTGCTGCGACTGCCACGAGCGCAGCGCCTCGCGGAGCTTGTCGGCGTCGGCCTGGAGGGCGGCCTCCCGCTGGTCGCGGCTGGCCAGCTCGTCGGCGACCTTCGCCAGGAAGCGGTGGACCTCGTCGGGCTGGTAGCCGCGGCGCGTCAGGCTCGTCATCGGGAACCTGGCCTTGTTGACCTGTCCGGCGGTCACTTTCGCGCCGGACGAGCGGTAGCTGTACATCGTCATATGTCCTCTCACTCGCCCAAGGACTCGTAGTGGATCGCACCGGCCGGGACGCCGGAGTCGACGAGCAGCTTGTGGCTCGCCTCCACCATGCCGGTCGGTCCGCACAGGTAGATTTCGGCGCCGGTGCAGCGCCGGTGGGCAAGGGCGAGCTCCGCTGGGGAGCCGGAGGGGACGCCGCGGCCGAAGAGGTCCTCGTCGGCGCACGGCGCGAAGTCGAGCCAGTCGTACTCGGCCGCCATGGACCGCATCCCGTCCAGGTCGTACAGGCCGCTCGCGGCGCGCGAGCCCCAGTAGAGGGCGACCGGCCGCGGTGCGGCGGCGACCTGCTCGACGAGGGCCTTCATGGGGGCCAGGCCGGTGCCTCCGGCGAGCATGACGATCGGGCGCGGCGCGGCCTCGCGGCGCATGACCAGGCCGGTGCCGACGGCCGGGCCCACCCGGATGGCGTCGCCGGGCTGGACGAGGGTGACCAGTGCCGTGGACACCTGCCCGCCGTCGACGGCGCGGACGTGGAGGTCGATGGTGCCGTCGGCTCTGGGGGCGTTCGCGGGCGTGTAGTAGCGCCAGACCCTGGGCCGCCAGTTCGTGCAGAGGGTGACCGACTGCCCGGGGAGGTAGTCGAGCCGGGGGGAGGTGGCGATGGTGATCACGGCGGTGTCGAGGTCGCGCCGGTCGTGCGCGACGACCTCGGCGTCCCACCAGGCGGGGGCGCGGTGCGCGGCCTCGTCGGCGGCGTCGGCCATGGTCTGGGCGACCAGGTCGTAGGCCGCGGACCAGTCGGAGGCGATGGCGGGGGTCCAGTGCGGACCGCTGAAGTGCTCGAGCGTGGCCAGCAGGGCCTGGCCGACGGCCGGGTAGTGGTCGCGGAGCGCGCCGAATTTGCGGTGGTCGCGGCCGAGCTGCTGGAGGTGGGGGACGACCCGCTCGATGGTGTCGACGTTGCTGATCACGGTTCCCAGCGCGGCCACGAGCTTGTCTCGCTGCGAGGCCATGTTCATCGGGAACATGTCGCGCACCTCGGGGTGGGTGAGGAACAGTGTGGAGTAGAAGTACAGAGGGACCTGCTCGCCGTGGGAGGCGACCAGGCTCCAGTTCTTCTTCAGCCTGTCGGCGTTGATCATGCGATCGGCGTCAGGCTTCGATGATGTCCGGGGCGACCGAGGCGAGGACCTGCTCGACCGACTCGATGATGTCGCGGGGGACCTCGAGTTCCTCGAGGACGGCGGTGAGGTGCATGCCGACGGCCTTGTACTGGCCGGGGCTGATGTCCATGCCGCGGTGGGCCTCGGCGAGCTCGCGGCCGGCGTAGGCCTTGGGGCCGTCGAGGACCTGGGAGATCAGGGCCACCTGGTGGCGCTTGAGCTGGGGGAGGTCGGTGCCGGTGAAGAAGTCGGACAGTTCGTCGTCGGCGAGGAGCCTGCGGTAGAAGCGGTCGACGGCCTCGGTGACGGCGGGCGCTCCGCCGATTCGGTCGTATGCCGACATCGCTGGTGCATCTGCGGTATTCATGGTGTCCTTTCCTCGAATGGGATGTCTCATCCGAGGCCAGATGTTACTCACCCCGCCAAGCCAAGTCCATAGTGTTACTCATGTTTTTACGTGTTCATCCCGGATATAGCACAAGGTGAGGAAATGACGACACTGTGCCAAATGGATCTTTGCGAATCCGCAATTGAAACCATCGAATGTGGCCCATGAGGCCATAGGAGGGCGACTGCGGAGCGCCCAGGCGGTACCGGACACACACCGGACACTGACCCCGAAACCGCAGCCGCACCGGAGGGCTTCCCGGCGGCCGCGAGCAACGCGGCCGACCGGCGCGGGCCCGGCCGCCGCGGCCTCGTCCGTGTCCGGCCGCCCGGACTCGCCCCTCCCCCGCGCGGGGCGACACAGCGAACGAGCCGGGAGGGCGGCGACACGGCCGGTCGCCGCGGGCGGCACCGCGGCGCCGGCCCCCGCCCGGCCCGTACCGCTCGCGGGCATGAAAAAAGGCCCTGTCACCAGGGCCTGAACGAGCCGCCTGTCGGAATCGAACCGACGACCTTGTTATTACGAGTAACACGCTCTGCCGACTGAGCTAAGGCGGCGGGGTCCCTCACGCACCCGCCAGAGCTCGCTTATCCTTGCTGCCTTCCGGCCCTGGGGAGGTTCACAAGATGACGCCGCATGAGGGACGGCCATAGCCTACCTCACCGAGCCGGTGTCCCCAAGGCGGGCGCGGGACCCGAGTCGCGAACGTCACCGCCGCTCACCCTGTGGGTGGCCCACTGCGGCATCGGGTAAGCTTCCCGGCGGA
Source organism: Glycomyces tenuis DSM 44171 (assembly GCF_000427885.1). GTDB lineage: Bacteria > Actinomycetota > Actinomycetes > Mycobacteriales > Micromonosporaceae > Glycomyces > Glycomyces tenuis. Next base: position 178,279 of record NZ_ATYW01000005.1, read on the forward strand.
GGATTCGCATAGTGGCCTAGTGCGCTCGCTTGGAAAGCGGGTTGGGTGTTAAAGCCCTCAGGGGTTCGAATCCCCTATCCTCCGCCAGGATATACGCGGTTTACCTGCGAAAACATCAGCCGATCGGTTCTCACGAGCTGGTCGGCTTTTTGCTGCACGCGTCCGATCCTTGCCGTTGTTGTCCTCTGTTGGAGGCGCACGGGGGATGCAGTCCACTTTGACCTCATCAGTAGAGACCGGGCTCACTGAGCATGATCTGGTCGTGGTTCCGGGTGTCGGGTCTGGCCGACCCCTCCGCACTGCGGAGGTCAACCGAAGGCGGTTGTCACGTTCAAGCTTGAACATATGTACTCCCCGCGCAGCGGGGAAGGCTGTGTTTCGTTTGGGGCCCGGAACCACCTGACGGGACCCTGAAATCCAGGGTTGCGAACTGATGGAGGCCGGGTTCATCGGCCGGGACGATCCGCTGGACCGGCGACTGGGCGGCCCCGCTCACATGCCCCCGCGGGACTCCTTCCGACCGCCCGGCCGGAGACGCCGCCGCCCGGCTCGGTCCGTGTCGGACCGGCCGGGCGGAGATGTGCGGCGGGGATTCGGCCTCAGGCGCGGGAGACGACGTCCTGGACGGCCTCCAGGGCGACATCGGGCGCGTCGACGTAGATGTAGTGCCCGCTGCCTTCGGCGGTGTCCAGGCGGCTGTCGCTGGAGAGGGCCAGCCAGGCGTTCTGGCCCGCGGTCCAGTCCTCCTCCAGGCCCGCTCCGTACTCGGGGGACGCTTCGGCGAGGTACTGCACCCCGTGCTGGATCACCCGCACCGGGATGTCGCCCGCCGACTCCACCTCGCCGTCGGTGAAGACCAGTTGCTCGTGGTTCTCGCCCGCGAAGACCGCCAGCGTCCCGGCCCGCAGCTCGGCCGAAGGGCCGGTCGCGTCCTCGGGGATCCGCTCCTCCATGTCGCCGACCGCGGTCGGCGAGGTGGCGTCCAGCAGCACCAGACCGGCGACCTTGTCCTGGTGGTCGGGGGCGTACCTGCCGGCGATCAGCCCGCCCATCGAGTGGCCGACGAGGACGACGGGCTCGCCGCCGCCGATCGTGTCGATGACGCCGTTCAGCGTCTCACCGACGGCCGCGTAGTCCTGCGGGCCGTCGGGCCGGTCGCTCGCGCCCGCGCCGAGGCGGTCGTAGGAGCACGCCCGGCTGTCGGCGCTGATCGCCTCCTGGAAGTCGGCCATCGCGGTCAGGTCGTCGCCACCGCCGTGCAGGAGGAGGACGGTCGGGCCGTCGGCCTCGGGGTCGCCGGAGCACGAGATGTTCACGGTGTGGTCGCCGATGGTGAACGTCTCGGTGCCGGTGAGCAGCGCGCCCGCGACCTCGTCGGCCGCGCTGTCCATCTCCGACTCGAACTCCTCGACCGCGTCGTCCACTTCCGAGCTGCCGCAGCCGACGAGCGCCGCACCGGCCAGCACGCAACCCGCCACGGTGGCCGCCGTCTTCCCGATCCTCTTGCGGTTCATGCTTTCTCCTCCATCACGAGAATGTCCGTCTTATTGCAATCGAGACTATTGAGCAGGCGGCCCGGCATCATCCCCATTCGGTGGACACTTCCCCGTAGCTCGCATGGGGGACAAAAGGAAGCCTCCCGGCGGATCCGCTCTGAGGCGGGTCCGCCGGGAGGCTTCCTCGGTGTTCGGGGCCTAGCCGATCGTGCCGCAGTGCGGCTCGATGGTCTCGGCGAGCGTGGCGCCGTCGGCCTCCTCGACGCCGAAGAGCTCGGCGATGTCGCGGGCGAGGGTCTCCTCCTCCTTGCCCTCCTCGATCTGCCGGCAGGCCTCCTCGAGCTTGCCGAGCAGTTCCGTCGGGTCGACGTCGGGCGCGATCTCCATGACCTCGGAGGCGACGTCGGTGGGCAGCTCGGTGGGGAGGTCGGGGACGAGCTCCTCCAGGGATTCGTCGAAGGAGGGCGCGCTGGGCGCCTCGTCGAGGGGCAGCTCTTCGCCGCAGGCGGTGAGCGCGAGGGCCGCGCCCAGGGCGAGCGCCGCGAGTGCACGTCGTGCCATGGAACTTGCTCCGTTCGTCGAGGATTCCCGACCACGGTAACCGACGGGGCCGGCCGGCAGCGCCTTCGAACGGCGCGGCGGGAGCGCGCGGGCGGCGAGTCCGTCTGCGTATCATGGGGTCCGACTACCCCCGGGATGTTGGATGAGACTCGACCGCCAAGCAGTCCTAGCGGACAAATCCCTGCTCCTGCTCGATTTCGACGGGCCGGTGTGCAGTGTCTTCGCCGGTTACCCTGCGCCGACCGTCGCCGCCGAACTGGTCGAGCGCGTCCGCGGGTTCTCCCCGCGTCTGGCCGCCGAGCTGGGGGGCGAGACGGACCCGATGCGGGTCCTCCGCGCCGCGGCCGAGGCCCTGCCGAAGCACACGGTCGACCGGATCGACGAGTTCCTGTGCCGCGCCGAGCTCCGCGCCATCGACACGGCGACCCCCACACCGGGCACACCGGACCTGATCGAGGCCGCCCGCCGCGACGGGAAGACCGTCGGGATCGTCAGCAACAACTGCCCGCGGGCCATCGCCGAGCACCTGCGGCGGACCGGCCTGGACGCCCACATCTCGCTCGTCGTGGCCAGGCCCTACGGCCGCCCGCGGCGCATGAAGCCCGACCCGTACCTGCTGATCCGGGCGCTGTCCTCCACCGGCACCGACCCGGCCCGGGCCTGCTTCATCGGCGACTCGGTCACCGACATCGAGGCCGGCCGGGCGGTGGGCGTCACCACGATCGGCTACGCCAACCGGCCCGGCAAGGCCGAGCCGATGGCGGCGGCGGGCGCCTCGCTCGTCGTCACCGAGCTCTAGCCGTCTCGGTGATCACCCACTGGTGGTAGGCGGGGTTGGCGGCCATCACCGGCAGCGCGATGACGCACGGCACCTCGTAGGGGTGCAGTTCACCGACCCGGTCGACGATCGTCGGCACCAGCGAGGCCCGCGTGTGGAAGCGGACGCGTTCCTCGGGCTGGTGTTCGAGCTCGCCGTCCCAGCGGTAGGTCGACTGGACCCAGTCGGAGCGCTGCCCGCACGCGACGAGGCGCTCGGCGACGAGCGTCTCGACCATCTGCTGCATCAGGCTGGTGCGCGGGCCGGTCACCACGAGCTCGCAGATCGGTTCGGGATCCGGTGCCTGCTGGTCCACGACTCCCCCTCTCGAATGCGGCGGGGCGGAACCGTTCTCGGTCCCGCCCCGTCATTGTCGGTTTGTTCGTTCGTCGCCCTCGCCGCGGCTAAGCGCCGCCCTCGCCGGCCATGCCGCCCCTCGGCCCGGCTCCCGGGCTCTTCGGCGGCATCGTGCCGGTTCCGGCGCCGGGGCTCTTCGGGGCGCGCTCGCCGGCCAGCGCGGCCGGAGGCGTGTCCGGGATCCCGGCGGGCTTGTCGGCCCCGCGGAACGTCAGGTGCGCGTTCTCGATGTCCTTCGGGTCGCCCTCGACGTCGACGATGACGATCTGCCCGGCCACGAACTCGTTGAACAGGATCTTCTCCGAGAGCGTGTCCTCGATCTCGCGCTGGATCGTGCGGCGCAGCGGCCGGGCGCCCAGCACCGGGTCGTAGCCCTTGTGCCCGAGGTACAGCTTGGCGTTCGAGGTGAGCTCGAGCGCCATGTCGCGGTTCGCGAGCTGGTCCTCGATGCGCTTGACCATGAGATCGACGATCTCGACGATCTCGGGCTCGGACAGCTTCGGGAACACGATGGTGTCGTCGATGCGGTTGAGGAACTCCGGCCTGAAGTGGTTCTTCAGCTCGTCGGAGACCTTCTCCTTCATCCGCTCGTAGTCGTTCTCGGCCTCGTCGCCGGACTGGAAGCCCAGCGTGACGGCCTTGCCGACGTCCCGCGAACCGAGGTTCGTGGTCAGGATGAGCACCGTGTTCTTGAAGTCGACGATCCGGCCCTGGCCGTCGGTCAGGCGCCCGTCCTCGAGGATCTGCAGGAGCGTGTTGAACACGTCCGGGTGGGCCTTCTCGATCTCGTCGAACAGGACCACGCTGAACGGCTTCCTGCGGACCTTCTCGGTGAGCTGCCCGCCCTCGTCGTAGCCGACGTAGCCGGGAGGCGCGCCGACCAGGCGCGAGACCGTGTAGCGGTCGTGGAACTCGGACATGTCGAGCTGGATGAGCGCGTCCTCGGAGCCGAACAGGAACTCCGCGAGCGCCTTGGCCAGCTCGGTCTTGCCGACGCCCGAGGGGCCGGCGAAGATGAACGAGCCGGACGGGCGCTTCGGGTCCTTGAGCCCGGCGCGGGTGCGGCGGATCGCCTGCGAGACGGCCTTGACGGCGTCGATCTGGCCGATGATCCGCTTGTGCAGCTCGTCCTCCATGCGGAGCAGGCGGCTGGTCTCCTCCTCGGTGAGCTTGTACACCGGGATGCCGGTCCAGTTCGCGAGGACCTCGGAGATCATCTCCTCGTCGACCTCGGTGACCTGGTCGAGGTCGCCGGCCTTCCATTCCTGCTCGCGCTTGGTGCGCTTCTCGTGCAGGCGCTTCTCGGCGTCCCGCAGGCGCGCGGCGGCCTCGAAGTCCTGCGCGTCGATCGCGGACTCCTTGTCGCGGCGGGTCTCGGCGATCTCCTCGTCGATCTCGCGCAGGTCCGGCGGCGCGGTCATGCGGCGGATCCGCATCCGGGCCCCGGCCTCGTCGATCAGGTCGATCGCCTTGTCCGGCAGGAAGCGGTCCGAGATGTACCGGTCCGCGAGCGTCGCGGCCTGCACCAGGGCGCCGTCGGTGATGGAGACTCGGTGGTGCGCCTCGTAGCGGTCCCTGAGGCCCTTGAGGATCTCGATGGTGTGCGACAGGCTCGGCTCGGCGACCTGGATCGGCTGGAAGCGGCGCTCGAGCGCGGCGTCCTTCTCCAGGTACTTGCGGTACTCGTCGAGCGTGGTGGCGCCGATCGTCTGGAGCTCGCCGCGAGCGAGCATCGGCTTGAGGATCGAGGCGGCGTCGATCGCGCCCTCGGCGGCGCCTGCGCCGACGAGCGTGTGGATCTCGTCGATGAACAGGATGATGTCGCCGCGGGTCTTGATCTCCTTGAGGACCTTCTTCAGGCGCTCCTCGAAGTCACCGCGGTAGCGCGAGCCCGCGACCAGGGCGCCCAGGTCCAGCGTGTAGAGCTGCTTCTCCTTGAGCGTCTCGGGGACCTCGCCCTTGGTGATCGCCTGCGCCAGGCCTTCGACGGCGGCGGTCTTGCCGACGCCGGGCTCGCCGATGAGCACCGGGTTGTTCTTGGTGCGGCGGCTCAAGACCTGCATGACGCGCTCGATCTCGCGCTGACGGCCGATGACCGGGTCGAGCTTGCCGTCCCGGGCGGCCTGGGTCAGATTGCGGCCGAACTGATCCAACACGAGCGAACCGGACTGCTGCGACTCGGAGGTCGTGGCGCCGGTGGTGGCGCCGGCCGGCTCCTTGCCCTGGTAGCCGGACAGCAGCTGCAGCACCTGCTGGCGGACCCGGTTGAGGTCGGCGCCGAGCTTGATGAGCACCTGCGCGGCCACGCCCTCACCCTCGCGGATGAGGCCGAGCAGGATGTGTTCGGTTCCAATGTAGTTGTGGCCGAGCTGGAGCGCCTCGCGCAGGCTCAGCTCGAGCACCTTCTTCGCCCGGGGGGTGAAGGGGATGTGCCCGGCGGGGGCCTGCTGACCCTGGCCTATGATCTCCTCGACCTGCTGACGGACGCCTTCGAGGGAGATGCCCAGACTCTCCAGGGCCTTCGCCGCCACGCCTTCGCCCTCGTGGATGAGGCCGAGCAGGATGTGTTCCGTGCCGATGTAGTTGTGGTTGAGCATCCTGGCCTCTTCTTGGGCCAGGACGACCACGCGTCGAGCACGGTCGGTAAACCGTTCAAACATGCGCTTCTGCTCCTCGCACTGCAAAGTTACGGCTCGCGAGCTTCGCCGCGGTGGCGCCGCTACTTGTCGTCAATACTGGTCGTGGCTTGCAAAACCCTGTGGGTACACCTTATCTCCCGAGTCTGCGGACCACGGGCGCCACGTGGGTGACAACAAGCGTGCCCCCTGGCCCATTCCCATCGAGAAAACGTTCGCTGTGAGCGCAATGCCGCCTCCTTCTGCCGGTTCCACCGATCCAATGGTGCCTCGCGCCTGTGACAGGGAGGTGAAAGACCACCGTTTCGGCTGGGGGTGCCTGGTGGACCAGGGCGAGGCGGTATCCGAGTCCGTTTGTTCGCTCGCAGTGCCAAGTTATGGCTCGCAAGCTTCGCCACGTGGGCGGAAGGGTACCCAGATATCGGTGTTTATATCTGGGTACCCGACAACGCAGCCTTCCTTACAGGGCGAGCGCAGCGAGCACGATGTCGGGTGGTGGTGGGCGACGGGCACACGACCAGCCGCCGCAAAGCGGCGTCCGGTTCGGGTGGTGGTGGGCGACGGGCGGGACAAATGGGCCGGGTACCGCCCGGTCTGGTCCACCGGGCACCCCCGACCCGGGGCCTGGACGCGCGAAACGCCCGCGTCCGTGAGCGGAGGCGGGCGTTCGGCCGATCGTGGTCGCCTTTAGCGCGACGCGTTGTATTCCTCGACGATGCTCTGGGGAATGCGGCCGCGCGGGGACACCTTCTTGCCGTTGCGCTCGGCCCACTCGCGGATCGCCTTGTTCTGCTCGCGGTCGCCGGCGGGGCGGCGCACCGAGGTGCCCCGGGCCGGTCCGCGCACGGCGCCGACAGTGTAGCGGCCGAGCTTGGTGCCGGCCTCCTGGAATTTCGCCAGGGATTGGCGGAGTTCATTGGCGTGCGCAGGGGAAAGGTCGATCTCGTAGGCCTGCCCGTCGATGGCGAATTTGACGGTCTCCTCAGCCTTGCCGCCGTCGATATCGTCGATCAGGATGACCTGTGTCTTCTTCGCCATGGCAAATTCCTCTCGATGAGCTAGCGACTGGACGCTTACCGGCAAACCGTTGTCAATGCAAGAGCATATACGAGTCCCTTAGAGATGCGAAAGAGGGTCTCGGAGAAAGATCAGGCGGTCTCGTCTTCGAGGCGAATAAGGCCGCGAGGCCGTGAAAGGGACCGCTCCATCCGGTGCGGCGGCGCGGTCCAATTCTTTATTCCGGTTTCACCAGCGGGAAGAGGATCGTCTCTCGGATACCGAGTCCGGTGAGCGCCATAAGCAGCCGGTCGATTCCCATGCCCATGCCGCCGGTGGGCGGCATTCCGTATTCCATCGCCCGCAGGAAGTCCTCGTCGACGCCCATGGCCTCGTCGTCGCCTTTCGCGGCCAGCCTGGCCTGCGCTTCGAGGCGTTCACGCTGGACGACCGGGTCGACCAGCTCCGAATAGCCGGTGGCGAGTTCGAATCCGCGGACGTACAGGTCCCATTTCTCGGTCAGCCCGGGCAGGGACCGGTGACCGCGGGTGAGCGGCGAGGTCTCCTCGGGGTAGTCGTACACGAACGTCGGCGCCCGAAGCTCCGGGACGACGAGGTGCTCGAACAATTCCTCGGCGAGTTTCCCCGGTCCCCACACGGGGTCGACTCCGAGCTCGACTTTGTCGGCGTAAGCCCGCAGCGTCTCCATCGACGTGTCGACGGTCACTTCTTCGCCGAGTGCGTCGGAAAGGGAGCCGAAGAGGGTGATCTCGGCCCAATCGCCGCCCAGGTCGTAGCTCGAGCCGTCGGCGAGTTCGACGGTATGGGAGCCGAAGACGGACTCGGCGGCGCCTTGAATGAGCGTTTTGGTCAGTTCGCCGATCACGCGGTAGTCGGCGTAGGCCTGATACACCTCGAGCATCGCGAACTCGGGAGAATGCGAGGAATCGGCGCCCTCGTTGCGGAAGTTCCGGTTGATCTCGAATACGCGGTCGATGCCGCCGACCACGCACCGTTTCAAATACAACTCGGGCGCGATGCGCATGTACAGATCGATGTCGTACGCATTCATATGCGTGACGAACGGCCGGGCGGTGGCCCCGCCGGGCTGGACCTGCATCATCGGCGTCTCGACTTCGACGAAGTCGCCGTCGTGGAGTCGCTCGCGAATGGAGCGGATGACCGCGGCCCGGCGGCGCGCGGTGTCGCGGGCCTCGGGGCGCATGATGAGGTCGACGTAGCGCTGGCGGACGCGGGTCTCCTCGGCGAGCGGCTTGTGGGCCACCGGCAGCGGCCTGAGGGCCTTGGCGGTGATCGTGAAGGAGTCGGCCATGACCGACAGCTCGCCGCGCTTGGAGGTGACGACCTCGCCGGTGACGCCGAGGTGGTCGCCGATGTCGACCAGGCGCTTGAAGTCGGCGAGGGCCTCGGCCCCGACCTTGGCCTGGGAGAGCATCACCTGGAACTCGGTGCCGTCGCCGTCGCGCAGGCGCGCGAAGCACAGCTTCCCGGCGGTGCGCACGAAGATGACGCGGCCGACGGTGGCGACGGTGGTGCCGGAGGACTCGCCGGCCTCCAGGCCCGCGAAGCGTTCGCGCAGCTCGGCGAGGGTGTGCGTGCGCGAATAGCCGAGCGCGTACGGCTGCTTGCCCTCGGACAGGAGGGCGGCGCGCTTCTCGCGCCTGATCCTCATCTGCTCGGGAAGGTCGTCGCCGGTCTCTGTGGGCTGCTCGTGCTCGGTCACGTCTTACAGGGTAAACGCCGCTTCCGGGGCACGGCATGCGAGTTTCGCCGCACCCCCGGCGGATCACAGACCGTCCGGCGTCTCCACGGGCGGCGCCTCCACGGCGAACGCCGGGTAGCCGACGACGCGGTCGGTGTGGCCGGTGGTGTCGGCGGAGGTGCCGAGCGCGAGCTGGCGCGGGCGCCGCCCGGTCGCGTCGGCCCAGGCGACGGTGCCGCGCAGGGCGAACACGCCGCAGGCGTGGGTGGTGGAGATCTCGCGGGGACGCAGGCCTCGGATGGCCTCGGCGGTGCCCCCGTCGATGCGGCGGGCGGTCTCCAGGTCGTGGTAGTGCGACAGGTCGGTCGAGCACAGCAGGACGGCGCCCTCCCCGGCCTCGGCCAGGAGCGAGGCGATGACGCGCGCGGTGTCGGGCGTCTGGCTCATGCCGACGGCCACGGGCGTGACGGTGAAGCCCTCGCCGAGGGCGACCTGGAGGAACGGCAGCTGCACTTCCAGGGAGTGCTCCTCGGTGTGCGGGAGCCGCGAGGAGCCGACGACCCCCGTGGGCGCGGCCTCGATGAGCCCGAGCGGCGTCTCCCAGGCCGTGTAGGGGGCGGCGGCGTGCCCGCGCAGCGGGTGGTGGTGGGAGGGGCCGACGAGGACCACGCGCTCGATGCGGTCGCGGTGGCGGGCCAGGCGCGCGTACACCTCGGCGGCCACGCGTCCGGAGAAGCGGTGTCCGGCGTGGGGCACGATGTAGGCGCGCGCGAGCGGCTCGCCGCTCGGGACGTCGACCGCGTCGACGAGACGGGCGGTCTCGGCGCGGAGGCGGTCGGGGTCGGCGGAGTAGAACCGTCCGGCGACGGCCGGCGGCCTGACGGTGTCTGATGTCGTCAAGGGCATGTTCTCGCGTCTCTCGGGTTATGGTTCCTGCTGTGCTGTACCGGGCCACCAGCTGGGCTGTGTTACTTATGGGACGATGCGGTGAGGCGGATCGGTTGCCGCCTCGGACCCCAGTCTCCGGCCTTTCCCTCGTAGACACCGGGAATGTTCACGCCGCAGAATGAGCATTGTCCGGAATTTGACAACGCATAACGGTCAATCCGGTACCAATCGCGGATCACGAGAGCTTCGCCACAGCCGGGGCAGTAGGTCGTCTGGTTCGCCGTGTCGTGGACGTTGCCGGTGTAGACGTAGCGCAGCCCTTCGGCGAGGGCCCTCGCGCGGGCGCGCCTGAGGGTGGCGGGCGGGGTGGGCGGCACGTCGCGCATCTTGAAGTCGGGGTGGAACGCCGTGAAGTGCAGCGGGACGTCCGGGCCGAGGTGCTCGGCGATCCACGCGCACTCGGCGGCGATCTCGGCGTCCGAGTCGTTGTGGCCGGGGATGAGCAGCGTCGTGATCTCGGTCCACACCTCGGTCTCGTGCACGAGGTATTCGAGCGTCTCCAGGACCGTCCCCAGTGAGGCGAACGCGATCTTCTTGTAGAAGTCCTCGGTGAAGGCCTTGAGGTCGATGTTCGCGGCGTCCATGTGGGCGTACAGCTCGGCGCGCGGCTCGGCGTTGATGTACCCGGCCGAGACCGCCACGGCCTTGAGCCCGGCCGCTCGGGCGGCGTCGGCGCAGTCGGCGGCGTACTCGAGGAAGATCGTCGGGTCGTTGTAGGTGAACGCGATCGACTTGCATCCGAGGCGTTTCGCCTCGGCCGCGAGCGTCTCGGGCCCGGCCGCGGAGGCGAGCGTGTCGATCTCGCGGGACTTGGAGATGTCCCAGTTCTGGCAGAAGCGGCACCCCAGGTTGCACCCGGCCGTCCCGAACGACAGGACCGGCGTGCCCGGCAGGAAGTGGTTGAGCGGCTTCTTCTCGATCGGGTCGACGCAGAACCCCGAGGAGCGCCCGTAGGAGGTCAGGACGATCTGATCGCCCGCGCGGGCCCGCACGAAGCACAGCCCCCGCTGGCCGTCGCGCAGGCGGCACGCGCGGGGGCACACGGTGCACTCGATGCGGCCGTCGTCGAGCGCGCGGTGGTGGGCGGTGCCGACGGTGAACTCGTCGGCGCCGTCCACGCGGGGCCTGGCGGCGATCACGACCGGGCCGCCGCAATCGGGGTGATGCGGGCCATACCCCAACGGTAGCGCCCGCGTCGAGGCGCCGAAACGGCGACCGCGCGGCGCCCGGAGCGGGCGCCGCGCGGTCGGAATCGAATGTCGTCAGTTCAGGCGCTTGCCCGTGCTCGCGTGGAACACGTGCTCGTGGCCCGGCTCGGGGACCACGTGGACCGTCTCGGCCAGGCGCGGCACGTCCTTCGACTCGGCGCGGACGACGAAGCGCTCGCTGCCGCCGTTGTAGGTGGCGTGGCCGTAGACGTAGGCCTCCGAGCCGAGCTCCTCGACGAGGTCGACCTCGATCGGGATGCCGCCGGAGGACTCGGTGCCGAGCTTGCAGTGCTCGGGCCGGATGCCGATGGTGACTTCCTGGCTGCCGTTGTCGGCGGTGGCGGCGTCGCGGACCTCGCGGGAGAGCGGAAGCGTGACGTCGCCGAACAGGGCGCCGCCCTCGGTGAGCTTGACGGTCTTGATGTTCATCGCCGGCGAGCCGATGAAGCCCGCGACGAAGACGTTGCCGGGGGTCTCGTAGAGCACTCGCGGCGTGTCGCACTGCTGGAGGACGCCGTCCTTCATCACCGCGATGCGGTGACCCATCGTCATGGCCTCGATCTGGTCGTGCGTGACGTAGACGGTGGTGATGCCCAGGCGCTTCTGGAGCGAGGCGATCTGCGAACGGGTCTGGACGCGCAGCTTGGCGTCGAGGTTCGACAGCGGCTCGTCCATGAGGAACACCTGCGGCTCGCGCACGATGGCGCGGCCCATGGCGACGCGCTGGCGCTGGCCGCCGGACAGGGCCTTGGGCTTGCGGTTGAGGTAGTCGGTCAGGTCGAGGAGCTTCGCGGCTTCCTCCACGCGCTGCTTGATGTCGGCCTTCGGCATGCGGCGCAGCTTGAGGGCGAACGCCATGTTGTCGAAGACGGACATGTGCGGGTAGAGCGCGTAGTTCTGGAAGACCATCGCGATGTCGCGGGACTTCGGCGGGAGGTTGGAGACGTCGGTCTCGTTGATGAACACCGAGCCTTCGTCGATCTCCTCGAGACCGGCGAGCATCCGGAGCGACGTCGACTTGCCGCAACCGGAGGGTCCGACGAGGACGAGGAATTCGCCGTCCTGGATCTCGAGGTTGAGCCGGTCGACGGCGGGTACATCGGAACCCGGGTAGATGCGCGTGGCATCCGAGTAGGTCACTGTGGCCATGATGAGGTCCTTTCACTGGCAGGCACGTGCCAGACGATCCGTTGTAAAAGGCGTGCTTGTACAAGCCGTAGGAAGGACCTCGCTGAAGCGCGGCCCCGCACTGCGACCTGCGCGCCGCAGACGTCGCCGCCGCGGAGCGTGTGGTGAGCCTAACGGCATCTGAATGCCTTTGCCAAGTCGGCGGCGAACGTTTGTCCGATTTCCAAAGGAAAGTTTGCGGAACCGTTACCCGCGTCACTGCGCGTCATCGGACGCGACGCGCCGTCACCGGACGCGCAGCGACTGAAGCAGGGCCTCCTCGCCGGCGACGTCGCAGATGCCGAACGGCAGCCGCCCCCACAGGGCGAGCGCGATGTCCGAGGCCGAGCCCGCCGCGCGCGCCTGGAGGGCCGTGCGCGGCTCGGGGTCGTCGAGCAGCGACACCAGGCCGTCGCGCAGCCGCACGAACCACGTCGCGTCGGCGTCCTGGGCGAACAGCTGCACGAGCCCGCCGGGCTCGGCGTGCGGTCCGCGCCTGATCCCGACCGGGACGAACGCCTCGAACACCTCCGAGATCGCATCGGCGGCGAGCGCGGTGGGCAGCGGCGCGGTGGAGCCGACGGCCATCTGCGCGTCCCAGCGGGCCAGGGCGGTGGCGACGGCGGCGCGCCGCTGCCAGAACTCGGCGTTCCACGGCACGGGCGCCCACGTCCACACCGGCGAGTCGGCCGGGTGGGATTCGAACGCGCGGAGGAGGCGGTCGAGCGATGCGTCGAAGGCGGCGAGCGTCTCGGCCTCGGCCGGGCGCGCGGGCGGCGGCTCGGGGACGCCCTCCTCGACGGCGCCGGACGCGAGGGCGTCGACGGCCCAACCGTAGAGGCGCACGAGCTCGGCCGGCAGATCGGCGATGGTGACGTCGGGGCGGGAGGGGACGAGACGGCCGGGCGCTTCGCGGTCGGCGATCTCCCGCAGCGCGCCGGCCTCGTGCTTCAGCTCGGTCAGGTAGTCCGTGTTCCGTGGCTTCGCCATGGGTGACCGCCGATCGTTGTAGCCCATGAACAGCTTAGGCTTTGCGGCGTGACTGACGCCAGCCCACACGGAAGCGAGCATACCGCGACAGGCCGCGATCGCGGCGCGATGCTCGCGCCATTCACGACGCTGCGGCTCGGCGGCCCGGCGCGGCGCCTGGTGGAGGCGTCGAGCTCCGAGGAGGCCGTCGAGGCGCTGCGCGAGGCCGAGGGCCCGACGCTGGTGCTCGCCGGCGGCAGCAACGTCGTCATCGGCGACGACGGCTTCGACGGGACGGTGGTCCTGCTGCGCGGCGCCGGGATCGAGCCGCTCGACGACGACGTGGTGCGCGTCCAGGCCGGGCAGGTGTGGGACGAGTTCACGGCCTGGGCCGTCGACCACGGCCGCTCCGGCGTCGAGTGCCTCGGCGGCATCCCCGGCTCGGCGGGGGCGACCCCGATCCAGAACGTCGGCGCCTACGGCCAGGAGGTGTCGCAGACGATCGCGGCGGTGCGGGTGTGGGACCGCGAGGCCGACCGGATCCGCGACTGGTCGCCGTCCGAGTGCGGCTTCGCCTACCGGCACAGCGTCTTCAAGCGCGAAAGCCGCTACTTCGTGATGAGCGTCGACTTCCGGCTCGAACCGGGCGGGCTGTCGCGGCCGATCGCGTACGCCGAGGCGGCGAAGCGCCTGGGCGTCGAGGTCGGCGAGCGGGTGCCGCTGAAGCGGGCCAGGGAGGTCGTCCTCGAGCTGCGGCGCGGCAAGGGCATGGTGCTCGACGAGGGCGACCACGACACGTGGAGCGCGGGCTCGTTCTTCACCAACCCGGTGCTCGACCGAGGAGCGTTCCACGCCCTCACCGCGGCCCTGGGCAAGGACGCTCCGCATTGGCCGGTCGGCGAGGGCGAGGTGAAGGTCTCGGCGGCGTGGCTCATCGGCGCGGCGGGCTTCGACAAGGGCCACCGGCGGGGCCGCGTCGGCCTGTCGACGAAGCACACGCTCGCGCTGACCAACCGGGGCGGGGCGACGGCCGCCGAGCTGCTCGCGCTGGCGCGGGAGGTGGCCGACGGCGTCGAGGCGAAGTTCGGCGTCAGACTGCGCCCCGAGCCGGTCCTGGTCGGCGCCTCACTCGATTGAGGCCCTCGGGTCTCAGTCGCTGACGCCGATGCGGGCGTGGAGCCTGCGCAGCGGGGCGGGCGCCCACCAGTTCCACCGGCCGGTGAGCCGCATGAGGGACGGCAGGAGCACGCCGCGGATGACGGTGGCGTCGACGACCACGGCCAGGGCCATGCCGACGCCGAGCATCTGCAGCAGGACGACCTGGCCGGTGGCGTAGACGGCGAAGGAGAACGCCAGCACCAGCGCCGCGGCGGTCACCAGCGGCGCGCTGCGCTGGAGTCCGATCGCGATCGAGCGGGCGTTGTCGCCGGTGCGGTCGTACTCCTCTTTGATGCGCGAGAGCATGAAGACCTCGTAGTCCATGGACAGCCCGTAGGCGACGCAGAACATGAGGATGGGGATGCTCGGCTCGAAGGAGCCCTGCGGAGTGAATCCGAGGAGCCCTGAGAGGTTCCCCTCCTGGAAGATCCACACCAGAGCGCCGAACATCACCGACAGCGACAGCGCATTGAGGACGGTGGCCTTGAGCGGCGCGATGACGCTGCCGGTCATGAGGAACAGGATCACGAAGGTGACCAGCACGATCAAGGCGAGCACGAGCGGGAGCCGGTCGAGCAGGGCGTCGCGGAAGTCGGCCAGGTCGGCCGGGTAGCCCGAGACGGCGGTGTCGAACGGCGCCTCGACGGCCCGGAGGTCGACGACCATCCCGTAGGGGTCGTCGCGCATGGCCTCGCCGGTGGGCACCGCCTCCAGCCAGGTGTCGCCGTTCTCGGCGACGGCGAAGCGCCCCTCCGCGGCTGGCGAGGTCCGCTCGCCGTCGACGAAGCGGCCCGCGGCCGAGTCGACCTGGGCGATGCCGGGCACCTCGGACAGCTCGGCGGCGTAGGCGGCCAGTGCCGCCTCCTCGGGGGCGTGGGCGAGGACGCGCATCGCGTCGGTGGCCTCGGCGGCGAAGTTCGCGGTGATCTGGTCGGTGACGGCGCGGCTGTCGGCGCTCTCCGGCAGCGAGCGCTCGTCGGGGACGCCGAAGCGGACGCCGAGGAACGGCGAGGCCAGCAGCAGCACCAGCGCGAGCGCGGCGGCGCCCCAGGCGAGCGGGCGGCGCATGACGGCGGCGGTGAGGCGGTACCAGCGTCCCCGCTCCAGCGGCCGGGACGGGCGGCGGCGCAGCTCCACCCGGTGGCCCCAGGCGGCGAGCGCGGCCGGGAGGAGGACCACGGCGCCGACGACGGCGGTGAGCGGGACGAGGAGGCCGGCGTAGGCGAAGGAGCGCAGGAACGGGAACGGCATGGCCAGCAGCACCGAGAGGCCGGCGGCGACGGTGAGGGCGCTGAACAGGACCGTCCGCCCGGCGGTGGCGACGGTCGCGGCCACGGCCTCGGCGCGCTCGGCTCCGGCGGTGATCTGCTCGCGGTAGCGGTTGATGATGAACAGGCAGTAGTCGACGGCCAGGCCCACGCTCATGACGAGGACGAGGTTGGCCGCGAAGGTCGAGACCTCGACGAGGGCGGCCACGCCGCGCATGAGCGCCAGCGAGGCGACCAGGGAGAACAGTCCGACGCCCATGGTCAGCAGCGCGGCGACGGGCCTGCGGTAGAGGACGATCAAAAGCAGCAGCAGGCTGGGGATGATGATGGCCTCGGCCACCAGGAAGTCCCCGCGGGCCAGTTCGGCGACCTCGCGGAACAGCTCGTCCGAGCCGCCGACGCCGACCTCGACCGCGCCGTGCTCGCCCGCGAAGTCGTCTTTGAGGCCGGGCAGGACGTTCTCGCGCACGTCGGTGACATCGCCGGGGATGTGGGCGAGGATGAGCGCCTGGGAGCCGTCCTCGCTGACCAGCGTCGGGGACCGGCCGTCCCAGTAGGAGTCGACCGAGGCGACGCGCCCGTGGGCGGCCAGCTCGGCGGCGAGCGCCGCGCCGGCCTCGGCGGAGGCCGCCGAGTCGACCCGGCCGTCGTCGGCGGTGACCAGCAGCAGGAAGTTGGCGTTGCCGACCGCGAAGCGCTCGTCGAGCTCGTCGCCGGTGACGATGGACTCGGAGCCGGGCACCTCGTAGCGCGACAGGACCAGCGCGCCCATGGTGCCGGAGCCGATCAGGCCGCCGACGACGAAGAGGAGGGCCGCGGCGGCGAGCAGCGGGCGCCTGCGGCGGACGACGGCCCGGCCGAACCGGTGCAGCGCCGAGCTCGGCGGCTCATCGACCGGACTGGGCTTAGGATGCGGGGCGGTGGTGGAGGTCATGAGGGTCTCCCGACCGACGTAAACTGAATACGAGTAAATGCTCGTATTTAAAATACGAGCGTTTGCTCGTGTTTTCTAGAGCAAAGGACGCTTCGTGACCGACGACACGCCGAAGACGCCCCGGAAGCGGCAGGCCAGGGGCGAGAAGCGGATCGCCGAGCTGCTGGACGCCGCCGCGGAGGTCTTCGCGGAGGAGGGCTTCAAGGGCGCGAGCACGAACGCGATCGCCGCCCGGGCCGGGGCTTCGCCGGGGACGCTGTACCAGTTCTTCAGGAACAAGGAGGCGATCGCCGAGGCGCTGGTGGCCCGCTATGTCGAGCGGCTGCGGGAGGCCCACGGGGAGGCCTTCGACATCGAGGTGTCGAAGCTGCCCTTGGACGAGATGCTCGACCGGATGCTCGACCCGCTGATCGCCTTCGACCGCGCGAACCCGGGTTTCTACGTGCTGCTGTCCGATCCGCACGTCTCCCCCGAGCTGGCGGGGGCGAAGCGGCCGGCCCAGAAGCTGATGCTCGAGCGGATCGACCGGATCCTGGAGGCGCGGGCGCCGGGGCTGACGGCCGAGGAGCGGGGGCTCACCGCGGAGATGGCGGTCCACCTCTTCAGGGGGGTGCTGCCGATGATCATGGCGGCCGAGGAGGACGAGCTCCCGCGGGTGAGCGCCGAGACCAAACGCGCCCTGCGCGCCTACATCGCCCCGATCATCGGCGAGGACTGAGGAGCCGAGAGCGGCGCCGGAGCGGCCGCGCCGACCTCGCCGGATTCGCGCCGCAGAGCCGGTGCGGCACCGCCGGATAGGATTCGCCGCATGGCTCATACCGGTCCCCCGCCGCCGCAGTCGCTGATCGACGGCATCGCGGTCTCCTACACCGTGGCGTGCGCGTTCTTCACCGACCCCGAAGGCAAGGTGCTGCTGGTGAAGCCGAACTACCGCGACGACTGGGCGTTCGTCGGCGGCCTCGTCGACAAGGGAGAGTCACCCCACGAGGCGTGCGCGCGGGAGACCAAAGAGGAGATCGGGCTGGACGTGCCGCCCGGCGAGCTGCTGGTGCTCGACTGGGTTCCGATGCACGAGTTCGTGTCCGCGCCGTTGACGTTCTACCTGTTCGACGGCGGCGTCATCGACGACCCCGGTCGCATTCGGCTGCAAGCGGATGAGCTCGACGAGTTCGGCTTCTTCCAGCCCGAGCGGGCGGCGGTGCTGTCGGCCGAGGTCAACCCGGGCCGCGTCGATCTGGCGCTGCGGGCGCGGCGAACGGGGAGGACCGCCTACCAGCCGTCGCACCGCTCGGCCTGAGCGGGCCGCGGCTCCGGCTTCGCCGGATCCGATCCTCAGCGGAGCGTTTCCGCCTCATTCACCCCAAGGGCATCCATTTTGCCTCCGAGTCTTGCGCGGACGTAGAGAGGATATTAAATTTATCTATAAATAAGCTTTGTTAAAGATTAGAGGTGAAGCCCGTGCTTCTGCGACAACGCAAGAGAACCCTGGCGATCATCGGCGCCTTCCTCGCCGCCGCCGCGCTGGCGTTCGCGATCCCCGCCGCTCAAGCCAACGCCCAGGCCGCCTGCGCTTCGGCATGGAACGCGACCACGGCCTACACCGGCGGCGCCGTCGTCTCCCACAACGGCTACAACTGGACCGCCCAGTGGTGGACCCAGGGCGAGACCCCGGGCACCACCGGCGAATGGGGCGTCTGGCGCGACCAGGAGCCCTGCGGCTCTGGCGGCGACCCCGGCGACCCGCCCGGCGACGGCTGCGCGTTCACCGTCTGGTCCGCAGGAGCCGACTACCAAGTCGGCGACGTCGTCCTCTACAGCGACGGCAACTACTACGTCGCCGTGCACGCCAACCCCGGATACGACCCGACCATCAGCACCTGGTTCTGGGACCCCACCAGCTGCGACGACGGACCGACCGACCCGCCCGACCCGTCGGGCTTCGTCGTCTCCGAGACCCAGTTCAACCAGATGTTCCCGAACCGGAACTCCTTCTACACCTACCAGGGCCTGGTCGAGGCCACCGCGTCCTACCCGGGCTTCGCCGACACCGGCGGCGACACCGTCAGCCGGCAGGAGGCCGCCGCCTTCCTCGCGAACGTCAGCCACGAGACCGGCGGACTGGTGCACATCGTCGAGCAGAACACCGGCAACTACGGCCACTACTGCGACACCAGCCAGCCGTACGGGTGCCCGGCCGGGACGGACGCCTACTACGGCCGCGGCCCGATCCAGCTGAGCTGGAACTTCAACTACAACGCCGCGGGCGACGCCCTCGGGCTGCCGCTGCTCACCAACCCGTGGCTGGTCGAGCAGAACCCGACGGTCGCCTGGCAGGCCGCCCTGTGGTACTGGAACACCCAGAGCGGCCCGGGCACCATGAGCGGCCACACCGCCATGACCACCGGCGCGGGCTTCGGCGAGTCGATCCGCTCCATCAACGGCGCGATCGAATGCGACGGCGGCAACCCCGCCCAGGTGCAGAGCCGCGTCACGAAGTACCAGCAGTTCACCTCGCTGCTGGGCGTGCAGCCCGGCGGCAACCTCTACTGCTAGCGCACCTCCGACCTTTCGCGGTTCCCGATTCCACGGCCCGCGGGCGCCACCCTGAGGCGCCCGCGGGCCGTGGCCTGTCCGGGGCGACGGATTCGGGCGCTTGCGGCCTTCGACATGGGGCGAACCCGCTGAAGCGACGCTCCGGTGCCGCACCGGGGCCCCCGCGGACTTCGACTTGAAGCGGCCGCGGCACACCTGGGGCCGCCTCCGAACGATTCGCCGGACGCAAATACCCGATCACCATTCACGAATAGTGATCCTATGCAAATCTCATACCTCAATGGACGAATCATCCGAGATCCATGGAGGACTCTTGAAGCATCTCAGTCGAACTCATCGATCAGCTGAGCTGACCGCGGCAGTGCTCGCGGCGATCGTCGCGACCCTGTTCTTCGTCCCGGGGGCCGTATCCGCCTCACCGCAGGCCCCCGACGACAGCACGGTGGACGCGAGGAGACCGAGCAGCGTCCCGACGGGGCTGCAGACCGACCTCGACGCGCATTGGACGGCCGAGCGCATGGCCGCGTCGAGGCCCGCCGACGTCGACGAGGCGACGGTCGGCACCGACACGGGGACCGAGCTCGACCTCGGTCCCGCCAGAAGCGTCGAACCGACCGCACCCGAAGCGGAACCCGGCGCGAAGCAGCCCGCATTCTCCTACGCCACGGGGCGCCTGTTCTACGACGACCAGAGCGGCGAGCCCTGGAACTGCTCGGCATCCTCGATTGCCAGCACCAACCAGAGCCTGGTCCTGACCGCCGGGCACTGCCTGCACGACGGCGGCGGGACCGAGGCCGGCTGGTCGGTCAACGTCGTGTATGTGCCGGGCTACGACGAGGGCGACGAGCCGCGTGAACGGTGGAACGGCATCTTCTCCTCGCAGCTGGTCTTCGACACCTGGTACTCGGGCGGGGACCGCACGAGGGACGTCGGCATGTTCCTGGTCGAGCCCAACGCGATCGGCCAGAGGCTCACGCAGATGACCGGCGGGCACGGCTTCGCCACCGGCCAGGGCTACGACCTCGATCTGCACGTCATCGGCTACCCGTCGAACCTCGACAACGGCGAGGTCCAGCAGCATTGCTGGGGGCCGGTCTCCGAAGGGGACGATCGCGTCGAGCTCGAATGCGGCTTCGGCAAAGGCGCCAGCGGCGGGCCGTGGCTGAAGGACTATTCGGCCCCCGGCCCCGGACTCGGAAAGGCGAACGGGGTGACCTCGTCGCTGACGAACGATGGGAAGTGGAACCGCAGTCCGTACTTCGATGACGCGGTCTGGAACATCTACATGGAGATGGAGTCGCTGTAAGCCGCCTCCAAGGGGCGGCGGTGACGCCGCCCCTGTCCGCAGGGGGACAGGGAGGAGGCCATGCGAGTCCGAGCCGTGCCTCTCGTCGCGGGGCCGCCGTCGCGAATCGACGACCGAACCTCAGCGCTGAACATCACGGCCGGGAGCCTCAGCTCCCGGCCTCCGTCCGTCTCCGAACTCCCAACACCGCTCAAGGCCCCGCCAGCAGCTTCTCGAAGTCATCGCCCGCCAGCACGGCGTCCAGCGACCGCTGATCCTCCCGCCAGGCCTGGCAGCTCTGGTGAACCGTCCAGACCGCCGCCCACCGCCGTGCGCGATGCCCGTCCAGCCCCATCCGTTCGGCAATGGCCTCCGCCCGCTGCAGAATCGCGCTCGCCGGCCGGTGGTATGCCGCGAAGAACCCGACATCCGAGTGCGGATCACCCACCTGCGGCGACGGATCGACCACCGCATAACCGTCCCGGGCGCGGAGGATGTTCTTGTCCACGAAGTCGCCGTGCAGCAGCACGAGCCGGTCGGCACTGGCGCAGAGCGCCATCGCAGCGGCTCTGGCGGCGCCGATCCGGACGAGCCCGGCATCGCCCCGCTCGGGCTCGTCGCGGACCCGCCGTTCGAAGGCGACGTCATCGAGTGCCTGCGCCTCAAGCGAAGGATAGGCCTCGGCGAGAGTGGGGAAGGAGAGCGCCTCGGGCGTGGCCCGGTGCAGTCTCGTCAGAAGGTCGGCCGCCACCTCGACAGCCTCGTCGTCACTGCCTTCCTGCAGCGGTGTTCCCGGTCGCATCCGCTCCAACAGCAACGCGCCGAGAGCGAAGTCCGTCTCGATGAGGCGCACCGCGGCCCGCGTGCCCGCCCATGCGGCCAGCGCTCCCGCCTCCGCTCGCGCCTGGCCGGGCGGCTTCACCAGCTTGAGGACGACTTCACCGCCGCCGATGCGCGAAACGGCGAAGACGTCCGCAACGCATCCTCCGTCCAGACGCCGAGGATCTTCGAGGCCCCAGCGGCGCGCACACGCCTGGAGCCTCCATTGGACATCATCCACCGCGACATCGTTTCAGCTCCCAAGGGCAGCCGCAAGCCTGATCCGTAAGCGGCCCGTGCGTCAAGGTCTTCGCCGACATCACTCCAGCGGGGACCCGGGGAGCTCATGCAGGACTCTCAATGGTGTTTGTCAAGCCTTGAGGCCGGGTGGGTCGGGGGTGAAGAGGCGGTTGTCGCGCAGGAGTGCCCAGAGGACGTCGATTCTGCGGCGGGCGAGGGCGATGAGGGCCTGGACGTGACGGCAGCCCTCGGCGCGTTTCTTCAAGTAGTAGTCCCGGCTCGGGCCTTGGGCGACGATGCTGGCCTGCGCGGACATGTAACACACCCGGCGTAGCTTGCGACTGTAGCGTTTTGGCCGATGCAGGTTCCCGGTCCGGCGACCCGAATCACGGGGCACTGGGGCCAAACCGGCTGCCGAGGCCAGGTGGCCGGCGTCGGCGAAGGACGACAGGTCACCTGCAGCGGCGATGAACTCCGCGCCCAGGATCGGGCCCATGCCCGGCAGCGAGGTGATGATCGTTGACTGCGGGTGGGTCTCGAACACTTCCCGGATCCGCCGGTCGAGCCGGACGATCCGCTCGTCGTAGCCGAGGACGGCCTCGGCCAGGTCGGCGACGAGTTCGGCGGCGACATCCTCGCCGGGCAGCACCGTCCGCTGCGCCCGGGCCGCCTCGACGGCTTTGGTCGCCAACCGTTCGGCGGCATCGATGCGGATACCGTGCCGGTTCAGCCAGGCTCCCAAGCGCTTGAGGCCGCGGCGGCGGATGGCCGCCGGGGTCTGGAAGCCGGTCAACAGGACCAGGCCCGCGCGGGACCCGGCCAGATCCAAGGCCCGCTCGAGGGTGGGGAAGACTCCGGAGAGCAGGTCTCGCAGCTGGTTGATCGCCCGGATCCGCTCGGCGGCGATGTCGCGGCGCCGCTCGGTCAGCATCCCCAGATCGGCCACCAACTGGGCCGGGATCTCCACCTCGGTCAGGTCCCGGCGCAGCCGGGCGGTCTCGGCGATGACGAACGCGTCGCGGGCATCGGTCTTGGCATCACCGGCGAATGCCCCGGTCATGCGATGCACCGTGCGGCCTGGCACGTAGACCACATGCTGGTCCTCGGCGGCCAGGAGCGCTAGCAGCAGCCTGGCCGCGGTTCCGGTGATGTCGACCGCCCAGACGAGTTCGGCGGCAAATGATCTGGCTTCGCTGACGGCCTCGATGATCGCGGTCTCGTCGTTGGCGAAGGGCTTGGAGTGCAGGATGCGGCCGTCGGTATCGACCACCGCCACGTGGTGGCGGGTCTTACCGACATCGATCCCTGCCCAGGCCTGGTCTATGCGATCCATGGTGGTCCTCCTCAAGGCTGGTGTTCTCCGGTTCAGCCCGTGGAGCACTCCGCCTCCATGTCCCTAGATAGCGACCAGAACGCACATCTCAATCAGTGGCCGGAGCGCCCCGCCGGACCGGGCGGCCAGTCCTGCAAAGCCACCATCGCGGCAACAACCTTTCAGCCACACCCGACCCGACTGGGCTGCTTACCAACCTAGGGACAACCTCTTTCGAGTGATGTCGGCACCTCTGGAGCTTGATCCGGGTCTGTCGGGGCTGCACGCTCTGCGAACGTCGACCGGCAGGCGATCCCGCCTGCTGCGAGAAGTCGAGGACAGCGGGGGCCGCCCGTCGAAGCCGATCGGCTCAAGTGAAAACCGTCTCGATATCGAAGATCCGCCATGTCCGAGCGCGGTCGTCTCGCCCGTCTCCCGAAGCTGTCGAAGGAGGAGCGGGCTGCTCTGCCTCGGCCGCCCTGTGTCGAGAGCACACCAGCTCCGGCCCGCGGGCCGGAGCTCGTCCGGGGCCGAACGTCGGGGTCGGGAGCCGAAGGGCTCCCGGCCCCGACGCGGAACGCCCGACATCAGGTCAGCCGGCCGGCGCACCGGCCGTCACGCGCAGCTCGGGCGCCCCCTGGATCCGCATGGACGGCTCGAACCACATGGACAGCCGTCCGCACTCGCAGCGGGCGTACACCACGGTGCCGGTGGAGGTGCGGTGGCGGGACACCACGGTCATGGCCTCGCTCATGCGCAGCTCGCAGAGCGGGCAACGGTCGCCGGAGAACTTCTCGGTGTTGGTCATGAGGCAAGTGTCGACCTAGAATCGTACGAGAGCAACGAAAGTTTTCACACGTGACCTTGCGAGGTTGTCGAATGATCGATCCGAGGCTGCACACGCTCCGCGTCCTGCGGACGCAGGGCACGGTCACCGCCACCGCCCTCGCCCTGCACCTCACGCCGTCGACGGTCTCGCATCAGCTCAAGCAGCTCGCCGAGGAGACCGACATCCGGCTGCTGGAGCCGAACGGCCGCCGGGTCCGCCTCACCCCGGCGGCGGAGCTCCTGCTCGAGCACGCCGACGTCCTCTACGCCCAATGGGAACAGGCCAAAGTGGCCCTGGCCGCGCTCGCCGCAGGGCAGATGGGCGAGCTGCGGGTGTGCGGCCTGTCCAGCACGGTCTCGGCCTTCATCGCCCCGGCCGCCAAACGGCTGCGCGAGGACCATCCCGGGGTCCGGCTGCACCTGGCCGCGGTCGAGTCGGACGAGGCGTTCCGCAGGCTGGAGGCCGGCGACGCCGACATCGCCGTCTTCAACCCGACCTACGCCACGCCCCAGCCGAGCGACCCGCGGTTCGAGCAGCACCTGCTCATGGACGACGTGGAGGACCTGCTGGTGCCCGCGGGCCATCGCCTGGCCGGACGCGAGAGCGTGGCGCTGGCCGAGGCCGCGGACGAGGAATGGGTCGGCATGCCCACCTGCCTCGACCAGGAGCAGCTGCTCCGCAGCTCCGCGGCGGCCGCGGGATTCACCCCGGACGTCGCCCACCACGCCGACAGCTGGACCAGTGCGTCCGGGCTGGTGTGCACCGGTTTCGGGGTGAGCCTGTACTCCCGGCTGGCGCCGATCCCGGCCGAGCACGCCGTGGTGCGCGTCCCGATCCACGGGAACCCGGTGCCGACGCGGCGGCTGTTCACCGCGGTGCGCCGCGGCAGCACCGAGCAGCCCGCGATCGCGCGCGGCCTGGCCGCGATCCGCGAGGCGGCCGAGGCCCACCGCCGAGGCGGCGGCAACGACGGCACGAAGTGAGGCCGGACCGTGCTGGATCTGCGGCGCGGCAAGGGCATGGTGCTCGACGCCGACGACTGCCGGGCTTGACCGAGAAGGCCGGCGGCGAGGCCCCGCGCTGGCCCAGCGGAGACGGGGTGAAGGTCTCTGCCGCCTGGCTCATCGGCGCGACCGGTTTCGAGAAGGGCTGCCGCAGGGGCGAGGCGGGCCCGTCGACCGAGCACACTCCCGCGTTGACGAACCGGGGCGGGGCGACGACGGCGGAGTCGCCGGCGCTCGCCACGGAAGTGGCCGACGAGGTCGAGAGGCGGTTCGGCATCCGCCTGCACCCCGAGCCGGTCGTCATCGGCGCCCGATTCGACTGGACGCTCCAGGGGCGCGGGCTTCGCCCGCGCCCCTGGAGCGTCCGCACTACCGAGGCAGGTTCAATTCGGTGTAGTAGTTGGGATCGCCGTCGAGTTCGCCGTTGTACGGGTTGTCGCTGGCGTCCTCGTCGCGTTCGGTGGGCCGCGCGGCCCTGTCCACATCGAATCCTGGGTCGACCTCTCCGACGCCGCTCCGGTCCCAGCTGTCCAAGGTCCGCTCGACGGCGGCGGCCGAGTCCTCGTCGACCTGCGCGTAGGCCTCGGCGGCCGCCCGGATCTCCTCGTGGGCGAGGTAGTACCGGGCCGAGGTCGTCTTGACGAAGCCCTTGAAATCGGCGAACATCTGCTTCACATCCTTGTCGGCTGCAGTCGGATCACCGTCCTTGTCGGCCAGGTGCGGCTCGGCGTCGAACAGGTCTTCGAAATGCCGCAGCAGGCCTTCGTAGTCCTCCCCGGCCAACTCGCAGTGCTCGGCGAGGGTCAGCACGTTGCTGATGTCGACGGTGTAGCCCTCGGCCGAACCGGCGCTGTCGGTGCCGCCCGGGGTGTTCTCGGTGAGGTCGTAGAGCTCGAGGTCGAAGCTCGCGGCATCGTTGATGGCCTCCATCGCGGACGCGGCGGCCTCGCGGTACTGCGCCTCCTGTTCGTCGAGTTGGTCGTTCAACTCGATGAAACCGTCGACCAGGCCGGTCACGATGTCGACCATCGCATCGGCGAAGGTGTGCGCCTCGACCTCGGCGAACCACTTGTCGCCCAGGAACTGCAGCAGCTTGAGCGCCGCAGCGACCGCTTTGGGCAGCGGCCCGCCCAGGGCGCTCCACAGTGAGAAGGCGTCGAGCCCCGACTGCACCGACTTCCAGCCCTCGGTCTCGGTGAACGGGCTCGCATCGACCTCCCCGAGCGCGGCCGTGGCCCGCTCGATCAGATGCAGGCCATTGTTGCGTCCCGCTTCGATGATCGCGGCGCGCGTGGTCACGAGGTTCCCCAGCGCGGTCGCGATGACCGAGTGGTTCATCAGGGTCGGCCCGGCGGAGGTGCAGAAGTTCCCTCTGACGTGGTCGGCCGCCAGCCCGGTCCACCCGACCCACCAGTCGCGGCTCTCGCTGTCCTTCGACCAGATCTTGGCGACCGTGCCGGGAAGGTCACCGCCGCCGGCAAGGTCGCGGTGGCCTCCCTGGCTGATGTCGACGTCGGTGTATTCGGCGAGCGTGGCCTCGCGCAGCTTCTTGGCCGCGTCGTAAGCGGATTCGAGCTTGGCGACGTCGTGCCCCTGGAACTTCGGGATGCTCGGCTCGATCGCCGACCGCTCCTGCACCGCCCATTGGTCGACCATCGCCAGTGCCGCGTCGAGCGGGCAGTCGATCTTCGGCCCGATCGCGACCATCTCGCCGCTGCTGTTCTCCACCTCGACCGGCTGCCCGTTGGGATCGAGCCAGCCCTCGCATCGGCCCGCGTCGCCGGGGTCGCCTCCTTCCAGATAGTGCGGCATGGTGCCGCAGTACGTCTTGTGCGCGGACCATTCCGCGCTCGTGAACTGGCCCGCGAGGTACCCCGGCACCGGGTTGCCGAAGGTGTTGCGCACGATGCTGGTGACGATCGGCTCGTCGCTGTTGACTCGCTCGGCGATCTCGCGCCTCCACCGCTTCACCAGGGCCTTCTCGAATTGATCCATCCGTTCCGCGATCGCCGCGAGATGGTCGGTCTGTTCGATGTATCCGCTCATGGCCGCAGTGCTCGCTCAACGCCGCTCGGGCGGGTCAACGCCCCGCTCCCTGAGCTCGTGCCGTATGCGCTCGAAGACCCGCGCCAGCTCGCGTTCGAGGGTGTGCCGGTCCTGGGCGTACGCCGACTCGAAGGCCACGTCGTCGAATCGCTCGTCACCGTCGCCGTCGCGGGAATCACGCGAGGAGTGCGCTCTCATGTCCGGTCTCCCGATCGCCGTCACAGCGTTCACTCGCAGGTCCAGATCACGGCGTTCTGCACGTACGAGCCGTCGGCGTCCTGGCGGACGTAGAGGTTCCCGGCGATCAGTGAGCCGTCGGCGCTGATCTCGACGGCCACGTCCCGCGGAAGGTCGACGTCGGAGTCGACGCCGGGGAGCTCGACGACCGTGTCGCCGTCCTGGTAGGCGGCGTTGTCGGTGTCGGGGTGGTATCCGGCGACCGTGCCGTCGGCGCTGACGGCGACCTGGCGGTTCAGCTCGGTCATCTCGGCGGTGCCGTCGGCGAGGTTCCAGCGGATGCCCTGTGCCCTCGAGCCGGTCCCCGGGCTGTAGAAGTGTCCGGAGGCCCAGTCGCCGTTGATGTCCCAGGCGATCCCCGTCCAGTGATCCGCGGGGTCGGCCGCGGGCGGCAACGGCAGCTCGCCGCCGACGTGGTCGCCGGAGGCGTCCGGACGCCAGGTGTAGGCCTTGGCGGTGCCGTTCTCGTCGTACACCGCCCCGACGACGGTGCCGTCGTAGCCGATGTCGTGGGCGGTGCCGCTCTCGGCGCCGTCGGGCAGCGGCAGTTCGACCGGCCCGGACCCGTCGGCGGGCCAGAGGACCGGCCTGCGCTGGTCGACACCGACGATGTCGCCGTCCTCGTTGATGCCCCTGGCCTGGGCGGATCCGGCGCTCGGCAGTACGTCGAGCTCGCCGTCGCGCCAGACGTAGGGAACATAGGCACTGTCTACATATGACAAACCGACGGCGACTTCGGCCGAGTTCACGTCCAGCAGCTCCGGGTATTCGCCGGGCATCCGCACCTCGGTTGCCTCGCCGCCCGCGTAGAGGTGGGGAAAGTTCACCCAGTCCTCGGGTCCGTTCTGGACCACCGGCAGCGCCTGGTAGGCGATGACCGAGCCGTCGTCGCTCATACCGGTGACCTGCGTGGTCCGGAGCCCCTCGGGGATCGGAAGGGCTTCCCAGCTGCAGGCCTGCGCCGCTTCGTGATCGGTTTCGTCGGCAGCGGCCGTCTGGATCGAGAACGCCCCGGCCGCGGTGGCGGCGGCGACCGCGGCGATCGCGGTCATGGTGCGCGTCTTAGACTTTCGTTCGAAGATGGTCGACATCGCGCCTGTCCTTTCGGGTGTTGGCTTCGGCCGGACCGATCCGGCCACCGCCAGGCTATGCCGACCGTTCCGGTGAGGACAGACACTGTTTTCCGGGCGACCGTCGCGACCGGCGCCCGTTTCGGCTGGTGAGAGCCGTCCTGATGCGATTTCGTCCGCGACCGGCGGCCGAGCGGCCGCCGGTTTCCCGCCGGTGTCCCGCCGCCGATCCTCCGGGCCGCTAGAGCCGCATGGCGATCGCCTCGGCCTCGGGCACACCGCAGTCGGCGTATCCGCGGGCGGCCAGTTCCAGATGGCGCCGCTCCGCGGCCGCGTCGCCCGATCGTCTGCGCGCGTCGGCCAGGCCGTGGTGGGCCCGTGCCAGTTCGTAGGCGTCCTCGTGGACCTCGGCCAGGTCCGCCGCCCGCCGGTGGTGGGCCTCCGCCTCCTCGGGGCGACCGGAGGCGGTCAGCGCGCGACCGAGCGCGTTCCGGGTGGAGCGCTCCAACGAAGGGTCGGCGAGCCGCACCGCGTACGAGACGGCCCGGTCGAGGTGGCCGGCCGCCTCGGCGCCCCGCCCCGAGCGCAGCAGGTCCTCGCCCAGCTCGATGAGCGTGGCGGTCACGTCGGCCGTGACTCCTTCGCCGCGGTAGGCCTTCAGGCATTCGGTATGAGCGGCCACGGCCGCCGCCGCGTCCCCGCGCTCGCGGGCCAGCACCCCGCGGAAGACCTCGATGCGGATGCGGTTGTGCTCGTCTCCCGCGTCGAGGCGGCTCTCTGCCGCCGCCAGCAGGCACTCGGCTTCGTCGAAGCGTCCGAGCCGCAGCAGCGGGACCACCATGTTCGTCCGGATGAGCGCCGCCGCGGCCTCGTCGGCGGCCTCCTCGGCCTGCGCCAGCGCCGCCCGGTGCACCTCGACCGATTCGGCGAACCGGCCGGACCGGCGATGCAGGACGCCGATGTTGGCCAGCGTCAACGCCGCGTCGCCGTACTCGCCCAGGTCGCGTTTGAGCACGACGGACCGCTCCAGGCACACGATCGCCTCCCGGTGCCTGCCCGCCGCCAGCAGCTGGCGGCCCGAGTCGCCGAGCGTGAAGGCCTCCTTCCGGCGGTCGGCGGTGCGGCGGGCGATGTCGAAGGCGATCCGGTTGACCTCGGCGTGCGGCCCGGCGTCCGGGTCGTGCACGAAGAACGCGTTGAACGCGGTCGCCAGATGCCAGGCCTGCTCGGTCAGGTCGGCGCGCTCGGCCGCGACCACCGCCGCCTCCAGATTGCCCCGTTCGGACTGGAACCACGACAGCGCGGCGGGCTGGTCGGCGAAACCGGGGAGGCCCGCGTCGTGGTCGGCCGCGCCCCCGGTGAAGCGGCGCTTGTTCGGATGCAGCCGCGCCGCCGCCTGGAACGCGAAGTGCAGGTAGCACTCGACCAGCCGGGCGAACGCCGCGTCCAGGTCGCCTCGGGTCTCCTCCCGCGCGGCGACTCGGGCCGCGAACAGGCGCACCAGGTCGTGCAGCCGGTACCGCCCCGGGGTCCGGGTCTCGGCGAGATGGACGTCCACCAGCGATTCGAGCATCGCCTCGGCCCGCTGCGGGCTCGCGCCGCACAGCGCCGAGGCCGCGAAGGCGTCGACGTCGTCGCCGTGGACGAGGCTGAGCCGCCGCAGCAGGCGCCGCTGGTCGCCTTCGAGTTCGAGGTAGGAGGCGCGCAGGGCGGCGGCGACGCCCCGGTGTCCCATGTCCAGTTCGTCGAGCAGCCGCTCCTCGTCGGCGAGGCGCGTCAGCAGGTCCTCGGCCCGCCACTGCGGGCGGCTGCTCAGCCGGGCGGCCGCCAGGCCCATCGCGAGCGGGAGGCGGCCGCAGCGCTCGGCGATCGCCGCGGCCTCGTCCGCGGTGATCCGGTCGACGACGGCGGCGGCGAGCATCGCCACGGCCTCGGGCATCGGCGGCGGCTCCAGCGCCACCGAGTGCGCTCCGGCCAGCGCCGACAGATCGTGGCGGCTGGTCGCCACCACCAGGCTTCCCGCCGTTCCGGGCAGCAGCGCCTCCACCTGCTCGGGGCCGGTCGCGTTGTCGAGCAGCAGCAGGACCCGGCGGTCGGCGATGACGCTGCGGTACCTGGCGGTGAGCTCGTCGACGTCGGAGGGGACGGACTGGGCGTCGGCGCCGAGGCAGCGCAGCACGCGCGCCAAGACCGATTCGAGGCTCGGGCGCGGACCGGGCGCGGGCGAGAAGCCGCGGAGGTCGATGAACAGCTGCCCGTCGGGGTACCGGGGGGCGAGGACGTGGGCGGCCCACACGGCCAGGGAGGTCTTGCCGACTCCGGCCATGCCGTGGACCGCGACGACGGCGGCGCCCGCTTCGACCGCGGCGCCGAGCGCCTCCAGGTACCGTTCGCGTCCGGCGAAGGTCGACAGGGCCCTGGGCAACTCGCGCGGCGCCACCGGAAGCGGGGGGTCGAGGACGCCGGTCGGCGCCAGCTCGCGCTCATCCACGCCCAGAGCCTCGGCGAGCAGGCGCAGCGTCTTCGCCTGCGGCCGTACCCGCCCCGACTCGATGTCGCGGATCGTCCGCGCCCCCACTCCCGCTTTGCGTGCGAGCTCCTCTTGCGTCATCACCGCCCGCAGCCGGAGCGGCCGGAGACTGATGTGGGCGTCGGGCCGTCGCTCAGTCATACGGCCATGATAGGGAGGTCCGACCCCCCACTAAGTAATCGATGAAGATCGATTCCATAAGCGCAGGAGGTTCGCCGCGTCGATCGCGGCGTAGGTGGCGATGATGCCCGCTCCGGCCCGCTTGATGCTCGTCAGGCTCTCCAGGATCGCCGCGTCACGATCGATCCAGCCGCGTTCGGCCGCCGCTGCGATCTGCGCGTACTCGCCTGAGATGTGGTAGGCCGCCACCGGCACCGGGGAGTGGTCCGCCGCCGCCCGCACGATGTCCAGATAGGGCAGCGCCGGCTTCACCATCACGATGTCCGCCCCTTCGGCCACGTCGAGTTCGATCTCGCGCAGCGCCTCGGTCGCGTTCGGCGGGTCCTGCTGGTAGGTGCGCCGGTCGCCCTGCAACTGCGACTCCACCGCCTCGCGGAACGGCCCGTAGAAGGCACTGGAGTACTTGGCGGCGTAGGCGAGCAGCCCGGTGTCGCTGTGCCCGGTCCGGTCGAGCGCGGCCCGGACGTAGCCGATCTGGCCGTCCATCATCCCCGAGGCCCCGAGCAGGTCCGCGCCAGCTTCGGCCAGGCGCTCGCCCATCTCGGCGTAGCGCTCCAGCGTCGCGTCGTTGTCGACCGTCCCGTCCGCCTGCAGCACACCGCAGTGGCCGTGGTCGGTGAACTCGTCCAGGCACAGGTCCGGGATGAGCACCAGCTCGTCGCCGATCTCATCGCGGATCGCCCTGGTCACGACATTGAGGATCCCGTCCGGGTCCGTCGCGGCCGAGCCGATCGCGTCGCGCCGCTCCGGGACGCCGAAGGGCATCAGCCCGCCGATGCCCGCCCGCCGGGCCTCCACGGCGAGCTTGCGCGCCGAGTCCACAGTGTGCTGCCACACTCCCGGCATCGAGGCGATCGGCCTCGGCTCGCCCAGGCCCTCCTTGACGAACAAGGGCAGCACCAGATCCGCGGGATGCACGCGGGTCTCGGCGACCAGACGGCGAATGGCCGCAGTGCGGCGCAGCCGCCTGGGACGGATCGTCGGAAAGGCGGGTTCGTTGCGCGGCACTGCGGCCATCTCCTTACGGCTTAACGGAACCTCAGCGCCGTGGGCCCCTGCACCTTCTGGCCGCGCCGGGTCTTGATCGGACCTTCGGCGAGGCGCTTGCGCAGCTCCACGGCGTATTCGGCGAGTGATTCGATGAGATCCGGGACCGAGGCGTTCTCGGGCTTGGCGTCCACGCGCAGCCCGAACTCGATCGCGGTGTCGGCGGTGTGCGGCCCGATGCAGGCCACGACGGTCCGCTGGTGCGGCTTGCCGGCGATGCCGACGAGGTTGCGCACCGTCGAGGACGAGGTGAACAGGACCGCGTCGAAGCCGCCGGACTTGATCGCGTCGCGGATCTCGGCGGCGGGCGGCGAGGCGCGCACCGTCCGGTAGGCGGTGACGTCGTCGACCTCCCAGCCGCGCTCGGTCAGCCCGGACACGAGCGTCTCGGTGGCGATGTCGGCCCGCGGCAGCAGCACGCGCCCGACCATGTCCAGGACCGGGTCGTGCGGGGGGAAGACCTCGAGCAGCCCTTCGGAGGTCTGCTGCCCCGAGGGCAGGAGCTCGGGCTCGATGCCGAACTCGCGCACCTTGTCCGCGGTGGCCTCGCCGATGCAGGCGATCTTGATGCCGCCGAAGGCGCGCGCGTCCAGGCCGTGCTCCTTGAACTTCTCCCAGATCGCCTTGACGGAGTTCTGCGAGGTGAACACGATCCACGCGTAGCGGCCGTCGACCAGGCCCTTGATGGACCGCTCCATCTGGGCGGGGGTGCGCGGCGGCTCGACGGCGATGGTCGGCACCTCGCACGGGATCGCGCCGTAGGACCGCAGGCGCTCGGACATGACGCCGGCCTGCTCCTTGGTGCGCGGGATGAGGACCTTCCAGCCGTACAGCGGGCGCGACTCCCACCAGGCCAGCTCGTGCCGGTCCTCGACGCCGGGGCCGATGGTGAGGACGACCTGCCCGGCGTAGCCGAGCGCGGCCTCCACGAAGGTGTCCACGGCGGAGGTGGTGGTGTACTCGGTCTCGCCGGTGGCGTCGCCGGTGACGGCGACGGCGGTCTCGCCGGAGACCCCGCCGGCGAGCAGGATGTCGCGCAGGGACGACAGGTCGGAGACGTCGGCGGTGACGGTCAGGCTGCCGCGCTTGACGGCGTCGGCGAGGGCCTGCGGCTCCAGGGAGGCGATGTCGTCGATGTCGATGACCGTGCGGACCTCGCCGGGGGGCATCCCGGCGTACACGGCGACGGCCTGGGCGTGGCTCATGCCGGGGATGACCTCGAAGCGGGCCTGCTCGGCGGAGGCGGCCTTGATCTCGGCCTTGGCGAGGCGGTTCGGGTAGGCGTCGCCGACGACGAGGCGGGCGATGTTCTCGCCTTCGCGGGCCGCGGCGGCCATGAGCTTGCCCTGGTCGCTCGGGGAGTTCTCGATCAGTCTGATCTTGCCGTCGTCGCCGGCGATCTCCTTGGCGGCCTCGATCAGCGACTGCGGCAGGGACCGGTCGTAGTAGACGCGGTCGGCCTCGCTGATGGCGTCGAGGGCGCGCTTGGTCAGCAGTCCCGGATCGCCTGGGCCGGTCCCGACGAATCGCACGCGGCCCACCAGCTTACGGGCACTGGTCATGTTCTCTCCATCAACAGTCGTCTGAGCTACAGGTCTAATTTCAATGGTCGCTCGGCGCCGCCGTCGGCGGCGCGTGCAAGCCGTAAATTCGCAATGCTCAGCAAGTCGTCGGCCAGCGCCCGCCCCACGTCGGCGGCTTCGGCGGTCAGCTCCTCGCCCGCCGCGTCGGCGAGCGTGGCGGTGGTCGAGAGTCGTTCGACCGAGCTGCCGTCGACTTCGCCGACCGCCCCCCGCAGGTACAGGTCGATCTTGCCGGGCGATGAGCCCTCTGAGACGTCGGCGAGTGCGGCGACCGGGGCGCTGCATCCGGCTTCGAGGCGTTCCAGGAGGCCGCGCTCGGCGGCGACCGCGGCTTGTGAGTACCGGTCGTTGAGCATACTCGAAATACGCGCGGATGTCTTGTCCGCTTTGCGGCATTCGACCGCCAATGCCCCTTGTGCCGGTGCGGGAAGCATCACCAGCGGGTCGAGGTATTCGCTCACGTCACCCGCTCGGCCTACCCGCTTGAGCCCGGCGGCGGCGAGGACGACCGCGTCGAGGTCGTCGCCGACGCGGCCCATGCGGGTGTCGATGTTGCCGCGGATCGGGACGCACTCGAAGCCGCGCCCGAGGGCGAGCAGCTGGCTGATGCGCCGCGGCGAGCCGGTGCCGATGCGGCTGCCGGGCTCGAGTTCGGCGAGGGTGCGGCCGCCGGAGGCGATGAGGACGTCGCGCGGGTCGGCGCGCGGCGGGACGCTGACGACCAGGTGCTCGGGCTGGGCGGTCGGCAGGTCCTTGTAGGAGTGGACGGCGATGTCGATCTCCTCGCGCTCCAGCGCTTCGCGCAGTTGGTTGACGAAGACGCCGACGCCGAGCTGGGCGACCGGCACGGTCGTGCCGTCGCCTGTGGTCTTGATCTCCACGAGCTCGACGTCCTCGCCCGAGACGCGGGCGAGCTCCTCGGCGACCATCCCGCTCTGGGCGAGCGCCAGCTTCGAGGCTCTGGTACCGACACGGATCATTTGGCACTGCCTTCCGGCTTGACTTTCAAGGCTTCGGCGAGGGCGGTGTCGCGGGGATCGGCGAGCGCGGCGGGCGTGAGCGCGAACAGCTCGCGCAGCGCCTTGGCGTAGTCGGGGGCGCCGGGCTGCCCGGCGAGCTCGCGGACGCGGACGGTCGGCTCGTGCAGCAGCCGCTGGACGACGCGGTGGACGGTGCGGGCGACCTCGGCGCGCTGGTCGTCGGTGAAGTCGCCGCGGCGGGCGACGCGGGCCAGCTCGGCCTCGACGATGTCGGCGGCGGTGGCCCGCAGGGCCGCGACGGTGGGCGTGACGGCGTCGGCGCGGAGGCTCTCGTCGTAGGCCTCGATCTCCTCGGCGATGAGCCGCTCGACGTGGGCGAGGGTCTCGGCTCCGGCCCCGGCGGTCTCGGAGCGCTGGATCTCGGCGATGTCGATGACGGTGACCCCGTCGAGCCCGGCGACCTCCTCGGCGACGTCGCGGGGCAGCGCGAGGTCGCAGATCACCAGCGCCGAGCGGCGGCGCTCCAGCGTGGCGGCCTCGATGACGGGCGCGGTCGCGGCGGTGGCGCACACCAGCAGGTCCACGCCGGAGGCGAGCGAGGCGAGGTCGTCGTACGCGGCGACGACGGCGCCGTGCTCGGCGGCGAGGCGGCGGGCCTTGCCGCGGTCGCGGTTGGCGACGGCGAGCGTCGCGGTCCCCGCGCGAGCGAGCGTGGCGGTGGCGAGGCCGCCCATGGCGCCGGCGCCGACGACGGCGGCGTCGGCCTCGTCCAGCGGCTTGCCGAGCGCGGTCCGCGCGAGGTCGAGGGCGGCGGTGACGACCGAGGGCGCGGCGGCGTCGACGTCGGTCTCGGCGTGGACGCGCTTGCCGACGCGCAGGGCCTGCTGGAACAGTTCGTGCAGGTGGCGGCCGACCAGGTCGGCCTCGCGGGCGGTCTCGTAGGCGTCGCGCAGCTGCCCGAGGATCTGGGGCTCGCCGGCGACCATGGAGTCCAGGCCCGCGGCGACGCGGAAGACGTGGGCGACGGCGTCGGCGCCGTGGCGGACGTAGCCGCAGGAGGCGAAGTCGAGGGCGGCCTCGGTCTCGGCGTACCCCCACAGCTCGTGCAGCTCGTCGACGATCGCGGAGAGGGCGCCGTGGAAGCCGGCGGCGGCGGCGTAGACCTCGACGCGGTTGCAGGTCGAGAGGACCACCGCCTCGCGGACCTCGCCGCCGGCGAGGAGCCGCTCGGCCAAGCGCGCGCCCGCCTCGGCGTCCACCGCGAGCCGTTCGAGGGTCTCCACCGCGGCGCTCCGGTGCGAGATGCCGACTACCAGGAGGTTCACTTCACCGTTCCCGTCTCTTGACGTCTGAGCGTCTTGTGGTGTTCGTGGAATGACAGGATCTGCAACTCGACGGCCAGGTCCACTTTGCGGACCGCCACGCCCTTCGGCACGGCGAGCACGCATGGCGCGAAGTTGAGAATGCTCGTGACCCCAGCATGGACGAGGAGATCGGCCACGTGTTGCGCGGCCGCTTCAGGTGTGGCGATCACCCCTATGTTGATGCCTTCGTCACGGATCGCGGCGGCCAGGTGGGCGACGTCGCGCACGGTCAGGCCGTCGAGGTCCTTCCCTATGATGCCCGGGTCGGCGTCGAAGAGGCCAACGATGTCGAAGCCGCGTTCGGAGAATCCGGGGTAGCGGGCGAGGGCCTGCCCCAGGTGGCCGAGGCCGATGATGGCGACGCGGGAGTCTTTCGTGAGTCCGAGCACGCCCGCGATGTAGGAGGCGAGCGCGGCCACGTTGTAGCCGACGCCGCGCATGCCGGTCGCCCCGAGCTGGGAGAGGTCCTTGCGGAGCATCGCGGAGTTGACGCCGGTGGCGGCGGCGAGGGTCTCGGAGGAGACGGTGTCGACTCCGGCGTCGGTGAGGGTGCTGAGGGCGCGAAGGTATTCGGGCAGGCGCCTGACGGTGGCGGCCGGGAGGTCGGCGGCCGTGGTGAGGTAGGGGTTCGCGGGGGCCTGCTGCTCGGTGCCTTCGCCGGTGGTCGTCAATGGAACTCCAGGTCTCTCGCCGCCTGTGCTGTTGCGCGTGGCCGTTGTGCGTGCGGGTGCGGGCGGGCCCGCGTTCGCCGGAGCGTTCCCGCCGCATCCGCCGGGGTCGATGTCTTCGCCGTGTGGCGCACAGCTCTTGTGAGTTACTCAGCTTAAGACTTCGGCCGGAGGGGGGATCGCGTAGGCAGTGCTAACCGGCGGCGCCGAACGCGGGCCCCTGCGGGATGCGACGGCGCTCACGTCGGCCGCGGGCCGATCCGCGGCGGCCGGGCCCGAAGCCGGATCGGGCCGCGCAGGCGATCGGCGCCCGGGCCCGACGGCCCGATCGCCGGACATGGTCGCGGCTACTGCCGGGCGGCCGATCCGGTACACCCCCGTAACACTGAGCAGCGCTCAGCTGTACCGAACCGTTCGGTCTCGCCCGGCGAGTAGCCGTCGGCACCATTTTGCCCCGAAACAAGACACATGCCCGCTAACCGGTGTGCTTCGGCGCGTCACAGGGCGTGTCGCGCGGAGTGCCGCGAGTGAGGGCGGCGTCCGAGCGCGGGGCGCTCCGATCCGCCGACCGCGCGCACGGCGGCGCCGGCGCGGCGTGGTCACGTTCCGGCGGCCAGGTCCCGCTTGAGCCGCTCGACGTCGACGTCCCAGTAGCCGTGCTCCCTGCCGTCGAGCAGCACGACCGGCAGGCGGTCGCCGTACTCGCGGGCGAGCTCGGCGTCGTCGGCCACGTCGACCTCGGTCCACCGCTCGCCCGTCTCGCGCGCCACCGCGTCGAGGTCGGCCCTCGCCCTGCCGCACAGATGGCAATCCTTTGTAGTCAAAAGAGTCAGTCTGTTCACCCTGCTCCCTCCCTCGATCGCGGGTCGGCTCCAAGATCGCACAACCTGTGCGACACCCTCTGTCATTTCTCCGTCACCATTGGTTCAGATCAGGTCCGGGACACCGGGCCGTTGAACATATGGGGAGGTAATGGTGGGATTCCGCCCCCGCGAGGAAGGGTACGCCGAACGCGGCTTCGAAGACCGACATCGGCGTGCGGGCGGCCGTCACTCATTGCGACACGCCGACTCCAAATCCCTCTGGAGTGCCATTGCGATTCCTAGAATCAGGCGGGTCAGTCCCTGCGGGACCCGATCGCATGACTCGGCCCGACCCCTCACACGAGGAGGCCAATAGTGCCCGGTATTGCACCAGCAATGGCAACACTCGCAAGCCATCGATTCGCAACGCACACAGCAGATACCGTCCCCTTTCTTCATGGCGGCGCGATCGCCGGGGCCCTGTCGCTCACCGCGGCGCCGCCTCTGGAGCGGCTCCGCCACGCCCTCTGGGCGGTCCTGAGCCTGGACACCGGCACGGCCGAACAGCACTCCGTCCGCGTCGGACGCTCCGCTCCGGACACGGCCGAGACGGCGCGGACGCGCGGCGGCAAGCACCGCCGCGAACCGGAGGAGCAGGTCGACGGCGAGGAGGTGGCGGCCCTGGTCGCCAGGGCCCAGGCGGGCGACTCCTCGGCCTTCGGCGAGATCTACGACCGCTACAACGAGACGGTCTACCGATACATCTACTTCCGCGTCAACAACGCCCAGCTCGCCGAGGACCTCGCCTCCGAGACCTTCCTGCGCGCGCTGCGGCGGATCTCCAGCTTCAGCTGGCAGGGTCGGGCCTTCGGGGCGTGGCTCGTGACGATCGCGCGGAACCTGGTGGTCGACCACTTCAAGTCCGGTCGCTACCGCCTGGAGATCGCCAAGCCCGACGTGCTCGGCGCCGACTCCCCCGAAACCGACCCGTCCACCTCGCCGGAGACCGCGGCGCTGGAGAAGCTCACCAACGCCACGCTCCTGACCGCGGTCAAGAAGCTCAACCCCGACCAGCAGGAGTGCATCGTCCTGCGGTTCCTCCAGGGCTTCACCGTCGCCGAGACCGCCCGCACCATGGGCAAGAACGAGGGCGCGGTCAAGGCGCTCCAGTACCGGGCCGTGCGCACCCTCGCGCGGCTGCTGCCGGAGGGGTTCCGCGGCTGAAGCGGCCGCGGCCCCTCGGCCCACGACGCAACTGTCGGGTACCCGACACTCGACCGTTCGCCAGGGCGGGAGCCCGCGGCCGCGGGGCGCATCGGCCGGCCAGAGCCGGTGCGCGGCGCGCACACGCCGTCACGGTCCGGACCCCGCCGTGGCCGACGAACACCATCGGACCGAAGCAGAGGCCGACCCCGGCACGACTCGAACCGAATTCATGTTTCGCAGGCATCGCCATGGCGGCCGTAACCTCAGGGGCTATTCGTGCGTTGTTCTAAGTACAGGAGCAGGATCCACGCAGTGAGAGGGGGTGTGCCCGGTGATCTACAACCCTTTGGAACGCCGGCGCGCGGAGGAATTCGCGCGTCAGCTTGATTCCGACGGTCCGACCCTCCCTCATTCGAGCGATGACGCTCACGCATCGGGTGCGTCAGAGGAAGCACTCGTCGAGCTCGTCGGCGTCACCGAACGCCTCCACGACCTCGGCGACCAGATGAACGCCACGATGAGGCCGTCGGCCGATTGGCAGGACGCCACGCGCCGCCGCCTCATGGCCGTCGCCGCCGACGAGGGGATCGGCGTCACCGCCCGCCACCGGGCCAGTGCCGCCGTCCCCGACTCCGAGAAGGCGCCGGTCCTCGACGAGCTGTTCCCCCGCCGCCCGCGCGGCGGCAGGCGTCTCGCCGTCGTCGCCGCGCTGCTCACCGGCACCGTCGCCGTCTCCGGCGTCTCCGCCGCCTCCGGCGACGCGCTGCCGGGCGAGACGCTGTACAACGTCAAACGCTCCACCGAGCGCGCGCAGCTCGCGCTCGCCGGCAACGACCTCGGGCGCGCCCAGCTGCACCTCGAGTTCGCGGGCACCCGCATCGAGGAGGCCGCCGCGCTCGCCCACGACGAGGACGCCGCCGCGGGGGCGCTGCACGAGGCCGCCGACGAACTGCGCGCCGGCACCGTGCTCCTCGGCGAACTGGCCGTCGAGAACGGCGAGGCCGCGCCGCTGGACTACATCGACCTGTTCACCAACGAGCACCGCTGGACGCTCGAGGAGCTCGCCGCGGGCCTGGACGGCGAGGCCGCCGACGCCGGGGACGAGCTGATCGCCCTGGTCGAAGAGGCGGCGCTGCGCTCGGTGGAGCTGCGCGAGTCGCTCGACTGCACCGAGCCCGGCGGGCCGGCCGACGAGCTCGGGCCGGTCCCCGGCGGGTGCGCCGACGGCGCCGCCGAGAGCGTGGTCCCGTCCGAGCAGGGCTCGGACGACACCTCCGTCACCGGCGAGACCGAAGGCGAGGGCACCGAGGAGGCGCCGCCGACCCAGGCCGAGCCGTCCCAGGAGGGCGCCTCACCGAACCTCACCGAGGACGTCGTCGAGGACGTCACCGACGCCGTGAGCGACCCCGCCACCAGCACGGACACCGACGTCGAGGGCGAGGACCCCGACGACGCCCTCGACGAGCTCTCCGGCATCGTCGAGGACCTGTTCGGCTGACCCGGCCGCAGGCCCGGGACAAGCCCCCCAAGGGGTGCGTAACTGGGCCCACACTGGAAATTCACCAAGCTCGCGTCCTGGCGTTACAGGCCGTCTGTTTTTGACCGGTAGGCTTCTAGAGTGTCTGAAACCGAGGCTTCCAGCATCGCCTCCTGCGTGACCCGACCCACGGCCATGCGGGCCGGCGGCCACGAGCAACCGCGACACCACACCGTCGTCGTCCAGGACGACGCCCCCGGCGAGGACGAGCGGGCCCATCTGCCCTCGGCCGCGTTCTTCGACGTCGACAACACCCTCATGCACGGCGCCTCCATCTACTGGCTGGCGCGCGGCCTCGCCCGCCACGGCGTCCTCTCCGGCCGCGACATCGCCCAGTTCGCCTGGAAGCAGGCCAGCTTCAAGTTCCGCGGCACCG
Source organism: Glycomyces tenuis DSM 44171 (assembly GCF_000427885.1). Lineage (GTDB taxonomy): Bacteria > Actinomycetota > Actinomycetes > Mycobacteriales > Micromonosporaceae > Glycomyces > Glycomyces tenuis. The sequence continues at coordinate 218,186 of NZ_ATYW01000005.1, forward strand.
AGCACCACGGCCACATCCAGTCGGTCAAGGCGTCCGCGCTCGAACTGGTCGCCGGCTACCCCGTCGCCGAGATGCGGCAGCTGTGCGAGGAGGTCGTCGACCGCGACATCTCCCCGCGGATCCTCGCCCCCGTGCGGCGCCTGGCCGAACGGCACCTCGAAGCCGAGCAGGAGGTCTGGCTCGTGACCGCCAGCCCCGTCGAGCTGGCCGGAGTGATCGCGTCCCGGCTCGGGCTCACCGGCGCGCTCGGCACCATCGCCGAGGTCGCCGACGGCTGCTACACCGGCCGCCTCGTCGGCGGCCTCATGCACGGCCCGGCCAAGGCCGACGGGATCGCCGAGCTCGCCGCCGAACGCGGCCTCGACCTGGACCAGTGCACCGCCTACTCCGACTCGGCCAACGACCTGCCGATGCTGCGCAAGGTCGGCAAGGCCATCGCGGTCAACCCCGACGCCAGGCTGGCCCGCCAGGCGAGGCACCACGGCTGGCCGGTGCTGGACTACCGGCGCGGCCGTCGCGCCGCGAAGCTGGCGCTGCCCTCGGCCGCCGCCGCGGGCGTCGCCGCCGGGCTGTTCTACCTGCTGCGGGGACGCGACCGCGAGTAATGGCCCTGGACAGGCGACTGACCTTGGCGGGCGCGGTCGCGCTCGCCCTCGCCTGGCTGGCCTGGCCCGCCCCCGAACGCGGCGAGCCCGCCACCGCTCCGGCCGAAGACGGCACGCCGACCGTATGGGAGACATGGGATCTGGCGCCCGCCGAGTGGCCGGGCACGATCGACGGGCAGGCGTGGCGGCCGATGTCCTTCTTGGACGACACGGCGGCGCTGGGCACCGACGAGGCCGGGCGGCTGCTGTACGTCGAGGCCGAGGGCGACGCCGAGCCGACCGCGACGGTGGTCGCCGCCCCCGGGGCCGTCCCCGGCGTGGTCGCCGCCGCCGCGAGCGGGGAGCACCTCGCCTGGATCGAGTCCCGCCCCGACGAGGCGGGCCGGGTCGTCTCCGAGCTATGGATCGCCGACCGCGGCACCGACGGGTCCCCTGGCGAGGCACGGCTGCTCACCGGCGACACCGGCGACGTGGTGCTCGCCGGCAGCGCCTACGACCTCCAGTTCGCCGCCGAGGAACTGCACTGGCTCGCGACGGCCCGCAGCGCCGAGCGCATCACCGAGCACCGCTCGGTGAGCACCGGAGGCGGCGAGGTCGAGGTGGTGGGCCATGTCGGCGCCTGGCAGGCCGCCGCGTGGCCGTGGCTGTCCAGCGCCGGATCCGACTCGCTCGGCGGGGCCGAACTGGTGCGCACCGACAACGGCTCGGGCGTGAGCGTGGCGGCCGGAACCGACGAGCTGGCGCTGTGCTCGGCGACGTGGTGCCGGCTCATCGTGACCGCCGCCGACGGCTCCCGCATCGACCTCGTCCGTCCAGACGGGACCGAGCGGGTGACCGTCGCCGAAGGCTTCGCCTCGGCGGTCTCGGCCGACGTCGGACTCATCGACCGCTTTGAACCCCTTGAGGAGTCGACCGGGGAGACCGGCGACTCGCAGCGGGTGACGCTGTTCGACCTGGCCGAGTCCGAGACGTACCTGGTGGCCTCGGCCGCGGGCGAGACCGGCGCGGACGCGCGGCATCTGTGGTGGTCGACCGGCTCGGACGAGTTGCGCCAGTGGCACGTGCTGGACCTCACGGACCTCGCTTAATCCGATTCGCCGGGCCGAGAAGCGCGAGTAACGTCGAGTTCGTGACCACACCACACGACACGGATCCGGTCCGGCCGCAGATCATGGGGATCCTCAACGTCACGCCCGACTCCTTCTCCGACGGCGGGCGCTACCTCGACTTCGGCGACGCGGTGGGCCACGGCGAGCAGATGGCCGCCGAGGGCGCCGACCTGATCGACGTCGGCGGCGAGTCGACCCGGCCGGGCGCCGAGCGCGTCGACGCGGCGACCGAGATCGCGCGGGTGGTGGACGTGGTGGCGGCGCTGGCCGAGCGGGGCCTGGCCGTGTCGATCGACACGACGCGCGCGGCGGTGGCCGCGGCCGCGATCGAGGCGGGGGCGAGCGTGGTCAACGACGTCTCGGGCGGGCTGGCCGATCCGGACATGGCCGGCGTGGTGGCCGACTCCGGGGTGCGGTGGGTGCTCATGCACTGGCGCGGGCACTCCTCGGACATGCAGCGGCTGGCGCACTACGACAACGTGGTGGCGGACGTGAAGGCCGAACTGGAGGACCGCGTCGAGGCGGCCTTGGAGTCCGGTGTGGATGCGGGCAGGCTCGTCCTGGACCCGGGCCTCGGCTTCGCGAAGACCGCCGAGCACAACTGGCGGCTGTCGGCGCACCTGCACGAGTTCGTGGCGCTGGGCTACCCGGTGCTGTTCGCCTCGTCGCGGAAGTCGTACCTGGGGTCGCTCCTCGGCGAGGAGGGCGGCAAGCCGCGCCCGGTGGGGCAGCGGGAGGCGGCGACGCTGGCGACCTCGGTGCTGGCGTTCGAGGCGGGGGCGTGGGGCGTGCGCGTCCACGACGTGGCGGGAACGGCCGACGCCCGAGCGGTGTGGCTCGCGACGAAGCGGGCCGCCTGAGCGAAGGCCGTGACCGCACCTCCGGTTCCACCTCGTGACCGCCCTCCGGTTCCACTTCGTGACCGCCCTCCGGTTCCACTTCGTGGAACTACGGTTGCAGTCCAGCTTCGGGCGGCCGTAGCATTCGGCTCGTACTTCATCCAGAGCAGCTGAGGGGTCCGGCCCGACGACGCTGCGGCAACCACCGGCGGCAACGCCGGCAGGTGCCAATTCCGGCCCGCGCAGCGGGAAAGATGAGGGAGGAGCCTTCTCGTATGTCTTCAAGCAGCACGCAGTCCACGGAGCAGAGCAGCCTGTTCGCCGACAGCCCGGCCAAGGGACTCATCTGTCGCAACTGCGGCACCACCTATGACCTGATCGCCCAGCACGCCTGCTGGCAGTGCTTCGGCCCCCTCGAAGTCGACTACGACCAGGCCGCGCTCACCAGGGTCACCCGCGAGCAGATCGAATCCGGCCCGCAGAACATCTGGCGCTACGCCCCCCTCCTCCCCGTCGGCATCGACCCGGCCGACCGCGTCAGCCTCGACCCGGGCCTCACCCCCCTCGTCGACGCGAAGCACCTCGCGAAGGCCCTCGGCATGCGCAGGCTCTGGGTCAAGGACGACAGCGCCAACCCCACCCACTCCTTCAAGGACCGCGTCGTCTCCACCGCCGTCTCCGCCGCCGTCAAGCTCGGCTTCGACCGCTTCGCGTGCGCCTCCACCGGCAACCTCGCCAACTCCGTGGCCGCCCATGCCGCGCGCGCCGGCATCCCCTCCACCGTGTTCGTCCCCCACGACCTCGAGCCGGGCAAGATCGTCCAGACCGCCGTCTACGGCGGGCAGCTGGTCGCCGTCGAAGGCTCCTACGACGACGTGAACCGGCTGTGCTCGGAGCTGACCGAGACCGACGAGTTCGAGTCGACCGCGTTCGTGAACGTCAACATCCGCCCCTACTACGCCGAGGGCTCCAAGACGCTCGGCTACGAGGTCGCCGAGCAGCTCGGCTGGCGGCTGCCCGAGCAGGTCGTCGTCCCGATGGCCTCGGGCGAGCTGCTCACCAAGATCCACAAGGCCTTCGAGGAGTCGGCCGAGATCGGCCTGACCGAGCCGGGCAAGGTCCGCGTCTTCGGCGCGCAGTCGGCCGGGTGCAGCCCGATCGCCGACGCCTTCGACTCCGGCACCGACGTCATCACGCCCGTCAAGCCCACCGGCATCGCCAAGAGCCTCAACATCGGGGACCCGGCGGCCGGCCCGTACGCGATCGAGGCGTGCCGGTCGACCGGCGGCGGCATGGCGAAGGTCGACGACGACGAGATCCGCGAGGGAATCCGGCTGCTCGCCTCTACGACCGGAATTTTCGCCGAAACGGCCGGCGGCGTGGTCGTCGCTACGCTCCGTAAGCTTCTGGAATCCGATCGGCTCGACCCCGAGGCGGAGACGGTCATCTACAACACCGGTGATGGACTGAAGACTTTGGACGCCGTATCATCACTGGTGGGGCCGACCCACACCGTGAAACCTTCGCTGAAATCGGCTCGCGAGGCGGGGCTGCTGGAGGCCTGAGCAGAGGTGACGTAAAACGCTTGCCGAACCGCCAAAATTATCACTCTGCGTGACCAATGGGAAGGTAAGTGTCGGCTACCCGACAAAAAGAAGCGAAGATCGGGTCTTGACCGTATTCACTGAATGAGTAAGAATTCTTCTTGCGGGAGGCCGCAGCTGTCCTGTCGCCACTCACCCGGTTGACTGCGAGTCCTGGGGCTAGAACGTGTCGAGCAGCGCCAGCCGGTGTCAGGGACTGCGGTCTCCCGACCAACTTCTCCCCTCAGTGTCCCCCAACGGCAGCGATCTGTCAGCGAAACCGGATCTTCGGCTGCGCGGCCACTTCCATGAGCACCTCCATGGACGCCGTCATCCTTCTGGCGCACTGGAATTCCGTACCTCCCTGCGTTTTGTCGGAGGGACCGGACACACTCGTCGGATGAGCGACTTCACGATCGTCCGCCTCGACCACACCGACCACGAGCTGGTGCAGTCCAAGATCGACGCCGCCCTCGAGGTCTTCGCGCACGACCGCGTCCCGCTGCCGCCGCCCACGCCGACCGAACTCATGCTCGAGCTCGTCCAGCACCCGCGCGACAGGGCCGAGGAGCAGTGGGTCGCCGTCGAGGACGGCCGCGTGATCGGCTTCGCCCCAGTGCGACTGCCGGTCCTGGACAACACCCACAACCTCCAGTTCGACGTCCGCGTCCGCCCCGGCTCCCGCGGCCGGGGCGTCGGATCGGCCCTGCTCGGCCACGTCGAGGCCCGCGCCGCCGAGCTCGGCCGCACCAACCTCACCGCCTTCGTGCGCAGCCCCGTCCCCGAAGGATCGGCGTTCCTCGACCCCGGCTCCGCCTTCCTCGAACGGCGCGGCTACACGAGCGCGATGACCATGGGCCTGCGCGTGGTCGACCTCGACGACGTCGACGACGCCGAAGTCGATCGACTGTGGACCGAGGCGTGGAAGCGGGCCGAGGGCTTCGAACTCGTCCTCTTCGAAGGCGCGCCCGACGAGGCGCTCCTCGAAGGCATCGGCTACCTCCACGGCCGCGTCTACGCCGACTCCCCCACCGGCGACTGGGACATCCGCGAAGTCGTCTACGACGCCGAGCGCGTCCGCGACGGCGTGCGCCTCCAACGCGAGTCGGGCAATCTGCACCTCCAGGCCGCGGCGATCCACACCGAGACGGGCGCGCTCGCCGGCTACACCGAGATCGTCATCGCGGCCGGCCACGAGCACGCCGCGAACCAGGGCGACACGATCGTCGACCCGCGCTTCCGCGGCCACCGGCTCGGCACGATCCTCAAGATCGCCAACCAGCGCCGCGTCCGCGACTGGCGCCCGAAGATGCGGCGCATCTGGACCGGCAACGCCGAGGACAACCACCACATGATCGCCGTCAACGAATCGATCGGCTACCGGCGGGGCGCCCTCGGCTCGCTGTTCCAGAAGGACCTCGCCTGAGGCAAATCGACTTGCCGCCACCTGCACTCCACGGGAGACTCGCCGCATGAAGGATTTCGACATCGTCCCGATCGACCCCGCCGACCACGGCCTGGTGCAGTCCTGGCTCGCCATCGGCGAGGCCGTGGAGCGGCACGACTGGCGCGACACCCTGGGCTGGCATCCCACGCGCCGCATGATGAGCCTGGTCCAGCACCAGTCCGACACCGACACCGAGCGCTGGGCGGCCGTCCGGGACGGCCGGGCCCTCGGCTGGGTCTCCCTCGACCTGCCGGTGCGCGACAACACGCACCTGGCCGAGTTCGACCTCGAAGTGCACCCCGAGCACCGCCGCCAGGGCATCGGCTCGGCGCTGCTGGCGCACCTGGAGCGCCGCGTGGCCGAACTCGGCCGCACCACCCTGTCGACGTGGGCGCCCGTCCCGGCACCCGGCGGCGTGCCCGTCGGCGACACCGCCGTCGGCTTCGCCGAGGCCACCGGCTACCGCAACACGCTCGACAACGTGATCCGGATCTGCGACCTCGACAAGGTCGACGACGCCGAGATCGAGCGGCTGTGGGCCGCGGCGTGGGAGCGGGCCGAGGGCTTCGAGACCGTCGTGTTCGAAGGCGAGCCGCCCGCCGAGCTGCTCGACGGCATGGCGTACATGCACGCCCGCATGTACACCGACATGCCGCTGGGGGAGTGGGACCTCCAGGAGGCCGACTTCGACGCCGGGCGCGTCCTGGAGATGGCGCGGCTGCGGCGCGAACGCGGCGAGCTGGAACTTCATGTCGTGGTGCGCCACATCGAGTCCGGTGACGTCGCCGGGCTCACCTCGATCATCGTCGAGGGCGGCCGGGAGCACCACTGCTTCCAGTCGGACACGATCGTCGACCCGCGCTTCCGCGGCCACCGGCTCGGCACGATCCTCAAGATCGCCAACCAGCGGCGCGTCCGCGAGTGGCGCCCGAGGATGCGGTACGTGTGGACCGGCAACGCCGAGTCGAACGAGCACATGATCGCCATCAACGAAGCGGTCGGCTACCGCAAGTTCTGCGACGAGCGCGTCTACCAGAAGAAGCTGGGCTAGCCGCCGGTCCGGCGGAATCGCTCATCGGCGGGCACCGGACCCTCACGGCCATTACTCTGTGTGACAGCAGGGAGGCAGGAGCGTCAACATGCCCGCGAAGGACAAGCGCGAACGGAAGAGCGACGGGACCGAGGCGGACGGGAAGCGCCGGGAGCGGACCGAGGCCGGCGCGGCGATCGACCGGCCGTCGGCGGAGCCGGACGTGTACCTCGACGTGCCGCAGGTCGACGTCGAGGAGCTCATCGTCGACGTCGAGGACCTGCGGGCCCGCGTGTCGCTGAGCGTCGAGGTGCTCGACCTGGTCAGGCTCAACGTGGGAGCGGACGTCGTGCTCGGCAAGGTGCACCTCGACCTCAAGGGCGTGCACGCGCAGGCGATGCTCAAGGTGCGGCTCGACCGCGTCGCCGAGATCGTCGCCAGGGTCCTCGAGACCGTCGACCGGAACCCCCAGGTCCTCGAGCAGGCCCTGTCCGCGGTCGAGCGGACGGTCGAACCGGTGACCGAGAGCGGCGGCAAGGCGGTCGAGGCCGCCGGGAAGGGCGCCGCCGGGGCCCTCGAGCGCACGGGCGAAGGCGTCGGCGACGCGGTGCACCGCACCGGGGAGGGCGTCGGCGAGGCGGTCGAGTCCGTGCCGGAGACCGCCGAGAACGTCGCCGACGGCGAGGACGGACAGGACGCGAAGGACGGCGGCCGCGCCCGGAAGCGGCAGCCGGGCAAGCGCGAGCGCACGGCCAAGAAGGCCGCGAAGAAGGCGGCGCGGAAGCGGACGGCCCGGAAGCGGTCGTCGTGACCGCGCGGGAAGCCGGACCCGGCCCCGACATCGAGTTCGACTCGGTCGTGGAGGCCGAGGAGCTGCGCTTTCGTGAAGCGCCGCGCACCGAGGTGACCTTCGACGGCGAACCCGGCAGGCGATGGGTGAAACGCAGCCGTCGCGTGCGCCTGCCCGAGGCGGTCGAAGCCGGGGTCGTCTACCGCGAGGTGCGCGTCGAGTACGGCTTCGAGGTCAGCGTCGACGTTCCCGGCTAGCGCTGCCTGGGCGTCTCGGTCGGGCTCGCGGGCCGGTCGACGACGGCGGCGTGGATCTCGGCGACCTGCGCTTCGAGCGCGGCCAGGCGCTCGCTCAGCTCGGCGGTCTCGGTGTGGGCGGTCTCTTCGCCTTTGGTGCTGACCCGGTTGACGAACCAGGACGCGAGGGAACCGCTGACGAGGCCGACGAGGCCGATGCCGGCGAACATGAGCATCGCGGCGATGATCTGGCCGGAGGGACTCTGCGGGACGAGGTCGCCGTAGCCGACGGTCGTGGCGGTCACCACCGACCACCACAGGGCGTCGCCGAAGGTGGTGATCTGCGCGGCCGCTTCGCCCTGCTCGGCGTCCAGGACCGCCAGGCTGGAGACGAACAGGATCATCGCGGTGAGGCCGGTGATGTACAAGGTGGCCTTGGTGCGCAGCGAGGTCCGGGCGTGGCGGCTGAACGCCTCGACGATCACGAGCATCATGCGCACGACCCGCAGGGGACGGGTCAGCGGGATGAGGACCATGACGAGGTCGAGCGGGTGGGTGTAAACGAAGCGGAGCCGGTTGCCCCGGCCGGCCAGGACGAGCCGCCAGATGTAGTCGGCGGCGTACAGGACCCAGACCGCGAGGTTGATCAGGGTGGCGACCTGTTCGCCCCAGGCGGGCATGTCGTCGTAGAGGATCGGGGCGGCGTAGGCGATGAGGAACAGCAGCGCGAGCAGGAACAGGGGCGTGTTCGTCGCGCGTTCCCAGGCGGTGAGCTGCTCGGGCCAGCGCGCCTCGCGGTCTCGGGGGGAAGGTGAAGCAGGCACGCCCCCAGGCTAGCGGTCGGTCCTGAATCAGGAGCGAAGCCCGTGAGCGGGCCGGATACGGTCGGTCACTCCGCCTCCATGAGCCGGCGGAGCCGGGGCGAGAAGACGGCGAGCACGAGCGCGCACACGACGGCGAGCCCGGCGAGGACGTAGAAGAAGCCCATCTCGCCGATGCGGGGCACCAACAGTGCGTAGACCTGCCCGCCGAGGGGCGTGCCGACGGCCGGGGCCAGGAACCACACGCCCATCATCTGTCCCTTGAGATGCGCCGGCGCCAGTTGCACGGTCACGCTGAGGCCGACCGGCGAGAGCGCCAGCTCGCCGAAGGTCATCAGCAGGTACACCAGCGCCATCCAGCCCAGGGCCACGAGCACGCCGTCGTCGGCCCGGCCCTGGAGCAGGCCGAGCAGGGCGTAGGCGAGGCCGACGAGGCCGACGCCGAGGGCGAACTTCTTGGACGCGTCGAAGCGGTCGCCGGCCTTGAGCCAGATGTAGCCGAAGATCGGCGAGAAGACGATGATGAAGACCGAGTTGAAGTTCTGGACGCCGCCGGCCGGCACGTGGAGGCCGAACAGGCTCAGCTCGACCGAGTCCTCGGCGAAGGCGGTGAGCACGCTGCCCATCTGGAGGAACAGCATGAAGAACACGACCGCGGCGATGAACAGCCCCACGTAGGCGCGCAGCCCGGCCATCTCGGTGCGGGTGATGTCGCCGGCCGCGCCGAAGATGTAGATGAAGTACCAGACGGCGGCGGCGATCGACAGGGCGGTCAGGACGGTGGGGACCGTCTGGAGGGTGAGCGTCCCGGTCAGGGCCCACACGACGACGGCGACGACGGCCAGGGCGGCGGACCAGGCGACGATCTTGACGACCTTGCGCCGCTCGTCGTCGTCGAGCGGGCGGCTCGGGCCGACGCCGGTGCCCTTGAGGCGGGGCCAGCCGCGGATGTACCACAGCAGGCCGATGGCCATGCCGACGGCGGCGGCGCCGAAGCCGAGGTGCCAGCGGTCCTCCCCGGCCAGGTAGGGGGTGAGGAGGATGCCGAGGAAGGCGCCGAGGTTGATGCCCATGTAGAACACGGAGAACCCGGCGTCGCGGCGGGCCTCGCCCTCGCCGTCGTAGAGCCTGCCGACCATGACGGAGATGTTGGGCTTGAGCAGGCCCGAGCCGGTGATGACGAGGAAGAGCCCGAAGAAGACCGTGGCGGGCCCCTCGAAGGGCAGGGCCATGCTGATGTGGCCGCACATGATGATGATGCCGCCGATGAGGACGGCGCGGCGGGGGCCGAGGAGGCGGTCGGCGAGCCAGCCGCCGGGCAGCGAGGTCAGGTAGACCATGCCGGTGTAGATGGAGGCGATGGGGACGGCGGTGGTCTCGGCGAGTTCGAGGCCGTTGTCGGCGGGCGAGGCCATGAGGAACAGGACGAGGATGGCCTGGAGCCCGTAGAAGCTGAACCGTTCCCACATCTCGGTGCCGAAGAGCACGGCCAGCCCGCGCGGGTGGCCGAAGAAGGTCCGCTGATCGCTGACGGCGCGCTCTCCTTTGGACATCGCTGCTCCCGGCGTCGCACGACGGCGGCACCGGTGTGGTGCCGTCGACCTTGAAGGTAGTCGGTGGGGTGGGGCGGCGGAGGGATATCCGGAGCGAGCGGGGGTGAAACCCGGACAACAGTGCAGTAATTCGTCACTTATGCGCGTTCGCTCCTCTACGATCCGGCTATGAGCGACGATCCCTACTGGAGTGCCGAGACGCCCGGCGAGCCGTCGGGGCGCTTCAGCGGTGCGGACCCGCTGGTGACCGACACCTTCGTCCCGTGGTGGAACGCCTCGATCGGTGTCGTCGCCCGCTCGTGGCGGTCGATGGGGCTCATCCTGCTCATCGGCGCGGTCCTGCCGCGCTGGATCCTGGGCGCCTACTGGTCGCTCGCCTCGCCCGATCGCTCCTTCGAGGGCGAGGACTGGCGGGAGGCGGCCCAGTCCGCGCTGCCGGGCTGGCCCGCCGCGTTCATCGGCGGTCTGCTGGGCCTGGTGCTGCTGTACCTCGCCGCGGCGGCGGCGCTGGCCGCGACCAGGACCGCGGCGGCCGAGGCCGCCGGCGGCTTCCTCAGCCTCGGGGAGGCCTTCGGCTTCGGCTTCGCCCGCGGCTGGAAGCTGTGGCTGTGGCTGCTGCTGGCGTGGGTCACCGTCTCGGTCGGCCTCGTGCTGTGCCTCCTGCCGGGCCTGTGGGCGGCGTTCGCGCTGAGCCTCATGGTGCCCGCCGCGACCTTCGAGCACCGGCGCAGCCCTTACGCCCGCTCGATCCGCTTGACGCACTCCTCGTTCTGGCCTGCGCTGGGCCGCCTGATCATCGTCGTCCTGGTCGTCTTCGCGGCCAACGCCGCCATCGGGCTGCTCGGCGCGCTGCTGGCGGGCCTGTGGCACGCGGTCTTCGCCGGCTGGCTCGCCTCGGTCCTCACCGTCGCCACCGAGGCGGTCATGGCCCTGCTGCTGCTCGTGCCGATGGTGTGGGCGCTGGCCGCCGCGCTGTGCTCGTACGCGTGGCTGCGGGGCCGGGGCGAGCCGGTCTCGGCGACGTCCCTGTCGGCCGAGGCCTCCGGCGGGGCGCGCGCCTGAGCGCGCCGGGGCCTGCCACTTGTTTCGCGCCCCGGATTGGCACTCTCGAGTCGAGAGTGCTATACCTGACTTGGCACTCTCAGACTGTGAGTGCTAACGCGCGATGAGGTGGTCGGGCCTGCGCACCGCGAAGCTCGCGAGCCGAGGCGCTCGCGGGCCGCGTTCACGCCGGCCCACCGTCGCGGGTGCCGCCTCACCGTCGACAACGCACGTTATCCGAAAGGAAGCCATCTGCAATGGCGAAGATGATCGCATTCGACGAGGAGGCCCGCCGCGGACTCGAGCGGGGTATGAACATCCTCGCGGAAGCCGTCAAGGTGACCCTCGGCCCGAAGGGCCGCAACGTCGTGCTGGACAAGAAGTGGGGCGCCCCCACGATCACCAACGACGGTGTCTCCGTCGCCAAGGAGATCGAGCTGGAGGACCCCTACGAGAAGATCGGCGCCGAGCTCGTCAAGGAGGTCGCCAAGAAGACCGACGACGTCGCCGGCGACGGCACCACCACTGCCACCGTCCTCGCCCAGGCCCTGGTGAAGGAGGGCCTGCGCGCGGTCGCGGCCGGCGCCAACCCGATCGCCGTCAAGCGCGGCATCGAGAAGGCCGTCACCGCCGTGGTCGAGGAGCTCCAGGCCGCCTCCTCCGAGGTCGACACCGAAGAGCAGATCGCGAACACCGCCTCGGTCTCCGCCGGCGACAGCACCGTCGGCGCCATCATCGCCGAGGCGATGGAGAAGGTCGGCAAGGAAGGCGTCATCACCGTCGAGGAGTCGAACACCTTCGGCCTCGACCTCGAGCTCACCGAGGGCATGCGCTTCGACAAGGGCTACCTGTCCGGTTACTTCGTGACCGACCAGGACCGCATGGAGGCCGTCCTCGAGGACCCGTACATCCTGATCGCCAACCAGAAGATCTCGGCCGTCAAGGACCTCCTGCCGACCCTGGAGAAGGTCACCCAGACCGGCAAGCCGCTCCTGATCATCGCCGAGGACGTCGACGCCGAGGCCCTGGCCACCCTCGTGGTCAACAAGGTCCGCGGCATCTTCAAGTCCGTCGCCGTCAAGGCCCCGGGCTTCGGCGACCGCCGCAAGGCCATGCTCGGCGACATCGCCATCCTCACCGGCGGCCAGGTCATCTCCGAGGAGATCGGCCTCAAGCTGGAGGGCGCCACGCTCGACATGCTGGGCACCGCCCGCAAGGTCGTCATCACCAAGGACGAGACCACCATCGTCGACGGCGGCGGCGAAGAGGACCAGATCCAGGGCCGGGTCGGCCAGATCCGCGCCGAGATCGAGAACTCCGACTCCGACTACGACCGCGAGAAGCTCCAGGAGCGCCTCGCGCGCCTGGCCGGCGGCGTCGCGATCATCAAGGTCGGCGCGGCCACCGAGGTCGAGCTCAAGGAGCGCAAGCACCGCATCGAGGACGCCGTGCGCAACGCGAAGGCCGCGGTCGAGGAGGGCATCCTCCCCGGCGGCGGGACCGCGCTCGTGCAGGCCGGCGCCACCGCCTTCGACAAGGTCGAGGCCGACGGCGACGAGGCCACCGGCGTCGAGATCGTCCAGCGTTCGCTGGGCGCCCCGCTGCGCGCCATCGCCGAGAACGCCGGCCTCGAGGGCGGTGTCGTGGTCGAGAAGGTCAAGGGCCTGCCCAAGGGCGAGGGCCTGAACGCCGCGACCGGCGAGTACGTCAACATGCTGGACGCCGGCATCCCGGACCCGACCAAGGTGACGCGCTCGGCGCTGCAGAACGCGGCCAGCATCGCGGGCCTGTTCCTCACCACCGAGGCCGTCGTGGCCGACGCCCCCGAGAAGGAGGCCCCGGCCGGCGGCGCTCCCGACATGGGCGGCATGGGCATGATGTAAGTCGGTTCCGCACGGCGGCGAGCTTGCGAGCCGTCGATCGGCACCGAAGTGCTGCGAGGGAGGACCGCTCACGGTAGAGTGAGTGGTTCTCCCTTTCTCTGTACTGGCCGACAGTGCAGAACAGGCCAAGCGCCTACTGCGCCTGCGGCAGGCCGTTCTCCCAGAACGGCCTGCCGCAGCCGTGTTCGCACCCGTGTACAGGACATGCGGGGCGGGATACCCTGGAGCCATGCCCCCGCATGCCCGCAATGTCCTTCTGCCCGTGGCACTCAGCGCGCTGGCGGGCGCCGCCGTGGGCGCGCTCGCGGCCGCCGCTCCGGCCGCCGCCCAAGGCGCCGAAGCACCCGAGCACCGCGGCGACGGCCCCTACCTGCTCGTGTGCGGCGACGACGCCGAGGCCTTCGCCGAGCGCAACGACCAGGTCGCCTACAACCAGCGCATCGTCAACGAGCGGCTGTTCGAGGAATGCCTCGACACCGGCCACCGGGACCTCGCCGCCGCACTGGAGGCCGTCGAGGAGCCCGGCACGCGGATCCAGATCCTCCCGGGGCGCTACGCCTTCGAGGAGACCGTCGTCGTCGACGGCGCCGAGGACCTCCAGATCGAAGGGCTCGGCGACAGCCCCGACGACGTCCACCTCTCGGTCCGGTACGTGGCCGAGGCCGTCATCGAGGCGAGGGACTCGACCGGCCTGTACTTCAAGGGCTTCACCGTCGGGCAGAGCCTGGGCGCCGGGCTGGTCGTCAGCGGCGCCGAAGGCGCCGCCGTGGACGGCGTGAAGGCCGTCCACAATGGTGGAGACGGTCTGCGCGTGTCCGACTCGACCGCGGTGCGCCTGAGCGGGTGCGCCGCGTCGGGCAACGACGGCGCGGGCATCGCGGTGGACGACACCGACGCCGAGGTCACCGGCTGCGAGTCCGCGGAGAACCTCATCGGCCTGCGCGAGGGCGGCGGCGGCGAGGTCGTCCTCGAATCGAACCGCCTGCACGACAACACCACCGGCCTGGTCGTCACCGAGACCTCGGAGGGCCACCGCCTGGAGGCGAGCGGCAACAGCGTCTTCGACAACAACGCCGACCACTACGCGAACCTCACCAATGGACATTGCGATGTCGAAGCGACGCAGCGCGACTGGTCTTCGGGCGGCCGCTGCCCGGCCGAGGCGGCGCCCGTGGGCGTCGGCGTCCTCATCGCGGGCGGCAACGACACCGCCTTCACCGGCAACCACATCTGGGGCCAGGAGACCGCCGCGGTCATGGTGTGGGGCGAGCCGGGCGCGGGCGACGCCGCCTCCCACCGCAACCGCTTCGAGGACAACGAGCTCGGCTACCGCGACGACGGCCGCCGCTTCCGCAACCGCCTCGACCTGTGGTGGGACGGCAAGGGCGACGGCAACTGCTTCGCCGAGCCGACCGCCTGGCACACCACGCCGGCGGTCATGCCCTCGTGCGAGGACCCCGGGCCGGGGCGGATCCTGGCCGAACCGCTGAAGGCCTTCAAGGTGTGGCACTGCGGCACCGACGCGATCGGGGACGGCGTCCCCGCCGGGTGCGACTGGTTCGGCGCCAAGTTCACCGACCGGATCGAGGCGCAGGCGGCCGTCGCCTTCGCCGCGGGGCTGCTGTTCCTCACCGGGGCGGGCTGGTTCGGCGCCGCCCGGGCTCCCGAACCGCCGCCGCCGATGTCCATGACGTTCTCCGCCATCGCGACCTGTCTGGGGGCGCTGCTGCTGGTGCTCGCGTCGTGGTCGGGCCGCAGCGACTACGAGGCGCTCGCGATCGGCCTGTGGGGCTTCGGCTGGATCCTGGCGGGCCGCTCCTGGTTCTCCTCGGGGCTCGGCGCCTTCGGCGGCTTCACCGCGCTCATCGGCGGGCTCGCGGTCATCGACGCCGTCGATCGCGGCGTGTGGATCGTCCCCGTCCTGCCGGTCTCCCCCGGCTGGATGTGGCTCGTCCTGCTGCCGCTGTGGGTCCTGCTCGCCCTCGGCGCGGTCTTCCGCCGCCGCCCGCGCGCGGACGCCCGGCCGCCGGTGGAGCGCACGCCCGCCACCGTCCCGCCGCGCGACCGCTTCGACTGGTAGGCCCGGATCGCATTGCGGGCAAACACGGCAGGAGGCGGACGTGTCGGGCCGCCTACGGTACCGTTACGCCATGACTTGGACCTGGCAGATCGAAGACGCCGACGGCAACGCCCTCGAAGTGCCCGACACCGACCTGGGCAGTCAGGGCGACGCCGAATCGTGGCTGGGCGAGCGCTGGCGCGACTTCGTCGCCGACGGCGCGACGACCGCCGTCCTCCAGGAGGACGGCAGGACGATCTACCGGATGGACCTGGCCACGGCCGAGGAGTAGCGGCCCCGCCGGGCCGAGGACGGCCGCCCGCGGACGAGTACCCACGGCGACGCCTGCGGAGCCGTAGATGAGTACCCACGGCGACGCCTGCGGAGCCGTAGATGAGTGCGGCCTGAGCGTAATAGGCTGGTCGGTGTGACCGATGCTGGTTCTCTCACACTCACAGCCGCCAGAGCGCGAGCCGCGCTGGACGCCCGACGCGGCATCGTCCGCCTCCACTCCGAGGTGCTGACCGCCCTCGGACTCCAGGCGGGCGACGCGGTGGACATCGCGGCGCGGCGCACGACGACGGCGATCGCACTCGCGGCCGACCGGTACGCGTCCCGCCGCTCCCTCTACGCCGACGACCTGACGCTCGGCAACATCGGCGCCAGGGACGGCGACCCGGTGCGCCTGAGCCCGGCGCGGCTGGCCGCGGCCGACCGGGTCGTGCTGTCGGGGCCCGCGTCGGTGGTCGCGGCCGTCGACCCGGACACGCTGCGGCTGGCGCTGCTGAGCAAGGTCGTCAGCGTCGGCGACGACGTCTCGCTCCTGCCGATCGAGATCGGCGACGGCCAGCGGGAGATCGTCTCGGCGACGCGGCGGACGCTGAACAACACGCTCGGCATGGGCTGGACGACGATGGTGCTCAACGTCACCGAGGCCGAGCCGGCGCAGGCGGCGATGATCACCACGGACACGCTGGTGCGCTGGGAGCACGAGGCGCCCGCGTCGATCGACGTGCCGCTGCCGGGCCTGGGGCGCGTGGCGAAGCTCGAGCGGGCCCGCGTGCCGGTGCCGACCGGCGGCGAGGCCGTGCGGCAGCGGGAGTCGCCGCCGCGGGCCGAGACGCCGGTGCGCGCGGAGGAGCCGCGCCGGGAGCCGCACATCCCCTACGAGGAGCTCGCGGGCGCGCGGATCCCCGCCGAGGAGCTGCGCGAACTGCTCGACCTGGGTTTCAACCACCGCGAGGTGCTCACGGTGGTGGGCACGGACATGACGCTCGGCGTCCTCGTCTCCGGGCCGTCGGGCGCGGGCAAGGCGACGGTGGTGCGCTCGGTGGCCGCCGAGGTCGGCGCGGGCGTCAGCGAGGTCGCCGGGCCGGATCTGGCGGCGATCGAGGCCAACGCCGCCGCCGACCGCCTCAGGAGCGCCGTCGCGGCGCTGCGGGCACCGGGAGTGCTGCTGGTGACCGGCGCCGAGGCGATCGCGCCCGCCGAGCGCACGACGCCGCTGGGCACGATGTTCAAGAAGCTCGTCGAGGAGGTCCTCGCGGGCGGGCACGCCGTGGTGTGCACGACCGCCCGCGTCGACGACCTCGACACCGAGCTGCGCGGCCGCCTCGAGCACGAGGTGGTGGTGCCGATGCCCGACGCCGACGCCCGGCGCGAGCTGCTCTTGTACTTCACGCGCGGCATGAAGGTCGCCGAGGACGTCAAGCTCGAGTCGGTGGCGCACCGCTCGCCGGGCTACGTCGCGGCCGACCTGGCGACGATGGTGCGCGAGGCCGGGGTGCGGGCCGCCATGCGCGCCAAGGACGGCGGGGCGACGGCGCTCCAGACCACCGACTTCGACGCGGCCCTGGACTCGGTGCGCCCCTCCAGCATGGCCGGGGACTCGGTGGAGCTGGGCGGGCTCACGCTCGACGACGTCGGCGGCATGGAGGAGCTGAAGCAGACCCTCACCGAGACGGTGCTGTGGCCGCTGACCTACCCGGACGCGTTCACGCGCCTCGGCATCGACGCGCCGCGGGGCATCCTCCTGTACGGGCCGCCGGGGTGCGGCAAGACCTACATCGTCCGCGCCGTCGCCGGCGAGGGCCACGCGAACGTGTTGAGCGTCAAAGGCTCGGAACTGCTGAACAAGTGGGTCGGCGAGTCGGAGAAGAACGTGCGGGAGCTGTTCCGCCGGGCCCGCCAGGCGAGCCCGACGCTGATGTTCTTCGACGAGCTGGACGCCCTGGCGCCGGTGCGCGGCGGCGGCACGGACGGCGGGACCGCCGACCGGGTGGTCGCGGCGCTGCTGACCGAGTTGGACGGCGCCGAGGCGCTGCGGGACGTCGTCGTGGTGGGCGCGACGAACCGGCCGGACATGATCGACCCGGCGCTGCTGCGGCCCGGGCGCCTGGAGCGGCTGGTGTACGTGCCGCCGCCGGACGCGAGCGGACGCGCCGACATCCTGCGGGCCAACGCGAAGAACGTGCCGTTCGCCGACGACGTGGACCTGGACGAGGTGGCGGACGAGCTGTGGCTGTACTCGGCGGCGGACTGCGCGGCCCTGGTGCGGGAGGCGGCGCTGACGGCGATGCGCGAGTCCCTCGAAGCCACCGTGGTGACGGCCTCGCATGTGGAGCAGGCGATCGAGCGGGTCCGCCCCAGCCTGGATCCGAAGCAGCTGGAGTACCTGGAGAACTACGCGAACGACCGCGAGGCGTAGCGGGCGGCAGCGCCGCCCGCCTCCCCCCGCCGCGTCAGCCGATCGGGTCCCAGCCGTCGGAGCCGCTGAGGTAGTCGGACGGCTCGTATTCGGCCGCTTCGGCATCGCTCATCTGCGGGCGGTCGTCGTTCACGCCCGCGCCGGGGCCGGTGTTGGCGTACTCGCTCAGGCGCGCGTCCCTCCAGTCCAGACCGGACATGTCGGTCCACGGGTCGCTTCGGATGTGCGAGCCGAGGTTCGACTCGCGCACCAGGACCTGGCCGCGGGCCGTCTCGGACCCGCCCGCGGGCCAGGGCCGTCCGAGGTAGACCGAGCCGTCGGGGGCGTCGCTGACGAAGTCGCAGCCGGTGAACAGGTACCCGTACCGGTTGCTCAACTCGGTGCTGGCGGCGGTGATGTAGCCGTTGTCGGCGTCCGAGCCGCGGTCGAGTGATCGGATGGTGCAGTCGTCGAACACGGCGGTGCCGCGGCCGAAGATGAAGTCGACGTCGCCCTCGACGTAGCAGTCGCGGTAGTACTGCCTGCCGGCCTCGTCCTCGCTGGGCGAGTTGGCGTAGAGCGTGTCCTGGTTGCCCAGGAAGCGCACGTTGTCGAAGACCATGCGGTCGCCGTTGACCTTGACGGCCACCGCTTGGCTGTCGCCGTTCGCGGCCTCGTCGTAGGCGTTCTCGAAGGTGAGGTCCGAGGCGGTGAAGTCGTCGCCGTTGAGGGTGACCGAGGCGCTGCCGGTGGTGCCCCAGGTGCCGCCGGAGCCGTCGTCACAGGCGGCGCAGCGGTCGTCGGTGATGACCACGTCCGTCGGGTCGCCGGTGGCGCCGACGAAGCTCAGGCCGGTCTTGTCGCCGGGCACGGTCACGTTGCCGTCGTAGGTGCCCGGCTCGATGAGGATGGTGAAGCCGTCCGAGGCTGCGTCGACGGCGGCCTGGACGGTGGTGTGGGTGCCCGAGCCGTCGGCGGCCACGACGAGGTCGGCGTCGACCTCGCCGCCGCCGTAGCCCCATTGGGTGAGCTGGGCGCCCGGTTCGGTCGAGCCGCCCTCGATGTCGAAGACGAGGCCCGAGCGCCGGGATTCGATGGCGTACCAGGTGTCGGTCTCGATCGCGGCCGCATCGGAAGTGACCGTGACCATCGCCGCGACGACGGCGAGGGCGGCGCCGACGGCGCCCACCAGGAGGCCCGCCCGTCGGCGGGCGCGAACGGAGAGGGTGTTCGTATGCATGATCGCTCCATTGGGAGAGTCGTTCGTCAAGGGAGCCTGGACGGTGCCGGGTGGGTGCCCAAGACACGATATCGAGATATGTAAATTGATTTTACATAATGCGGCGGCCGGGAGGAAGACCGGCCGCCGGAACCGCACGGGGGATTCAGGCGTCGCCGTCGAGCTCGGTGCACTGGCGCACGACCCGCAGCCCCTCGTCGGACAGTTCCATCTCGTACAGCTTGCCGCGGGCGTTCGTGAAGGGGCGGTGCAGCACCATCATCAGCCGCCCTTCGAAGTCGGTGAAGAGCATCCCGTGCCCCGAGTCGCCGCGCACGAGCGGTTCGCCTTGCGCCCAAGGGCCTTCGAGCGCGCCGCTGGCGGCGACGGCGTAGGTCTGCACGTACTCGCCGTCGATCCGGCCGCCCGAGGCGCGGTTCTTCTCGTAGGTCGACCACAGGCACACCAGCGCGCCCGAGGGGGTGCGGTACAGCTGCGGCCCGTCGGTGACGTAGGGCGCGAGCTGGTACGGCACCCCGGCGGGCAGCTCGCGGGTGATCCAGGCGGCGTCGGAGCCCTTGAACAGCATGACGGCCGCTCCGGCGACCGCGTCGAGGCCCTCGGTGAGCGGGAACGCCTCGACGGTGCCGTCGACGCGCTGGAGCCATTCGTTCGCGTAGACCATCCACGGCCGGCCCTCGTCGTCGACGAACAGGGTCCCGTCGAGCGTCATCAGCTCGGCCGGGAGGATCGGCGCCTCGGGCTTGAGCATCCGGAACGGCCCGGTGAGCGAGTCGGCGACGGCCGTGACCGTCGAGCGGCGGTGGCCCGGAAGCGGGACCGGCAGGCCGTAGCGGTCGGGCGGGGGCACCTCGAGCACCGCGTCCTCGTCGTGGAGCGTGGTGAACAGGTACCAGGCGTCCTTCCAGCGGTGGACCTCCGGCGCCCACGCGCCGTGCCTCGCCCAGGGCTCGTCTTGATCGTCGACGAGGAACACCGGGACCGGTTCGGCCCAGTCGCGGAGGTTCTCGGAGCGGTAGACCATGGTGCCGACACCGGTGCCGAGGCCCTGGGCGGCGGTGTACAGGTGGTAGAGCCCGCTCTCGGCGTCGGCGACGACGTACGGGTCGTGGAGCGGCATCCGGGGCATCCGCAGCGGGAACGAGGTGGGGCGGGCCGACCCGGGAGCACTCATGAGGCAAACGCTAACAACGGTTTCGGGCGGTGTCAATCGTCCCTGCCGAGCCACTCCCCCGCCTGGGCGACGAGCCGCCGCACCGGGTTCTGCGACGGCAGCGAGGCCCGGCTCGGGCCCGCCTGCGGGACCTTGAAGCCCGGCTCGATCAGGCGCGGGCGCAGCGGCTCGACCGGTTTGATCCACGAGTCGGCTGGGGCCCCTTCGGGATCGGCGGCCCACTGGCGGCCGGATCGGTCGAGCCCGATCGGGTAGACCGTGGCCCCGTCGGGGCCGATCCTGATCCGCAGGAAGCACTTCTGGTCGATGATGGACAGACCGGCGAACAGCTCGTTGGCGTTGACGCCGAAGCGGTTGGCGACCACCAGGTACAGGCCCACCAGCCAGGTGGAGACGAGCCCGGCGACCGGGAAGTAGGCCGCGAACGCCCAGAAGTCCGGCCACGGCATCGCCTTGACCGCCTGCGCCCCGGCCCAGGCCAGGCCCAGCTGCGCCGCCCCGTGCGAGAGCCCGAGCAGGTAGTGCCGCACGCCCCTGGCGCCCTGGCCGGGGTGCGCGAAGCCGACCCCGGCGGCCAGGAGCACCGCCGCCACGGCCACGAACGGCCCAGTGCCTTCCAATATGGACACGGTCCCGATGAGCATGATGACGCTCATCAAGAGCGTGAAGCCCTTGTTCAGCAGCGGCAGGCGCCCGAAGATCCCGAAGGCGTAACCGAGGGACCGCGGCTGGCTCGGGTAGGTGTGCGCGAGCTGGTATTCGCGCTGGGCCGCATCGGGTTCGCTGATGGACTTGCGCGGCGCGGTCAGCCGCGCGGGCAGGTTGTGCGTCGGCGACAGGTAGGCCCCGCCGCCGCCCGCGGTCACCAGGTGCCGCTTGCCGTCGATCTCGGCGTAGTGCGCGTAGTGGTGCCGGTCGCCGGTGAGGATGAGCGGCACGTCGGCCTTGCGGTCGGCGATGACGTCGCGGATGAAGTGGTCGATGCGGTCGTAGGAGCGCGGGTCGTCCTCGGTCCACACCCACGAGGGCTGCGGCACGCACAGGATCACCTGGTCGCCGGGGCCGAGGTCTTCGGCGGCGCGCTTGAAGTACTCCAGCTGCGGCCGGTCGAGGTGCGCGTCGAACTGGGCGTCGACGGCGAACAGCCACCAGTTGTGCGGCAGGCTCAACGCGAAGTACGAGCGGGCCTGCGCGGTCCGGTAGCCGCCGAAGGTGCGGCCCTCGACGAACTGGCGGCTGAAGGCGGTGAGCCCGTCGAACCAGTCGTGGTTGCCCGGGATCGCGTACAGCGACACCGGGGTCGCGGGGTTCGCGGCCTCGTAGGGGCCCTTCATGCGGTGCTCGTACTCGCGCCAGTTCGCCGCCGGGTAGACCTCGTCGCCGCCCATGACGAGGACCGAGCCGCGCGGCAGGCGCTCGCCGCCGACCTCGAGTTCCCTCTGCGCGGTCAGGTAGGCGATCGAGTAGGTGGAGTCGAAGCCGTCGCCGATGTCGGCGACGTAGTCGAGCCACAGCTCCTCGCCGGCGTCGTGCGCGAACACGCCCTGCTCGCGGGAGCCGAACAGCTCGCGCTTGTCGAGGTAGCCGCCGAGGAGCCGGGCGAGGCCGAAGCGGGCGGAGGTCTCGGCGAGCGTGCGCGGGGACATCCACCGGACCGGGCGCTGCGGGAAGAAGCGGAGTTCTTCGGGGCTCAGATCTCGTGGGCGGGGACGTTCCATGTGCACATAATGGCATGTTTTATGCCCCAAGGGAACCCATGATGCCCACTTGTCCGTCCCGATGGGCGGAAAACGGTTCGGGCGCCACGGTGCCCCACAGTACCCTCTCGGGCATGGGTATCGCGAGGTTCGCCACCGCCGACGACGTCGAGGAGATCGTCCGGCTCCGCCAGGTCATGCTCGAGGAGTGGTTCGACTGCCCCGACGACGGCTGGAAGGAGGGCACGGCCGTGATCCTGAAGCGGCGCCTCGGCGAAGCCGAGCCGACGATGGCCGTCACGGTCGTCGACGCGCCGGGTACTCCAGGCGCCCTGGCCTCCTGCGCCGCCGGGGTGATCTCCGAGCGGCTCCCGTCGCCGCACAACCCCACCGGCCTGGCCGGCTGGGTCTTCAACGTCTCGACCGACCCCGCATGGCGCCGCCGCGGCTTCAGCAGGGCGTGCATGGAGGCGCTGCTCGAGTGGTTCGACGATCGCGGTATCCGCTCGGTGGACCTGCACGCCTCCAGTCAGGGCGAGGGCCTGTACCGGCAGCTCGGCTTCCAGCCTCCCGCGGAACCGGCGATGCGCCGCAAGTCGCCGTAGCGCCCCGGCGGTGCGGCGTGCCATGACAGGAGCGCCGCGATCCGCTACCGTGAAAGGCAGCCGTCTCGCGGGCCGAGGCCGGATGCCAAGGCCGCCAGCGGTTCCCTCGATCAGAACGGAGCCTTGCACCATGGCCAACATCGATGAGCTGTCGAGCGCTATCGGCGCGAACAAAGAGGCGATCGAGCAGGCGAACACGAGCGTCGCCGCGTCCATGAGCAGCGCCGACGAACTGTCCGGCCAGTTCCAGTCCCTCGGCAGCGAGGACAAGGTCGGCGAGATCGAGCAGATCAAGCAGGGACTCGAGCAGCTCCAGCAGGCCCTGGCCGGGCTCGTCTCGAACGTCGAGTCCATCCACGCGCAGGCCGAGGCGCTCCGCGGATAGCCCCTGCCGGGCCCGGGGCAGCGCCCGGGGCCCGGAACACCGGGGATCCAGACGCCGCGGCAACGCTGAGTCGCCCGTTAAAATCGAGACGTGACACGCCGTCGCGTTCCAACGATCCAGGGCCGTTTTCCAGTAGAATGAGCACCAGCACCCCAGCACCCCAGCACCCCAGCACCCCAGCACCCCAGCACCCCAGCACCCTCGGCCCGAGCGAACGGCTCCTCATCCTCGCGGGCCGCACCTCCCAGGCCCTCGCCCGCCTGTACTTCGACGTCGCGCCGCTCATCGCCCACGACCCCCGCATCGCCGTCGCTTACGCGCTCATCCCCGGCTCCCGTTTCGAGCCGGGGGCGCCCGTCTTCGCCCGCCGCGTCGGCATCGACCTCCACCCCTGGGACACCGCGAAAGTCCTGCGTCCGAACCTCATCGTCACCTCCAGCCCCGACCCGTGCCTCTACGAGGCGGGCGCCCCGGTCCTCAGCCTCCCGCACGGCGCCGGTCACAACCGCCTCCGCGCCGAGCTGAGCGGAGTGTCGGGCCTCTCCCCCGAGCAGATCCTCGGCCCGCAGGGCCAAGTCCCGTCCTTCCTGGCCCTGCCCGGCCCGGCCGCCGCCAAGCGCCTCGCGATCGACTGCCCGACAGCCACGGGCAACGCCGAAGTCATCGGCGACCTGTGCCTCGACCGCCTTCGCCGCAGCGCCCACCTTCGCGAGGACTACCGCCGCGCCTTCGGCGTCGGGCCGGACCGGCGCCTCGTCGTCATCTCATCCTCATGGGACCGGTCGGCGCTGACGCGCAAGTCCACGACGCTCCCCGAGCAGCTCCTGGGCGAGCTGCCCATGGACGAGTTCAAGCTCGCGTTCGTCCCCCACCCCAACGACGAGGTGGGCGAGGCCCCGCACCCGGTCGAGTCCCTGCGCCCCTACGTCGACAACGGTCTGATCATGATTCCGCCCGAAGAAGGATGGAGGGCGCTCGTCCTCGCCGCCGACTGCCTCATCGGCGACCACGGCTCGGTGACGTTCACGGCCGCCGCGATGGGCGTGCCGGTCCTGCTGGCGTCCTTCGGGTTCGCGGGCATGCCGCCGGACGTGCCGCTGGCGCGGTTCGGCCGGATCGCTCCGCGGTTCGAGCCGAACGCACCCGCCGCCCCGCAGATCCGCGCGGCGATCGAGGCCGGACCGGTCGGTTTCGACTTCGCCGACGCGCTCGCCGAACCCGAACCGGGCGCGCCGTTCCTGCTCGCCGAGGCCGTATACCGCCTCATCGGACTGGACGCCCTCGAGCTCGTCGAACCCGAGCCGCTGCCGCTCCCGGCACCGGTCCCGGAGCACCGCGACACCCGCGCATGGCGCTGCCGGACGCGGCCGACCACCGCGGGCGCGGCATGGGAGCGGCGCCCGGCCTCGGTTCCCGAACCCGGCGAAGGCCACCTGGCGGCGGACGTCACCTGCCGCGACGGACGGCTCCGCTCGGCCGCGAACGTGCTGGTGCGGCACCGCGGGACGGTCGATCCGGCGATGGCGCGGCAGACGCTGCGAGCCATGCTCGAAGCGCATCCGGTGTGCACCGTGGCGAGTGCGCGCGTCGGCGCCGGCGAGGTCATGATCGCCGTGCGCGACGGCACGGTCCTGCGCGTCGGCGCCCGGCCCGCGCAACTCGACCTGATCCCTTCGGCGGTCTACGAGCGCCTAGCCGAGCAGGGCTCGGACGCTCCCGGCCTGTCCGCTGCCGAGACGCTCGTATATCTCCAGCGCCGCTTCGAGCCTGGTCCGGCCTTCATCACCGCCGAGGATGCCGCCTAGCCGCTCCAGCGCTTCGCCGGCGGAACGCTCCAGGCCGAGATCCCGCAGATAGCCGATGGCCGTGTCGGCGTCGGCGACGGCTCCCGGCTCACCGGCGGCGGCTCCGAGCGCCGCGAGTTCGAATCGCACGATCACGATGTTGCGCGCATCCTGGATCTGCATGAAGATCGCCAGCGCCTTGGCAAAGCGCAGGCGCGCCCGATCCGGCTCGCCGAGGTCGCGGTAGACCAGGCCCAGGAGCTTCAGTTGGAGCGCCTGCGCGCGGCGGCGGCCGCCCTGCTCGGCGATCTCCAGGGCCGCGGTGTACATGGCCTCGGCCTCGAGGAAGCGGCCGCGCCGGTAGGACAGCCATCCGAGCTGTTCGGTCGCGGATCCGAGCAGCGCCCGGTCGCCCTCGGCGTTCGCCAGGCTCACCGCCTCGGACAGGACCCGTTCGGACTCGTCGTCTTCGTGCAGGTCGATCAGCGTCCGGCCGAGGCATATCAGCATCCGGGCCTTGGCGGCCGGTTCGTCCGCGGACTCGGCTGCCACCCGGTAGCAGCGTTCGGCGGCTTCCGGATAGGAAAGGTTCGTGAAGAAGGCCCACATCGCCTCCGCGAGCGCCCACGACTCCTCCCGGCGGCCGAGCAGCGCCGCGGTGCGGACGAAGCCGATGAGCGTCCGGTGGTTGTCGTGGAGCCACGCCAGCGCCGCGCCGGAGGACTCGAAAGCGGGGCAGTCGATCTCGGCGGGCACCGTCCCGAGGCGGAGCCGCTGCTCGCCCATGACCTTCCGGTCGGCGAGCTGCGCCCGCTTCACATGCCAGCGCAGCGACACCTGGAGGGCCGCGGTGAGGTCCACCGGCAGCACCCGATCGGAACGGCCCGCGTCGCCTTCGAGGCGGTAGCGGTCGGGCCGGACGCGGGTCACCAGTTGCGCGTCGACCAGTTCCTGGAAGGCCGTGTCGTCCGCGGCGCTGAGCGCGGCCAGGATGTCGCCGTCGAACTCCTCGCCGGGCAGCGCCGCCAGGAAGCGGTACAGCCACGCGGCCGGTTCGCTCAGCGCGCGGTAGGTGGCGTCGATGAAGTCTTCTGTGGAATACGCGGCGACCGACTCGCGTCCGAGCTCCGAACCGGCTCGGGACCGGTGGCGGGCGCTGAGCAGGCCCGCGAGATGGCGAACCCGCTCCGGCCGCCACTCGCGGCCGGCGACATGCTCCTCGGCCTCCGCCGCGGTCAGCCACGGGCAGGTGTTCACCAGCAGCTTCGCGGCGTGCTCGGCCTCCAGGTCGCGCACGTGGTGGACGACCGCGTCGAGGTCGCGGGGCCACCGTTGCCCGAGGACCATGAATCCGGCGGCGCGCGAAGCGGGTTCGAACAGGAGGCCCGCTTCCCGGGAGGGCGCCTCGTCGACGATGACCAGCAGCGCCTTGTCGCGGGTCGCGGAGCGGTACTGCGCTGTGAGGCCGGTGAGGGTGTCGCTCAGCTGGTCCTTGGGTTCCCCGAGGCGGCCGAGCGCCGAGCGCATGGCGGTCAGCGGGTCGTCGCGGCCGAGGTCGACGTAGAGCTGGCCGTCGGCGAAGCGCTCTTCGAGCAGGACGGCGAGCATCGCCGCGAGGGAGGACTTGCCCGCGCCCGCCGGACCGGTGACCACGATCGGAGTGCGGCGGCCGGAGCCGAGGTGGTCCCGCAGTTCGGCCAGGGCCTGTTCGCGGTCGACCCAGTGGGGCGGCGGGAGCGGGGCCTCGCGCGGCTTGGCGGGCCGCAGGGCGCCCATCTCGATGCGGTGCGCCTGGACGAAGTTGTGGATCTCGGTGTCGTCGAAGTAGTTCGAGTACTCGACGGGCCCGGTCGGCTCGATGGACTCGCCGCGGGTCGCATCGCGCTCATTGGACTCGTCGGGCATCGCAACTCCAAGGGATGTGGTCGTCACGCCAATGTTCGCACAAATCGCTCCGCCCGTTCTCCCCATGGCCGCCGCGCGCCCCTGAGGTGGGCGCCCCGCCTCATGGGTTCGCGGTGCCGACAGCGGGGCCGGTTTCCCGACATCCCCGAGGAGATCCGACTGAGCGCCCTTCGCGGACGCGGGCGGCGGCGCGACACGGCCGATCGCAAGTGCTTTGTCGGTGGGGCGGTTCCGGTTCGGGGCGGGCCGGGTCTTCACCGCCGACTCGGATCCGAAGCCGATCCGCCGCGGACCGAACCCGTCGAGCGGATCCGGCAGCACGCGTCCTTTGGTGTTCGAGCCAGTCAGTGACCGGGTCGCCAGGTGGTGCGGCTGTCGAGTCAGTCGTTGCGGCCGTCGAATTCGGCCCGGGTCTGCTGGATCTGGTGCGCGTTGTCCCTGATCCACTCGAACATGGCCGCGAGCGGCTCGCCGGTGCCCTCGCCCAGGGGCGTCAGGCCATAGGTGACCTTCGGCGGGACGGTCGGCTCGACCTCGCGCCAGACCAGGCCGTCGCGCACGAGGTTGCGCAGGGTCTGCGACAGCATCTTCTCGCTGATGCCCTCGATCCGCTCGCGCAGTTCGAAGAACCGCAGCGCTTTCTCGCGCAACGCGATCAACACCCACACGCCCCAGCGGCTGGTGACATGATCGAGCACTTGCCTCGCCGGGCAGTTGGAGTGAAACACCTCACTGCCGTCGGGCGGACCCCATTCGGTGACCTGATTTCCTCCCGCCACGTCATGAGCTTACTTCAAGGTATGTCCTTCCGGAAAGTAAGCACGGTCCCTACCTTTGGTCCCACCACGAAAACCGGAAGGAGCGAACATGATCGTCGTCACCGGAGCCACCGGCAACATCGGACGTCCGCTGGTCGAAGCCCTCTGCGCCGCGGGCGAATCCGTCACCGCCCTGTCTCGAAGCCACCACGAATCGACCGCCGCCGTCACCTGGGTCCGGGCCGACCCCGCCGACCCGGCGAGCCTCAAGCCGGCCTTCGACGGCGCCGACAAGCTGTTCTTGATGGCCCCCGGCCCGCAGTTCGACCTCACCGCGATCGTCGACGCCGCCAAGACCGCCGGGATCGAGAAAGCCGTGCTGGTCTCCTCCCAACGTGTCGGAAGCCGCCCCGAGGAGGGGCTGGAGCCGATGGAGCGCCCCGTCACCGAATCCGGTCTGGAATGGACCGTCCTGCGGCCCGGCGGTTTCGCCTCCAACGCGCTGCTGTGGGCCGAGTCGGTGCGCGCCTCCCGTTCGATCACCGCGCCGTTCGGCGATGTCGGGCTGCCGGTGATCGATCCCGCCGACATCGCAGCGGTCGCGGCGGCGGCGCTGCTCGGGGACGGACACGCCGGGCTGACCTACACCCTGACCGGCCCGGCCCTGGTCACCCCGCGGGACCAGGCGAAGGCGATCGGCGAGGCGCTGGGCGAACCGGTCCGGTTCATCGAGCAGACCGAGCACGAGGCGTTCGAGGCGCTGACGCGGTTCTGGCCCGCGGAGGTCGTGGAGGGAACCTTGCAGGTCCTGGGCGAACCGAACGACGCCGAGCGAACCATCAGCCCCGATGTCGAGACGGTGACCGGCCGCCGGCCGAACGCGTTCACCGGTTGGGCGCATCGGAACGTCGCCGCGTTCCGCTGATCGCGACGCACGGCGACGATCCCGGCTCGGGCTCTGATGCGGGGACCGCGGTCCCGGCACCGGGGCCCGAGCCGTTTCCGACCGACTTCGGACGACCGACGGCCGCCGCCCGGCCGGGCGGCGGCCCGCGTTCAGTCGGGCCGGGGGCTGACGTCGGCCATGACCGAGCGCAGCAGCGGCCGCGAGGCCGCGCCGGCGCCGATGACCGCCGCCGCGCCGACCGCGAGCGTGACCGCGAGGATCAGCACTCCGCTCACGTCCAGTCCCATCGCACCGATCAGCGGCGAGGTGATCAGCATCCCGGCCAGCACCGAGGATCCGCCGATGAGCGCCAGCGGCAGGACCGTCTCCTGGCGCCTGGCCGCGTCCAGCACCCGCTGCGGCGTCCCCGACAGGTGCAGCAGTCGATAGGTCTTGCGCCGGTCCAGGACCGAGCCGATCGCGGAGATCCCCGCCGAGACCGCCGCGGTCGCGAACACGACGGCCAGGACGACGGTGACGCCGACGCGGATGCTGCCGACGAGCCGGTTCGACAGGATCGTCTCGTCCACCTCGCGCTGCGGCGGGTCCCCCGCCAGGGTCGCGGTGAGGACGCTCCTGACGCGCTCGACCTCGTCACCGGACGTCGTGGCCCTCACCTCGGCGATCGTCTCGGACTCGTCGAGCGGGTCGGCCCGCTCGACGAGCTCCACTTCGGCCAGTCCCGCGAGGGCGGCCTCGGCCCGCGCGGTGAGCTCGTCGGCGTCCTCGGCGGCGACGGTCGCCGTGACCGTCTCGGTCGCCTCCGGCTCGGTGTCGCTCTGCACCAGCGGGAACAGGGCCACCGACCCGGCAATGAACCCGGCGATCGCCACGCCCGCGACGGCCCGCCACGCCGCCTTGGGGTCCTCGCTCAGCCGCCGGGCCGCCAGCATCCGGGCCGGGCCCCGGGCCGTGCGCGCCAGCGTCCTCCCCATCTTCTGCACGATCCACGGCCCCACCAGGTTCACCGCCGCGACGGTGGCCGCGAGCAGACCGAGCAGGACCGCGACGACGATCATGTCGCTGCCGCTGACGACCTGCGTGCCGACCATGAACGCGACGGCGCACAACGCGAAGACCACCAGACGGATCGACCGCAGCCCCTTGGGCCGCACCCGCCTGGCGACGCCGAGCGGGCTGATGACGACGCTCCGCAGGCCGACGACGGCCGATACGGCCACCAGGAGCGGCACTGTCAGCGCGACGGCCGCCATCCACGGCGCGCCGGCCCACAGGTCGGCGACGTACCAGGAACCGCCGTCGATCGGGATGAGCGCGACCAGCGGCGTGGACGCCGTCCACAGCAGCGTGCCCGCGACGGACCCGGCCACTGCCGCGAGCACGGTCTCGATCAAGGTCAGCCGCACCACCTGCCCGGGGGTGGCGCCCATGAGCCGCAGGGCCGCGAGCCGCTCGTCGCGCCTGGCGACGGTCAGGCGGGCCGCTGCGGCGCCGAAGACCGCCACCGGCACGGCCATCAGGATCGTCGCCAGGACCATGAGGACCTGGTAGAAGGCGTACACGAAGCCGGGGGCGCCTTCGTCGAAGCCGTCGATCGCCGTCGGCGAGACCATGTCGCCGTCGGACCGCTCGGTGGTCATGGCGGCGTCGTCGGCCTCGCGGCCGACCACGGCCAGCAGCTCGCCGCCGTGGGCGAGGGCCTCGTCGCCGACGGTCCCGGCGATCGTCCCCTCGTAGCGGTCGAGGAAGTCCTCGTCGGGGACGCCTTCGAGGAGCTCGGCCAGCGCCGGCGAGACCCAGACCTCGCCGGGAGCGGGGAAGGACTCCAGGCCGGGCGGGGCGGGCGCGCTCTCGTCGAGCTTCGCCAGGTCGACGCGGGCGATCGCGTCGCCGCCCAGGTAGTCGACGGCGGTGGCGATCATCGCCGAGCCGTCCTCGGCGGCCACCGGGGCGCGCCATTCGGTGCGCTCGGCGCGCTCGGCGAACGCGAAGTTCCCGGCGACGGCGAACTGGAGCAGCAGCGTCGCCACGGCGACGGCCAGGGCGGTCAGGCCGGTGCTGAGCACGGCGCCGCGCCCGCCGAGCCGGGTCAGGCGCCAGGCGAGCTCGGTCATCGGCGGGCCTCCGCCAGGTCGCCGCCGTGGAGCAGGCCGTCGTGGATCACGATGGTGCGGGTGCAGCGGGCGGCGATGAGCGGGTCGTGGGTGACGACGACCAGGGCCGCGCCGAGCTGCGACACCGTGTCGAGCAGGACGCCCATCACCTGGTCGCCGGTGGCGCGGTCGAGCGCGCCGGTCGGCTCGTCGGCGAACACGACGGCGGGGTTCACGACCAGGGCGCGGGCGAGCGCGACGCGCTGCGCCTCGCCGCCGGACAGCTCGCCGGGGCGGCGGTCCTCCTTGCCGGCCAGGCCGAGCTGGGCGAGCCGGTCGCGGGCGGGGCCGAGGGCCTTGCGGCGGGGCGTGCCGCCGAGCATGAGCGGCAGCGCGACGTTCTCCTCGGCGGGCAGTTCGGGCAGCAGCTGCCCGAACTGGAACAGGAACGCGAACCTGGTGCGCCGCAGGTGGCTGCGTTCGCGTTCGGAGAGCGTGTCGACGCGCTCGCCGAACAGCCGCACCTCGCCCTCGTCGGGGCGGATGACCCCCGCCAGGCAGTGCAGCAGGGTCGACTTGCCCGAGCCGGACGGCCCGGTCACGGCCACCGATTCGCCGCCGGCGACGGCGAAGTCGACGCCGCCGAGGGCCACGGCGGTGCCGTAGCGCTTGCGGAGACCGTGGGCGGTGAGCATGGGCGCGCTCATCGGTGGTCCTTTCGCTCGATGGAGATGAAGGGGAGGACGGCGCCGGAGAGGAGGAACGCGGCGCTGAGGGCGAGGCTGACGGCCATGCCGACGTCGAGGAATCCGTTCATGCCACCACTGTCGCCGCGCGGGCGGGGCCGCGCCTTCGGCTCGATGGCCGGTTTCGGGCCGGGCGGGTCGGCCGTTCGGCGGAGGCGGCGTTTTTCCGGGCTAGGTTCGATGGCATGAGCTCGAAACCCAGCTGGAGTGTCCGCATGACCCGGCTGAGCATGCGCACCCTCAAGATCGGCATCGTCTCGGGTCTGGGGCTGACACTGCTGGCCGAGTCGCTGTCGAGCATCGGCTTCGAGAATCTGCCGATCCTCTCGCCGTTCGGCATGGCGCAGGCGGCGACGTCGATGTTCGCGATCGGCGTGTACGTGTACTACCGGCCCGGCCGCAAGCGGTGGATCGCCGCGGCCGCGATCGCCTCCCTGGCGGTAACGCTGGCGTCGCTGCCGTCATGGACGGACTACGACCGCGGGATCGGCGTGGCCGAGAGCTTCGCGCTGCTGCTGCTGATGCTGTTCACCATCCGCACCTGGGACGCGCCGCCGGGCCGATGGGTCGCGTTCGTGCTCGGCGCGGCGATCGGCGTGATCGGCCTGCGGTTCTTCGTCTACCCGGGCTCGATCGTCGGCGGGACGTTCATGTACCTGATGGCCCTGTCGACCGTGATCGGCTTCGGCGCCTACCTGCGTGGCCTGGACAGGCTGCGCCGCGAGACGCAAGAGGAGGTCAGGCGCGCCGAGCGCATGGAGCTGGCCCGGGAGATGCACGACTTCGTGGCCCACCACGTCACCGGGATGGTGGTGCTCGCGCAGGCCGCGCAGGTCACCGACACCGACCCGCGCAAGGCGTTCGCCGACATCGAGGAGGCGGGCCTGGCGTCGCTGGCGTCGATGCGGCGGATGGTGAAGATGCTCCGCGCCGAGGACGCCGGGGCCGGGGTGAACCCGCTGGGCGACCTGGCGCAGATCGAGGACCTGGTGGAGCGGTTCAGCCGGGAGGGCACCGACGCGTCCTGCTTCATCTCCCCCGAACTGGCGGGGAAGGTCGAGCCGGAGATCGCGGCGACGGCGCACCGGATCGTGCGCGAGTCGCTGACGAACGTCCGCAAGCACGCCCAGGACGCCAGGCAGGTGCGGGTCGTGGTGGCGGCGGCCGGCTCGCAGGGCCTGGAGGTGTCGGTGCGCGACGACGGGCGGGCCGCGCGCAAGAGGCTGGCCGAGTCCGGCGGCGGGATGGGGCTCCTGGGCCTCGGCGAGCGGGTGGAGGCCGTCGGCGGCCAGCTGCGGGCCGAGCCGCGGCCGGGCGGCGGCTGGCAGGTCGTGGCGTGGCTGCCGCACACCCCGGTGCTCGCCGCCTAGCAGCGGGCAGCAGCACGGCCCGCGCCCGGGTTTCCCCAGGTCACGGGCCGTTTCTTCACGGGTGGCAGGTGTAGGATTCGAACCTACGTAGGCAATGCCGGCTGATTTACAGTCAGCTCCCTTTGGCCGCTCGGGCAACCTGCCGTGCTGTGTGGCGAGAGCAAGGATAGCGTCATGCGGGTGGGTGTGCGCAAGCGGGTTCTCCTCCGATGAGATCGCGTTCACTCGCCCTCCGCCGGTGGGCGCGTGGCAGTGCGACGCGCGGCGGCGGGCCGAGACCGGTCCGCGAGCGCGGCGCGGCGCCCGACTAAGCTTGACGCCCGTCGCCCCTACCGACCGGAAGGACTGGTTTCCATGGCTGACGCCTCGTTCGACATCGTCTCCGAGATCGACCTGGCCGAGCTCGACAACGCCGTCAATCAGGCCCAGAGGGAGCTGTCGACCCGGTTCGACTTCCGCGGCACCGGCGCCAGCGTCGAACGCAGCGGCGAGGAGGCCGCGGTCCTGTCCGCCGAGACCGAGGACCGCGTCAAGGCCGCCCTCGAGGTGCTCAAGGAGAAGCTGATCAAGCGCGGCATCTCGCTGAAGGCCATGGAGGCCTCCGAGCCGCGCCAGTCGGGCAAGGAGTCCAAGATCGACGTCGCCTTCCAGCAGGGGATCTCGCAGGAGCACGCCAAGAAGATCGGCAAGATCATCCGCGACGAGGGCCCCAAGGGCGTCAAGCCGCAGATCCAGGGCGACAAGCTCCGCGTCACCGGCAAGAAGCGCGACGACCTCCAAGAGGTCATCCGGCTCCTCAAGGGCAAGGACCTCGACGTCGCGCTCCAGTTCACCAACTACCGGTAGCGGCGTGTCGCCCGCGCTGTACGCGACGCTCGCCGGCGGCGCGGTGCTCCTCGGAGCCGCCGTCGCGGTGATGGCGCGCCGGGGCGCGCCGAAGCGGACCGGCTCGGGCAATCGGATCGTGTACGAGAACCCCGACGGCAGCCCGCTCGCCGTGGTCGAGCAGCCCGGCACGCCCGGCCGGTACACGCTCACGCTCGACGGGGTCGGCGGCGCGGAGGTCCGCGTCGTCAAGGAGATCCGGGCCGTCACCGGGCTCGGGCTCCTCCCCGCGAAGCAGCTGGCCGACGGCGTGCCGTCGACGCTCCTGTCCGGGGTCGACCACGGCACGGCGAGCGAGGCCCACCGCAGGCTCACGGCGGCCGGCGCCGCCGCGCGCATCACGGAGATCTAGCGCTCAAGCCGCGAGGCGGTGCGTCAGGCCCGTGTGGCGCTTGCCGGTGCCGGCGGTGCGCACGGCCACCGCGAGGGCCTTCTTCGAGCCGACGAGCACCACGAGCCGTTTCGCCCTCGTGATGGCCGTGTAGATCAGGTTGCGCTGCAACATGGTCCACGCGCTCGTGGTCACCGGGACCACCACCGCCGGGTATTCGCTGCCCTGGGAGCGGTGCACGGTGATCGCGTAGGCGTGGACGAGCTCGTCGAGCTCGGCGAAGTCGTAGTCGACCTCCTCGTCCTCGTCGGTGCGCACCCGCAGCGTCTGCGCCTCGAGGTCGAGGGCCTCGACGACGCCGACGGTGCCGTTGAAGACGCCGCTCCTGCCCTTCTCGTAGTTGTTGCGGATCTGGATGACCTTGTCGCCGACGCGGTAGACGCGCCCGCCGTAGCGGCGTTCGGGCATGCCTTCGCGGCCGGGTGTGAGGGCCTCCTGCAAGCGGAGGTTGAGGTTCCCGGCGCCGGGCCCGCCGCGGTGCATGGGGGCGAGCACCTGGACGTCCCGCACCGGGTGCAGCCCGAACCTGGCGGGGATGCGGCGGGCCACGATGTCGACGACGCGGTCGGCGACGAGCTCGTTGTCGTCGCACGCGAAGTAGAAGAAGTCGTCGTAGCCCTCCAGCGCGGGGAACTCGCCGCCGTTGACGCGGTGGGCGTTCGCGACCACCCCGGATTCGGCCGCCTGGCGGAAGATCCGCGTCAGGCGCACGCGCGGGACGGCCGGGGCGGCGAGGACGTCGCGCAGGACCTCCCCGGCGCCGACGCTCGGCAGCTGGTCGACGTCGCCGACGAGCAGCAGGTGCGCCCCCTCGGGGATGGCCTTGACGAGCTTGTTCGCCAAAATCGTGTCCAACATGGATGATTCGTCGACGACGAGGAGGTCGACGTCCAGCGGCTTGTCGCGGTCGTAGGCGGCGTCGCCGCCGGGCCGCAGTTCGAGCATCCGGTGCAGCGTGGTGGCCTCGAAGCCGGTGAGCTCGGCGAGGCGCTTCGCGGCCCGGCCGGTGGGGGCGGCGAGCATGACCTTGGCGCCCTTGGCGCGGGCGAGGTCGACGATCGCCGAGACGGTGAAGCTCTTGCCGCAGCCGGGCCCGCCGGTGAGGACCGCGACCTTCTCGGTCAGCGCCAGGCGCACCGCCTGGGCCTGCTCGGGCGCGAGCTCGGCGTCCCTCCTGCGCCGCAGCCACGCGAAGGCCCTGTCCCAGTCGACGCCGGCGAAGACGCCCAGCCGGTCCCCTTCGGCGCGCAGCAGGCCGAGCAGCCCGGCGGCCAGGCCGCGTTCGGCGTGGTAGAACGGCGCGAGGTAGCGGGCCGGCACCGTCGAGTCCCCGACGGGGACCTCCTCGGCGATGACGCGCTCGCCGTCGGCGGCGAGCGCCTCGAGCGCCTGGGCGACCGGCCCGGGCTCCAAACCGAGCAGCTCGACCGTGTCGGCCACGAGGTTCGGCGCGGGCAGGAAGCAGTGCCCGGCGTCGCCGGCCTCCGAGAGCGTGTACTGGAGCGCGGCCTTGATCCGCTCGGGCGCGTCGTGGGCGATGCCGACGGCGCGGGCGACGGCGTCGGCGGTCTTGAAGCCGATCCCCCACACCTCGTTCGCCAGCCGGTACGGCTCGTTCTTGACCACGCCGATCGAGGCGTCCCCGTACTGCTTGTAGATCCGCACGGCCAGTGAGGTGGAGACGTCGACGGACTGGAGGAACACCATGACCTCCTTGATGGCCCGCTGCTCCTCCCAGGCCGCCGCGATCGACTTGGTGCGCTTGGGCCCCAGGCCGGGCACCTCGATGAGCCGCCCGGGGTCGGCGTCGATGACATCGAGGGTCTCGGCGCCGAAGTGCGCGACGATCTTCTCGGCGGTCTTGGGGCCGATGCCCTTGATCAGCCCCGAGCCGAGGTAGCGCTCGATGCCCTGGACGGTGGCGGGCAGGACCGTCCGATAGGACCAGACCTCGAACTGGCGGCCGTACTTGGGGTGGCTGGTCCACCGCCCGGTCAGGTCGAGGCTCTCCCCGACCTGGGCACCGAGCAGCGGACCGACGATGGTGAGCAGGTCCGAGCCCGACCCGGCGGCCGAGGCGCGGGCGATGGTGTAGCCGGTCTCCTCGTTGGCGTACGTGACGCGTTCGAGGACCGCCTCCAATGTCGCTGCGCCGGGCCGGGTCTCAGACATGGCCACCATGCTATGCGCGGTGTCCGACAGCGGTCTAATCCGACTTGGGCCCGCCCGCCGGCTCGGGGGCGCCTCCCTTCTCGTCGAGGGCGGCGTCCGTGGGCAGCATCCGCCAGTCGGGCCGGTCGAAGAACCGCTTGGTCTCGCGGTAGACCAGCGGCGAGAGGATCACCAGTCCGATGAGGTTCGGCAGCGCCATCAGGCCGTTGGCGATGTCCGAGAAGGCCCACAGCAGGTCGAGGCTGGTGACCGCGCCGAGGTAGGCGACCAGGATGAACACGATCCGGTACGGCAGGATCAGCCAGTCGCCGCGGAAGCGCTCGAGGCACTTCTCGCCGTAGTAGGACCAGCCGATGAGCGTGGAGAACGCGAACGTCGCGATCGCGACGGTGACGATGAGGCCGCCGATGGTGCCGCCGGTGGTGTCGACGCCGCCGAGGCCGGTCTCGAACGCCAGCCTGGTGAGCGCGGCGTCGCCGAGCAGCTGCTCCTCGCCGTCGACGACGTGGGTCGTGCCGAACACGCCGCTGACGACGATGACCAGGCCGGTGAGGGTGACGACGATGAGCGTGTCGATGAACGTCTGCGTCATCGACACCAGCCCCTGGCGCACCGGCTGGTCGGTCTTCGCCGCGGCGGCGGCGATGCCGCCGGTGCCCAGGCCGGACTCGTTGGAGAACAGGCCGCGGGAGACGCCGGCGCGGATGACGGTCAGGATCGCCGCACCGGTGAAGCCGCCGACCGCCGCGCCGCCGCTGAACGCCTGTTCGAAGATGTCGGCGAAGGCACCGCCGATCGCGTCGACGTTGAGCACCAGGACCGCCAGCGAACCGGCGATGTAGAAGACGATCATGAACGGCACCAGCGCCGAGGCGACGCGCCCGAGCCACTTGATGCCGCCGAGGATGACCAGGCCGACCAGGACGAGGATGGTCACGCCGGTCCACGCGGGCGTCCAGAAGGTGTCCTCGGGCAGCTGGGCCTGGACGGCCCCGGCGACGTTGCCGGCCTGGACGGCGTTGCCGATGCCGAAGCTGGCGACGACGGCGAAGATCGCGAAGGCGATCGCGAGGACCTTCCCGAGCGGGCCCTTGATGCCCTCCGAGAGGTACCACTGCGGGCCGCCGGTCTTCTGGCCCTTGCGGTTGGTCTGCCGGAACTTGACGCCGAGGACCGCCTCGGAGTACTTGGTGGCCATGCCGACCAGGCCGGTCACCCACATCCAGAACAGGGCGCCGGGCCCGCCCAGGGCGATGGCGGCGCCGACGCCGCCGATGTTGCCGACGCCGACGGTGGCGGCCAGGGCCACCGACAGGGCCTGGTAGTGGCTGATGTCGCCGTCCGAGTCGCGGTTCTCGTGGCGTTTGAACAGCGCCAGCCACAGGCCGTAGCCGAGGCGGCGGAACTGGATGCCCGCGAGCAGGGTCGTCAGGTAGACGCCGACGAGGACCAGCAGCGGGATGAGCAGCCATGGGCCCCACACGAATTCGCTGACCTTGCCGACGCCCTCGCCGTAGTCCTCGTTGAGTCCGTCCGCCCACGACTGTATGGCGTCGATGACGGGATCGAGAAAGTCCAATGCTCCTCCAGGGGATCGCTTATGGGCATAAGAAGGGATTTGCGCGCTTAAACGCACGCCAGCGATCGTATCGGGGCCTTGTCACACCCGGCGGTTAAGGTGGCGCCATGAGCGTGCATTGGTATGAAGGTCCGCTTTTGGGCTTCGACACGGAGACCACGGGCGTCGTCTGCGCCGCCGACCGGATCGTGCAGGCCGCGTTGGTGACCGTCGCCCCGGCCGGGCCCGGCGAGCCGCCGCCGGCGTGGATGGGCGAGACGTGGCTGATCGACCCGGGCATCCCGATCCCGCCGGGCGCCTCGCGCGTCCACGGCATCACCGACGAGCGGGTCAAGGCCGACGGGGAGCCGCCCGCGAAGGCGCTGGCCGAGATCGCCTCGAGCCTGGCCGCGGCGATCGACGCGGGCACGCCGGTGGTGGCGTTCCGGGCCGGGTTCGACTTCACGATGCTGGCGTTCGAGCTCGAACGGCACGGGATCGACGCGCCGGACTGGGAGCGGATGGCGGTGGTGGACCCGGCGGTGCTCGACAAGCGGGTGGACCGCTTCCGCAAGGGCAAGCGCACCCTCGGGGCGAGCTGCGCGCACTACGGCGTGGCCCTCGACGAGGCGCACTCGGCGGCGGGGGACGCGGCGGCGACGGTGGCGCTGGCGCGGGTCATCGGCGCCCGCTTCCCCGAGGTCGGCGGCATGGAGCCGGCGGAGCTCCACCGGGCGCAGGTGCGCTGGCACGCCGAGGACGCGGCCTCGCTGGAGGCCTACTTCCAGCGCCGGGGCCGCGCCGAGACCGTCGAGCGGCGCTGGCCGTTCGCGAAGTAGCCGAAGGAAGCGAGGCGGCTCCGCCCCCGGGCGGGAGCGGAGCCGTGGAAGTCGGGCGCGGTCGGCCGCGGCCTCGGTGGACCGGGCCTAGTGGGCGGGTCCGGGGTGCTCCATGTACGTGCGGTCGTCCTCGTCGCCGACCTGCGGCTGGGTCACCGGGATCTCGACCGGGAACTCCTGGCCGTTCGAGAACACGAAGGTCACGGTGATGTTCTCGCCGGGCATGAGCGGCTCGGCGAGCCCTTCGAGCACGAGGTGGTCGCCGTCTTCGACGCCCTGGTCGAGGCGGACGAAGCCGCCGGGGGTGATCTCGATCGGCTCGAAGCCGAGCGCGGGGGACTCCGCTTCGGTGGGCTCGGCCGCCGGCTCCTCGGTGGCGCCTTCGGTGGCCTCGTCGGTCGCCTGCTCGGTGGCGCCGTCCGTCGCCTCGTCGGTGGACTGCTCGGTGGTCTCCTCGGTCGCGCCGTCGGTGGTCTCCTCGCCGCCGGTGGGCGCCTCGGAGGTCGCCTCGCTCTCGGGCGCCTCGGTGGTCTCCTCGACGTCGACGCCGGGCTCGCCGCCATCGACGAGGGTGACGCCCTCGGCCGCGTCGGTCTCGATCCCGACCAGGCTGACCGGCTCGTCGCCGTTGTTGGCGATCCACAGCCGCAGCGGCGCGGTGCCGCCCGCCTCGTAGCCCTCGGCGGAGTACTCGACCTGGAGGTCGCGCAGGGACAGCTCGCCCTCGTCGGTGTTGACGCCGGCGATCGCCGTCTGCTTGGTGTCGGTCTGGGTCACCTGACCCGCGCCGCAGGCCGACAGCCCGGTCGCAGCGGCCGCCGCGATCGCGAGCGCCGCCGCGCGACGAGCGATGGTCGCCGTGCTGATTCCCCTGGCCACTGGTGGTCCTCCCTGAGTCCTACACGCATGCTGCCGACAGCCTAGACGACGGGCCGACGGGCGCTGTCCCAACCTGCCGCGGGCCGAGGAGTGGGTCTCACAGGCGGCTCGCCGCGCCGATGAAAAAGACTCGACTCGGCCTCGAATGCCGTCGAATGCCGCTCCGTCCAAGTGAGCGACGCAGGCCTCATTTGTCGCAGGCTTGTCGGCTCCCGGTCCCCAAGGTGCCGTAGAGTAGTCAGTCACATACCAATTGACCAGGGCGTTTATGGCGATCCGCTGTCGGGGGAAACCCCGATGACGTGTTAGGCTAGACACAGCGAAAGGGGTTTCGATCCTATGGGTTTTAGTGTCGGCGAGACCGTTGTCTACCCCCACCACGGGGCCGCACTCGTTGAAGCTGTTGAAACTCGCGTCATCGGCGGTATTGAACAGGAATACCTCGTACTGCGAGTCGAGCAGGGTGACCTCACGGTCAAGGTTCCAGCCAAGAACGTCGAACTCGTCGGCGTCCGGGAAGTCGTCGGCGCGGAAGGCCTCAACGAGGTCTTCAACGTGCTGCGGGCCCCTCACACCGAGGAACCCACCAACTGGTCGCGACGTTACAAGGCCAATGTCGAGAAGCTCGCCTCCGGCTCCCCGCTGAAGATCGCCGAGGTCGTGCGCGACCTGTGGCGCAGGGACCGTGAGCGCGGCCTGTCGGCCGGCGAGAAGCGCATGCTCTCCAAGGCCCGCGAGATCCTCGTCGGAGAGATCGCGCTGGCTGAGGACTGCGTCAAGGACGAAGCAGAGAACGTCCTCGACAAAGTCCTCCTCTCGGAGGCTCCCGTCCAGTAGCCTCCGGCTCGATCAACGAACTCCACACGAGTGAATCTCGAATTCCCGCCCGTGGTCGTCGGGCACGGCACCGACGTGCACCGCTTCGACAGCGAGCGTCCCTGCCTCCTGGCATGCCTCGAATGGCCGGACACGCCCGGCCTGGCCGGGCACTCCGACGGCGACGCCGCCGCGCACGCCGTGTGCGACGCGCTGCTCTCGGCCGCCGGTCTCGGCGACCTGGGCGCCAACTTCGGCACCACCCGGCCCGAATGGGCCGGCGCCTCCGGCGCCGCCCTCCTCGGCGAGACCGCGCGCCGCGTCCACGAAGCCGGATGGCGCATCGGCAACGTCTCCGTGCAGATCATCGGCGCCCACCCCAAGATCGCCCCCCGCCGCGCCGAGGCCGAGACCGCCATCGAGGCCGCCGTCGGCGCCCCCGTCAGACTCTCGGCGACCACCACCGACGGCCTGGGCTTCACCGGACGCGGCGAAGGCCTGGCCGCGACCGCGGTAGCGTTGCTGTACCAGCTCTGACTCCCATTCGAGAGTGAAACCCATGGACGACGACCCCAAACGGCGCACCGTCGCCGAGCATCTCAAGAGCGCCGAGCTCCTGTACGACCTCGACCACATCACCGACGCGCGGACCGAGGTCGACGCCGCGCTGCGCCTCGACCCGCTCGATCCCGACGCCAACGCCATGGCCGGCGTCGTCGCCCTCGCCGAGCGCGACCCCGACGAAGCGCTCGTCTTCGCCGGCGCCGCGCTCGCCCACCAGCCCCAACACCGCCGCGCCATGATCGTCCGCGGCTACGCCCTCGCCGACGCCGAACGCCGCGAAGAGGCCCTCCAAGCCGCCGCGAGCCTGCTCGACCTCGACCGCGACTCGTGGATCCACCACGTGCACTACGCGCTCATCACCCGCCGCGCCGGCGCCGCCCAACCCGCCCTCGACGCCGCCTGGAACGCCGTCAACCTCGCCCCCGACCAGCCCCGCACCCACCTCACGCTCGCCGCCGTCGCCGAAAGCCTCGACATGAACGACCTGGCCCGCCGCTCCCGGCAGGCCGCCGTCGACCTCGACCCCGAGGCCGACATCTCCCCCGGGCAGCGGCTGCCGCCCGAGGCGCGACGCCGGGTCCAGAACTACGTCGACGCCGACCCCGACGACCCGACCTGGCGCTCCAAGATCTACGGCCCCGGCCTCTTCCGCGGCGCCCTCGGCCGGTCGATCCTGCTCGGACTCGCCGTCGCCTTCGCCGTCCCCGCGGTGCTGGGCACCGGCATCGACACCGGCGCCCGACTGTTCTTCGCCGTCATCGCCATCGGCGCCTGGGTGGGCTGGTTCACAGTTCTGCGCCGGCACCGACGCGCCGAGTGACTTCGCCGGGCCGCGATCGTTAATCCTCCGCAAGCGCACCGACGATGGAGGAACAACGTGAACAGCTGGGTCCCCGGGGCCGACCAGAGCCCGTACAACGTCCACAATCTCCCCTACGGGGTCTTCTCGACCGCCGACGAACCCACGCCGCGCATCGGAGTCCGCATCGCCGACCAGGTCCTCGACCTGCACAAAGCCGTCCTCGCCGGCGACTGCCAGACCTGCGCCTCATGCACCGCGCTGCGCGAACCCGCGCTCAACCGGCTGCTCACCCTCGGCCGCGACGTGTGGACCAAAGTGCGCGCCCAAGTGCAGGAGGCGCTCACCGAACCGAGCCTGGAAGACGCCGCGAGCCTGTGGCTGACCCCCCTCGCCGACACCAGAATGCACGCACCGCTGCTCGTGACCGACTTCGTCGACTTCACCTCGCACGCCCCCGGCACCCGCACCCAGCCGCGCGGCTCGAACGGACGGGCCTCCACCGTCATCCCCTCCGGCATGGACCTCGTGCGGCCCACCGGGCACCGCCGCGACGAACGCGGCGAGATCGTCTTCGGGCCCACCGGCGCGCTCGACATCGAGGCCGAAGTCGGCTTCATCGTCGGCTCCGAATCGGAGATCGGCCGCCCCGTCACCCCCGACGCCTTCGACCGGCACGTGTTCGGCGCCGTGCTGCTCAACGACTGGACCGCCCGCGACTTCGCCGAACTCGAAACCGACGCGCTCGGCCCGTTCACGTCCAAATCGTTCGCCACATCGATGAGCGCCTGGGTCACCCCCATCGACGCGCTCGGCGCCGCCCGCACCGCCGCGCCCGCACAGGACATGAACATCCCGCCCTACCTCAAGGAATCCGACCGGTACGGCTTCGACCTGCGGTTGAACATCGAAGTGAACGGCGTGTCAGTGGCCGGCGCCGACTTCGGCGACTCCTACTGGACACCCGCCCAGCAGCTCGCGCAACTGACCGCGAACGGCTCGGTCCTGCGCTCGGGCATGCTGTTCGGCTGCGGGGAGGCCCCGTCGCCGCGATGGCGGCTCCACAACGGCGACATCGTCAAGATCACCGCGACCGCGCCGGGACCGCGCGGCACCGCCATCGCCCTCGGCGAAGTCGAAGCCCGAGTCGTTCCCCCGATCGGATGAAAAACGCGGGCCCGGCCGCCAGCCGACGGCCGGGCCCGCGTCACACGAACCGCATGACACGGCGCTCACCACACTGCGCCATCACACCAGGCGCACCTTCGCGCTCGGCGCCATCGCCGCGATGAGCTCGACCTCCACCGGCGCGCCCAGCGGCAGCTCCGAGACGCCCACGGCACTGCGGGCGTGCCGACCGGCCTCCCCGAACACCTCACCCAGCAGATCGCTGGCGCCGTTGACGACCGCCGGCTGACCGGTGAAACCGGGCGCGGACGCGACGAAACCGGCGAGCTTCACGATCCCCGCGACCTCCTCCAAGTCCGCGATCGAAGCGATCGCGGCGAGCCCGTTCAACGCGCAGATGCGCGCCAACTCGTACGCCCGCTCGGCGTCGACCTCCCCGCCGACCTTCCCGGTCCCCGCCAACTCGCCCTCGACCATCGGCAGCTGACCCGAGACGTACACGTAATCGCCCGACCTGACCGCCGGCTGGTAGGCCGCCACCGGCGGCACCACGGCGGGCAGCGTCAGGCCCAGGCGCTCGAGCGCCGCCCTGACACCGGCCATCTACTGCTCCCGCTTGCGCTTGAAGTAGGCCACGAGCTGCTCCGAATTCTGACCGGGCAGCACCGTGACGAGCTCCCATCCGTCCTCGCCCCACATGTCGAGGATCTGCTTGGTGTTGTGGATCAGCAGCGGTGCGGTGGCGTACTCCCATTTATCCATGCGCCCCACAGTACGGCGTCTTGATTCGACGACGTCGCACCGCTACGCTCAGAGTGCGTCGCCTCCCCAACAGTGAATCACTCATAGGGAGTACCCGTGTCGCCAGACACCGCCGCCCAGCGGCATGACAGCACGGTCGCCCAGCGGCCCGAGAACAGGGGAGCCGGCGCCACCGGTCCCGACGAGGACCGCGGCGAACCCGCCCCCGAACGCGACCGGCCGGACCGGACCGGCCACGCGAAACGGGCGCCCGAGGAGCCGGCCCGGACCGGCCGCATGTGGACCTACCTGACCATCGCGGCGGCCGCCGCCTTCGCCGGCACCGTCGCCGTGGTCGGAACGAACCTGTTCGCCGGCACCGGCGTCGCCGAAATCTCCGACACGCCCGAACACTCCGTAGAGGAGTTCCTCGGCGCACTGCTCGACGACCACGACGCACCGGGCGCACGCGAATGGATGTGCGCCGACAAGGCCGACCGCGACCTCAGCGAGGCCACCGCCGAACTCGCGGCGATCAACGACCGGACCGGCGTGGACTGGTCGAACGTCACCGAGACCGGCCGCAGCGTGGGCAAGGCCACCGTCACCGCCGAGCTCAGCACCGGCGGCGAGGCCGTCACCTGGACTTTCACGCTCGTCGCCGAGGACTCCGATCCGCAGTGGCAAGTGTGCGATATGGCCGTCAGGTGACTACACTCCGGTGAATGAGTGCCACCGCTCCTCCCGTGCCGCGACTGCATATCGTCACCGGTAAGGGCGGTACCGGGAAGACCACGGTGGCCGCCGCGCTCGCACTGGCCCTCGCCGGGCCCGGGCGCCGCGTGCTGCTGGCGGAGGTCGAAGGACGCCAGGGCATCGCACCGCTGTTCGACGCTGCCCCGCTGCCGTACGCCGAGCGGCACCTGGCCGCGGGCCTCGACGGCGGCGAAGTGTTCGGGCAGGCGGTGGACGCCGACGAGGCGCTGCTGGACTACCTGGACATGTTCTACAAGCTCGGCTCGGCCGGGCGGGCGCTGCGAAAGTTCGGGGCGATCGACTTCGCCACGACGATCGCGCCCGGACTGCGCGACATCCTGCTGACCGGCAAGATCAAGGAAGCGGTCTCGCGGACCGAGGCGGGCCGGATGGCCTACGACGCGGTCGTGCTCGACGCACCGCCGACCGGCAGAGTCGTGAAATTCCTGAACGTCACCGTCGAAAGCGGCAGGCTCGCCAAGACCGGGCCCATCGGCAAGCACTCGCGGTCGGTGGCGCGACTGCTGCATTCCTCGCTCACGGCCGTCCACCTGGTCACCACCCCCGCCGCGATGCCGGTACAGGAGACCCTCGACGCCCACCGCGACCTCCTCGCCGCCGACCTGCCGGTGGGGCACGTCGTGCTCAACAAGGTGGCGGGCACCAAGACCGTCGACGTCACCGCCGAACAACTGCGCGAAGGACTGCGCCGAACCGGACTGCCGTCCGACGACGGCCTCGTCGACGCCCTGCTCGACGAGTACGCGGCGAGCCGCGTCGAGACCGAGGCGGTCGACGCCTACCGGGACCGCCTCGAGCGCCTCGGCCGCCCGA
The DNA here is from genome assembly GCF_000427885.1 of Glycomyces tenuis DSM 44171. Lineage (GTDB taxonomy): Bacteria > Actinomycetota > Actinomycetes > Mycobacteriales > Micromonosporaceae > Glycomyces > Glycomyces tenuis. Next base: position 262,894 of record NZ_ATYW01000005.1, read on the forward strand.
TCGACGAACTCGCGCTCCTCCCCGAAGGCGTCGACCTCTCAGGCCTCTACCAACTCGCCCGCGCACTGCGCACGAGCCTCGGAGAGACCCGCAGAGCGGCCGCGGAGCCCGAAGGAGACGACCATGGCGAGTGACCGCAAACCTCAACAGCCCCGGCGAACCGACCCCGAAGGAGAAGCGGCCACGGTGGGCGACCGCGCCCGCGGGCGCCCTGCAGCGGCACCGGCGAACCGACCCCGAACGAGGTCGCCCATGGCGAACGACCCCGGCCCGCGGGCAAGCCTCAACGGCCCCGGCGAATCACCCCCCGAATCCACCGACCCCCGAAGGAGGCGACATGGCGAGTGATCTCGAACTCGACACCCTCTTGAGCGACGAGGGCAAGCGCGTCATCGCGTGCTGCGGCTCCGGCGGCGTCGGCAAGACCACCACGGCCGCGGCGCTGGCGCTGCGGGCCGCCGAGCGCCACGGGCGCCGCACCGTGGTGCTCACGATCGACCCGGCCCACCGCCTGGCCCAGTCGCTGGGCATGGAGGCCCTCGACAACACCCCGCGCCCGGTGGACGGCCTCGAAGGCGGCTCGCTCGACGCGATGATGCTCGACATGAAGCGCACCTTCGACGACGTGGTCGCCTCCCACACCACCCCCGACCGGGCCGCCGAGATCTTCGCCAATCCCTTCTACCAGGCGGTCTCCTCGACCTTCTCCGGTACGCAGGAGTACATGGCGATGGAGAAGCTCGGGCAGCTGCGGGCCTCGGGCCGGTGGGACCTGATCGTCCTCGACACGCCGCCGTCGCGCTCGGCCCTGGACTTCCTCGACGCGCCGGCCCGCCTGGCGCGCTTCCTCGACGGCCGGATCATCCGCCTCCTGTCCGCCTCCACGCCGGGCTCGCGGCGCTCGATGCTCTCGCTCATGGGCGCGAGCGCCGCGGTGTTCACACGGGTGTTCAACAAGATCCTCGGCGGGCACCTCCTGACCGACGTCGCCGAGTTCACCGCGAGCCTGGAGGACACCTTCGGCGGTTTCCGCAAACGGGCCGAGGCGACCTTCCGTGCCCTCCAGGGCGACCAGACGTCGTTCCTGGTCGTGGCCACGCCCGAACCGGCGGCGATCAACGAGGCGGTGTACTTCTCGCGGCGTCTGACCGAGGAGCGCATGCCGCTCGACGGCATGATCCTGAACCGCCTGACGCCCGTGGGGGCGTCGCTGCCGGCAGAGCGGGCCCTGGGGGCCGCGGCGGCGCTGGAGGAGGACGACCCCGACAGCCCGGTGGCGGCGGCACTGCGGACCCACGCCGACCTGGCCCGACGGCGCGCGAGCGAGCAGCGAGTGGCGGCCCGCTACGGCGCGGCCTGCCCGGACATCCCCCAGGCCTGGCTGCCGACGCTCGGCGCCGAGGTGGTCGACCTCGAAGGCCTGCGGGACTTCGGTGCCACGGCCGCCGGTGCCGCCGCGGCCGCGTAGAACGCACGAGCCGCCGTGGTTGCTCGAGGGGGGGGTGATCGCGGGTGGGCCGGGCGCCCGGCCCACCCGCGATCGATTACCGCGGCGGTGGTCGGCGGGCGCCGCGCGGGGGGCGACCCCGCGCGAGCTTGTCTGCGGTGTCCGCGGATCCCACTGCACCGCTGGCCTGCCGACCACCTAGAGGAACGACCGTCATGGGGCGGCTGTGTCCGTTTTTGTATGGACCCTCCCACGCGTCGTCAAGACGTTCAAGGGTTCTTTTTCCGCCTGTGGACAACTGCCGGAGCGGTCGGTGTTCTGGCTGGTCCTTGTTGTGACGGCGGGGGCGGGGGACGGTTACGGTTCCCTTCCTCACCTGTGGATAAGCGAGCGGGCGCGGACATGACAACGCGCCCGGACGGAGCTCTCCGTCTCGGGCGCGGTGGGCCGCTCGCCGCCTTGCGGCGGCGGGCCGCTAAGAAGTTGACGTTCACCGGAATGCGGCGGCGGCTGGATTTCCTCGCACTTCGCTGTTCTTCCTCCAGCGCCACCTCGAAGACCGACCTCCAGGAGCGGACGTCGGCGTGTTTGCGCAATAGTGCGCGCCGTTCGCGTTCGGTCATGCCGCCCCACACCCCGAATTCGATTCGATTGTCGAGCGCATCGGCGAGACATTCGAGCCGGACCGGACAGCCGCGGCAGATCTTCTTCGCATTGTTCTGTTCAGCCCCCTGCACGAACAGTGCATCCGGGTCGCCCTCTTGGCAGAGCGCCTTGGTTGTCCAGTCGATCAGCAGTCCCATCTGCATGACCTCCCCGTGAGATTTTCCCTTCATACCCCCCGACGACTCCGAAACAGTAATCTTTCGATCACACAACGTCGCCGTCAAGAACGGACCCTACACCTCTTGTAAGTGTTTGACTACTCTCCGAGACGAAAATCGGACTTTGCGGGAGGCCTTCACCCCTAGGGCTTGGATCGCGAAGACGCCTCGCGATAATAACGATTGCGATACGAGGGCATCTCGTCTCAATGCTTGCGGCGTATCAAACCCGGGCACTCGACGACAAAGCGCCCCCGGCTATCGCAACGTTCGTTCTAATCTGAGGCGGTGGAGACGTTGAGACGCGACCGAAGTCCCCTGGGGGACGGCATAGCCCTGCTCGCATGTGGAGTCCTGGCCGGGATCCTGGCGGCAGCGGCGGCCTTCCCTCTCGTCGCGACGGGGGGCATCGTGGTCGGCGACAGCGTCGATTCGTTCGAGTCGCTGCCGACCGAGCTCACCCAGCCGACCCTGCCGCAGACGAGCTACGTCTACGCTTCCGACGGAGAAACCCTCATCACCTCCTTCTATGAGGAGAACCGCCGCGAGGTGTCCCTCGACGAAGTAGATCCCCTCATGATCGACGCCCTCCTGGCGGCGGAGGACTCCAAGTTCTATGAACACGCCGGTGTCGACTGGGTCGGCATCGTGCGCGCCGCCGTCGCCAATCAAAGCGGTGACACGCAGGGCGCCTCGACCCTCACCATGCAGTTCGTGCGTAATACCCTCATCTACTCCGCTTCAACCATCGACGAGGTCCTCGAAGCTTCCGAAGACACGTACGAACGCAAGCTCCGCGAAGCCAGGTACGCCTTGGCCATCGAGGAGACTATGTCCAAAGAGGAAATACTCGAGGGCTATCTCAACGTCATATATCTGGGCAATCAGGCCTACGGGATCCACGCCGGCTCCTACACCTACTTCAACAAGCCGCCGACCGAACTCGCGCTCCACGAGGCGGCCACACTCGCCGCGCTCCCCAAATTCCCCTCCTACGCCGACGGACTGCTCGACGGCGAGGGCGACGACTCCCTCATCCTCGACCGCCGCAACTGGGTCCTCGAACGCATGGTCTCGCTCGACATGGTCACCGACGCCGAAGCCGAAGAGGCCAAGGCGCAGCCGCTGGGCCTCGACCCGCGCGAGGTCCGCTCCGAGTGCGTCGACGTCCCCACCGCCGACTGGGGCTTCTTCTGCGACTACTTCAAGGAGTGGTGGGCGAGCCAGGAGATCTTCGGCGAGACCGAGCGCGACCGCCTCAGCCTGCTCAAGCGCGGCGGCTTCCAGATCGTCACCTCCTTGGACGCCGACCTCCAGGCGGACGCGATGAACGCCATCCACGACGAGATCGACGACGACGATCCCCGGGCGCTCGGCTCGGTCACCATCACCCCGGGCACCGGCCATATCCGCTCCATGGCCGTCAACCGCGTCTACAGCCTCGACCAGACCGAGAACGGCCCGCGCACCGACGGCGAGGACGGGCCCTCGAACTATCCGAACACCACCATTCCGCTGCTGAGCGGCAACGAGGAGGTCTCCGGTTTCCCGGCTGGCTCGACGTTCAAGATGTTCACCATGCTCGCCGCCCTCGAACAGGGCTGGCCGCTCAAGACCACACTGCCGTCGCCGAAGCAGTACACCTCGCAGTACGTCGTCGGCCCGGAGGCCGACGACGACGTCAAATGCAACAGGCAGTACGACGAGTCCGGCAACGAGTTCTGGAGCTGGTGTCCCACCACCGAGAGCTATTCGGCGGGGCCGCCGCTCGACTTCTGGGGCCTGTTCGGCAAGTCCTCCAACACCGGGTTCGTGGCGCTCCAGGAGATGGTCGGCACCTCCAAGGCCGTCGAGGTGGCCGAGCGGATCGGCGTCCAGTTCTCCGCGGACAGCGGTGTCGCCAGGGCCCGCGAGAACGACAATCTCGACGACTACGGCGTCTTCACGCTCGGCATGGGCGACAACACGACCCCGATGGACATGGCCGAGGCCTACGCCACCGTCGCCGCCGAAGGCCTGCACTGCGATCCGCTGCCGGTGATGAAGGTCGTCGGCGCCGACGGCGAGGAGTGGGCCGAGGCCTCGCAGCCCAGCTGCGAGCAGGCCATCGACGAGGACGTCGCGCTGGCGGCCGTCAGCGCCGCCCACTGCCCGGTCTACGACGACGCCGACAAGACCCGCTGCGTCGGCGGCACCGCCCGCGAGGCCGACGACTTCGGCCGTCCCGTCATCGGCAAGACCGGGACGGCCAACGCCGACCGCTCCTACTGGTTCATGGCCTCGACGCCGAACGCCACCACCGCCACCTTCGTCGGCGACCCCGACAACTCGGCCCACGACGGCCTGGCGGCGGACTTCCACAATCAGGTCCGCGAGACCGGTGTGGACGTTCTCCAGGCCGCCGTGGAGGGCCTCGACGAGGAGGGCTGGGCGGCGCCGCCGGACAGTCTGGTCAACGGCAAGGACCTGGTCTCGGTCCCGAGCATCGGCTGCGAGGACCCGGACTCGGCGAGGTCCAAAGTGGCCGGCGCCGGTTTCGATGCGTCGATCGCGCCCGGCAAGTTCGATTCCGAATGCGAAGAGGGCCAGGCGTTCTCGACCTCGGTGACCGGTTCGGCGCCCGCCGGCAGCCCGATCTACATCCTCATCTCGAACGGCTCGGGCTTCGAGGAGGGCGGCGGTGACGACGACGAGGGCGGAGGCGGTGACGATCCGCCGGGCGGTGGTGATCCGCCGGGCCGGGACGACTGAGCCCGAGACGCGGGCCCGCCCGCTCCGTCGGCGACGGAGCGGGCGGGCCCGCGTCTTGCGCGAGGGGCCGCGGCTCAGAAGTCGAAGTCGGCCTGGACGGGCAGGTGGTCGGAGGCGGTGGCCTCCAGGACGTCGGAGCCGGTGGCATCGAGGCCGCGGTAGAGGACCTGGTCGATGCGGGCGAGCGGGTTGCTCGCGGGCCAGGTGAAGCCGAAGCCCTTCCCGGCGGTGGCGTGCGCGGATTCGAGCTGGTAGGTGATGGGCGCGAGGGCGCGGTCCTGGGCGGTGCCGTTGAGGTCGCCGAGGAGGACGACGCGGTCGAGCTCCTCGGCGGCGATCGCCTCGCCGAGGAGTCTGGCGGTGTGGTCGCGCTGGTCGGAGGTGAAGCCCTCGGTGTTGACGCGGACCGACAGGAGGTGGGCGATGTAGAAGGCGACGGGCCGCCCCTCGATGTCGATGGCGGCGCGGAAGGCGCGGGTCCACCCCAGTCCGAGGTCGATCTCGCTGGAGGCGGTGATGGGGTGGTCCGACCAGAGGGCGACGGTGCCGTAGACGATCGAGTAGTCGTAGTCCCGGCCGAGGATCCGGTCGTATTCCTCGCGCTGCTCTTCGGTGACCTCGACCAGGGCGATGACGTCGGGTTCGGCGGTGAGGAGGGCGTCGGCGGTGGCCTCGGTGGCGGTGTTCTCGGCGTTGATGTTGTGGGCGATGACGCGGAATTCGCCGTCGCCGTCGGCCTTGTCGGGGAGGAGTCCGGCGTAGAGCTTGAGCCAGACGAGGCCGGGCAGGAGCGCGATGAGGATGGCGAGGGGGCGGCGGCGGACGGCGGCGAGGATGACCAGCGGGGGGATGAGGAGGCCGAACCACGGCAGGAAGGTCTCGATGAGGCTGCCGAGGTTGAGCCAGCGGTTGGGGATGAACCGGTGGGCGAGCAGCATGGCGGCCAGGATCAGTGAGGACGCGATGATGATCGCGCTGAAGACTACTGCGCCCCTTGAGGACCGGCTCACACTTCGCCCGCCTTTCGTTGCCGCTCGACTCGGACAGCCTAAACGGACCGTGCCAGGGCGCATTGCCCGGTCCGCACTGCGGCGGACACGAAAAAAGCTCCTGATCTGCCGATCAGGAGCGCTGGCGGTGGCGGTGGGATTTGAACCCACGAAACGCGTGAACGTTTACTCGCTTTCGAGGCGAGCTCCTTCGGCCGCTCGGACACGCCACCGCGGAAAAGGCTACCGGATCCTCGCCCTGCGGCGGCAAGCGGGTGGCGCGGGATCTGGCTCACAGGCACTGTCCGCGGATTCATGGGATGTTTATGGCATGCTGGCGCCATGACAGCGCACATCTCCGCATCGCCCGGCGACATCGCCGAGAGCGTCCTGCTGCCCGGCGACCCGCTGCGCGCGAAATGGATCGCCGAGACGTTCCTGACCGACGCGGTGTGCTACAGCGAGGTCAGGAACATGCTCGGCTTCACCGGCACCTACAAGGGCCGGCGGGTCTCGGTCCAGGGCACCGGCATGGGGCAGCCCTCGGCGTCGATCTACACGCACGAGCTGCTCGACGTCTACGGCGTCACGACGCTGGTCCGGGTCGGTTCGGCGGGCGCCGTCCACGACGACATCGAGCTGCGCGACGTCGTGGCCGCGATCGGGGCGTCGACGAACTCGAGCATGAACCGCATCCGCTTCAAAGGCGTGGTCGACTACGCGCCGGTGGCCGACTTCGGGCTGCTGCGCGCCGCCGTCGACGCCGCCGAGGCCAGGGGCGTGGCCCTGCGGGTGGGGCAGCTGTACAGCTCGGACACGTTCTACACCGACGCGCCCGACGTCGAGGAGCTGCTCCGCGACTACGGGATCCTGGCGATCGAGATGGAGGCCGCGGCGATCTACACGCTCGCCGCGAAGTTCAAGGCCCGCGCGCTGGCGGTGTGCACCATCTCCGACCACATCCGCAAGGGCACCGAGCTGCCCGCCGCCGAGCGGCAGGAGTCGTTCTCGGAGATGGTCGAGATCGCCCTCGACGCCGTCGTGGCCTGAGGGCCTCACTCCGCGGAGCGGTCGAGGACGGGGAGCAGCTCGGCCTCCAGGTAGGGGGCGAGGGTCGCCGCGTACGTGTTCGTCAGGTGGGCGTCGTCGCGGTAGACCAGGACGTTCCCCACGACCGGCTCGCAGGCGGCGGGCGCGCAGATGTAGTCGGTGAGGTCGATCTTGTGCACGCCCTCGGGGACGCTCAGCTCGGCGAAGGCGTCCTCGTCGGGGTAGTAGTCGTCGCGGTCGACGGTGCACGCCTCGGAGCCGGGGCCTTCGAGGTCGACGCAGGTGGGCATGTCGAAGCGAGGGCTGGGCGTGTCGCGGATGACGGCCACCTCGGCGCCGCTGGCGAGCAGCTGCTCGTAGCGTTCGCTGTAGTCGGGGAACGATTCGACCGCGTCGTAGCCGACGCGTGAGCCGTACGTGAACACCAGGTCCGGCGCGATCTGTGCGATGGCGTCGACGGCGTCGTCGTTCCAGGCCGCGCAGGAGCGGTAGCGCTCCTCGTCCCGGTTCGGCTGCTCGGTGGCGATGATGCACGCGTTCTTGATGAACGTGATCAGGTGCCAGTCGTTGCGTTCGGCGACGGCCCGCATCGCCGGCAGCCAGTGCCAGATCTTCGAGCCGCCGTACATGACGACCGTGGCCTGCGCCGCGCCCTCCTCGACGTCGCCGTCGACCGGTTCCGCTCCGAGGAAGTCGCATCGGACGAGCTCGTAGCCCTCCATGGACTGGTTGCACTCGTCCGACAGCTCCGGGTCGCGGTCGTCGGCGGCGTCGAGGGTGGAGGGGATGAAGTCGGCCGGCGCGGCCTCGAGGCCTTCGGCGAGCGCGGCGGCTCCCGGGTAGGCGGCGGGGTCGGCCCCGGCGGGGTCGAGGCGGTCGCGCTCGTAGGCGATGTAGCCGGCCAGGGCGCCGGTGGCGGCCAGGACGAGCGCCAGGGCCGCGGCGCCGAGCGCGAGGCCGCCGCGGACGGTGCGCTGGCCGAGGCCGCTGGCCTTCAGGCGCAGCTCGACCGCCCAGCGGGTGGCGGCGGCGAGGGCGAGCGAGCCGGCGATGACGCCGAGGCCGCCGAGGAGGCTGGCGGTGTCCCGGCCGGTCGCGGCCAGGTAGCAGATGAGGACGGGCCAGTGCCACAGGTACAGGGCGTAGGACAGTTCGCCGAGCCGCTGGAGGGGCCTGGTGGTGAGCAGGCGCCCGGCGCCCGCGCCGGGCCGGGCGGTGGCGACGGCGATGACGGCGGCCGCGGCGGTGACCGGCCACAGCGCGGCCAGGCCGGGGAACTGGGTCGAGTCCAGGAGCATGCCGCAGGCGGCGAGCGCGGCGACGGCGAGCCAGCTGAGGGCGGCGGCGGTGCGGCGCCCGAGCCTGAGGTAGGGCAGGGCGAGGAACAGCAGGCCCCCGGCGGCGAACTGCCACAGGCGCGCCCGCGTGTCGAAGTAGGCGTACGCCTGGTTGGCCTCGACCTCCCACAGGGCGAACGCGAAGGAGCCGGCGAAGACGGCCAGGAGCGCCGGGGCCAGGGCGCGGCGCAGTCCCCCGCCGGTGCGGGCGCCGATCCAGGCGCACAGGGCGATGAGGATCGGCCACAGGAGGTAGAACTGCGCCTGGATGCCCAGCGACCAGTAGTGCTGGACGACGCTGGCGCCGTTGTTCGAGGAGAGGTAGTCGACGGAGGTCTCGGCCAGGCGCCAGTTCCCGACGTAGAACGCCGAGGCGAGGATGTCGCCGAGCTGCTGGTTCCAGGTGGCCCGCGGCAGCCAGATCGCGGCCATGGCGACCGTGGCCGCGGCGACGACGAGCGCGGGCGGGAAGATGCGGCGGACGATCCTGGCCGCGTAGCGGGCCGGGCCGATGCCCCTGCCGGACTCGACGGCGCGCACGAGGCTGCCGGTGATGAAGAAGCCGGACAGGAGCAGGAAGACGTCGACGCCGCCGGAGACGCGGTTGAACCAGATGTGGTAGACGGCGATGACGATGATGGCGGCGCCGCGCAGGCCCTCGATCTCGGGCAGGTACTGCCGTTCGGCGCCGCCTCGGCCGGTGGCCGGCGGCGCGGGGCGCGCTGCGGTCTCGCTGGTCTCGGTGCTCATGGGTCTCCGGGTCGGGGCCGTGGCGGTGGACGGCTCGCGGGGGCGGCCATACCAATGTACGGCGCGCGGGCGCCCGTCCGGCGGGCCCTGCGCCTCGGCGGGACGGGCGTGCGGCGCGCGGTCCCGAGGAAAGGCCGGCCGGGAACCGGAAGGCGTTGACAGCGGGTGGTTCTCGGGCCACAATGAAATCACCTTAACGATCGTTAAGTTCCGGGGCTGTGAGAGGGGCGCACATCGTGGACTACGCTGCCGAACGCGACGGCATCCTGCGCGGAGGCGCCGAGAAGTACCACAAGGCCGCCGCCGCGGCGGGCAAGTACCACGCCCGCGAGCGCATCAGGCGCCTGACCGACGTCGACTCCTTCACCGAGGACGCGCTGTGGGCGAACCCGGACCCGGCGCTCCCGGCGGACGGGGTCGTGTGCGGGACGGCGACCGTGCAGGGGCGGCCGGTGCGCGTCATCGCGAACGACTCGACGGTCAAGGCCGGCTCCTGGGGCGCCAGGACGGTCGAGAAGATCATCCGCACCATCGAGGCCGCCCAGGTCGAGCAGCACCCGATCGTGTACCTGGTCGACTCGGCCGGAGCGCGCATCACCGACCAGGTGCAGCTGTTCCCCGGCCGCAGGGGCGCGGGCCGGATCTTCCACGAGCAGGTGCGGGCCTCGGGCCGCGTCCCGCAGGCGTGCGCCCTGTTCGGGCCCTCGGCCGCCGGCGGCGCCTACATCCCGGCGTTCTGCGACGTCGTGGCGATGGTCGACGGCAACGCCTCGATGTACCTGGGGAGCCCCCGCATGGTCGAGATGGTCACCGGCGAGCGGACCACACTGGAGGCCATGGGCGGGGCCCGCGTCCACTGCGAGGAGTCCGGCGTGGGGCACTTCCTGTGCCGCAACGAGGACGAGGCGATCGCCACGATGCGCCGCTGGCTGTCGTACCTGCCCTCGAACTGGACGCAGCCGCCGCCGGTGCGCGCGGCCCGGCCGCCGGCCGAGACCGAGCTCGCCTCGGTGGTCCCGCCCGGCGAGTCGACGCCGTTCGACATGCACGCCTTCATCGACGGCCTGGTCGACCGCGACTCGGTCCTGGAGGTCCAGGCCAGGTGGGCCGGGGAGCTCATCTGCGCCTTCGCGCGGCTCGACGGCCGCAGCGTCGGCGTCGTGGCCTCGAACTCGGCCGTGCGCGGCGGGGTGCTGTTCGCCGACTCGGCCGACAAGGCCGCCCGCTTCGTCAGCACCTGCGACGCGTTCAACGTGCCGCTGCTGTTCCTGGCCGACGTGCCGGGCTTCATGGTCGGCGCCGAGTTCGAGAAGGGCGGCATCATCCGCCACGGCGCCAAGATGATCGCCGCCGTCGCCGAGGCGACGGTGCCGAAGCTGTGCGTCGTGGTGCGCAAGGCCTACGGGGCGGGGCTGTACGCGATGTCCGGGCCCGCGTTCGGCTCGGACGCGGTCCTCGCCCTGCCGAGCGCGAAGATCGCCGTCATGGGCGCCGAAGCGGCCGTGAACGCCGTCTACGCCGGCAAGATCGCCCAGATCGAGGACGAGGCCGAGCGCGAGCGGTTCGTCGCCGACCGGCGCGAAGCATACGAAGCCGACGTCGACCTGCGCCGCCTCGCCGGAGAGATGGTCGTCGACGACATCGTCGAGCCCGCTCATCTGCGGGCCGACCTGATCGCACGCTACCGCCGGCTGTCCCACAAGGACCGCCGGTTCGGCGAGCGCAGACATCCGATAACACCGGTGTAGGAGGAGCCATGAGACTGACCCCGGAGCAGGCGGCGTTCGCCGCCGCGGTGAGGGAATTCGCCGAGACGGAGATCCGCCCCGTGATCGGCGACTACTACGAGCGGGGCGTCTTCCCCGCCGATCTGGTCCGCGAGCTGGGCAAGCTCGGCGTCTTCGGCGTCACGCTGCCCGAGGAGCACGGCGGCGCCGAGGCCGGGCTGCTCATGCTCTGCCTCGCCTTGGAGGAGATCGCCCGCGTCGACTCCTCGGTGGCCGTCACCGTCGAGGCCTCGGTGACGCTCGGCGCCGAGGCGATCGCGAAGTTCGGCACCGCGGAGCAGCGGCGGCGGTGGCTGCCGAGTCTCGCCGCGGGCGAGGGGCTGTGCGCCTTCGCGCTCACCGAACCCGGCGGCGGGACCGACGCCGGGCACACCGACACCCGCGCCCGCCTGGAGGGCGGGGAGTGGGTGATCGACGGCGCGAAGTGCTTCATCACCAACGCCGGGACGTCGATGACCGAGCTCATCATCGCCACGGCCGCCACCGGGCCCGGCGAGGTCTCCTGCATCGCGGTGGAACCGGGCACGCCCGGGCTCGAGATCGGACCGGAGTACTCCAAAGTGGGCTGGCGGGCCTCGGACACGCGGCCGGTGTACTTCGACGGCTGCCGCGTCCCGGCCGGGCACCTCGTCGGGGAGCGGGGGCGGGGCCTCGGCCAGTTCCTCGAGCTCCTCGACTCCGGGCGGGTCGCCTTGGCGGCCTTGGCGACCGGGATGGCGCAGGGCTGCCTGGACGAGGCGCTCGCCCACGCCAAGGAGCGCGAGGCCTTCGGCAGGCCGATCGGGGACAACCAGGCGATCGCGTTCATGCTCGCCGACATGCGCCTGCGTTCGCACACCGCGCGCCTGGCGTACCGGGACGCGGCCGAGCGCGCCGACGCCGGCGAGGCCTTCGGCACCGACGCGGCGATCGCGAAGCTGTACGCCAGCCAGGCGGCGGTGGAGAACGCGCGGGAGGCCACGCAGATCTTCGGCGGCTACGGCTTCATGAACGAGACGGCGGTGGCCAGGGCCTGGCGCGACTGCAAGATCCTGGAGATCGGCGAGGGCACGAACGAGGTGCAGCGCATGCTCATCGCGAGATCCCTGGGAGTTTTATTAAAACTTCAACAAAATACTTGAAATCTGAAGTTTATTCGTGACATGCTCGGTGTCGCGGGCGTATTGTTGCCGCATGGCCGCCTAAAAGGGATGGTCCCCCTCTTATCTCACTTATAGGCATATAAGCCGTGACACTGCGTGACGGCAGACTGAGGAGCAGCAATGACCGACATCGACACGGGCCGCGCTGCGGCGCAGCGGGTCCTCGCCTCCCGGCGCGGGCTCATGTGCGGCCTCGCCGGGCTCGGCGCCGCCGGTGCGCTCGCCGCCTGCGGCACCGCCGAGCCGGCCGACGAATCGAGCGAGAGCGGCGGCGAGGCGACCGGCGGCGCGACCGAGGACGGCGGCGGCGAGGCCCTGGCCTCGACCTCCGAAGTGCCCGTCGGCGGCGGCATCGTCGTCGGCGAGACCGTCATCGTCCAGCCGGCGGCGGACGAGTTCCTGGCCTTCTCGGCGGTGTGCCCGCACATGCAGACCATTGTGGACCCTCCGAACGAGGAGGGCGTCATCGTCTGCTCGAACCACTTCTCGGAGTTCGACATGGAGGGCGGGCTGCTCAAGGGCCCGGCCGAGACCGGCCTGACCGAAGTGGCGATCACCGTCGAGAACGGCGGCATCACCCTCGCCTGAGCGCCCGGCGCGCGGTCGGCTCCGATCCGCGTCCCGGCGCCCTCCGGCCTCGAACCCGACAGACCGCGTCCGGCGCGGAGTTGACAGGGGACGCCTCCGGCCCGAGCGGCTGTGCCGCTCGGGCCGGAGGCGTCCCTGCACGTCTAGGTGAGGGCGTCGGCCGCGGCCGGGTCGGAGTCGCGCAGGAACTGGGCGCAGCGGGCGGCCTCGTCGGCCTCGCCGATCGCCGCGGCGGCGCGCGAGAGCTGGTAGAGCGACTTGAGGAAGCCGCGGTTCGGCTTGTGCTCCCACGGGATCGGGCCGTGGCCCTTCCAGCCGCTGCGCCGCAGCTGGTCGAGACCCCGGTGGTAGCCGGTGCGGGCGAAGGCGTACGCCGTCACGTCGTCGCCGCTCTCCAGTGCGTTCTTGGCCAGCCGCGCCCAGGCCGCGCAGAACCACGGGAATTGCCGGACCGTGTCCTCCGGCGAGTGCTCATCGAGGTATTTCCTGGCCTCGGTGTCCTCGGGGAGCAGCGTGTCCGGGGGCTGAGCCATGAGATTCTGCGGAGCCAATGCGGTGTCCTCACTCTGAGATCGAGTCGCTCGTGAACTGAGCCAAGCCTAACGCCCCCCGGTCGCGTCCTCGCGGGGCTCACCGCGCCTCGGCGCGGCCACGCTCAGCACCGCCGCGCCCAGGACGGCGGCCACGAACGAGCCGCCCAGGACGCCGATCTTGGCCTCGTCGGTCAGCAGCTCGGCGTCGCCGCCGCCGAAGGCCAGCTCGGTGATGAACAGCGCCACGGTGAAGCCGACGCCGGCGACGGTGGCCAGGCCCGTCAACAGCCGCCACGACGTCTCCTCGGGCAGCCGGCCCAGGCCGGTCTTGACCACCAGCCAGGTCGTGGCCGCCACGCCGATGATCTTGCCGGCCACCAGGCCCACGGCGATCCCGATCGTCACCGTCGAGCCGACCGCGGCCGCCAGCAGGTCCCCGCTGAGCGCCACCCCGGCGTTCGCGAGGGCGAACAGCGGCAGCACCACGAACGAGGAGAAGGGGTGGAAGCGCTCTTGGATGCGCTCGGACGGCGCGGCGGCGTCGCGGGTGAGCTTGACGAGCCGCTCGGTCTCGGCGGCGGTCAGCCCGCCCTCGGCCATCTCCTGGGCCTTGGCGTGGGCGACCGCGGGATCGAGCAGGGGCTTGGCCGAGATGACCAGGCCCATGATGACGCCGGCGATCGTGGCGTGGACGCCCGATTCGAGCATCGCCACCCACAGGGCGACGCCGATGACGACGTAGACCGGCGCCGACCAGACGTTGACCAGCCGCATCGCCACGGCCGCCAGCACCAGGGCCGCGGCGGCGGCGAGCCAGCCCATCGACAGGTCGTCGGTGTAGAACACGGCGATGACGGCGATGGCGCCCAGGTCGTCGACGATCGCGAGGGTGAGCAGGAAGATCCGTGCGGGCGAGGGGATGCGGCTGCCGAACAGGGCGAGGATGCCGAGCGCGAAGGCGATGTCGGTGGCCATCGGGACGCCCCAGCCGTGGGCGCCCTCGCCGCCGAAGTTGAAGCCGGTGTAGATCAGGGCCGGGACGACCATGCCGCCCGCGGCGGCGGCGATGGGCGTGACGGCGGTGCGGACGTTGTGCAGCTCCCCCGAGACGATCTCGCTCTTGATCTCCATGCCGACGACGAAGAAGAAGATCGCCATCAGGCCGTCGTTGATCCAGTCCTGGAGGGTGTGCGAGAGGGCGAAGTCGCCGATCCGGAGCGTGATGTCCATGCCCCACAGGGCGGTGTAGGACTCGCCCCACGGCGAGTTCGCCCACAGCATGGCGACGACGGCGCAGACGAGCAGGACGATGCCCGCGGCCGGTTCGATCTTGAGGAATTCGGCGGCGGGGCGGCCGAAGTAGCGGGCCAGGGGCTGCCGCGAGTACAGGAAGGCGGGGCCGGAGCGCCAGATGGGGGATTTCCAGGGTTCCTTCGCGAGCCTCATGCGAGGGAGCCTAGCGAGCGGCGAGGCGCGGCCGATGGGTGTCGCCGCTTTTCGCGCGTCGCGGCGGGCGCTGGAGACGTGCGAGGGGGCCCGCTTCGGCCGCGGCGCACCGGCGCGGGCCCGGCGGCGCGCTCCCGCGGGCCGCTCAGCGGGCCGGGGCGCACTCGGGGCACAGCCCGCGGAAGGTGATGGAGGCCTCGGTGACGGTGAAGCCGTGCCGTTCGTCGCCGGGGAGCCACTCGAGGGGGTCGGCGACGGTGTGGACGTCCTTGGTGACGCCGCAGCCGTCGCAGATGAGGTGGTGGTGGTCGTGGTCGACGTTCGGGTCGTAGCGCTTGGACCGGCCGTCGAAGTTGAGCTCGACGACCTCGCCGAGGGCGACCATCTCGTTGAGGGTGTTGTAGACGGTGGCGCGGGAGATCTCGGGCATGCGCTCGCAGGCGCGGTCGAGGATCTCCTCGGCGGTGTAGTGCACGTGGGCGCCCTCGAGCGTCTCGGCGATGACGCGGCGCTGCGGCGTCATGCGCCATTGGTGGCGGCGCAGCCGGGTAACGAGGTCACTCATGGTCGTCTCTCAGGGCGGTCTTCGGGAGCTTCACCCAGCCTAGCAGCAGGAACATTGTGGCACCACTTACCCAGGACTGGATCTTTCCTTAGACAGAGTCTAAGCTAGGATCGTGTCGAAGGCAGGAGACCCCGACCGGTCCGGCACATCGGATCGGGCTCTGATCCACCACAGTGAGGAAGGGCGCTTCATGAGCGAACAGTTCGACAACACCGCGGGACCGCTGACCACCGAGTCCGGCGCGCCGGTGGCCGACAACAACCAGAGCGAAGCGGCCGGTGTTGGCGGGCCGCTCCTCATCCAGGACCAGGTGCTGCTGGAGAAGCTCGCGCACTTCAACCGCGAGCGCATCCCCGAGCGCGTCGTGCACGCCCGCGGCGCCGGGGCCTACGGCACCTTCACCGCCACCGCCGACGTCACGCGGTACACCAGGGCCGCGTTCCTGAACACGGTCGGCAAGGAGACCGAGACCTTCCTGCGGTTCTCGACCGTGGCCGGGAACCTCGGCGCGGCCGACGCCGTGCGGGACCCGCGCGGCTTCGCGCTGAAGTTCTACACCGAAGAGGGCAACTACGACCTGGTCGGCAACAACACGCCGGTCTTCTTCATCCGCGACGCGATCAAGTTCCCCGACTTCATCCACACCCAGAAGCGGGACCCGTACACCGGCAGCCAGGAGGCCGACAACGTCTGGGACTTCTGGAGCCTGTCGCCCGAGTCGGTGCACCAGGTGACCTGGCTGCACGGCGACCGCGGCATCCCGGCGTCCTACCGGCACATGGACGGCTTCGGCTCCCACACCTACCAGTGGGTCAACGCCGAGGGCGAGCAGTTCTGGGTCAAGTACCACTTCAAGACCGACCAGGGCATCAAGTGCCTCACCTCGGACGAGGCCGACGAGCTGGCCGGCAGGGACCCCGACTCGCACCAGCGGGACCTGCGCGAGGCGATCGAGCGCGGCGAGTTCCCGTCGTGGACGGTCTACGTGCAGATCATGCCGGCCGCCGAGGCCGCGACGTACCGGTTCAACCCCTTCGACCTGACGAAGGTGTGGCCCAACAAGGACTACCCGCGGATCGAGATCGGCAAGCTGGAGCTGAACCGCAACCCCGACAACATCTTCGCGGAGGTCGAGCAGTCGATCTTCTCGCCGGCGCACTTCGTGCCGGGCATCGGGCCGAGCCCGGACAAGATGCTGCAGGGCCGCCTGTTCGCCTACGGCGACGCGCACCGCTACCGCGTCGGCATCAACGCCGACCACCTGCCGGTCAACCGCCCGCACGCCACCGAGGCGCGCAACGGCAACCGCGACGGCTACGCCTACGACGGCCGGCACGGCCGCCAGAAGAACTACGAGCCGAACTCGTTCGGCGGCCCGAACCAGACCGGGCAGCCGCTGTGGGCGCCGGTCGAGGTCAGCGGGGCCACCGGCGCGTGGGAGACCCCGCGCCACGCCGAGGACGACGACTTCGTGCAGGCGGGCGACCTGTACCGGCTCATGTCCGAGGACGAGCGCGACCGCCTCATCGCGAACCTGGCCGGCTCGCTCGCGAAGGTCAGCCGCGACGACATCGTCGACCGCGCCGTCGGGAATTTCGCGAAGGCCGATGAGGACTTCGGGAAGCGGCTCGCGGCGAGTGTGGCCGAACTGCGACAGTGAAGGACGCCGCTTCCCGAAGCGGAAAGCACAGCGGGAAGCGGCTCGCGGCCACCGTGGCCGAACTGCGACAGTGAAGGTCCACGCTGTGCTCGCCGGAACGGAGGGCGCAGCCCGAAGCGCGGTGGGGCCTCCCCGCCGCTCAAGTGAATAGACGCCGAGAGCGTACGGCGGGCCCATTGAAGCCGCCAGGGTCCGCCGCAGCTCCTCGACACGGCTCAGCAACGCCGGCTCCCCTGTCAACGCCGCGCTGAGCCACCACCGCCCGGCCGGGGTTTGAAGGGTTTCCCCGGCCGGGCACTTTCGTCCCCGTCTCCCGCCGCTCCCCCGCTAGTCCTCCAGGATCCGGCCGCACTCGCCGCATTCCGGCGGTTTCTGCCGCGGCACCTCCACGAACTCCTCGGCCACGATCCACAGGCGCCACGCGCGCTCGGACTCCCGGATCACCGTGATCGAGGTGATGTCGTCGCGGCTGGGCCGCTCGAGCCCCCAGTCGATGTTCAACGGCGTCCGGTGCTTCGCGAGCTTCACTTCGCGGCCTTTGAGGTAGTACCCGGCGCGCGAGTACACCAGCACCTGCTGCTCCCCGTGCTCCTTGGGCACCGGTTCGGGGCGGCGCTCGTTGATGAACGCGTGGTACTCGGTGTGGAGCTGGCGCGCGATCTGCTGGAGCGGCACCGACGAATACGCCTTGACCCAGCGGTTCGCCGACTGGTTCTTCCATCTGGTCAACCTCGCGGAGATCTCCGCGTACGTCAGCTTCGCGCGCCGGCGCCGCCACTCGGTCTGGAACACCGAAAGCGACCAGTTGTAAACGGCGCGAACCGCTTCCAATGTCTCCTCCAGGTTCCGCCGCTGCTCGTCATCGGGCGTGAACGTATACTCGTAACCGCGTTTCACCAAGTGGGTCATGGGTTTCGTCAAGTCCATGACCTGTTGATAGCAGATGATTACGGGCCGAAACGTGTTCCTCACCTCATCGGCGTGTCGGCTGGCCGTGCGGCTAGTTAAGCTCTGGCGGTGCCCATCGAGCTCGACGCCTCCCTGATCGCGCTGCTGGTGGCGGCCGCACTGTTCGCCGGCTGGATCGACGCGGTCGTCGGCGGCGGCGGGCTCGTGCAGCTGCCCGCGCTGATGGTCGCCTTCCCCCACGCGCCCGCCGCGCTCCTGTTGGGCACCAACAAGCTCGCGTCCATCTGCGGCACCTCGATCTCGGCGCTCACCTACGCCCGCACGATCAAGCTCGAGCACCGGCTGCTGTGGCCGACCGTCGCACTCGCGCTCGCCGGGGCGGGCGCGGGAGCGGCCGCCGCCACGGCCATCTCCTCACAGGCGTTGAAGCCCATCGTCATCGCGATCCTGCTGGCCGTGCTGGTCCTGGTCATGGCGCGGCCGAGGCTCGGCCTGGAGCCGCAGCCGAAGCTGCGCACCGCCTCCCGGGCCGCGGCGGTCATGCTCGTCTGCGGCGTCGCGGTCGCCTTCTACGACGGCCTCATCGGGCCCGGCACCGGCATCTTCCTGTCCGTGGCGTTCACCACGCTGCTCGGCTTCGACTACGTGACCGCCGCGGCGCACACGAAGGTGGTCAACGTCGCCACGAACCTCGGCGGGCTCGTCGTGTTCGCGCTCCAGGGCAACGTGTGGTGGCTGCTGGGCCTGGCGATGGGCGCGGCGACGATGACCGGCGCGTGGCTCGGCGCCCGCACGGCGATCGCGCGGGGCTCGGGCTTCGTGCGCGTCATCCTGCTCGTGGTCGTCCTGGCGCTCCTGGCGCGCCTCGGCTGGGACGTGTGGGCCGCCTTCAGGGATTGACGGCCAGGAATAGGAAGGCCGCCATGAGCACCAGGTGCACGCCGCCTTGAAGGCGGGTGGCCCGGCCGGGCACCACCGTCAGGACGCTGACGACCACGGTGAGCGCCAGCAGCACCATCTGCGTCGGGCCCAGGCCGAGCAGGAGCGGCCCGTCCAGCCAGATCGAGGCCACCGCGATCGCCGGGATCGTCAGGCCGATGCTGGCCATCGCCGAGCCGTAGCCGAGATTGAGGCTGATCTGGATGCGCCGCCGCAGCGCGGCCCTGGCCGCCGCGATCGACTCGGGCAGGAGCACCAGCAGCGCGATGACCACGCCCACGAACGAGGGCGGGAAGCCCACGGCCTTCACGCCCGACTCGATCGCCGGGGAGGCGATCTTCGCGAGCCCGACGACGGCCACGAGCGCGACCATGAGCAGCCCGAGGCTCAGCAGGGCGCGCCTGCCGCTGGGCGGGCTGGCGTGCTCGTGCTCGTGGACGACGCCGTCGTCGATGTCGACCGGCAGGAAGAAGTCCCGGTGGCGCACGGTCTGGGTGAACACGAACATGCCGTACAGGGCCAGGGAGGCCAGCGCCGCGAAGACCAGCTGCGAGCTGGAGAACTCCGGGCCGGGCTGGGAGGTGGTGAAGGTCGGCAGCACCAGGCACACCGTGGCGAGCGTGGCGACCGTCGCCAGGGCCGCGCCGGAGCCTTCGGGGTTGAACACCGTCGTCCCGTAGCGGAGGGCGCCGACCAGGAGCGAGAGGCCGATGATGCCGTTGACGGTGATCATGACCGCGGCGAAGACGGTGTCGCGGGCCAGTGAGGACGACTCGGGGCCGCCGGAGACCATGAGGGTGACGATGAGGGCGACCTCGATGACCGTGACCGCGACGGCCAGCACCAGCGAGCCGAACGGCTCGCCGACCCGGTGGGCGACGACCTCGGCGTGGTGGACGGCGGCGAGGACCGAGCCGGCCAGGGCGGCGGCGACGATGACGACCACGGCGGCACCGAGGTGGTAGCGGCCCCACGTGAGGGCGAGCAGGATCACGCCGATGACGGGGACGAGAGCGGTCCAGGACAAGAGATTCGTTCGGATCGCGGCAGGCATGCCGAAATACTTTCATAAGAGCCGACCCGGCCGCCTCGGCTGTGCGTGGACCCACATCCGGGCGGGCCGCCGCCGCGTCCACCCGGCGGCGGCCCGAACCGATACGCTCGCAGCATGGTCAGCGCACACCTCTCGGACACCGTCGCCCGTCTCCGCTCCCACTACGACTCGGGGCGGACCAAGCCGATCCCGTGGCGCCTCGCGCAGCTCAAAGGGCTCGACCGGATGCTCAAGGAGTCCGGCGGGGAGCTCGTCGAAGCGCTCCGCGAGGACCTGGGCAAGGCCGCGCCCGAGTCGTTCCTCGCCGAGCTCGACTTCGTCGCCGCCGAGGTGCGCGGCATGCGCAAGCACCTGCGGTCGTGGCTGCGGACGAAGCGGGTGCACACGCCGCCGCACCTCCAGCCGGCGAAGTCGTACCTGCTGCGCGAGCCGCTCGGGCTGGTGCTGGTCATCGGGCCGTTCAACTACCCGGTGCAGTTGACGCTGGCGCCGCTGGTGGGCGCCCTGGCCTGCGGCAACGCAGTGATCGTGAAGCCCTCGGAGGCCTCGGCGCGGACCTCGGCGACGCTGGCGCGGCTGCTGGGCGAACACCTCGACCCCGACGCGGTGGCCGTCGTCGAGGGCGGGCCGGAGGCGACCTCGGCGCTGCTGGCCGAGCGGATGGACCACGTCTTCTTCACCGGCTCGGCCAGGGTGGGGCGGGTCGTCGCGAAGGCCGCGGCCGAGCACCTGACGCCGGTGACGCTCGAGCTGGGCGGGAAAAGCCCGGCGATCGTCGAGCCGGGCGTGGACCTGGCGGTGGCGGCGCGGCGGATCGCGTGGGCGAAGTTCATGAACGCCGGGCAGACGTGCCTGGCGCCGGACTACGTGATCGCGCTCGACGGGGTGGGCCCGGAGCTGGAGCGGCACCTGGCCGAGGCGGTGCGCGAGATGTACGGGCACGCCCCGGCCGACAGCGCCGACTACGGGCGGATCGTCGACGAGCGCTCCTTCGACCGCCTGGCCGCGCTCCTCGGCTCGGGCCGCCTGGTGTGCGGGGGCGGGCACAACCGCGAGACGCGGTACATCGCGCCGACGGTGCTGGCGGACGTGGACGCGAAGGACCCGGTGATGGCCGAGGAGGTCTTCGGGCCGATCCTGCCGGTGGTGGCGATGGCGACGCTCGACGAGGCGATCGCGCACGTCAACGCCGGGGAGAAGCCGCTGGCGCTGTACGCGTTCACGAACGCCGACGCCACGAGGCGCAAGCTGTTGACGCGGACCTCGTCGGGCGCGGTCGGGTTCAACGTGCCGACGGCGCACATCGACGTGCCGGGGCTGCCGTTCGGCGGCGTGGGGGCCTCGGGGATGGGCGCGTACCACGGGAAGTGGTCGATCGAGACGTTCAGCCACGCCAAGGCGGTGCTCGACAAGCCGCTCGCGCCGGACACGCTGCAGGTGGTCTACCCGCCGTTCACCTCGGTCAAGGAGAAGATCATGCGGCGGCTGCGCTAGGGCCTGGTTGAGCATTCCGGGCGAGGCGGTATCCGAGTCTATTTGTTCGCTCGCAGTGCCAAGATATGGCTCGCAAGCGTCGCAAAGAGGGCGGAGGGGCGCCCAGATCCCGGTGTTGGATCTGGGCGCCCCGACAACGCAGCCTTCCATTCAGCGCGAGCGCAGCGAGCACGTTCTCGGGCGGGGGCGGGCGACGGGCGGGACGAATGGGCCGGATAACGCCCGTCCGGAGTGCTCAACCAGGCCCTAGCTCACCAGGAGCCGCGGTCGGCGACGTGCTCGAGGAGCCGGTGCAGCAGGCCGGTGAGCCGTTCGCGCTCCTCGGCGTCGAAGGGGGCGAGGATCGCCGCGTTGGTGCGGGTGAGGATCGCGGCGAGCTGCCCGAGGCGCTCGCCTCCGGCCTCGGTCATGGAGACGACGTTGCGGCGCCGGTCGCCGGGGTCGGCCTCGCGCCGGACGTAGCCGTCGGCGGCGAGCTCGTTGACGGTGGCGACGAGGTCCGAGCGGTAGATGCCGGTCCGGTCCGAGAGCTGGGCCTGGCTGGAGGGCCCGAACTCGTCGAGCGTGGCGAGGACCGCGAAGTGGTATTTGCGGGCGCCGACGTCGGCGAGGGCGCCGTTCACGATCCGCTGGGTGTGGCCGGCGGTCATGCCGAGCAGCCTGCCGAACTGGGCGCGGAGCTGTTCGGGCGTCGGGTCGCTGTGCCCGAAGCGCGGCTCGGCGGGTGTCTCCATGGCGACGATCATACCTCTTGCATTAGTGGCACTAACGGTTTATATTCGTTAGCGAGACAAACATTAGTCTTCCTAACGTATGAGGAGACCGTTATGAACGACCGGCTCACGGCCGTCGCCGACCGCATCGAACTCACCGAACTGGTCGCCCGCGAGGCGTTCTGGCTCGACGCGCACCGCATCGAGGGCGCCGAGGCGTTCTTCACCGACGACGTCACCGCCGCCACCCCCGGCGGCGAGGCCGAGGGGGTGGCGGACCTCGCCGCGCTCGCGCACCGCTCGCACCATGAATACGAGCGCACCCACCACATCCCGAGCGGCATCGTGGTCGACCTCGACGGCGACGCCGCCGAGATCCGCTTCTCGGCGGTCGTCGTGTTCAACCGCCACGACGGCCAGGTGCTGGTGCGGACGGCGCGCTACCGGCTCGAGGCCCGCCGCACGGGCGCCGGCTGGCGCTTCTCCCGACTCGAGATCACCCCGGCGGCGGGCACCGCCCCGCTCCAGGGCGACTGACGGACCGATCAGAACAGGGGACCCTGATGCGCACCATCGACGTACTCGACACCCATATCGCCTATGTGGACGAAGGCACCGGCGGTCCGGCCGTCGTGCTCCTCCACGGCAACCCGACCTCCTCCCACATCTGGCGGAACGTCGTCCCGCTCCTGAGCGGCTCGGCCCGCGTCCTGGCGCCCGACCTCGTCGGCATGGGCGCCTCCGGCAAGCCCGACATCGGCTACCGTTTCGCCGACCACGCCGAGTACCTCGACGCCTGGATCGAGGCCCTCGGCCTCGGGGAGCTCGTCCTGGTCGGCTACGACTGGGGCGGCTCGCTCGCCCTCGACTGGGCCGCGAGGCATCCCGGCCGAGCCCGGGGCGTCGCCGTCATGGAGACGTTCCTGCGGCCGATGACCTGGGCCGAATACCCCGCCGGGGCCGTGGCGTTCTTCCGGCGCCTGCGCACACCGGGCGAGGGAGAGCAGATGGCGCTGGAGGAGAACTGGTTCATCGAGAACGCGGTGCGGGCGACCAACGGCGGCATCGCCGACGCCGACATGGACGTCTACCGCCGGCCGTATCCGACGCCGGCGTCACGCCGCCCGCTCCTCCAGTGGCCGCGCGAGATCCCGCTCGACGGCGAGCCCGCCGACGTGGCCGAGCGCTTCGAGGCCTACGGCGAGTGGATGGCCTCGACTCCGGAGGTGCCGAAGCTGCTGCTGACGGCCTCCCCGCAAGGCCTCGTCTCCCCCGCGATGATCGACTGGTCCCGCGAGCACATCGCCGGACTCGAGGTCGCGAGCCTGGGCGAGGAGGTCGGCCACCACGCGCCCGAGGACGCCCCGAAGGCGATCGGCGAGGCCGTCGCCGGTCTGCTCGAACGCCTGGCGTGACACGAAGTAGGCCCTGATCAACGTCGCCGTTGATCAGGGCCCATACCCCTCGAAGACAAGCGTCCGCGCCGCGGTGGGCGCAGCGGCCAGGACCGGAATCGAACCGGATGGCGCCCCCCGCAGGGCACCTGGCCTCCGATCGCCGTGGGGCGGTCAGGGCAGAACTCTACCAGACCACTTGCGCGCGCTACTGCCGCACCCTCACGTCGGCATTGTCAACGCTCCCAAGGACATACGCCTCACTCTGCGTCACCATGAGTCCCTTTTAGATATTCGCTGGAACGGCGGAGCCGCACCCGGCGCGCGGCGGGGCCGGGATCCGGTGGGCCGCACTTCCTCTGACCATATTTACAAGTATTTGAATATATGAAATGCTGAAAGTGCTCACCTCCGGCGACCGCGCGAACGCCGTGCGCCGCGCCCGACCCCGGACGGCCGGCGCCCTCCGCCGGCCCGAGCGGCACCGAGCCGGACGACCGGTGAGCCGAGCGAAAGGACCATCATGCGAATGGCATGGAAGGCCGTCCCGATCGGCGCCGCGGCGCTGCTCGCGGCCACGCTGGGCGCCGCTCCCGCCCAGGCGGCGCCCGAGACCTTCGTCAACGGCGGGCCGATCACCACCGTCGACGGCGAGCCCATGCACGCCCACGGCGGCGGCGTGATCGAGGACGGCGGCTACTACTACATGGTCGGCGAGCGCCGCGTCGACGGCGGCAACCTCTTCGAGGCGGTCGGCATGTACCGCTCGACCGACATGGTCAACTGGACCCACGTCAACGACATCCTCACCAAGGACTCGCACCCCGACCTCGACCCGGCGAACATCGAGCGGCCCAAGGTCGTCTACAACGCCGAGTACGACCACTACGTCATGTGGGGGCACAAGGAGAACGGCACCGACTACGGCGACGCCGAATCGGCGGTGGCCGTCTCGGACACCATCGACGGCGACTACACCTACCAGGGCTCCTTCCGGCCGCTGGGCCACATGTCGCGGGACCAGACCGTCTTCGTCGACGACGACGGCGCCGGCTACCTGATCTCGGCGGCCAACGAGAACTACGACCTGCACATCTACCGCCTGACCGACGACTACCTCGGCGTCGAGGAGCTGCTGTACTCCTTCGACGGCGACCACCGCGAGGCCCCGGCGATCTTCGAACGCGACGGCGTGCACTTCCTGGTCACCTCCGGCGCGACCGGCTGGAACCCGAACCAGGCGAAGTACGCGACCACCACGAGCTTCCCGACCGGCTGGAGCGAGTGGCGGAACCTCGGCAACGGCACCACCTACGACTCGCAGTCGACCTACGTGCTCGAGATCGCCGGATCGGAGACGACGTCCTACATGTACATGGGCGACCGGTGGGCGGGCGCCTGGGGCGGCAGCCCCAACGAGTCGGGCTATGTGTGGCTGCCGCTCAGGTTCCCGTCGAACACGTCCCTGGCCATGGACTGGCACCCGCAGATCACCATCGACACCGCCACCGGCGTCGTCGAGGGGACCGGCGGCGAGACGGTCACCATGACCGCCCGCCACTCCGGCAAATGCGCCGACGTGGTGAACGGCTCGACCGACGACGGCGCCGAGCTCATCCAGTACGACTGCAACGGCGGCCTCAACCAGCGCTGGCAGCTCCAGCCGAGCGGCGACGGCCACTACCAGGTGGTCGCCCAGCACTCCGGCAAGTGCATGGACGTCTCCGACGCCTCGACGGCCAACAACGCGCCGGTCATCCAGTGGCCGTGCAACGGGCAGGCCAACCAGCAGTGGCAGCTGCGCGACGCCGGGGGCGGCTACGTCGAGATCGTCTCCCGCCACTCCGGGAAGTGCCTGGACGTGGTCTCGGCCTCCACCGCCAATTCGGCCCGCCTCCAGCAGTACGACTGCTACGGCGGCACCAACCAGCAGTGGAGCCTGTGAGTCGCGCGCGGGGCGGCGGGCGAACGCCCGCCGCCCCGCGCGTTCGGGATCGAAGGGCCCGTCAGCGGCCGATGCGGCCGTAGCCCTCCTTGGTCACGTTGACCACCGAGGGGCGCACCATGGTCCCCGGGCCGTCGGGCCACTGCGAGGCGGGCTCCTCCACGCTCGCGCCGTCCACCTCGCCGGGGTGCTGCACGGCGACGAGGACGTGCCGGTCCTCCACAATCGGCCCGCAGGTCTCCGCTCCGATGGGGACGGTGAGGAACTGCTTGACCTGGCCGCGGTGCTCCCCGCTCAGCGCGACGCCGAACAGGCCGTCGTGCGAGCCGAGCGCGCTGCCGTCGGTCGAGATCCACAGGTTGCCGTGCGGGTCGAAGGCGACGTTGTCGGGGCAGGAGATCGGGCTGACCTGGTCCTTGGGGAAGCCGGCATAGTAGGTGCCCGGGTCCTCGGGGTCGCCGCACACGAGCAGCAGGCGCCAGGAGAACGCCGTGCCGGTCGCGTCGTCGTCCTCCACGACCTCGACGACCTGGCCGTGCTTGTTGGCATTGCGCGGGTTGGCCTCGTCGGCCCCCGGGTTGCCGTCCCCGCCCCGCGCGGAGTTGTTCGTCAGGGCGACGTAGACGGTCCCGGTGTACGGGTGCGGCTCGACGTCCTCGGGGCGGTCCATCTTGGTCGCTCCGACCTTGTCGGCCGCCAGGCGCGTGTAGACGTAGACCTCCTCGGCGCTCATGCCCTCGACGAACGACTCGTCGCCGCTGGCGAGCGGGACCCACTCGCCGACGCCGTCGAAGGCGCCGTCCGAGGGCAGGGCGCCGGAGCCGTCGATCTCCTCGGCGGGGCTGTTGCCGGTGAACTTCGCGACGTAGAGCGTGCCCTCGTCGAGGAGGGTGCGGTTGTGCCGCCGCGCCAACCAGCTGTTGCCGCGCTTCATCTTCTTGTCGGAGACGTATTTGTAGAAGTAGTCGAAGCGCTCGTCGTCGCCCATGTAGACGACGACGCGGCCGTCGCGGGCCAGGCGCGGCCCGCCGCCCTCGTGCTTGAAGCGGCCCAGCGCGGTGCGCTTGAGCGGCTTCGCGTCGGGGTCGAGGGGGTCGATCTCGACGATCCAGCCGTGCCGGTTGACCTCGTTGGGTTCCTGCGCGATGTCGAAGCGGGGGTCGAACTGCTCCCACTTGCGGCCGCTGGCACCGCCGCCGAGGCCGTAGCGGCTCAGCTTGGCCTGGTGGTCGGGGTCGGTGACCAGCTCGGCGTTGGCGAAGTACTGGTTGAAGTTCTCCTCGCCGGACAGGATCGTGCCCCACGGGGTGGTCCCGCCGGCGCAGTTGTTCAGGGTGCCGAGCACGACCGTGCCCGTCGGGTCGGCCGAGGTCTTGAGCAGCTCGCTCCCGGCGGCCGGGCCGGTGACCTCGAACTCGCTCGTCGCGGTGATCCGCCGGTTGAGGCGGTGGCCGACAACAGGGGTGAGCTTCCCGGACCAGCGGTTCTCGTCGAGGGCGACGACCGACATGCCGTGGGCGGCCCAGGCGATCTCGACCTGCTCGCGGGTCGGGGCCTCGGTATCGTAGCCGGCGAACATGAGCGCTTCGTCGGTGTACTCGTGGTTGGCGACCAGGACGCGGCGGCGCCACTCCCACGGCGCGTCCAGCAGGGCCAGGTAGTCGCAGTTGTAGCCGAACTGAGCGGCCTGGGCCTCGGGGGTCTGGGCGTCGGGGTCGAAGTCGGGCGCGCCGTCCAGGATCGGGTCGCCCCAGCGGATCACGACCTGCTGCTCGTAGCCTTCGGGGACGGTGACCTGGTCGTCGGTGTTGGGCGGCACCGGCTCGAAGCGCAGGCCGCGCGGCGTCCGGTCGTGGTCGGGCCGACCGGAGGTGGTCGTCTCGGCGGCGGCGGGCGCCGCCAGGGCCCCGGCGGCGCCGGCGGCGGCCGAGGCCACCACGCCGGCGCGCAGCAGCGAGCGGCGCGAGACGGCCTGGGCGATCAGGTCGTTCAGGTACGGGTTGTCCGACTTGTTCGGCACGGGGTGGTCGCACGCGTTGCCGCAGCGGTATTCGCACGTCATAGCCGCCCGACCCCCGGGGTGCGGGGTGAGCAGCGGCAGCTTGATCCGATTGGCGGTGGATCGGGGGCGCATGTCATCTCCAAAACAGTTCAACGATCGTGAGCGTCGCCGACTCAACGACGGGGACCATCGAACCGGCTCACCTCGACTCCGGACGCTATGCCGCACCGGAGGCCCGTTCCACCAACACCGTGTGAACAGCTGGCGAACGACCCCCGACCGGCACTCCCGGCCCAGCGGCCACAGGCGCGGCGACGAGGTGCGCGGCGGCGCCGCCAGCCCGGTCCTCCGCTGCTCGCGGACGTTCCTCTGCGCGGCCCGAACCACTACAATGGGACATACCGACGAACAGAGGGGGTACACCATGGGCTTGGGAGACAAGTTCAACGAGTGGAAGGACCGGCTGTCGGGGGCCGCGGAGGACGCCCAGGGCAAGGCCGGGGAACTGCTCGACCAGGCCAAGGAGTCGTCGATCGGCGAGCAGGCCGGTGAGGCCGCTCAGAACGCGAAGGACAAGGCGCAGGAGACCTTCGAGAACTTCAAGAACCAGCAGGGCCAGTAGGCCGCAAACCGGTCGGCGCCGTCGTCGACCATCGGGAAGGGCCGCGATTCCGCGGCCCTTCCCGTCTGCGCGGGAAGGGGTCTCAGCGCCGCGCCGCGCGCTTCCTCTGGAAGGCCGCAAGGTCGGCGCCGAACTCCCGCATCCAGCTCGGCGTCTCGGTGCGGTGCCAGGCCACGGCCAGCTCGCGGCCCATGAGACTGCCCTCCTGGGTGTGGACGGCCCTCGACGCCAGCTCGTAGCCGCGCAGGTCGACGGTGTCGCCGAAGACCGCGACGCCGAGGCCCGCCTCGGCGAGCGAGGCGAGGGTCTGGCCGACGTTGGAGCGGTAGACGATGCGCGGGAAGAGCCCGGCCGCCTCGCATTCCTGGACGAACAGGCGCCCGGCGATGAAGTTCGTGTCGTTCAGCACCAGCGGATACGGGATCAGCTCCTCGGCGGTGATGGCGTCCCCACCGTCGTCCAAGGCGTGCCCCTTGGGGAAGTAGGCGCGGACGGTGAGATGGGCCAGCGGGATCGCCTCGAGCTTGTCGCCGACGGGAAGCGAGACGATCGCCAGGTCGCACTCCCCGGCGGTGAGGCGCTCGCGCAGCTTCGCCGCCCCGTCCTCGATGACCTCGACGCGGACGGTCGGATGCGCCGGGATCCACTCGGCCAGGAACGGCGCCAGGTAGGAGCCCGCGGCGGTGGCGGCGGCGCCGAGCCTGATGCGGGACTGGAGGCCCTCGGCCAGGTCGGTCCGCAGGGCCGCGAGCGAGCCCGCGATGCGCTGCGCGTGCTCGGCCACGATCGTGCCCGCGGCCGTCAACCGGGCGCCCCTCGGGCCTCTGGCCAGCAGTTCCGCGCCGACGGCCCGCTCCAGGCGCGCCACCGCGCGGGACACCGAGGGCTGGGAGGTGTACATCCGCTCGGCCGCCGAGCGGAAGCTCCCGGTCGTCGCCACCGACACGAAGGCCTGGAGGTCCCTGAAAGCAACATCACCCGATACTGAATTCGGATCACTCATGACTTCAGTTCTAACACATTCGACATATAGCGTTCCTAGCATAGGTCCTGAGGACAGCCGACACCCAGCTAGGAGCATCGAGCATGGCCTTCGACATCGCGATCACCGGAGCCGAGATCGCCACGACCACCGGCGCCTTCGCAGCGGACGTGGGCGTCCGCGACGGCAAGGTCGCCGCCCTCGTCCAGCCCGGCGAGGACATCGAGGCGGCCGAGACCGTCGAGGCGGCGGGCCTGACCCTCATGCCCGGCCTCGTCGACGTCCACAGCCACCACCGCGAGCCCGGCTTCACGCACAAAGAGGACATCGCCAGCGCCACCGCCGCCTGCGCCGCCGGGGGCGTCACCACCACCTTCGCGATGCCGAACGTCTACCCCGTCCCGAACACCGCCGAGGCCCTCGAGTCGATGTTCGAGCGGTACCGCCGCTCGGCGATCGTGAACTGGAACGTGAACGCCGCGGGCACCGATGTGGACCAGATCCCGGCCCTCGCGGCCATGGGCATCGCGGCCTTCAAGGTGTTCATGGTCGTCGACACCGGCCGCGACTACCCGCACATGCCCGGCATCGGCGTCCACGACCACGGCAGGCTCATGGCGATCATGGAGGCCTGCGCGGCCGTCGACGTGCCGCTCATGGTCCACCCGCACGACCAGGCGCTCATGGACCACATCGAACGCGGCTTCTGGGAGCGCGGCGAGCGCGACGCGAAGGCCTACGCGAAGGCCTACGCCGCGCACGACGGCCTCATCTGGGACAGCGCCGTCGCCACCCTCCTGCGCCTCCAGGAGGCCACCGGCGTCCACCTCCACCTCCTGCACGTGCAGACCGAGCGCAGCGTCGAGCTCATCGCCCAGGCCAAGGCCCGCGGCCAGCGGGTCAGCGCCGAGGTCAACCCGTGGGCGCTGTTCCTCGGGAACGAGTGGGAGAACATCGAGCGGCTCGGCTCCTACGCCCTGTCGTACTGGGTCGACGAGCACCACGTGGCGGCCCTGTGGGACGGGCTGCGCGACGGCACGCTCGACCTGGTCTCGACCGACCACGCCCCGCACACCCGCGAGGAGAAGGAACCGGGCTGGACCGACGGCTGGAAGGCCAACACCGGCACCCCCTCGGCCCAGTTCTACGCCAGGATGATGCTGGACGCGGCCCACCGGGGGAAGCTGACGCTGGAGCGGGTCGTGGAGCTCACCGCCACCGCCCCGGCGCGGATCTTCCGCGTCGGCGGCAAGGGCTCGGTCACCGTCGGCGCCGACGCCGACCTCGTCCTGGTCGACCGCGCCCGCACGGCCGAGATCCGGGACGACGAGGTGCTCAGCAAGATCGGCTACAGCCCCTATGCGGGGCAGTCCTACACCGGGATGCCGGTGCGCACCTTCGTCGGCGGCCGCACCGTCTTCGCGGACGGCGAGGTCACCGGCCGCCCCGGCACCGGCACCCAGAGCCGCCGCCTCGACCGGGCGGTGTCGCTTCGATGAGCGAGGCGAGGCGGAGCGGGTTCTTCACGTGGCTCGGCGGCGCGACCAGGGGCGCGTCGCTGACCCGGCTGGTCCTGTCGCTCGCGCTGTTCCTGGCCGTCTGGCAGCTCGCGGCCCTGTACCTGGTCGACAACCGGCTCCTGATCGTCCCGTTCACCGAGGTCGCCTCGGCGCTGGTCGACGAGGTCGAAAGCGGCGCCTTCGCCGAGAACCTCTCCACGACCCTGCTCGAACTCGCGATCGCGTTCCCCATCGCCGTCGGCGGCGGCTTCGTCGTCGGCGCGATCCTGGCCGGGTCCAAACCGGTCCGCCAGACCCTCGACCCGATCCTGACGGCCATGTACTCCCTGCCGATCGTGGCCCTGGCGCCCCTGTTCACCGCCGGTCTCGGCTTCGGCGTCGCCAGCAAGGTCGCGATCGTCGTCCTCATGGCGGTCTTCCCCATCATCACCAACACCGACGCGGGACTGCGCAGCGCCGAGCCGAGCCTGGTCGAGACGGCCCGCTCCTACGGGGCCGGGCGCCTCCAGGTGCTCAGGACGGTGACGATCCCCCACTCGGTGCCGTTCCTCATCAGCGGCGTCCGCGTGGCGTTCGCGCGGGCCCTGGTCGGCGTGATCGTCGCCGAGTTCTTCGGCGCGATCGCGGGCGTCGGCTTCGCCATCGCCGCCGCGGCGCAGTCCTACCAGACCGCCCGCCTGCTCGGCTACGTCGTGGTGCTCGGGCTCATCGGCCTGCTCGCCTCGATCGGCCTCACCGCGCTCGAGCGGCGCCTCGCCCCCTGGAGGGAGGACTCATGACCGGAAACGAGAGCGGACGCCTCGTCGTCGACGGCGTCGACCTGGTGTTCCGGCCGCCGAGGCGGGAACCCGTCGTGGCGCTGGAGAGCCTCGACATGACCGTCGAGCCCGGCGAGTTCGTGTGCGTCGTCGGCGCCTCGGGCTCGGGCAAGTCGACGCTGCTGCGGCTACTGGACGGCCTGCTCGAACCCACCGCGGGCACCATCACCTCCGGCGGCGTCCCGGTGCGGGGGCCGAGCCCGGACCGGGCGATGGTCTTCCAGAGTGACAACCTGCTGCCGTGGGCGACCGTGGTCGACAACGTCGCCTACGGCCTCACCCTCAAGGGCGTGCGGCGCTCGCGGGCCCGCGAGGCGGCCATGCGGCAGCTCGAACTGGTCGGCCTGGCGGGCAACGAGAAGCAGTACCCCAGGCAGCTGTCCGGCGGGATGCGCCAGCGGGTCAACATCGCGCGGGCGCTGGCCGTCGACCCCGAGGTGCTGCTGCTGGACGAGCCGTTCGCGGCGCTGGACGCCCAGACCCGCGAGATCATGTCGTCCGAGCTGCTGCGGATCTGGTCGGCCGACCGCAAGACCGTGGTCTTCGTGACCCACCAGATCGACGAGGCGGTGTACCTGGCCGACCGCGTCGTGGTGCTGTCGGCCCGGCCGGGCACCGTCCGCGAGATCGTCCCGGTGCCGTTCGAGCGGCCCCGCGCGCTTCCGTTGAAGCGAACCCCGCAGTTCGGGCGGATCGTCGACCACATCTGGTCGCTGATCGAGGACGAGGTCCGCGGCAGTCTCGGGCTGACGTGACCGCACCACCGACGACCATGTGAAAGGAACGACATGACCACACGACGAAGTCTGCTCGCCGCGGTGCCATTGGCGGCGGCCGCACCGCTGGCCGCGTGCGGCGAGGATTCGGGCACCGCCAAGGTGACGGTCGCCGTCCTCGGCCCCGGGTCCCTCCAATGGCTGCACGCCATCGCCAAGGACCAGGGCTTCTATGAGGACGCCGGTGTCGAAGTCGAAGACGTCCAGGTGCAGAACTCCTCCTCGCTGGTGCAGGCGGTCTCCGCCGGCTCGGCGGGCGCGGGCATCGCCTTGGGCGACAACGTCATCACCGCCGTCGACGAGGGCGCGCCCATCGTCATCACCGGCACGCTGCTCCAGAAGGCCGCGCTGCGGCTGTACGGCGCCCCGGGGATCGCCTCGATCGCCGAGCTGGAGGGTGCCCAGGTCACCGCGGGCGCGGTCGAGGGCGGCACGTACGAGCTGCTGGTCTACATGCTCCAGGAGGCGGGCGTCGACCCGGCCTCGCTGACGCCGGTGGCGATCGCGAACTCCTCGGACCGGGTCGTGGCGATGGAGAACGAGCAGGTGCAGGGCGCGCTGCTCATCCCGCCGTTCGACACCGTCGCCGAGGAGGCGGGGGCGACGATGCTCGGCTGGTACGACCAGTACTGGCTGGAGACGCCCTTGATCGTGAACACGATGTGGGCCGAGGAGAACGAGGAGGCGGCCAAGGCGCTCAACCAGGGTTTGGCCGAAGGCGCGAAGTTCTTCGCCGACGCGGCCAATGAGGACGACTCGGTGCGGGTGCTCAAGGACTACTCCGGTGTGGACGAGAACGCCGCGCGGGCGGCGTTCGAGTTCATCCACGGCAACGAGATCTTCTCGCCGGACCTGTCCACCAACGAGGAAGGGCTGGTCAACATCGCGGAGATCGGCGAAGCGGTCTCCGGCCGGGACGCCTCGGGCTTCGACCCGGGCGACTACGTCGACAATTCCTACCTCGAAGGCTGAGGGCGCACGGGGCGTTCGCCCCGTGCGGGCTCAGTTCCCGGGCCTCCAGGCGGGGTCGCGGCCGATGAAGGCCACCAGCTCGTCCTGCGCGGAGGCGCCCGCGGCGACGGGCACGGCGGGGCCGTACTGCCCGCTGTCGCGCAGCATCGACTCGATGGGCTTCATGCCCTCCAGGGCGGCGCGGCAGCGCTCGGCGCCCAGGTCGATCTCGCGGCCGAGCGCCGTGGCGAGGTCCCAGGAGTGCATCCAGACGTCGTTGGTGTAGAAGCGGTCGATCGCCTCGTCCACGGGCATGTCGCCGGTGTGCGGGTTGCTGTGCACCCGTCCGGCGGGATCGTCCATGATGGCCTGGATCTCGGCGGTGTGCCGCTTCCAGGCGGCGGCCGGGTCGGCCTCGACGTCCAGGTCGCCGAGCTCGATCCCGGCGCCGGCCAGGAAGCCGCGGGACCACTCGACGAGGTGCTTCACGACGTCGATGGCCGTCCACGCCGCGACCGGGCTGGGCCGGGCCCAGTCGCCGGGCGAGGCGGACTCGACCAGTTCGGCGAAGCGGGCCGCGTCGCGCGCGTGCCGCTCGGCGGGGCCGTCGGGCGGTGCCATGTCTATTCGGCTCCCTTCGCGAGCAGGTCTTCGAGCTTCTCGTAGCCTTCGTTGACGCCGACGTCCATGCCGCTGGCGAGGATGCCGTCGCGGGTCTGGAAGTCCTCCACCACGCTCAGCGTCCGCAGCCGCGTGCGCCCGCCTTCGAGCGCCTCGAAGGTCAGCGTCTCCAGTGCGACGCCGTCGGGCTCGCCCTCGTAGGTGAAGGTCCACACGATCCGCTCGCCGGGCCGCACTTCGTGGAAGCTGCCGTAGAAGGCGGCGACCTCCTCGCCGTCGCGGTCGTTGGCGAAGGCCCACTCGCCGCCGGTGCGGGGCTCCCACTTGGTGATCCTCGTGGTCACCGAGCGCGGGCCGATCCACTGCGCGTAGAGCTCGGGGTCGGTGTGGGCGCGGAACACCCGCTCGGGGGCCGCGTCGAACTCCCGGACGATCTCGATCGTGGGGACCTTCGGGTCCGCCTCGATGCTGGTCTCGTGCTTGGTCATGATGCTTCCTTCCTCGTGTGGTCCCGCCGCCGGTCCTCGTCGTCGGCCATCCGGTCCAGGAGGGCGTCGAGGCGCCGGTAGCGCTCCTCGGCCTCCCGGCGGTAGCGCTCGATCCACGTCGTCATCAGGTCGAACACCTCCGCGTCCAGGTGGACCGGGCGGCGCTGGGCGTCTCTGCTGCGGCTCACCAGTCCGGCCTCTTCGAGCACCTTCACGTGCTTGGAGACCGCCTGGAGGCTCATGTCGTACGGCTCGGCCAGTTCGCTCACGGTCGCGTCCGAGCCGGCCAGTCTGGCCACCAGGTCGCGCCGGGTCGGGTCGGCCAGTGCCGCGAACGCCCGGTTGAGCCGCTCCGTGTTCTCGTCCACCGGCTTCCTCAACTTATCGGTTGAATACAAGACTAGGCCGCCGCGCGGCAGCTGTCAACCAATTGGTTGAGAAAGGTGGCGGCGCGCGGCGGCCCGGCGACCGCGTCCCGGACCTGGCGTGCGCGCTTCCCGACGGCGGCCCCACGCGCCTGCACGCCGAACTCGGGCGGCGATGGGCGCTGCTGGTTCCCTCCAGCGGAGGCGGAGCGCACCTCGCCGAGGCGCGGAAACGGCTCGGCGAGGTCGTCGCGCTCACGCCCGAGGACGGGGAGCGGCGGGACATATGGCTGGTGCGCCCCGACGCCCACCTCGCATGGCGCGGCGGCCCCGAAGCGGCGCCCCGGCTCGGCCGCTGGCTCGAAGGGGCGCTGCGGCACGGGACCGCCAGGCCCTAAGGTCCGCTCGTCGGCCTCGGCCGCGCGGGTCAGCGCCTCCACCGTCCGCTCGAGGCCGTCCTGCACCTCGCCGCCTTCGGCCTCTCGGACACTGTGGAGGCTGATCGTGATGCGGCTGCGGCCCGGCGACGACTCGTCCACTCGCAGCTCGCCGTGGTAGTCGTCGGGCCCTTCGGCGCCCCACTCCAGGCGGCGATCGGCGGGGCTCGGGCGGACCCAGGCCTCGCCCTCGACGTGGTCGCCGTGCACGTCCGCCTCGACGCGGACCGTCTCCCCGCCTTCGGGCTCGGCGGTCGTCATCTGCGGAAAGTAGCGCGGCAGGTTCCGCGGCTCGGCGAGAAAGCCGAACAGCGCGTCGGCGTTGACGTCGGCCTCCGCGGTGTGCGTGTACGTGGCCATGGTCGCTCCTCACTTCTCGGGTTCGGTCCGCCGCTCGGCGGCCGTCTCGTCGGGCGTGGCCTCGTGGCCGGGCCGGCCCGCCGAGCGGCGGCGGCGCTTCAGGTCGGCCTCGTGGACGTGCGGGAGGCCGCCGGTCAGCCGGCGCGCTTCGCGTTCGAGCTCGCGGAACAGCTCGTAGTAGGTGGCCTCGTAGTCCTCGATGACCTGGAACGTCCACCGTCCCGGCAGGACGTTGCGGCCGAGCAGCTCGAGGGCGAGCCGCTCGGCGATCCGCCGATGCCCGGCGGCCTCGAACAGGCCGACGGCCCGCTCGACCTTGAAGTCCGCCGAGCCGGTGAGCTGGTGGAAGGCGTACAGGTGCCCGCGCGCCACCTCGACGGTCTCGAGCGCCTCGGTCAGGGCGCCCACCGCGATGACCGTGGCCTCGTCCAGCGCCGCGCGCCACGGGCCGCCCAGCCGCCGGTCCCCGCACTCGTCCGCGTCGTCCGCGCCTTCGGAGGTGTACCGCATGGGCGCGGGGGTACCCGTCCACTGCGAAACGATGCACAAGTGATGCAAGAGAACCGAGTGAAGGAGGGTGTACGTTGAGCACCATCACCGAATCGGTCGACGTCCAGGTGCCGGTCTCCACGGCCTACAACCAGTGGACGCAGTTCGAGACGTTCCCCGCGTTCATGGAAGGCGTCGAGGAGATCCGGCAGGTCGACGACACGCACACGCACTGGGTGACGAACATCGACGGCGTCAGCCGCGAGTTCGACGCCACGATCACCGAGCAGCACCCCGACGAGCGGGTGGCGTGGAAATCCGACAACGGCCCCACTCACGCCGGTGTCATCACCTTCCACCGGCTCGACGACGCCACCACCCGCGTCACCGCCCAGATGGACATCGACCCCGACGGTTTCATCGAGAAGGCCGCCGACAAGCTCGGCATCCTGAACCACCGCGTCAAGGGCGACATGCAGCGGTTCAAGGGCTTCATCGAGCAGCGCGGCCACGAGACCGGGGCGTGGCGCGGCGACGTGCCCCCGCCGGGCACCGCGTTCTGAGCCGGGCCCCGCTCGCGCGGCCCCGGGTCCGGGGCCGCCGCGGCACGGTCGCCTCAGGGCGGCCCGCACGGTCCGGGCCCGCGGCGATGTCGCCGCGGGCCCCTTCATTCGCACTGGCGTCAGTTCGGTGAGTGGACCGTCCCGTCGTCCCAGTCACGGGTGGCGCCGCGCAGGTACCACGAGGAACCGCTCGCCTGGGTGCTGCCGCTGAAGTGCTGCTCGATCGAGCCCTCGAACGGCGTCGCCGAGGCGTTCCCGCCGTAGGCGTCGGTGTAGACCGTCGTCAGCCCGCCGGGGGCCTGCAGCGAGAACCCGCCGGGGCGGTACTCCCGCAAGGTCCCCTTGAACGGCGAACGCGGATCGTCCCAGGCCAGCCGCTGCCCGCCGCCGGCCTGCAAGGCCTCCTCGCAGTTCGGGCCGCCCAGCAGGTCCGGCTCGTAGCACAGGTCCAGCACCCGTCCCATGCTGTTCGGCAGCGAGGGGTCGTAGTACCGCTGCGAGTCGACCACGTAGAACAGCGGCGAGAGGCTGAACTCCACACCGGCGCCGCTGATCTGCGAGTTCCCGAACCAGAAGTCGTCCATGTCCGAGACGTTGAACGGCACCGGCTCCGGATAGAGCGGGTCGAAGTGCGTGTCGCCGCGACGGATCGCGTCGATGCATCCCGACTCGGCGATCAGGCGCCCGGGCGTCACGTACTCCGAGGGCGAGTCGGCCGGCACCGGCGTCCCCACCTCAATCCGCTGGCCGCCGAAGCCGGGGCACTCGGAGGGGCTGAACCCGCCGGCCACGCCGAACGGCATCATCACCGCGATGTCGGCCTGCACCGTCTGCCCGTTCGCGGTGCACCTGATGTTGCTGATCAGCTCGTGCACGTTGTTCTTGAACGCGTCCGGGGAGTGCGTGCCCTGGTGGATCTTCAAGAGGATGTCGCACGCGGCCAGGGACGGGCCCTGCGGCGGGAAGAACGCCGAGCCGTCATCGCCCTGGATCACGTCCACGCTCTCGGCAAGGATCTTGTGCCCCACGTGGTCCTCGTGCCGGTGGCTCGGCTCGGGCAGGCTGTCGACCTGCACCTCGCTGACGTACCCGAACGGCGGGAAGCCGCTCTCGTCGAACAGCGGCGAGGGACGCGGGTCGTCGCCGTGCTCGTGCCCGAACGAGCACCCGCTCGGATCCTGCGTGGGATGCCAGGTCGGATACACCTTCCCGTCGGGCCCGTACACCCAGTACCGGGCGTGGACCTCGTTGGAGCACTCCCCGGCCCGCGGCTCGTAGCCCTTCGGGTCGGATTCCAGGATCAGCTCGTAGGCCCTGCTGAGCTCGGCGTCGGCCGGCGGCAGGTCTTGGCCCCACAGGGGGTTCGTCGGGTCGGGATCCGGATCGGGGTCCGGATCGGGGTCGTCCTGGTTGTTGCAGACGTCGCCGTTGATGGTGAACTGGCCGGGCGCGGTCGAGCTGCCCGAGCCGACGAAGCCGAAGACCTCGCGGCTCTGGCCGGAGGCGATGGAGCCGTTCCATCCGACGTCGGAGCCGGTGAAGGTCGAGCCGCTCTGGCTCCAGTCGACGTTCCAGGCGCTCTGGACGGAGGTGCCGGAGGGGAAGTCCCAGGCGATCTCCCAGCCGTTGATCGGCTCGTCGGCGGTGACGACGATGTTGGCCTGGAAACCCCCGCCCCAGCTGCTGATGACGTTGTAGTCGACCTCGCATCCCGCTTCGGCGGACGCCTGGTTCGCCGAGGCGATGGTCAAGGCGCCGGCACCGAGCGCGGCGACGGCCGCGGCGGTGACCGC
>NZ_ATYW01000044.1 GCF_000427885.1 Glycomyces tenuis DSM 44171
CCCCGCCTGATCCACCAGACGGTACGACTACCCCACTGCGTCACCCCATCACTACACTACACACGGAAAGGACCCCAACCAGACGCCCACACCAGCCACCCCGAAGGGCAACCAGCACACGCCCCCAGCCGGTTAGCACAACCGCTATCGCTCACACGCGGCACTCGGGTACCGGAATATCAACCGGTTCTCCATCGACTACGCCTCTCGGCCTCGCCTTAGGCCCCGACTAACCCAGAGCGGAACAACCGTCCTCTGGAACCCTTAGTCAATCGGCGGACCGGATTCTCACCGGCCTTACGCTACTCATGCCTGCATTCTCACTCGCGCCAAATCCACCACCGGTCACCCTGCGGCTTCACCTCTGACACGACGCTCCCCTACCCAACCCCGGCTGGAACAAGCCAACCGGGCATTGCTACGGCTTCGGCGGTGCACTTCAGCCCCGCTACATTATCGGCGCGAAACCACTCGACCAGTGAGCTATTACGCACTCTTTCAAGGATGGCTGCTTCTAAGCCAACCTCCTGGCTGTCAACGCGACCCCACATCCTTTTCCACTCAGCACACCCTTAGGGGCCTTAGCCGGTAATCTGGGCTGTTTCCCTCTCGACGACGGATCTTCTCACCCGCCGACTCACTGCCGCACTCAACACCATGGCATTCGAAGTTTAGCTGAGCTCAGTAACCGACACGGCCCATCACCCAACCAGCGCCCTACCACCACGGTGCAACATGCGACGCTGCACCTAAATGCATTTCGGGGAGAACCAGCTATCACGGAGTTTGATTGGCCTTTCACCCCTACCCACACCTCATCCCCCCAGTTTGCAACCTAGGTGGGTTCGGGCCTCCACGACCTCTTACAGCCGCTTCACCCTGGACATGGGTAGATCACCCCGCTTCGGGTCTACAACACACCACTCAACGCCCTCTTCAGACTCGCTTTCGCTCCGGCTCCCCCACACGGGTTAACCTCGCGGCATACCATAACTCGCAGGCTCATTCTTCAAAAGGCACGCCATCACCCGCCCACGGCAGGAACGAATCCCACCGCCGGGCTCTGACGGATTACAGGCACATGGTTTCAGGCACTCTTTCACTCCCCTCCCGGGGTACTTTTCACCATTCCCTCACGGTACTCTCCACTATCGGTCACCGGACCACTTTAGGCTTACCAGACGGTCCTGGCAGATTCACACGAGCCTCCACGAAACCCGCACTACTCGAGAACACGAACCGACGCAACACACCAGCCTTCACCTACGGGACTCTCACCCACTCCGGTCGACCATCCCAAGCCGTTCAGCTAACCAATGCATCAACGCCCTACCCCCGGCAGAGGATAACGCCCACGTCTCACAACCCCGAACCCGCAACGCCTGCCGGCTATCACACGAACCCGGTTTAGCCTCCTCCGCTTTCGCTCGCCGCTACTCACGGAATCACTCTTGTTTTCTCCACAGCAGGTACTGAGATGTTTCACTTCCCCACCACACCACACACCAGCCTATACATTCAGCCAGCGGCAACTAGTCATCAAACTAGCTAGGTTACCCCATTCGGAAACCCTGGGATCACAGTCCAGTTGGCAACTCCCCCAGGCATATCGCAGCCTCACACGTCCTTCATCGGTCATCCGGCACCAAGGCATCCACCATGCGCCCTACACAACTTAACC
>NZ_ATYW01000045.1 GCF_000427885.1 Glycomyces tenuis DSM 44171
TGGTCCCGAACCTGCGCGGCCAAGCGGGAGTTGACGGTGCCGGCTCGGCATAGATGAATACCTGCTGACCTTGGATGACGGTGCCGACCGGAGCTTCGAAGTCGTTACGGAACCCGACCGCCCCCCGGGCAGAGGCAGAGGGCGGTGACTGGTTGCCGAAGAGTTCAGTGGTCCAGAAGCGGTTCCATCGGGGGTAGAGGACAGTGTTCTTGGTGCCGTTGTTCTCGGCCCGGAACCCGAATTGGGCAATGATGTGGCGACACAGCACCGCCAGATACGGGTGCGAAGCAGCGTCCGGATTGAGGCTTGGTTGGGGGTCGTTCCTGGTGATCCAAGTGTGGACGTCGCTGACCAGGTCGGCCAGGTCGGTGCCGTCGACCAAAGGCCAATCAGACTGCTTGCCCTGCAGCAGCGTCTTGCGGAACTGTCCCTGGAGGCGGTCCTCGCCGGCGAAGAGTTCGGCGGCGGTCTGCGCGACCGCGCCGGTGATGACGGCTGCGAGTTCGGTCCGTTGGTCCTTCGCAGGTCGACCTCGCTTGAGCTGGCGGTCGCGCAGAGCCCCATCGATGCCCATCGCGACGCGCGTGCCGATCCATTTGGTGATCGCTGCCTTGGCCGTGTCGTAGGCGAGGCCGCCGAGTACAGCGGCGCTGAAGGGTTCAATCACGATCGGGAGCCGCCTCCAAGACCGGGGAAGTGGAGCCTTTTCACCATACAGGGAGCCGTCAAAGGATTACTCCCCGATTTCCTCCACGGCAAGGGCGCTCGAATCCGCTGATCATGACACGGAGAGACAACAGTGAAATCGGTGAGTAATTTTCTGACAGCTCCCTGGCAACGGGCATGCGTGCATATCGCTGATGATATGTCCTTCGACGAGAGTGTCTGCTGCTCGTATCCGTTGCCCTACAACAGATACGAGCAGCAGGTTTCGGCTATTGTCGAGGGTGGCCTATATCGCGTCGACGGCCCAGCGGAGGTAGATCAGGCGGGAGTGGACTTTTTCGCGGGCTTGGTGTGGGGACGACTCATCCCACCACGGCGGCGCGGGAATCGTCGTGTTCGCGCACACCACGATCTCAACTCCCGCCAGGGCCAGCAGCTCACGGCGACCCTCCAGGTCGGCTCCCGCCCAGCGCTGCCCGTAGCTGGTGCCGGTCGGGACGTTACGCCAGTGGGCCTGTGTCTGAGGCATCGCTTCCAGACGCTTGCGTTCGTCGAGGAGGCGGGTCATAATCTGGCGGAACCGCTCGTCCTCTCCGTCCCAGACTCCAGCGGCCCTGTCGCCGCGGTGCTGGTCGATCGCGCGATTGATCTTCACCAGACGGTCGGCGACATCGTTGGCGGGCACGAACTCTTTGGCGTAGACTTCGGCGTCGTCCAATTCGCCAATGACCGAGTCAATCACGACCCGTTCGAGCTTGGGCAAGAAAATCTCCGGGACCGCGTCGCAGTTCTTGCGGTGCTG
>NZ_ATYW01000046.1 GCF_000427885.1 Glycomyces tenuis DSM 44171
TGTTAAGTTCTCGGCGGTTAGTACCCGTCCACTCCACGCATTGCTGCGCTTCCATGTCAGGCCTATCAACCCGGTCATCTCCCGGGCGCCTCACCAGCATCACTGCTGACGGAGATCTCATCTCGGAGCACGCTTCCCGCTTAGATGCTTTCAGCGGTTATCGCTCCCGAACGTAGCCAACCAGCCATGCCCCTGGCGGGACAACTGGCACACCAGCGGTTCGTCCATCCCGGTCCTCTCGTACTAGGGACAGCCCTCCACCAAATCTCCTACGCGCGCGGCGGATAGGGACCGAACTGTCTCACGACGTTCTAAACCCAGCTCGCGTGCCGCTTTAATGGGCGAACAGCCCAACCCTTGGGACCAACTCCAGCCCCAGGATGCGACGAGCCGACATCGAGGTGCCAAACCATCCCGTCGATATGGACTCTTGGGGAAGATCAGCCTGTTATCCCCGGGGTACCTTTTAGCCGTTGAGCGACACCACATCCGTACATCGGTGCCGGATCACTAGCCCCTGCTTTCGCACCTGCTCGACCCGTCAGTCTCACAGTCAAGCACCCTTCTACGCTTACACTCACCGACCGGTTTCCAACCGGCCCGAGGGCACCATTGGGCGCCTCCGTTACCATTTAGGAGGCAACCGCCCCAGTTAAACTACCCACCAGGCACTGTCCCCCAACCCGATCAGGGCCGAAGGTGAGACACACCATCAAATCAGAGCGGTATTTCACCAACGCCTCCACCACGACTAGCGTCGCAGCTTCCCAGGCTCCCGCCTATCCTACACAAACCAGACAATGGGTCAATACCAAGCTATAGTAAAGGTCCCGGGGTCTTTCCGTCCTGCCGCGCGAAACGAGCATCTTTACTCGTACTGCAATTTCGCCGAGCATGTGGTTGAGACAGCGGAGAAGTCGTTACGCCATTCGTGCAGGTCGGAACTTACCCGACAAGGAATTTCGCTACCTTAGGATGGTTATAGTTACCACCGCCGTTTACTGGCGCTTCAATTCACCACGGCAGGCTCACGCCTTAATGGATCCTCTTAACGTTCCAGCACCGGGCAGGCGTCAGTCCATATACCTCACCTCACGGCTTCGCATGGACCTGTGTTTTTAGTAAACAGTCGCTTCTCCCTGGCCTCTGCAACCCCCACCCGCTCACGTGCGCTTCGCACCACAGGCAAGGGCCCTCCTTCTCCCGAAGTTACGGAGGCAATTTGCCGAATTCCTTAACCACACATCACTCGAACGCCTCAGTATACTCTACCTGACCACCAGTGTCGGTTTCGGGTACGGGCCGAGCACCACTCGCTAGAGGCTTTTCTCGACAGCACGGGATCACCGAATTCACCCAAACGGGCTATGCTTCAGCGCTCACCCTCGCCCTTACAGGCTGTCCCCCCGGATTTACCTAGGAAAACGGGCTACC
>NZ_ATYW01000047.1 GCF_000427885.1 Glycomyces tenuis DSM 44171
TGGTCTGCTCCGGGTTTGACAGAGTCTGATTGTTGGGTTCTTATGCCACTTGGTCTTGAGAGGGTGGTATGGGACGACGTGGGTATCCGCCGGAGTTCCGGCGGAAGGTGCTGGATTTGATCGAGGCTGGTCGCAAGGTCGCCGACGTGGCGCATGATCTGGGGATCAGCGATCAGACGATCTACACCTGGCGGCGACAGGATCGGATTGACCGGGGCCTGGAGTCTGGGGTGACCAGCGCGGAGAAGGCCGAGCTGACCGCCGCGAAGAAGAAGATCGCCCAGTTGGAGGCCGAGCTAGCGGTGCATCGGCGAGCGACCGAGCTGCTGAAGAAGGAGGCGGTGCCCCCAAAAGCCCGATACGCCGCGATCACGGCGATGACTGAGGAAGGTTTGCCGGCGCAGCTCGCGTGCCGGGTGCTGGGAGTGTCGGAGTCGGGGTTCTACGCGTGGCGATCCCGGTCGCCGTCAGCGCGATCGATCCGGCATGCCTGGCTGACCGATGTGATCACCGAGATCCACCAGAACTCCCAGGGTCGCTACGGTGCCCGCCGCGTGCACGCCGAGCTGAGGCTGGGGCGTGGGATCCTGGTCGGTCACGGAGCGGTGGAGATGCTGATGCGCCGCGCCCGTCTCGTCGGCGCCAGGGGGCGGCCACGGTGGAAGCACGCCAAGCCCGATGAGATCGCCAAGGATCTGG
Organism: Glycomyces tenuis DSM 44171; assembly: GCF_000427885.1. Lineage (GTDB taxonomy): Bacteria > Actinomycetota > Actinomycetes > Mycobacteriales > Micromonosporaceae > Glycomyces > Glycomyces tenuis. The sequence goes on from NZ_ATYW01000047.1 coordinate 700, forward strand.
TGAAGCGCGATTTCACTGCCGCGGGACCAAACCGCAAGTGGGTCACGGACATTACCGAGCATCGCACCCGCGAGGGCAAGGTCTACTGCGCGGTCGTGCTCGATGTCTACTCCCGCCGTGTGGTGGGCTGGTCTATCGATTCCTCGCCGACCGCGGCTCTGGTGACGAACGCGCTCGGCATGGCCATCGACAACCGGGCGCCGCAGTCGGGCACGATCATCCATTCCGACCACGGAGTCCAGTACGGATCGTGGGCCTTCACCAAGCGCGCGAAGGACTCCGGGCTGGTGCCGTCCATGGGCAGCGTCGGCGATTGCTACGACAACGCGATGATGGAGTCGTTCTGGTCGCGCATGCAGGTCGAACTGCTTGACCGCCACCGATGGCGCACCCGGGTCGAGCTGGCCAACGCCATCTTCGAGTACCTCGAGATCTGGCACAACCGCCAACGCCGTCACAGCCAACTGGGATGGTTGACTCCGATAGAGTTCGAGAACACAACCGTCGTGGCATGAAAATCCATCAACCGGACTCCACGAAACTCGGGACAGACCAAA
>NZ_KE386602.1:0-116909 GCF_000427885.1 Glycomyces tenuis DSM 44171
TGAGGGGCCTTGGAGAATCCGGACACTGCTTCGTTGAATCTGTCTTACGTGTCCTGGGTTATGAGCCGGAGAGCTCGAACGCTTCCCGGACTTCGATCGGCGGGCGGTACCCGTTAGCCGAATGAAGGCGTCTTCGGTTGTACCACAACTCGATCCAAGCCATGATATCTCGCTTGAGCTCGGCTCTTGTAGCGTATGAGACCCGCGACACCAGCTCGTTCTTCAACACCCCGAAGAAGCTCTCGGCCATCGCGTTATCCCAGCAGACGCCTGTCCTGCCAACGGATCTGGCGATGTCGTGGCGGCGGCAGTAGGCGGCGAAGGCCCCGGAGAGGTAGTTCGAGCCCCGGTCGGAATGGAAGATCGCGCCGGGTGCGAAGCGCCGGTCGCGGCGGGCCATCTCCATCGCCTCGACCAGCAGCTCGGTGCGGAAGTGCTCACCGAGGGCGTACCCGACCACTTCCTTGGTGCAGCAGTCCAGCACGGTCGCCAGGTAGGACCAGCCCTGGTCGGTCCAGAGGTAGGTGACGTCGCCGACGAATTTGATCCCCGGTGCTTCGGCGGTGAAGTCGCGGCCGACCAGGTCCGGCAGATCGCTGTCGATGCCGTCGGTGAGGTTGCGGCGCTTCGCCTTCGGCTGGCATGGGACCAGGCCGGCCTGGCGCATCAGGAACCGGACCAGCTCCAGGCTCGCTTCGACGCCGTTGCGCTCCAGCTGGGCCCGGATGCGCCGGTACCCGTAGGTGGCGTCCGACAGCTCGAAGACGTCGATGATCTGGGCGGTCAGTTCCTTGCGTCGACGCGCCGCAGCCGACTCAGGCCGGGTACGCCACTCGTAGAAACCGCTGGTAGAGACCCCCAGTTGGCGGCACATGAAGGTCACCGGGAACGCGTACTCCGGTGCAGGATCGGATCGCATGAGCTCGATGAACTCATACTTGGAGGCTACTGTGGATCCTTCGCGAAGTACGCTGCTGCTTTTTTTAGGAAGGCGACTTCCCGCTCCAGCTCCGCGATGCGTTTCTCCTGCTCACGCACCTTCTTCCGAGCGTCGTCATCGGCTGGTGCAAGCGCTGGCGGCTCGATGCCGCGCTCAGCGCGGGCCTTCTTGACCCAGTTGTGCAGGGTGTACGCCGATATTTCGAGTTCCCGCGCGGTCGAGGCGACGGTCTTGCCCTGGTCGAGGACCATCGCGACGGCCATCTGCTTGAACTCGGGCTTGTAGGTCCGCGGAGTGGGCCTGGTCATGGAAACGGATCATCCTTCCTACCAGCCATTCTAGGCTGTCAGTCCGGCATCCCCAGGGCACCTCAGCCCCGCAGCAGCGAGGCCGCCGCCTGAACCTGGCGGTCAGACCAGACCCCGAATCGGACGGGGACCGTCCCTGGGATGAACGACAGCACATCGGCCCCGCCGTCTTGTCCCAGGTACCTGGGCGCACCGGTGAAACCTCGGCGTTCGAGCAGCTCGAGCAGCGCAGCCATGAAATCGGAGGAGGCGCACACGGGCCTGCGCACCGTATCGCCGAGGCGGACGACGCCGGTCGCGATCCGCCCTCCGGTCAGCGGCACCGCATCAGCGGGGGTGTCGGTCACGAAGGCGCCTCCTACTGACTGAGTACATGGACGAGCCGGCGCCAGCATAGTAGCGAGGAGACGGGGGTGACAAGGCTTCATGCAGATGGGGCCGACGCTTCCGGCAAATGGCGACTTTCCCCTCATTCTGCTGCGGTATCAGTTTCGATGCTCTCGAGTGCCTCCTGACGATCTCTCCTTCGAGCGGTCTGGCGTATCTCATAGGCAAGCACGGCGACTACTGCGGCGGCCATGCCGAGCGTCACCATCGGAGCAGGGCGACAGGCGCGGCGAGGAACAGGGCGGAGGTGGCGATGGGGATAGCACGCCATCCCCAAGGGCGACCGTCGGTCAGCGACAATGGCAGCGAGACGAAGAACCAGTAGAGGAAGAGAGAGCAGCTGCAGCCGTAGACGGCAAGTGGTCCTGGTGCTCCTTCGAACCCGGTTGCCTCGGCACCGATGACGTAAGCCAGGAAGGTGGCGGCGTCGAAGACGCCGGGCCAGAGCAGGAGGCTTCGGGCCCAGGCTGCATTGCTGGCCCGATAGGGCGAGTGGTTGGTCAACGGACGTACTTGCTGTAGAAGAGGTCGTCCTCGACACCGGTGTCGATGTTGTACGCGTAGAGCTTGAGCTCCTCGTCGCCGGTGAAGATCAGCCTCCAGGGGAAGTCGATGGTGCGGGTCTCAGGATGATGGAACTGGATCCACTCGCCGGCCTCAGCCTCAACGCAGTCGATCACAATGATTCCTTCCTCTCCGAACTCCTCGTACGGGTAGTCCTCGCAGAGGGTCCAGGTGCCTTCGTCTCGTAGCGGGGCGAACTCGCTGGCATCGCTGGTCAAGGCGAAGGTGCCGTCCTCGTGGAACTCGATCGTGTAGCTACCGCCTTGCCAGGTGCCGACTACCGACTCGAATGGGACCTTCTCCGTCGGTGGAGCTTCATGTGCGGCTGAGTATCCGCAGGCGAGGGTGATGGTAGCGGCAACCCCGGCCGCCACGAACAGATGAGCGCGGCGGGGTTTGGAGTGAGGAGCCATGTGAATTCCAAGGGGGACGAGATCATGATTTGAACAGGTTCACTTGTGGCAAGTATAGATCAAATCTGAACATGTTCAATTCTGTGTGTCGATCCTGCTGTCAGCATCACATCGACGTCAGGGCACCTCGGTACCCGTCTTGGGCCGGCAGGGGGAGTGTCTGATTCCTGGCTCTGTCGCACTGTCGGGGGTTGCTGAGCGTGATCTGGGATGATGGGTTTGGTGTAGTTGCAACGAGGTCAGGAGAGTTGTCTTTTCTGGACTGTCATCGCTGGATATTGAAGAAGTTCGTGTCCTGGGAGATCGTGTTCGAGTTCTCGCGAAGACGGCCGATGAGGCAGTGGCGTGTCCTGACTGCGGTATCGCCTCGCGTCGGGTCCACGAGTGCTGCGAGCGGACGGTCGCCGATGTACCCGTGGACGCCCGCGAGGTGACCCTGACGGTGCGGGTTCGACGCCTGCGCTGCGAGAACCGCGCGTGTCCGCGCCGGACATGCCGCGAGCAGATCCACGAAGTGCTGGAACGCTATCAGCGGCGAACCGGCCGGTTGGCCCTCCAGGTCGGCGCGGTCGTCCGCGAGCTGGCCGGACGCGCGAGCCAGCGGACGCTTCGAGCGCTGTCGATGGCGGTCTCGCGACATACCGCGATCCGGATGCTTCTGCGCCTGCCCTTGCCACCGCAGCGGACACCGGCGGTGCTGGGCGTCGATGACTTTGCCGTACTGCTCCGTCCCGAGCCGGGCAACGCCGAACGACTCGAAGCGTGGATCACCGCGGTCCGCGCCGAAGACTTGCCCCACCTGCACTCCTTCATCCGCGGCCTCGATCAGGACCGGGCCGCCGTCATCGCCGGTCTCACCCTCCCGTTCCACAACGGCCGAACCGAAGGCGTGAACACGAAAACGAAGCTGACCAAAAGACAAATGTATGGCCGAGCCGGCTTCGAGCTCCTCCGCCACCGCGCCCTGCTCGGATCCAGTCACTGACCGCTATCCCCGAAAGTGCGACAGAGCCAAGGAACTGACACTCCCGGACCCGGCTTTCGTGAAGTCATTGGTTGCTGAGGCCAATGACTCGGTGTCTGAGCTGACGGGTAAATGGGGCTGGGGTGCCGGTCATGGTGCCGGGGTCATGGTCTGTCCACATAGACAGGGGTTGGTTTTCCACCTGGGTGTGTCCACGGAATCTGGCAACCAGGGGCATTCGGTGGCACCCAGTCGCACAGGTGTCGGGCAAATAAAACGCCCCCGGTTCGATCGGGTGATCGGAACCGAGGGCGTTTTTGCTGGTCATGGGCTTGAGCGGGCGACGAGAATCGAACTCGCGTCATTGGTTTGGAAGACCAAGGCTTTACCATTAAGCTACGCCCGCGCTGGTCGCCTGCGGCGAACCGGGAACGAGTGTAGCGTGCGGTCGTTTCCCGCTGCAAGCAGACCTGGGTCAGCCGGTGTGGTCCAGGACGCTGCCCAGGGCGTCGACGCCGGCGAAGGTGTGGACCTGCCAGCCCCGTTCGGCCGCCGCGGCGGTGTTCGCGCGGTTGTCGTCGATGAACAGGAGCTGGTGCGGGGCCGCGGCCAAGGTCGCACGCAGGTGCTCCTCCACCCGTTCGTAGGCCGCCGGGTCCGGTTTGCGGGCCCGCAGGCGGCAGGCGAAGTAGCGGTGGCGGAACCATTCGGCGGCCTCGGGGAAGCGCTCGTCGAAGTACTCGGCGAACAGCGGCCCGTTGTTGGAGAAGATCGCCAGCGGCAGCCCGGCGGAGGTCATCGTGTCCAGGACCTCGTGGTCGAGGGTGAAGGCCGAGGTCCACAGCCGGCTCAGGTCCTCGGTGGTCCCGTCGAAGCCGGTCATGTCCGCCACCTGCTCGCGGATCTGCTCGGGCGTGAACTCGCCGGCCTCGCATCTCGTCTCGAAGCCCGAGTCGAACAGGCGCTGCTCCAGCTCGCCGCGCAGCAGACCGGTCCGCTTGGCCAGGAGCGTGAAGCGGTGCTCGGGGTCGAACTCGAACAGGACGGAGCCGATGTCCGTCACGATGACGCGGATGCCGTCGGCCAAGAGAACCACCTCGTCGCAGCTCGGATTGGCCACACAGCATAACCCGGATCGTCTCACTGTTTGGGAAGGACACTTTCCAGTCCGCCCCTGAGATGGCCGAGGAAGAGGGGGTCGGCGTAGGCCGCCTCGTCGTGGCCCAGCGCCGTGTAGAAGCACCGGCCGGCCTCGAGCCTGCGGTGCCACGCCAGGGGGTGCGGGCGGCCCATCGCGAGCTCGGCGGTGTCGTAGGAGTCCTCGTCGACCTCGAGGAGGACCTCGACGTCGGCGGGTCGTTCGTCGAAGCTGTACCACTCGTCCGTCCAGTTCCACGTCTCGGGGAGATGAGCCGTGGAGGGGTGGGAACCGTCGACGACCTCGATCCTGCCGGGGGAGCGGCCCGGCGGGTGGCCGATGAAGCGGGCGCCGACCAGCTCGCGGTAATAAGGCCACGAGGCCTCCGCGTTGGAGGCGTTGTGGACGCCCATCCAGCCGCCCCCGCCGGTCACGTAGTCGGCCAGCGCGGCCCGTCCCAGCTCGTCGAGCACGTCGCCCGAGGTCGACAGCCACACGACCGCGTCGAACTCGGCGAGCCGGGTCGGGTCGTGGACGGCGGCGTCCTCGGTGTGCTCGGCCCGGTAGCCCAGCTCGTCGGCGAGGGCCTCGAACGCCTCGACCCCCGCGGGGATGGAGTCGTGTCGGAAACCGGTGGTCTTGGTGAACAGCAGGATCGCGGGGGGTGACATCGTCGTCTCCGAGTCTTGACAGCGGTTGCTCAGCGTAGTCTAGGCGGTCTCGGCCTGCCTCGTCGTTCCCAGTGTGCACGGTGGCCTCCGGCGATATCTGCCACACCCGCCGGGATGCGCTGCTCACGACGACCTAGACTCGGTCCGAGCGGGGGTGGATGCCGTCTGTCCGGTCGGACCGGGAACCCTCGCCGTGACGCAATTGATCCATGAAGCGAACTTGATCTAGGAGTACGCCTGTGAAGAGCACTGTCGAGACCCTGAGCCCGACCAGGGTGCGGCTGTCGGTCGAGGTGCCGTTCGAGGAGCTGGCCCCGTACATCAACGAGGCGTACAAGACGGTCGGGCAGCAGATCCGCGTCCCCGGGTTCCGTCCCGGCAAGGCGCCCCGCCCGGTCATCGACCAGCGCGTCGGCCGCGAGTCGGTCTACGCCCAGGCGATGGACCCGGCGGTGCAGGCCAACCTGAACAAGGCCGTCACCGAGAACGACGTGAACGCGCTGGGCCGCCCCGAGCTGACCGAGGTCAAGCCGATCGAGCAGGGCAAACCCTTCGAGTTCGTCGTCGAGACCGACGTGACGCCCGACTACGAGCTTCCCGACTTCTCGACGCTGAACGTCACCGTCGAGGCCGACGACGTCTCCGAGGAGGACGTCGACGCCGACCTGGAGTCCCAGCGCCTGCGCTTCTCCTCGCTCAAGACCGTCGAGCGCGCCGCCGCCGACGGCGACTTCGTCGTCATCGACCTCAAGGCCACCCAGAACGGCGAAGAGGTCGAGGGCGGCTCGGTCAGCGGCATGAGCCACGAGGTCGGATCGGGCAACCTGCTCGACGGCCTGGACGAGGCCCTCATCGGCATGAGCGCCGGCGACGAGAAGACCATCGAGTCGACCCTGGCCGGCGAGCAGGAGGGCGAGACCGCCGAGGTGGAGATCCGCGTCCAGCAGGTCAAGGAGCGCGAGCTGCCCGAGCTCGACGACGAGTTCGCCGAGATGTCGAGCCCGTACGACACGCTCGAGGAGCTGCGCGAGGCCACCCGCGAGCGCCTGGAGCAGCAGGCCGTCACCGGCAAGGCCACCGAGGCGCGCTCCAAGACCCTCGACGCGCTCATCGAGGCCGTCGAGCTGCCGCTGCCGGAGAAGACCGTCGACGACGAGATCGAGCACACCCGCGGCCACCTCGAAGAGCAGGTCACGCAGATGGCCGGCAGCTTCGAGGAGTACCTGGCGGCGATCGAGAAGACCGCCGAGGAGTTCGAGGCGGACCTCCGGGGCGACGTCGAGTCGAACCTGCGCCAGTCGATCATCCTGGGCCGCATCGCCCGCGAGAGGGAGGTCGAGGTCTCCGGCGAGCTCATGACCGCCGAGGTTGTGCGCCAGGCGCAGCAGCGCGGCGTCCCGCAGGAGCAGTTCCAGGACTTCATCGAGCAGCTTCGCGGCAACGGCGGCCTCCAGCAGATCGCCACGCAGCTGCGCCAGCAGCTGGCGCTCGAGGAGGTCGTCAAGGAGGCGACGATCGTCGACGCCAAGGGCAAGGAGCTGACCGAGGACGAGCTGTTCCCCGGCCGAGACCAGGCCGACGCGTCCGAGGAGCCGACCGAGGAGTAGACCCCCGAACGGATGCTTCTGGGGCCCACCGCTTCGCGGTGGGCCCCATTTCGTTGCGCCCGTTTCGGGGACATTCGGCGGAAATTTTCACTACTGGCGGGTAGAGATGCAATTCACCATCATCTAAGGTAAGCATCTAAGTCTTTCAATGAAGCAGACGACCGCACACGGGAGTGCCCCCATGATCCCCCGTTTCCGTCCCACGGGTTCGCAGTCCGGTCCATCGAAGGCGCAATCGGCGGCCGGTTACCTTTTCGCCGCGGTGCTCGCGTTGTCGGTCCTGTCATGGCCGAGCGCCTCGGCCGCCCAAGAGGACGCGGCGGGAGAGGAAATACAGTTCGAATACGGCATCGACGGCGTCTCCTGGTATTGGAGCCGCCAGATCGACGAGACCCTCGAACTGGGCCAGGTCGTGCAGCCGATCGAACTGCCCAACCCGCAGTCCGCGACGACCATGCCGGTCGCCGTCGAGTTCGGCGAGGCCTCGAAAGTCGCTGCGCTGCAGTTCAACCTGATGGAGCGCGGCGTCCCCGAGGGCGCCGGCATCACCGACTTCACCCTGACCGTCGCCGAAGGCGACGACGCGGGCGATGCGCCCACCTTCAACCCCGCGCAGCACCTCATCCAGGCCTGCCCGATCACCGAGGCGTGGAGTCCCGGAGAGGCCGAGATGTGGGACGTCCAACCCCCTGTCGGCGACAATTGCGTCAAGGGGGAGAGGGCCGAACCGGACCCCGAGGAGGTGGCCGAGGCGGAAGGCCTCGAAGACTTCCAGGTGCCGCTTCCGACATGGACGTTCGACCTCTCCGAATTGGCCGAGGACTGGGCCGTCGACCATTTCGCCAATTACGGCGTCATGTTCATGCCCGTCCTGGACGATGCCACGCCGATCGACCTGTGGCAGGTCAATCTGAAGCTGCCGCTGCGCGACGACGCCGAAACCGAGACCGATGAGTACGAGGCCACCGTCGACCGGCTCGGCGCCACCCTCGCCTACGAGCCGCCCGCCGAGACCGTGCCCACCGAAGACTCCGGCGGCGCCACCTCCGGCGGCGTGACCGGCGGCGGAGGCGGCGGCAGCGGTGGCGGCGGTTCGGCGGGCGGATCCGACGCCGAGGCCCCCGCCGAGGAGGCCGCGGCCACCGAGGAGATCGCCCCGGCCGCCTACGAACCGATCGAGCCCCGGATGCCCTGGTACGTCTGGACGCTGATCCCCGCCGGCCTCGTCGGCGCCTACATCCTCCACACCCTCATGGGCGGCACCGCGGCGCCCGTCGCCGCCAGAGGCGCGATCGACCGCATCAGATCCCACAACCTCGCGCGGCGCGGCTGGTCCCTGCCCGTCCCGGCCGGGCTCTTCGAGCGCCTGACCGGACGCGGCGGCAGGGAGGCGGGATGATGCGCGCCTTCGCCCGGCGGCACCGCGGCCGCATGATCGTCGCCCTGCTGGCCGCGACCGCTCTCATCGCCACCGCCTGCGGCCAGTACGAAGGCGTCCACGACCGGTTCGTCGCCGAAGGCGGCTCCAATCCCGGCGTCGACTCCGGCGGCGACGGCTCGGACGGCGGCACCGGTGGGGACACCGGCGGCACCGACGGCGGCGGCACCGACGGCTCGGGCGGCGGGGGAGGAGGCGGCACCGACGGCTCGGGCGCCGACACCGGCGGCGACGGCACCGTCGGCAACGGCGACACCACCGGCGTCACCGACGACTCCATCACCATCGGCATCCACGCGCCCCTGACCGGCGCGGCCCCGCTCCGGCAGGACTCCTTCGAGACCGGCAAGGACCTGTACTGGCAGTACGGGAACGACGGCGGCCCCGTCGAGATCTTCGGACGAGGCGTCGAGACCGTCTTCGCCGACGACCAGTACCGGCCCTCCACGGCCCGCCAGGTCTGCCAGACCATGGCCGAGGAGCAGGAGGCCTTCGCCATCCTCGGCGCCGGCGGCACCGACCAGATCCAGGCCTGCGCCCAGTACGCCGCCAGCGAAGGCGTCCCGTACCTGTCCACCGGCGTCACCGAGACCGGCATGGGCTCCCTCGACACCTACTTCGCCGCCTCGATGACCTACCGGCAGCAGGCGCCCATGCTGGCCGACTACATCAGGAACGACCTGGGCGTCACCGACGCCTCCAACGTCGCCGCCGTGGTCACCAACACTCCGAACTTCGACGACGCCGTCTCCGGCTTCACCGACGCCTTCCCCGGCGTCGAGGTCTTCCGCCCCGACAAGAACGAGCGCGGCTCGTCCTCGGCGGGGAACCTGTGCACCGGCACCGCCAAGAACTACGACGTGGTGTTCGTGCTGACCTCTCCGACCTTCTACCTGGAGATGGCCGCCGCCGCGGCCTGCCGGCCCACCTATGTGGGCGTCGGCGTCAGCATGGGCCTGGACCAGGTGGCCTCCACCGGGTGCAGCACCGGCGGCACCGAGGACGCCCGGTTCTTCAACCCCACGCCCGCCTTCACCGACGCCGGGGAGTACGACCCGGAGTTCCTGGCGGCGGCGAGCGCGGCCGGGATCGAAGTGGACGACGTGGTCTGGATGATGTGGGGCCAGTCCAAGGTGCTCCATCAGATGCTCGAACAGGCGGGGGAGAACCTCGATCGCGGCGCGTTCATGAACGCCGTCTCCGGCTCGACGTTCAGCACCGGCGTCTTCCCCGACCTCGACTACGGGGACAGCCGATTCGGCGCCACCCAGGTCAGCGTCCTGCGCAACGTCTGCGACGGCGGCGGCCACTACGTGACCGACCACGCCTTCGTGAGCGGCTTCTGAAAGGGCACAGTTGAGATGGGCGCCTTCTTCGCACTGGGCCTGTTCCAAGGCGCGGTCTACGGCCTCCTGGCCGTCGGCATCGTCCTGGTCTACAAGGCCAAACGCGTGTTCAACTTCGCCCAGGGCGAGTTCGGCGGCGTCGCCGCGTTCTGCGCCTTCGGCCTCACCGTCGCCCTCGGCCTGCCCTACTGGGTCGGCGTCGTGGGCGGCCTGGCCGCCGCCGTCGCCATGGGCCTGGTGGTCGAACGGGTCGTCGTGCGGCCCCTGGAGTCCTCCTCGCGGACCATCATGCTCGTCGCGCTCGTCGGCGTCGCCCTGTTCGCCGTCGCGGTCACCGTCCTCGCGGCCGAGCCGGTCCCGCGCGTCATGCCGCCGATCGTCGAAGGCGGGACGGTCGACATCCTCGGCGCCGGCATCCTGCCCCAGCAGCTGATCCTCCTCGCCGTCCTCGCGGTCCTGGCCGCGGCCATGGCCTGGTTCTTCAAGACCGACCTCGGCCTCGCCGTCCTCGCCTCCTCACAGGACCTCCGCGCGGCGCAGGTGGTGGGCATCAGCCCGACCGCGGTCTCGCGCCTCGTGTGGGGCCTGGCGGCGCTGCTCGGCGGCATCGCCGGACTCCTGTACGCGCCCGTCGGGATCTTCACCCCCGGCTTCATGACCTTCACGATGCTCGTGCCCGCCTTCGCCGCGGCCGTCCTCGGCGGCATGACGAGCCTGCCCGGCGCGTTCATCGGCGGGCTGGCCATCGGCGTGGTCCAGAACCTCGGCATCTACCTGCTCGGGCAGCAGCTGGCGGTGCCGGGCGCGGCCGAGCTCGGCGTCTTCGCCCTGCTCATGCTCGTCCTCCTCATCCGCCCGCAAGGCCTGTTCGGGAAGGCTGTCTAGCATGACCACGGCGACCCTCGTCCTCACCCGAGTCCGCATCCGCGGCCGCCTCGGCCTGGTCCTGCGCGTCGTGCTCGTCCTCGCCGCGCTCGCCCTGGTGGCCTATCCGCTGTTCTACGGCGGCGACGTCTGGGCCCAGCGCATCAGCCGCGCGGCCATCTACGCCGTCATCGGCCTGTCGATCAACACCCTCACCGGCCACGCCGGCCAGATCTCCCTGGGCCACCAGGCCTTCGTCGGCATCGGCGCGTTCTCGGCGGCCTTCATGGCCTCACAGCTCGCCGCGCCCCTCGGCTTCGGCCTGGCCGCCGCCGCGCTCGCCGGAACCGTGACGGCCCTGCTGGTCGGCATGGTCGCCCTCCGCGTCACCGGCCTGTACCTCACACTCGTGACCCTCGCGTTCGGTCTGACCGCCGAGACCACGATCTTCAACTGGCGCGAGTTCACCGGCGGCGGCGCCGGGGCCTTCGCCCCCAGACCCGCCCTGGTCGAGACCGACTTCGCCTACGCCGTGCTGTGCCTGGGCGTGCTCGCGCTCGTCCTCTACGTCGACTGGCGCCTGGTCTCGACCAAGACCGGCCGCGCACTGGCCGCGGTCCGCAACAACGAGGACATCGCCGCCACCCTCGGCGTCAACGTCACCGGCTACAAGCTCGGCGCGTTCTGCTTCTCGGGGCTGGTCGCCGGGCTCGCGGGCGGCCTGTTCGCGTACTGGAACCAGGTCGTCCAGGCCCTCGACTTCGAGTTCCAGGTGGCGCTCGTGTGGGTCCTCATGACCGTCGTCGGCGGCCTGCGCTCGCGCCTGGGCGTCATCATCGCCTCCTCGTTCTTCGCGCTGCTGCCGCTGACGCTGCCGAACTTCCTCTCCGGCCTGCCCTGGCAGCCGCCGTTCCTCAACGAGGCGGTCTACCACGTCCTGCCGCCGTTCATCGTCGTCGTCATGCTCCTGCTCGTCCTCCGCTTCTTCCCCGGCGGCATCGGGCAGCTCCTGGCGCCGGTGACCAGACGGGGCGGCCCCAAAGGAGCCAAGCGATGAAGCGCACCGGACGCCACCTGCTCAAGGCCGACGGCCTGGGACTCCGCTTCGGCGGTCTCCAAGTCCTCGACGAGCTGTCGCTGACCGTCCCCGAAGGCCGGATCGTCGGCCTCATCGGCCCCAACGGCGCCGGCAAGACCTCCTGCTTCAACTGCCTGACCGGCATCTACCGGCCCCAGCGCGGCCGCGTCTCCTTCGACGGCCGCGACGTCTCCCGACTGCCCACCCACCGCCGCGCGCGCCTCGGCATGACCCGCACCTGGCAGAACCTCGGCGTCATCGACTCCCTGACCGTCACCGAGAACGTCATGCTCGCCCAGCACCAGCGCGCCGGCTACGGCGCGCTCGCCGGGATCCTCGGCATGGCCGGCACCTGGCACCGCGAACGCGAACTGCGCCGCGACGCCGCCGAGATCCTCGACTACTTCGGCCTCGCCGACGTCGCCGGCGAACGGGTCGCCGAGCTGCCCTACGGCACCCGCAAGACCTGCGACATGGCCATGGCCCTGGCCTCGGACCCGAAGCTGCTCCTGCTCGACGAGCCCGCCTCCGGCCTGAGCCCCGAGGAGGCGCTCGGCCTGGCCGACACGCTGCGCGAGCTGCGCGACCGGCTGCGGCTGACCATCCTCATGATCGAGCACCACGTGCCGCTGGTGGCCGAGGTGTGCGACTACGTCTACGTCCTCAACTTCGGGCGGCTGCTCACCGAGGGCGGCCCAGAGGAGATCCAGCGGCATCCCGATGTGATCGCCGCCTACCTGGGAGACGGCCATGCCACTGCTTGAAGTCTCGAACCTGCGCGCCGGCTACGGCTCGGTCCCGGTGCTCCACGGCGTCGACATGAGCGTCGAGGAGGGCTCGAACGCGGTCCTGCTCGGCCTCAACGGCGCCGGGAAGTCGACCACGCTCATGACGCTCGCCGGGCTGCTGCCGGCCACCGGCGGCGAGATCCTCTACCGCGGCCGGCCCCTGACCGGCCCGCCGTCCGCCCGCGTGCGGGCCGGGATCGTGCTGGTCCCCGAAGGGCGCCACGTCTTCCCGGCGCTGACGGTGAGGCAGAACCTGCGCCTGGGCGCGTGGACGGTCCGCCGCGACGCGCGGCGGGTGCGCCAGAACCTCAACGACGTCCACTCGATCTTCCCGCGCCTCGCCGAGCGCGCCGACCAGCAGGCCGGGACGCTCTCCGGAGGCGAGCAGCAGATGCTGGCGATCGGCCGCGGCCTCATGTCCAGCCCGCGCCTGCTGCTCATCGACGAGGCCTCGCTCGGACTCTCGCCCAAGCTCACCGAGCAGGTCTTCGCCGCCGTGCAGCTGATCAACCAGCGGGGCGTGACGGTCCTGATGGTCGAGCAGAACGCCGGGGTGCTCGCGCAGGCCGACACCGCGTTCGTGATGCAGCAGGGCCGCATCACGGCCACCGGCTCGGGCTCCCGGACACTCGAGGACGAGGCGGTCCGGGCGGCCTACTTCGGCTCCTGAGCGGCCTCGGCCGGCTCCCGCGCCTCCTCCTGCGCGCGCACCTCGTCCTCGGACTCCTCGGCGACGGCCTTGAGCAGCTCGGCGGCGCGCCGGGCGGTGCGCTCGGCGGCGTCGAGGACGACCGAGGCCAGCACGAGGGTCGAGCCGACGACGATCAGGCCGAGGCCGGCGGCGCCGCCGGAGACGAGATAGGGCATCTGGCAGTCGACGCAGCCGACCTCGGCCATGCCCATCCAGCCGAAGGTGATGACCGCTCCTCCGGCGAGCCAGAAGAGGATGCCGACGAGGCGCAGGCGCGCCGTGGGGGAACCGGACACAATTCACTCCATTGTGATGCATACGAGGGTGCTTCGGCTCGCGTTGCCGCGAGGCAATTAAACCTATCAATATCCTGGCGAAAGCGGCAGGCCCCATGGCGACATACCGCCCGCCACGGTCCTCGGCGGGCCGCCGGAACCGCGCCGTCGCACACCGAGTGCGAGGCTCCCGCCCGGGTACACCCGAGGATGGACCCGGCCCGCCGGCGGGGCTCCGCTGGAAGCGAACACGGAGCCCAGCCGCGTCCGATCGTCGCCCCGACGGGCTAAGGTCTGGGAGGTAACCGCAAAGCCGAGTGCATATCGCCGAGACAGAATGAAGGTGCAAGACATGGAGCATTCGATTCCATTCTCCTCGGAGCTGGAGAGGAACGTCTTCCTCCCCGCCGCCCGTCGTGGTGGCAACGGCGCGAGTTCGCCGGGGCTGGACGACATGGTGTTCGACCGCCTGCTGAAGGAACGGGTGATCTTCCTCGGCTCCGAGGTGAACTCCGAGATCGCCAACCGGCTGTGCGCGCAGCTCATCCTGCTCGAAGCCGAGGACGACGAGCGCGACATCAAGCTCTACATCAACTCGCCCGGCGGCTCGGTGTACGACGGCATGGCCATCTACGACACCATGCAGTACATCAAGAACGACGTCGCCACCGTCGCGATGGGCATGGCCGCCTCCATGGGCCAGCTGCTCCTGTGCGCCGGCACCTCCGGGAAGCGCTATGCCCTGCCCCACGCCCGCATCATGATGCACCAGCCCTCGGGCGGCATCGGCGGCACCGCCTCCGACGTGGCGATCCTGGCCGAGCAGATGCTCTACACCAAGCAGATGTTCCAAGAGCGCGTCGCCCACCACACCGGGCGCTCGGTCGAGGAGATCGAGACCGACTCCGACCGCGACCGCTGGTTCACCGCCGCCGAGGCGAAGGACTACGGCTTCATCGACCACGTGGTCCAGCGGGTGACCGAGCTCCCCGCCGAGGCCCAGTAGAGAACGAGGGGAAGCATCAGAACCATGGACTACCACATGCCGTCCGGCCAGGCCCCGCACCAGCCGCAGGCCCGCTACATCGTCCCGTCGTTCACCGAGAAGACCTCGTACGGGGTCAAGGAGATGAACCCGTACAACAAGATGTTCGAAGACCGGATCATCTTCCTCGGGTCCCCGGTCGACGACACCTCGGCCAACGACATCATGAGCCAGCTGATCGTCCTCGAGGGCAACGACCCCGAGCGCGACATCATCATGTACATCAACTCGCCCGGCGGCTCGCTGACGGCCCTCATGGCCATCTACGACACGATGCAGTACGTGCGTCCCGACATCCAGACCGTGTGCATGGGCCAGGCCGCCTCGGCCGCCGCCGTGCTCCTGGCCGCCGGGACGCCCGGGAAGCGCACCGCGCTGCCGAACTCGCGCGTGATCATCCACCAGCCCGCCACCGAGGGCACCTTCGGGCAGGCGTCCGACATGGAGATCCAGGCCCGCGAGATCATGCGCATGCGCGATCAGCTGGAGAAGGTCCTCGCCCGGCACACCGGCCAGGACCTGACCCAGGTCCGCAAGGACATCGAGCGCGACAAGATCTTCACCGCCGAGGAGGCCGTGGCCTACGGCCTGGTCGACAACGTGCTGAACTACCGCAAGAAGAACGCGCTGCCCGCCGAGGCGGCGGCCTGAATCGGGCTCCGCGGTGACGAGAGCGCGACGGGCCGACGGACCGCCCGCGGAGCCGTCGGCCCGCCGCCCCTCGCGCCACGGGAAGCGCTCGCGCCGCGTTCGCGGGCTCGTCGCCGGGCACCTGGAACGGCCCGTGAGCTCGCCACTGAGCGCATGCCACGGCTCGTGGGCTCGCCGCGACGGAGCCTCGCCTCCAGGCGATCGCTTCACTTTGTCGCCCGCTCGCGGTACCGTGGCGCTGGCGCCAAGCGGACCGCTCGCCGCGTCCGCCCAGGTGCCGCCCGCCCGCTCGGGATCCTCGCCGCGGGTGGCGTACAGACCACAAATGCGAAATAATCGATTGAGACACCGGTTCGTCCAGAATCAACCGAGCGCACAAGACAACTCATCGCTCGCGAGCGGCGTCTGACCGCCTTGCGGGCCGTACATGGGACTCGCCAACGAAGGGAGCTACTGCGATGGCGCCACGCCTCGGAGACAGCGAGATCTTGAAGTGCTCGTTCTGCTCGAAGTCGCAGCGGCAGGTCGTGAAACTGATCGCTGGACCGAACAACGTCTACATCTGCAACGAGTGCATCGACCTCTGCAACGAGATCATCGAAGAGGAGTTCGCCGAGGCGGCCGAGGTGGCCTGGGAGGACCTTCCCAAGCCCAAGGAGATCGTCGAGTTCCTCGACCAGTGGGTCATCGGACAGGACGACGCCAAGCGCTCCCTGGCGGTCGCGGTCTACAACCACTACAAGCGCGTCCAGCTCGATGAGCTGGGCTCCACGAAGGCCGGCGTCGAGCACGTCGAGCTCCAGAAGTCGAACATCCTCCTCGTCGGCCCCACCGGCTCGGGCAAGACCCACCTGGCCCAGACCCTCGCCAGAATGCTCGACGTGCCGTTCGCGATCGCCGACGCCACCGCCCTGACCGAGGCCGGCTATGTCGGCGAGGACGTCGAGAACATCCTCCTCAAACTCATCCAGGCGGCCGACTTCGACGTCAAACGCGCCGAGACCGGCATCATCTACATCGACGAGATCGACAAGGCCGGCAGGAAGGCCGACAACCCCTCGATCACGCGCGACGTCTCCGGCGAGGGCGTGCAGCAGGCGCTGCTGAAGATCCTGGAGGGCACCGTCGCATCGGTGCCGCCGCAGGGCGGGCGCAAGCACCCCCACCAGGAGCACATCCAGATCGACACCACGAACATCCTGTTCATCTGCGGCGGGGCCTTCGCCGGGATCGAGGAGATCATCAAGAACCGGATCGGCAAGCGCACGGTGGGCTTCACCGCGCCGCTGCGGTCGGTCGAGGACGAGGCCGCGGACGCGCTCGTCTCCCAGGTCATGCCCGACGACCTGCTGAAATACGGGCTCATCCCGGAGATGGTCGGGCGCCTGCCGGTGCTGACCACTGTGAACCACCTCGACAAGGCGGCGCTGCTGCGGATCCTGACCGAGCCGAAGAACGCGCTGGTGAAGCAGTACCAGCGGCTGCTGGAGCTGGACGGCGTGGAACTGGAGTTCGCCGAGGACGCGCTGGAGCCGATCGTGGAGTCGGCGATGCTGCGAGGCACCGGCGCGCGCGGGCTGCGCGCGATCCTCGAAGAGGTGCTGCAACCGGTGATGTTCGAGATCCCGTCGCGCGCCGACGAGGTGGCGAAGGTCCGGATCACCGCCGACGTGGTGCGCCGCAACGTGAACCCCACCCTGGTGCCGAGAACGAAGTCCACCCCGCGCCGCCCCTCCCGCACCCGCCGAGAGAAGTCGGCCTGACGGCGCCCGGGCGGAGGACGGCACGCACGCCGCACCGCTCACCGCCGACCCGGCGAAGCGCCGCCCGACGAGCCGACCACCGCGAGGGCCCGGACCATCCGACCGTGCCTTCCGTGGTCCCCACGCACGGCGGGCGCACCGCGCGCCGCCGCGAAGCGGGCCGCTTCGGGAGGCCCGGCCGTCTGGTCCGTGTCCGACGTGCTCACCGCCGACCCGGCAGCACGGGGCCTGTCCGAGGAACGGGGAGCGCCGCCGCGAAGCGGGCCGCTTCGGGAGGTCGGGGCGTCTGGTCCGCCTCCCGCGTGCTCACCGCCGACCCGGCGGCCCGGCCTGTCCGAAAACCGGGGGAGCGGCGCCTTCACGGCGCGGTTCGAGCCTCGGGCGCGCACGGGAAAAGGGCCGGGCTCCGCCCGGCCCTCTCCGTCGGTCGCTCAGTCTTCCTTCCGCTCGTCGTCGCGCAGCTGGCGGTCGAGGTCGCGCAGGAAGTCCGGGTCGTCGTCCGGCGCGACCGGGCCGCGGGGCCGGCGCGGGCCGCCGCCGGCGCCTCCGCCGGGCCGCCCCGGCCCCCGTTGCCCGCCTTCGGGTCTGGCCCGCCCCATCAGGAACCACAGCACCGCGCCCGCGACCGGCAGGAGCACGATGATCAGCACCCACCAGCCCCGCGAGAGCCGCCGGGGGGCTCGCTCGCCGCCCAGGCAGTCGGCCACCGCGGCGATCAGCAGCGCCAGGTGGATGAGGAACAGGAAGACCGCAACCCGGATCATGTCCCAATCATGCCTTGTCCGACTCGGCCGGGACAACAACGGCTCGGGGTGTTACTCAGCAGTAACTTCATAGGATATAGTTCAGGTCAGTACGCACCTACCCTGCGGAGGTTGTCGATGAACATCGTGGTTCTGGTCAAGCAAGTCCCCGACTCGGGGCTCGCGAGACAGCTGGACGCCCAGTTGCGGGTCGACCGCAACGGCCCCAACAACGTCATGGGGGAGCTCGACGAATACGCCGTCGAGGCCGCCCTCCAGCTCAAGGAGGCCCACGGCGGCGAGGTCACCGTCCTCACGCTCGGCCCCGACCAGGCGACCGAAACCGTCCGCAAGACGCTCGCCATGGGCGCCGACAAGGCCGTGCACATCAGCGACGAGGCCGCGGCGGGTTCCGACGCCCTCGCCACCTCCAAGCTCCTGGCCGCCGCTCTCGGCCGCCTCGAATGGGACCTCGTCATCGCCGGCGCCGAGTCCACCGACTCCGGCATGGGCGTCATGCCGCACCTGCTCGCCGCCCGCACCGGCGCCGCGGCGGCCACCGGCGCCCGCAAGATCGACGTCGACGGCGACACGATCACCGTCGAGCACCAGCGGGACAACGGCTACGACGTCCTCACCGCGTCCCTGCCGGCGATCGTCTCCGTATGGGACACGATCAACACGCCGCGCTACCCCTCGCTCAAGGGCATCATGGCCGCCAAGCGCAAGAGCGTCGAGACGCTCACCGCTGCCGACCTCGGCGTCGACCCGAGCGAGATCGGCGGCGACGCCGCCGCCACCGAGGTGCTCAGCGCCACCGACCGGCCCGAGCGCACCGCCGGCCAGATCGTCACCGATGAGGGCGACGGCGGACGACAGCTCGCCGCCTTCCTCGCCGCCGAGAAGTTCATCTAGGAGACCGCCATGGCCGACATCCTCGTCTACGTACCCGAATCCGGCAAGCACGCCGCCGAGGTCCTCACGCTCGCGCGGTCCCTCGGCGACGTCACCGCGATCGCCTTCGACGACCAGTCCACCGCCCTGGCGAGCGAATACGGCGCCGCCAAGGTCTACCGCGTCACCGCCGACGGCGTCGACGACTACTTCGTCGAGCCCAAGGCGACGATCCTGACCGATCTGGCCCGCCAGGCCGGACCGGACGCGTTCCTGCTGCCGAGCACCGACGAGGGCAAGGCGCTGGCCGCCCGGCTCGCCGTCGCCCTCGACAACGGGCTCCTGACCGACGTCACCGGTCTGGACGCCGAAGGCGCCAGGCAGGACATCTTCGCGGGCGCCACCGTCACGGCCTCGAAGATCACCAAGGGCTTCACGCTCGCCACGGTCAAGGCCGGCGCCACCGCCGCCGAGCCCGCTCCCGGCGAGCCGGCCGTGGAGGCCGTCGAGGTCCGAGTCGCCGACGCCGACAAGCGCGTCCGCATCGCCGAGCGGGTCGACGAGCCCGCGGGCGACCGCCCCGGCCTGTCCGAGGCCGACGTGGTCGTCTCCGGCGGCCGCGGCGTCGGCTCGGCGGAGGACTTCGCGCTCATCGAGCGCGTCGCCGACGCCCTCGGCGGCGCGGTCGGCGCCTCCAGGGCCGCCACCGACGCCGGGTACTACCCGCACAAGTTCCAGGTCGGGCAGACCGGCACCACGGTCAGCCCGCAGCTGTACGTCGCCGCGGGCATCTCCGGGGCGATCCAGCACCGGGCCGGGATGCAGACCTCCAAGGTCATCGTCGCGGTCAACAAGGACGCCGACGCCCCGATCTTCGGCATGGCCGACTTCGGCGTCGTCGGCGACCTGTTCGAGGTGCTCCCGCAGGTCCTCGAAGAGGCCGAGAAGCGCAAGTAGGGCGGGCTCCCGAGCCCGCCCACGGCCCGCGGCCGCCGTCGAGGCGTCCGCGGGCCGACGCCGTCCGCGGGGGCGTAACCGATGCGAAACAACTGTGAGTTAGGCTTCGACACAGCCTCTCGTTATGAGAAACCTACAGATGATGTTGGAGGAATCCGCAATGGCAGCCCCAGCAGCCGCGCTCGACGCGCCAAGGGTCCTTGCAGACCTGCTCCCCGCCGCCTCGCGCGCCCGCGCGATCACCCGCGACGCCGTGCTCGTCCTCGGCGGTGCCGCCCTCGTCGGTGCCTCGGCCCAGGTCGCGTTCACGATCCCCCAGATCAGCCCGGTCCCGTTCGTCCTGACGACCTTCACCGTGCTGCTCCTGGGCGCCGCCTACGGCCCGCTGCGAGCCGGGCTCACACTGGCCGTCTACCTCGCCGCGGGCGTGGCGGGCATGCCGTGGTTCACCGACGGGACCTCCGGCTGGACGCACGCCAGCTTCGGCTACATCCCGGGCTTCCTCGTGGCCGCCGTCGCGGTCGGCTGGCTCGCCGGGCGCGGCGCCGACCGCACCGTCCTCAAGACCGTCGGCCTCATGGTCGTCGGCAACGTCATCATGTACGCCTTCGGCGTCCCCTACCTGGCCTTCGCGGCGAACCTCGACGCCGCGACCGCCGTCGAGCAGGGCGTCCTGCCGTACCTGGCCGGCGACTTCGTCAAGCTGCTCGCCGCCGCGGCGCTCCTGCCGGGCGCCTGGTGGGCCGTCAACCGCTTCCGCTCGGACGAGCGGTAGCAGCGCACGCGACAGGGGCGTCTCCGGTCCTCCGGAGGCGCCCCCTGTTCCAGGTTCAAGCGTCCCAGCCGATGCCGAGCGCCCCCGGCCTCGGCACCGGCTCGGCCAGCGCCACCGTCCGGCCCGGCCCCAGCTGGAGATCGCCGGTCTCGCGCTTGTCGCGCTGGAGCGAGGACTGCGCGAAGCGGTACACGCGCCGCGGGACCGCGTCGGGGGCGAAGCGGATCTGGAGCGAATAGTGGTCCACCGGGTAGCGGAAGGCGTTGCCGTGCCCGGTCGAGACCCCGCCGTTGCCCTGCACGACGATCTCGAACAGGTGCGTCGCGCCCTGCGGCAGCGGGTGGTCGAAGACGATCTCGGCCAGCGCCACCGGCGCCTCGGCGTGGCGCAGCACGTTGGGAACCGTGCAGTCGCGCACCGGCTTGAACTCGATGTCCTCGATGTCGCAGCCCTTGTCGCCCCGGTAGAGCAGGATGTAGCGGTCGACGTCGTCCCGCCTGGCCCGCACCAGCATCGACATCTCGAACACCGACTCCTGGTACTGGGAGTCGACGTGGACGACCACCTGCTGGCTCATGATGTCGAGCGTGTGCTCGCGGGAGGCCGGCACCAGGTCGCACAGTTCGCGCACCGCGTCGCCGCCGAGGACCGCGTCGGGGCGGGGGAGCTGGCCGCGGATCGACCGCGGCCCCCTGGCACGCTTGGGGCCGAGCAGGGCCCGCAGTGAGCCGGCCGGCAGCTCGAGGAGGTCCTCCAGGGCGGTGACGGCCGCGAGCGACTCGGCGCGCTCGGGGCGGGAGCGGCCCGACTGCCAGTAGCTGAGGCTGGTCGTGGACACGGTGATGCCGCGCGTCGAGAGCCGGTGGCGGATCCGGTCGAGGCCCAGACCGCTGGACTGGATGGCGACGCGCAGGGCAGTGTGGAACGGCCCTGCGCGAAGTGCTTCGGCGAGTTCGGGCGACATCTGCACACTTCCTTCAAATGGTCCGGCCTTTGAGAGGACCGGCCTTCAGACGGTCCAGCCTTCAAGGGGGCCGGCCTTCGAGAGGCCCGGTCGGCGCGAAGGCCGGTCCTTGGAAAAGCCCGGTCTTGCACGGACCCGGCCTTCGGGGTATCCGAGCCTTCACGACCGAAAAGGTCACGAAGATTTGTCAGATTCTAGCTCGCGCGCGCTATTCCGATGTACGCCTCTACGAGCGGCGGCGCACGATCGCACGGGCCCGCGCCCGGCTCCGCCGTGGGATCCGTCACTCATCCGCGGTCTCGGCCCGGTCGAGGCGCCCGATCCGCGCCGTAGACTGGAGACGCCATGGCCTATCTCGATCACGCCGCGACCACGCCGATGCTCCCCCAGGCGCTCGACGCCTACGTGCGGACCGCACGCGAACTCGGCAACGCCTCCTCGCTCCACGCCTCGGGGCGCGCCGCCCGCCGGACCGTCGAAGAGTCCCGAGAACGCATAGGCGAGGCTCTGGGCGCCAAACCCAGCGAGGTGGTCTTCACCGGCTCCGGCACCGAGGCCGACAACCTCGCCGTCAAGGGCCTCCACTGGGCCCGCCGCGCCTCCGGCCGGAACCGCCTCGTCACCACCGCCATCGAGCACCACGCCGTCGCCGACGCCGTCGCCTGGCTCGGCGACCACGAGAAGGCCGACGTCACCGAGCTGCCCGTCGACAAGCTCGGCCGCGTCGACGTCGAGGTCCTCGCCGAGCTGCTCGACGAGCACGCCGACGCGATCACCGTCATCACCTGCATGTGGGCGAACAACGAGGTCGGCACCATCCAGCCCGTCTGCGAGATCGCCGCCCTCGCCGCGCCGCACGGCATCCCCGTCCACACCGACGCCGTCCAGGCCGTCGGCCACACCCCCGTCGACTTCGCCGCCTGCGAGGCCGACGCCCTGACCCTCTCGGGCCACAAGCTCGGCGGCCCCACCGGCACCGGCGCGCTCCTGCTGCGACGTGACACCAAGCTCACACCGCTGCTCCACGGCGGCGGCCAGGAACGCGAGATCCGCTCAGGGACCCTCGACGTCCCGGGCATCGCCGCACTCGCCGAGGCCGTCGCCCACGCCGTCCGCACCCAGGAGGCCGAGTCGCAGCGCCTGGCCGTCCTGCGCGACGAACTGGTCGCCCGCGTCCGCGAGGCCGTGCCCGAGGCCGTCTACAACGGCGATCCCGAGCACCGCCTGCCCGGCAACGCCCACTTCTCGTTCCCCGGCTGCGAAGGCGACGCCCTGCTCATGCTCCTCGACGCCGCCGGAGTCGAATGCGCCACAGGCTCGGCCTGCTCGGCCGGGATCGCCCAGCCCTCCCACGTGCTCCTCGCGATGGGCGCCGGCGAAGACGACGCCCGCTCCTCCCTGCGGTTCACCCTCGGCTGGTCCACCACCAAGGCCGACGTCGACGCCCTCGCCGCCGCCCTTCCCGAAGCAGTGGAACGCGCTCGCTCCGCCGGACTGTCCTAGCTAAGGTGGAGCACGTGAGCCTACGAGTACTGGCCGCCATGAGCGGCGGAGTCGATTCGGCGGTCGCCGCCGCGCGAGCCGTCGAGGCCGGACACGACGTCACCGGCGTCCATCTGGCGCTGTCCAAGAACCCCCAGACCTACCGGACCGGGGCGAGGGGCTGCTGCACCGTCGAGGACTCCCGCGACGCCCGCCGCGCCGCCGACGTCATCGGCATCCCCTTCTACGTGTGGGACATGGCCGAACGCTTCCACGAGGACGTCGTCGAGGATTTCTACGCCGAGTACGCCGCCGGGCGCACCCCCAACCCGTGCCTGCGCTGCAACGAGAAGATCAAGTTCGCCGCCGTCCTCGACCGGGCCGTCGCGCTCGGCTTCGACGCCGTCGTCACCGGCCACTACGCCCGCAAGGGCGAGGACGGCCTGCTGCGCCGCGCGGTCGATCCCGGCAAGGACCAGTCCTACGTCCTGGCCGTCCTCACGCCGGCCCAGCTCGCCCACTCGATGTTCCCGCTCGGCGACACCCCCAAGGACGAGGTCCGCATCGAGGCCGAGGAGCGCGGCCTGGCCGTGGCCCGCAAGCCCGACAGCCACGACATCTGCTTCATCGCCGATGGCGACACCTCCGGCTTCCTCAAGAACAGGCTCGGCTCCCGGACCGGCGACATCGTCGACGCCGCCACCGGAGAGGTCCTCGGCAGCCACGACGGCGCCCACCAGTTCACCGTCGGCCAGCGCCACGGCCTGGGACTCAAGCGGCCCGCCGCCGACGGCAGGCCCCGCTACGTCCTGTCGATCACCCCGGTCGACAACCGCGTCGAGGTCGGGCCCCGCGAATCGCTGCGCATCGACCGCATCCGCACCGCCGCGCCCGTCTGGCTCGGCCCCGAACGCGCCGGCCGCTTCGAATGCGAGGTGCAGCTGCGCGCCCACGGCGAGGTCTACCCGGCCACCGTCACCGCCGAGGACGGCGGTCTGACCGCGCGGCTCCACAAGCCCGCCTACGGCGTCGCCGCCGGACAGGCCCTCGTCGTCTACGACCCCGACCGCGAGCGCGGTGATTCGGTCCTCTGCTCCGGCACCATCGACGCCACGACCCCGGCCGAGCACAGTTACGCTTCCGCAAGCGTCATCGAGGGTGCCGCCGGTGTCTGACCAGGCCCTGCCGACCGGGGTCGCCACCGGCGTCGGCTCACTGCCCGGCATCGACATCGGCGAAGCGGTCCGCACCGTCTTCGGCGAGCTGCCCGACTGGCCCTACCTGCCCGAGCTGCCCGCGCGCGGCCTCGGCTCCGACATGATCGGGCGCGGCGCGGCCCTCCTCGAAGGACTCCCGGTGCAGTGGTGGGCCTCCGGCTGGCAGATCGCCGACCTGCCCGGGCGCGACGCCCGCCGCGCCGCCGACTTCCTCGAACGCGATCTCGACGCGCTCCACGAGGTCGCCGACACCACCGACGGGCCCGTCCGGCTCACCGCCGTCGGCCCGTGGACGCTCGCGGCGAACCTGTGGCGGCGCACCGGCGGGGCGATGATCGCCGACCACGGCGCCGCCGCCGACATCGCCGCATCCCTCACCGAAGGGCTCCGCAACCTCGCCACCGCCGCGCAGGCCAGGCTGCCGGGGGCGCGGCTGTCGATCCAGCTCGACGAGCCGACGCTGCCGGCCGCACTGGCCGGGCGCGTCAACACCGAGTCGGGCCTGGACTTCTACCGCCGCGCCCCGGTCGAGGTCGCCCGCGACCGGCTGCGACAGGTCGTCGACGGCGTCGGCGTCCCGGTCGTCGTCCACTGCTGCGCCCCGGACGTCCCGCTGCGGCTCCTCGCCGAGTCCGGCGTGCGGGCGGTCTCGCTGGACCTGACGCTGCTCGACCTCGACGACGTGCCCGCGGTGGACGCCGTCGGCGAGTACCTCGACGGTGCTTACTCCGACGGCGCCTCTTCCAACAGCGGCGGCGAGCTGATCGCCGGCGTCGTCCCGGCGACCGGTGCGCCCGGCCCCGACCTCGCCGAACCGGCCGCGGACCTGCTCACCGGCCTGTGGAACCGGCTCGGGCTCGACCCCGAGCGGCTCCCAGAGCAGGTGAGCGTCTCCACGACCTGCGGCATGGCGGGCGCGAGCCCGGACTACGCGCGGGCCGCGATGGAGGCGAGCCGCGAGGCCGCGAGGCGGCTCCACGGCTGAGGTCCGCCGCTACGAGTCGCCGAGGATCTGGGTGATCCGCGCGTTGTACTCGCTGCTGGTGTTCAGGTGCGGGAAGGGCTCGTCGGGGACCGGCAGGTCGAGCGCCTCGCACAGCGGCTCCCAGCCCGAGCCGGTGGGGAAGTCGACGAGCCGCTCGGCCGGGACGGTCGCGCGGACCCGCTCGTGGTACCGCTCGTACGCCTCCTCGACGGCCGCCTCGTCGTCCATCGGCGCGCCTTCGAAGGCGCGGGCCCACAGGCCCTGGAGCATCGCCTTCCGCTGCTCGTGGCCGGGCAGGCGGTAGTCGTCGAGCTGCTTGAGGATCGTGTTGTTCATGCTGGTCCACCAGGTGCCGAAGCCGTCGCGCCTGGACAGCACGACGACGGCGTCCGGGTAGCGCTCGGCCAGTTCGGGATAGAAGGCCGAGGCCGGCCAGTCGACGGCGGCGGCGTAGCCGTCGAAATGCGCGTCCCAGTCGGGGAAGTCACCTCCGGCGGCGGCGGTGAAGACCGGGACGTCGACCTCGGCTCGCGCGAGGACCTCCGACATGTGGTGGCAGGGCTCCTCGAGCAGGGTTTCGAGGGCGCTCTTGAGGGTGGTGGTTCCTGTGCGCGGGAGTCCCGCGCCGATGATGTGCAGCATGCGGAGAAGGTATTCGGCCGCAACGGCATCGACAAATCGATCATGGACTGTCGCCCATGATCCACCGGTCGGGAACGTTGCGGCGCGAGCCGTCACTCCAGGTTATTACGGGTGTCATATTTTTTGTATGACGTTGGACATTCGATCAGGCAAGCTCTTGATACAGGGCGCTCAACTGAGCGGTCAGGTCCTCGCAGACCTGCCGCGCCCGCTCGTCGACGGGCCCCGAGATCACGTTCGCCTCGAAGACGAGGGCGCCGTCCGCGAACGAGTACTTGAACTCCTGGTACGACGAGCTCTCGAACACGGCGGTGAAGCCGTTCCCGCCTTCGAGCCCGGCGACCTCGTAGTCGCTGCTCTCGTGGTAGGCGCGGTCCTCGCCGAGCGCGGCCTCGGCCTGCTGCGCGTCGTCCCACTGCTCCACCACCATGATCAGGTACCGCGAGCCGGGTCCGAAGTAGCCGCATTCGAGGTGGCCGTACGGCTCCTCCGCATCGGCGTCGGCGCCGAAGGTCCACGCGTTGTGCCGCGATTCGTCCGCTTGGACGCCGTAGTCGCCCCCGGCCGAGGTCCCGAACATCTCCTCGGCGCCGGTGAGCTCGAGCATGTCGCAGGTGTCCCAATGGAAATAGGCGCTTTCCGGAACCGGCGCCGGAGCGGCGGCCGAGCTCTCGTCGAGCGGCTCCAGGTCCGGCGGCTCCTCGGCCGACTCACCGGGCCGGTCCCCGCTGTACGAGTCGTAGGCGTCGCATTGGTACTCCTCGGACGCCGGACGCTCCTCGAGCAGCGCTCGGCCGTGCGCCCAGCCGTAGTTCCACGCCAGCGCCGGGCGGTCGCCGCCGTACCGCCGGTCGGTGTTGCCGATGACGCAGTCGTACTCGTCGTCCGGCAGCTCGGCCAGCGCGTCGGCGGCGTCGGCCGACAGCCCCGCCGCGTAGGACCAGTCGAACTTCCCCGTCTCCTCGAAGCGGTCCACGTTGTACTGCGCGATGACCCCGTCCGGGTTGACCGCCGCCAGACCCAGCAGCACCGCCGCCCCCGAGCCCAGGACCGCCCGCGGCAGCCACGTCGCGCGCAGCTTCCAGCAGCACACCAGGACCAGCGCGAACAGGATCGCCAGCCAGATCTCCACGGTGAACACCCACAGCCGCAGCCGCGTCAGCCCGAACGACTCGAAGTACCGGCTCATGCGGAGCATCGCCGAGGCCACGATCGCCAAGGACATCACGCACAGCCCGCCCAGGAGGATCCTGGTGACCCAGCGATCGGCCCTGGTCCGCCGCGGCGCCTTCCACGCCGCCACCCCGATGACCGCCAGCGCCAGCACCGCGACGACGCTCAACTGCCAGAATCCGCTCCTGGCGTACTCGGCCATCGTCAGGCCGGCGGTCTCCATGACGTATTCGTCGCCGCCGTACAGCACCCTCGCCTGCAAGGCGATGAATGCCGCGAACAGCAGGTTCAGCGCCCCCAGCGGCACCGCGAGCTCGAAGCGCGAGGCGGGCCTCGGCTCGGTCGGGTACTCGGGATCGAAGCGCGGCCTCGCGACCGCCGTGTACGTCCACAGCAGGACCAGCCCGAACAGCAGGCACGTCAGCACCGTGCGCCAGAACAGCGAGGGCAGGTTGGTCTCGGGGATCAGGTTCGCCGCGATCGCGGCGAAGTTCGAGTCGGCCGCGGCGAACAGGCCGCCGAAGACCACCAGCAGGCCCACCGTGATCGTGATGACCCGCAGGTTCCGCATCGCGTTGCCCTCCTGGTCCGGATGCCGGTAGCCCCGGTTCGCCCAGCGGAACGCGCCGGCCAGCCCGCCGAGGTACCCGAAGGCCGCCAAGGCGATCCCCGAGAAGCGGGACGGCGGCGCGAGGACCAGCGGGGTCAGCAGCAGCGCGGTGATCGCGCACAGCCCCACGATCCAGCCCGCGTCGCGGACCGCCGCGACCGCCCACAGGCCCGCGACCAGGACCGCGCCGGGGACGCGGACGGCCAGCGCCTCCCGGCCGCTCGCCACCATCGGCAGCGCCACCGTCGCGACGCCGGTGAGCGCCAAGCCGATTCCGACGCCCGCGCCGTGGAACGCCGCAACGCCGCCGAACAGCGCCACCAGCGCGCACGCGAAGGTGATGTACTGCGGCGCTCCGACATCGGGGATCCGCCACCTGCTGCGCGGGGGCGGGTACTGCGGAGGGTACGGGCCGACCTGGACCGGCCCGGTGTACGGGTGGTCCGCGAACTTCGCGGGGACCGGCGCCCATTCCATCTGCGCCGGTGGGGGAGCGGTGGCCGGAGGAGCGTCCTGCTCCGGTGCGGCGTCCGCAGCCTCGGGAGCCGGTGCGGCCTCCTCGGCCTCGGGAGCCGCGCTCTGCTCGGTGCCGCCGGGTTCGTCTGCCGCAGTCGGTTCAGCGACCGGACGCCCTTCGGCGTCCTCCGGCGTCTGCGGCGTGGGGGGTTCTTCGTCGGTGCTCATGCGAAGCCTTCTCGTCGGAGGACCCGAAGAATAGCGCACCCGCGCTGCTCAGCTGCGGCCTCGCATCGTGAACGAGCACCTCACCACTGGGGATACCGCCCACAATGGTGCAATTCGAGCCGTGGATGCGATCCGGTGCGCCGGATCCGACCCTGTGGTTCACTGGAATCGTGGTGGCAGGCGACGACACGGGCCCGGGGTCCCTCGGCAATCGCCTCAACTGGCTGCGCGCCGGCGTGCTCGGCGCGAACGACGGCATCGTGTCCACCGCGGGCATCGTCCTCGGCGTCGCCGGCGCGACCACCGACCGCGCCACGATCATGGTCTCCGGGCTCGCCGGGCTCGTCGCGGGCGCCCTGTCCATGGCCGGCGGCGAGTACACCTCCGTCTCGACCCAGCGCGACACCGAGGCGACACTGGTCGACGCCACCGAGAGGGAACTGGCCGAGGATCCGGAGGCGGCCGAGGACGACCTGGCCGAGAGCCTCGAAGCCAGGGGCCTGTCGGCCTCGACGTCGCGGCTGGTCGCCCGCGAGCTGGCGGAGCTCGACCCGCTCGGGGCCCGCTCCCAGCTCGAGTTCGGGCTCGACCCCGAGGAGCTCACCAGTCCGTGGCAGGCGGCGCTCTCGTCGTTCGTCAGCTTCACCTGCGGGGCGCTGCTGCCGCTGGTGGCGATCGGCGTGCTGCCGCCGGGCGTCCGCGTCCTCGGCTGCGCGCTCGCGGTGGTCGTGGCGCTGGCGCTGACCGGCTACACCTCGGCGAGGCTCGGCGGGGCGCCGCCGGTCCGGGCGATGCTGCGGGTCATGGCCGTCGGCGCGGCCACGATGGTCATCACCTACTCGGTCGGCTCCCTGTTCGGGGTCGCCACCGCCTAGCGGGTGAGGTGCTCGACCGGCATCGTCAGGTACCGGTCGATGGTCGGTCCGATGGTCTCGGCGAGCTCCTCGACGCCCAATGAGGCGAGCGGTTCGAGCTTGAGGATGTAGCGGGCCACGACGAGCCCGAAGATCTGCGTGGCGACGAAGTTCGCGCGGACGTCGACATGGTCGACCTCGGCGCCGAGGACGTCCTCGACGGTCTTCACGATGCGGTGCTCGAACATCTGCTTGAGGACGAATGACATCGCCGGTTTGGACAGGCTGGTGCGAACGACGGCGAGGAGCTTGTCCGAGTGCGGCCCGTCCCAGATGGCCACGAACGCGCGCATGAGCCGCCCGCCCGCGCCCTCGACGCCTCCCTCTTTGAGCACGGCCGCGACCTCGGGAGCGGGGTCCAGCGGCAGTTCGACGGCGGCGAGGAACAGGTCGTCCTTGGAACCGAAGTAGTGGTGGATCAGCGAGGGGTCGACACCGGCCTGGGCGGCGATGCGCCGCATGCTGACCGACTCGTACCCCTCGTCCGCGAACATGGCGCGGGCGGCGGCCAGGATCTCGGTCCTGGTGTCGGGCTTGCCTGACCGCCGTCCGCTTCGCTTGGCTCTGACCACAGGCGGAGCCTAACCGGTCCGCCGTCTGAGCGTGGCGGCACCGAGGACGGTTGCGACGACGACCGCACCGGCGACGATGCCGAGGTCGCCCCACATCTCGGCGGTGAGGTCCGAGGAGGCCTGCACCTGCTGGAGGGCCTTGACCGCATAGGTGAGCGGCAGCGCGTCGGAGACGCCCTGGAGCCATCCGGCCATCTCCTCCCGCGGCCAGATGAGCCCGCACAGGAAGATCTGCGGGACGATGAGCACCGGCATGAACTGGACGGCCTGGAACTCGGTGGCGGCGAACGCGGAGACGAGCAGGCCGAGGACCATGCCGAACACGGAGGTGACGATCGCGATGAGGGCCACCATCCACGCTGAGCCGACGGTGTCGAGGTCGAGCCACAGGTAGGCCACGGCGGCGGCGACGCCGGTCTGCGCGGCGGCGCACACGCCGAAGGCGATGGCGTAGCCGCCGACGAGGTCCATTTTGGCCGTCGGAGTGGTCATCAGCCGCTCCAGCGTCCCGGCTGTGCGTTCGCGCTGCATCGTGATCGAGGTCAGCAGGAACATGATCACGAACGGGAAGACCGCCAGCAGGATGAGCCCCACGCGGTCGAACATCTGCGGCGAGTCCTCCATGATGGCGCTGATGAGCGCGATGATGAGCGCCGGGACGGCGAGGATGAGGACGACGGTGCGGCGGTCGTTGAGCAGCTGGCGCAGGATGCGCCCGGCGGTGATGAACGTGATGCGGAGCGACATGTCAGCTGGTCCTCTCCAGTTCGCGGATGAGGTGGAGGAACGCGGATTCGAGGTTGGCGGAGCCGGTGGAGGCGCGCAGGTCGGCGGGGGTGTCGTCGGCGATGAACCGGCCCTCGCGCACCAGCAGGAGCCGGTCGCAGCGGTCGGCCTCGTCCATGACGTGGCTGGAGACGAGGAGGGTGCGCCCGGCGGCGGCGAGATCGCGGAACTGATTCCACAGCTCTTCGCGGATGACCGGGTCGAGCCCGACGGTCGGCTCGTCGAGGACCAGGACCTCGGGGTCGCATACCAGGGCGCACGCCAGCGAGGTGCGGGTCTTCTGGCCGCCGGAGAGGTTCGCGGCCAGTTGGCCCGCGTGGTCGTGCATGCCGACGGCGTCGATGGCGGACATCGCCTCCTTCCGGCTGCGCCCGTACAGGGAGGCGAAGTAGGCCACATTGGATTTGACGCTGAGGTCGGGGTAGATCGCCGCGTCCTGGGTGACGTAGGCGACGCGGCCCCGCAGGCCCTTGGAGCCGGCGGGCTCGCCGAGGACGGTGACGGTGCCGGATTTGATCTTCTGCGTGCCGACGATGGAGCGGATGAGGGTGGTCTTGCCCGAGCCCGAGGGGCCGAGCAGGCCGGTGACGGACCCGGCGGGGATGGCGGTGGAGACGTCGAGCAGCACGGTCCGGCCGCCGCGTTCGACGACCAGGCGGTCCACGGCGATGGCGGGCGGTGCGGGGTTGTCGGGTGGCATGGGAGCCTCCAATAATTCAACGACTAATGAATTAAAGGTACCACGGAAATTCATCATGCAATGAATTATTGTAGTTCCGGCTCGGCCCGCCCTCACCCGAATCGCGATGCTCCGGCCCGGGCGAGGCCGCCGGGCGCTGCCCGGAGGCCGACACGACCGCTCAGGACCTTGCCGGCGTCTCGTACGGTCGTGACGGAACACCTGACAAAGGCGGCCGGGCGCGGCCCACGAGGGCCGTTCAGGCGAGGGCGTGACGGCGCGGCCGACCGGGCGGCGGAAGGAGGCGATCGCGATGCGGCTGCTGCGGAGTTTCAGATGGCCCGAGATCGAGCTCTACGGCGCTCGCACCCGCGGGGACGTGAAGCGGCTGTCCGTGGCGGAACTGGAACGGCTGACGGCGATCGCCACGGAGAATCCGGAGTGGAGCGCCAACGGCCGCCCCCAGTGGCTCGAGCGCCACCGGGGCGACATCGAGAGCGTGATGCTCACGGTGTTCGGGACCGAAGGCCCGGCCGTCTACCGCTGCATGGTGGCGGCCAGGCTCGCCGATGACTCGAAGCGCGGTTTCACCCTGGACGTCTCCGCATCCGACTTCGACCGCCTGCCCGATGTGCCGCTGAGCGAGGTCGTCTCGCTCGCGCACATGCACCTGCTCGGCTACCCGCCCCAGGAGCTCGACCGGGATCAAGAGGAGAGCTGGCGCGGGACCGAACGGCCCGCCGACGGCGAGGGGTGAGGAAGGGCGGTCCGCCGCGAGACCGGTCAGAGCCGCGGCTGGCCGGCGGTGAAAGCGAGAGATCCGGCCGCATGACTGGGCGGGCTCGCGTCTCGCGAGCCAGCCGCGGGGGACGTGCGTCATGCGGCCGGATCTTCTGGCCGCCGGTCTGGAGGTCCGGCGGCGGGGAGCGTGCTCTGGCTCGAGTGTGGGCTCAGCGCCTTACAGCACGCCCTTGTCCCAGGGGCCCCAGATGGCGATGGTGCGGCCGGGCTCCAGGCTCGGGTCGGTCGGGTCGCCGTTGGTGGCGCCCTGGATGTTGACGAACAGGACCTTGCCGTCGGGGGAGAAGGTCGCCCCGCACCACTCCCGGCTTCCCTCGTGGTAGACGAACGGGAAGATCTCGCCGTCGCGGGTCAGCCCGCGCACGGCCGGGAGGTCGCGGCTGGTGTCCTCGCACAGCACCAGGTTCCCGCTCGGGGAGACGGTGATGTTGTCCGGGTAGGACAGCAGTTCGGCATCAGGGGACTCGAAGACGAGCCGCAGGTGACCGCCGCTGCGGCCGTGGGGGATGTACTCCCAGATCTGCCCCTCGCCCTCGTCGCCGCCGGAGGTCGAGGCGATGTAGACCGCCCCGTTGCCCCACCAGCAGCCCTCCAGGCGCCCGAAGACGGCCGCCCCGCGGGCCCAGCCCTGGTTGAACACCGCGAGCGGCACCTCTTCGGCGTCGGCGGGGTCCGGATCGTCGATGTCGACCCACTCGACCGGGATGGACCGCTTGGCCCGCTGGCCCGTGCGAGTGTCGTAGTTCCACTCGTCCTTGACCTTCAGCATCTGGAGCTGCCCGCCGTCGGCGAGCTCGCCGGGCGTGTTCGGCAGGAAGCGGTAGAACCCGGCGGTGCCCTGGTCCTCGGTCTCGTAGACGATCCCGGTGCCCGGGTCGACCGCGACGGCCTCGTGCACGAACCGGCCCATCGCCTTCAGCGGCACCGGAGCGACCTCCTGCGGCGCGTCGGCGGACACCTCGAAGACGTAGCCGTGCTCGGCGTCCCATCCCGCGCCGGTCCCGGCCGTGGTCTCCTCGCACGACAGCCAGGTGCGCCACGGCGTCGGCCCGCCCGCGCAGTTCACGATCGTGCCCGACAGCGACTGCCAGGCCTTCTCGAACACCGGCGCGTCCTGTTCCCAGCGGATCCACATCGTGGTGGTCCCGCCACCGCCGAGCGGGTCGTACCGGTTGTCCTTGCGCCCGGAGGGGGCCGCCTCGCCCGCGTCGGATCGCTCCTCGTGGTTGCGGACTATGCGCCAGACGTTGGGGTCATCGGTGGCGAAGCAGGCCATCGCGTCGTGGCCGAGCGGCACGGTGTTGCCGTCGGGCATGAGGCTCCCGGCCGTCGAGAACACGCGGAAGTCGAACTCCTCGGGCAGCCACAGGCTCTGCTCGAAACCCGACTCGGGGTCGGTGCGGGTCAACTTGCGCAGCTCGCCGTAGCCGCCGTTGTTCTCGGCGACCTTGTCCTTGTGGCCCTCCTCGGCGGAGGCGGCCCGGATGGTCATGCCCTCCATGGCCGCGACGGCGAACAGCCCGCCGCCCGCGGCGGTCGCGCCGCGGCGCAGGAACGTGCGGCGGTTCGAGCCCTCAGTGGGGGCCACCCCGGAAGTCTGTGTGCTCAAGATCTGCTCCTTCTGCGGGTCTCATTGCGTCACTGTCAGCACAGATGTTTCCGACCGCAGGGGAGAAGCAGGGAATCGGAACATGAACAGCAGTTGACCACCTGCATAAGCCTTCACCGCCCCCGGAATGTCTGACCCGGCTGCCACAATAGGTCCCGTGAGCACTGAAGACACCGATTTCGACAAAGCCCGCACGCGCCACGAGTCCTTGGCCGCCGAGATCACCGAGCACCGACGCCGCTATTACGTGGACAACGAGCCGACGGTCTCCGACGCCCAGTTCGACGAGCTCATGCACGAGCTGGTCGACATCGAGACGCGCCACCCCGAGCTGAAGGGCTCCGACTCGCCCACCGAGCAGGTCGGCGCGTTCTCCGAGGCGTTCACCCCGGTGCGGCACCTGGAGAAGATGCTCAGCCTCCAGGACGTCTTCAGCGAGGAGGAGGTCCGGCTCTGGGCCGAGCGGGTGTCCGAGGAGGCCGCCGGCGCCCAGTACCTCTGCGAGCTCAAGATCGACGGCCTCGCCGTCGACCTCGTCTACGAGCACGGCCGCCTCGCCCGTGCCGCCACGCGAGGCGACGGCACCACCGGCGAGGACGTCTCCGCGAACGTCGCCACCATCGCCGCCGTCCCCCAGCAGCTGCGGGCCGCGGACGGCTTCGACGTGCCCGAGCTGCTCGAAGTCCGCGGCGAGGTCTACTTCCCCTCCGCCGCCTTCGAGCAGCTCAACGAGGCGCAGGTCGCCGCGGGCAAGGCCCCCTACGCCAATCCGCGCAACGCCGCCGCCGGATCCCTGCGCCAGAAGGACCCGGCCAAGACCGCCGAGCGGCCGCTCAGCTTCACCTCACACGGCCTGGGCGCCCTGCGCGGCTTCAAGCCGCTGTCCCAGTCCCACTCCTACGCCGCCCTCGCCGCCTGGGGCCTGCCCACGAGTCCGTACTGGCGCGTGGTCGACACGATGGACGAGGTCTTCGACTACATCCACGAGTTCGGCGGCAAACGCCACGAACTGGTCCACGAGATCGACGGCGTCGTCGTCAAGCTCGACGACATCGCCTCCCAGCGGCGCCTCGGCGCCACCTCCCGCACCCCCCGCTGGGCCGTGGCCTACAAGTTCGCGCCCGAGGAGGTCAACACGAAACTCCTCGACATCAAGGTCTCGATCGGCCGCACCGGCCGCGCCACGCCCTACGCGGTGCTCGATCCCGTCCGCGTGGCCGGCTCCGAGGTCGAGTTCGCCACCCTCCACAACGCCGACCAGGTCGAGGCCAAGGGCGTCAAGATCGGCGACACCGTCGTCGTGCGCAAGGCCGGCGACGTCATCCCCGAGATCGTCGCGCCCGTCGACGCCGCCCGCGACGGCTCCGAGCGCGACTTCACCATGCCCGAGGCCTGCCCCGAGTGCGGTTCGACCCTCGCCCCGGCCGCCGAAGGCGACATCGACCTGCGCTGCCCGAACGCCCGCTCCTGCCCCGCGCAGCTGCGCGAGCGCCTGTTCTACCTCGTCGGCCGCTCGTGCTTCGACGTCGACCGCATGGGCTACATCGCCTGCACCGCCCTGGTCCAGCCGCTCGAGCCGGCCGAGCCGGTCCTGAAGGACGAGGGCGGCGTCTTCGACCTGAGCATGGACGAGCTCCTGCCGATCAAGGTCGTCGTCCGCGACCCGGACTCCGGGCTCCCCAAGATCGACCCCAAGACCGAGCGGGACAAGACGGCCACGCCCTTCGCCAGGCAGCCCGACAAGAAGACCGGCGAGGTCCTCCCGCGCAAGAACGCCGAGGAGATGCTCCAGAACCTCCAGAAGGCCAAGTCGCAGCCGCTGTGGCGGGTGATCAACGCCCTGTCCATCCGCCATGTCGGCCCCGTCGCCGCCCAGGCCCTCGCCGAGCACTTCGGCGACCTCGACCGCATCGTCGAGGCCGACGAGGCCGAACTGGCCGACATCGACGGCGTCGGCCCCACCATCGCCGCGGCCCTCAAGGACTGGTTCGCCGTCGACTGGCACCGCGAGATCGTCGAGCGCTGGCGGGCCGCGGGCGTGCGCATGAGGGACGAGGCGCCTTCGGGGGCCGATGCGGTCCCCAAGACCCTCGCGGGCGCCACCGTCGTCATCACCGGCGCGATCCCCGACCACACGCGCGAGAGCGCCGCGGCCGCGGTCAAGGCCCGCGGCGGAAAGGTCACCGCCTCGGTCTCGAAGAAGACCAGCGCGGTGATCGCGGGCGACAAACCAGGCTCAAAATATGAAAAAGCAGTCAAACTCGGTGTTACCGTCGTATCCGGCGAGGATTTCGAGCAGATGCTCGCCGACGGCCTGCCGGAAGGTGACGAGTCCGACCCCGAATGATCACAATCCGATAACGATCCGTATTCCCATACGGGGGCGGCCTCGTTACAACAAGGCAGAGTCAATGCGTGGAACCGCGCCGCGCCGCCACACCGGGTCGTCTCGTCCCGCCCCAGGCGGCCGGCAGGCGTGTGCCCGCGCGGGCCGAGGCCGTCGCCGATGAGTGGACAACGGTTTCTGTCACGAGCATGTCGCACCTGGTCACATCTGTGCCGCATGCGCTGCCGGCGTTGTCTGGGAGCGAAATTCGCGATATGACAGAGGAGTCGGTCACGGTCGATCAACGGTGATTCTGGCGCGTCACCCATTGACGGCCGTGGCAGTGGGAGGAGCGATATGGCCACGACGCTCATGCGCAACACTGCGCCTCGAGAGCATCCGGGCCGGTATTACGGCTTCATCGCCGCGGTTACGACGATCGCGGTGATGGGCGCTCTCGGCGTGGCCGTCTTCGGGGACGCCACCTACGTCGGCCCCTTCGACGCGCCCTTCGCCTTCTGGCTCACCGCCGGGCTCGCACTCGTCGCCGAACTGCGCCCCACCCGCTGGGGCGGGCTGTGGATGTCGCCGATCGCCTCCATCTTCGTCGTCTACGTCCTGACCACCATGATCACCTGGGGGTTCGTGCCCGCTCTGATCGCCCAGTCCGGGGCCATCGCCCTCCTCGGCCTCCAGGTCGGCTACGCGGTCTGGCGCGCGGTCTACAACATCGCCCAGACCGCCCTGGCCCTCACCGCCGCCTGGCTGACCTGGACCGTCATCACCGGCGGCCAGATGTGGACCGGCACCCTCACCCAGCTCTTCGGCGTCTTCGCCGCCGGAGCCGCCTGGACCCTCACCAGCACCGCCATGGTCGCCCTGCTCATGCGCATGCGAACCGGCGACGCCTGGCACACCCACGCCTGGCAATGGCTCAAGAGCGAATGGCCGCTGCGCGCCACCCAGACCGCGATCGCCCCGATCCTGGCCGCGGCGGCCGTGCAGTCGTGGTGGCTGGTGGCCGCCTCGGCGATCCCCATCTTCAGCGTCTACCGCATCCTCCAGACCGCCGCCGAACGCGAGAAGCAGGCCGACCGCGACCCGCTGACGGGCCTGCTCAACCGCAAGGGCTTCCAGCAGGCCGCCGAGGCCAAACTCGTCGACGCCGAGGAGACCGGCACCACCGTCGCCGTCATGATCCTCGACCTCGACCGCTTCGCCGACGTGAACTCGGCGCTCGGCCACGACGTCGGCGACAAGCTCCTGGTCGAGCTCGCCGAGCGCTTCATGGCCGACAAACCGCCCGGCAAGGCCATCGCCCGCCTCGGCGGCGACGAGTTCGCCTTCGCATGGGCGGAGCTGGACGGCATGACCGACCCGCTCGAATGCGCCCGCGAGATCCGCGCCAGGCTCGACAAGGCCATCGTGATCGGGGAGGTCTCGATCGAGGTCGACGGCTCGGTCGGCGTCGCCGTCTTCCCCGACGACGGCCGCGACTTCCAGACGCTGTTCCGCCACGCCGACATCGCCATGGACGAGTCGAAGAAGCGCGCGGGCACCTACGCCCGCTACGCCCCCGAGTTCGACCACCACTCGCCCGAGCGGCTCATGCTCCTCGGCGACCTGCGCCGCGCCCTCGACCACCCCGACGCGCCCGGCGTCAACCTCTACTACCAGCCGCAGATCTCCCTGGCGACCGGCGAGGTCATCGGTGCCGAGGCGCTGCTGCGCTACCACCACCCCGTGCGGGGCATGGTCAACCCGGCCGAGATCATCGCCACCGCCGAGCACTCCTCGGTGATGCGCATGCTCACCGAACGCGTCGTCGACATCGCGCTGCGCCGGCTCAAGCACTGGGACGGCGAGGGCTACCGGCTGCGCATGGCCGTCAACGTCAGCGTGCGCGACCTCCAGTCCCCGGAGTTCACCGACTACCTCACCGACAGGATCGCGACCTACGGCGTCGAGGCCTCCAGGCTCCAGCTGGAGATCACCGAGAGCGCCCTGATGGCCGACCCGAGGCGCGTGGTCGACAACGTCCAGCGCCTCTCGGACCTCGGCCTGGGCATCAGCCTCGACGACTTCGGCACCGGCTTCTCGTCCATGCAGCACCTGCGGCGGCTGCCGGTCACCGAGATCAAGATCGACAAGACCTTCGTGACCAACCTGATCGAGCGCGCCGACAACGCCGCGATCGTCTCCACCACCATCGACCTGGGGCGGGCGCTGGACGTCGGCGTCGTCGCCGAAGGCGTCGAGGACGAGAAGGTCCGCAAGCAGCTGGAGGACTGGGGCTGCGCCGCCGCCCAGGGCTGGCACTTCGCCAAGCCGATGAGCGCCGACGACTTCGACCGCTGGCTCGCCCACCACCGACCCGACCGCTGACCGACCCCGCTGGGCCACATAGGAACCAGTGTTCTCGCTGGGCACGGCTGTGCAAAGGACGCGGGGAGCGCTCATCTCGTCGTACCCGTGTGGAATCGTATCCCTATGAACGACGTGCTCAAGTCCTTCGAGCCGCACCGCCGCGAGCTGTGCGCCTACGCCTACCGGATGCTCGGTTCGTCCTTCGAGGCCGAGGACGCGGTCCAGGAGACCTTCACCCGCGCATGGAAGTCGTACGACTCCTTCGAGGGCCGCGCGAGCCTGCGCTCGTGGCTGTACCGCATCGCCACCAACGTGTGCCTGGACATGCTCAAAGGCCCTCAGCGCCGCGCGCGCCCCATGGACCTGGCCCCCGCCTCCGACGCCGGGACGCCGCTGCCGGCGCCCGAACCGGACTACGTGTGGATCGAGCCGATCCCCGACTCGATGGCCTTCGGCGCCGACCCCGCCGAGCACGCCGCCGCCAAGGAGTCGATGCGGCTCGCGTTCGTCGCCGCCGTGCAGCACCTTCCCGCCAAGCAGCGGGCCGTGATGCTCATGCGCGAGGTGCTGCGCTTCTCCGCGGCCGAGACCGCCGAGACCCTCGACATCAGCGCCGCCTCGGTCAACAGCGCCCTCCAGCGGGCCAAGGCCACGATGGCGAAGGTCCGGCCCACGCCCGCCGACGAGTACACGGTCGACGACGCCGAGCTCAAAAGCCTCATCGACGGCTACGTCACCGCCTTCGAGGCCTACGACATGGAGGCGTTGACCTCGCTGCTGCACCAGGACGTGGCCCTGTCCATGCCGCCGTTCCCGCTGTGGGTCCAAGGCCCGGCCGGCGTCGCCGAGTTCATGCTCGGCACCGGCAGCGCCTGCCGCGACTCGCGGCTCGTCCCGGTCGGCGCCAACGGCCTGCCCGCCTTCGGCCACTACAAGCCGAGCGGGACGCCGGGCGTGTGGGAGCCGTGGTCGGTCACCGTCCTGGAGGTCGAGGCCGGGCGCATCACCGGCCTGAACTACTTCCTCGACACCGCCCGGCTCTTCCCCCTGTTCGGCCTCCCCGCCGAACACCGCGAGGGATGACCCGGCGCCGAACCCCGATGAACGGAGAACCCCTTGGGCGCACTCAAACCCTGGCACCTCATCGTGCTCGCCGCCTGCCTGCTCGTGATCGGGGCCGTCATCGCGCTGATCGTCGTCCTGGTCGTCCGCCTTTCCTCGAATCGGCAGACGCCCCCGCCCCCGCCTCCACCGATGTACCCGCCGACCGGCGACCCCGCCCCTCCTCCGGAACACCGACCGCCCGGCGGACATCCGCCTGACGGAACGTGATCCGTCCGAGACGGCACGGACGGGTGTGGGCCGCCCCGCGCAGCGGGGCGGCCCACACCCGTCCTGGGTTTCCCGTCGTCCGTGTCAGGCGCCGGAGTAGTCCATGAAGAACGGCTCCCACTGGTGGCCGTCGAGGTCCTGGAACGCCCTGCCGTGCATGCCGACCTCGGCCTCCTGCGCGCGCTTCTGCTCGTTGACCTCCTCGGTCCCGCCGGCCTCGACCGCCGCCTCGGTCAGCGCGTCGACGGCCTCCCGGCTCTCCAGCGACAGCGCGTACAGCGCGCCGCTCGTGGTGACGGTGTCGGCGATCGGCCGCTTGGTGAACGTGGAGTAGAAGTCCTTGCTCAGCAGCATCAGGCAGATGTTGTCGTCGACGACGACGCACGCGGCGTTCTCGTCGGTGAAGTCCCCGTTGATCGACCAGCCGATCGACTCATAGAACCGCTTGGAACGGGCCAGGTCCTCCACCGGGAGGTTCAGGAAGATCATCTTGCCGCCCATGGTCGGCACCTCTCTCTCGCAGTCGCTTCACCAATACCGACGAGCGCCGCCGCGCGGATTCATCGCTCCCGCCGAAATCTCCTCCCGACCGCCCGCCGACCGCTCGCCGACCGCTCACCGCAGGCCCGGCGCAGAAACCGAACGTCCAGCGACGTGCGTCACATCGAGACTTCTCACCGGCGAGCCCTGGCCTTACCTTCTTCGTAATGCACATCACCGTGCGGTCATGCGCCAGCAGCAGAGCCGACACGGCAACCCCTTCAAGGAGGAAGGCCCGATGGCTACGACCCCGATGCGCGACGGCCCACCGCCCGCGGTCACCGACGAAGAACTCGCCGCCATGCACGACGACCCCCGCTTCATCGACCTCAAACGCCGCCTGTTCCGATTCATCGTCCCCGCCACCATCGGTTTTCTCGCCTGGTACCTGCTCTATGTGATCCTGTCCGGATACGCCCGCGACTTCATGGGCACCGTCCTGTTCGGCAACATCAACGTCGCCCTGGTGTTCGGCCTGCTCCAATTCGTCTCCACATTCGGCATCGCGTGGGCGTACTCGCGCCACACCGCCCGCGAATTCGACCCCCGGGCCGCCGAGCTCCATGACGAGCTCCACTACGGCGAAGGGGAGAAGCGATGAGCATCCTCGCCCAACAGACCGAAACCGGACGCACCCTCACCCTCGTGCTCTTCCTGCTCATGGTCGTGGCCACCGTCGTCATCACCATCTGGGCCAGGAACCACACGCGGGACGCCACCGACTTCCACTCCGGCGGCCGCGGCTTCAAGTCCTGGCAGAACGGCTTCGCGATCGCCTCGGACTACATGTCGGCGGCCTCGTTCCTCGGCATCGCCGGCATCCTCGCCCTCTCCGGTTACGACGGTTTCCTGTACTCGATCGGATTCCTCGTCGCCTGGCTCGTCGCGCTGCTCCTCGTCGCCGAGCTCCTGCGCAACTCCGGCCGGTTCACCATGGCCGACGTCCTCTCGTTCCGGATGCGCCAGCGCCCCGTCCGCACCGCCGCCGCAGTCTCGACCATGACCGTCTCGATCTTCTACCTGCTCGCGCAGATGGTCGGCGCCGGAGCGCTCATCGCGCTCCTGCTCGGCATCAGGGAGGGCGAGACCTTCCTCGGCATGAACGCCGAGGTCGCCAGCAACGTCGGCATCGTCTTCGTCGGCCTGCTCATGATCGTCTACGTCGCCCTCGGCGGCATGAAGGGCACGACCTGGGTCCAGATCTTCCAGGCCATCGTGCTGCTCGGCGGCGCGGCGCTGCTGGCCCTGCTGGTGCTCACCGAGTACGGGTTCAACATCTCGAACCTCCTCGGCGACGCCGCCGAAGCCTCCGGGATCGGCGCCGGATTCCTCGAACCGGGGCAGCGCTACGGCGTGGAAGTGCCGGGCGATCCGACCCAGACGATGTGGAACAAGCTCGACCTCATCAGCCTCGGGCTCGCGCTCGTCCTCGGCACCGCGGGCCTGCCGCACATCCTCATCCGTTTCTACACCGTTCCCGACTCCCGCTCGGCCCGCAAGTCCGTCAACTGGGGCATCGGCCTCATCGGCTCGTTCTACCTGCTCACCCTGGTGCTCGGCTTCGGCGCCGCCGCGATCGTCGGCGCCGAGGCGATCACGGCGCAGAACCCGGCCGGCAACACCGCCGCGCCCCAGCTGGCGCAGGCGGTCGGCGACAACGTCGGAGGCTCCACCGTCGGCGCCGTCATGCTCGCCATCATCGCCTCGGCCGCCTTCGCCGCGATCCTGT
The DNA here is from genome assembly GCF_000427885.1 of Glycomyces tenuis DSM 44171. Classification (GTDB taxonomy): domain Bacteria; phylum Actinomycetota; class Actinomycetes; order Mycobacteriales; family Micromonosporaceae; genus Glycomyces; species Glycomyces tenuis. The sequence continues at coordinate 41,713 of NZ_KE386602.1, forward strand.
CGACCGTGGCCGGACTCGTCATCGCCTCGTCCTCCTCGCTGGCGCACGACCTGTACAACAGCGTCATCCGGCGCGGCGCCGCCACCGATCGCGAAGAGGTCGTCGTCGCCAAGCTCGCCGCGATCGGCGTCGGCGTCGTCTCGATCGTCTTGGCGATCTACGCCCAGAGCCTCAACGTCGCCTTCCTGGTGGCGCTGGCCTTCGCCATGGCCGCCTCGGCGAACCTGCCGACCCTGCTGCTGAGCCTGTTCTGGAAGCGGTTCAACACGGCCGGCGCGGTGGCGGGCATCTACGGCGGCCTCATCGCCGCCGTCGGCCTGGTGATCTTCTCCCCGGTCTTCTCGGGCGCGCCGAACTCGCTGCTCGGCGAAGGGGTCGACATCGCGTGGTTCCCGATGTCGAACCCCGGCTTGGTGTCCATCCCGCTGGGTCTCATCTGCGCTGTGGTCGGCACGCTGATGAGCTCCGAATCCAAACCCGAGCGGTTCGCCACTCTCCAAGTAAGGGCGCTCACCGGCGCCGGCTCGGAGCGGGCTGTCAAACACTGAGCCGACACAGGCGGGGAGGGCCAACCCTCGGCCCTCCCCGCCGTCGTATGTGCCCCACGTTACAGTTGGCTGGTGATCGCGAGATCCCCCCACCAGCAGCTGCGCCGCCGCGGCTCGAACGCGGCGACGCTCGCCGCCTTGCGACTCACACGCCAGATCGGCGAGGCCCTCGCCGACGGGCTCCCCGGCAGGCACGCCGACGACGCCGCCCGCCGCCTCGCCCGCCTCCTCGGCGCCGACGCCGTCGCCCTCGCCGACTGCGACCGCGTCCTCGCCGCCTGGGGCCGCCTCGACGCCGCCGCCGCCGCCCAGATCCTCGCCGAAGTCCTCGACGAGCTCGACACCGTCACCGACCCGCCGCTGCGGGCCGCGCCCCTCCTGGTCTCCGGCGACCTCGCCGGAGGCCTCATCGTCGCCGGCGACGTCACCGACGCCGAGGTCGCCGAGGCCGCCCGCCTCGTCGCCACCGCTCTCGACCACGCCGAACTCGACCGCTCCCGCGAACGCATCGCCGCCGCCGACCTGCGCACCCTCCGCGCCCAGATCTCGCCCCACTTCATGCACAACGCACTCGCCGCCATCAGCGCCCACACCCGCACCGACCCCGAGCGCGCCCGCGAGCTGCTCTCCGACTTCTCCGACTACCTGCGCTACTCCTTCGCCGCCACCGGCGACTACGCCACCGTCGCCGACGAGCTCCAGGCCGTCCAGACCTACCTCGAACTCCAGCGGGCCCGCTTCGACGACCGCCTCGACATCACCGTCCAGATAGCGCCCGAGGTGCTGCCCGTCGCCATCCCCTTCCTCGTCGTCCAGCCCATCGTCGAGAACGCCATCCGCCACGGCTTCGAATCGCGGCCCGGCACCGGCCACATCGCCGTCCGCGGCTTCTCCGAAGGGCCCCTGTGCGTCATCGAGGTCGAAGACGACGGCGACGGCATGGACCCCGAACACGCCAAAGCCGTCCTCACCGGCACCGGCCCGCCCGCCTCCCGCCACCCGACCTGGAGTGCGTCCTCTCCCCGCCCCGACGGCACCGCCGGCATCGGCCTCGCCAATGTCGACCGGCGCCTGCGGGCCGTCTACGGTCCCGAGTATGGCCTCCTGCTCGACACCGCCCCCGGCGCCGGCACCAAGGCCACCGTCCGCATACCCCGCTACGCCCGAGGAGTCCTCGCCCAGTGAAACGCCTCCGCGTCCTCGTCGTCGAAGACGAGCCCTCCACCCGCGCCGAACTCGCCGGCCAGCTCGCCGAGCAGCCCAGTGTCGGCGACGTCGTCTGCGCCGACGGCGGCAGCGAAGCGATCCGCCTGCTCGGCTCGGGCAGTTTCGACGCGGCCTTCCTCGACATCGCCATGCCCGGCATCAACGGCATGGACGTCGCCCGCGTCCTCACCCGCCTGACCGACGCCCCCGCCATCGTCTTCGTCACCGCCTACGACAACCACGCCGTCGACGCCTTCGGACTCGGCGCCGTCGACTACCTCCTCAAGCCATTCCGCCCCGAACGCCTCGCCGAGGCCGTCGCCCGCATCGACCACCACCGCTCCGGCTCCGCCACCACCGGGGAGAAGGCCGACGACCTCGCCGTCGTCCAGGTCGAACTCGCCGGGCGCACCGTCTTCATCCGCCGCGACGACATCGCCTACGCCGAGGCCCACGGCGACTACGTCAGACTCCACATCGGACCGGGTACCGGCCCGCCCGTCACCCACCGCCACCCGAACCGGAGTGAACACCCTCCTCACCAGCCCGTCACCCACCGCCACCCGAACCGGAGTGAACACCCTCCTCACCAGCCCGTCGCCTCCCACCGCCCCGACTCGAGCAGACGCGAATCGGTGCTGCTGCGCCAGTCCCTCACCTACCTCGAACAGGTCTGGGACGCCGCCGGATTCGTCCGAGCCCACCGCTCCTACCTCGTCAACCTCGCCGCGATCACCGAACTGCGCGTCACCTCCACCGCCGGGCTCGTCGCCGTCACCGAGGCCGGCGAGGTCCCCGTCAGCCGCCGCCACTCCCGCCTGCTGCGCGAACGCCTCCTCCAAGCCGCCCGCAGCGACGACCGGAGCCGCCCCTGACCGCCGCGCCGCACGGCGCCCGAACCCGACCGGAGTGAAGGCCGATGAACCAACGGGTCCGAGTCACCAGCCCGCAGACCCGCCTCGCGCTGCGCCGCCGCACCGACGCGATGCGGCCCCTCAACCGACGCGCCGGCCGGCCCCCCATCGCCTCCACCCCCATCGACATGGACGCCGCCGAGCGCGCCCTCAAACGCCAACGGCGCCTCGCCCTGCGCACCGTCCTCGCCCTCGGCCTCGCCCTCGCGGCCCTCCTCCTCGCCGCCGACCTCGCCAGCGGGCGCCTCGGCTGGGCCGTCCTGTTCTTCGCGCCCTATCCCGTCCTGCTCGTCCTCGCCGCCGTCCACGTGAGGCGCGCCGAACGCATCGAATCGGACTCCTGATGCTCGGCCTCGCCTCGATCAGCCTGGTCCTCGCCGCCAGCATCGTCATCGGCGTGTGGGGCGTCAAGGCCGCGCGGTCCACACCGGACTTCCTGGTCGCCTCCAGGCGCATCGTCCCCGGCTGGAACGCCCTCGCCATCGCCGGCGAGTACGTCTCGGCCGCCTCCGTCCTCGGCCTCGCCGGGCTGCTCGTCAAGAACGGCGTCGGCGCCATGTGGTACGCCGTCGGCTTCACCGCCGGCTACGTCCTCGTCGCCGCCCTCGTCGCCGGTCCCATGCGCCGCAGCGGCGCCTACACCGTCCCCGACTTCGCCGAATACCGCTTCGGCTCGCCCCGCATCAGGCGCATGTGCGGCCTCGTCGTCCTGGTCATCATGCTGCTCTACCTCATCCCGCAGTTCAAGGCCGCGGGCGTCGTCCTCGAACTGGTCAGCGGCATCCCCTACTGGATCGGCGTCGTCGGCGCCGGACTCGTCGTCGCCTCCACCATCGCCGTCGGCGGCATGCGCTCGGCCACCTACGTCCAGGCCTTCCACTACCTGCTCAAGCTCGCGTTCATCGCCGGGCCCGCCCTCGTCCTGATCTTCCTGGCCGGGCCCGAGCGCCGCGAGGCCGCGATCGACCCCCTCGAAGTCGACGACGAGTGGATGCGCCCCATGCTCGACCTGGGCGACTCCGGCCAGCCCGTCCTCGCCACCGTCTCCGTCCTCGTCGCCACCACCCTGGGCGCCATGGGGCTGCCGCACGTCGTCATGCGCTTCCACACCGTCGCCGGGGCCCGCGCCGCCCGCCGCGTCGCCGTCAGCGTCATCGTCCTGCTCAGCGCCTTCTACCTCTTCCCGGTCGTCTACGGGCTCCTCGGCCGCGTCGTCACGCCCAGCCCCTCCGAGACCGACGTCGTGCCGGTCCTCGTGCCCGGCGAGATCGCCCCCGGCGCCGTCGGCGCCGTCCTCACCGCGCTGGTCGCCGCCGGCGCCTTCGCGGCATTCCTCTCCACCTCGTCCGGGCTCCTCCTCGCCCTCGCCGGGGGCCTGTCGCACGACCTGTTCGGCGGCTCCCTGCCCCGGCTGCGACTCGGCGTGGCCGTCGGCACCGGCCTGGCCGTCGCCCTGGCGCTCCCGGCCGCCGGCGTCGACATCAACGTCCTGGTCGGCTGGGCCTTCGCGGTGGCGGCCTCCACGTTCTGCCCGCTGCTGGCCCTCGGCATCTGGTGGCGCGGCCTGACCGCCACCGGCGCCACCGTCGGCCTCCTCATCGGCGCGGGTTCCTCCACCGGCGCGGCCATGACCTCGGTGCTCATCGACATCGAACCCGGCGTCGTCTCGATCCTGCTGGCGCAGCCGGCGCTGTGGACGGTCCCGCTGGCGTTCGCCGCGATGATCCTCGCCTCGCGGCCCTCGTCCGTCCCCGAATGGGCCGACGAGGCGGTGCTGCGCCTCCACCTGCCCGGCCGCTACAGCGCTGAGATCCCGATCGCCCGCCCGCGGAAATCACTCGACGCCTCCGAGAAGACGAACTAGCCTGGTCGGCATGTTCGGAAGTCCACCGGTGAGCGCACCCTGCGTGTGCGCCGCGTTCTTCATTCGGCTGCGCGCAGAGGCCTAGGCCCTGCCGACGCACTGAACCCGCCCCCCGGCGTCTTCGACCGGGGCGTCTCATGACAGCTTCTCCGCTGCTCTCTTCGTGCCTTCGGCATGGGGTCCTAGGCGAATCAGCGTTCCCGATTCGACTACTCCACTCGGAGGACTCCCATGTCCCGCAACCGTTCCATACCGCGCGCCCGCGAAACGGCGACCCGCTCCAAGCGGAAGCGGCTCTCACAGAACTTCCTCACCGACGCCGGCACGGCCCGGATGGTCGTCCGATCCTCCGGCGTCACCCGCGACGACCTGGTGCTCGAACCCGGACCCGGCGACGGCGCGCTCACCCGCCACCTCGTCGGCACCGCCCGGCGGGTCCTCGCCTACGAGAAGGACCCCCGCTACGCCGAACGCCTGCGCCGCCGCTACGCCGGCGACGACCGGATCCGCTGCCACCACGCCGACTTCCGCGACGTCACGCCACCGCGCGAGCCGTTCGCCGTCGTCGCCAACGTGCCCTACAACGTCACCACCGACATCGTGCGCTGGTGCCTGGCCGCCCGGACCCTGAGCTCGGCCACCCTCGTGACCCAGCTCGAGTTCGCCCGCAAGCACACCGGCGACTTCGGCCGCTGGACGAAACTGGCGGTCGTCGAGTGGCCGTGGACCGCCTTCGAACTGGGCCCGCGCATCGGGCGCCGCAGCTTCCACCCGGTGCCGCGGGTCGACTCGGCGCTGCTGCACCTCAAGCGGCGCCCCGAACCGCTGCTGCCGCGATCGGCCACGGGGGAGTACCGGCGGCTGGTGGAGCTGGGCTTCACCGGCGTGGGCGGCTCCCTGGCCGCCTCACTGCGGCGGGCGCACCCGGCGAGGCGGGTCGACCGGGCCTGCGCCGCGGCGGGCGTGGCCCGGGACGCGCCGGTCGGCCTCGTGCCGCCGGACCGGTGGGCCCGCCTGTTCCTGGCCCTGCACTGAAACAGGCCCTCCGCCACCGACGCGGGTGAGGGCTGCGGCGGTGGCCGGGACGCGCTACGGTGATGGCGCCGTATCCGACACCCCTTTGGAGACTGCGATGACCGAGGCCATGTGGATCGAACTGATCCGCTTCCTGCCCACGCTCGTATGGCTCGGCTTCGGCATCGCCGCCCTCATCGTCGCCCGCCGCATCCTCACCCGCGAGGCCCACCGCATGACCAGGGTCGAGACCCCGTTCGTCTCCGTGGAGCTCGCCAGGGAGGTCATCGAGCAGGCCAGCCACACCAGGGAGGGGCACCCGGACGCCGCCCAGGCGGTGCCGGTGCCCTTCCCGCCGCTGCCGCCCCTCGGCGACCGCGCCGCCGAAGGGGCGGACGAGGAGCGCCCCGGCGGCACCGGGCTCGACGGGACGGTCTACACCCGCCCGCCCGCCGAGCTCCCGCGCGGCGGCCCCGCCTCGCCCTCGGGCACCCCGGACGGCGACCGCGCCGACGAGGACCCCGCCGAGCAGGAGGTCGCCGAAGCCGAGACCGAGGCGCAGCCGGGCGGCGAGACGCCGCCCCAACCCATGTACCCGCCGATCCCTCCGCAACGGCGCTTCCCGGTCCAGAGGACCCCGTACCCCGCCACCACCGAGCCGCCCGTGGAATCGCCCCGGACCGTCCCGATGGGCCGCCCGCCCTACCGCGCCCCGCTCCCGGACCCCGCCGCCGACACCCAGCGCGGGCTCAGGGCCGCGACCCGCCTCTCCCTCTCCACCGACCTCCTCCAGGGCGGCTCGGTCCTGTGGGTCGACGACCACCACGAGTGGAACGAGCCCCTAGTGCGGCTCTTCCGCACCGCCGGCGTCAAGGTCGACACCGTCGACTCGACCGACGAGGCCATGCACGCCATGACGATCGCGCCCTACGACCTCGTCATCTCCGACATGCGCCGCGACAACGAGCCGGCCGGCGAGTCGGCGGGCATGGCCCTGCTCGACCGCATGGTCGGCGCGGGCATCCCGACGCCCGCGATCTTCTTCAGCGGCTCGGTCAAGGCCGCCGCCTCCCTCCACCCCCGCGCCGCCACCGCCACCGGCAGCCCCGAGGAGCTGGTGAACTACGTGATCGACATCGTCGGGCAGCGCCGCCACCAGTACGGCGACGGCAAGGCGCTCCGGCTCCCCTGGGGACACCGGTGACCGCGGCCCGGAAGCCCGAGCCCACGAGCCCGCTCGCCTTCCACGAAGGACCCCCATCCGGCGGTTAAACGGTTGCCGCCGCGCCGCCGCCACGGCTACCGTGTCCGAGTGACGCTCCTGCGCGCCCCCCGGCTCCCCGTCTCCGACACCGGAACCCCGCCGCGGCTCACCCCGTGGCGCCTGTTCTGGTGGCTCGCCACCCGTCGCAAGCTCCTCGCCGCCGGCGTCTGGATCTCCGCGGTCTTCTCCCTCGGCCTCGTCCCGGTCATGCCGATCTTCCTCTCCGGCGCCGTCGACGAGGGCATCGCGCGGCACGACTGGGGCGCGCTGGCCGCCTGGGTCGGCTCGCTCGTCGCCGCCGGATCCGTCGTCGCCGTCAGCATCGTCGTCCACCACCGCATGACCGTGTGGTGGCGCCAGGACGCCTCCTACCGCGCCCAGCAGCTCACCGTCGCCAAGGTCGGCCGCCTCGGCGCCCGCCTGCGCGCCCACGCCACCACCGGCGACGTCGTCAGCGTCGGCATCACCGACATGCGCGCCATCGGCCGCTCCATCGAGGCGCTCGCCCCCACCGTCGGCTGCGCCGCCGGGATCATCGCCGTCGCCGTCCTGCTGTTCGCCACCTCCGTGTCGCTGGGCCTGACGGTCTTCATCGGCGTCACCGCCGTCGCCGTCCTCACCGGGCCGCTGCTCGGGCGCCTCCAGCGCCGCTACCGCTCCTACCGCGAACACGTCGGCGCCATCACCACCCGATCCTCCGACATCGTCGCCGGGCTCCGCGTCCTGCGCGGCGTCGGCGGCGAGGACGCCTTCAACGAGTCCTACCGCCGCGACTCCCAAGACCTCAAACGCGCCGGGCTGCGCATCGCCGCCCCCGGCGCCTGGATCGACACCCTCGCCGCCGGAGCGCCCCTCATCCTGCTCGGCGCGGTCGTGTGGCAGTCGGCCCGCCTCGCCGCCGACCACCAGATCACCGTCGGCCAGATGGTCGCCGCCTACGCCTACACCGCCGCCCTGCTCCAACCGGTCGGCTGGATCATGAGCACCGCCATGGTCCTCATGCAGGGGCACGTCGCCGCCGCGAAGATCTGCGAACTGCTCCGCCTCCCCGAACCGCCCAGGCGCACCGACACCCGCCCCGGCCCGCCCCCCGGGGCCGAGCTCGCCGACCCCGACACGGGCCTGAGCCTGCGCCCGGGCCTCACCGTCATCGCCGCCGCCGACCCCCAGTCCGCCACCGAGATGTTCGACCGGCTCGCCGGCCTCTCGCCCGCCGACGCCGTCTTCGGCGACGTGCCGGTGTCCGACATGGACCCCGTCGAGCTGCGCCGCCGCGTCCTGGTCGCCGACCACGACGCCTACCTCTACGCCGGAACCCTCGCGACCGTGCTCGCCGGAGCCACGGGGGAGCGCCGCGTCGTCGAGGCCGTCACCGCCGCCTGCGCCGACGACGTCGTCGACGCCCTTCCCGACGGCTTGAGCACCGACCTCGGCAACCAGGCGCGCACCGTCTCCGGCGGCCAGCGCCAGCGGCTGCGCCTGGCCCGCGCCCTCGCCGCGGACGCCGAGGTGCTGCTGCTTCACGAGCCGACCTCGGCGGTCGACTCCCACACCGAATCGCGCGTCGTCGAACGAGTCGCCGCCCTCCGGGCGGGCCTGACCACCGCCGTCGCCTCCACCTCCCCGCTGTGGCTCGGCCGTGCCGACACCGTCGTCTTCGTCCAGGACGGCAAGGCCAAGGCCGCCGGCGCCCACGCCGAGCTCATGGCCGCCGAACCCGACTACCGCGCCCTCGTCGCCAGGGAGCTCACATGACCACCGAACTGCCCGTCGCGGGCACCCGCGAAGTCCGCGCCGCCTACGTGTCCCTGCTCGGTGCCGAACGCCGCCGCGTCGCCCTCAGCGTCGTCCTCCACGTCGCCGCCGCGGGCGCGGGCGCCGCCGCCCCGCTGCTCATGGGCCGCATGATCGACGGCATCGCCGCCGGGGCCACCGTCGACGACATGGACCGGCTCGCCCTCGGCATGGCCGCCGCCATCGCCGCCGCGCTCATCCTCACCTGGGCGGCCGGCTACACCGTCGCCCAGGTCGGCGAGCTGCTGTCGGCGCGGCTGCGCGAGCGCTTCATCGCCCGCTGCCTCGACCTGCCGCCGCACCTGGCCGAGCAGGCCGGCTCGGGCGATCTGACGACCCGCTCCACCGTCGACGTCCCCGAGGCCGGGAGCCTCGTGCGCGACACCGCCCCGTGGGCGGCCACCGCCGTCCTCACCTCCCTCGTCTACGTGATCGCCATGGCCTGGGTCAGCCCGGTCCTGGCCCTGTGCATCCTGCTCGCCGCGCCCCCGATCGCCGTCGGCGCCCGCTGGTACCTCAAGCGCGCCCGCGACGGCTACCTGACCGAGCGCCGCGCCGAGTCCGGCATGGGCGACGCCCTGGCCGCGACCGCCGACGGCGCCCGCACCGCCGAGCTGCACGGGCTCGAGCCGCGGCGCCGCCGCGCCACCGACGGCGCCGTCTCCCGCCACTGGAAGGCCACCCGGTACACGCTCTACCTGCGCAGCATGTACTTCCTGACCCTCGAAAGCTCCTATGTGCTGCCCACCGCCGGGGTCCTCGTGCTCGGCGCGGCCATGTACTTCGGCGACGCGATCACCATCGGCGCGGTCTCCTCCTGCGCGGTCCTGTCCCGCCAGGCGATCGCCCCGCTCAACAACCTGCTGATGATGGTCGAACGCGTCCAGCGCGGCTTCGCCTCGCTCGCCCGCGTCGAAGGCGTCGGCCAGGGCCTCGGCGACGAGTCCCCCGGCGCCGCGGCCGAACCGCTCGGCGGCGACGTCGCCCTGCGCGACGTCCGCTTCGCCTACCCGAGCGGCGGCGACGTCCTCCACGGCGTCAGCCTCGCCGTGCCGGCCGGCGAACGCCTCGCCGTCGTCGGCCCCTCCGGCGCGGGCAAGTCCACGCTCGCGCGGCTCATCGCCGGCATCGACCCGCCCCGCGCCGGGACGGTCGAACTCGGCGGCGCCGACATCGCCGCCATGCCCCTGGACCGCCGCCGCGGCCACGTCACGCTCGTCACCCAAGAGCACCACGTGTTCACCGCGACCCTCCGCGAGAACCTCGCCCTCGCCAAGCCCGGCGCCACCGACGCCGAACTCGAATCGGCCCTCGCCGCCGTCGGCGCCCACTGGGCCCTGGCCCTGCCCGAAGGGCTCGAGACACCGCTCGGAGGCACCGCCGACGCCCTCGACGCCGCCTCGGCCCAGCAGATCGCGCTCGCCCGCATCATCCTCGCCGACCCCGAGGTCGTCATCCTCGACGAGGCCACCGCCATGCTCGACCCGCGCGCCGCCCGCGACACCGAACGCGCGCTCGCCGCCGTCCTCGACGGCCGCACTGTGATAGGCATCGCCCACCGGCTCCACACCGCGCACGACGCCGACCGCATCGCCGTCGTCGACGACGGCCGCGTCACCGAGCTCGGCAGCCACGATGAGCTGCTCGCACGCGACGGCACCTACGCCCGGCTCTGGAAGGGATGGAACGGCACCGCCGACTCCGACCGCGGCTTAATCGTTTGCCCGATGTCGGAGGGCTACTTTACGGTCGTCAAGTGAGGTTCCTCCGCGCTCCCGAACTGCCGCTGGACGACCCCGTCGCGCCCGACGGCCGGTCGGGCACCGGTGCACCCGCACCGCCCACCACGCCGTGGAAGTTCCTGCTCTGGCTGGCCACCCGCCGCAAGAGACTCGCGGCCGCCGCCCTGATCACCTCCGGCATCGCCCTCGGCGGCCTGCCGGTCCTGCCCTACTTCCTGACCGGCGCGGTCGACCACGGCCTCGCCCAACGGGACTGGAGCGCGCTCACCCTCTGGAGCCTCGGCCTGGTCCTCGCCGGCTTCGCCAGCGCCGCCATGATCGTCTGGTCCCACCGCCTGACCGTCTACTGGCGCATGGACGCCGCCTACCGGACCCTCCAGCTCTCCACCCGCAAGGTCAACCGCCTCGGCGGCGGCCTGCGCCGCCAGGTCACCACCGGCCAGGTCGTCAGCGTCGGCGCCACCGACCTGCGCCGCATCGCCGAGGCCGTCGACGGCCTCTCCCCGGCGTTCGGCTGCCTCGTCGGCCTGATCACCGTCGGCGTCCTGCTGTTCAACACCTCCGTCTCGCTGGGCCTGACCATCTTCATCGGCGTGTTCCTCGTCGGCCTGATCACCGGGCCGGTGCTCAGCCGCCTCCAGAAGCGCCAGCAGGCCTACCGCGACCGCATCGGCGACATCACCGACCGCGCCTCCGACATCGTCGCCGGGCTCCGCGTCCTGCGCGGCATCGGCGGCGAGCGCCGCTTCAGCGACTCCTACCGCCGCGATTCCGCGCGGCTGCGCGGGGCCGGCTACCGCGTCGCCCCACCCATGGCCTGGCTCAACGCCCTCGGCGAAGGCACCCCCGCGATCCTCCTCGGCGTCGTCGTGTGGCTGTCGGGCCGCCTGGTCGCCGCCGAGGAGATCACCGTCGGCCAGATGGTCGCCGCCTACGGCTACACCGGTGCGCTGCTGCTGCCCGTCCACTGGCTCATCGGCACCTCCTACCGCATCATCGAGGGCCGCGTCGCCAGCGGCAAGATCTGCGCCCTGCTCAACGTGCCCGAACGGGACGCCGTCGCCGAGCCGCGGCCCGGCCCGCACACCGGTGCCGCGCTGCGGGACCCCGAGTCCGGCCTGACCGTCGAAGGCGGCGAGCTGCTCGCCGTCGCCTCCGCCGACGCCGACCGCGTCGCCGAGGTCTTCGACCGCTTCGCCGCCTACACCGACGGCGAGGCCGACTTCGGGGCCGTGCCGGTGTCCCGGATGGACCGCGACGAGCTGCGCCGTCGCGTCCTGGTCGCCGACCACGACGCCTACCTGTTCGCCGGGACCCTCGCCGAGGTCATCGCCGGGCGCGAGGGCGCGGACCGCGTCCGGGCGGCCGTCGAGGCCGCCAGCGCCGCCGACGTCGTCGACTCCCTGCCCGAAGGGCTCGACACCGAAGTGGACAACCAGGTCCGCACCCTCTCCGGCGGCCAGCGCCAGCGGCTGCGCCTGGCCCGCGCCCTCGCCGCCGACCCCGAGGTGCTGCTGCTCCACGAGCCGACCTCGGCGGTCGACTCCCACACCGAGTCCCGCATCGTCGAGCGCGTCGCCGCCGCCCGCGCAGGGAAGGCCACCGCCGTGGCCACCACCTCGCCGCTGTGGCTCGGCCGCGCCGACAAGGTCGCGTTCGTCCGCGACGGCAAGGTGGTCGCCGCCGGCCCGCACCTGGAGCTGTTCGAGAACCGGCCCGACTACCGCGCCCTCGTCACCAGGGAGGCCGAATGAGCACCGAGATGAGCACTCCCGCAGCGAAGACCGGCCAACTGCCCGTCGCCGATCGCGCCGACGTCCGCCGCGCCTTCGCCGTGCTGCTGCTGTCCGAGAAGCGCCGCGTCGCCTTCGCGATCGGCCTGCACCTGGTCGCCGCGGTCGCCGCCGCCGTCGCGCCGATGCTGCTGGGGGAGATGATCGACGACCTCGCCGCGGGCGGCAGCGCCTCCGGCGTCGACCGGCTCGCCATCGGCATCGCCGCCGCCGTCGTGGCCGTCGTCGTCTTCACCTGGGCCGGCACCTTCGTGTCCCACCGGCTGGGGGAGCGGCTCTCGGCGACCATGCGCGAGCAGTTCGTCGACCGCAGCCTCAGACTGCCGATGCCCGTGGTGGAGCAGGCCGGGTCCGGCGACCTGATGACCCGCTCCTCGGCCGACGTGCCCGAGGCCGGCGGCCTGTTCCGCGACGGCGTCCCGCAGGTGACCGTCTCGGTGCTGAAGGTCCTGGTCTTCCTCGGCGCGATGCTGTGGGTCAGCCCCCTGCTGGGGCTGTGCATGCTCGTGGCCGTCCCGCCGATCACCGTCGGCACCCGCTGGTACCTCAAGCGCGCCCGCGACGGCTACCTCCGTGAACGCGAAGCCGAATCGAGCATCGGCGACACCATCGGCGCCTCGGCCGACGGCGCCCGCACCACCGAGGCGTACCGGCTCGAGGACCGGCGCCGCCGCGCCGGCGACGCGACGGTCGCCGGCCACTGGAGCGCCGTCCGCTACACCCTGTTCCTGCGCAGCGTGTTCTTCCCGTTCCTCGACGGCACCTACGCCCTGCCGACGGCCGCAGTGCTGCTCGTCGGCGGCGCGTTCTACTTCAACGGCTCGGTCAGCCTCGGCATGGTCGCCAGCTGCGCGGTGCTCACCCGCCAGATCATGTTCCCGCTCGACCACATCCTGATGTGGGTCGAGCGCGTCCAGCGCGGCTTCGCCGCCCTGGCCCGCGTCGAAGGCGTCGCCGAAGCCGAGAGCACCGACGCGGGCGCGACCGCCGAACGGCCCGTCGACGGGACGGTCGAGCTGCGGGAGGTGCGCTTCGCGTACCCGACCGGCGGCGACGTCCTCCACGGTGTGAGCCTGACGGTTCCGGCCGGGCAGCGGCTCGCGGTCGTCGGCCCCTCCGGCGCCGGGAAGTCCACGCTCGCCCGGCTCGTCTCGGGTGCCGACGTGCCCCGCGGCGGCTCCGTGACCATCGGCGGGGTCGAGGTGGCGGCCCTGCCGCTCGACGAGCGCCGCAAGCGCGTCACCCTGGTCACGCAGGAGCACCACGTGTTCAACGCGACCCTGCGCGACAACCTGATCCTCGCCAAGGCCGAGGCGGGCGACGAGGAGCTCGAGGCCGCGCTGGCCGCCGTCGGCGCCGACTGGGTCTTCGACCTGCCCGACGGGCTCGACACCGGCCTGGGCGGCACCGCCAGAGAGCTCGACGCGGCTTCGGCCCAGCAGATCGCCCTGGCCAGGATCATCCTGGCCGACCCCGACGTGGTGATCCTCGACGAGGCCACCGCGATGCTCGACCCGCGGGCGGCCCGCGACACCGAGCGCGCCCTGGGGGCGGTCCTGGAGGGCCGCACCGTCATCGCGATCGCGCACCGGCTCCACACCGCGCACGACGCCGACCGCATCGCCGTCGTCGAGGACGGCCTGGTGGCCGAGCTGGGCGACCACGACGAGCTCATCGCCCGCGACGGCCACTACGCCGACCTCTGGAGGGCCTGGCACGGCGAGCTTGCGAGCCGTAAGTGAGCGCAGCACGGTGGGCTTGTGAGCCGTAAGTGAGCGCAGCACGGTGGGCTCGCGAGCGTAAGTCAGCTCAGCACGGTGGGCTTGCGAGCGTAAGTCAGCTCGGCACGGCGAGTTCACGAGCCGCAGATGAACCGGCCCCGAAACGAAATCGGGCCCCGGGCTTTCGCCCGGGGCCCGTCACTGGCTCGAGAACACCACCACAAGTCGGAACACCCACCGACTCGTTATTAGCAAGGAAACAGAAAGGAAACCAGGAAACCCGTTCCGAACCAGTGATAGCAATCATAGACCACGATCGGCTCATTTTGAAGGGGCCTCTGGTCTCCGTTTCACCATGCGGTCTCCGCGCTGGTCGCGGGCCTGAAGCGATCGAGCCCGGCGCTGGCGCGCGGCAGCGCTCCGACCGTTGCACCCCAACGGGACCCGTGCCCTTCACGCGGACGTTCCCCATGCCGTACCAAGCGGTAACAATTTCACAACGCGAGTTGCGCACGCCACATTTCCACGGCCCCATCCGGTGAGCGCGACACCACATAGTGTGCGAATCGCAACGAAACGCCCGCGCCGAGAAGGCCTCTCGCAGCCCACCCGCCCCACCGATCCCAGAAGGCGCCGCGACACGACCTCCTCCCCGGCCGCGCCCGCCCCGCCGCCGCCCGCCGGCCGAGGCGCCGCACGACGCACCGGATTCGCCGCAGGGCCGCCGACCGCACCCGCGGCGCACGACCTAGACTCGATAGGTCTTCCCGCAGCTAGAAACCGTTAGGAAACATCTGTCGTGAGTACGATTTCACGCGAGGAAGTCGCGCACCTGGCGCGGCTGGCCCGCCTCGAAGTCACCGACGACGAGCTCGACGCCTTCGCCGGGCAGCTCGACGTCATCCTCGAATCGATGAAGACCCTCGGCGAGGTCGACACCGACGGCGTCCAGCCGACCTCGCACGCGGTGCCGCTGGTGAACGTGTTCCGGGAAGACCGGCCCCAGCCCTCGCTGCCCCGCGACGCCGTCCTCGCGGGCGGCCCCGACACCGCCGAGGACCGCTTCCGCGTCCCCCGCATCCTGGACGAGGAGGCCTAGCCCGTGAGCGACCGCATCATCGACAAGTACGCCGTCGAGCTCGCCGCCGACATCCGCGAAGGCCGCCTGTCCGCCGTCGAGGTCACCACCGCGTTCCTCGACCGCATCGCCGCCGTCGACGGCACCGTCAAGGCGTTCCTCCACGTCGACCGCGAAGGCGCGCTCGCCACCGCGGCCGAGGTCGACGCCGCCCGCGCCGCGGGCGAGGAGCTCGGCCCGCTCGCCGGAGTCCCCATCGCCGTCAAGGACGTCGTGGTCACCAAGGGCCTGCCCACCACGGCCGCCTCCAAGATCCTCGAAGGCTGGATCCCGCCCTACGACGCGACCATCGTCGAGCGCCTCAAGGCCGCGAAGATGCCGATCCTCGGCAAGACCAACCTCGACGAGTTCGCCATGGGCTCCTCGACCGAGTACTCGGCCTACCAGCAGACCGCCAACCCCTGGGACACCGGGCGCATCCCCGGCGGCTCCGGCGGCGGCTCCGCCGCCGCGGTCGCCGCGAAGATGGCCCCGCTCGCCATCGGCACCGACACCGGCGGCTCCATCCGCCAGCCCGGAGCCGTCACCGGCACCTTCGGCGGCAAGCCCACCTACGGCTCGAACTCCCGCTACGGGCTCATCGCGTTCTCCTCCTCGCTCGACACGCCCGGTCCGGTGTCCCGCACCGCCGTCGACGGCGCGCTGCTGCACGAGGTCATCTCAGGGCACGACCCGCGCGACTCGACCTCCATCGACGCGCCCGTCCCGCCGGTCTTCGAGGCCGCCAGGCTCGGCGCCAGAGGAGACCTCTCGGGCGTCAAGCTCGGCGTCGTCAAAGAGTTCGCCGAAGGCACCGACGCGGCCGAGCCCGGCGTCGTCGCCGCCTACGAAGCCGGCGTGGAGCAGCTCGTGAAGCTCGGCGCGGAGATCATCGAGGTCTCCTGCCCTTCCTTCACCTACGCGCTGCCGACCTACTACCTCATCGCCCCCTCCGAGGCCTCCTCGAACCTCGCCCGCTACGACGGCGTCCGCTACGGCCTCCGCACCGGCGACGACGGCGAGCGCGGCCTCGAGGAGGTCATGAGCCTGACCCGCGAGGCCGGCTTCGGCCCGGAGGTCAAGCGCCGCATCATCCTCGGCACCTACGCGCTCTCCGCCGGGTACGTGGACGCGTTCTACGGCAAGGCCCAGAAGGTCCGCACCCTCATCAAGCAGGACTTCGAGAAGGCCTTCGAGCAGGTCGACGCCCTCATCAGCCCGACCACGCCGTTCACCGCCTTCAAGTTCGGCGAGCGCACCGGCGACCCGTACCAGATGTACCTGGCCGACCTCTACACCATCCCGTCCAACCTCTACGGCGGACCGGGTGTCTCGGTCCCGGTCGGGCTCTCCGAAGGCATGCCCGTCGGACTCCAGGTCATGGGGCCTGTCATGGGCGACGACATCACCTACCGCGTCGCGGCGGCCCTCGAAACCACGCAGGAGCCCCTGCTGGCCGACACCGCGCCCGACATCCATGCAAATGTACGCTTCACTTCGTTCAGCGAGGGTGGGAAGTAGCCGAGATGACGAAACTCAACACCTACGAGGCGGCCCTCGCCGCCTACGAGCCCGTCCTCGGCCTCGAGACCCACATCGAGCTCGACACGGCCACGAAGATGTTCTGCGGCTGCGCGACGACGTTCGGCGCCGAGCCCAACGCACAGGTCTGCCCGGTCTGCCTGGCCCTGCCCGGCGCGCTGCCGGTCGCCAACAAGGCCGCCGTCGAGGCCACCATGAAGATCGGCCTGGCCCTGAACTGCCGCATCGCCGAGTGGACCCGCTTCGCCCGGAAGAACTACTTCTACCCGGACATGCCGAAGAACTTCCAGACCAGCCAGTACGAGGAGCCGCTCTGCGAGGACGGCTACGTCGACGTCGTCGTCGACGGCGAGTCCTACCGCGTCGAGATCGAACGCGTCCACCTCGAAGAGGACACCGGCAAGACCCTCCACGTCGGCGGCGCCACCGGGCGCATCCACGGCGCCACCGAGTCCCTGGTCGACTACAACCGGGCCGGGATCCCCCTGGTCGAGATCGTCACCAAGCCCGTCCCGGGCACCGGCGCGCTCGCCCCCGAGGTCGCGCGCGCCTACGCCACCGAGCTGCGCGACATCGTCCGCTCCCTGGGCGTCTCCGACGTCCGCATGGAGCAGGGGTCCATGCGCTGCGACGTCAACGTCTCCCTGAACCGGCCCGGCGACGAGTGGGGCACGCGCACCGAGACCAAGAACGTCAACTCGCTGCGCAGCGTCGAACGCGCCGTGCGCTACGAGATCCGCCGCCAGTCCGCGCTGCTGGACTCCGGCGACAAGATCCTCCAGGAGACCCGCCACTTCCACGAGACCACCGGCGAGACCAGCCCGGGACGATCCAAAGAGGAGGCCACCGACTACCGGTACTTCCCCGAGCCCGACCTGGCCGTCATGGAGCCTTCGAAGGAGTGGGTCGAAGCGCTGCGCGCGAGCCTGCCCGAGCCGCCCCGCAAGCGCCGCGAGCGACTCCAGGCCGACTGGGGCCTGGGGGACAAGGAGATGCAGTCGGTGGTCAACGCCGACGCCGTGGAGCTCATCGAGGCCACCATCGCCGCCGGCGCCGGCGCGTCCGGCGCCGTCAAGTGGTGGCTCGGCGAACTCTCACGGCGCGCCAACGAGACCGGCGCCGAACTCGGAGCCCTGGCCATCACCCCGGCCCAGGTCGCCGAGCTCCAGGGCATGGTCGAGGACGGCCGGCTCAACGACAAGCTCGCCCGCCAGGTCATCGACGGCGTCCTCGCCGGCGAAGGCGGCCCGGCCGAGGTCGCCGCCGCCCGCGGCCTGGAGGTCGTCTCCGACACCGGCGCGCTCGAGGCCGCCGTCGACGAGGCGATCGCCGCCAACCCCGCTGTGGCCGAGAAGATCCGCGGCGGCAAGCACGCCGCCGCCGGCGCCCTCATCGGCGCGGTCATGAAGGCCACCAAGGGACAGGCCGACGCCGGGACGGTCCGCCAGATCATCCTGGACAAGCTCTCCTAGCCGCACCCGAGCACGCGAACGGCGCCGGTCCCGAGTCGAGAGGTCGGCGCCGTTCGTCATCCGTTGGTGTGAGCCGCGATTCCCCGATGTGTCGAATCCGGATGTCGTCCACGCGGCCTTGCTACGCTGGACCGGTCGGCACCGCCGCGTTCGGGGTGCGCCGGCTTCACCGCTGAGGGCCCGTCCGCGGCCCCGAGCATCGCCGAGACGGCGAACGGCCAGAGGAGGTGAGAGTCAAATGGGCGATGATCCCAGTTCTAGTCGAGATACGAACGTTTTTTCCCATTTTGCTTCCACCGTGCTCTGTGTCCGGTCTACAGCGAGGCGTGCCGCCTGATCCTGTGATCGAGCGCTGAGAGCGCGGCCGTCTCTCGTGCTAGGAGGTGGTCCCGGTGCCGAACCAGACCATCCAACCCATTTCCCCCGCGGCCATGGACTCCCTCGCCGCACTCCGCGCCGACCTCGCCGAGGCCTCGGTCGTCGAACTCGCCGAAGAGCTCCCGCGCATGGAACTGGCCGACCAGGCCGTGCGTTTCCGCCTGCTCCCCAAGGACCGCGCGCTGGCCGTCTTCGAAGAGCTCGACACCGTCCACCAGCAGGAACTGCTCGACGCGCTCAAGACCGAGACCGTCCGCGACCTGCTCGACTCCATGGAGGCCGACGACCGGGCGAAGCTCTTCGACGAGATGCCCGCCGTCGTCGCCACCCGCCTCCAAGAGCAGCTGAGTCCGGCCGAGCGCCGCTCGACCGCGCAGCTGCTCGGCTACGACCCCGAGTCGGCCGGGCGCATCATGACCCCCGACTACGTGTCGCTGCGGGCCTCCATGAACGCCGCCGCGGCGATCGAACGCATCCGCCACCTGCGCTCGCGCCCCCGGCATCTGGACATCCTGCCGGTCACCGACGGGCACCGCAAGCTCATCGGCACCGTCGCCCTGCCCGACCTGGTCGCCGCCGACCCCGACGCGATCGTCGCCGACCTCATGGCCGAGGACCACCACGTGGTCGTCACCGACACCGACCAGGAGGAGGCCGCGCGCCTCGTCCAGGAGGCCAACCTGGCCGCGCTGCCCGTCGTCGACCACGAGGACCGGCTCGTCGGGCTCATCACCTTCGACGACGCGATGGAGATCCTCGAAGCCGAGGACACCGAGGACGCCGCCCGGTACGGCTCGGCCGAGCCGCTGGAGCGGCCCTACCTGTCGGCGGGCGTGTTCATGCTCGCCCGCAAGCGCGCGTTCTGGCTGCTCATCCTCGCCATCGCCGGGACGCTCACCGTCTCGGTCCTCGACCACTACGAGGCCGAGCTGAGCAACGCGACCGTCCTGGCCCTGTTCGTCCCGCTGCTGACCGGCGCGGGCGGCAACTCGGGCTCGCAGGCCTCGGCGATGATCATCCGCGCCATGGCGGTCGGCGAGGTCCGCTTCTCGGACTTCTTCAAGATCGTCTGGCGCGAGGGCCGTGTCGGGATCCTGCTCGGCGCGATGCTCGGCCTCATCGGCGGCCCGGTCGTCGGCTTCATGTACGGGCCGAAGATCGGCGTCATCATCGCGGTGACCCTGCTGCTGATCTGCACCTGGTCGACACTGGCCGGCTCGTTCCTGCCGCTCGTCGCCAAGAAGGTCGGCGTCGACCCGGCCGTGGTCTCGGCGCCGATGATCTCGACCCTGTGCGACGCGACGGGCCTGATCATCTACTTCTCGATCGCGACGCTGGTGCTCGGCCCGATGATGTGAGCCCTGGCGGGCGCCGCCGGGGCGCTCAGTCCCCCGGCGGCGTAGGCGAGGCGGTGGCCCCGTCCTCGAGCTCGGCCGCCTGCTCGTCGACGGGGATGACGGTGCGCTCCAGCGTGATGTCGGATTCGCCGACGGTGCCGACCGAGATCGAGTCGTACGCCGTCAGCGCCTTGGTGTCGGGGTCGAAGTAGAGCACGTCGAGCTCCATCTTCAGCGGCTCCTCGGTGTCGAAGAGCCGCAGCCCGGACGCGCCGGTCGAGCCCTCGACCATGAGCGTCGTCCCCTCGCCGAGGTCCTGGACGGCCCGCTCGTGCGTGTGCCCGGCCAGCACCAGCGGCACGACGCCGGTGAGCGGCAGCGACATCGGCGGCTCGTGGACCATCGCCACGTCGGCCCCGCCGGCGTCCTCGATCGCCTCTCTGAGCCGCTCGCCGGACTGCGTCAGCATCTGCTGGGCGTACTCGCTGGACGGCTGGTTGCCCTTGTCGGGGGTGAAGCGCGGATCCGCGACGCCGGCGAACCGGAGCCCTTCGACCTCCTGCACCTCGCCGTCCAGGATCACCACGTTGTCGTAGGCGGCGAGCGCCGCGACCGTGGTCGCCGAGTCGTGGTTGCCCTTGACGAACACGTACGGCACGCTGATCTGGGCGACCCCGCGCGAGAAGATGTCGGCCTCCTGCTCAGAGCCCCAGTCGTTCATGTCGCCGGTGTCGGCGACGACGTCGATGTTGAACTGCTCGACGATCGTCTCCATGAGATGCCAGGACGAGGGGTTGAGGTGGAGGTCGGAGACGTGCATGACCCGGATCGTGTCGTCGTCGACGCCGATCTGCGGCATGTTCGTGGCGAGCGCGTAGAACCCGGAGATGTTCGTGACGAACTTCTGGAGGTTCGCGACGTACTCCTCGTAGTTCTCGGCGATGTCCTCGGCGTCGCCGACCACCGAAGGGGCGTAGGACAGCAGGCCCTCGTAGCGCGGCTGCGAGATCGACTCCGGCTGGAGCGTCGAGGCGGCGTAGCCCATGAGCGCGGCGGTCATCGACAGCGACGCCAGCCCCGTCAGCAGGGTGCGCCGCATGGTGCGGAAGGTGAGCGCGCCGACGAGCAGCCCGCACAGCGTCACGATCGCCAGCGCCTCGACGGCGACGCGCACCACCGCGTCGGTGACCTCGGAGGCCAGGTTCTCGGAGGCGGTGGTGACCCCGTCGGGGGTGTTGATGATGGCCTGGGCCTCTTCGGGGTCGACCGAGTCCAGACGCAGGTTCATCCCGATGGGGCCGTCGTGGCTGTCGAAGACCACCTGCCCCAGCGGCGGGACGGTCACGATCGTCTCGCCGTGGATGTCGGGGTGCAGCGCCATGGTCGTGTGGAACGGCCCGATGTGGGCGCTCGTGTCGCCCACCAGGATCAGCCCGCCCGCGGCCGCGGCGGTGCCGACGACGAGGACCGCCGCGGCGGTCGCGAGGCGCCGCGCGGCCCGGGAGGCCCGCAGGCGCCGCCACCGCGATCGCGTCGCCCGCCCGGCACGGCCCACGCCTCGCCCCATCGCCTGCGCGCCGCGGCGGACGGGGCGGGCGGCGGACTTCAGACGCTGGGTGACCGAGACGTGCCGGTCGGGCATAAGACTCTTCCTTCGACGGCGTATGAGGTGGAGAACCGGAGGACGCGGTCGTCGGCCTCGTCGATGACGCATCCGCTGGCCTCTTCGCAGCGGTCGTCGCGGTTCGACGTGGTGACCCACAGCATCCCGTCGGGGCCCATGGCGATCGATCGTAGCCGACCGAACTCGTTCACGAGGGTGGCTTGCGGCTCGCCGACGAGCTCGCCGTTCTCGTCGAACTCGACGATCCACAGCCGCTGGCCGCGCAGGCACGCGGTGATGAGGGTCTGCTCGACGAAGACCGCGTCGGCGCAGGAGGACTCGAACGGCTCCCAGGTGACCACCGGATCGATGTAGTCGGGTTCGCCGCCGGGACCCTCGTACAGCGGCCAGCCGTAGTTGCCGCCGGCCTCGATGCGGTTGATCTCGTCGGCGAGGTCGTCGCCGAACTCGGTGGCGTACAAGTCGCCCGATCCGTTCCAGGCCAGCCCTTCGACGTTGCGGTGGCCCATGGAGTAGACCGGCGAGGCGGGGTCGGGGTTGTCCGGCGCGGGCTCGCCGGAGGTGTCGAGGCGCAGGATCTTGCCGCCGAGGGAGTCCTCGTTCTGGGCGTGGTCGCCGTTGCCGGCGTCGCCGGTGGCGGCCCACAGGTAGCCGTCGGGGCCGAAGGCGAGCGCGCCGCCGTTGTGGTTGGAGGCCGTGGGGATCCCGGTGAGGATCGGCTCCGGAGCCGCGTCGGAGGAGAGGTCGAGCGTGGCGATCCGGTTGTCCTCCTCGGTGGTGTAGTAGAGGAAGAGCGTCGAGTCCTGCTCGAAGTCGGGGGAGACGGCCAGGCCGAGCAGGCCGCCCTCGCCGTTCGCGTCGACCTCGACGGTGCCGATCTCCTCGGGGGCGGCGGGGGTGCCGTCCTCGCCGATGGCGATCGAGAGGATCCGGCCCGATTCGCGCTCGCCGACGACGGCGGTGCCGTCGGGCAGGAACGCCAGGCCCCACGGCACTTCGAGGCCCTCGGCGACGACGTCCATGAACGTCGCGGGCTCCTCGGGCGGGCCCCCCGAGGGCGTGGGCAGGTTCGGCGGCTCGCCCCCCTCCGGCTCGGGCGGCTCACCGAAGGAGCACGAAGCGAGCGTGAACATGACCGCGGCCGTCACAGCCGCCGATACCGATCGGCGCATGGCCCCAGCCTATAGGCGGCGCCTGACGGCTCAGGCCGGGCGTTATCCGGCCTGATCCGTCAGGTGCATTAGGCTTTCCCGAGTGAAGGTATGGATCGCTCATGAGGAAGGCCGCGAGCATCTCGGGCCGCTGCCCGACGGCGTCGACGTCGAGGTGTACACCGGCCGGGGCGGCTACCCCTCGGACCCGGCCGCGGTCGAGTTCTGGGTGCCGCCGTTCCTGGCCGAGTCCAAGGTCACCGCGCCGCTCGAGGACATGACGTCGCTGCGGGCGATTCAGCTGCTCAGCGCGGGCGCCGAGGTGTGGGCCCCGGTGACGCCCGACGGCGTGACCCTGTGCGACGCCCGCGGCGTCCACACGGGAGTGACGGCCGAGTGGACGATCGGCGCGATCCTCGCGTCCATGCGCGGCTTCGACGTCTTCGCCCGCCGCCAGGAGCACCACGAGTGGCGGGTCCGGTGGCAGACCACGGTGTGCGACAAGCGCGCCCTCATCGTCGGCGCGGGCGACATCGGTGAGAAGGTCGCCGAGGTCCTCACCGTCCTGGGCACGGAGGTGACGAAGGTGGCCCGGCGCGCCCGGCCCGGCGTCCACGCCGTCGAGGAGCTCGACGAGCTGCTGCCCGAGGCCGATGTCGTCGTCCTCATCCTGCCGCTGACCGAGGCGACGCGCGGCCTGGTCGACGCGAAGTTCCTCGCGGCCATGAAGGACGGCGCGCTGCTGGTGAACGCCGCCAGGGGCCCGATCGTGGACACCGACGCGCTGGTCGCCGAGGTCGCCTCCGGCCGCCTGCGCTGCGCGATCGACGTGGTCGAGCCCGAGCCGCTCCCGGCCGGGCACCCGCTGTGGGACCTGGAGGGCGCCCTGATCACCCCGCACGTGGGCGCCTCCGTCGACGGGATGGTGGAGCGCGCCTACCGGCCCGTGGGGCCGCAGATCCGCCGCTTCGCGGCCGGCGAGCCGCTCGAGAACGTCGTGTCCGAGGGCTACTGACGCTCGTCGTCGGGAGTGTCGTCCCGGAGCTCCTGGCCGCCGATCTCGAGGACCCGCGGGAGGTTCTCCGCGCGCAGGGGCTTGAGGCGCACCTGGGACTGGTCGTCCAGTATCGCGGCCACGCCGTCGCTGTCGGTGACGAAGCCGTCGATGTGGCGCCACTCGATCAGGCGCTGGGAGAACATGCTCTTGACCGTGACGCCCTCGCGCGTCACGTCCACCCCCGAGCGCCATGCCCAGGCCGAGACGCCGATCGGGGCCGCCAGCATGGCCACGCCGAGCACGACCGAGAACCATCCCCACAGGGGCTGCTCGGCGATCATCGCCAGTGACAGCGGGCCGACGGCCAGCCAGGCGACGAATGCGGCCACGGTGATCGCCGCGGAGCGGCGGATGCGCAGGCGAGGCGAGGAGGCGGGTTCGTGCGGTGCCACTGTGCCGCTCCCGGGGCCGCCGTCAGTTGTCATGGTCCGATCCTGACATACGGGGCGCCCGGCCCTGTCTCCAGTGTGGTCCGTTTTATATGGGATTGCCGCTTGTCACACCCTTGTCGAGCGGGGTGGACGGCGCCGCGGGGGCGGCGCCGGGGCGCAGGCTGCGAAGATCACATCCGCCCCTCGCCGGGGGAGGCGTTCCGGGCGCGGTTCCGGAGCGCCGAGCGGCGATCGGAAAATACCGAAAGTTTCGGTCTTGACCGATCGATGATCACTGGAATACGATTGCCATTCGTGATCGTATCGTAATGGCGGCTGCGACTCACCTGCCTTGACGCTGTTTTGGTGTTGCCGTAGTCTCACCGATGTCACCGAAAGTTTTCGGAGAAGTTCCGGAAACGAAGTAAGCGCTTTCGGTGACTGGGGGCCGAGTCGGACCCCCATGGTGAAGCTCGCGAGCCGGAGATTTGGACATCTGCCGGCGCTGGCGATCCATAAATTTATATAGCCCTACCCCTTGGCCGCCCCACGGCCGCGACCGACCTCGGAAGGAGCGCTCGCCGATGAGCACTCACAACCCCCAGTCCAGTCTGTTCGAGAAACGACCTCGATCCGTCCGGTGGCCGGACCCCTCCCTCTCCCGGCGCAGCCTGGTCGTCTCGGGCGCCACCGCACTGACCGCGTCCGCCGCCGGGTGCGGCTTCTTCTCCACTGAATCCGACGCCGACGGCGGAGGCGGCGGCGACAAGGGCCCAGAGGCGCCGATGCTCGCCGAGCGAGTCGAGGCCGGCGACCTCCCGCCGGTCGAGGAGCGCCTCCCCAAGGAACCCGTCGTCATCAAGGCCACCGACTCGATCGGCGTCTACGGCGGCACTTGGAACACCGCCATCACCGGTGCCTCCGACGGCCCCTGGCTGTGGCGCACCCTCGCCTATGAGCCGCTGCTCAAGCGGAGCCGCGACTGGCAGACGGCCGAACTCAACCTCGCCTCGGCCTTCGAGTCCAACGCGGACGCCTCGGAGTTCACCATCACCCTTCGGGAGGGCGTCAAGTGGTCCGACGGCGAGCCGTTCACCACGGCCGACGTCGAGTTCGCCTACAACGACGTCAACCTCAACGCCGAGCTCACCCAGGGCATCCCGCCCGAGCTGGCCGGTCCCGACGGGCAGCCCGGCGAGCTCGAGATCGTCGACGACTACACCTTCATCTACCGCTTCTCCGGCCCCAAGCCGCTGTTCGAGGAGGACATGTCCCGCGGCACCTCAGGCCAGCGGTTCACCTTCTACCCCCGCCACTACCTCGAGCAGTTCCACATCGACTACAACGAGGCCGCCGAGGACGAGGCGATCGCCGAGGGCTACGACGGCTGGGTCTCCCGGTTCACCGCCCTGGGCAACCTCTGGAACTTCATGTGGGAGAACCCGGACCTGCCGACGCTCCTGGCCTGGGTCTGCAAGCAGCCGGTCTCCGACGCCGGCGAGGCGGTGTTCGAGCGGAACCCGTACTACTACAAGGTGGACGAGGAGGGCAGCCAGCTGCCCTATATCGACGAGGTTCGCTACGCCATCGTCGGCGACGTCGAGACCATGTTCGCCCACGCCATCAACGGCGACTACGACTTCCACTCGCGGCACTTCAACGACAACGCCCACCGCGCCGACGCCGTCGACAACGAGGCGGCCGGGGGCTACACCGTCGTGGACCTGGAGTCCACCTACTCCAGCGACATGAACATCGCCTTCAACATGAACCACGAGGACGCCGCCGTCCGCGAGGTCTTCCAGGACAAGCAGTTCCGCATCGCCATGTCGCACGCGATCAACCGCCAGGAGCTCATCGACGTCCTGTGGAACCGCGTCGGCGAACCGGCCCAGGCCGCGCCGATGCCCGACTCCCGCTTCTACGACGAGGAGTTCGCCACCCAGTACACCGAGTTCGACCTCGACACGGCGAATCAGCTCCTCGACGACGCCGGCTACACGGCCGGATCCGACGGCATCCGCACCGCCGCGAACGGCACCCGGCTCGAGTTCACCGTCCTGGTCGCCGACGACGCCCTGCTGGGGTCGACCTGGGTCAACGCCATGGACATGATCAAGGACATGTGGGCGGAGGCCGGCCTCGAACTGCACGTCAACTCCCAACCCCGCGAGAACTGGCAGAGCGCCCTCGACGAGAACGACTTCCAGATCGTCGTGTGGACCGGCGACGGCGGCAGCATCGACGAGACCATCGCCACGCAGTGGTACATGGCCGGCGGTCAGGCCGGCGGGGCGATGTTCGCCCGACAGTGGTCGGCGCACTACATCCAGCGCGGCGCCCAGGACGAGGAGATGCACGAGCCCCCGAGCGAGCCGATCGCGCAGCAGCACGACCTCTACGACCAGTTCCTGGCCGAGCCCGACCCGGACGCCCGCGACGAGATCTTCCGGCAGATCCTGGGCATCGCCAAGGAGGAGTTCTACGCCATCGGCACCGTCCGCGGCCCCGCCCCCTGGGCGATCGTCTCCGACCAGCTCCACAACGTCGGCGGGTCCATGCCGGAGAACCCGACCTACGGCACGCCGTGCCCGGCGAAGCCCGAGCAGTGGTACATCTCCGAGGAATAGGCTGAGGAAGAAACAGTGCTCAAATACCTGGGTCGCCGTGCCATCTACATAGCGGCGACACTTCTGGCGATCTCGCTGGTGGTCTTCGTCATCATCAACCTGCCGCCGGGAGACTACGTGACCGCCCTGCGGGCCCGATACGCCGTGCAGGGTCAGGGACTGACCGACGCCGACGTGGAGGCCCTCCGGGTCCGGTACGGCCTGGACGGCAACCTCCTCCAGCAGTACTGGAACTGGCTCACGCAGATCGTCCTGCACGGCGACCTGGGCATGTCCTTCGAGCACCAGAAACCCGTCTCCGAGGTCATCGGCGCGCGCCTCGGCGCGACGCTCGGCATCTCGATCGGCACCCTCCTCGTCACCTGGGCGCTGGCCTTCCCCATCGGCGTCTACTCGGCGGTCAAGCAGCACTCGATCGGCGACTACACCGTCACCACCATCGGCTTCCTCGGCCTGGCCACCCCGAACTTCCTGATCGCGCTGATCTTCATCTACTTCAGCGTGACCTGGTTCGGGTCGGTGCCGTCCGGGCTGTGCTCACCCGAGTGGTGCGACGCCTCATGGAACCTCGGGAAGCTGCTCGACCTGATCGGCCACCTGTGGATTCCGATGATCGTCATCGGCACCGCCGGCGTGGCAGGACTGGTGCGCGTCATCAGGAACAACCTGCTCGACGAGCTCCAGCGCCCCTACGTCACCGCGGCCCGCGCCCGCGGCGTCCCCGAAGGGCGGCTGCTGCGCCGCTACCCGCTGCGGGTGGCGCTCAACCCCTTCGTCTCCACGATCGGGTGGATCCTGCCCCTGCTGCTGGTCGGCGACATCGTCGTCGGCCAGATCCTGGGCCTGCCGACGCTCGGCCCGATCATGCTGGGGGCGCTCAAAGCCCAGGACATGTACCTGGCCGGCTCGATCATCATGGTCCTCAGCGTCGTCACCGTCATCGGCACCCTGATCTCGGACCTGCTGCTCGGCTGGCTCGACCCCCGCATCCGACTCGGACACCAGAGGTGAGAAGGCCGATGACCGTCAAGGAGACCGAAGCCAGCCCCGAATCGGCCGGTGCCGAGGGCAACGGCAGGCGCGCCACAGCCTCTCAGCGGCAGCTGGTGTGGTGGTCGTTCAAGAAGCACCGGCTCGCGCTCGTCTCGGCGTGGGTCCTCGGCTTCATGCTCGTAGTGATCGCCTTCTGCGAGTTCTTCGCCCCGTTCGACGACCGCCACCGCGACTCCGAGTACACCACCGCCCCGCCGCAGGTCCTCAAGCTGTGGGACACCGACGGCCCCGACGGCTTCCAATGGGGCCTCCACGTCGACGGCTACACCTCCGAGCAGGACCCGAGGAGCCTCAGGATCACCTACGAGGCAAATCCGGAGGACCGGGTCGACGTCGGCTTCTTCGTCAAGGGCGAGGAGTACGAGCTCTTCGGCCTCATCCCCTGGGACCGGCACCTCATCGGCCCCGAGGACCCGGAGGACCCGATGTACTTGCTGGGCACCACCACCGACGGCCAGGACCTGCTCAGCCAGCTCGTCTACGCCACCCGTGTCTCGGCGTCCGTCGGCGTCATCGGCGTGCTGCTGGCGTTCGCGCTCGGCATCGTGCTCGGGGCGATCTCCGGTTATTTCGGCGGATGGATCGACAACGTCATCCAGCGCGTGATCGAGCTGTTCATGGCGGTGCCGTCGATCCCCCTGTGGCTCGGGCTCGCCGCGGCGCTGCCAGCCGATATGAGCCCGGTGACCAGGTACTTCATCATCACCACCATCCTCGCGCTGGTCGCGTGGACCGGCCTGGCCAGAGAGGTGCGAGGCCGCTTCCTCGCGCTGCGGGGCGAGGAGTTCGTGACCTCGGCGCTCCTGGACGGATCCAGCCGCCGCCGCGTCATGTTCCGGCACATGCTGCCCTCGTTCTCCTCCCACATCATCGCCGCGCTGAGCCTGTCGATCCCGAGCATGATCCTGGCCGAGACGGCGCTGTCGTGGCTCGGCCTGGGCCTGCGCCCGCCGGCGGTCTCCTGGGGCGTGCAGCTCCAGGACGCGAGCAAGTGGAGCGTCCTCTCGGGCGCGCCGTGGCTGCTCATCCCCGGCCTGGTCGTGGTGATCGTGGTGTTGGCGTTCAACTTCGTCGGCGACGGCATGCGCGACGCCGCCGACCCGTACAAGCATTAGGTGAGCGATGTCTGAACCACACAGTGCACAGCCGCTGCTCGAGATCTCGGGGCTCAAGACCGGCTTCGACACCTACGACGGGAAGGTCCCGGCCGTCGACGGGGTCGACCTCACCGTCCACGCGGGCAAGACCCTCTGCGTCGTCGGCGAATCGGGCTGCGGCAAGTCGGTCACGGCCCGCTCCATCCTGCGGCTGGTCGACGCGCCGGGCCGGATCGAGGGCGGCACCATCACCTGGCACGGCGACGACGAGCCGTTCGACGTGCTCTCGCTGAACCACGACGACAAGCGGCTCCAGCGGCTGCGCGGCGGCGACATCGGCATGATCTTCCAGGAGCCGGTCGCCTCGCTGCTGCCCCTGCGCACCGTCGGGGCGCAGCTCGTCGAGGTCATCCGCATCCACACCGGCATGGACAAGCAGGCCGCCAGGAAGCGGGCGATCGAACTGCTCGACGAGGTCGGCATTCCCAAGCCGGAGGAGCGCGTCGACGCCTACCCCTTCCAGCTGTCCGGCGGCATGTGCCAGCGCGTCATGATCGCGATCGCCCTGTGCGCCAATCCGTCCCTGCTCATCGCCGACGAGCCGACGACGGCGCTCGACGTCACCACCCAGGCCCGCATCCTCGACCTGATCCGGCGCCTCCAGGCCGAGCACCACATGGCGGTCATGTTCATCACCCACGACCTCGGGGTCGTGGCCGAACTCGCCGACGAGGTCGCCGTCATGTACCTCGGCAAGGTCGTCGAGCGCGCCGGCGTCGAGGAGATCTTCGCCGACCCCAAGCACCCCTACACGAGGCAGCTGCTCGAGTCGGTGCCGGTCCTCGGCCGCGACCGGGGCCGGGACCTCCCCACCATCCCCGGGACGGTGCCGAACCCGCTGCACCGGCCGAAGGGCTGCTCGTTCCACCCGCGCTGCTCCGAGGCCATCGCCGGCCGCTGCGACATCGACGAGCCGCCCGAAGTGGTCTTCGACGGCGGCCGCACCGCCCAATGCGTCCTCTACGACGACCAGACCGAAGGAGACCGGGCATGAGCGAGACCGCGTCGAGCGAACCGATGCTCGAGATCAACGACCTCCACATCCGCTTCCCGGTGCGGCGCAACATGCTCGGCCGCGTCACCGTCGAGAACCACGCCGTCTCCGGCGTCGACCTGACGCTCATGCCGGGCGAGACCCTCGGCCTGGTCGGCGAGTCCGGCTGCGGCAAGACGACCCTCGGGCGGACCATCGTCGGCGCCCAGCAGGCCACGAGCGGCTCGATCGTCTACGACGGCCGCGACCTCACGCAGTTGAAGAACCGCGAGAAGGGCCGCTACCGGCGCCAGATCCGCATGGTCTTCCAGGACCCGTTCTCCTCGCTCAACCCGCGCATGACGCTGCGCCAGATCATCGGCGACCCGCTCGTCGCCACCGGCGAGGCCAAGGGCGCCGAGCTGGAGGACCGGGTCGCCGAGATGATGCGCAAGGTCGGGCTCTCCCCGGACTACATGGACCGGTACCCGCACGCCTTCTCCGGCGGGCAGCGCCAGCGGGTCAACATCGCCCGCGCGCTCATCGTGGGCCCCAAGCTCGTCGTCGCCGACGAGCCGGTCAGCGCCCTGGACGTGTCGGTGCGGGCCCAGATCCTCAACCTGCTGCGCGAGCTCCAGGCCGAGTTCGGGCTGACGTACCTGTTCATCTCGCACGACCTCTCGGTGGTGGAGAACATCGCCGACCGCGTCGCCGTCATGTACTTCGGGAAGATCGTCGAGCTGGCCGACACCGCCGAGCTCTACGAGAAGCCCTCGCACCCGTACACCGAGGCGCTCATGTCGGCCGTGCCGATCCCCGACCCGAGCCGCCGCGGCCGGACCGGCCGGGTGCTGCTGCCCGACGACCTGCCCGACCCGACGAAGCCGCCGCCGGGCTGCGCCTTCGCGAGCCGCTGCCGGTACGCCGAGGCCGGACGGTGCGACACCGGCGAGGTCGACTTCGTGGACGGCGTGCGCTGCGTCCGCAGCGAGGAGCTCGAACTCCAGGGCATCGCCAAGACCGACGCGCAGTGAGCGATTGCGGCCCGGGCGCGCCGCCTATATGCTGAGCCCCGGTGTGCAAGCGCTGTCCAGCAGTGTCGCCGAACAGCCGAGGCGCGGACCGAGGGCCGCGCGAGAGGGAACCGCAGATGACCGACATCGTGCCCACCGTCGAAGGCCTGGCCTTCGGCGGCGACTACAACCCCGAGCAGTGGCCCAGGGAGGTGTGGGACGAGGACATCGCGCTCATGCGCGAGGCCGGCGTGAACATCGTGACCGTCAACGTCTTCTCATGGGCGGGCGTCAATCCCGCCGCGGACGTGTGGGAGTTCGGGACGCTCGACGACATCATGGACCTCCTCGCCGACGGCGGCGTCAAGGCCGACCTGGCCACCTCGACCGCCTCGCCGCCGCCGTGGTTCTCGCAGCGCCACCCCGACACCCTCCCGGTCGATCCCGAAGGGCGGCGCCTGAACTACGGCGCCCGCGCCGAGTACTGCCCGCATGCGCCGGCCTTTCAGGAGGCCGTCGTCGAGATGGCCTCCAAACTGGCCGAACGCTACGCCGGCCACCCGGCGCTCGCCATGTGGCACATCGGCAACGAGTACTACCGGTCCTGCTACTGCGACCACGCCGCCGCGGCCTTCCGCGCCTGGCTGCGCGAGCGCCACGGCGACCTCGACGCCCTCAACCACGCCTGGGGCACCACCTTCTGGTCGCAGACCTTCACCGACTGGGAGCAGGTGCTCCCGCCGCGGATCTCCGCCGAGACCCCGAATCCGGGGCACGTGCTCGACTTCAAGCGGTTCAGCTCCGACGCGCTGCTGAAGCTCTTCCGCTCCGAGGCCGAAGCGGTGGAACGCCACTCGCCCGGCGTCCCGATCACGACGAACCTCATGGTCACCGGCGATTTCTCCGGCATCGACTACCACAAGTGGGGCGAGCACCTCAACCGCGAGGACCGGCTGGTCGCCACCGACCACTACCTCATCCCCGAGGGCCCGATCGAAGCCGAGGCGCAGGTCGCCTTCGGGGCCGACGCCTCCCGCGGGCTGGCCCGCGGCGGCCCGTGGCTGCTGATGGAGCAGGCCGCGAACTCCTCGGCCTGGCGCGGCGGCTACTTCGCGAAGAAGCCGGGGGAGCAGCTGCGCCACTCCCTGTCCTATGTGGCACACGGCTCCGAGGGCGCGATGTTCTTCCAGTGGCGCGCCTCGCGGTACGGCGCCGAACGCTGGCACTCGGCGATGCTCCCTCACGGCGGCCCCGAGTCCAAGACCTTCCGCGAGGTCAAGACCCTCGGCGACTGGCTCGGCAGGCTCGCCGAGGTCAAGGGCTCGGTCGTCCAGTCGAAGGCGGCGATCCTGCTCGACTTCGAGTCGGTCTGGGCCTCGGCGACCCCCGGGCAGCCCTCCGGGCACATGGCGCCCTACCCGGAGCTGCGGCGCTGGCACGCGGCCCTGTGGCGCCGCGGCGTCACCTGCGACCTCGCGGGTCCCGCATGGGACCTGTCGCGCTACGACGTGGTCTTCGCCCCGTCGCTGTACCTGCTCGACGACGACGCGAACCTGCGCCGCTTCGTCGAGGGCGGCGGCACGCTCGTCGTCGGCCCCTACTCGGGGATCGTCGACCGCAACGACCACGTCCACCCCGGCCTGCCGGGCGCGCTCCGCGAGCTGCTCGGCGTCCGCGTCGAGGAGTTCGTGCCGCTGCGCGAAGGCCAGACCGTCGCCCTCGACGACGGCACCGAGGGCCACGCCTGGTCCGAGATCGTCCGCGCGGAGGACGCCGAGGCCGTCGTCGGCTACACCGACTACCCCGGCGGCCCGGCGATCTTCCGCCGCTCGCTCGGCGAAGGGCTGGTCTGGTACCTCTCGACCCGCCCGACGGACCTGAACCCGCTCTTCGACCGCCTCGACCTCCACGGCGAGTTCCCCGGCCTCCCCGAAGGCGTGGAGACGGTCCGCCGGACCCACGAGGACGGCCGCACCTACCTCTTCGCGATCAACCACACCGAGCGGCCGAGCCTGATCCCGATCAAGGGCACCGACCTGCTGACGGGGGCGAGCTGGACGCCGAGGACCCACCTCCACGCCAACTCGGCCGCCGTCATCCGCGAGACTCAATAGCCACGCCGCCTGAGCTCCTCGAGGATGTGGCGGTCCTTGGGACGGTTCAGGCGACGCTTGTACGCCGCGACATCGGCGAGGCTGAGAAATCTCAGCCCGCCGATGACATCGGCGTCATCTATGAGCCTGTCCGGCTCTTTGTCGATGCCGACCCAGCGTTGACTGACTTCGACCCTGCCGCCGTAGAGCTGGGCGGTCTTGTCCCCGGTGATCTTTCCGACGGCTAGACCGTTGTGTCCCTCCCTGAAGGCAAGTTCGAAAGCCGCCTCCAGGGTCTGGCCGCGGGCGACGATATCGATGTCGTTGATCTCGTCGATCCAGCCCTCGACCAGGACTCTCGCGCTGCCCGCAATGAGAAAGTCGCGTGTGTGGAAACCGCGCTGAATCATTTGTTGCGTCAGATGTACGAGCTGCGTAAGGCGAAGAAATGTCATGAGGAAAGATCGTAGACGTTCCATCGCTCTTCGTGGGGGCGCGCTCACGACCAAAACCCAACTGCCCCAACGGTGTCACTTGGTCTGAGACTCCCGGTCGCCTGGTGTGGTCTCCATGGTGTGCAGGGCGCGTAGGATTTCAGCCCGCTCATCGGGCGCCGATTGCGAGAGCGCTCGCCGCATTCGCTCAGTCCTGGCGCGCTCCCGGACGACGGTGCTGCGGTGCAGGAACCACGCACGGGCCACCACCGCGATCGGGGTCGCGATGAGCACGAACGCGGTGAAGGGAAGAAGTTCGGACGGGATCATTGCGGCACATCACGATCACAGATTTCCGTCCCCGTTCCCGGGGAGCCGTTTCACGGCGTCCAGATCGTGTATCACCAGCCGTCCGCGGCCGGTCGTCACGAGACGCTCCCTTCTCATTCGCCGGAGTGCGATGGCCACCGATTCCCGAGAGATCCCGCTGAATGCCCCCAGCTCCCTCTGCGTGATACCCGGAATCAAGTAGCCGTCCACCACTTTTCTGCCATAGCCCGACTCGACCAGACGAAGCAGTCCGCGCACCAGTCGAGCTTCGCTGTTCTGCGCATGATTCGCCTGCGAAATGTCGGCCGCGATGACGCGGGAGGCAAGATTCCTCAACATGGCGATATTCGCTCTCGGCTCGTTCCTGATGAATTCGAGCCATACCTTCCCTGTGAGCAGACATGCCTCGACATCCGACAGTGCGATGATGTCGGCGCTGCGCACACGGCCTGTCAGAACCGCGAGTTCACCGATGATCGATCCAGGCATATAGATCTGAGTGAACCCTTCAGGGTGTACGGTCACCGCCTTGACATGGCCGGAGAGAAGGTAGAAGACATGATCGGAGTGATCGCCTTCGTGAATCAAGACGGACCCTGCGGAATAAATGGTCCGGTGTCCACGGGAAAGCAGCCGCTCCAGCTCGTCGGGAGTGAGCAGTGAATTCGGGACCGTGTCGACTGCCATGCCTTAAGTGTATTGATACACATAAGTGATCATGGTCGTGTACCCGCCTTTTGTCGCCAAGCCGACTGTTCGAACGGCGAGTTGGCACAAAGATCGATCATGCCCCGACCGGAGGCGGTTGCGCGATTCGATGTTAATTTCTGTTGTGGTGCAACAGGGTGCCGGAGGCCGGGGTGGTCCTTCGGGAGGGCCGCCTTCATCACCGCTCCCGAGATCACGAGGCACAGGACCAGCAGGGGCCAGGACAGGAGCACCTGTGCCACGCCGCCGCCCACCACCGCCAGGTCCTCCTGCTCGGCGCTCCAGAACGGGGTCAGGACCGCCACGCGGAGGGTGTACATCGCCACCCACACCCATGAGGCCGCTCCATAGGCGCGCAGCAGCTCGGGATCGGCGCGCCAGCGCGTCCGCTGGCCCAGCAGCGCCCCGACGACCAGGCCCAGCAGCGGCCGGCGGAAGACGATCGAGCCGGCCCACACCAGGGCGCTCGCGGCGTTCGAGAGGATGCGGGGGAGGAGGATGTCCGCCGCCCGCCCCGTGTAGAGGACGATGATCCCCGCGACGCACACGCTCAGCAGCCCGAGGAGCACGGCCCGCGGCCGGGTCCGCCGGCGGAGCCGCACGGCCGCGATCACCGCCGCCGAGACGAGCGACGCTCCCACGCCCCAGGCGATCGAGTGCCCCGTGGCGATCCAGGTGAGGATGAACACCACGAGGGGGGCGGTGGCGTCGAACGCGCCGCGCCTGCCGCCTAGTAGGCTGACAAGCGTGTCTTGCCGCACAGTATCGGACGCTGTAGACAACCTGCCAACCCTTACCCTCTAGGACCCGCTACAACAGGCAAGGCTACCCTAACCAGAGCGAGCCGCTGGGTGGACGCCCAGCTCGGCCCCACCCACGGATGGATTGGCGCAGTACCTGATGCTCGGCACACACCGGATCAGCGAATCGCAACTCGTTGAACTCCTCCGCCGTGCCCGACAGACCGACTTCGGGCGCTGGAGCAAGGCCGACCTGCAACGGGCCATGACGAACCTGGGATGGCAGGTCCGCTCCGCCGAGGTCGACATCGGCATGTGGCGCGCCGAGACCGGCTACGACACCGGCAACGCCATCGCCGACTCCGTCCCGCCCCAGACGCCCCTGTCCGGCCGCGCCGACTTCTACTCCATCGAGGTCATGGTCCTCAGGTCCGCCGAGCGCGGCCGCCAAGGAGAGAACCACCGCACCATCGTCTTCCGCGAAGTGCTGCGGACGATGATGAACGAGCTCGGCGCGCCCGAAGTGCGCGGCGGCGACGGCGGCCCCTGGATCCGCTGGTACCGGGACGGCCTGATCTTCGAGCTCCACCTGCGCCGCTTCCACGGCGGCGTCACCCTCCGCCTGCTCTCCCCGCAGCTGTTCGAGCAGCTGGAGGCGCACTCGGTCGGCAGAGGCGACGTCTCCGGCTGGCAGGCCTTCGCCCGCAAGGGCGAGCGCCCGCCCGAACCGGCCTGCCACGACATGGGCGAGTTCACCGAGCGGCTCTCCTCTCTCCTGGGCGACATGGCCGCCGACGTCCCGACCATCGACACCGCCGGGACCGTCCTGCTGCGCACCGGCGACTGGTCGGCCAGGTACGTCGCCGCCTTCGTCGACGGCGGGCTGCGGGTCGAGGCCTCGGCCGCCGTCAAGGGCAACTGGCGCGCCGGCCTGTCGAACCTGCCGAACATGGGCTTCCGCGCCCCCAGCGGCGGCCAGCCGAACTGGTCCCGCACCTTCCCGTCGACCGACCGGGCCGCCACCACGCAGGCCGCCCACATGATGGTCGACGCCCTCCGGGCCTTCGGCATCCAGGACCTGTTCGACATCGTCTACGACGGCTTCACCGCCGACGGCGAGCGCATGTACCTGCCGGTCCTCGGCATCGGCAACGGCGACAACCCGTACTGACCGCCCGCGGGCCCCGCCGAGTAGGGTCTGGGCATGATCGTCGATCTGCGCTCGGACACCGTGACCCGCCCAGGCCCCGCCATGCTCGAGGCCATGGCGAACGCCGAGGTCGGCGACGACGTCTACGGCGAGGACCCGGCCGTGAACGCCCTCGAGGCCGAGGCCGCCGCGCTGCTGGGGCACGAGGCCGCCGTCTTCACGCCCACCGGCTCCATGGCCAACCAGATCGCCCTGCAACTGCTCGTCCCGCCCGGCCAGGAGCTGCTGTGCGACGCCAAGGCCCACGTCGTCAACTTCGAGATGGGCGCCGCCGCCGCGCTCGGCGGCATCTCGACGCGCACCTGGCACGTCCCGAACGGGCGCCTCGACGTCTCGCTCGTCGAGCCGATGATCAACCTCCCGCACCCGTACGCCACCACCACGCGCGCCGTCGCCGTCGAGAACACCCACAACATCGGCGGCGGCACCGTGCAGCCCCTCGCCGAGCTGCGGGCGCTGCGCGAGCTCGCCGACGCCTACGGGCTCGCCGTCCACCTGGACGGGGCGCGGATCTGGAACGCGCACGTCGCCACCGGCGTCCCGCTCCACGAGTACGGCCGCCTGTTCGACACCGTCTCAGTGTGCCTCTCCAAGGGACTCGGCGCGCCGGTCGGCTCGCTGCTCGTCACCGACGCCGAGCGCGCCGCGCGCGGCCGCGTTCTCCGCAAGCGCCTCGGCGGCGGCATGCGGCAGGTCGGCTACCTCGCCGAGGCCGGCCGCTTCGCCCTCGCCAACAACATCGGGCGCCTCGCCGAGGACCACGCCCGCGCCAGGCGCCTCGCCGAGGCGCTCCAGCCCTACGGCGTCTGCGACGCCGCCCAGGTCGAGACGAACGTGGTCCTGCTGCGGATCCCCGAGATCGCGAAGACGGCCGCCGCCGCGGCCGAGCAGGGCGTCCGCATCTCGGCGCTCGGGCCCGACTGGGGCCGCCTGCTCACCCACCTCGATGTCGACGACGCCGGGATCGAGCACGCCGTCAAGGTCCTCACCGAGCTCGTCCGCGACGGCCGCGCCTGAGGCGGCCCCCTTTGACACGGCACTGTTCGAAGAAGCACTGTCCGATAGGCCGGGATCGTCCCGACCGATCGGATGTTGCCGACCGGCCGGGAATCCGGGTAGCTTAGGCATGCCTTCATTAGCCAAGCCTAAGTTCCCGGAGGTCTCGGGATGTACGCCTGTATCTGCCACGGAGTCCAGGACCACGAGGTCCACGACTGCATCCGTGCCGGCGCGCATACCGAAGAGGCGATCGGCGACGCCTGCGACGCGGGCACCGGCTGCGGCAACTGCCACGAGCGCCTGGCCGACATGATCGAGAGCTATTTCGCGAACGAGTCCGTCCCGGCCGCCTGAGCGGCGATCGACGCCTTCCGCGCGTCCGTGTCGCTACCCGGAGTTAGGCTAGCTTGTCCTATTTTAGGCATTCCTGACTGGAAAACCGCCCTCATCCCGGCATAGTCTGGGCCCGCCGGTCCCGTGGACCGGCCTCCGACGACCTGGGAAGGACGCAGCGACATGCAGGGCGACAAGCGAGTCATCGAATTCCTCAATGAGCAGCTGAGCGCCGAGCTCACCGCCATCAACCAGTACTTCCTGCACGCCAAGATGCAGGAGAACTGGGGGTACACCAAGCTGGCGAAGTACACCCGGGCCGAGTCCCTCGACGAGATGCGCCACGCCGAGATCCTCACCGACCGCATCCTCTTCCTCGATGGCCTGCCGAACTACCAGCGGCTCTTTCCGCTGCGGATCGGGCAGAGCGTCCCGGAGATCTTCCGGTGCGACCGCGAGATCGAGGTCGAGGCCATCGATCGGCTCAAGCGCGGCATCGAGTACATGGAGTCGGTCAAGGACTACGTCTCGCGGGACCTCTTCGAGGGCATCCTGAAGGACGAGGAGCACCACATCGACTACCTCGACACGCAGCTCGACATCGTCGAGAAGATCGGCGAGGAGCTGTACATCCAGTCGCTCATCGAGCAGCCCAGCGAGTGACCGCCCCCGAAGCGGGGGCTCGGCCGTGCGGTGCCGCCCGCCGCTGACGGCCGTCCGAGAGTTCCGGGACGGGCGCCGGTCGCTCGGCCGCCATGACGGCGCCGAATCGAGAGGCGTCCCGGCAGCCGCCCGCCGCCCGTGGCTTCGGCGCCGCGGATCGGTATCCGACCTGGTCGGCGCCGTGTTCGAGCAGGGCAGAGGGGGCCGGCGAAAGCCGGCCCCCTCTGCTGTTGCGGTAGAGCCCCTCACATCTCCACCACAGTGGTATGCCGCCGCTGGTCTTGACAGCGTCGACCAGGGGATCGTAACATATCGATACTTTGAATGAAAGTTTCGCGAAACTTTCAGTTCGAACTTGGGACGGCGGCATCGTCTCCCGGCGGCATGCCCGCCGGGCGCGGCCGTGTCCGATCGACCTGACGCAAGAGGGATAGCGGGGCGGAGCGCGAGCCGGGCGCTCCGCCCCTTCCGCTACCGGCCGCGCCGCAGCATCGGGACGTGCGGGATGCCGTCCTCCAGGAACTCCTCGCCGTGCTCGACGAAGCCGTGCCTGCGGTAGAAGCCGGCGGCGTAGGTCTGGGCGTCGAGCACGATGTCGGTCCCGGCCCCGGCCTCCTCCACGGCGGCGGCCATGAGCGCCCCGCTCAGACCCTGCCCGCGCTCGGCCTCGGCGCAGCAGACCCGGCCGATCCGCCGGCCCTCGCCGTCGCGCAGCATCCGCAGGCAGGCGACGACGTCGAGGCCCTCGCCGATCCAGAAATGGACGGTCTCCGGCTCGGTGTCGCGGTCGTCGAGGTCCGGGTAGGCGCACTCCTGCTCGACGACGAACACCGCCTGCCTGAGCCGCGCCAGACCGAACACCGTCGCGCCGTCCAGCTCGCCGAACCGGCCGTGTCGTATTTCGCGCATGCCCGCCATTAGAGCAGCGGCGCGCGGCGCCGCCGCGGCACGCGCCCCCGATGTGGCCTTGAGCCGCGGCCGGCCGGCGCCGCCACCATTCGATCGTCTCGGCGAGCGCGTCCGGAGGAAACCCGTACGGCCTCAGGCGTACTCGTCGGCGATCTCCCGCGCCCGGTCCCGGGCGGCCTCGACCGCGTCGGTCACCGCCGAGCGCACCCGGTGCTTGTCCAGCTGGCGCACCGCGCTGATGGTCGTCCCGGCCGGGGACTCCACCGCCTCGCGCAGCTCGGCGGGGGAGGCGTCGGCCTCGCTGACCATCCGCGCCGCGCCGAGCGCCGTCTGCGCCACCAGCTCGCAGGCCACCGCCCGCGGCAGCCCCATGAGGACGCTCGCCTCGGTCATCGCCTCGGCCAGGTAGTAGAAGTAGGCCGGGCCCGAGCCCGAGATCGCGGTGACCGCGTCCTGGTGCTTCTCCTCGACGACGAGCGTGCGGCCCAGCGGCTTGAACAGCTCCTCGACCGCGGCCAGGCAGTCCTCGTCGGTGTGGGTGCCCGGCGAGAGCACCGTCATCGCCTCGTCGACCAGCGCCGGCGTGTTCGGCATCGCCCGCACCACCGGCGTCGAATCGGGCAGGCGCTTCTCGAAGAAGGCGGTCGGGAGCCCTGCGCAGATGCTCACCACGGGCACGCCCGCGGTGAAGACGCCGTGCAGCTCCTCCAGGAGCGCCGCGGCGTCCTGCGGCTTGACCGCCACCACGACCACGTCGGCCCGCCGCACCGCCTCGGCGTTCGGCTCCACGGCCACGCCGTAGGCCTCGCGCAGCTCGGCGGCGCGTTCGGCGCTGCGCGCCGTGCCCACCACCGAGTCCCGCTCCCAGCCCGCGCGCAGCAGGCCCGACAGGATCGCCTGCCCCATCTTCCCGGCTCCAAGTACCGCCACCGTTCGCATGACCGGCCCCTCTCGAAATCGATTGCCTCACCGATTGTGCCCCCTCGGCAGCCCACCGCACCTCGTCCGAGGTCCGCATCCCACGGCTCGGACGGCCCGATCGGAGCGAGGCCCGCGCATCCGGCGCGAGTTCGTTAGGCTCGGTGCGTGACCCGATCCCCCGAATCCCGCACGGGACCGGACGACAGCGTCGCCGACGTGGTGCTCTTCCTGGCGTTCATCGCCGTCGTCGTGTCCTTCATCGCCCCGTGGGCCGGCCTGTACGTGGCGGCCGTATGCCTGAGCATCATCGGCGTCGGGCTCAAGATCGCCGCCGCGATCCGCCACGCCGGTCAGCGGCCCCCCGCCTGAGCGCCCGGTGTGTAGACTCCGTCCTCGGCGGTACCCACCGACAACAGTGGTCACCACCGAGCGCCGCCCGACCGGGCGCGCCGCTCCTGACACATCCGTTGAGGCATAGAGCAGTGAACGAATCTGCGCCAGGGGCCCGACCCCCCAAGTCCGGGCAGCGCTGGCCCGAGGGCTGGACGAAGCTCCACGTCTACCTCACCGACCTCGACGAGGTCAAAACCGTCGCCGACTCCTACCGGCCGGTCATCGAGCAGGTCGTCGACGAGGTGACCGTGCCCCATCAGTGGCTCCACGCCACGATCGCCTCGATCGAGTGCGACGCCGCCGACATCGGGCTCGAGACCCGCCACCGGCTCGTCGAGCGGCTCCGCGAGCGCGTCGGGCGCCAGGAGGCCTTCGACATCACGGTCGGACCGGCGCTGGCCGCCACCGGCGCGGTCATGCTCGACACCAGTCCCGACGCCGACTTCCAGCGGCTCGTGGCCACCTGCGTCGAAGTCATCGACGAGGTCGTCGAAGGCGGCCACGCCCGCCCCTGCGGCGGACCGGGCCACGTGTCGCTGTCCTACCGCCCCGACTCCGTCGGCGTCGACCCCCGCCGGGGCGCCATCCAGAACCGCCTGCGCGACGTCAGGCCCGGTAGGGCTGAAATCACAGTGAGCGGAGTGGAACTCGTCCGGGTCTTCCAATCCGAGGACGCCTCCACCTACACCTGGGAGACCATCGCCCGAATCCCTTTGGGGTAGAACAGCTCTCGCGTTTCACCGAATATCAACCCGAGGTGAACTCTCGATCTGTTGACGCTTCGGACGCTTTTCTGACACTATTTCGTCACCGAGCCGTGGCCTACTGTTGAACATGTGTCAATGTCCGGCCACGTGGACCTCGAGCGTGGCCGATGACGATCCCGCTTTCCCACAGTGCCGATTGGAGTCTCCGGTCAGCCGGAGCGGCAGCTTGCCGTGAGTCAGGAGGTGTCGATGTTCGCAGATTACGAGCGCCGTATCGCAACCCGAACGAGCCGTTCGGCTTCCCCGCTGCAAGAAGCGGTGGACCCGACTATGACCCGTCCCGTCGATCCGCCCCCGGTCGGCAGCGACGTCACCGAGCCCTACCGCTTCTTCACCGACCTCGCCTCGAGCCACATGCTCCACGAGCTCCAGATCCGCCCCGCCTACGCGCTCGCGGGCCCCACCCCGCTCGAAGTGTGGCGGCGCAACATGGAGATCGTCTCGGCCCTGCTGACCGCCATCGGCGTCGACTTCTTCGCCGTGCCCGGCTTCAGCCTCACCCGCCCCGTCCTCGGCGTCGCCGAGATCGACCGGCAGCGGGTCATCGCGGCGCTCGCGATGCTGTGCGACACCACCGGCGGGCGACTCTCGGTCCCCGAACCGGCCTACCGCGAGTCCGAGTCGGCCCTCGACAAGCCGGTGTGGCCCCACCGCCCGGACATGGGCGACGTCCCGATCGTCCGCGCCGACTGGCTGTGGACCGAACCCACCCGCAGCCTCGTCTTCGGCGCCGACCACGGCTGCGACGTCGAGTTCTGGGCCGACACCGGCGACGGCCGCCTGCTCGCGCCCCGCCACAACCGCGTCGGCCCCCTCGTCCGCCGCGACGGCCCGCCCGTCGCCGCCCCCGAGCGGCTGTTCACCGCGCTCGCGAACGGCCGGGCGGACGTCGTCACGCGGCCCGAGTTCACCGTGCCCGGACCGGACCACATCGACTTCCCGATCGACGTCGTCTACACCTGGGTCGACGGCGCCGACCACGTCTGGCGCCGCCGCCGCGCCGAGGCCGAGCAGTCCCCGTACCACGCCGAGTCGAACAACGAGGCGCGCTACATCGACCGCGAGGAGCTGCGGTACTCGCTGCGCTCGCTGCACCTGAACGCGCCGTGGGTGCGCGACGTCTACCTGGTGACCGACCGCCAGCGCCCGCACTGGCTCGACGCCGAGGCCCCCGGCCTGATCGTCGTCGACCACCGGGAGCTGTTCGACGACCCCGAATGCCTGCCCACCTTCAACTCGCACGCGATCGAGACGCAGCTGCACCGCATCGAGGGCCTCTCGGAGCACTTCCTGTACTTCAACGACGACATGTTCGTCGGCCGCCCGATCGCGCCGCGGATGTTCTTCGAACCGAACGGGCTCGCCCGCTTCTTCCCGGCCGAGACGTTCATCGGCTTCGACCCGGTCGGCCCACTGGACTCGCCCCCGAACGCGGCGTTCAAGAACGACCGGGCTCTGGTCGAGCGGGCCTTCGGGCGCACGATCTCCAGGATGATGAAGCACGTGCCGTACCCGATGCGGCGCAGCGTGCTGGCCGAGGTCGAGAAGGAGTTCCACGAGGCCCACGTCCGGACCGCGGGCAGCGCGTTCAGGAACGTCTCGGACGTCTCGACGGTGACCTTGCAGCACTACTACGCGTACCTGACCGGCCGGGCGGTGACCGGGACGGCCCGCGACTCCTATCTGGAACTCGGCAGGCCCGACCTCGCCGAGCGCCTGGCCGAGCTGCTGGAGCGCCGCGACCGCGAGACGTTCTGCGTCAACGACGCCGGGCTCGCACCCGAGCTGGCCGACGAGCGCTCGGCGATGCTGCGGGCCTTCCTGGAGGCCTACTTCCCGGTGCCCTCGCCGTTCGAGCGGCCGATGGCGATCTGACCGAACGCGACGGCCCCGGTCCGGGAGCGGATGGACCGGGGCCGTCGCGTATGCGGGACACCCTGCGATGGCGACCTCGCCGCGGGGCTCACTTCAGGCCGCGGCGCTCCAGCAGCGGCTCGATCTCGGCGTCGCGCCCGCGGAAGCGCCGGTAGGACTCCATCGGGTCGATCGAGCCGCCCTTGCTGAGCAGGAACTCGCGGAAGTGGTCGCCGTTCTCGCGCGTCAGCCCGCCGTGCTCCTTGAACCACTCCACAGTGTCGGCGTCGAGGATCTCCGACCAGATGTAGGAGTAGTACCCGGCCGAGTACCCGCCCGCGAAGATGTGCGCGAAGTAGCCCGAGCGGTAGCGCGAGGCGATCTCCGCCATCGCGATCCCGGCGTCTTCGAGGGCCCTCCGCTCGAAGGCCTCCACGGCCGCGGCGGCGTCGCCGCCGGCCTCCGGCACGTCCTCGGGCGCGAGCCGGTGCCACGCCTGGTCGAGGATCGCGGCCGCCAGGTACTCGGTCGAGGAGAAGCCCTCGCCGAACCGCCCCGACGCCTCCCACTGCTCCAGCAGCTCCTCGGGGGCGGCCTCGCCGGTGACGTGGTGGCGCGCGTAGTTCGCCACGACCTCCGGCCACAGGATCCACATCTCGTTGACCTGCGAGGGGTACTCGACGAAGTCGCGCGGCGTCGAGGTCATCGACGTCTTCGGATAGCGGCAGGCCGACAGCAGCCCGTGCAGGGCGTGCCCGAACTCGTGGAACATCGTCCGCGCGTTGTCGACGCTGATCAGCGCCGGCTCGCCCTCGGAGGGCTTCACGATGTTGAGGTTGTTGACCACCACCGGCCGCTCGCCGGTCAGCTCCGACTGGACGACCAGCGCGTTCATCCACGCGCCGCCCTTCTTGGAGTCGCGCGTGAAGAAGTCGGCCAGGAACAGCCCCAGCGGCTCCCCGCCCGAGTCGAAGACCTCGAAGACCCGGACCTCGGGGTGGTAGCCGACGAGGTCGTCCCGCTCGGTGAAGCTCAGCCCGAACTCCCGCTCGGCGGCCCAGAAGACGCCGTCGAACAGGACCCGGTCGAGCTCGAGGTACGGACGGAGCGCGTCGGCGTCGAAGCCGTACTTGGCCCGGCGGACCTTCGCGGCGTA
This sequence comes from Glycomyces tenuis DSM 44171, assembly GCF_000427885.1. GTDB lineage: Bacteria > Actinomycetota > Actinomycetes > Mycobacteriales > Micromonosporaceae > Glycomyces > Glycomyces tenuis. The sequence goes on from NZ_KE386602.1 coordinate 85,958, forward strand.
ATGGGACCAGTCCCAGGCGGCGAGCGCGAAGCCGCCGCCCTCGGCGTCGACGACCTCCTGGAGCTCGGCGGCCTCGGCGCGGGCGTTGCGCACCGACGCGGCGGCCAGCCCGGCGAGGCGCTCGGCGATGACCCCGGCGTCGCCGGCGGTCTGGTCGGCGGCGATGTAGTCGGCGTGGTGCTCGAAGCCGAGCAGCCGGGCCTTCTCGGCGCGCAGGCGCACCATCGCGAGCAGCGTGTCGGCGTTCGCGGCGCCGCGGGACGTCGAGGCCCGCCACACGCGCTCGCGCAGGCCGCGGTCGTTCAGCTGCTCGAGCAGCGGGTGATTGCTGTACAGCTGCTGGGTGATCAGGTAGCCGTCGAGTCCGCGGTCGGCCGCCGCCGCTTCGGCGGCCTTGACGGACGCCTCGCCCAGCCCGTCGAGTTCGGCGAGGTCGGTGACGTGGACGGCCGCGTCGTTGATGTCGGCCAGCACCTGCTGGTTGAACTTCGCCGACAGCTCGGCCAGCTCGGTGTTGATCCGCGACAGGCGCGCCTTGCCGTCCTCGTCGAGCGCGGCGCCGCCGCGGACGAACTCGGAGTGGTAGCGCTCGAGGAGCCGCTCGTCCTGCTCGTCGAGGCCGAGCTCCTCACGGCGCCGCCACAGCGCGTCGACGCGGGCGAACAGCGCGGCGTCGAGGAGGATCCTGTCGCCGTGCTCGGCGAGCCGGGGGCTGATCTCGGTCTCGATGGCCTGGAGCTCTGCGTCCGTGTCCGAGGAGTTCTTGTTGAAGAACACTCTGCTGACGCGGGCGAGGACGCCTCCGCAGGCCCGTTCGAGGGCCACGATGGTGTTCTCGAAGCTCGGCTCCTCGTCCTGAGCGGCGATGGCCGCGACGGCGGCGAGCTCCTCTTCCATGCCCGCCTCGAAGGCGTCCCGGTAGTGCCGGGCGTCGACGGCCTCGAAGCGGGGGAGACGGTAGGGCAGGTCGGAGACGGTCAGAAACGGGTTGTCGGTCACGGAGTTCCCTCTCGACGAAGCGTGCCAGGGCCTGGCGGTGGCCGAATCCTATTCCCGCCGCTGGCCGCCCGGCAAGTTCATTGCCGGAACGCCCCGCGCCGATCGGATTCGGCACCGACAACGTCACCCCGTGCTGCCGTGCCGCATTACTATCGAGGCCATGTCTGATTCGAGCCCGCTGTTCGTGGCCAGTGACGTCCATGGCCACTACGACGCGCTCGTCGAGGCGCTGCGCGAGCGCGGGCTGGTCGGCGAGGAAGCCGAATGGACCGGCGGCGACGCTCGGCTGTGGATTCTCGGCGACCTGTTCGACCGCGGCCAGGAGGGCGTGAAGGTGGTGCGGCTGCTGCGGCGGCTCGCCGAGGAGGCCGCCGACGAGGGCGGGTCCGCCGACACCCTCATCGGCAATCACGAGGTCCTCCTGCTGGGCTCCAAGGAGTTCGGCGCCGGCCGCTTCACCGACGTCGACGGCCAGGAGCGGCAGTTCCTGCACTGGTGGGTCCTCAACGGCGGCTTCGAAGACGATCTGGGGAAACTGAGCGACGACGAGGTCGAGTGGCTGCGGACGCGCCGGGTGATCCACCTGGCCGACCGCTCGCTGCTGATGCACTCCGACACCGAGTCCTACCTGGGGTACGGGCGCAGCGAGGAGGCGGTGAACACGGCGGCGCGGGCAGTGCTCTCCTCGGACGAGCCCGAGGAGTGGTGGCAGCTGTTCCGGGAGCTGACGCGCCGCCACGAGTTCATGGGCCAGGACGGCCCGGCACGGGTGCGCGGGCTGCTCCGCTCCTTCGGCGGCGAGGAGCTCGTCCACGGCCACTCGACGATCCCCGACACCACCGAGCTGAGGCCGAGCGAGGTGACCGAGGCGCGCCGCTACTGCGACGGAATGGTGCTCAATGTGGACGGCGGAGTCTACCAAGGCGGCCCGTGCCTGGTGGTCCGATTGAACTTATTCCCGTGGCGCCGCCGCACCCATTCGCTTCGCCGAGGCGATTGTCCGCACAGGACCGTCCAGCGGCCATTGGCGCGCTTTTCCGGAGCCGCCCGAGCTCCCCGCTCGGCGGCCACCGGGCCCCATCGCCGAGCGTGGAGCGGGCGGGCCGGCGCAAGTCCCGGCGGTACGGTCAGGGCGCCCGCCGCAGGCGCGCGACGGCGGCGCCGAGGCCCGCGGTCGCCCATCCGGCGAGCGTCGAGAAGGCGAGCAGGCGGCCCAGGCCCGCAACCGCTCCCGCCGCCACGGCCGCGCCCGCGAGGGGCGCGCGGAGGCCGCGGCGCCGGGGCGCACTCGCGGTCCGCGGTTCCGTCGCGTCGGCGGTCCGCACGTCCCGCTGGGCGGGCACGCGGGGCGGTGCCGAGCGTCGCGGGCTCGACTCATGGCCGGCTCGCGAGCGTCGCCCAGGCGGCTCCTCCGCCTCGTCGGGAAGCGGTTGCGGGGCGCCGGAACCGCGCTGCCGCGGCGGTCGAACTCCTTTGTGTCGCATATCCGACACAACGAGTCAGTGCCCTGAAGAGGCACGTTGCATGTGCAGTTTTCCCGCCTTCGGGGGTCGCAAACACGCCATACCGGCATATAGAACTCCAGCTCAGAGGGCAAGAGGGAAATACTGTGAGGGACCTCGAGCCGAGCGTCACAACGCCCGCTCATGGCCGTTGTGCTGAAGGCGAAAAGCATGTAGACACATAGTTGGCCGGAGACGGACCGAAGCGGCGCATGCGGGTGCGCTCGAAGGCTTTCGACCGCTTCGGGAGACGGCCCCGGCAGAGGGCGGCGGCCGCGGCCGTCTGGCCGCGGAAGCGGCCGCCGCCGCCGACGCACGAGGAACCGAGCGACCAACTGAACAACGAATTCCCGATGAATTGCGTTTAACTCCTATAAGGACGGTGGGGTCTGATGGAGTCCGAAACACAGCCCATGGGGCGGCGAGTGGCGTACTGGCGCCAACGCCGCGGCATGTCGCAACAAGTATTCGCCGATCGAATCGGCAAGTCCAAGAGCTGGGTCGACAAGATCGAGCGAGGCGTCAGACGCCTCGACAAGTACTCGGTCATCACCGAGCTCGCCGAAGCCCTCAGCATCGACGCCGGCCAACTCCTCGGCCGCGAACCGAAACGCCGACCGGGCCTCGGCGGCTGCCTCGACCAAGTGGAGGTCGAGTCCATCCGCCAGTCCCTCGAACGATATGAACGACTCGGGCGCTTCCTCGAAGCCGCCCCGATCGAACCGACACCGATACCCGAACTCCGCGGCGCCGTCACCTACGCGTGGCTCGCCTTCGAGAAGGGCCACTACCCGGTCGTCGCCCGCTCGCTCATCCAGCTCCTGCGCGACACTCCCGTCGCCGAGGAGAACCCGATCGGCGGGACCAGCGCCGACGCCGCCGAGCTGCTGACCCAGGTCTACCAGATCGCCTCGACGGTGCTGCGCAAGCTCGGCGAGGCCCAACTCGCCTGGCTCGCCGCCGACCGCGCCATCAGCGCCGCCCAGCGCGGCAACGACCCGCTCCTGGCGGGCATCGCCACCACCAGGGTCGCCAACGCCCTCCGGGCGCTCGGCCGCTACCAGGCCGCGCTCGACCTGAACGTGCAGGTCGCCCACGGGCTCATCAGCGGCACCGGCGGCGAGTCCGCGGGCCCGGAGGCCATCAGCGTCTACGGAGCGCTCCTGCTCCAGGGCGCCATGGCCGCCGCCCTCGCGGGCGAGAGCGCGACCTGCTCGGACCTGCTCGACAGCGCCGACCGCGCCGCCGCCATCCTCGGCCGCGACGCCAACCACTACTACACCTCGTTCGGCCCGACGAACGTCCTGCTGCACCGCGCCGCCGCGCTCGTCGAGCTCGGCGAGGGCGCCGACGCCCTCGCCGTCCACGACGGCATCGACCGCGCCGCCCTCGGCGACCTCGTCGCCGAGCGGCGGGCGCACCACTACCTCGACATGGCGCGGGCCTGCATCCAGGTCGGCGACATCGAGCGGGCCGGCAGGGCCCTGACCGCCGCGGAGCGCACCGCCCCGGCCGAGATCCGCTGCCGCCCGATCGCCGTCGAGCTCATGGACCAGATCCTGCACCGCGCCAAGGGACAGCCGACACCCGAAGTGCGGCGCCTGGCCGAACAGATGGGAGCTCTGAACTGAGGGTGCGCCCGGAGCCAGGCTGCTCGGCTCCGGGCACACCCGTCCCGTCCCCCGGCGGCGGCCAATAGACTCGACGGCATGCCGACGCTGAGCGAAGTGACCGCCGCACTGGACCGGATCTACCCGCGGCACTGGGCTGAAGACTGGGACCGCGTCGGCGTGGTCTGCGGCAGGCCCGACATCACCGTGCGGCGCGTCCTGTGCGTCGTCGACGTCGTCCCCGAGACCGTCATCGAAGCCAACGAACGCGACTGCGACCTCATCGTGGCGCACCACCCCCTGCTGCTGCGCGGCGTCTCCAGCCTCGACCCCGCCGCCGACTACAAGGGCGACCTCGTCCACACCCTCATCGAGCAGAACATCGGCCTCTACGTCGCGCACACCAACGCCGACGTCGCCGCCCCCGGTGTCTCCGACGCGCTGGCCGAGCGGCTCGGCCTGACCGGCCTGCGCCCGCTGCGCCCGCTCGAAGGGCCCGAGCACGAGGGCTCCGGCAGAGGCATCGGCCGCATCGGCGACCTCCCCGAGACCACCTTCGCCTCGCTCCTGGAACACGCCGCGAAGGTCCTGCCGCCCACCGCCTGGGGCGTGCGCGGCGCGGGCGACCCCGAGCGGACCGTGCGCTCCGTGGCCGTGTGCGGCGGCGCGGGCGACTCCCACCTCGCGGACGCGGTCGCCGCCGGAGCCGACGTCTTCCTCACCGCCGACCTCAGGCACCATCCCGTCAGCGAGCACCTCGCCCGCGGCGGCCCCGCCCTCATCGACGCCGCCCACTGGGCGACCGAGCGGCCCTGGCTCGATACTGTTGCGGGACAACTGTCGGATCTCGTGGACGACGCAGTCGTCTCCGACATCGACACCGATCCGTGGACGATCCATCAGAATTCCGGGGTGAACCGAGTTGAAAGCTGACCTGTTCGATCAGCGCCGACTGCTCGACCTGCAAGCCGTCGACACCACCCTCACCCAGCTGGAACAGCGGCGCCGAAAACTCGACGCCGACACGACGCTCGCCGACGCCCGGCGGCGCCTCCAGGCCCTGACCGACCGCGCCGCGTCCCTCACCGCCGACATCGCCGACCTCGACCGCGACATCAAGCGGATCGAGCAGGAGGTCGAGCTGGTGACCAAGCGCGCCGCCGCCGACCGCGACCGCATGGCCTCCGGCGCCGCCAGCGCCAAGGAGCTCGAAGGGCTCCAGAGCGAACTCGAATCGCTCGCGCGCCGCCAAGGCACCCTCGAGGACGACGAGCTCGAGTTCATGGAGCGCCGCGAAGGGCTCGAAGCCGAGCTCGAGGCCTCCCGCGCCCAGACCGTCGAGGCCCAGAACGCCCTCGACGACGCCGAGTCCGCCCGGGAGCGGGCACTCGCCGGGATCGACGCCGAGACCGCCGAGGCCGAATCCGACCGCACCGCCCTGACCGTCTCGATCCCCGACCGGCTCGTCGAGCTCTACGAGCGCATCCACGCCAAACAGCCGATCGCCGCCGCCGAACTGGTCGGGCGGCGCTGCGGCTCGTGCCGCATCGAGAAGTCGCCGGCCGACATGATCCCCATCCGCGAGGCCCCCATCGACGAGGTCCTGCGCTGCGAGGAGTGCGGCTGCGTCCTCATCCGCACCGAACTGCCCTCGTCCGGCTCGACCCCCGACGCCTCCGAAGAAGAGCTGAAGAAGTACACCTGAGCCTTGTACGGCGAGGGGGCGGACCGAACGGTCCGCCCCCTCGCCGCATGCCTTGAGCGGCGTCAGTCCTCGCCGAGCCGGCTGCTGAACTGCGCCCAGCGCTCGACCAAGGTCGTCGCCGCGCCCTCGTCGACCGCCTTCGCGGCCTTCTTCAGGCCCGCTTCGAGCATCGCCCGCCTGCGGGCCACGTCGTGCAGGTCAGCGCCTTCGATCAGCGCCTCCCGCGAGGCCAGGGCGGCGGCGGCGTTGACCAGGACCGCGTCCCTGACGGGCCCGGCCTTCCCGGCGAACACGTCCCTCGCCACCTTCGTGTTGTATTCGATGTCGCCGCCCCGCAGCGCCTCGGAATCAGCCTTGACCAGGCCGAACTCCTCGATGTCGATCGTGCCCTCGGAGACGCGGCCGCCCGAGACGATCCACTCGGTGGTCGTCGACATCGTCGAGATCTCGTCCAGGCCGTCGTCGCCGCGAACGACGAACAGCGAGGCGCCGCGCTGGGCGAACACCTCGGCCATCAGCGGCGCCATGCGCGGGTCGGCGCAGCCGATCAGGCCCGATTTGGGCTGGCCCGGATTCGTCAGCGGGCCGAGCACGTTGAACACCGTCGGGATGCCCAAGGCGGACCGCACGGGCCCGGCGTGGCGCATCCCGGGGTGGAAGGTGCGGGCGAAGCAGAAGCCGATGCCCACCTCGCGGACCGAGGCCTCGACGCGCTCGGCCTCGGCCTCCAGGTCCACGCCCAGCGCCTCGAGCAGGTCGGCCGAGCCGACACTGGAGGAGGCCGAGCGGTTGCCGTGCTTGATCACCGGCACGCCCGCCGCGGCCACGATGATCGCCGCCATGGTGGAGATGTTGACGCTGTTCGAACCGTCGCCGCCGGTGCCGACGATGTCGACGGCCACGCCCAGGTCCGAGACGTCGATGCGGGTGGTCTCGGCCAGCATGCGGCCGGCGATCGCGGCGATCTCCTCGGCCGTCTCGCCCTTCGTGCGCAGCAGCACCGCGAACGCCGCCAACTGGGCCGGATCGGCCTTGCCGGCCATGATCTGCGCCATCGCCCAGTCGGCGCTGGCCTCGTCGAGGTGGTCGCCGCCGGACAGGCGCGCGAGGACGTCAGGCCAGGTCGTGTCAGTCATGAAGACTCCAAGAGCTCATGCTCGGCCAACAGGGGTTCACCGAGGTCGAAAGCGGGGCTCAGGCGGCGCGCTGCTCGGGCAGTGCCGCTGAGCGGCGGTTGACCAGCAAGTCTACTACCGTCTGTCCGGTCGTGACGGGATTGAGCGGGTGGGTCAGGACGGCGTCGGCCCGCGACCAGGCGGCGAGCCAGCGGTCGGCGGCGCGGGCCACCACCACCGCGAGGGTCGGCGGCTCGTCGAATTCGTCGCGGAGCTGGCGGGCGATGCCGAGTCCGCCGGCGGGCTGCGCCTCGCCGTCGAGCAGGACCAGGTCGATCTCGTAGCGGTCGATCAGGGCCACCGCGTCGTCGTAGTCGCCGGACACGGCGTACTCGATCTTGACGCCTTCGACGGGCTCGTCCCCGATGGCAGAGCGCATCTGCTCGATCACGGAGGGTTCATGGCTGTAGAGCAGCACTGCGTACTCGGTCGTTGAGGTACTCACGCCTCGCATATTAAACCGGCCACACTGAAATGGGAAGACCGGCGCGGCCACTTCCGCTCCCCAATCCGCCTACAGTGGCCAAACCGGTGGTGACCTGCGGACTCTATGGGAAGATCGCCGAAGCCTACCGTCGGCCGACACGCGCGAAAAACACACCCCATGCACGGCTGGCGAGTGCCGAGCCGTAATAATGTGCCCGTGACTGCCGCCGAAGCAACAATCGACCCCAGCCGAATCCACTCACTGACAAGGCCCAATGTCGTCAGTGTCGGCACCATCGTGTGGTTGAGCAGCGAACTGATGTTCTTTGCCGGCCTGTTCGCGATGTACTTCTCCATCCGCGCCGCCGCTCCGGAACTGTGGGCCGAAGCGACCCCGCACCTGGAGATCCCCTACGCGCTGGTGTTCACCGTGATCCTGGTGGCCTCTTCGATCACCTGCCAGCTCGGCGTCTTCGCCGCCGAGCGGGGCAATGTCTACAAACTGCGCAAGTGGTTCACGATCACCTTCATCATGGGGCTCGTCTTCATGCTCGGCCAGGTCAACGAGTACCGCAACCTCGTCGCCGAAGGGCACACCATCGCCAGCGACGGCTACTGGACGATGTTCTACCTGACCACCGGCTTCCACGGCCTGCACGTGACCGGCGGCCTCGTCGCGTTCGTCATCTTCCTCATCCGCACGACGATGGGACGATTCACTCCCGCTCAGGCCACCGCCTCCATCGTGGTGTCCTACTACTGGCACTTCGTCGACGTGGTGTGGATCGCGCTGTTCGCGATGATCTACTTCCTCCAGTAACGAGGCGGGCCGAAGGCGACCACCGTCTCCTCCGGCCGAAACACAGTCAAGCCGCGGCCCCGCGCCGCGGCCGATATCCGAGAAGGCGACGGCCGTCCCCCGGAGACGGCCGCCCGACCGGACGAGGACGCACAGCCCCCGCCGGTCTGAGAGCTAGATAAAGGTGAGGCAACAACCGTGGCTGCATCAGCGAAACGCCGCCGAGGCTGGCGCAAGCGCCTCGGCGCGCTGGCCAGGTTCACCGGCGCGTTGGTCATCGTCGGCGGGCTCTACTCGGTGTTCTCACCGAGTCTCTACGCCCAGGAACCCGACGACACCGCCAACGCCGTCGATTCGGAGGTCGTCAAAGGCCAAGAGCTCTACGACACCAGCTGCATCAGCTGCCACGGCGACAACGGTGAGGGCATCGACGGCCGCGGCCCGAGCCTCATCGGCGTCGGCTCGGCGTCGGTGGAGTTCCAGGTGAACACCGGCCGCATGCCGCTGGCCGCCCAGGGCGCCCAGGCGCCGGCCGGCCAGCCCTCCTTCACCGAGGAGGAGGCCGAGTGGCTCGGCGCCTACGTCGAGTACCTCGGCGGCGGCTCCTCCGTGCCCGACGACCTGGCCGCGATGGTCGAGGACGCCGACTCGGCCGCGGGCGGCGACCTGTACCGCGTCAACTGCTCCTCCTGCCACGGCTACGCCGGCGGCGGCGGCGCCCTCTCATCGGGCGCGCACGCCCCCTCCCTCGACGGCGTCACCGACGAGGAGCTCTACCAGGCGATGCTCACCGGCCCGCAGAACATGCCGGTCTTCGCCGACAACCAGCTCACCCCCGAGGAGAAGGCCGACCTCATCGCCTACGTCCAGTACATCGTCAACGATGACAAGGACCCGGGCGGCGTCTTCTCCCTCGGACGCTTCGGCCCATCGACCGAAGGACTCGCCATCTTCCTGGTCGGCATCACCTCACTGCTGCTGGCCACGCTCTGGATTGCAGGTAAATCGTGAGTGCCCACAACGATGACCGCCAGCCCGACGACGAGGTCGACCTGAGCGACCCGAAGCTCTCGCGCTTCGACGTCTACCGTGAGGGTCTGCGCCGCGACGGCATCGAGATCATCCACTACGAGCCGCGCTACGCCAAGCCCGGGACGAAGGTCGAGAAGCGCATGGAGCGCATCGTCGCCTCGATGTTCCTCGGCTCCGGCCTGTTCGCGACGCTGTTCGTGGCCGCCTACATCTTCTGGCCCTGGGAGTACGAGGGCGCCGCCACCTGGCGCGACCCGCAGACCTGGTACACGCCGATCCTCGGCATCACCCTCGGTCTGTCGCTGCTCCTGATCGCCCTCGCCGTCCTGACCTGGGCCAAGAAGCTGCTGCCCGTCGAGGAGCTCGTCCAGGACCGCCACGACGGCGGCTCCGCCAAGGACGACCGCCGCGTCGCCGAGTCGACCGTCGACACGGTCGTGGACGACATGGGCCTCAAGCGCCGCCCGTTCCTGGTCAAGGCCGCCCTGCTCGGTGCCGCCCCGCTCGGCCTCGCCGCGATCGCGCCGCTCGGCGGGCTCATCAAGGACCCCGCTGACATGCTCACCGTCACCGGGTGGAACGCCGAGAAGCACAACAACGGCGAGCCCGTCCGCGTGATGCTGAAGGACGGCGCGCTCGTGCGCCCGGACATGGTCGCGACCGGCGGCCAGATCACGGTCTTCCCGGCCATCGAGGGCGGCGCCAGCAACGAGCACGCCCTGGCGCCGGTGCTGCTCATCCGCCTGCGCGCACAGGACGCGGAGGCACTCCGCGCGAACCTGTATCCTATGTACCAGGACGCCGAGGCCATGTGGGGCGACTTCGTCGCTTACTCCAAGATCTGCACGCACGTCGGCTGCCCGGCCAGCCTCTACGAGCAGCAGAGCCAGCGCTTGCTGTGCCCCTGCCACCAGTCGCAGTTCAACGTGATCGACAATGCGGCCCCCATCTTCGGACCGGCGACGCGGCACCTGCCGATGCTGCCGCTCGGCGTCGACGAGGAGGGCGTCTTCTACGCCAAGTCGGACTTCCTGGTACCCCCAGGACCGGCGTTCTGGAACCGCCCGTCCCTCCCAGAGGAGGATGAACAGTGAAGCGCCGCAAAGGTACAAGCGAAAGCCTGATGACCAAGGCGGGCGGAGAGCTCGACGACCGCTTCAAGCTCGCCGGACCGGCCCGGGTCCTCATGAACAAGGTCTTCCCCGACCACTGGTCCTTCCTGCTGGGCGAGATCGCCCTGTTCTCGTTCATCCTGCTGCTGCTGACCGGCACCTTCCTGGCGCTGTTCTTCGAGCCGTCCATGACCCACGTGGTCTACGAAGGCTCGTACGTGCCGCTCCAGGGCGTGGGCATGTCGGCGGCATACGAGTCGACCCTGAACCTCTCCTTCGAGGTCCGCGGCGGGCTCGTCATGCGGCAGATGCACCACTGGTCGTCGCTGCTGTTCATGGCGGCGATCCTCGTCCACATGCTGCGGATCTTCTTCACCGGTGCGTTCCGCGCGCCGCGCGAGCTCAACTGGGTCATCGGCATCGTGATGTTCTGGATCGGCTTCTTCAACGGCTTCACCGGCTACTCGCTGCCCGACGACGGCCTGTCCGGCACCGGCCTGCGCATCGCCGAGGGCATGACCGAGTCGGTCCCGTTCATCGGGCCGTGGGCGTCCGCCGCGCTGTTCGGCGGCGCCTTCCCCGGCGACTCGGTCATCTCGCTGTTCTACATCCTCCACGTGTTCGTGCTGCCGCTCGCCCTGCTCGCGCTCATCACCGTCCACGTCGGGCTGGTGTTCGTGCAGAAGCACACCCAGTGGCCCGGACCGGGGCGCACCGAGCACAACGTGGTCGGCTTCCGCATGTTCCCGAACTACATCATGAAGCAGGTCGGCTTCATGCTGCTGATCTGGGGCGTGATCGCGGCGATGGGCGGCCTGTTCCAGATCAACCCGGTCTGGCTGTTCGGGCCGTACGAGGCGTCGGTGGTGTCGTCGGGTTCCCAGCCCGACTTCTACGTCATGTTCCTCGACGGCCTCATCCGGCTCTTCCCGGCCTGGGAGTTCCGCGTGCCGCCGTACTTCACGCTGCCCGCCGTGTTCTGGCCGGGCGTCGTGGGCATGGGCCTGTCGGTGCTGCTGCCGCTGGCCTACCCGCTGCTGGAGCGCCGCTTCGTCAAGGACCGCGCGCACCACAACCTGCTCCAGCGCCCGCGCGACGTGCCCGGCCGCACCGGTCTCGGCGTCATGGTGGTGGTCTTCTGGCTCATCGCCGTCATCACCGGCGGCAACGACGTGTTCGCCGAGACCTTCCACATCAGCCTGAACGCGATGACCTGGGCCGGACGCATCGGGATCGTCGTCCTGCCGATCATCGCGTACTACCTGACCTACCGGATCTGCCTGGGCCTTCAGCAGCACGACCGCGAGGTTCTGGCGCACGGCCTGGAGACCGGCATCCTCATGCGCGACCCGGAGGGCCGCTTCTACGAGGTGCACCAGCCGCTGGCCGAGCCCGACGAGCACGGCCACACCGAGCTGGAGTACTCCGGCGCGGTGGTGCCGAAGAAGATGAACCGGATCGGGGCCCTGGAGCCGACCGACAGGGGCTTCTTCAAGTCCATCGAAGAACCGGACCCGAACGGCTCCGGCAACGGCTCTCGCGCCGTCGGCGGCGAACGCCGCGACGAGATCGAGGCCGGCAAGAAGCACTAGCCGAGACGACGAACGGCGGGGCCGCACTTCGGTGCGGCCCCGCCGTTCGCGTGTCCCGGGCGGACCGGCGACTCAGAAGCGGTCGACGGTGGTGATGAGCTTCTCCGCCAGCTCGTCGGGGTCGAGCTTCTCCCTGGCCAGCGCCAGGTACAGCGAGTCGAGGTCGGGAAAGCCCAGCGAGGACGCCACGCCGTGCAGCGGCTGGTCCCCGGCCAGCCCCCGGCCGCGGGCGATCAGCGAGCGCCACAGCCGGTTCTTCCCGGCCTTCAGCTCGTCCTCGAACCGCTGCATCGGGATGATCGGGAGCTCGCCGGTGCTCTCGAGGTCGTCGACGCCCTGCGAGTCGAACCAGCCGTTGATGTGCAGCTGCGCCTCGGGCGTCTTGGCGTGCTCCAGCCACTGCTTCGAGGGCCCGTACGGCTGCTCGTTGGTCAGGACCAGCTCCACCGAGTCGCCGTCGCGCAGCCGCTGCGACAGCGGCGCGATCTCACCGTTGACGTAGGCCGCGATGAGCCGGTGGCCCTTGGCCGGCCCCGCGGAGTAGGCGACGTCGACCGGCGTCGACGCCCGCGGCACCATGACCTGCTCGCCGTGCCCGGTGAACACCAGGATGTCCTGGTCGGCCAGGTCGCAGCGCAGCGAGTCGAGGAACTGCCCGGAGTCGGCGATCTCGTTCTGCCATTCGAGCAGGCGCCGCAGCCACGGCAGCTGCACCTGGGCCGGGTCCGAGCCGGCCTCGCCGAGCCCGGCGACGATGCCGATCTCGGCGGTCTGGTGCATCTCCCTGGTGCGGATGAGGAACTCGACCGGCACGCCGCCCGGCCCGTTCACCGCGGTGTGCAGCGACTGGTACAGGTTGAACTTCTTGGCGGCGATGAGGTCCCTGAACTTGCCGCCGATCGGCTTCCACAGCTGGTGGACCGCCCCGAGGGCCGCATAGCACTCGGTGGCGGGGCCGTCGACGACGACGACCAGCCGCGGCGGGTCGCTCGGGCCGGTCCCCGGATGCTTCTGCATCTCCCGGTAGACCGAGTACGGGTGCCGCGGCCGGTCGAGCAGCTTGGCCGCCACCTTGTAGCCGCGCAGCGCCCGCCGCACCTGCGGGACGATCGCGGCGACCTGCCGCTTGCGGTCGGTGTCGGAGCCGAGGTGCTCCTTGATGTGCCGGAAGACCTCGGGTTCGAGGGTCTCCAGGACGATGTCCTCGAGCTCCCGCTTGATGATGTAGAGGCCGAGCCGGTCGGCCAGCGGGATGAGGACGTCCTTGGTGGCCTCGGCGATGCGGATCTGGGAGGGGCGCTTCTTGAACTTGATGGTCCGCATGTTGTGCAGCCGGTCGGCCAGCTTGATGACCATGACGCGGATGTCGCGCCCGGCGGTGAGCACGAGCTTGCGGAACGTCTCGGCCTCGGCGGCGGAGCCGAGGTGGATCTTGTCGAGCTTGGTGACGCCGTCGACCATGACCGCGATCTCGGAGCCGAAGTCCGAGCGGAGCGCCTCGAGCGAGTAGCTGGTGTCCTCCACGGTGTCGTGCAGGAGCCCGGCGGCGATGGTGGCGGTGTCGACGCCCAGCTCGGCCAGGATCGTGGCCACGGCGATCGGATGGGTGATGTAGGGCTCGCCGGACTTGCGGGCCTGGCCGCGGTGCATCTGCTCGGCGATCCGGTAGGCCCGCCTGACCAGGAGGAGGTCGGGCTGCTCGCAGTGCGCGCGGTGGGCCGCCTCGAGCTGCGCGACGCGCCCCGCCAGATCCCACGGGTCGTCCTGTTTCGCAGACCGAGTAGTAGCCGAAAGCAATGCGCGCAACATGAAAGCCTCCGATGCCCAAGGTTGATCGCATTCTAGATGTACAACGAACGGCCGTGAGAATCGACACTAACGACTGTCGGATTTCAGCATCGGGACGGTCCCGGTCCACCGTTCGGCGCCGTCGACCGGGCACGACCACTCCGATTCGACGGACACGAGCCGCACCTCCGGCCTCGCCAGCCATTCGAGCAGCAGCCTGGCCTCGGCGGCGTGCGCGGCGTCGACGACGTCCGAGGACGGCTCGACGGCGCGGGCGGTCGCCTTGAGCCGGTCGATGTACGGCATGGGGTCGGCGCGCGGCGGCGTGCGGACGGCCCCCGCCAGCAGCCCGTGGCGGATCACGGCGACCTCCCAGCCGCCGCCCTTGGCCCGGCCCGCGGCGACGATCTCCCCGGCTCCCACGAGGCCTCTGAGGCGCTGCGTCGAGGCCGCGAGCGCCAGGAAGGCGCCGAGCTCGTCGCGCTTGGCCGCGGCCGCCTCGAACCGCTCGCTCTCGGACAGCTCGGCGAGCCGTCCGGCGACGGCCTCGGCCACCGGTGTCGGGTCGCCGTCCATGGCCGCCGCGGTCTCGCGCGCGATCCGCGCGTACTCCTCGACGCCGACGGCGTGGCGGCACGGCTCGGGGCAGCGGCCGATCTCCCCGAGGATGCACGAGGGGGAGGTCCGCTTCGGGGAGAGCCTCGTGCGGCACTGCCGGATCGGCATGGCCTCCTCGATCGCGCCGATCGCGGCCTGCGCCTGCGTGCCCGAGGCCGGGCCGAGCCTGGGCTCGCCGGGCTCGGGCGGTCTGCGGGTGACCGACAGGCGCGGGTACGGCTCGTCGGTCAGCCGCACCCAGCTGCGGTGCTCGGGGAACTTCGCGGCCCGGTTGTAGGGCGGCTTGCCGCCGCTGATGAGCCGCAGCTCGGCCACGCCGGCCTCGAGGCGGTGCGCGCACTCGATGACCTCGACGCGCTCGGCGGAGGCGATCATGTCCCGCAGCCGCCGCCGCTGCTCGGCCGCCGAGAAGTAGCTGCGCACCCGGGCGGCGACGTCGACCGAGACGCCGATGTACAGGGCCCGGTCGTCGGCGTCGCGGAAGATGTAGACGCCCGGCACGTGCGGCAGGCCGTCGGCGAGGTGGCGCTTGCGCCGCTGGAGCTCGGAGGGGATCGCCCGGCAGAACTCGGCCAGCTCGGCGTCGGTGGTGACCCCGTGGCCGGTGGCCCGCTCGATGAGGCCGTGCAGGACGGTCACGGTGGCGCGGGCGTCGTCCAGGGCCCGGTGGTTCGGCGTCACCGGCGAGCCGAAGAACCGCGCCAGGGTGCCCAGGCGCCGGTTGGGGATCTCGCTCTTCTCGGTGAGGCGGCGGGCCAGGACCACCGTGTCGACGACCGGCGGGCGCGGCCAGCGTGTGTCGCACAGCTCGCAGGCGTGGCGCAGGAAGCCGATGTCGAAGCCGGCGTTGTGCGCCACCAGCGTCGTCCCCGAGGCGAACTCCAGGAACGAGGGCAGCACGGCCCCGATCTGGGGGGCGTCGGCGACCATGTCGTCGGTGATGCCGGTCAGCCGCGTCACGCGCGGGTCGATCGGCTCGCCCGGGTCGACCAGGGTGGCGAATTCGCCGACGACCTTGCCGCCCTTGACCTTCACCGCACCGATCTCGGTGATCCCGCACGCGTCGGCCGCCAGGCCGGTGGTCTCCAGGTCCACCACGCAGAACGTCACCTCGGACAGGGGGGTTCCGAGGCTGTCGAGCGTGGGCTGCGAGTAGCCCCCGCTCATTCCGTTCGCATACACGGTGAACAGATTACGGGCGTCCTGTGACAGCCTCGTCGCCGCCGCTGTTCGAACGGCGCGGCCAGGGGGCCTTGGCGCGCAGCTCGGTCAGCCGCGTCGACGCGCGCCCGCGCTGCTCGGCGAAGCGGGCCGCGAGCGACGCCGGCCAGAGGATCGCCCCGAACCGCAGCCGGGGTTCGGCGTTCTTGTCCAGCGTGATGCGCAGGTCCTTCACGGCGGCGGGCAGTGCGGCGGCGTCGGCGCCCCTGGGGGAGTAGCGGTGGTGCTCCACCGCGGACGCCAGCGCCTCGGACGCCTCGCGCGCGTCGGGCACGGCCTGCGCGAGCGCGGCGGCCGTCTGCCGCGGAGTGAACGAGGCGCGCAGTTCGATCCCGTAGTCGACGGCGAGGTCGCGGGTCTCGTCCCACGCGGTCTGCGCGTTGAGCCGTCGCGGGCTCAGCCGGGAGCGCCGCAGCGCGGAGCGCCACAGCGCCGGGATGAACGGGACCGCCAGCAGCAGCAGGAGCGCCAGCCACGCCGGACTGGCCCCGCCGCCGGTCTCGCCCGCCGCGCTCTGCTCCCCGGGCTGTTCCTGGGCGCCCGTGGCGAGTTCTTCGGGCAAGGTCGGCGCCTCGGTCGGCGCAGTGGTGGTGGGCTCCTCGCCCGGGGCCGCGCCTCCCTGGTCGGCCGGGTCGGTGGCCTCTGACGGCTCGGTGGCCCACGGGAAGCTCACCGAGTCCGACACGCCCGAGGACGGCGTCGGGTCGAAGTCGATCCAGCCGAGCCCCTCGTAGTACACCTCGACCCAGGCGTGGAAGTTGTCGCTGCTGATCGTCCAGACGCCCTCGGAGTAGGAGCCCTTGGTCAGGCCGATGGCGACGCGGGCCGGCACGTCGGCCTCCCGCAGCATCCAGGCCATGGACGCGGCGTACTGCTGGCAGTAGCCCTCCTTGGTGTCCAGGAAGTCGAGGATGGCCTCCTCGTTGCCCGCGTCGGTGGTCTCCAGGCTGTAGGTGAAGCCGTTCGCGGGCGAGAGGTAGTCGAGGACCGCGAGCGTCTTCTCGTGGACGGTCACGGCCCCGGCCTCGGTCATGAGCTGCTCGACGATCCCGCTCAGCTCCGGGACGTCCGGGTGGTCCGTGTTGCGCTCGAACACCGCCGAGTCGGTGGGCGTCGGGTCCGCGGCGGCCAGTGTGGCCGCGTCCCAGTCGGGGTCGGTGTACTGGACGGTGTACTCGTCGACGTCCTCCATGCTCGAGTCCTCGCTGGCGATGACGTCGGTGTTCGGTTCGACGCCCCATTCGTCCTCGTCGAGGTCGACGGCGGCGGGCCGCCCGTAGACGGGCGCCACCTGGTCGACCAGTTCGAGGTTCTCCACCTGGGCCGTGAAGACCTCGCCGCCTCCGCTCAGCGAGTCGAGCGGTTCGAGCTCGTCGTAGGGGCTGGGGTGGAATCCCGAGTCGGTGAGCACGTCGGCGACGTGCATCCGCAGGTAGCGCGGCGACGGGTCGTCGGTGGTGACGCGCATGACGTCGACCGGGTCGGGCCGGTTGAGCGAGCCCGACAACTGCGCCCACGGGTCGAGGCTGCCCAGGTCGCCCCCGCCCGGGCCCTCCCCGTCGCCGTAGCCCTGGGCGACCTGGTCGACCAGGCCGGAGGTGTTGGTGGGGATCACCGCGAGCAGGATCAGCGTCAGCGTGACGAACACGGCCCCGGCCATGCGCGCGGTGGCCGCCAGCGGGGAGGGGAACCGCGGCCCGACCAGCTGGCCCGAGCCGGTGAAGCGGTGCCCGAAGCGCGAGACGCGCCGCAGGTTGTCGTCGGCGAGGACCCACAGGTAGGCCACGGCCGGGAGGATGAACCAGAACCAGGCCGTCGCGTCGGGCGCGACCGACACCGGCACCAGGTACATCGTCAGCAGCGTCAGCCCGGCCAGCGCCGGCGTGCGCAGCCCCACGACGAACATGTCGTGCAGGATCGCGACGACGCCCACGCCCATCATCGTCATGAACAGGATCCCGCCCTCGGGCGCGACCGGCGGTGCCATCACGATGATGTCGTTGATGCCCTGGCCGACGAGGTTCAGCCAGTGCGAGAACGTGTCCGGTGTGGGGATGATGAGGGCGATCGCGGTGCCGCCGTTGAACATCATGGTCATGAGCACCGTCAGGGCGCCGACCATCGCGAGCGTCTGGAGGCCCTGGCCGCGGCCCGCCGAGCGCACCAGCGACCCGGCCGTGGCGATGACCGCGACCATCAGCAGCACCGGGATCGCCCACCCCAGGCCCTCGAAGATCCCGGCCAGCGGCGTCAACGTCAGGCTCAGACTCGCCGCCGCGACCATCGTCGCGTGCCGCTGACTGTTCATACTCCGGCCGCCTTCCACATGCCCAGGCCCGTCCACACCCGCCGCAGTTCGACACCCGAGACCACCGGGATGACCTGCCAGCCGGCGCCGAGCAGTGCCGCCGCGGCCGCCCGGTGCTGGACGGCGAAGGCCTGCTCACGGGGGTCGTGATGATGGTTCGAGCCGTGGTGGGGCGCCCATCGCGTCGGGTCCAGCAGCAGCGCCGTGCAGTGGCCGCCGCGCCGCGCCAGGCGGCCGAGCGATCCGGCCTCCTCCGGCGTCAGATGCCCCAGCAGCGCCACGATCGCCGAGACCGACCTGGCCCGCTGCGTCTTCTCGACCACCCCCGACAGCTGCGCGCCCGAGGTGGCCGACACCGTCGCCAGGTACCGCATCGTCTCGGTGTAGTCGCCGCGGCGGCACTCGAACTCGGCGTGCGCGGTCACCAGCCGCGGGGCCATGCCGTCGCGCGCCAGCCGCACCGTCGCCGAGGCCGCGGCGTTCACCATCCACTCGAAGCTCGAGTGGTCGCCTTCACCGCGGTGGGCGCCGCGGCGCACGTCGAGCAGGATCGCCGCCGAGTTCTCCCACGGCTGCTCCTCGCGCCGCACCATCAGTTCGCCGCGGTGCGCGCTGGCCTTCCAGTGGACGCGCCGCAGGTCGTCGCCGTGGCGGTACTCGCGCACCGCGATGTCGTCGTTGCCGGTGATCGCCACGGCCTGCGCCTGGGAGTCGCCGGAGGACAGGCCGGCCCCGCCGGGCAGGCGCAGCGTCGGCAGCGGCTCGATGCGCGGGGTGACGATCAGCTGCGTCGTCATGGGGAACTCCTGGTTGGACGCCGCCAGCCCGAACGGGTCCGAGCAGCGCACCCGCAGCGGCCCCAGCTCGTAGGCGCCGCGCGCGCTGGGCACGATCGTGTAGTTCACGACGCTGCGCGCGCCGGGCGCGAGCCGTTCGAGGACCAGCCGCGGGCGGTTGCCCAGCCGGTAGGGGATCCGGTCCTCCAGCATCAGCGCCGGCGGGCGCCGTCGGCCGGTGTTCTGGATGCCGAGCCGCACCTGCGTGGACTGGCCGGCCTCGACCTGCGCGGGGTTGAGCACCCGGTTCGACTCCAGGGACGGGCGCGTCCACGACAGCAGGGCCAGGCCGCCCAGCGGCGCGATCGCCGCGAGCACCGCCGCCCGCAGCAGGTCGCCCTCGCCCACGAGGAGGGCGGTGAGGCCGACCGCGGCGCTCACCGCCAGCAGCGTCTTGCCGCGTCCGGTGAGCTCCACGACTAGTACCTTCCCGGCTGCGACACCACCGGGACGTGCCGCATGATGTCGGCCACGATCGAGCCGGTGTCGCCGCCGCCCATCGTGGTCTCGGTGGTGGGGATGAGCCGGTGGGCCAGGACCGGCACCGCCAGCTGCTGCACGTCGTCGGGCAGGGCGAAGTCGCGTCCGTCCATGGCCGCCAGCACTCGCGCGCACCGCAGCAGCTGGAGGGTCGCGCGCGGGCTCGCGCCGAGCCGCACCTGCGCGGTCGTGCGCGTCGCGGCCACGATGTCGACGGCGTAGCGCTTGAGCTCCGGCGCCAGGTGCACCGCGCGGGCCGTGGCGATCATCCGAGTGATCGTCTCCCCGTCGCACACCGGTTTGAGCGCCTCGAGCGGGTTGAACTCGCCGCGGTGGTCCAGCATCGCCAGTTCGGCGTTCACGTCCGGGTAGCCGATCGCCAGGCGGGCGGTGAACCGGTCCCGCTGCGCCTCGGGCAGCGGGTAGGTCCCCTCCATCTCGACCGGGTTCTGCGTCGCGATGACCATGAACGGGCTGCGCAGCTTGTACGTGTTCCCGTCGATGGTGACCTGGCGCTCCTCCATGCACTCCAGGAGCGCCGCCTGCGTCTTCGGGCTCGCCCGGTTGATCTCGTCGCCCAGGATCAGGTTCCCGAAGACCGCGCCCGGCTTGAAGACGAAGTCGCGCTTCTCGGGGTCGAAGATGCTCACGCCGGTCACGTCGGAGGGCAGCAGGTCCGGAGTGAACTGGATGCGGCGCACCGAGCAGTCGACCGAGCGCGCCAGCGCCTTGGCCAGCTGGGTCTTGCCCACCCCGGGCACGTCCTCGAGCAGCAGGTGGCCCTCGGCGAGCATGACCGCCAGCGCCAGGCGGATCGTGTGAGACTTCCCCTCGATGACCCATTCGACGTTGGTCAGGATCGCCTCCGCGGTCGCCTTGAACTCCTGAGGGCTCAACGGCGACGGCGGTTGCTGTTGCACCGGCCGCGCTGGGGATGACTCGAACGCCAATGGTCCTCCCGAGGGAAATCAGTGGGGGTGGATTCGTCGGCCGTGACCGCCGCTTGCCCGCAATCCTACTCGGAGGCGCCCAGTGTCGGCGCCTCGCCGAATGGGTAGCGCCACCTGCGGACGCATCGGCTACACTGAACCCATGTCTCGACGTTTCGAGCTTCTGCTTACGTAGCCGTGCGGGTCCGATCCCCCCGCGCGGCGCCCCTGCATCCGTCATGGTCAGGGGTTTTTTGCTGTCCGGGGGTCTGTACCCGCGAAACGCCGATCGAATCCCGCCGAGCACCGAATCCACAGGACTACCCATGAGTGAACCGAATTTCCGTTACGACGCACGCCTGGCGAACGAGATCGAGCCGCGCTGGCAGGAGCGCTGGGCCGCCGAGCAGACCTTCCGCGCCCCGAACCCGGCCGGCGCGCTCGCGGAACCCGACCACCCGCGAGCGGGCGCGCCGAAGCGGTTCGTCATGGACATGTTCCCCTACCCCTCGGGAGCCGGGCTGCACGTCGGGCACCCACTGGGCTACATCGCCACGGACGTGTACTCGCGCTACCTGCGCATGGCCGGATTCAACGTGCTGCACCCGATGGGCTTCGACGCCTTCGGCCTGCCCACCGAGCAGTACGCGATCGCGACCGGCCGCCAGCCCGCCGAGATCACCGCGGAGAACATCGACCGCTACCGCGACCAGCTGCGCCGCCTGGGCATGGGCTACGACGCGCGCCGGGAGTTCGCCACCACCGACCCGGACTTCTTCAAGTGGACGCAGTGGATCTTCCTGCAGATCTTCAACTCCTACTACGACACCGAGGCCGACCGGGCCAGGCCGATCGCCGAACTGGTCGCCGCGTTCGAGTCCGGAGAGCGTGAGACGCCCGACGGCCGCCCCTGGGCCGAGCTGAGCGACGTCGAGCGCCGCCGCGTCGTCGACGGCCACCGCCTGGCCTACGTCACCGAGGCGCCCGTGAACTGGTGCCCCGGCCTGGGCACGGTGCTGTCCAACGAGGAGGTCACCTCCGAGGGCCGATCCGAGCGGGGCAACTTCCCGGTCTACACGCGCACCCTGAAGCAGTGGATGCTGCGCATCACCGCCTACGCCGATCGGCTGCTGCGCGACCTGGACGAGCTGGACTGGACCGACTCGCTGAAGACCATGCAGCGCAACTGGATCGGCAAGTCGACCGGCGCGTACGCCGACTTCGCGACGTACGCGGGGGACATCCGGGTGTTCACCACCCGCCCCGACACGCTGTTCGGCGCCACCTACATGGTGCTGGCCCCCGAGCACGAGCTGGTCGACGCGCTGACCGCCGAGACGTGGCCGGCCGAGGTCCCCGGGTCCTGGACCGGCGGCCACGACACCCCGGCCGGGGCCGTCGCCGCCTACCGCGCCGAGGCCGCCGCCAAGACGGATGTGGAGCGCCAGGCCGACGCGAAGGTCAAGACCGGCGTGTTCACCGGCGGCTACGCCACCAACCCGGTCAACGGCGAGAGCATCCCGGTCTTCATCGCCGACTACGTCCTGGCCGGCTACGGCACCGGCGCGATCATGGCCGTCCCCGCCCACGACGAGCGCGACTTCGCCTTCGCCAAGGCCTTCGACATCCCGATCCGCCAGGTCGTCGCGGGCGAGGAGGAATGGGACGGCGAGGCCGCGTACACGGACAACGTCAAGGGCCGCTGCGTCAACTCCGAGTTCCTGGACGGGCTGACCGTCCCCGAGGCGAAGGAGCGGATCGCCGCCTGGCTGGTCGAGCACCGCCGCGGCGAGGCCGCGACCACCTTCCGCCTGCGCGACTGGCTGTTCAGCCGCCAGCGCTACTGGGGCGAGCCGTTCCCCATCGTCTACGACGAGACCGGCCTGCCCGTCGCGCTGCCCGAGGACCAGCTGCCGGTGGAGCTGCCGGAGATGGAGGACTTCTCGCCGAAGACCTTCGACCCCGACGACGCCGACACCGCGCCCGAGCCGCCCCTGGGCCGCGCCAAGGACTGGGTCGAGGTCGAGCTGGACCTGGGAGAGGGGCCCAAGACGTACCGCCGCGAGGTCAACACCATGCCCAACTGGGCCGGCTCCTCCTGGTACGAGCTGCGCTACACCGACCCGAAGTCCGCGGACCGGATCGTGGACGCGGGCAACGAGTCGTACTGGATGGGCCCGGCCGACGGGGACGACGTCGGCGGCGTCGACCTGTACATCGGCGGCGTCGAGCACGCCGTGCTGCACCTGCTGTACGCCCGCTTCTGGCAGAAGGTCCTGTTCGACCTGGGGCACGTCTCCAGCCGCGAGCCGTTCCGGCGCCTGTTCAACCAGGGCTACATCCAGGCGTGGGCCTACACCGACGAGCGGGGCGTCTACGTCCCGGCCGAGGAGGTCACCGAGGTCGAGGGCGTCTTCTACTACGAAGGGGAGAAGGTCGACCGCGAGTACGGCAAGATCGGCAAGTCGCTGAAGAACGTCGTCACTCCCGACGGGGTGTGCGCCGAGTACGGCGCCGACACCTTCCGCGTCTACGAGATGTCGATGGGCCCGCTGGCCGACTCCAAGCCGTGGGAGACCCGCGCCATCGTCGGCTCGCAGCGGTTCCTGCAGCGCCTGTGGCGCAACATCGTCGACGAGGAGACCGGCGAGGTCACCGTGGCGGACGTCCCGCCCGCCGAGGCGACGCTGAAGGAGCTGCACAAGACGATCGCGGGGGTCCGCGACGACTACGAGCACCTGCGGATGAACACGGCCGTGGCCAAGCTGATCACGCTGAACAACCACGTGACCGGCCTGGACGAGGTGCCGCGCGAGATCGCCGAGGCCCTGGTGCTGATGGTCGCCCCGGTCGCCCCGCACATCGCCGAGGAGCTGTGGGAGCGCCTGGGCCGCACCGGCGGCGTCGCCTACGTCGACTTCCCCGTCGCCGAGGACCGCTACCTGGTCGAGGCGACCGCGACGTACCCGGTGCAGGTCAACGGGAAGGTCCGCGGCCGCGTCGAGGTGGCGGCGGACGCGGGCGAGGAGGCCGTTCGCGAGGCCGCGCTGGCCGACGAGAAGGTCGCGGCGAACCTGGCCGGCAAGGACGTCAAGAAGGTCATCGTCGTCCCCGGCCGCATGGTCTCGATCGTCGCCAAGTAGCCGCGGGGGCGTGGGTCGCTCAGTCCCACGCCCCCCTCCGCCTCGGCCTGCCGCACCACTCCTTGGCGGTGGCCGAGATCAGCATCGCGTAGAGCACGCCGTACAGCGCCAGCGCGATCAGGCCCGCCGGGCCGACCGCGAGGCTGAAGAGCGCGCCGACGCAGCCCAGGGCGCTGAGGACCATGCCGACAACCCTCGCCCAGTTCTTCCGCAGTTGGAAGCCGGTGGCCGACGGCAGGGCCATGGCCATGACGATCATGGCGGAGAACGCGGTCAGCATGGCCGAGTCGGGATTCTGGTTGTGCTCGATCCGGGCGCCGTAGTCCTGCCATGCGAAGAAAGTGGCGAAGACGCTCAGCGCGGCGAGCAGCCACAGGAGGACCATCGCTATGACGACTTTGGGGCTCGCGGAGGGCCGCTCGGTGCTCATTTCGTCGATCTGCATGGCCGAAGCGTAGGGCCGCACGGGCGGGAGGGGTCCCGAGCGAAACTGTTTCGGCAACTCCGCTGCCATCATATTATTGACACACATCGATGAAACTATTAGGCTGTGTCCACCTATGGGAGCGCTTCGCTCCCTATTGATCAATGCCTCGTCCCCTCACGCGCGGCAGAAGCATGAGGAGCAAACGTGTTGCAAACTCGCACCCGCCGTAGAGCATGGATAGCGGGACTCGCCACCGTCGTCATGGCAGGCGCGGGATTCGCCCTGTCGACCCAGTTCGCCAACGCCCAGCAATCCACCCTCCGCAGCGGAGCCGACGCCCTCGGCATCGACATCGGCGTCGCCGTCAACGACAGCCTGCTGCAGAACGACTCGACCTACCGCAACACCATCGCCACCCAGTTCAACTCGGTGACCGCCGAGAACGGCATGAAGATGGAGGCGGTCCAGCCGTCCCAGGGCAGCTTCAACTTCTCGCAGGGCGACCGGCTGATCGCGTTCGCCCAGGAGAACGACATGTCGGTCCACGGCCACACCCTCGTCTGGCACAACCAGAGCCCCGGCTGGGTCCAGAACCTCTCCGGTGAGGCCCTGCGCCAGGCGATGGAGGACCACATCACGACCACGATGAACCACTGGGAGGGCGACGTCGCCACCTGGGACGTCGTCAACGAGGTCGTCGGCGACTCGAACGGCCAGCTGCGCGACTCGTTCTGGCTGCGCGGCCTGGGCGAGGGCTACATCCAGCAGGCTTTCGAGTACGCCCGAGCGGCCGACCCGAGCGCCGACCTCTACATGAACGACTACTCGATCGACGGCATCAACGCCAAGTCCGACACGTACTACCAGATGGCGCAGGACCTGGTCTCCCAGAACCTGCTCGACGGCATGGGCTTCCAGGCCCACCTGATCCTCGGCCAGGTGCCCGGCAACATGGAGCAGAACCTCCAGCGCTTCGCCGACCTCGGCCTCAAGGTCCGCATCACCGAGCTCGACGTCCGCATCCAGATGCCCGCCTCGCAGCAGGAACTCGAGCAGCAGGCCGAGGACTTCCGGCGCGTGGTCGACATCTGCACGAACATCGCCGACTGCTCGGGCGTGACCGTGTGGGGCCTGAGGGACGGCGACTCGTGGGTCCCGGACGTCTTCGAAGGCTACGGCGCCCCGCTGCTCTACAACGACGACTACACCACCAAGCCCGCCTACGACGCGGTCCTGGAGGTCCTCGGCGGCACCCCGCCCGACGACGACACGACGCCCCCGGACGACACCACGCCGCCTCCCACCGGCGACGGTGACTGCACCGCCGTGATCGACGTGGTCAACGACTGGGGTTCGGGCTGGCAGGGCAACGTCCTGATCACCGCGGGCGACAGCGCGGTGAGCGGATGGACCTTGAACTGGACGTGGCCTTCGGGCCAGTCGATCAGCAGTTCGTGGAACGCCGACATCAGCAGCTCCGGCTCCTCGGTGACGGCCAGCGACGTGGGCTGGAACGCCAATATCGCGGCCGGTCAGACGATGAACGCCTGGGGCTTCGTCGGCTCCGGCGCCAGCGCCTCGCCACAGGTCACCTGCACCGCGGGCTGATCATTCACAGCACAGCGTCGACCGGGCCGGGGACGAACGTCCCCGGCCCGGTCGACGCTGTGCGTCGTCTGCGGCCGGTCCCGGGCTCAGCCGAGCTCGGCCTGGAACATCCAGGACTGCTTCTCCAGCTCGGCGGTGATGCTGATGAGGATGTCCTGGGTGACCGGGTCGGCCGACTCGGTGGCGTCGATGCGTTCGCGCATGTTGCTGATGACCGCGGTGTAGGCCTCGATGAACAGCGTCACCACCTCGGTGTCGGCGATCTGCCCGGCCTCCACCTTCGGCACCGAGGACTCCGACGCGATCGTCGAGGCCCGCCCGTCGGCGCTCACGCCGATGGCGATGGCCCGCTCGGCCACGGTGTCGGCGGCGTTGCGCGCCGTGCTCACGACCTCGTCGAGCTGGAGGTGGAGTGATCTGAAGTGCTTGCCGTACACGTTCCAGTGGGCCTGCTTGCCGACGAGCGACAGGTCGAGCAGATCGACCAGCGCTCCCTGAAGCGCGCCGGCGGTGATGTCGCGGTTCTCGTCGGACAGAGTGGAGCGGACGGTCGACATGTCGATACCTCGCAAGGAACTCTCGTTTCTCTCAACGTCTCAGGTCAGCGTAATAGGCTCGTACCCGTGCGCGCCGAAAGTAAGCCAAAGCCCCGTGATGCAGTTTGTTGGATTAGTCGATAAACTAAAGATCGTCGTGCGCCCGCGCCGCCGCCCCGGCGGCGAGAGGCGCACGTCAAGCATGGAACATCCGAACCGCAGGAGTCACGAATGCCTTATCGCCCGCCTCTGGTCGCACGCGAGTTCTTCGTCGCCGACCCGCCGGAACTGCCGCAGCGCGCCGTCGGCGAGCAGGGCCTCTCGGCCGTCGAGTCCGCCGAGGTCGTCGAGCGGGGCGCCTCCTCGGTGACCCTCAAGGCCACCACCTCCGCCGGCGAGGAGCTGTACGTCGGCCTCGACGTCGCAGGCGAGGGCGTCATCCGCGCCCGCCTGTCCGCCGAGCCCGGCACCAGGCCCGCCGCCTCCAAGATCCTCGAGATGGTCGAGACCGGCTCCTTCGACGGGGCCCGGATCGCCGTCGACGGTGACACCCTCGTCGTCGACGCCGGCTCCGTGCGCGCCGTCGCCACCCTCGAGACCTGGTCGCTGCGCTACACCGACGCCGAAGGCCGGACCCTCGTCGCCCAGAACCCCGGCGAGCAGGACATCTCCGGGCGCCTGCGCACCCTCCCGTTCGGCCGCTCCCTCGTCGACGGCGAACCCGCCGCCTACCACGAGTCCTTCACCGCCGCCCCGGACGAGGCCTTCGCCGGCTTCGGCGAGCGCTTCGCCCCCCTCAACGCCCGCGGCCAGCGCCCGGTGATGTGGAACTTCGACGCCTTCGGCTCGGAGTCCATCCGCGCCTACAAGAACGTCCCGTTCTACATGTCCGACCGCGGCTACGGCATCCTCGTCAACTCCGGTTCGCCCGTCGAGTTCGACGTGGCCCAGCAGACCCACGCCGCCGTCGAGTTCCTCGTCCCCGACGACGTCCTCGAGTACTTCGTCATCGCCGGGCCCACTCCCGTCGAGATCCTCGACCGCTTCGACGGCCTGACCTCCCGTCCGGCGCTGCCTCCCAAGTGGGCCTTCGGCACCTGGATCTCCTCGGGCTTCTTCGTCGACAGCCACGAGCGCGTCATGGAGCGCGCCAAGAAGATCCGCGAGCGCGGCATCCCCTGCGACGTCCTCCACCTCGACACGTTCTGGCAGCACGAGCCGTACTGGTCCGACATGCAGTGGGACCCGGCCCAGTTCCCCGAGCCCGAGCGGATGCTCGCCGACCTCGCCGAGCAGGGCTTCCGCGTCTGCCTGTGGATGAACTCCTACATCTCGGCCAAGTCGCCGGTCTTCGCCGAGGGCGACGAGCGCGGCTACTTCCTCAAGGACGCCGCCGGCGAGACCTATGTCGCCGACGTCTGGAACGGCTCGCACGAGCCGAGCGGCATCGTCGACTTCACCAACCCCGACGCCGTCGAGTGGTGGAAGGAGCTGCTGCGCGGCCCGCTGCGGGCCGGCGCGGCGCTGTACAAGACCGACTTCGCCGAAGGCGTCCCGGCCGACGCCGTCGCCCACAACGGCATGAGCGGCACCGAGCTGCACAACGTCTACACGCTGCTGTACAACGACGCCGTCTGCGAGGTCACCCGCGAGATCAACGGCCACGAGCTGGTGTGGGCCCGCTCCTCGTTCCTCGGCGGCCAGCGCCACGCCGCCCAGTGGTCCGGCGACGTCCAGACCACCTGGTCGGGCCTCGGCAGCACCATCCGCGGCGGCCTGTCCCACGGCCTGTCCGGGGTGCCGTTCTGGTCCCACGACACCGGCGGCTTCAACGGCAGGCCCACCGACGACCTCTACATCCGCTGGGCCCAGTTCGGCGCGCTCTCCCCGCTCCTGCGCTACCACGGCACCACCACCCGCGAGCTGTGGGAGTTCTCCGAGGAGGCCGAGCGCCTCGCCACCGAGTCGCTCAAGCTGCGCTACTCCCTGATGTCGTACATCTACTCGGCGGCCGTGCACTCCTCGCGCACCGGCGAGCCGATGCTGCGCGCGCTCAGCGTCGACGACCCGCACGACCCGGTCGCCTGGAACGCCGACCAGGAGTACCGCTTCGGCAAGGACCTGCTCGTCGCCCCCGTCAACGACCCGTCCGGCCGGCGCAAGGTCTACCTGCCCGAGGGGCAGTGGATCGACTACTGGACCAAGGAGGTCGTCACCGGCGGGCGCTACATCGACACCGAGCACGGCCTGGAGACCTTCCCGCTGTTCGTGCGCTACGGCGCGATCATCCCGCGCATCGCGTCCGGCGAGCGCATCGCCGACGGACCGTTCGAGGCGATCACCCTCGAGGTGTGGGGGCGCCCGAGCGAAGGCGTCACCCTCTCCGACGTCGACGGTGACACGGAAGTTTCGGTGGAAGTTTCCGAGAATTCCGTGACCCTTCTCGCGAGCGGCCCCGCCGACATCGCTAAGGTGGAGCTCATCGATGTCACCGGCAAGCCCGAGAAGGTCGCACTGGAGCGCAAATGACGCTAGTCGCGGGGATTGACTCCTCCACGCAGTCAACGAAAGTCCTGTTGGTCGAGGCCGAGACCGGCGAGATCGTCGACTCGGGCAAGGCCCCGCATCCCGACGGCACCGAATGCCACCCCGACCACTGGTGGGACGCCCTCCAGCGGGCCGGGGAGGGCATCCTCGACCGCGCCGAGGCGGTCGCGGTCTCGGGCCAGCAGCACGGGATGGTGGTCCTCGACGAGCGCGACGAGGTCATCCGCCCCGCGCTGCTGTGGAACGACACGCGCTCGGCCCCGCAGGCCAAGCGGCTCATCGCCGAAGGCGGCGGCCCCGAGACCTGGGCGGCGGAGACCGGCCTGGTCCTGGTCGCCTCCTTCACCGTCACCAAGCTCGCCTGGCTCGCCGAGAACGAGCCCGAGCACGCGGGGCGCGTCGCCTCGGTCATGCTCCCGCACGACTGGCTGACCATGAAGCTGCGCGGCGCCTCGGCCGCCGAGGCGGCCACGGACCGCTCCGACGCCTCCGGCACCGGCTACTGGTCGCCGAAGACGGGGGAGTACCTGCGCGACAAGCTCGTCCAGGCCCTCGGCCACGACGCGGCCCTGCCGCGCGTCGCCGCTCCGAACGAGATCGTCGGCCGCACCGCGAACGGCGCGGCCGTGGCCCCCGGCACCGGCGACAACGCCGGTGCCGCGCTCGGCCTCGGTCTCGGCGCGGGCGACGTCCTGGTCTCCCTCGGCACCTCCGGCACCGTCGTCGGCGTCTCGGACGTCCCGGCCGCGGATGTGACGGGCATGGTCGCCGGGTTCGCCGACGCCACCGGACGGTTCCTGCCGCTGACGACCACTTTGAACGCCGCCCGTGTGCTCGACACGTTCCGCCGCCTGCTCGGCGTCGACCACGCCGAGTTCGACTCCCTGGCCCTGGCCGCGGAGTCCGGTGCGGGCGGGCTGACCCTGCTGCCGTACCTGGACGGCGAGCGGACCCCGAACCGCCCCGACGCGACGGGCGTGCTGTCCGGCCTGACCACCGGCGCCACCCGCGCCGACCTGGCCCGCGCCGCCGTCGAAGGCATGCTCTCGGCCCAGGCCGACGGCATCGCCGCCATGGCCGCGCAGGGCCTCGATGCCAGGCGCGTCCTCCTCATCGGCGGCGCCTCGGCCTCGGAGGCCGTGCGGCGCATCGCGCCGACGGTGTTCGGCGTGGACGTGGAGGTGCCCCCCTCGGCCGAGTACGTGGCGCTCGGCGCGGCCAAGCAGGCCGCCTGGGCCCTGTCCGGCGAAGCGACACCGCCGCAGTGGAATGTAGGCGACACTGCGCAGTACAGCGCCGCAAGTGACGGCACTGCCGCGACCGCGGTGTCCGAGCAGTATTCGACGCTCCGAGACGAGACGGCCTCGTGGGCGTCCCACCAGTAAGCAGCAAAGGACAAGCATTATGAGTGACAAGTACTCGCCGGTGCCTGAGGACAAGTTCTCGTTCGGGATCTGGACGGTCGGCTGGGCGGCGCAGGACGTGTTCGGGTCGGCCACCAGGGCGCCGATGGCCGCCGATCGGGCGGTGCGCAAGCTCGCCGAGATCGGCGCCTATGGCGTGAACTTCCACGACAACGACGTGTTCGCCTTCGACGAGTCCGATCGCGAGGCCACCATCGCGGCCTTCAAGAAGGCCCTCGACGAGACCGGGCTGAAGGTCACCACGGCGACGACGAACCTGTTCTCGCACCCGGTGTTCAAGGACGGCGGCTTCACCGCCAATGACCGGGACGTGCGCCGCTTCGCCATCAGCAAGGTCATGCGCAATGTCGACCTCGCCGCTGAGCTGGGCGCCAAGGTGTACGTCGCCTGGGGCGGCCGGGAAGGCGCCGAGTCGGGCGGGTCGAAGGACGTCCAGTCGGCGATGGCCCGCATGAAGGAGGCCTTCGACGTCCTCGGCGAGTACGTGACCGCTCAAGGCTATGACCTCCGGTTCGCGATCGAGCCGAAGCCGAACGAGCCGCGGGGGAACATCCTGCTGCCCACGATCGGGCATGCCCTGGCGTTCATCAACGAGCTCGAGCGGCCCGAGCTGGTGGGGATCAACCCCGAGATCGGGCATGAGGAGATGGCCGGTCTCGACTACGCCGCGGGGATCCGCCAGGCGCTGTGGCACGGCAAGCTCTACCACATCGATTTGAACGGGCAGACCGGTCCGCGCTATGACCAGGACCTGCGCTTCGGGGCCGGGAACGTGGGCGGGGCGTTCTGGGCCGTGGACGCGGTCGANGANGGNATCGCCAAGGGCCAGTANNCNGGNCCGATCCACTTCGACTTCAANCCCCCGCGCACCGAGGACGACGAAGGGGTGTGGGTCTCGGCCGCGGCGTGCATGCGCAACTACCTGATCCTGCGCGAGAAGGTGCGGGCGTTCCGGGCCGATGCGGCGGTGCAGGAGGCATTGAAGGCCGCGCGGGTCGACCAGCTCGCGATCCCGACCCTGGCCGCAGGGGAGACCTGGGCCGAGGTCAAGGACGTCGAGGTCGACATCGACGGCCTCGCCGCCAAGGGCATGGCCTTCGAAGCGCTCGACCAACTCGCCCTCGAACACCTCTAC